>CAWJSY010000011.1:0-43556 GCA_963845645.1 uncultured Actinomycetota bacterium
ACGGCCTCAGAACGTGTCGCGCTCGCCGCCCAGCCAGGCCCGGGAGTCGGGCACGTCGAAGTACAGCGAGATCGCGTCGACCACCAGCAGCACGAGCAGGTACGCCGCGTACCCGCCGCCGACGTCGTCGTGCCCCAGCAGCAGGTAGGCCAGCACGCCGAGCAACGGGATCCAGAGCACCACGTGCGGCAGCGCCATCGCGAGGCTGAATCCGCGGTCGCGGACCATCACCACGCCGTTGACCGCCAGCGCCCCCACCGCGAGCACGGCGACGACGACCCCCCACGGCTGCCCGACCACGACCAGCGCGGCGAGGTTGACCGGCATCAGCACCACGAAGACCCACACCTGCACCGGCGTCGGCAGGCGCAGCGCACTGCCCCAGATGTCACGGACCAGGCTCATGCGGGTGTGCTCCTCAGGTGGGGGAGGGCCAGCATCGCGCACCACGCCGGGCCCCGACGCCCCGCCTCGCGTCGCTCCCCAGGCCGATTTCACCCGTCCCTGCAGGTCGGCTATCCTCGTCGGGTTGCTCGCGAGCAGCGGGCGCCTGTAGCTCAACGGATAGAGCATCTGACTACGGATCAGAAGGTTTGGGGTTCGAATCCCTACAGGCGCGCAAGACATCGAAGCCGCAGGTCAGATCGTTGACCTGCGGCTTCGTGCATTTCGGGGGCCCGGTTGCTTCGTGGTGCGGGCCGGACTGCGCCAGATCCCGTGTGACAAGCGCTTGTCACACGCGACAAGAACGATCCCGGCGCGCCGAGAACCCAGCAGGAGCGCGCCCGCCGGTGATCGTGCTCGACGCATCGGCAGCGCTGTCCGAGTTGCTGAACGCTGGTCCGGTCAGCCGAGTCGCCGCCGACGACGCGTGGGCGTCGCTTCGGTGCCCGATCACGGTCGTGCCCCGCCAGCTCGGTGACCGTGATGGTCGCCTCAGATCCACCCGTTCGCCTGCGCCACCTGCGCCGCCTCGCCCCGGGTCGAGGCGCCGGTCTTGCCGATCGCAGCGGACAGGTGGTTGCGGGTGGTGCCGAGGGAGAGGTGGGCGCGGGCGGCGATCACCGCGACGGGCGAGCCGTCGAGCGCGAGCTGCAGGATCTCCGCCTCGCGGGCGGTGAGCGGCGAGGGGCCAGACATGAGCGACTCCGCCGCCAGGTCGGGGTCGACGACGCGCAGGCCGGCGTGCACGCGGCGTACGGCGTCGGCGAGCTCGCGAGCAGGGGTGTCCTTGATCAGGAAGCCGGCGGCGCCGGCGTCGAGGGCGCGGCGTACGTAGCCCGGGCGGCCGAACGTGGTCACGATCAGCGACCGCACGGCCGGCAGCTCGGCGCGCAGCTGCTCGGCCACCTCGAGACCGGTGAGGCCCGGCATCTCGATGTCGAGCAGGCACACCTCGGCCCGCGAGGAGAGCGCGGCGGCCACGACCTCGTCGCCGCGGCCGACCTGGGCGACGACCTCGAGGTCGGGCTCGAGGTCGAGCAGGGCGGCGAGGGCGCCGCGGACCAGCGCCTGGTCGTCCGCCAGCAGGACGCGGATCACGGCAGCACGACCTCCACGCGGGTCCCGGCGGCCCCCGACAGCTGGAGCGTGCCACCGGCCGCCGACACGCGCTCGCGCATGCCGCGCAGCCCGTTGCCGTCGTGGCCGGCGTCCGACTCGAAGCCGGCGCCGTCGTCGGTGACGACCAGACCGGTGGGCGAGAGCTCGATCGAGACCGTCGACGCACGGGCGTGGCGGACCACGTTGGTCACCGACTCCCGCAGCACCCAGGCCAGGAGCGTGCGGTGGCGCGGGTCGGTGTCGGCGACGCTGCCGACCAAGCGCGTCTCGATGCCGGCGTCGGCCAGCACGCGCGGCGCAGCGCTCAGCTCGGCCTCGAGGTTGGCGGCCCGCAGACCACCCACGGTCGAGCGGACCTCCGC
Organism: uncultured Actinomycetota bacterium; assembly: GCA_963845645.1. Classification (GTDB taxonomy): domain Bacteria; phylum Actinomycetota; class Actinomycetes; order Propionibacteriales; family Nocardioidaceae; genus Nocardioides. The sequence goes on from CAWJSY010000011.1 coordinate 1,926, forward strand.
CAGCGCCTGCCGGGCCGTCTCCTGGATCGACTCGAGCTCGACCCGGGCCCGCGCGGGGTCGACCTCGATCAGTCGCGCGGCCAGCTCGGCCTTGATCGACAGCGCCGTCAGCGAGTGGCCCAGGACGTCGTGCACGTCGCGGGCGACCCGGTCGCGCTCGGCCACCAGCGCCGTCTCCGCCCGGGCGTCCTCGGACTGCCTCTCCAGCTCGGCGAAGACCCGCATCGCCGTGAAGAACCCGATGAGGGGCCACACCATCAGGAAGAAGAACGCCGGGAAGTCGCCGCCGATCAGCGAGAGGACAGGCAGCAGGGCGCTGACGACCGTGGTCCCCTTCCACCACGGGGCCGGCACCATCAGCGCGGAGAACGCCCCGAGGAAGGGCGTCAGCCCGATGGCCTCGATGCCGATCACCGGCACCGTCCCCAGGCCGAGCGCCAGCATGGCGAACCAGATGATCACCGCGTGCTCGCGCCACACGCTCCACCCGAGCAGGTAGATGACCGCGAACGCCGCGATCAGCGTCAGCGTGAGCCCCTGGAGCGGGGCCGACGCCTCGGCCTGGAAGGTCTCGATCACCGGGTAGGCGAGGAAGACCAGCCAGATCGCCGCGATCACCCACGCCCACCGCTCCCAGGGGGAGCGGGTGGCGGCGACGTCAGCCAGTGGAGGGGTCACACCCGCTCCCGGCGACGGCGCAGCCCCCACACCGCCAGCACCGCGAAGATCACCGTCCACGCGCCCACGTTAGCGAGCAGCAGCCACACCGGGTCGTGGCCCGCGTCGATCGGCAGGTAGCCCTCCGAGATCGGGTAGCGCGCGAGCCCGGCGTACCCGTAGAGCGGCGTGAAGCGGCCGAGCTCGAGGATCAGGCCGTCCATCGGCGTGAAGACGTTGCCGAGGAAGCTCATGATGACGATCAGCCCCGATGCGATGCCGGCGGCGTTCTCACCCTTGAAGATCAGGCACACCGCCAGGCCGTAGACCGCGAACAGGGCGGAGCCGACCCACACGATGGCGGCGCTCGCCAGCCAGTCGAACGCGTTGCCCGACGAGCCGGTGGCGGCTCCGATGGCGTAGATCAGCGCGATCGGCACGGCCGCGACCAGCATCGCCACCGCCGTCTTGATCGCCACGAAGGCCCACGGCGACAGCGGCGTCAGCGCGACCTGGCGACCCCACCCCATGGTCTGCTCGGTGGCCGCCGCCCCGGCGACGGTCGTGGTGGCCGTGACCGCGCCGTACGCCGCCATCGAGACCATCACGTACATCGCGACGTTGGCGCTGCCGTACGCCTCGTCGTCACCGATGCCGAAGACGAAGAACAGGAACGCCGGCAGGGCCACGACGAAGAACATGCCGACCTTGTCGCGCAGCTGGCGCTTCAGGTCGAGGCCGGCGTACGCGACGGCGATCGGCCGCGGCGTACGTCGTGCGGTGGTCGCGGTGCCTGTCGCGCCGGTGTCCTTGTCCTTGGTGGTGATCGTCGTCGTGCTCACGACAGGGCCTCCTCGGCCTGGACGGGGGCGCCGGTGAGAGCCAGGAAGGCGGCCTCGAGGCTGGCGCTGGAGACCTCGAGGTCGGTGATGCCGAGGGGAGCGACGGCGCGGCGCACCTCGGCGAGCCAGGCCGGGTCGATGCCGCCGACCCCGACGACCTCGGCCGGCGGGCGGAGGGTCATCGTCTGGCCGCCGTACGCCGCCCGCACCTCGGCCGTCGGGCCGTCGGCCCTGATCCGACCCTCGGCCATCAGCACGGTGCGGTCGGCGAACGCGTCGGCCTCGGCGAGGTAGTGGGTCGCGAAGACGATGGTGCGGCCGTCGGCGGCGTCGGCGCGCATGGTGTCCCAGAACTCCTGGCGCGCACCCACGTCCATGCCGGTCGTCGGCTCGTCGAGGATCACCAGGTCCGGGTCGGGCACGAGCGCCAGCGCGAACTTCAGCCGCTGCTGCTCACCGCCCGAGCAGGCCTTCACCAGCCGGTCGGCGAGCCGGCCGAGCCCGGCGCGCTCGACGACGACGTCGACCCGCTCGGGCCGCCCGTGCAGCGCGGCGATGGCCCGGATCGTCTCGCGCACCGTGAAGTCGGGCAGCAGGCCCCCGGTCTGCATCACGGCCGAGACCCGACCGTCCACGACCGCGCGGTGCGGCGTCACGCCGTACACCTCGATCGTGCCGCTGGTGGGGGCCGTCAGTCCGAGGAACATGTCGACGGTGGTGGTCTTGCCGGCGCCGTTGGGGCCGAGGAAGGCGACGATCTCGCCGGAGCCGATGGTCAGGTCGATGCCGTCGACCGCGGTGATGGTCTCGCCGCCCTGGCCCCGGAACCGCTTCGTCAGGCCGGTGGCCTGGAGTGCTGGTGTGGTCATGGCTCCAGCCTGCGCCGACGCGAGCCCGGGACCCTGGTGGAGTTGTCACGACCTGCCCATGACACCTGTCACGGCTTGTCGACCGACGGGAGGTGAGTAGCAGGGCTCAGCGCAGGACGAGTAGTTCGGCGCTCCAGCCCGCCCCGCCGTCGCGCCTAGCGTCGAGCCACTCGGCCCGGAACCCCGGGCCGCCATGCCCAAGGGGAGCACTCATGTCCGGTCGTCGCCTTCTTCTGTCCGTCTCGTCCCTGTCCGCCCTGGCCCTGCTCGCGTCGGTGGGTCCGGCTGCCGCGGAGTCGACCACGACCCGGGACGCCGGGCGCGACGTCGTCTCCGTGTCGACGAACGCTGAGGGGCCGCAACGCGTGGTGACCGCTCGTCGCGAGGGGGACGCGCTGCGGATGCGGGTCACCCACGGCACGGACAGCATCCGGGTCGCCGTCCGGCTGGCCCGGCTCAGCCGACCGAACGGGGCCGACGCCTTCCACGCGCTGGCCTTCCGCACCGACCGGGGGCGCGCCGACCTGAGCATCTACGTCCAGGGCAAGAACTGGCAGGGTGACCGCTCCTGGCACACCCCCGGCCGCAACCAGGCCTGCGACGGGCTGCGCACCCGGATCGACTACCGGAGCGACTCCGTGGTCGCGGTGGTCCCGCGGGCGTGCCTCAAGGACCCGCGGTGGGTGCGGGTCGGGTTCGGCACCGCCGTGACCCGGGGCGACCGGCTCTACGCCGATGACGTCCTCCGGGACGGCAGGATCGCCGACGACCTGGCCTACGGCCCCCGCGTGCACCGCGGCTGAGGGGGCTGGGTCGCACGGCTAGGTTCGGGGGACCAGCAGCGACCTACCGGGAGGAACGCCATGGACCACCACGAGACCGTGATCGTCGGAGGCGGCAACGCCGGGATCTCGTTGGCCGCGCGGCTGCTCCGCGACGGCGCCCAGGACGTCGTGGTCGTGGAGTCGGAGTCGGTGCACCGCTACCGCCCGCTGCTCAACTACGTCGGAGCCGGCCAGGCGACGATGGCCTCGCTCGAGCGGCCCGCGGCCTCGGTCATGCCGGAGGGGTGCACGTGGATCCAGGACCAGGTGGTGGCGGTCGAGACCGGCGGCCCCGATCACACCGACGGGCCCAGCGTGGTGACGCGCGACGGGCGCCGGATCGGCTGCACCACGCTGGTCCTGGCCACCGGGCTCGAGGAGGACTGGGACGCCACCCCCGGCCTGGCTGAGGCCTACGCAACCGGCTGGGCCGGGTCGACGTTCGTCGTCGAGAGCGCGCCCCGGGTGTGGCCGGCGCTGCGCGACCTGACCGCGGGTCGGGTGGTCTTCACGATGCCGCCCGAGCCGGCGCCCTGCGGCGCGACCGCCCTCAAGCCGCTGTTCCTGGCCTGCGACCACTGGCGGCGCGCCGGGGTGCTGGGTGACCTCGAGGTCCACCTCGTGCTGCCGCGGTTGTCGCCCCTCGGCGTGCCGAAGGCCGACCGGCGGCTGGAGGAGACCCTGACGACGTACGGCGTGCAGGTGCTGCGCGACGCGCGGGTCGTCGACCTCGACGGCGACGCGCGGCGGGTCCGGGTGACCACGCCCGGCGGCGACCACGACCTCGACGACGTCGCCTACGCCCACGTCGTCCCGCACTACCGGGCCCCGCGCTGGATCGCGGAGAGCGACCTGGCCGGTGCGACGGATGCCGGGCTGGTCGACGTCGACCCCCGGACGATGCGCCACCGGCGCCACCCCGCGGTCTGGTCGCTGGGCGACGTCGCCGACCTGAGGACCCCGCCCTCGGGCGGCGGGTTGCGCAAGCAGGTCGCGGTCCTGGCCGCCAACATCGCGGCCGACGACCCCGCCGACCTCCAGGAGTACGACGGCTACACCGTCATGCCGATCACGGTCGCCCGGCACAAGCTGATGCTGGTCGAGGTCGACCGCGACGGAGAGCTGACCCCGTCGGTGCCCTTCCCCGACCTCGTCCGCCCCCGACGGGTCACGTGGCTGGCCGACCGCTACGGCCTCCCGGTCACCTACTTCAAGCGCATCCTGCGCGGCAAGGTCTGACCCGTCTCGCTGTTCGCGGACCCCGCTGCGGTCACGGCGGTCCCAGCGTCCTCCACGCCGACCGGTAGGCAGGAGCACGTCGCGTCGAGCGCGGCCAGCTCCTCGCACGCGCGGCACGCAGTCCGCAGCAGCCAGCGGCGCGCGGCAGCGGGGTCCCGCGGGATGGAGGCGGGTGAGCGCCAGGCGGCGTCGAAGGTGAGGACCGTCGCCTGCCCGGCTCGGACCAGGTCGCCGGACACGACCAGGCTCGCGCGCCAGACGGGATCGCCGAAGAGGTCGTAGAGCTCCTCGACCGCCGCGACCGACCGAGCGGCCATCGCCGCCAGGACCTCGCCGAGGTGACGCCGCTGCTCGTCGGTGCAGGGCACGGACGACCTGGCCGTGCCGTCTGCTCGCCCCATCTCGACCCCGCCTCGCCTGTGTGCACCGGCTGCTGGTCGGGGTCCTGGACCAGGATGAACTGTCTGCGACGGTACTCCTGGATGCCTCGCGCGGCCATCGCGCCGCGACTACGGCGCCAGCCCGGTCGCGGGAGCAGGGCCACGGACGGCGGGTCAGGACCGGTCGGCGACCCGCTCCGCCAGGCGTACGGCGGCGTGGCTGACCACGGCGTGCAGGTCGGGGTCGGCAGCGGCCCGCTCGGGCACCTGGCCGCCGAGCAGCGCGGCGGGCTGGGTGAGCCAGCCCCAGGCCCGCCAGGGGTCCATGCCGGCGGCCAGCAGCGGCCGCAGCACGGGGGCGAGATCCTCCCGCGGATGGCCGACGTCGTCGAGCTGGAAGGCCGGGACCAGCGAGCGCTGGTGGTCGACGACCAGGAGCAGCCGGTTATCGCCGGCGGCCTTGACCACGGCGAAGCGCGTGGCGTTGACCGACGTGCCGCGCAGCTCGGCGAGGCTCTCGTAGGTGTACCAGCGGCTGGCCAGCAGCTCTTCGCGCACCCGCGCCAGCCGGGCGAGCTGCAGCAGCGGCACCGGTACGGCGTACCGGGGGTCGGAGCCCTGCTGGCGCAGCAGCTGCTCGAGGTCCTCGAGGCGCTCGTCGCTGAGCGGCTCGTCGGTGGAGGGGTCGGTCCACACGGCGCGGCCCGCGGCGTCGCGCTCCACCGTCGGCAGGCCGGCCGTGGCCAGGTGGGGCACCAGGCCCAGCCCCTCGAGCCAGGTCGCGAGGCGCTCGCCGCGACCTTCGGGCTCGGGCCCGTCCGCCTCGCGGCCCTCCTGCGTCGGGGTCATGCGGCCAGCCTGCCGTATCCGCCCACACGGCCGGCGAGTGCGTTAGGTTCCACGGACCCGCCGCAGGCTCGGCACAGGACTCGGCAGACCTGCCACAGGAAGGTCCCGTTCGTGGATTGGTACCGGATCAAGACCTCAGCGACCGGGCTGAAGCGGCTGGCCACGCTGCCGGCCGAGGACAAGCAGGCCTGCATCGACGCCTACCGCTTCTTCCAGCGGATGCAGGCCGGCGAGCCGACCGAGACCGCCGACGAGACCCGGGCCGTCGCCGACTACTACAAGGTCCTCAACAACATGCTCTCGGTCTTCGACCTGGAGAAGCTCTACATCCCGCCGATGCTCGACGAGGACCAGGGCCTCTACGGCAACCAGCTGCTCACCGAGCGCGCCGTCCTCGGCGAGCTGCACCTCTCGGACCCGGCCGGCTCGCACCTGCTCGACATGGGCTGCGGCCGCGGCCGGATCGCCCACCACCTCGCCACCCTGACCGGCGGCCAGGTCTCCGGCTACAACATCGACCCCGACCAGGTGCAGAACGGCATCGACTGGGCCCGCCGGACGGGCATGAGCGACCGGCTCCACTTCAAGGTCGGCAACCACCACGACCCGCTCGACTACCCCGACGAGACCTTCGACGGCTGCTTCTCCTTCCAGGCCGTGTGGCCCTTCTTCAAGAAGGAGGAGCTCGACGCGCACGCACGGGAGATGTACCGGGTGCTCAAGCCGGGCTCGCGCTACGCCTGCTCGGAGTACCTGCTGACGCCGTTCTTCGACTGGAAGAACGAGGAGCACGTGGCGCTCCACCGGCTCTTCCTGCCCACGCTCGCCGCGACGCAGTCGATGTACCCGGCCGACGTCTGCGCGGCGCTGGAGCGGGCCGGCTTCCACATCGTGCTCTCGGCCCCCTCGAAGAGCGAGGCCTGGCCGCTCGCGGAGCAGAAGCGCGACCTGATCCTGCGCGGACGCCGGCTGGTCCGTGCCCTGGAGAAGATCCGCGTCGCCCCGGCCTGGATCGAGGAGTCGCTCGACCTGCTCCAGCGCGGCGGCCAGGCCTGGACCGAGGCCGAGCGGGCCAAGATCGCCGACCTCAACTGGCGGATCGTGGCCGAGAAGCACTGACGGCGCGCGAGGACGCGAGCCACGCCTGCCACGCCCTAGGATCCCTCGATGTGACCAGCCTTCGCCGCGCCGCCGTAGCGGCTCTCGTCCCGTTGCTCGTGCTGTCGGGTGCCTCGGTGGTGTCGGCCCAGGCTGCGGCCGGCCAGCCCCGCGTGGTGACCTACTCCGGCGAGGGCCGCACCATCCACCTCGACACGGTCGGCCGCCTCGGCGCGACCTCGCCGTCGTTCCGCAGGTTCGTCCGGGCCGAGCTGACCCGGCTGTGGCGGGCGTCCGGCGGGGCACCCGAGTGCCGGTCCTCGGCCACCGCGGTGGTCAAGCGTTGGCGTGCTGACGGGTTCGCTCGCCTCACCAACGTCGGCATGTTCGGTGCCTGCCCCTCGGGTGGCGCCCACTCGATCGCGGTGCAGCGATCCGGTCGCTGGACGGCGCCCCTGGTGCTCGGCGGTCACGAGGCCCCGTTCTGCTCCGACCTCCGCTTCTACCGCGTGCCGCGCAAGCTGGGCGGTCTCGGCTCCTGCTACGACGACCGGGGCCGGTCGGTGCGCAACGCGTCGTACCGGCTCCCCGCAGGGCATCTCGAAGCCGGGGTTCGCCGCTCGCACGCTGGCCGGAGCGGTGGACGACGGCCAGCCGGTGCCCGCCGCCCGCTGGGGCACCGATCGAGTGGTCGAGCGGCTCTTCGCGCTGCGCAACGACGGCGCCTTCCTGAGCATCGGCCGGTGCTTCGGCCGGCGCGACCCTGAGCTGGCCCGGTACCTCGGCCGGGCCAAGCGGGGCTGCGTGCTCGATGCGCTGTACGACGGCGGCGGCTACCGGTCGTTGTCCGTGCTCCGGCTCGCTCCGGGCCCGATGAAGCGTTGGCGCGGCATCGGACTCAGGCCCTACGCGTCGAGCTGATCAGGCCGGCTCGGCGATCAGCGGGGAGAGCGCCGCGCGCAACCGCAGGAGGCCGTCGCGGATCCGGCTCTTGGCCGTCCCGAGCGGGATCCGCAGCAGGTGTGACACCTCGGCGTGGGTGTGCCCGCCGAAGTAGGCCAGCTCGATGGCCTGGCGCTGGAGCGGGGCGAGGGCATCGAGCGCGGAGCGGACCATGGTCGCCTCGAACGAGGACTGGACGGCGTCGCCCGTGGAGTCCGCCGGGCTGACCAGCGTCGGGTCGGTGGCGACGACGTGGTCGGTGTCGCGCCGTCGTACGGCAGCGCTGGAGCGCACGCGGTCGACGGCCCGGCGGTGGGCCAGCGTCAGCACCCAGGCACGGGCCGAGCCGCGCGCCGGGTCGAACGTGCTCGCGCTCTGCCACACCTGGAGGAGCACCTCCTGGGCGACCTCCTCAGCCTGGTGCGGGTCGCGCACGACGCGCAGCACGACGCCGTACACACGCGGTGCGAGCGCGTCGTAGAGCCGGGCGAACGCCGCGGCGTCGCCTTGCGCGGAGGCCAGCAGCGAGCCCTCCAGCGTGTGCTGTACGGGGTCGTGCGCGAGCGTGGAGTTCATGGGTGACTCTCGTGAGAAAGGACGCGATCCCGGCCGCGCTCGACTTGTGTGCAAGTTGCTTGTGGAACAGGTACCCACTCCTGGTGTATCCATGGCGGCATGGCCGATGAGGACGCACCCCCGCTGTCGTCGCAGCTGTGCTTCGACCTGTACGCCGCCTCCCGAGCGGTGACCGGGGCCTACCGCCCGGCGCTGAGGAGGCTCGGGCTGACGTACCCGCAGTACCTCGTGCTGATCGTCTTGTGGGAGCGCGGCGACTGCACCGTCCGCGAGATCGCCGAGGATCTCTCCCTCGACCACGGCACGCTGACCCCGCTGCTGCGCCGGATGGAGGCCAACGGCCTGCTCACCCGGCGCCGCGCCCAGACCGACGAGCGCTACGTCGAGGTCGCCCTCACCGAGCACGGCGACGGCCTGCGCCGCCACGCGACCCAGATCCAGTGCGACATGAAGGCCGCGATGGGGTTGAGCGAGCCGGAGTTCGCGATCCTGCAGCAGACCCTGCGCACGATGACCGAGCACGTCAACCAGCAGGGCTGACGGGCACGTCCTCAGCCGAAGAGGTCGAGCACCGGACCGATCGACTGGACCGCGAGGTAGAGCGTGACCAGCCACGCCGCGCTGCCGACGACGAGCAGCCAGCGCGGGTAGGCGTAGCCGCGCAGCAGGTCGGTGCGGGCCCAGGCGACCCAGAGCAGCACCCCGATCCCCACCGGCAGCAGGATCCCGTTGAAGGCGCCGGCGAAGACCAGCAGGGTGGTCGGCGGCGTGCCGACCGCGACGAAGGCAGCGCCGGTGACGACGATGAAGCCGACCACGAGCAGGGTGCGCACGCGCTCGCTGGTGCGCTCGCGGGAGGTCACGAAGCTGACCGAGGTGTAGGAGGCGCCGATGATGCTGGTGATCGCGGCCGCCCACAGCACGACGCCGAAGACCCGCATGCCGACCTCGCCCGCGGCGCTCTCGAACGCGGACGCCGTCTGGTTGCTGGGGTCGAGGGACGCACCGCCCGCGACGACGCCGAGGATGGCCAGGAACAGCACGACCCGCATCACGCCGGTGATCACGATGCCGGTCACCGACGAGCGGGTGATCTCCCGGACCCGCTCGGGGCCGGAGACGTCGGAGTCGAGCAGGCGGTGCGCGCCGGCGTACACGATGTAGCCGCCGATCGTGCCGCCGATCAGCGTGGTGATGGCCAGGATGCTGATGTCGTCGGGCAGGACGGCGTTGCGCATCGCCTCGCCGACGGGCGGCGAGGAGGTCACGGCCACGTAGAGGGTCAGCGCGATCATCAGGATGCCGAGGGCCACGACGATCCGGTCCATGGCGACGCCGGCCTTGTGGGACAGGAAGATGCCGATCGCGAGCAGCCCGGAGAGGGCACCGCCCAGGCGCGGGTCGAGCCCCATCATCGCGTCGGTGCCGAGGCCGGCGCCGCTGATGTTGCCGATGTTGAACACCAGGCCGCCCACGACGAGCAGCGCGGCCATCGCGACACCGAGACCGGGAAGCACCAGGTTGCCGAGCTCTTGCGCGCGGTGGCCCGAGACGCCGATGACCCGCCACACGTTCAGCTGGAGCGCGATGTCGAGGACGATCGAGATCACGATCGCGAACGCGAACGCGGCCCCCAGCTCGACGGTGAACGACGTGGTCTGGGTGATGAACCCGGGCCCGATCGCCGAGGTGGCCATCAGGAAGATCGCGCCCAGCAGCGTCGAGCGCGCTCCGCCGCTCATCGCGCCGGGTGGGTGGGCCGTTCCGGTGGCGTGGTCGGCGTCCGACATGCCGGGGCTCCTGTCCGAGAGGGTGCCGAGGTCGGCTGACCGGTGCCCGGCCCCGGCGCGCTCCATGCTCCGCCCCCCGGTGTGTCCGTGGTCCTACGACCCGGTCAGGCGGTGATGGCCGCGTCGGGGGGCGGGGCGACGCCGAGCAGCCGGTCGCGCAGCCGGACCAGCTCGGAGACGGCGTCGAGGAAGCGCACGGTGCTGTCGCCCACCTGGAGGTCGTCGAAGTAGTGATGGCGCATGGCCACGCGCGCGAGCTGGTGCTCGTCGTGCCGGAGCCGCGAGGTGAGCAGCGCGGTCAGGTCGGCGACGGACTCCTCGTCGACCACGTCGGCACAGCGGCTGACCGGCACGTCCTGGCGCAGCCGCTCGGCGTCGCGGTGCCGGTCGGTGAGGAAGATCGGCCGCTCGGTGCGCAGGTAGAGCCAGTCGAGCCCCACCGACGAGACGTCGGTGACCATGGCGTCGCAGTCGGGCAGCACCGCGAGGATGTCGCCGACGGGGATCGCCTCGTGACCGGCGTCGGGCTCGCGCCGGGCGGCGTCGGCGACGAGCGCCAGGATCGCCTGGTGCGCCTCCTGCACGACCGGGGTGCGGCTGGTGGCCACCTGGGGGTGCGGCTTGTAGACCAGGCGCACGTCGGGCACGGCCAGCACGGAGCGCGCGATCCGGACGCCGAGGGTGTCGACCGAGGTGTAGTCGTTGTAGTCGGCGTCGCCCTCCCACGTCGGCGCGTAGAGGACCGTACGTCGGCTGGTCGGCGCCAGCAGCGGGTCGGGGCGCAGGTCGAGCTGGGGCCGCCCGACCCGCACGAGGCGGCGGGTGTCGAGCTCCATCAGCCCGGCGACGTGCCGCTGCACGGCGGCCTCGCCGGCCACGAAGACCCGGTCGTAGGCCTTGGCGTTGTTGCTCGCCATGCTCTGCTTGTCGCTCTCGCCGTGGTTGACGTGGGCGTGCAGGAGCCGCCCGTCGATCAGCGACTGGAAGTTGAGCATCGAGTTGTTGCAGTAGAGCGCGACCTTGGCGTCGAGCTCGCCGTAGAGGGCGGTCAGCTCGGGGAACGAGGGTGCCGTCAGGACCGGGAGCGTCGTCCGGCGGCGCAGGACGGCCGCCGAGGCGGGCTCGCGGACGACGATCCGCACCGGGTGCTCACGGTCGAGCAGCTCGAGCACGGGGAGCCACGGGACGAGCTGGTAGGTCCGCGTGGGGTCATCGGCGAAGTAGGCGATGACGGAGGCCTCTGACACAGCCTGAGTTTACGTGCTGTCCGGTGGTCCTGCCGACGCTTCCGGCCCCACCAGCAGCGGCAGCTTGAGGGTGAAGCTCGAACCGACCAGGTGCTCGGAGACGACGGACACGTCACCGCCGTGGCTCTGCGCGATCCCGTGCACGATCGCCAGCCCCAGACCGGAGCCCTGGATCTCGTGCTCCTGGGCGGTGGAGGAGCGGAAGAACTTGGTGAACAGGTTGCGCTGCTCCGCACGCGGGATGCCGAGACCGTTGTCGCTGACCTCGACCCGGGCCGCGCCCGACGCCGTGTCCAGCGTGCATCGGATCCAGCCGCCGTCCTTCGTGAACTTCAGCGCGTTGCTCATCAAGTTGGTGACCAACGCCTCCAGGTCGGGGGCGGAGCCGTGGACGACCACCGGCTCCGTCGGCACCTCGAAGGTGACGACCAGCCGTCGGGCCGCGATGGTCGAGCCCATCGACGACTGCACGGCCTCGACCACGTGGCCGAGGTCGACGTCCTGGCGCGCGTGGGCGCGGGCGCCGGACTCCAGGCCCGAGATCGTGAGCAGGTCGTCGGCCAGCGCGGTCAGCCGTTGGGTGTTGCGAGCGATGGCCTCCACGAAGCCCTGCTGCTGGGGCGTGAGGGGTCCTCCGGTGCCGTCGCAGAGCATCTCCGTGAACCCGGTGATGCTGGTCATCGGCGTGCGCAGCTCGTGGCTCACGGTGGCCACGAAGTCGGCTTTCGCCGTGCGGGCCTCGGAAGCGAGGAGGTAGGCGGTGGCCACGTCGGCCAGGGTCTGGGCGACGAACATGTCGTCCTCGTCGAGCGGGCCGGCCGTCGTACGGTAGAGGTCGAGGGCTCCCAGGCAGCGGTCCGCGTTGCGCAGCGGGAAGGTGAAGACCGCCGCCAGTCCCTCCTCGAGGGCGCGACCGGCGAACCCGGGGAAACGCTGGTCGAGGGTCAGGTCCGGGATCGAGATCGCGCTGTCGTCCGCGTAGGCAGCCAGGCAGGGGCCCTCGCCGAGCTCGGTCTGCAGGTTCTCGTAACGGATGGCGGACTCGTCCGAACCGGCGATCAGCAGCGGGTACGTCGTGGGGGTGATCAGCGAGACCCCGGCGGCATCGATCGGGAGGATGTCCACGATCCGCCCGACGAGGTGGTCGAGGATGCCCTCGATCGAGAAGTCCGTCACCAGCGCACGCGCGAACTCGCTCAGCACCACGGACAGGTCGTGCGGACTCGTCACCAGGGATCCCCAAACCGGGCAGGTCCGCGGGGTCCGGGCGGAGATGTCTGCCGCCGACCACGCTCGGCCTTCCGGACGAGCGGCGCCAGCGCCTACCACTCAGATTACACGTCAGCGCCGGGTGAGCCGGCGGAAGGCCGGGTCGGTCAGGTCGACCACCGCGGCGTACGTCGCCGCCACGGCGCCGTACGCGAGCACGCCGTCGGCGTCGGGCGGGGTGACCTGGCCCGGCGTGACCATGGCGGCGGCCGCGTCCTCGAGGGAGGGGTGGAGGCCGACGCCCACCGCGGCGCAGATGGCGGCGCCGAGACCGGCCGCGTCGGCGACGCCGGCCTGCTGCACGGGGCGGGCGAAGACGTCGGCGGCGATCCGGCGGACCAGCGCCGAGCGCGAGCCGCCGCCGGAGAGCACCAGCCGGGGGGAGGTGGCGCCCAGCGCCGCCTCCATCGCCTCGACGTGACCGTGCATCGTGATCACGATGCCCTCCAGCAGCGAGCGGTAGAGGTGGTGGCGACCCATCGAGGCGTCGAGACCGAGGATGGCGCCACGCCGGTGGGGGGCGTGGCCGGGGGCCAGCCAGTCCGGGATGGTCACCAGGCCCCCGCAGCCCGGCGGCACCGCCTCCGCCCCGGTCTCGAGCGCGTCGACCTCGCGCGGGTGGGGGTCGGCGCCGAGGAGGTCACGCAGCCACGACACCGTCCACATGCCGCGCCGGATGCCTCCGCTCTCGACGAGGTGGTGGCCGGGGAGCGCGGCGGCGTTGCGCCAGACCCTGGGGTCGTCGGGGACGTCGTCGGCCATGCTGGTCACGGTCATCGCCGTGATGTAGGTGCCGAGCGAGAGCAGCACGGTGCCGGGCTCGGTCAGTCCGCAGCCCAGGGCCTCGACCGCCTTGTCGTTGGCGGTCGCCACGACCGGGCAGCCGACTGGCAGCCCGAGGCTCTCGGCCGCCGCGGAGGTCAGCCCGCCGAGCACCTCGCCGGGGTCGACCAGCTCGGGCAGCAGGTGCGGTGGCATGCCGGTCCGCTGCGCCTCGGCCGGGTCGCTCGACCAGCGGCCGGTGGCCGGGTCGAGCGGCCACAGGCCGCCGTACCCCGCCGCGCTGTCGCGCCGCCGCCCGGTCAGCCGCACCGCGAGGTAGCCGCCGGCGCTGGTCACGGTGGCGACGTCCGGTCCGACGGGTGGCAGGGGGCGCGCGACCCGCGGGTCCATCCAGCTCAGCACCGGCTCGACCAGGCGGCCCTCGGCGTCGAGCAGCGCGCGGCAGAAGCGGATCCCGCACAGGCCGACGCCGGCGATGTCGGCAGCGTCGCCGGCGAAGCCCGCCAGCGCTTCGCGGCACGCGGCGACCAGCGAGTCCCACAGGTCGTCGTCGGGGTGCACGGCCTCGCCGTCGGGGCCGAGGTCGTAGGGGCGCAGCACGGTGCGGCCGGTGGCGTGCACGACCCCGACCGCGTCGACGACCGAGACCTTGGTGCTCTGCGAGCCGCTGTCGATCGCGAGCAGGTAGGCCGGTCGGGAGGTCACGGCAGCGGCTCGCCGTGCTCGTCGATCGGGTAGATCGTGCCGGGGTTCATCACGCCCTCGGGGTCGAAGGCCTGCTTGAGCCCGCGGAGGAGCCGCCACGCACTGCCGTGCTCCTCGTGGATCCACGGCGTGCGGTACTTGCCGACCCCGTGGTGGTGCACCATCGACCCGCCCACGCGCAGCGCCTCCTCGACGATGATCGCGTTGAGCGGTCGGTGGTAGAGGTCGATCTCCTCCCGCGGCTCGCAGCGGATGTCGTAGTCGTAGACGACGTAGAGGTTGGTGCCGGTCTGGTAGGAGTGCGAGGAGTGCGCGCCCAGCAGGGTCAGGTCGTCGGCGCGGTCGAACTCGGCGCGGATGCGGGCCATCACGGCGTCGTACAGCTCGGCGGTGCGCGACCAGTCGACCGAGACCTCGGTGGTGTAGCCGAGGTGGGTGGTCGCCAGCATCGCCTCCTTCTCGGCCTCGATCTTGTCCGGGCCCCAGTTGAGGCCGGCGAACCAGTCGCGGATCGTCTCCTCGGCGACCCGCTCGTGGGGCACCGCGGCGGCGGCGGCCTCGATCGCCTGCGCCGTGGCCGCGACGAGGGGCGCCGGGCCCTCGGCGGTGAGGACGACGAGGTTCTGGTCGTCGGGGTGGTCGGGGAAGTGCTGGCGCGCGTCGGCGGGGGAGTAGACCCGCGCGACGGCCGGCCGGTAGCCGTCGACCACGACCTCGCGCAGCACCCCCACCGCCGCGGCGAAGTCGGCGACCCGGAAGCCGAAGTGGCGCGCGTGGTCGGGGTGGTGGCGGAAGACCTTGACCGTCACCTCGGTGACGAAGGCCAGCGCGCCCTCGTTGCCGATCAGCACGTGGCGTACGTCGGGGCCCGCGGCGCGGCGCGGCACGTTCTTGACGCGCACGACCTCGCCGCCGGCGAGCACGGCCTCGAGCCCGACCACCATGTCCTCGATGCCGCCGTACAGGGTCGAGAGCTGGCCGATGGAGCGGGTGGCGACCAGGCCGCCGTACTGGGCGATCGGCTTCGACTGCGGCGAGTGGCCCGTGGTCAGCCCCTGCGCGCGCAGGGCGTCCTCGAGCACCTGCAGCGGGACGCCGCACTGCACGGTGGCCATCATGTCGGGCTCGTCGATCGCGAGGATCTCGCGCATCCGCGACCCGTCGACGACCAGGGCGTCGGCGACGACGGTCTCCAGGCCGCCCTCGGTGCTGGTGCCGCCGGTGCGCGGGACGACGGCGATCCGCTCGCGCTGGGCGAGGTCGAGCAGGGCCGCGACCTGCTCGGTGCTGGTGGGGTAGGCGATCGCGGCCGGCTGCGGGCCGTCGAAGATGCCGTGGACGGCGGTGTACTTGCGGAAGCGGTCGACGCTCGCCGCCTGCAGCCGGGCCGGATCGGTGTCGACCTGGTCGGGGCCGAGCAGGTCGGTGACGGCGGCGACGACCTGGTCGCGGGTCAGGGTCGAGCGGGAGGCGGTCATCGGCGGCCCTTCGGGGTCGGGGTGCGGGGCGGGGTCGGGATCGGGTCAGCGGACGAGGTAGCCGCCGTCGACCACGAGCACGTGGCCGTTGACGTAGTCGGAGGCGCGCGAGGCCAGGAAGACCAGTGCCCCCATCAGGTCGGCGGGATCGCCCCAGCGGCCGGCCGGGACGTGCTCGACGATGCGGCGGTGCGACTCGGGGTCGGCCTGGGTGGCGGCGGTGATCGCGGTGGCGATGTAGCCCGGCGCGAGGGCGTTGACCTGGACACCGCGTCCGGCGAGCTCGTCGCAGTAGGCCTTGGTGAAGCCGACCAGCCCGGCCTTGCTGGCGGCGTACGCCGGCGAGCGCTGGCCACCGAGGAAGGAGAACAGCGAGGCGATGTTGATGATCTTGCCGCGGCCCTGGGCAGCCATCAGCACGCCCGCGTGGTGGGCGGTCTCGAAGGCGGCGGTCATGTTGACCGCGATCATCGGGTCCCACTGGGAGCGGTCGAAGTGGGTGACGTCGGAGAGCACGCAGATGCCGGCGGAGTTGACCAGCACGTCGAGCCCGCCGAGCTCGGCGACGCAGTGGTCGACGACCTGTGCCGGCGTACCGGGCGCGGTGAGGTCGGCCGACACCTCGGCGTAGCGCCGTCCGGCCGCCTCCACGAGGTCGCGGGTCTTGCCGCCGTCGGAGTCGAGTCCGGCGACGAGGACGTCGGCGCCCGCCCGGGCCAGGGCCACCGTGAACGCGCGGCCCAGGCCGGTGTTGCCGCCGGTGACCAGCGCGCGCGACCCGCTCAGCGAGAACAGGTCGAGGGAGAAGTCGTCGATCTGCACAGGGTCGGCCTCCGTGACGTCGCGGTCACTCCGCAGTGTGCCGCGTGGCGACGTACAGCGTGCTGGCCGACTCGCCGCCGGTCAACGGGTTGGCGAAGCTGACCACGTGGGTGGTCGGCCGGTCGAGGACGACGGCGAGCGCGGCCTCGAAGTCGGCGTCCGGCGGGTCGTCGGACCACAGCCCGAAGACGCCGCCCGGAGTCAGCGTCGACGCCAGCCGCGCCAGACCGTCGGGCGTGTAGAGCCCGCCGTGGCTCTCGTGCAGCAGGTTCTGCGGCGAGTGGTCGATGTCGAGCAGCACCACGTCGTACGCCGCCTCGAGCGGCGCGCCGGCCAGCTCGCCCGCCGCGATGCTCGCGAAGAAGTCGGCGTGCACGAGCCGGACCCGCGGGTCGGCGGCGAGGCCGACCGTGTCGGGCAGCAGGTCGCGCTGGTGCCAGTCGATGACCGGCGCGACGAGCTCGACCACGGTGAGTGCGGTGACGCGCGGGTCCTGCAGGGCGGCCCGGGCGGTGTAGCCCAGACCGAGCCCGCCGACCAGCACCCGGAGGCTGTCGCCGGTGGCGCGGGCCAGACCCAGGTGGGCCAGCTCCTGCTCGACGACCGTGAAGAGGCTCGACATCAGGAACTCGTCGTCGATCTTGACCTCGTAGACGTCCTGGCCGACCACCGGGTCGTGCCGCCGCCGCAGGCTGATCACCCCGATCGGTGTCTCGCACCAGTCGAGCTCCTCGATCCGCCGCGGGCTCATCGACCCAGCCTCCCAGACGCGTGGATTGACGATGGCCGTGGATCGCAGTCACGGGGTGACTGGGATCCACGGCGTTCGCGGCGGGCGGGGTCTCGGCGGCGCGACCGTCGGACCGAGGGGGTTGACGCCCGTCACTAAACCGGTTTAGATAGCGGCCATGCCTCGCCCCACGATCAACGACGTCGCCCGCCACGCGGGGGTGTCGAAGGGCGCCGTGTCGTTCGCCCTCAACGACAAGCCGGGGCTGGCCGACGTGACCCGCCAGCGGATCCTGGCCTCGGCCCGCGAGCTGGGGTGGACGCCGAGCTTCCGGGCTCGGGCCCTGTCGGTCTCCCGCGCGCTGGCCGTGGGCCTGGTGATGGCCCGCCAGCCCGAGACGCTGCGCGCCGACCCCTTCTTCCCCTCGTTCATCGCCGGCGTCGAGGGCGTGCTGTCGGCCAGCGGCTACGCACTGCTGCTGCAGATGGTCCCGGAGGACGACGAGGGCAGCGCGTCCTACCGACGGCTGGCCGACCAGGGCCGCGTCGACGGCGTCTTCCTCACCGACCTCCTGGTCGACGACCCGCGCCCCGCGCTGCTGACCGAGGTCGGTCTGCCCGCGGTCATCGTGGGCCCCGCGGTCGACAGCGCCCTGTGGCCGGCGGTCGGCGTCGACGACCGCCCCGGCGTGACCGCGGTCGTCGACCACCTCGTCTCGCTCGGGCACACCCGGATCGCGCAGGTCGGTGGTCCTGAGGCGATGGTCCACGGCCGCTCGCGGCGCGAGGCCTGGGCGGCCGCGCTGGAGAACGCCGGGCTGGCCCCGGGCCCCTTCGTGGAGGCCGACTTCTCCGCCGAGGCCGGTGCCGCCGCGACCCACCAGCTGCTCGACCTCGCCGAGCCGCCCACCGCGGTGGTCTTCGCCAACGACCTGATGGCGATGGCCGGTCTCTCGGTCGCGGCCGGCCGCGGCGTCGACGTCCCCGGCCAGCTCTCGATCACCGGCTTCGACGACACCGAGCTCGCCGCCCACGTGCGGCCCTCGCTGACCACCGTCGCCACCGACGTCACCGGCTGGGGCCGCGCCGCCGCCACCCGGCTGCTCGAGCTGATCGACCACCGCGACCCGACCGACGTCGACCTCTCCCCGCCCTGCCTGGTCGTGCGCGACTCGACCGGACCCGCCCCCACCGCTGCCGCCTGACCCGCCCCGACCTCACCTTCCCGCCCGTGCCACCCCCGCCCCACCCCCAACCGTGACGCACGCCCGTGCGCAACAGATCGGAGACACCATGAGGACCAGGACCAGGACCATCACCGCCACCATCGGAGCGCTGACGCTCGGGCTCACCGCCGCGTGCGGGGGTGGCGGCGACGGCGCCGCGGCCGGCAACGACGCCACCGGTCCGATCAAGGTGTGGCTCTCCAACAACCCCGAGGAGATCGCCTGGGGCGAGGCGATGGTCGAGGCCTGGAACGCCGACCACCCCGACGAGGAGATCACCGCCCAGGAGATCCCGGCCGGGCAGAGCTCCGAGGAGGTCATCGGCGCCGCGATCACCGCCGGCAACGCGCCGTGCCTGGTCTTCAACACCTCACCCGCCGCGGTGCCGCAGTTCCAGAAGCAGGGCGGCCTGGTCGCCCTCGACGGCTTCGAGGGCGGCACCGACTACGTCGAGGAGCGCTCCGGCGACGTGGCCGAGCAGTACCAGTCGCCCGACGGCAGCTACTACCAGATCCCGTGGAAGTCCAACCCCGTCATGATCTTCTACAACAAGGACCTGATGAAGAAGGCCGGGGTCGACCCGGAGAACCCGCCCCTGGCGACGTACGACGAGTTCCTCGCCACCAGCAAGAAGATCGTCGACAGCGGCGCCGCGCAGGCAGCCATCTGGCCGGCCCCGACCAGCGAGTTCTTCCAGTCCTGGTTCGACTTCTACCCGCTGTTCGCCGCCGAGTCCGGCGGTCAGCAGCTGGTCGAGGACGGCGAGGCCGCGTTCGACTCCGAGGAGGGCCAGAAGGTCGCCGACTTCTGGGCGACCATGTACGAGGAGGGGCTGTCCCCGAAGGAGGCCTACAACGCCGACTCCTTCGCCGACGGCAAGGCCGCGATGGCCATCGTCGGCCCGTGGGCGATCTCGGTCTACGGCGACGACGTCAACTGGGGCGCGGTCCCTGTCCCGACCTCGGCGGGCACGGCCCCCGAGGAGACCTACACGTTCTCGGACGCCAAGAACATCGGCCTCTACGCGGCCTGCGAGAACCAGGGCACGGCGTACGACGTCCTGGAGTTCGCGACCAGCGAGGAGCAGGACGGCAGCCTGCTGGAGCTCACCGGCCAGATGCCGCTGCGCGAGGACCTCACCGGGACCTACCCCGAGTACTTCGAGAGCCACCCCGAGTACGAGGTCTTCGCCGACCAGGCCTCCCGCACGGTCGAGGTCCCGAACGTGGCCAACTCGATCGAGATCTGGCAGACCTTCCGCGACGCCTACAGCGCTGCGGTGATCTTCGGTGAGACCGCTCCCGCCGACGCCTTCGGCGAGACCGCCGGCCAGGTCACCGAGCTCGCCGGACAGGGCTGAGCATGAGCACCGCGCAGGCGCAGCCGACGCAGTCCGGGGAGGCCCGGCGTACGCCGCCCCGGACGCGTCGCTCGCGGGCGACGGCCCTGCTGGGTCGCCACCCCGTGGGGATCCTGCTGGCTGCCCCCTACGCGGTGTTCCTGGTCGTGGTCTTCGCGTGGCCGCTGGCGCTCGCGGTGTGGATCAGCTTCCACGACTACTTCTTCGCCGCCCCCGGAGCCCAGGTCGACCGACCGTTCGTGGGCCTGGACAACTACCGGACGGTGCTGGCCGACCCCGACGTGCGCGAGTCGTTCGTCAACGTCGGGATCTTCCTGGTCATCAACGTGCCGCTGACCGTCGGGCTCTCGCTCGTGCTGGCGGCCGCGCTCAACGGCGCGGTCCGCGGCCGGGGGTTCCTGCGGGTCTCCTTCTACATCCCCTACGTCACGGCCAGCGTCGCGCTGGTGGCGGTCTGGCTGTTCCTGTTCAGCAGCAGCGGCATGGTCAACCAGCTGCTCGGCCCCTTCGCTCCTGACCCCTCGTGGCTGGTGAACAGCGGTCTGGCGATGCCGGTCATCGCGATGTTCGTGACCTGGAAGCAGATGGGCTTCTTCATCCTGCTCTACCTCGCGGCGCTGCAGAACGTGCCGAAGGAGCTCTACGAGTCGGCGTCCAGCGACGGCGCCTCGACACTGAAGTCCTTCCGGCACATCACGGTGCCGGGCGTCCGTCCGGCGACGGTGCTGGTGGTCATCCTGGCCACGATCACCGGCGCCAACCTGTTCACCGAGCCCTACCTGCTCACCAACGGCGGCGGCCCCAACGGCGCCTCCACCTCACCGGTGCTGCTGATGTACCAGCGCGGGATCGAGCAGGGCAACCCCGACGTCGCCTCGGCCATCGGCGTGCTGCTCGTGATCCTCGTGCTGCTGATCTCGCTGGTCAACCGCCGACTGCTGGAGAGGGACTGACATGGCCGACTCGACCCGCGAGACCTCGCGCAGCCGGACCCGCACGGTGCTGCGGCACCTCGCGCTCTACCTCGGCGCCGCGCTGTTCCTGTTCCCCTTCTACTACATGGTGGTCGGCTCGCTCCAGGAGGAGCCGGACACCTCGCTGATGGGCGCCATCCCGACCGGCGGCCTGACGCTGAAGAACTACACCGACATCAACGCCCGGGTCGACCTCGCGCAGAGCCTGCTCAACTCCGGCATCGTGACCGGCGGCGTCCTGCTCGGCACCGTGGTGTTCGGGGTGCTGGCCGGCTACGCGCTGGCCCGGCTGCGCTTCCGCGGCCAGGGCACGCTGTTCGCGACGATGCTGCTGGTCCAGATCATCCCGTTCCAGCTGCTGATCATCCCGATCTACGTGATGATCGTGCGCACCTACGGGCTGGCCGACAGCTACCTCGGGATGATCCTGCCGTTCGCGATCAACTCGACCGCGGTCTTCATCTTCCGGCAGTTCTTCATGCAGCTGCCCGAGGAGCTCTTCGCGGCCGCGCGGCTCGACGGCGCCAGCGAGCTGCGGATCCTCTGGTCGGTGGCGCTGCCGCTGGTCAAGCCCGCTCTGCTGACCGCGATCCTGCTGACCTTCATCGGCCCGTGGAACGAGTTCCTGTGGCCGTTCCTGGTCACCAAGGACGCCGACATGCAACCGCTCGCGGTGTCGCTGGCCAACTACATCAACAACGTCGCCGGCCGCGCCGCCAACCCGTTCGGCGCGATCCTCGCCGGCTCCGTGGTGCTCGCGGCCCCGGCGGTGGCGCTGTTCGTGGTGTTCCAGAAGCGCTTCACCGCCTCCGACCTCGGCTCAGGGGTCAAGGGATGACCCACCGCACGATCTGCAGCCCATCCTCCTATCTCGGAAATGAGGACCACCCGATGAACCCCACCCCCAGGCCCCGCGCGGGCCGCCCCGTCGCGCTCGCCGCGGTCGCGCTCGCTGCGCTCGTGCTGCCCGGAACGGCCGTGGCCGGCGCCGCCGCCGCGCCCGCGGCCGGCCCGACGACGTCCGCCGCAGCCGTCGCGGGCGTGCCCGCGGCCCGGCGTGCGCTCACCAACCTCGACCACCTCGACTGGCTGACGGTGCGCGTCGACCCGCCCGCCCAGGCCGGCCACACGACGTACCGGCTGGAGGCGGAGCCGGAGGTCGCGGTGCCGTGGACCTACGCCGAGCCCAACGACGACGGCAGCTTCCGCCACGTCGGCGGCGGCGCGTACGACGCCGAGACCGACACCTGGAGCCAGGGCGCCTTCAACGCCGACGACATCTCCCGCGCGGCGGTCGTCTACCTGCGCCACTGGGAGCAGACCGGCGACCGCAGCAGCCGCGACCAGGCCTACGACATGCTCCGCGGCCTGACCTACCTGCAGACCACTACCGGCGAGGACGCCGGCAACGTGGTGCTGTGGATGCAGCCCGACGGCACGCTCAACCCCAGCGCCGACCCCGTCGAGCTGCCCGACCCCTCCGACAGCGACGCGTCGTACTGGCTGGCCCGCACGATCTGGGCGCTCGGCGAGGGCTACGCGGCGTTCGCGGACAAGGACCCGGCGTTCGCGGCGTTCCTCCGCGACCGGATGGAGCTCTCGGTCGACGCGGTCGACCGGCAGGTGCTCGACGCCTACGGCCAGTACCTCGACATCGACGGTGAGCGCACCCCCGCCTGGCTGATCGCCGACGGCGCCGACGCCACCGCCGAGGCCGTCCTCGGTCTCTCCGCGTACGTCGACGCAGGGGGCGCCCGGGGCGGCTCCGGCGCGCGGGTCGCGCTCGAGCGGCTCGCCGAGGGCGTCGCCCGGCTCACCGGCGGCGACGCGCAGACCTGGCCGTTCGGCTCCGTCCGGCCCTGGGCGCTGTCGCGCTCGATCTGGCACGGCTGGGGCTCGCAGATGCCGGCCGCGCTGGCCGAGGCGTCCGTGACCCTCGGGCGCAAGGGACTGCTGCGCGGCGCGAAGAGCGACGCGTTCACGTTCGACCCGTGGCTGCTCACCTCCGGCGGCGCCGACAACGGCCGCCTGCCGACGCGCGGCGACGCCTCGCAGATCGCCTACGGCGCCGACTCGCGGCTGCAGTCGCTGCTCGCGACCGACGCGGCGATCGACCGGCCCGTGCTGCGCGACCTCGCGGGGATCTTCGGCGCCTGGTACTTCGGCGCGAACCCCGCGGGTGAGCCGATGTACGACCGCGCGACCGGCCGCACGTACGACGGCATCTCCAGCACCGGCGAGATCAACCGCAACTCCGGCGCGGAGTCGACCATCCACGGCCTGCTGTCGATGATCGCCCTCGACGAGCACCCCGACGTGCGGGCCGCGGCGCGGGTCGCCTCGATCGCCCAGCGCCGCGGGACCCGCACCCTGGAGGCCGAGGACGGCACCCTCGGAGGTGGTGCCGTCGCTGAGCAGCCCGAGTCGCTGTGGACCGGGGAGTCGCTCTTCAGCGGTACCGGCTACGCCTCCCTCCCCGACGGCGGCAGCGTCACCCTGCCCGTCTCGGGCAGGCAGCGGTACCTCGTGCTGCCCGTCGTCGAGCTCCAGCCGGGCAGCGAGGCCGTCACGACCTTCCGCGCCGGCAACCGCGTGCTGGGCCGGGTCGACTCGGGCGCGATCGGCGCCCAGGGCGCCTCGCCCGCCCCCGGAGCGCTCCTCCCGGTGACCCTGGCTCGGATGAGCAAGCCCGCGAAGAAGAAGGGCGGCACCCCGCGGATCACCGCCACGACCACCACCGACGGCGAGCCCGCCCGGCTCGACGCCCTGCTCCTCGAGCCCGCCGTGTCGCGGCTCGTGCTGCGCGGCGCCGGCGGCGGCACCGCCCTGCTGTCCAGCGCCTCGCGCCGCGCCGAGCGGACCGTCGTCCGCGTGGCCGGCTCCGGCCGGGCCACCGCTGCGACGTACGACGCGAAGGGGCGGCTGGTCCGCACCCGCACCACCCAGGCGCGCACCGTGCGCGTCGTCGTACCCGCCGGTGGCTTCGCCCTGGTGACCCGCCGATGACCCTGACCGACCAGACCCACCAGACCCACCAGACCGACCTGACCAGCCACCCCAGCCAAGGAGACCGACCCACCATGACGCACCCGCACGCCGAGTTCCCGCTCGGACCCTTCCGTCCCTACGAGCAGAACCCGATCCTGTCGCCCCAGGGTGACGGCTGGGAGTCCGGCCACGTCTACAACCCGGCCGCCGTCGTCAAGGACGACAAGGTCGTGCTGCTCTACCGTGCGCACGCCGACGACCTCGTGTCGTACGTCGGGCTGGCCACCAGCACCGACGGCATCAACTTCGAGCGGCACCCCGAGCCGGTGCTCTCGCCGACCGAGCCCTACGAGAAGTACGGCGCCGAGGACCCGCGCGTCGTCGAGATCGACGGCACCTACTACCTGACCTACACCGGGTGGGACCGCACCTCGGCCCTGCTGTGCCTGGCCACCTCGACCGACCTGTTCACCTGGACCAAGCACGGCCCGATGTTCCCGGACTTCAACACCTTCCTGCCCCAGGGCAACGGACAGGACGCCCCGTGGAGCAAGGCCGGCGCGATCGTGCCGGTCCAGGTCGACGGCCGCTGGCTGATGTACTTCGGCGAGGGCTCGATCTACCACGCCTGGTCCGACGACCTGATCCACTGGGAGCCGTGCTCCAACGACGAGCCGCTGATGGTGCCGACCGCACCGGGCACGTTCGGGGAGTTCCTGGTCGAGGTCGGCCCGCAGCCGATCGTGACCAACAACGGGCTGCTCCTGCTGCTGCACAACGCGGCGGTGAAGAACCCCGACGGGACGGTGCGCTACACCTGCGGCCAGCTGCTGATCGACCCGGCCGACCCGACCACGATCCTGGCCCAGATGAACCGACCGTGGCTGGAGCCCTCGACGTACGAGGACACCCACGGGCTGGTCTCGAACGTCACGTTCGTGGAGGGCCTGGTGCACTACAAGGACACCTGGTTCGCCTACTACGGGCAGAGCGACTCCACGCTCGGGGTCGCGACCTACCAGGTCGGGGACCGCTACTCCTCGCTCGGCGCGTGACCCCCACGGCTCCGCCGGGCCCGGGACCCTGGCTCGGGTCGCCGGCCCACGCCCGGTGGCTCGAGGCCGAGGCCGACCGGCTGCTGGAGTTCAGCCGCGCGTCGCGCCACCCCGGTGGCGGGTTCGCGTGGCTCGACGAGAGCGGCCGACCGGAGCTCGACCGCCCGGTGGAGCTGTGGATCACCTGCCGGATGACGCACGTGTTCGCGCTCGGCCACCTGCTCGGTCGGCCCGGCTGCGGCCCGCTGGTCGACCACGGGCTGCGCTCGCTCGCCGGGCTCTTCCGCGACGCCGAGCACGGGGGCTGGTACGCCGCCGTCGGGGCGGACGGACCCACCGAGCCCTCGGGTCGGAGCAAGACCGCCTACCCGCACGCGTTCGTCGTGCTCGCGGCGGCCAGCGCCACCTGCGCCGGCCGTCCGGGCGCGTCCGACCTGCTGACCGAGGCGCTCGACGTGCTGCTCACCCGCTTCTGGGACGACGAGCACGGCATGGTCGTCGAGGAGTGGGACGAGGCCTGGACCACGCTCGACACCTACCGGGGCGTCAACGCCAACATGCACACGGTCGAGGCGCTGCTCGCGGCCGCCGACGCCACCGGTGACCGGGCCCTGCTCGACCCCGCGCTGCGGATCGTGACCCGCGTGGTCCACGACCTGGGCCCGGCGGGCGACGGTCGGCTGCCCGAGCACTTCGACGAGCAGTGGACCCCGCTGCCCGACTTCAACCGCGAGGAGCCCGCGCACCCGTTCCGGCCCTACGGCGCCACGATCGGCCACGGGCTGGAGTGGGCCCGGCTCGCGCTGCACCTGCGCGCGGCCCTGGGGCCCGAGGCTCCGAAGTGGCTGCTGGACGACGCGGTGCTGCTCTTCGACGCCGCGGTCCGCGACGGCTGGGCCGTCGACGGGCCGGAGGGTCCCGACGGCTTCGTCTACACCGTCGACTGGGACGGCACCCCGGTCGTCCGCGAGCGGATGCACTGGGTGGCCGCCGAGGCCACGGCGACGGCCGCGGCGCTGCACGCCGCGACCGGCGACCCGACGTACGCCGCCTGGTACGCCACCTGGTGGGACCACGTGGCCGAGGTCTTCCTCGACCCCGAGCGAGGCTCCTGGCACCACGAGCTGGACGCGGCCAACCGCCCCAGCTCCACCACGTGGGCGGGCAAGCCCGACACCTACCACGCGGTGCAGGCCACGCTCATCCCGCGGCTCCCGCTGACGCCCACGCTGGCGGCAGCGCTGCGCGACGGACTGCTCGACTGACTGCGTGACGGCCTGTCCGACGGGGTCAGGAGCGGAGCAGCCCCTGCATCCGGCTGATCTCGGCGGACTGGCCCGAGCTCACGTCGGCCGCGAGCTCGGCCACCTGCACGGCCGAGCCCCCGGCGCCGACGGTCTCGGCCATCGCGAGCGCGCCGCGGTGGTGGTCGATCATGCCGGCCAGGAACAGCCGGTCGAAGCGGGCTCCGCGGGCGGCCTCGAGCTGCTTCATCTGACCGGGCGTCAGCATGCCCTCCATCGCGTCGTGGCCGTGGTCGCTGTGGTCGTAGGACATCGGGTCCTCGGCCGCGGTCGGGACCGCCACCCCCTGCTGCTCCAACCACGAGGCCATCAGCACGATCTCCGGCCCCTGGGCGGCGTCGATGCGCTGCGCGAGCCGGCGTACGTCGGGGCTCGCGGCGCGGCTCGGGGCCAGCCGCGACATCTGCAGGGCCTGCGCGTGGTGGGGCACCATCATCTGCACGAAGGCGATGTCGGAGTGGTTCCACGGCGCCGGCTCGAGGGGCTCGACCGGCGCGCCGGTCTCGGCCTCCTCACCCGGCGAGCCCGGCCGGATGACCGTGCCGTCGGCGTCCGTGTCGGCGCCCGCGGCCGAGTCCGTGGTCGCGGACGTCGCGTCGTCGCCAGGTGGCGAGGCGTCGTCGGTCGAGGCGCTGCACGCGCCGAGGAGGCTGACGCTCAGGAGCGACGCCGAGATAACTTTCAGTGCCCGAGTCTTTACATTCATCGCACCGGCACGGTACGACAGACGAGCACATTCGTGCACCCCCTGGCTCGTTCTCGGAAGGACAAGTGCCTTGAGTCGTACACACACGACGCAATTTCATCGCCGCCGCATGATCGTCGCGGCGCTCGCCACCCTGGGGCTGGCGGCCACCGCCGTCCCCGCCGCCACCGCCCACGACGGGTCCCACGAGGGCTCGCAGGAGAAGGCCGGATCGGCTGCTCCCCAGGAGCTCTGCCCGCCAGGTCTCCAGCGCAAGCTCGACCGCGCCAAGGACCGCTTCGGGGCCGGCTGCTCGGTCGCCGGCGGCGACCTGGCCGCCCTCGACGACAGCGACACCACCCTCGCCTCCGGTGAGACGGCG
Organism: uncultured Actinomycetota bacterium; assembly: GCA_963845645.1. GTDB lineage: Bacteria > Actinomycetota > Actinomycetes > Propionibacteriales > Nocardioidaceae > Nocardioides. The sequence goes on from CAWJSY010000011.1 coordinate 28,999, forward strand.
AGCAGCCCCAACATGCGGCTGATCGCCAACGTGCCCAAGTACGGCGAGTTCGAGCCGGAAGGCGCCTACAACAGCGACCTCGCGTTCCAGGGCAACTACGCCTACGCCGGCAACTACAACGGCTTCACCGTCTACGACATCAAGAAGCCGAAGCGACCGAAGGCGGTCGCGCAGGTGCTGTGCCCGGGTGCCCAGAACGACGTCTCGGTCTGGAAGAACCTGCTGATCCTCAGCGTCGACTCCAGCCGCAACGACAACTCCTGCAACAGCACCGGCCAGTCGGCCACCCAGGAGTCGTCGTGGGAGGGCGTGCGGGTCTTCGACATCAGCAAGCCCGCGAGCCCCCGCTACGTCGCCGCGGTCGAGACCGCCTGTGGGTCGCACACCCACACGCTGGCGCCGTCCAAGAACGGCAAGGACCTCTTCGTCTACGTCTCCTCCTACGGGCCCAACGCGACGTACCCCGACTGCCAGCCGCCGCACGACCGGATCAGCGTGGTCAAGGTGCCGAGCAAGAAGCCCCAGAATGCCTTCCTGGCCGGCACCCCGGTGCTCTTCCCCGAGGGTGGCAACCCCGGGCGCAACGAAGACGGGAGCGGCTCGGCGAGGACCGACGGCTGCCACGACATCACCGCCTACCCCTCGAAGGACATCGCGGCCGGTGCCTGCATGGGTGACGGCGTGGTCATGGACATCTCGAACCGCGTGAACCCGGTGGTGACCGAGACGGTGCGCGACACCGAGAACTTCGCCTTCTGGCACTCCGCCACCTTCAACAACGCCGGCACCAAGGTCGTCTTCACCGACGAGCTCGGCGGCGGCGGCGCCCCGACCTGCAACCCGACGGTCGGACCCAACAAGGGCGCCAACGCGATCTACGACCTGGCCGGTGGGCAGCTGGAGTTCGCGAGCTACTACAAGATCCCGCGCACCCAGTCCAACACCGAGAACTGCGTGGCCCACAACGGGTCGCTGATCCCGGTCAAGGGCAAGGACCTGATGGTCCAGGCCTGGTACCAGGGCGGCATCTCGGTCTTCGACTTCAGCGACTCCGCCTCCCCGGAGGAGTTCGCCTGGTTCGACCGGGGCGCGCTCTCCGACGAGCGCCTCGTGCTCGGCGGCTCGTGGTCGGCGTACTGGTACAACGGCCACATCTACAGCAACGACATCCAGAAGGGCCTGGACGTGTTCGAGCTGAAGGACAAGCGGGTCGCCAACGCCCGCAAGATGGACAGCCTCAACCCGCAGTCGCAGGCGGCGTACAAGGACTGAGCACTCACGCCGCCACCGTCTCCTCGGAGGCGGTGGCGGCGTTGCTCTGCCCGGGGGCCACCGGTCCAGCCGTCCTGGACGCACGGTCGGGGGCCCGCCACACTCGGCGGGGTGGTCGAGAGACTGATCCGCCGCATGTACGACGCGCTGGGCTCCCGCTACCGGTTCGTGCTGCTGGTGGGGGAGGCCGGCGCATCCGTGGCGATCGCGATCGCCACCGTGGCACTGATCGCCGCCTACTACGACCCCCCGCTGCGCGACGTGGTCGCGGTGGCGGCGTTCGGGTCGCTGCTCACCGTGCTCGCGGTCGCCTACGCGGCCCTGCAGGCCCGGTCGGCCCTCGAGACCGTCGAGCGGTGGCGGGCGACGGCGATGCCGACTCCGCACGAGACCGTCGCTGCCTGGGAGATGGGCACGACCTTCACCCTGCGCCAGTACCGGCGCAGCTCCGGCCTGGTCAACGTCCTCGCCGTGGTCCCGACCAGCCTGCTGGCGGCGTGGCTGTGGGGGATCGGGTGGGAGGGGTTCGCGGCGATGGTGGTCGCGTGCGTCATCCCGGCGGCGTACGCGACCGTGCTGAGCTACTCGGTGGGCGAGATCCTCGCGCGGCCGCTGATCGAGGACCTGGCCGCGCAGCTGCCCGACGACTTCGTGCTCGAGGCCCGGGGGCTGTCGCTGGCGAAGCGGCTGCGGATCTCGGTCCCGGCGACCACCACCTTCACCGGCATCGCCGTGGCCGCGGTGGTCGACGGCGACGGCGGCTCCGGACGGCTGCTGCTGGCCGTCGCGGTCGCCGCCGCGGTCGGGCTGGTGCTCTCGCACGAGCTCACCGCGATCCTGGCCGCCAGCATCACCCGCCCGATCGCCGACGTGGGTGCCCAGCTGCGGCGGGTGCACGAGGGCGAGTACGCCGCGCGGGCCGCGGTGCTCAGCAGCGACGAGCTGGGCCGGCTCGCCCACGACTTCAACCGGATGGCCCGGGGCCTCGCCGAGCGCGAGGAGCTGCGCGACGCCTTCGGCACCTACGTCGACAAGGAGGTGATGGCGCTCATCCTCAGCGGGCAGTTCCCGCAGGAGGGCATCGAGGTGGACGTCTCGATCCTCTTCTGCGACGTCCGCGACTTCACGACGTACGCCGAGCAGGCCGGGGCCACCGAGGTGATCGCCACGCTCAACACGCTCTTCGCCGAGATCGTGCCGGTGGTCGAGGCGTACGGCGGCCACGTCGACAAGTTCATGGGCGACGGCCTGCTGGCGGTGTTCGGCGCGCCGGAGGTCCAGCCGGACCACGCCGACCGGGCGGTCGACACGGCGCGGATGATCGTCGACACCGTGGCCCAGGGCGAGAGCGGGCTGCGCGTGTCGTGCGGGGTCAACTCCGGCCGCGTGGTCGCCGGCCCGCTCGGCGGTGCGGGGCGGCTCAACTTCAGCGTGATCGGCGACGCCGTCAATGTCGCGGCGCGGGTCGAGGCCGCCACCCGGCAGACCGGCGACGACGTGCTGGTCACCGGCGCGACGCGGGCGATGCTGGTGCGGCCGCAGGTGCTGGTCTCCCGCGGGGCGCTGCCGCTGAAGGGCAAGAGCGAGCCGGTCGAGCTCTTCGCGCAGGGGGTGCCCGAGCCGGTCGATCTGCTCGTCGCGGGCCCGTCTGCGGGGGAGGAGGGGCTCTCCTGAGCTTACGTACGCGTCCGTAAGTCCCGGAGCGACCCTGTCCGGCGGCGGCTCAGCCGCAGGTGTCGGAGCCGGAGTCGCGCACCGCGTCGTCGACGTCGACGAACTCCCACTCGTAGCCGGTCGGGGTCAGCGTCAGGTCGAGCACCCCGAAGGAGCCGTCGACGCCGACCTCGGAGCCGGCGATCGGCTCCGTGAGCTGGTAGAGCGAGCGCCCGCCGGTGCCGACCACGAACTGCCGGGTGCCGCCCTCCTCGTCGTCGGCCAGCGGCTGCCCGTCGACGTCGAGACGCGCGAACCGCTCGTAGCTGTGGTCGTGGGCGGCCAGGGCCAGGTCGACCCCGGCCTCGGACGCGGCGACCCACAGCGGGTTCGTCATCACCTGGGACCCGTGGTCGCCGGAGGACCAGCGGGCGTGGTGGGTGGCGATGGCGGTGCAGTCCGTGGGGTTGGCCTCCATGTCCTCCTGCATCCACTCCACCTGCGCCTCGCAGTCGATGATGTCGCAGTCGGAGTCGAGGAAGTAGACCCGCCAGGCGCCGATGTCCTCGGCGTAGCGCAGGTCGGCGCCCTCCTGCGCGTCGAAGTAGTCGCGGTAGCCGGCGGCGTCCTCGGTCTTGTACTCGTGGTTGCCCGGCACCGGCGACAGGATGTCGTCGAAGCGGCCCCAGCGCTCGGCCCAGGTGGACTCGAAGTCCTCGAGCTCGCCGGCCTCGTACTGCAGGTCGCCGAGGCCGATGACCACGTCGGGGTCGCGGCGCGAGGTCAGGTCGGCGGTCGCCGCGTCCTGGCACTCGATCGTGGGGTCACCCGGCTCGAAGCCCGGGTCGCAGGAGATGTCGCCCACGGCGACGACCCGCACGGATCCCTTGGGCGGCTGCTCCTGGTCCGGCGTGGCCCGGTCGGGCCCCTGCACGCCGACCGACGGCTTGCCACCGTCGTCCCGGGAGCACCCGGCGAACGCCGGGACCAGCAGCAGGGCGAGGAGCAGGGCGCCGGTCGCCCGACGGCGCAGGGAGGTCATGTCACCAGCCTAGGGACGCGCCCCTCCGCACGCCGATGAACCTGGTGGTCGACCACCGGGGGGCTCGTGGTCTGCTAGCCGCGTGCGCGCCTGGATCTTCGAGGAGTACGCCGGCCCGCTCGCGCTGGTGGAGGTGCCCGACCCGGTCTGCCCGCCCGACGGCGTGGTCGTCGAGGTCGCCTCGACCGGGCTGTGCCGCAGCGACTGGCACGGCTGGCAGGGACACGACGCCGGCATCGCCCTGCCCCACGTGCCGGGCCACGAGCTGGCCGGGACGGTCGTCGCCGTCGGGCCCGAGGTCCGCGCGCACGAGGTCGGCGAGCGGGTCACGACGCCGTTCGTGCTGGCCTGCGGCGACCTGCCCGGCCTGCCGACGCGGCGACCAGCAGGTCTGCGAGCGCCAGCTCCAGCCGGGGTTCACCCAGTGGGGCTCCTACGCCGAGCTGGTCGCGCTGCCGCGCGCCGACGTCAACCTCGTCCGGCTGCCCGACGAGGTCGACCTCGACGTGGGCGCCGTCCTGGGCTGCCGGGTCGCGACGGCCTACCGGGCGGTCGTCGACGTGGCGCAGGTGCGGGCCGGTGAGAGCGTCGTCGTCCACGGGTGCGGCGGGGTCGGGCTGTCGGCGGTGATGGTGGCGCTCGCCCGCGGCGCCACGACGTACGCCGTCGACACCGCGCGGGCCTCGCTCGACCTGGCCGCCGAGCTCGGCGCCGTACCGGTCGAGGTGGCAGACCTGGCCGCGCTCGCGGACCTCACCGGCGGCGGGGCCGACGTCTCGCTCGACGCCTTCGGCAGCCGCGCCACCCTCGCGCAGTCGCTGGCCTGCCTGCGTCCGCGAGGCCGGCACGTCCAGGTGGGGCTGCTCGGCGGCGTCGACGCCGACGCCGGCGTCGACCTGGGCCGGGTCGTGGCCCGCGAGCTCCAGGTCCTGGGCAGCCACGGCATGGCTGCGCACGCCTACCCGGACCTGCTGGCGCTGGTCGCCAGCGGCGAGCTGGCCCCGCAGAGACTCGTCCGCGAGGTGATCGGGATGGACCAGGCGGGTCCGCGTCTGGCCGACCTCGGTCGTCCCGGATCCGGCGCGGGTGGTATGACGGTCGTCCACCCCCGGGCCGCTCGGTGAGCATCCTGGGCTGTTCGACGCTCGAAAGGCGGACACATGATCGATGTGGAGAAGGCGCTCGACGACGCAGGTGTGCAGAACCCGCACGTGCGCGAGTACGTGGCCTACTGGGCGGGGATCACCGAGCCCGACCGCGTCGAGGTGGTCAACACCTCCGACGACGACCGCCTGGTGGCGGAGGCCCTCGACGCCGGAGAGCTCTTCCCGGCGGGTGAGGGTCTCTACTACTCCCGCAGCTACTTCAAGGACACCGCGCGCTCGGAGGAGCGCACGATCGTGGCCACCAGCAAGCCCGAGGACCGCGGCGTCTACAACAACTGGCGCGACGCGGAGGAGATGACCGCCGGCCAGCTCGAGCGGATGCGCGGCGCCTCGCGCGGCAAGACGATGTACGTCGTCCCCTACCTGATGGCGCCTCCCGGCTCGCCGCTCGAGCCGTACGCCGCTGGCGTCGAGCTCACCGACAACCGCCCGGTCGTGCTGCACATGATCCGGATGGCCCGCGTCGGCGTCGCCCACCTCGACAACCTCGAGACCCCGGAGATGTTCGTCCGGGCGGTGCACGTCACCGGCGACCTGCCGAACCTCGGCCAGGGCACCCCCGACGACCAGCGCTACTTCGTCACCGTGGCCGACCAGCGCACGATCCTGCACTTCGGGTCGTCGTACGGCGGCAACGCGCTGCTGGGCAAGATCGCCCACGGCCTGCGGCAGGCCTGCTACGACGGCCGGGCCTCGGGCAAGTTCCTCGCCGAGCAGTTCCTGCTGCTCGGGATCGTGGACAAGGAGACCGGCGCGAAGTACCACGTCTGCGGCGGCTTCCCCAGCGCCTCGGGCAAGACCAACCTGGCGATGACGCTGGCCCCCGACTCGATGGGCGAGCGCTACCACGTGGAGTTCTACGGCGACGACATCGCGTGGCTGTGGGTGGCCGACGACGGGCGGGTCCGCGCGATCAACCCCGAGTACGGCGTCTTCGGCGTCGCCAAGGACACCAACGAGCTCACCAACCCCACCGCGCTGCGCTCGATCGAGCCCGGCACCGGCGCGATCTTCACCAACGTGGCCTACAACCCGAAGACCCACGAGGTCTGGTGGGAGGGCAAGACGCCCGAGGCGCCCACCGACCTCGACGGCTGGGAGGACTGGAAGGGCGAGCCGATCGCCGACCGGGCCGAGGGCGACACCGCGCCGTGGGCCCACCCCAACAGCCGGTTCACCACCACCCTGGCCAACATCCCCAACGTCGCCGACAACTTCGAGGACCCGATGGGGGTGCCGATCGACGCGATCATCTTCGGCGGCCGCACCCGCGACCGCGAGCCGCTGGTGCGCGCGATCACCGACCTCGCCGAGGGCGTGTACGACGGCCTCACGCTGGGCGCGGAGGCGACGTTCGCCGCCGACGGCCTCGACGGCCAGCTGCGCTACGACCCGATGTCGATGCGGCCGTTCATGGCCTACTCGGAGGCCGACTACGCCCAGCACTGGCTCGACATCATCGGCGCCGCCACCGACCAGCCGATCTTCGCCCACGTCAACTGGTTCCAGCGCGACGCCGACGACGGCCACTTCCTGTGGCCCGGCTACCGCGAGAACCTCCGCGCCCTGCTCTGGCTCGTCCGCCTGCGCGCCGGCGAGGTCACCGGCCGTGAGACGCCGGTCGGCATCCTCCCGCTGCGCGAGGAGCTGGAGCTCACCGGCCTGGAGATGCCCGAGCAGGACCTCGAGCGGATCCTCGACATCGACGTCGACCGCTGGCGCCAGGAGATGGGCTTCCGCGAGGAGCACCTCGCCCAGTTCGACGGCTTGCCGGAGGAGATCTGGGAGGCCCACCGCCGCGTGGCGAAGGCCCTGGAGGGCTGACCCCACCCCCCGCGCTGTAACGCGGAGTTATCCCCCTCTGCCGCGGGGCTGCACACCCGCGGCAGAGGGGACAAACCCGCGGAAGACGGGCCGGCCACCCGGCGGTGGGTGGGACCACCGGCCGTCCGGCCACCGACCTTCGGCCCTGAGGCCCGCGCCGCTGCCGCCCTAGCGTGACGGGTGACCGACGTACCGACGGGGAGGCCCCATGCCCACCACCACCGCCAACCACACGACCCAGGCGCCCTCGGGCGCGACCGGCCACGCCGAGGAGCTCGACGCGATCGCGGACCTCGACGACGCCCTGCGTCCGGAGGGTCACGAGTCCGACGACCAGGCCGGACCCGACGGTCTGCCGCCGTGGCGGGAGGGCTACCCCTACGAGACCAAGCTGTCGCGGCGTCGCTACGAGCGCACGAAGCGGCTGCTGCAGATCGAGCTGCTCAAGCTCCAGGCCCACGTGCGCGACACCGACCAGAAGATCGTGGTCCTCTTCGAGGGTCGGGACGCCGCCGGCAAGGGCGGGTCGATCAAGCGCTTCATGGAGCACCTGAACCCGCGCGGCGCCCGGGTCGTGGCGCTGGGGGTGCCCACCGAGCAGGAGAAGAGCCAGTGGTACTTCCAGCGCTACGTGCCGCACCTGCCCAGTGCTGGAGAGATCGTCTTCTTCGACCGGTCCTGGTACAACCGCGCCGGCGTCGAGCGGGTGATGGACTACTGCACGCCGCAGGACTACCTGAACTTCGTGCGCGAGGCCCCCGAGTTCGAGCGGATGCTCGTCCACGCCGGGACGCGCCTGGTGAAGCTGTGGTTCTCGGTGTCGCACGACGAGCAGGCGGCCCGGTTCGCGGCCCGGTCGCTCGACCCGGTCAAGCAGTGGAAGCTCTCGCCGACCGACCTCGCCAGCCGCGACAAGTGGGACGCCTACACCGAGGCCAAGGAGGCGATGTTCTTCTACACCGACACCGGCGACGCCCCGTGGACGGTGGTGAAGTCCAACGACAAGAAGCGCGCCCGGCTCGAGGCGATGCGGGTCCTGCTCACCCAGTTCGACTACCCCTCGAAGGACCACGCGGTGGTCGGCGAACCGGACCCCCTCATCGTCGGACCGGCCTCGCGGGTGCACGAGGTCGGCGAGAGCGTCGGTCGCCTCTTCCCCACGGTGCGCCCCGCCACGCGCTGACGCTCGCCCTGAGTGGTCGATCCCTGTCGGTGGGCAAGGGGCCCGGCCGGGGCGCGGCCACGTGCCGCCCGGTGACATCGTCGGTGCCGTGCCCAAGACTGACCCGATGACTGTCGAGTACGTCGAGACCGAGCAGTTCCGCGGCGCCCGGATCCACCTGTGCGACCTAGCCGGCCTGGAGATCCGCGACTGCGAGGTGAGCGGTCTCAAGATCGTCGACTGCTACGGAGGCGACGTCTACCTCGGCGGCGACTTCACGCGGCTCGTGGTCAACGACGTCGACGTGACGGCGTACGTCGAGGCCGAGCTCGATCGCCAGCACCCCGCGCGGGTGCTGGCGCGGGAGGCCACGACTCCGGAGGACTACCGGACCGCCTGGGCCGTGATCGAGTCGCTGTGGGAGGCGACGCTCGAGCGCGCGAGGCTGCTGCCCGAGGCGAAGCTCCACGAGCGGGTCGACGGGGAGTGGTCGTTCGTCGAGACGCACCGCCACCTGCTGTTCGCGAGCGACGCCTGGCTGGGCAGCGCCGTGCTCGAGGAGGAGGCGCCCTACCACCCGCTCGGCTACCCGGCCGGCGGGATGCCGGCCGACGCGTCGGCCCGGCTGGGCCTCACCCTGGAGGCCACCCCGACGCTCGACGAGGTGCTGGCGGCCCGGCGCCTACGCATGGCGACGCTGGGCCGCGTCATCGAGGAACTCACCGACGCTGAGCTCGACCGGATCTGCGACCGCAAGCCGGCCGAGCCGTATCCCGACCAGGAGTACGTCGTGCGTCGGTGTCTCAAGGTGGTGCTGAAGGAAGAAGCCGAGCACCACCGGTACGCCGTGCGCGACCTCGCCGTGCTCGAGGACGGCGAGCGACCTGGGTGAGCCGAGTGCGACTCGCCCGGTGACGGGCGGCGTGCGCCGCGGAGGCACGGCCAAAGGTTGCTCCGCTGCGGCTGGGTGCATGTGGCGCGTGCGGACTTCGAGCGCCGCGCGGTCGGCAGAGACGTGGCACCCGTCGTACCCGGGCTCGACGAAGCTGCGGTCCAGGGTGTCAGGGGTGCGTGGGAGTGCACGGTGACGGGCCGGATGGCGGAGTGCGTCCTTGCGCCCACTATGACGCGGGCTAGTTCGAGTCGACTCAACTAAGACGGGCTGAGCACGCCTAGACGTTGGAGTGGCCCTTGAGAGTGCCGGCAACAGACCGGAGCGTCGGCGACGCTCGATATTGTCAAGGCAAGCACAGCCATCACTGGTCCGTTGTTGAGTGCACAACAAAGGGGGATGCGAATGCCGGACAGGGAAGCAAGTCGCCCTGACGGGATGAAATGGTTGTCAGACGACAAGCACCCAGATCTGCTTCCTCTTCCATGGTTGAGCGACAGCGAGTTTGAGGACTTCATCTGAAGCGCTGCTCAAAGCCCACCCGTCTCTTGGCGGGCACGTGCGCCACGTGGCACACGTCGAACGGTGGGGCGTTCCCGGTAACAAACAGGATGGCATCGACTTCTTCGGCCACTTCAGCGATCGAACCCCAGCAGCGTGGCAGTGCAAACACCTTGAGCGGCTCCGTCCTTTCGAGGTGCGCGAGGCCGTCGAAGCGTCACCTTCGACCGCGCCGAAGAGCTCTACCTGGTGTACGCACGCATCGCTAAGAAGGGCGCGCGCGACAAGATGTTGCAGCACCCAGGCTGGACCTTGCTCGACCGCCGGGACCTGACCGAAATGGCGCGGCAACTGCCCTCCTACCTTCAAAGGGACCTCTTGGAACGCTTCTGGGGGCCACAGGTGCGTCGCCACTTCCTCGAATCACCAGAGGACGGGTTCATCTCCCTCGCAAGCCTTCGACGGGCCAGGCTGAACCCGGACGCAGTCATGAACGACAACGGCAGCCTCGCTGGCCGAACGAGTGAACTGGCTGAGATGGAGGTCGCCTTCGACCGCGACGGGGATGGTGCACGCCAGATCATCATCGTCGTAGGACCCGCAGGCAGGGGAAAGTCGCGACTGGCCATAGAGGCCCTGTCGCGTGCCGGGTCTGATGGAGGCTCTCATTCCACGGAAGGATGAGAGTCATGGCAGCACCGAGGAAGTACCCCGAGGAGCTTCGGGAGCGAGCGATCCGGATGGCCGTCGATCTGCGGCGTGATCCTGCGACGAGGAGCGGTGCTCTTCGTCGTGTTGGTGATCAGCTCGGGATCAACGCCGAGACGCTGCGGAACTGGGTCTCCCAGGCCGAGATCGATCAGGGACACCGGCCAGGAGTGACCTCGGTCGAGGCGCAGCGAATCGCAGCGCTGGAGCGTGAGGTCAAGGAGTTACGGCGAGCCAACGAGATCCTGCGGACGGCGTCAGCGTTTTTCGCCGCAGCGGAGCTCGACCGCAAGCTGAAGTGACCACCGCGGTGCTGGTCGAATACATCGACCAGCACCGCGAGGAGTTCGGGGTCGAGCCGATCTGCACCGTCCTGCGCAAGGCGGGCATGCAGATCGCCCCGAGCACCTACTACGCCGCCAAGACCAGGGGTCCCTCGGCGAGGGCGGTGGCCGACCAGCAGTACCTGGTGGTCATGCGGCAGGTGCACAAGGACAACTACGGCGTCTATGGGGTGCGCAAGATGCACGCCGAAATGAACCGCAAGGGCCACCGGATCGCGCGTTGCACCGTGCACCGGCTCATGCGGATCGAAGGACTGCGTGGGATCACTCGCGCCAAGGGTCCTCGCACCACGATCCCGGGTCAGGGCCCCGACACCCGTCCTGACCTGCTCGACCGCGACTTCGCCGCCCCGGCGCCGAACCGGGTCTGGGTTGCCGACATCACCTACTGCCGCACCTTCGCCGGCTGGGTCTACGCCGCGTTCGTCATCGACGTCTACTCGCGCCGGGTGGTGGGTTGGCAGCTGTCGAAGAGCCTGCGCACCGACCTGGCCCTCGATGCCCTCGAGATGGGCCTGTGGACCCGCGAGCACGCCGGCCACGACACCACCGGCGTCATCGCGCACTCCGACAAAGGCGTTCAGTATCTCGCCGTGCGCTACACCCAGCGGCTGGCCGAGGCCGGCGCTGTCGCGTCGGTCGGCTCGACCGGAGATTCCTACGACAATGCCCTGGCCGAGGCGTTCAACTCGCTGTTCAAGGCTGAGCTGGTCCGCAACAAGGGCCCCTGGAAGAGCATCGACGATCTCGAGATCGCGGTCGCCGAGTACATCGACTGGTTCAACTACAGACGCCTCCACGGCGAGATCGGACTCGTCCCACCCGTCGAGTTCGAGGAAGAGCACTACCGGCACAACCCCGTGGCGACTACCGTCGCCGAGTCAGTTCAGAGTCTCCATCATCGGTCGCGAGTCCACGGCCCCCACCATCCCCATCGCCTGCCTCACGCCTCAACGAACCTTCAGCCCTGAATCCCTCCACGAACTGCGGGCCCAGCCCTCCATCGTCTTCATCGACGACGCCCACAACGATCCCGACGCGCTTGCATCACTACTGGGTCTCGCGCGGCAGAACCCCAGCATCCAACTCGTGTTCTGCACACGCCCTAGCGCTCTCCCGGCCATCGAGCGCCGCATCGCGTTGGCCGAGTTCTGGCCCGACGAGTACACCACCGTGACCGTCAACGACCTTCACATGGCTGATGCGCGGCGGCTCGTCAAGGGAGTCGCCGGCGACCTCAGCCTCTCCCTCGGATTCCGGAACTACCTCGCCGGACAAGCCGTCCACAGTCCCCACGTCACCGTGATTGCCGCCAACCTGATCCGCCGGTCGGAGTTCTCAGCCGATCCCGACCTGGACGGCAACCTCCGAAGGCTTGTCCTCGACCGCTACCGCGAGTACCTCCTGCCCGGAGACATCGACGGCATTGCGTCAGCGACCCTCCACCGGATCCTCGCCACCTACGCACTCCTGGGATCTGTTCCGCGCGACGACGAGAAACTCAAGGCACGCATCGCCGGCTTCTGTCATCTCCCCTTCTACGAACTCGCCGTCGTGCTGCGCAAACTCCTCGACCGGGGCATCCTCGTCGACGAGGGCGAGAGCCTTCGAGTTGTTCCCGACTTCCTCGCCGACCGCGTCAGCGAGATGACGGCCGTTGTGGAGAACTGCTCCACAGGTTTCGTCGAGGACCTCTGGAACGAGTTCGGAACCGACCAGCACCACCGCCTCGCGCTTGCGCTGGGCGACCTCGACTGGCGACTGCGCGCGGCCGGGGCTCCGTCAGTGATGGAGCCGGTCTGGGATGCGGTCCGGGTGCGCTTGTCGAGCCCGTACATCGGAACGGTTTGCGACGACTTGGACCGGATGGTCCAACTGGCATCTACCCAACCCGATGAAGTGGTCGACGCGCTCGACGAGCTGCGGGCACGGCTGGATCAAGAGGATGCAGACGGTCTGCCAGTGTCCGAGAACCCAGACGAGACTGCGGCTTGGCGCGCCTTGCGGGTGCGCCCTTCGGGACGCGACGACGTCCGAGCCAAACTTCCCAAGTTGTACGCCCGCGCCGCTGCCACCAACCCCGACCTCCTCGAACGGTCCCTCGACGCCCTCTGGAGCCTCCGACGCCGAGATCGCAGGGCAACCAACCCCCACCCGGACCATTCAGAAAGGGTTGTGACCGATGAACTCTTGAACCTGGTCCGCCTACCCGATCGGTCGTTCCCGAGCAGGGTGGTCGCCCGCGCAGCGGCCTGGATTGAACAAGGAGGTTCGCCCGAGGACGACTCACCAAACCTCGAAATAAACCGAGACAGCAACGTCACACCGCTGTTCGTGCTCAAGCCGCTACTCGTGAAGGAAAGCCTCGAAACCGTTCAGAGCTCGGCCGCGAAGCTTGAATTCCGACCCCATCTCATCTCCTCAGACTTCATGCGCCCGATTCGCGACGAGATTCGGGCACTGCTACGGCGCACGGGTGCATCGGACGACATCCGCCTCGCGGGCGTGTCAGTAGGGCTCCTGCGCGAAGCCCTCCAGCAGCCCCACGGCTACTTCGGGAACAAGGTTGAACCCCGCGACGTGCTGCTGTGGGAAGCAGATGACCTCGCCACCATCGAGGCGCTCTCCGAGGTGGCATCCGCAACCTCCTCGGCAGTCATCCGACGACACGTACGTGACCAGGTCTCATGGAGCGGGAAGCACGCGACATCCGTGCTCGTCCAGCACGCTGCCCTCGAACTGATGGCGTCCATCGACGCCCATCAAGACGTGGAGGACCTGTTAGCCGAGGCACTCTTGCACGGCAGCCTCAATGGATCACTGGAGCACGTCACGCCCGTGCCGTCCCTCGACGAACTGCAAGCCGAGCGCGAGCGTGAACAAGCGCGAACGGAGGGCTTCACCGAAGAGCAAGCGTCAGCGGATCAGATGACACGCATCCATGCCAGTCTCGCGGATCGCGAGGCACGCGTTGCAGTCCGCAACGCCGACCTCGCCGGCCGTCTGATCAGCCAGAAGAATCTTCCCGCGATGTTGAACTTGGTCGATTCGACTGCTCGTGCCGTGCGTCAGGTCAAGGGTGATCGGGTTCTGTCGTTGCGGGGGCTTTGGGATCAGGTCGCAAAGCAGGCCCCGGAGCTGACTCGCCCGTTTGGCCGACAGCATTGCGGTCGCTCCGCCTGGACCCCTCGATGACGATCTGGACGACATCTTGGGCTTCTGGTCGACGCATAATCAGACAGCCGTGTTGACGTGGGTGAACTGGGCGCTCAGCGAGGGCCGGACCGGCGTACGTCTCGCCGTCGCCAACGCGTTCGCGCGTTCAGGATGGTTGGGTCAAAGTGTCGGGCACGTCGATGCTTGGAACACAGGAGTCCACGACGAGGACGAGACCGTCGCACAAGCCTTCCTCGGTACCGCGGGCAGACTTCTTGCCAACGATCCGGTCTCGGGAGCGCAACTGGTCCTCGCCAACAACATCTCTGCCTCGGCTGGCACACGAGCGTTGGAAAGTGCGTGCGAGTACGACGGAATGTCGTTCGGTTCTGGGCTCGAACCGGAGGCGGCGACCGCGATTCTTTCCGTGATGAGACGTGCAGGACTTGACTCCCATGTGGTCCAAGAACTGCTCTCCGGTATCGCACGAACCCATCCGCACATAGCGTTGGACCACCTCACCGAACTTGCTAGCGACACCGAAGAATGGCCGCGCCTGCCCGATGACGTGTATGGCTTAGCTGATGCGTTCGAGGCCCAGTCCGACCACGTAGCGGATTGGATCATCCAGCGGCTCTCCGGCGACCAGGACGAAATGGCGACACTGGCGGTCGTGCTCGATTGCGCATGCGGGGACCGGCTCGGACTTCAGGTCGCGCGAGCATTGCGGGAACGGTGCGCCGCATTTCGGGCGAGCAACTGCGGTGGCTCGTCGAAGCGTTCGGTGGCCTGCAAGGCTGGGGTATTCAACATCGCGAGCTCGCAGAGGACCTGTTCG
>CAWJSY010000012.1:0-56353 GCA_963845645.1 uncultured Actinomycetota bacterium
TGGTCGACGTCTCGCAGGACGTCATCATCCGTGAGGACGACTGCGGCACCGAGCGGGGTCTGCCCAAGCGGATCGGCGAGCGCATCGGCGACGGCGCGGTGGTCAAGGCCGAGAACGCCGAGACCGCGGCGTACGCCCGGACCTCGGCGGTCGACGTCGAGCACCCCGACAGCGGCGAGACGCTGGTCGCTGCGGGCGAGGACCTCGGCGACATCAAGATCGGCGAGCTCGTGGCCGCCGGCATCGAGATGGTGAAGGTCCGCTCCGTGCTGACCTGCGACGCCAAGACCGGTACCTGCGCCAAGTGCTACGGCCGCTCGCTGGCCACCGGCAAGCTCGTCGACATCGGCGAGGCGGTCGGCATCATCGCCGCCCAGTCGATCGGTGAGCCCGGCACGCAGCTGACGATGCGTACCTTCCACACCGGTGGTGTGGCCTCGGCCGACGACATCACGCAGGGCCTGCCCCGCGTGGTCGAGCTCTTCGAGGCCCGCTCGCCCAAGGGCATGACGCCCATCTCCGAGGCCGCCGGCCGGATCGAGATCGAGGAGACCGACAAGGCCCGCAAGGTCCTGGTCACCCCCGACGACGGCTCGGAGGTCCAGGAGTACGCGGTGTCCAAGCGGGCGCGGCTGAACGTCGACGACGGTCAGCACGTCGAGGTGGGTCACCACCTGACGTCCGGCACGCCCGACCCGCAGGACGTGCTCCGCGTGCTCGGTGTGCGCAAGGCGCAGGAGCACCTGGTCGACGAGGTGCAGAAGGTCTACCGCAGCCAGGGCGTGGCGATCCACGACAAGCACATCGAGATCATCGTGCGGCAGATGCTGCGCCGGGTCACGGTCATCGAGTCGGGGGAGACGAACCTGCTCCCCTCCGACCTGGTCGACCGGGTGCGCTTCGAGGAGGAGAACCGCCGCGTCGTCTCCGAGAGCGGCACCCCCGCCTCGGGTCGTCCGGTGCTGATGGGCATCACCAAGGCCTCGCTGGCCACGGAGTCCTGGCTCTCGGCGGCCTCCTTCCAGGAGACCACCCGGGTGCTCACCGACGCCGCGATCCACGGTCGTTCCGACAGCCTGCGTGGGCTGAAGGAGAACGTGATCATCGGCAAGCTGATCCCGGCCGGCACCGGCCTGGAGCGCTACCGCAACATCCGGGTCGAGCCCACCGAGGAGGCTCGGGCCGCGGCGTACTCCGTCACCGGCTACGACTCCTACGACTACGAGTTCGGCAACTCCGGAGGCGGCCAGGCCGTCGCCCTGGACGACTTCGACTTCGGTTCCTACCAGAACTGAGCGCCCTCAGCCCGGAGCGAGCTCCGGGCTGAGGACGAGCGCGAAAGGTCGAGCCGCGTCACGCGTGTCGAGACCAGTCGAGTCACCCCACCAGCAGCACCCCGAAGGGCCCCGCACCGAACCTGGTGCGGGGCCCTTCGGCGTCTGCGACGGGGGGGGGGGGGTCAGTGCGACTGGGTGGCGTCGGCGTCCGCGTCGTGCTGCGCACCGAGGGGCCCGGCGGCACCGTCTCGGTGCTCGGCCGGCGCCGGCACCACGAAGACCGGCAGGTCGACGACGACCACGAAGCCCCCGCCCTCCCTCATCCGGGCGTTGACCTCGCCGCCGTGGGTCTCCACGATGGCCTTCACCACGGCGAGCCCCAGCCCGGTGCCGAACACGGTCTGCTGCTGTCCGCTGCTGGCCCGGAAGAAGCGCTCGAAGACGTGCGGCAGCTCTTCGGCGGGGACGCCGATGCCGTCGTCGGTGACCGTGATGATCGCGCGGCCGTCCACCTGGTCGCAGGTGACGCTGACCGCGCCGCCCGGACGGCCGTACTTCACGGCGTTGTCGAGCAGGTTGTCCAGGACCTGGCGCAGACGCGTCAGGTCGGCGGCCACCGTGACCGGCCGCGCGTCGCTCGTCAGCGACATCTCCTGCTCGGCGACGGCCGGGGCGTGGTCCTCGACCGCGTCGCCCACGAGACCCGCCAGGTCGACCGGGACCAGCGTGAGGGACACCCGGCCGTTCTCGTACGTCGCGAGGTCGAAGAAGTCACCGACGAGCGCCTCCAGCTGCTCGGCCCGCCGCGCGATCGCGGCGGCTTGCTGGGCCGCCGCCGGGTCGTGCTCGACCCGCTCGCCCAGCGTCTCGGCGTAGCCGCGGATGACGGTCAGCGGGGTCCGGAGCTCGTGGCCGGCGATGGCCAGGAACTGGTTGCGCAGGTCGTCGAGGCCCTTGCGCTCGGTGACGTCGGTCGTGATGCCCTCGAGCACCATGCGGCCGCCGACCGACCGAGCGCTGGCCCGGGACCAGGCCCAGCGGACGACCCCGTCGTCGACGCCGCGCAGCCGGAACTCGGTCTCCGCGCTGCCCAGCCGGAGCAGGTCGTCGCGGAAGGCGACCACCAGCGCCCGGTCCTCGGGAACGACCTGGGCGAGCAGGGTCGCGTAGGCGTCGTCCTCACCGAGAGCCGGGACCGGTCCACCGAAGACCGCGGCCCCTCGCGCGCTGGCGAAGAGCAGGCGCATGCTGCCGTCGGGCCGGACCTCGGCGGACCAGATGAAGTCGTCGAGCCGGTTGAGCAGGCCGTCGAAGCGGGCGGTCGCCTCCGCCAGGCTCTGGGTCAGGTGCCGGTGGCCCAGGGTGCTGGTCGAGAGCATCAGCCCGGCGGTAGCGGTGAAGGAGATGAACAGGTGGACGATCACCGACCGGGCCAGGGGGTCGTCCAGGCTCGAGAAGGTGCCGAGCCCCGCGCCGGTGGCGTAGGCCCCGAAGACGCTGATCGCGACCACGTAGACGGAGACGACGACCGGGGTGAACCGGAGCCCGGTCCACACGGCGAGGGCGACGAGGACGAACGAGACGGGCAGGCCGTCACGCAGGCCGAACACGAGGTAGCCCAGCCCGGCCGTGGACAGTGCCAGGGCGACCAGCTCGACTCCGACCCGGGCCCGCGGCGCCGCGACGAGCTGCAGGCGCCAAGGGACACCCTGCTGGTGGCGGTGGAGGAGCTGAGCCAGCAGCACCAGCATGCCCCCTACCGCGAACATGGTCACGGCGTTGCGCGCGACCCAGACCAGCCAGATCCAGGGCTCCCACTGCCCGGTGTCGAGCGCGACGGCGAGCGAGGCCGGCGCGGCGGTCACGGCCGCGGCGATGAGCGCGGCGCGGCCCAACCGCAGCAGGTCCGCGGTGGTGGTCAGGTCGAGGGAGCCGGGCCAATCCGATGCCTCACCGGCGCGACGGGTCAGCAGCTGGTGGGCTCCGAGGACCAGGACCACGTGGGCGAGCGCGACCAGCAGCATCGAGAGCGGCACGCTGCCTGCCCCGACCAGCTGCAGCGCGAGGGTGGCCGCCACGAAGAGCGTCGCTGCCCAGGGAAAGCGGCCTCCGCTCGCGAGCAGCAGCCAGGCGAGCGCGAGACCGGCCGAGGGCCAGAACATCGTCGGACCTGCGTCGACCAGCGACTGCGGGCGGTTGCTCACGAGCGTGAGCACCAGGTAGCCGCCGAGCCACGGCAGGCTCCAGCCAAGGTGGCGGGCGGTCTGCCGCGGCGCGGAGACGGCGGGGTGGGGCATTCGACCCTCGACTGGTGGGGGGAGCATGAGGTGGCTCCCTGACCTTAGGCGGTCCGTGAGCGGCGAGGGGGTGAAACGCGCCATCTCACCGACCCCTCGCGGTGGCGCCTGCGCCCGGGCACCCCTGCGGATGCGGTCGGCGTTGGGGTCTCCTGAGACAATTGCACCGTGAGCCAGCCACCCACCGAGACCGACGTCCTCGTCGTCGGCGCGGGTCCCGCGGGGTCGGCCGCCGCAGCCTGGGCCGCCCGCGGCGGAGCCGAGGTCATGCTCGCCGACGCCGCGGTCTTCCCGCGCGACAAGACCTGTGGCGACGGGCTCACCCCCCGCGCGGTGGGCGAGCTCCAGCGACTCGGGCTCGACGACTGGCTCCGGGCCCGCACGGTCAACCGGGGTCTGCGGGCGCACGGTTTCGGCCAGACGCTGCTGCTGCCGTGGCCCGGCGGCACGCTGCCCTCGTGGGGCAGCGCCGTCCCGCGCACCGAGCTCGACGACCACCTGCGCACCACCGCGCTGAAGGCGGGGGCGACGGCGCTCGACGGCGCCCGCGCGCTCGACGTACGCCGCGAGGGCGGCCGCGTCGCCGCCGTGCTCTTCCAGGGTCCCGGCGGCGAGCGCTTCGAGGTGGCCTGCCGTCGCCTGGTGGTGGCCGACGGCGTCCGCTCCCCGCTCGGCAAGGTGCTGGGCCGCACCTGGCACCGCGAGACCGTCTACGGCGTGGCCGGCCGCAGCTACGTCACCTCCGAGATGGCCGACGACCCCTGGATCAGCTCGCACCTCGAGCTGCGCGGGGAGGACGGCGAGATCCTGTCCGGCTACGGCTGGATCTTCCCGCTGGGCTCCTCCGGCGGCACCAGCGAGGTCAACCTCGGCGTCGGCACGCTGGCCACCGCGGCGCGACCCGCCGGGATCGCCATCAAGCCCCTGATGAAGCACTACGCCGAGCAGCGCCGCGAGGAGTTCGCGCTCAGCGGCGACCTGCGCGCGCCCACCTCGGCCCTGCTCCCGATGGGCGGCGCCGTCTCCGGCGTGGCCGGACCCAACTGGGCCCTCATCGGCGACGCGGCCGGGTGCGTCAACCCGCTCAACGGCGAGGGCATCGACTACGGGCTCGAGACCGGGCGGCTCGTCGCCGAGCTGATGACCGAGCGGCCCGACCGGGCCGACCTGCACCACGTGTGGCCGGTGGTGCTGCGCGACCACTACGGCGAGTCCTTCTCGATCGCCCGCCGGTTGGCCGGCCTGGTGACCGTGCCGCGGCTGCTGCCCGCGCTCGGGCCCGCCGGCATGCGCTCCGACTGGCTGATGACGCTGGCCCTGCGCTGGATGGGCAACCTGGTGACCGACGAGGACCGCGACCGCGCGGCCCGGGTCTGGCGCTGGGCCGGGCGACGGTCGCTGGCCGTCGACCACCGACCCCCGTTCGCCTGACCGGGGCGCGACATGGGGGAGGGCTACTACCGCGCGGCGATCGCGCTCGGCCGGGTCGGTCTGCGGGCCCTCGACGTGCGCACCCGGGTCGAGGGTCAGGAGCACGTCCCGGCTGAGGGGCCGGTCGTGCTGGCCGCCAACCACGTCTCCTTCCCCGACTTCATCTTCGTGCAGCAGGCGCTGCTCGGCTCCGGTCGCTACGTGCGCTTCATGTGCCGCCACGACATCTGGTCGACCCCGGCGCTGGCGCGCGCGATGGACGGGATGCAGCACGTGCCGGTCGACCGCGAGGTGCCCGCGGCGGCGTACCTGAAGGCACGCCGGCTGCTGTCCGAGGGTGAGGTCGTCTGTGCGTTCCCCGAGGGCGGCATCTCCGCGGCGTACGTCGTGCGCGCACTGATGCCCGGCGCCGTGGCGCTGGCGCGCGAGCTGGGCGCTCCGCTGGTGCCGGTGACGATGTGGGGAGCCCAGCGGCTGTGGGCGCAGAAGCGGTCGGCCGATGCGGCCCTGCCGAGGCCCGACCTGACCCGCGGGCGGCTGCTCGACGTGCGCTTCCACGCCCCGATGCACGTCGCGCCCGACGCCGACCTGACCACGACCGTGCGTGAGCTGGGCACCCGCCTGTGGGCTGGGGTGGAGGAGCTGCAGCGGCTCCCCGAGCACCGGCCCCGGCCCGGGGAGCGCGCGCCGTGGTATCCCGAGCACCTGGGCGGGCACGCGCTGGACCGGGCGGTGTCCTTCGAGCTGGACGCGATGCCCCGTTCAGCGATCCTCCCCACCTGGGGACCGCTGTAGCCTGCGGCGGGTGGTCCGACGACGTCAACGGGTGGGCGCGTACGCCGTGGTGGTGCGCGACGCGCAGATCCTGCTGAGCCGGCTCGCTCCCTACCTGTCCTCGACCGAGCTCTGGACGCTGCCCGGTGGAGGCGTCGAGCACGGCGAGGACCCCCGTGACGCCGTGGTGCGCGAGGTCCACGAGGAGACCGGGCTCGACGTGGTGGTGGGTGAGGAGGCGCGGGTCTTCTCCGTGCACCGGCCTGACGCCCGGCGCAGGGACGAGCCGGTCGATCACCACGCCGTCCGGCTCGTGTACGTCGGCTGGGTCCCGCCCGGCTCCCCGCCGCCGCGTGTCGTGGAGGTCGACGGCTCGACGGCCGACGCGGCCTGGCACCCGCTGAGCGCGGTCCTCGACGGATCGGTGCCGGTCGCGGGGCTGGTCACCGAGGCGGTCGCGGCCTACCGACCCACGCGCCACCAGCGGGTCGCGGCGTACGCGCTGGTGGTCCAGGAGGGCCGGGTGCTGCTCACCCGCTTCTCCGGGCGGGGCTTCCACACCGGCCAGTGGGGTCTGCCCGGGGGCGGGGTCGAGCACGGGGAGTCGCCGGTCGCGACCGTGGTCCGCGAGATGCGCGAGGAGACGGGCCTGGCGTGCGAGGTCGCCGGGGTGGTCGCCGTCGACGACGTCCGGGTCCGGGGCACGGCGCCCTCCGGGAGGGACGAGGACCTGCACTCCGTGGGCATCGTGTACGTCGCCTCGGTCGCGGCCGGCGCGCAGCCGCGGGTGGTCGAGCCGGACGGCACCACCGACGCCGTCGCCTGGGTGCCGGTCGCCGACGTCGAGTCCGGCGCGGTGCCGGTCGTGGAGACCGTGCGCGTGGCACTGGCCGCCCGCTGAGCCGCCCGCTGAGCCGCCCGCTGGGCCGCCCGCTGGGCCGCCCGCGTGCGCTCAGGGGGCCGGGGGCGGGGGCAGTGCCGGAGCGGTGGTCTCCGCGACCGGGTCGACGCCCAGCACCGGTGGGTCGTCGTCGCGGACCCGGTCGCTGAGCCCGGCCAGGGCGGTCGTGGTGGCCGGCACCCGTCCGGTCGCGCGGGCGAGCCGGGGCGTGGCGCGGAGGTAGGCGTCGAGGTAGGCCGCGACCTCGGGCCGCCGCCAGGATCGCAGCGTCGTGGTCAGCAGCACCGGACGCGACAGCGGGTAGGCGCCGGACGCGATGGGCGCGGGTTCGGGCCGGACGCACCCGGACGATGTCGGACCCGCCGCGACCTCGAGCGCGGTCGTGCGGCCGCGCTCGTCGAGGTAGTCGGCGTAGGGCAGCAGGACCACGCGGCCGCGCCGCGCCTCCTCGGCCCGCTGCGCGGACACGGCGGCGTCGTAGCGGGCGGCGACCCCGTCGTACTCGCCCCGGACGCGGGCCCGCCGGACGTGGGCCGCGTCGGCCGCAGCCCGCGCCGCCACGACGGCGGCGTCACCACGCTCGCCTGCGTCGCGCTGGCGGCGTACCTGGTCGAGGGCCGCGAGGGCGCGGTCGGAGGCTGCGCGGAGGCCGGCGAGCCGTGCGCGGTAGTCCGCGCGGACGCGGAGCCGCTGCGACAGCGCCGCGGCGTCGTCGCGCTGCTGCTCGGACCCGAGCAGCCAGTCGAGACGAGCCGTGAGGCTCAGCCCGATGCCGCGCGCGCTGAGCGGCGTCGTGGCCAGGCCGAGCTGGGCCCACGAGGTGACCGTGGGCGGGTCGGCCAGCATGCCGGCGAGCTGGTCGGTGGTGACGCACGCGTCGAGGGCGGCGGCGCGGTCGACGACCACGGCGGTGGCCTCGGTGGCGACCTCCAGCTGGACGACGTCGAGCCCGACTGCCGCGCAGGCCGCGCGCTCGCTGTCGGCCAGCGGGCGGACCGTCTCGACGACGTCGACGCGTCCGCTGCAGAGCAGTCCGTAGGAGACGTCGTCGGTCGCGGTCTGCAGGCGCATCGTCGTCGGGCCGCTCGGGCCGCTCGGGCCGCTCGGGCCCGCGAGCTGCCGTTCGGTACCCCGGGCCAGCGCCGTGGGACCGGCCGCCACGTCGACCCGACCGGGTGGTGGCGCGGGCAGGGCGCGCGCGCGGGCCCGGGTGGACTCCGCGTCGTGGACACCGTCTCGGTAGAGGGTCATCTGGGTCGGCGTCAGGGCGTCGGGCGGGGCGCTGCCGGTGTCGGAGCAGGCGCCGAGAGCCAGCACGCCCGCGAGACCGAGGAGCCCGAAGTGACGCAGGAGTCGGGGGAGCGACGGCCCGGGTCCGGGGCGATCCGTGCGTCGAGGGCGGCCCCCGGCGTCGAGGGTCGCTGGCGGGCCGTGGGTCACGGCGCCCCGGGGTCGAAGGAGCCGAGGTCGTCGGGGCCCTCGGGCCAGCCGTCGGGCCAGCTGTCGGTCCCGCCGTCGAGCCCGCCCTCGAAGGCCTCGGTGAACCGGGCGAAGGAGTCACCGACCTCGTCGAGCTGACGGGCCGGCTCGGACGCCGCGGCCCCGTCGCCGCTGCGCATCCGGGCCGCGGTGACGATCGCGTGCGCCTCGCGGCGGGCGTGCAGCCGGATCAGCTCGGCGTCGAGCTCGGCCTGCGCGGTCAGCAGCTCGCAGCGGCGCGCGGCCTCCGCCTCGAGCGCCTCCAGGTGGCGGCGGTTGGCCTCGCCGGCCTCGCGCATCCGGGTGATCACCGCAGCCGCGACCGCGTCGACCGACAGCGCGAGGTGGCGCAGCTGGTCCTCGGGTGCCCCCAGCCCGCCGACCAGCCCGCCGCCCTGCCCACCGACGTGTCCAGCGCTCGGCCCGGGGGTGGGCGCAGGGGTGGGCCGGGGGTGGGCCCGGGGGTGGGCGCGTCCGTCGGCCCGTCCGCGGGCCCGCTGGGGCGCTCGCCTGCCGAGGGCTCCGCAGCCGGCGCGACGGGTCGTTGGGCTCCGCCCACCGAGCGCAGCCGGGGTGGCGCAGGGGTCGGCGCGGCCGGTCGGGGCGGTGGGGCCGGCTGCTCGTCGCGCGGGACCGAGGCGTCGACCCGGTCGACCCGGTCGACCTGCTCGTCGGCGTCGAGCACCTCGCGCAGCGACGGTGGTGGGGCGACCAGCGTCGAGCTGGGGTGGCGCAGGCGGTCCGGGCGCTCGGTCATGGTGTTCCCTCGGCTTCGTCGGGGCCGCCCGGGTCGTCGGTGCGGCCGTCGTCTGGAGACACCTGGACCAGCACGTACCGCGGGGTCCGGTAGGACACGGTGAGGCGTGGGTCGGTGCCGGCCGCAGCGGCCGGGTAGAGCCGGCTCAGCCGGTCGCTGCGGGGGTCGGTGGACAGGAGCAGGAAGGAGACGCCCTGCTCGGCGGGGTCGCTGGCCAGGCGGCGCCAGGAGTCGGGGGTGGTGCGCAGCCGGTCGCGGAAGAGGTCGGGCGCAGCGGCCCGCACGAGCACGGCGTACGTCGCGGCGCCGTCGGTGAGGACCGCGCCGGGGGTGTCGACGTGGGAGCGGACGAAGCGGGCCATGGCCGCCTCGGAGGCGTAGCCGACCTGGTCGCCACCCTTGGTGAGGGTGCCTTCCTGGGAGCGCCCGGTGCGCAGCGCGTCGACGAAGCGGGCCTCGAGCACCTGCTCGTCGTAGGAGGTCATCGAGCGGAGGGTCCACGGCACGCTGAGGACGAGGACCAGCAGGGCCACCAGACCGGCGGCCGAGGGACCGCGCGCGGCGTCGCGACCGGCGGCGAGCCAGGCGGCGCCGACGATCCCGACGAGCAGGATCGGGACCGCGTCGCGCAGCAGCGGGGGCCCGGAGCGACCCAGGGTCGCCCAGACGCCCGGCAGGAGGGCCACGGTGGTGAGCACCGCCGCCAGTACCCCGGCGAAGCCGTCACGCCGCACGAGCCAGGCGTAGAGCAGGGCGGGCAGGACGAGCAGGACCAGCGGCGCCCCGTGCAGCACGAGGCTGCCGGTGTGCTCCAGGGCCTCGGAGACGGGCAACCGGTCACCGGTCGGGGGCCTTCCGAGCGGGTCTCGCCCGACCGCGGCCAGCCAGCTGAACGGGCGCCCCGTGACGGCGAGCCCGAAGACGACCCACAGCCCGAGTGCCGTCACGGTCGGCAGCGTGAGGGCCACCATCGTGCTCCGGATCTCGTCACCAGCGGCGCCGAGTCGCACCAGCGTCGCGCTCAGCGTGATCACGGTGATCACGAGCCAGGCCAGGACGTCGTAGTCGCACAGCACCGCGAGCCCGAACGCGAGCCCGGCCGCCAGCACGTACCGGACGTCGGACGTGGCGTGCCAGGCCAGCAGCGAGGACAGTGCCCCGAGGGCGAAGCACAGGCCGATGAAGAGCCGGTCGCCGTCGGCGGCGTAGAGCAGGACCAGGGGGTTGAAGCCCACGGCGAGCACACCCACCACCCGGGTGACCGTGCCGAGCCCGGCGCGCCGCATCAGGGTGTTGAGGACGACCATGGTCGCGGCGGCGAAGCCGGCCGAGACGACCGGCACGACCGCGAAGGCCCGCAGCAGACCCGGCACCAGCGTGAACGGCGCGGTGATGACGGTGGAGAGCGGCGCGGGATCGTCGGTCAGCGTCGCCGGACCGCGAGCGGGGTCGAGGGTGAGCAGGAGCGCGCGGTGGAAGCGGTCGAGGGTCTCGAAGCCCACGACATGGGCCTCGCGCACGAGCCACTGGCCGAGCACGGTGTAGACGGCCGCGAAGCCGAGGAAGATCACGACGCTCTCGCGGCGCCGGCCCTCGAGGAGCGGCTGCAGGAAGCCGTGGCGGAGGGGACGCCGGCCGGTCGCCCGGCCGGGCTCGCCGGAGCAGGTGTCGGGACGGGCGTCGACGAGGAGCGTGGTCACCGCAGCACCTCGCGCCCGCTGCGGCCCCACCGGGCCGGCTGCGTGAGGAGGCGACCGAGGCCGCGCCAGGCCGCCACGGTCATCAGCACCGCAGCGACCGGGGCGAGCAGGACCGCCCCCAGCAGCTCGTGCTCGCCGCGGCGCAGGATGCCGGCCAGCAACGCGAGGACGAAGCCCGCGTGACCCAGGAGGAGCACTCCCAGGGCCAGCAGCCCGACGCCTCCGGGGACCCAGGCCAGGGCGGCCACCCAGAGCACGGGCTGCACGAGCAGGACCACGACCCCGGCCAGGGACAGGACCAGGCTCAGGGCGCGCCGGACTCCGAGCTCGGCGACCAGCCGGGCGGGGTGACGCAGGTGCACGAGGCCGGTCAGCAGCAGTCCCGTGCTCCAACGCGCGCGGTGCTCCAACCAGGGGCCGAGCTGTGCGGGAGCGCTGGAGGCGGTCCGGGAGTCCAGGACCGCGCAACGGTGACCGGCGCGGCGCAGCCGGGCGCCCAGGTCGGCCGCGGCGGTGACGTTGAAGGGGTCCCACCCGCCGACCTCGCGCAGCACCCGGACCGGGAGGTGGTGGGCCGAGGCGCCGAGCAGCACCGGGGCGCCGACCGCAGCCAGGGCCGGGACCTCCAGCTCGAAGCAGGCGGCCTGCAGGCTGCGCGCCCACGACCCCACGAGGCCGGAGCGACGCTCGTCGTGGTGGGGCGTGGTCTGGACGCAGCCGGGCCCGTCGGGGTGGGACAGCACGGCCGCGGCGTCGAGGAGCTGGGTCGGCTCGGGACGGTCGTCGGCGTCGTACACCACGACCAGGTCGCCCCGCGCCAGCCGGAGCCCGAGGTTGCAGGCCTTCGCCTTGGTCACCGGGTGGCTGTCAGGGACCACGACCACCCGCAGGTGGGCCGGGAGGGCGAAGCGCGCGGAGGGCGGCGACGGTGGCGGGGTCGTCCTCCTCGCAGAGCAGCAGCACCTCCAGCCGGGTGCGCGGGTAGTCGAGGCCCTCGAGGCTCCGCAGCAGCCCCGGGAGGCTGTCGAGCTCGTCGTGGAGCGGGACCAGCACGGTGTACGCCGGCAGGGTCGGCTCGGCGGGCCGACCGCCCGCGTGGGCCGGGCGGGTGCGCAGCCCGCGGGCCAGCAGCAGCGCGTGGTGGACCCCGACGACTCCGCACCCCGCGACGACGGCCACGGCCAGCCCGACCAGCGTGGCCGAGGGGTCCAGGACCAGGCCGAGCACCACCACCAGTCCCGCGAGCAGGCCGATGAGGCGCTGCCCGGGGGAGACGACGACGTGGGCGGACTCGCCGGGGCGTCGCATCATCACCGCCGTCCTGGCCTCGTCGACGAGGTCGGCGGCGTGGGCGCGCAGGACCAGCCGCTCGACCTCGGCCAGCGGGGCCAGCACCAGCCGGACCGGGCGGGAGAGGTGTCGTTCGAGGGTGTGCAGACCCTCGGCCTCGAGGGGTCCGGTCGCGGCCACCACCACGTGGCGGTCGGTCTCGGCCACGGGGGTGGCGCGCAGCCGCAGCGAGGTCCGCAGCGGCACGCGGCGGGCCAGCGCCGGGTCGGGCTCGACGTCGTCCAGGCTCACCCGCGGCACCTGGTGCACCTCGGAGAGCGCGGCGAGGTGGACGTCCTCGGTGATCGTGCCCTCCGCGACCAGGACCTCGCCGAGCGTGCCGCCGTGGCGCAGGTGCTCCTGGTCGGCGCGGTGCAGCTCGGTCGTCGTCACCAGCCCGCTGCGCAGCAGCAGCTGGCCGACCCGGAGCCGGGCCCGACGCTCGGACGAGGACTCCGGTGGCCGACCGGGCGGGTAGGCCCGGTCGATGGCCCGTCGGACCTCGGCCTCCTCGTGGGCGACCAGGCGCACCCGCCGGCCCAGCCGGTCGGCGGCGACGTGGGCCGCGACCGCGTCGTCGCCGGCGGCCGCGGCGACCAGCAGCGTCCCGTCGTCGTCGACGGCGTAGGGCAGGACGAGGAACGTGCGGCACAGGCCCTCAGGCAGGAGGTGGGGCAGGTCCGCCGCGGGGGCGGGAAGAGTGCCGATGACCAGGCTGCGCGGGCTCGTGGTGGTCACCGTGGGCATCGCACCGCCGTCTCGGGGCGCGCCTCGGAGAGGGCCCGCCGGGCCCTCAGGAAGATTCGTGTATGTGACTCCCTGGCCCCAGACGAGTCAGGTGGTCGTGGAACGGGAAACGACATGCAGAGCACCGACATTTGTACATCCCCCCTGATGTCCCCGGAGGCAGTGACCGAAGTCTCAGACCCCAGGGCTGTCGCGGCCCAATATAGCCATGCGAAACCTGTTACCGGAGGTCCGGGTAGGGGGCCGCCGTGGCCCGGACGCATCAGACCGGGCACCGGGGTCGCTCCCTCTAGGATGCCGAGATGACCGAGACCGTCTTCACCTATGCCGCGCCCGGACTGAAGTTCGGGCCTGGCGCCTCCGCCGAGATCGGCCACGACCTGGCGGCCTGGGGGGTGCAGCGGGTCCTGCTCATCACCGACGCCGGAGTCGCAGCGACCGGTCACCCGGCCCGGATCGCCGAGCAGGTCGAGGCCCTGGGCCTCAGCGTGACGACGTACGACGGAGCGCGGGTCGAGCCCACCGACGAGTCGATGGCGCACGCGATCGCGTTCGCCCGCGACGCCGGCCCCTTCGACGCCGTCGTGGCGGTCGGGGGCGGGTCGGCCATCGACACCGCGAAGGCCGTCAACCTGCTGACCACCAACCCCGGCGAGCTGATGGACTACATCAACGCCCCGGTCGGCAAGGCGCGGGCGCCCCAGGAGCCGCTTCTCCCGCTGCTGGCCGTGCCGACCACCACCGGCACCGGCAGCGAGAGCACCACCATCTGTGTGCTCGACGTGCTGTCGCTGAAGGTCAAGACCGGCATCAGCCATGCCGCCCTGCGTCCACGCCTCGCGGTGGTCGACCCGTCGCTGACCGCCACCCAGCCCGCGCTCGTCACCGCCGCGGCCGGCATGGACATCCTCTGCCACGCTCTCGAGAGCTACACCGCGCGTTGGTACGCCGACTTCGACGCCAAGCGGCCCGAGCAGCGGGTGCCCTACTGCGGGGCCAACCCGATCGCGGACATGTGGTCGGAGAAGGCGCTGTCGCTGCTCTCCAGCGCCTTCCGACGGGCGGTCGCCGACGGTGGCGACGAGCCGGCCCGCGAGGAGATGGCCCTCGCCGCGACGTTCGCGGGCCTCGGCTTCGGCAACGCCGGGGTGCACATCCCGCACGCCAACGCCTACCCGATCGCCGGCCGGGTCCGCGACTTCCGCCCCGCGGGCTACCCGCAGGACGAGCCGATCGTGCCGCACGGCATGGCCGTCTCCCTCACCGCTCCGCAGGCCTTCCGCTTCACCTTCGACGCCTCGCCCGAGCGCCACCTGCGCGCCGCCCGGCTGCTCGACCCCGGCGTCACCGGCGACGGCCCCGACACGCTGCCCGGCGTCCTCACCGCGCTGATGCGCGACATCGGCATCCCCAACGGTCTCGGCGAGATCGGCTACGGCGCCGGCGACGTCGACGACCTGGTCACCGGCGCCCTCCAGCAGCAGCGCCTGCTCGCGACCGCCCCCAAGCCGGTCGCCGCCGAGGACCTCGTCGACGTCTTCGAGGGGTCGATGGAGCACTGGTGACCGCCCGCCGCACCTGACCAACCCGCCGGAGCGGCCGGGCGCGGCCCGTCACCAGCGCGATGGGAGAATGAGCGGGTGCCCACGACGACGCCCGACCTGGTCGCCGAGCTCGTACGTCGGGGGGTCACCGACGTCGACGACTCGGTCCTGACCCGGGCCCTCTACTCCACGGACGCCTCGCTCTACCGGGTCGTCCCGCAGGTCGTCGTCCGGCCGCGGCACGTCGATGAGCTGCGGGCGGTGCTGGACGTCTCGGCCGCCACGGGGGCGCCGGTCACGATGCGCGGCGCGGGCACGTCGATCGCCGGCAACGCCGTCGGCACGGGCATCGTGGTCGACACCCTCAAGCACCTCAACCGGGTCGAGTCGATCGACCCCGAGAGTCGCACGGCCGTGGTCCAGCCGGGGGTCGTGCACGCCGACCTGCAGCGGGCGGCGGCACCGCTGGGGCTGCGCTTCGGGCCCGACCCCTCGACCCACACCCGCTGCACGATCGGCGGGATGATCGGCAACAACGCGTGCGGCTCCCGGGCGCTCGGCTACGGCCGCACCGTCGACAACGTGGTGGCCCTCGACGTCGCCCACGGCCCCGGCGCCGACGACGTGCCGGCGCGGCTGGCCGCCCTCGTCGACCAGCACCTGGCCCATGTCCGCACCAGCTTCGGGCGGTTCTCGCGCCAGGTCAGCGGCTACTCGCTCGAGCACCTCCTGCCCGAGCGTGACCGCAGCCTCGACCGTTTCCTGGTCGGCTCCGAGGGCACGCTCGGCGTGGTCCTCGGCGCGACCGTGCGCCTGGTCGAGGAGGAGTCCGACCGCCGGCTCGTCGTGCTCGGCTACCCCTCGATGGTGGAGGCCGCCGACGCCGTCCCTGCGCTGCTCGAGGCCACCGGGCGCCGGATGATCGCCTGCGAGGGGCTCGACGCCCGCATCGTCGACCTGGTGCGCGCCCGCGGCAGCGCCGTCCCCGAGCTTCCGCGCGGGGCCGGCTGGCTCTTCGTCGAGGTGGCGGGCGCCGAGGCCGCCGGCCTGGTCGACGACGTGATCGGCTCCGCGGGGGCGCTGGGCCACCGGGTCGTCGTCGACGCGGCCGAGTCCGCCGCGCTGTGGCGGATCCGCGAGGACGGCGCCGGGCTGGCCGCGCGCAGCCTGTCGCGGCCGGCGTACTCCGGGTGGGAGGACGCGGCCGTGCCTCCCGAGCGGCTGGGCGCGTGGTTGCGCGACTTCGACGACCTGCTGAAGGAGCACGACCTCGACGGGGTGCCCTACGGCCACTTCGGCGACGGCTGCGTGCACGTCCGGATCGACTTCCCCTTCGAGAGCGCCGGCCAGGACGACGGCCCCGACGACGGTGCCGCCCGGTTCCGCGCGTTCCTCACGGCGTCCGCGCTCAAGCTCCGCGAGCACGGCGGCTCGCTCTCCGGCGAGCACGGCGACGGCCGGGCCCGCTCCGAGCTGCTCCCGCTGATGTACGACGAGGAGTCGATCCGGCTCTTCGGCGCGGTCAAGGCGGTGTGCGACCCCCGCAACCTGCTCAACCCCGGCAACATCGTCGAGCCGGCGCCGCTCGACGCCGACCTGCGCCCGACCCGCCCCCGCCAGCAGGTGCGCACCGCGCTGCGCCTGGTCCACGACCACGGGTCGCTCGGCGACGCCGTCCACCGCTGCACCGGCGTCGGCAAGTGCGTCGCCCCGCAGACCAGCGGCGTCATGTGCCCCTCCTACCTCGCCACCCGTGACGAGAAGGACTCCACGCGCGGCCGCTCACGCGTCCTCCAGGAGGCCCTCGACGGCACGCTGGTCGCCGGGCTCGGCGACCCGGCGGTGGCCGACGCGCTCGACCTCTGCCTGGCCTGCAAGGGCTGCGCCTCCGACTGCCCCACCGGCGTCGACATGGCGACGTACAAGGCGGAGGCGCTCTACCAGCGCTACGACGGCCCCGACGCTGCCGAGCGTCGCCCACGCGGCCACTACCTGCTCGGCCGGCTGCCCACCTGGGCGGCGCGGACCGCGCCGGTCGCGCCCCTGGCCAACCGGATGATGCGCCTCGCGCCCGTCGCCCGCCTGGCCAAGGCCGTCGCCGGCATCGACCAGCGCCGCTCGATCCCGGCGTTCGCACCGCGCACGCTGCGCCGATCCGTGATCACGACCAGCTCCGAGGCCGCCCCCGACGTCTGGATCTGGGCCGACTCCTTCACCGACCACTTCTTCCCCGACAACGCGCACGCGGCGATCCGGGTGCTGGAGGCCGCCGGCCTGCGGGTGCGGGTGATCGCCGAGGACGCCTGCTGCGCGCTCACCTGGATCACCACCGGACAGCTCGACCAGGCCCGCGCCATCATGGAGCGCACCGTCACCACGCTCGCGCCGTACGTCGCCTCGGGGGTGCCGGTGGTCGGCCTGGAGCCCTCCTGCCTGGCCACCCTGCGCAGCGACGCCGTCGAGCTCACCGCCAGCGAGCAGGCCGTGACCGTCGCCGGGGGGATGCTGTCCTTCGCCGAGCTCCTCGACCGGCTCGAGGTGCCGCTGCCCGACCTGAGCGGGGTCGAGGTCGTCGCCCAGCCCCACTGCCACCACCACGCCGTCATCGGGTGGACCGTCGACCGGCGGCTGCTCGAGCGCGCGGGCGCGTCGGTCACGCAGGTCTCCGGCTGCTGCGGCCTCGCCGGCAACTTCGGCATGGAGAAGGGTCACTACGAGACGTCGGTCGCGGTGGCCGAGACCTCGCTGCTGCCCGCCGTGCGCAGCCACCCCGGCGCGGTCGTCCTGGCCGACGGCATGTCGTGCCGCGTGCAGCTCGACGACCTGGCCGGGGTCGAGGCGATGCACCTCGCGGAGCTCCTGGCTTCTAGGCTTGGCCGATGAAGCCCCGCCACCAGCGACTCGTGATCCCGGTCGCGCTGGTGGGGCTCCTCGTGGTCGTGGTCGTGGCGGCACTGCTGCGCTGAGCGTCGACCGTCGCCGCTGACGTCATCGAGGGAGGACCGAACGGTGGGAGAACCCCTGCACGAGGCCCTGGCGCAGGTGCGCGAGCGCCTGCTCGACCCCGCGACCCTCGTGCGCGCGGTGGCCGCCGGACGGCAGCGTGGGGCCGAGCCGCCGTGGCGCCGCGTCGAGCTGCGCTACGTCGACCTCAAGGCGGGTCGCCACCTCCAGGTCACGGCGTACGACGCCACCCAGGCGCACACGGCCAACCACGCCGTCGGCGACGCGGCGGCGGCAGCGGTCGACGGGCTGCTCGACCAGCCGTTCGGCAACTGGCACGTCGAGACCGCCACGGAGACCCACCAGCTGCGGGTGACCAAGAAGCGCGAGGCGCTGCTGCACACCACCGCCCGCAGCGTCGAGGTCGCGGTCGACCACGGTCACGACCGCGAGAAGGAACGTCTCGTTCCGTCCGACGACCCGCTCTGGCGGGCGCTGGGCCTGGCCGGCGGTGACGGACGGATCAAGCCGAGCCGGCAGGCCAAGTGGCGCCAGGTCGAGGAGTTCCTGCGGGTCCTCGACAGCACCGTCACCGAGGCGCTCGCCGCCGGTCACCTGCGCCGGCCCACCGCCGAGGACCCGCTGCGGCTGGTCGACCTCGGCTGCGGCAACGGCTACCTCACGTTCGCGGCCCACCACCTGCTGCGCGTGCGTCACGACCTGCCGGTGCGGGTGATCGGCGTCGACAGCAAGCAGCAGTCCTGCGACCACAACACCGAGGTGGCCGGTGGGCTCGGGCTGGTCCCCGGTACCGACGCCGAGTTCGTCGTCGGCACGATCCGCGACGCGCCGGTGGCGGACCCGCCCGACGTGGTGCTGGCGCTGCACGCCTGCGACACCGCCACCGACGAGGCGCTCGCCCGCGCCGTGGGGTGGCGGGCGCCGGTCGTGCTGGCCGCACCCTGCTGCCACCACGACATCGCGGCCCAGCTGCGCACCGCGCCCACCCCGGCGCCGTACGCCCTGCTGACCCGCCACGGCATCCTCCGCGAGCGGCTCGCCGACACGCTCACCGACGGGCTGCGGGCCGCGCTGCTGCGCCGCGAGGGCTACCGCGTCGACGTGATGGAGTTCGTCGCCAGCGAGCACACGCCGCGCAACACGTTGCTGCGGGCGGTGCGCACCGGCGACCCGACCAGCAGCGGCAGCGCGCTCCGCGAGTACGACGAGATGGTGGCCGCCTGGTCGGTGCACCCCCGGCTCGGCGACCTCCTCGACGCCCGCGAGGAGGCCTGGTGACCCGGCGGTGGGAGGCGCTCGGCCTGGCCGTCGCCGCGCTGCCGTTCGCGGTCGGCGCCGGCGTGGCCGCGGCGCAGGCGCCCGACGACGACGACCGGGTGGTCTTCCGGTGGCAGGACCCCCAGATCGTGGAGTCCAGCGGCCTGGCCGTGGTCGACGGGCTCTTCGTGACCGTCAACGACTCCGGCGACTCCGGCCGCACCTTCGTGGCCGACCCCGACACCGGTGAGACCGTCGGGAGCGCGCGCTGGGCCGAGACGCCGGTCGACGTCGAGGCGCTGGCCCCCATGCCCGACGGCTCGGTGCTGGTCGGCGACATGGGCGGCAACAACCAGCCCCGCGACAGCGTCACCGTCCTGGAGGTGCCGGTGGAGCGGGGGTTCTCCGACGTCACGCCACGCCGCCACGTGCTGACCTACCCCGAGGGCACCCACGACGCCGAGACGCTGCTCGTGCACCCCGTGACTGGCCGGGTCTACGTCGTCACCAAGAGCTTCGAGGGCGCGGTCGTCTACGCCGCGCCGCCCGAGCTGAGCCCCGACGGCACCGACCCGCTGACCCCGATCGGGGTGCTGCCCGGCTACCTCACCGACGGGGCGTTCTTCGCCGACGGCAAGCACCTCGTGGTGCGCAAGTACGTCGGCGCCACCGTCCACGAGTTCCCGTCGCTGCGCCAGGTCGGTGAGCTGCGACTGCCCGTGCAGGAGCAGGGCGAGGCGATCGCGGTCGCCCGTGACGGACGGGTCTTCGTCAGCACCGAGGGCCAGTACAGCGCCGTGCACCGGGTCGACGTACCCGCCGACCTGGCGGCCGTGGTGTCGCCGGGGTCCTCGGGGCAGCAGCCGACCGGCGAGCCGACCACCCAGCCGACGGCGGAGCCGACCACGAGCCCGTCGGAGACGCCGTCCCCGGCCTCGCCGACCGCGGAACCCTCCGAGGCCTCCGAACCCGCCGACGACGCTGCGGGCGAGGCGGAGGTGAGCCGCTCGTCGTGGATCTGGTGGTTGGGCGGCCTGGTGGGTATAGGCATGATCGTGGTGCTCCTCCGCTCTCTCCGCCCCCGCTGAACGGATCGTCGTCGTGGTACGCCTGCGCAAGACCTCCCCCGACCAGCCCGGCTGGACCCGCCGTCGGGCCGGCCGTGGCTTCGTCTACCTCGACGGGGCCGGCCAGCGCCTGCCCGACGAGCACGTCGAGAGGGTCAAGAGCCTGGTGATCCCGCCGGCCTGGCGCGACGTCTGGGTGACCCCGCACCCCAACGGCCACCTCCAGGCGGTCGGCACCGACGACGCCGGACGGCGCCAGTACCTCTACCACCCCGAGTGGCGCACCCGCCGCGACGCCGAGAAGTTCGAGCGGATGCTGCTGTTCGGCCAGGGGCTGGTGAAGGCCCGCGAGCTCGTGGTGACCGACCTCGGGCGCGAGGGCATGCCTCTCGAGCGTGCCTGCGCCGCGGCCGTGCGCCTGCTCGACCTCGGCTACTTCCGGATCGGCAACGACGTCTACGCCGACGAGAACGGCAGCTTCGGGCTGACCACCCTGGAGCGCCGCCACGTACGTCGGCAGCAGGACCGGCTGGTCTTCGCCTTCGTCGGCAAGTCGGGGGTCGAGCACCGCATCGAGATCGACGACGCCACGGTGATCGAGGCCGTCGACATCATGCGCCGGCGCCGCAGCAAGGACGACCCGAGGCTGCTGGCCTTCCAGAACGGGCGGTCGTGGCGCTCGGTCATCCCCGACCTCGTCAACGACTACCTGCGCGAGACCACCGGGCTCGAGGCCACGGCCAAGGACTTCCGGACCTGGCACGCCACCGTGCTCGCCGCGGCGGCGCTGGCCGAGACCAGCGAGCCCGGGGAGACCAAGGCCTCGCGCAAGCGCGCGGTGGCCGGGGCGATGAAGGAGGTCTCGGAGTTCCTCGGCAACACCCCCACGCTGGCCCGCAGCGCCTACGTCGACCCGCGGGTGATCGAGGCCTACGAGCGGGGCCAGACGATCCGCGGCACCACCCGACGTACCTACGACACCCCCGACGCTCGACAGGCCGCACTGGAGCGGGCGACCCTGAAGCTGATCCGGGCCAGCTGATCCGGTCAGCCGACCGGGAGAGGGCGTCACCGTGGAGATCACCGTCGTGCAGGGCGACATCACCGCGCAGGACGTCGACGCGGTCGTCAACGCGGCCAACAGCCGGATGCGTGGCGGGGGAGGGGTCGACGGGGCGATCCACCGCGCCGGCGGACCCGCGGTGCTCGAGGACTGCCGACGCCGCTTCCCCGCCGGTCTCGCCACCGGTGACGCCGGCTGGACGACGGCCGGTGACCTGACCGCGCGGTGGGTGATCCACGTGGTCGGCCCCAACCGCAACGCCGGCCAGACCGACCGCTCGCTGCTCACCTCCTGCTACGCCCGCGCCGTCGAGGTGGCCGAGGAGCTGGGCGCGCAGACCGTCGCGTTCCCCCTGATCAGCGCGGGCGTGTACGGCTGGCCCAAGGACGACGCCGTCGCGGCCGCCGTCGACACCCTCCGCGCCGCCGACTCCCGCGGCACCACCCTCACCGAGGCGCGGCTGGTCGCCTTCGACGGCGCGACGTACGCCCTGATCGCCGCGGCGCTGCGCTAGCGTCGAGTTACCAGCAGCCGGTGGTATGCCGGCGCTTCTGGGCCTCCGTGTTGCCCCGGGAGCGTCGAGTTACCAGCAGCCGGTGGTAAGTCGGCGCTTCTGGGCCTCCGTGTTGCCCCGGGAGCGTCGAGTTACCAGCAGCCGGTGGTATGCCGGCGCTTCTGGGCCTCCGTGTTGCCCCGGGAGCGTCGAGTTACCAGCAGCCGGTGGTATGCCGGCGCTTCTGGGCCTCCGCGCAGGCCCAGAAGCGCCAGAGAACGCCCAGAAGCCAGGCGTCACCAGACACGAGCCTCCCGTGGTACGTCGGCCCCACGCCCGCGCGGCTCCACGCGCGGGCCGCCCGACCGGATGCCTCGGGTCAGCTGTGGTCCACGACGAAGTCGATGCACGCCGTGAGGGCCTCGACGTCGGCCGGGTCGATGGCGGGGTACATCGCGATCCGCAGCTGGTTGCGGCCCAGCTTGCGGTAGGGCTCGGTGTCGACCACGCCGTTGGCGCGCAGGGTGGCGGCGACCGCGGCGGCGTCGATGGAGTCGTCGAAGTCGATCGTGCCGATGACCAGCGAGCGGTGCGCCGGGTCGGCGACGTACGGCGTCGTCCACGCGGTCTTCTCGGCCCAGCCGTAGAGCGTGTCAGAGGACGCGGTGGTGCGCTCGACCATGCCGGTGAGCCCGCCCTGGGCGTTCATCCAGTCGAGCTGCTCGGCCATCAGGAAGAGGGTTGCGACCGACGGGGTGTTGTAGGTCTGGTTCTTCGCCGAGTTGTCGATCGCGGTGGGCAGGTCGAAGAACGCCGGCACGTGCCGGTCGGACGCCGCGATCCTCGCGGCCCGCTCCAGCGCGGCCGGCGACATCAGCGCGATCCAGAGCCCGCCGTCGGAGGCGAAGGACTTCTGCGGCGCGAAGTAGTAGACGTCGGACTCCGCGACGTCGACAGGCAGGCCGCCGGCGCCCGAGGTCGCGTCGATCAGCACCAGGGCGTCGCCCTCGGTGCCCGCCGGGCGGACGACGGGCGCCATCACGGCGGTGGAGGTCTCGTTGTGGGCCCACGCATAGGCGTCGACGCCGTCCTCGGCGACCGCGTCGGGGCGCGAGCCGGGCTCGCTGCTGATGACCGACGGGTCCTCGAGCCAGGGCGCGTCCTGGGCGGCCTGCGCGAACTTCGAGGAGAACTCACCGAACGTCAGGTGCTGGCTCCTGCGCTCGATCAGGCCGTACGTCGCAATGTCCCAGAACGCGGTCGCGCCGCCGTTGCCGAGCACCACCTCGTAGCCCTCGGGCAGCGAGAACAGCGCGGCCAGCCCCTCGCGCACCCGGCCGACGGTGTCGCGCACCGGGGCCTGGCGGTGGGAGGTGCCCATCAGCGAGGAGCCGGTGGCGGCGAGCGCGTCGAGGTGGGAGGTCTGGATCTTCGACGGTCCCGCGCCGAAGCGTCCGTCGGCGGGCAGCAGGTCGGCGGGGATCCGGAGCACGTCGGTCACACGGCCAAGTCTGACAGCCGGGGGCGCAGGGGCGTGCGGCACCATGGTGGCCGAGACGAGGGGGCAGCGGTGCAGGTGCGGATCGAGGCGGTGGGCTACGACCACCCCGACGCGGTACGGATGGTCGAGGAGGTCCAGGGCGAGTACGTCGCCCGCTACGGCAGCCGCGACGAGTCACCCGTCGATCCCCTGCTCTTCGTCCCGCCCCACGGGCTGTTCGTGATCGCGTACGGCGGCGCGGAGCCGTGGGCCACCGGGGCGTGGCGGCGCGGCTCGGTCGAGGCCTTCGGCACCACGCGGACGGCGGAGATCAAGCGCATGTACGTCGCCCCGGCCGCCCGGGGGCAGGGGCTCGCGCGACGCGTCCTGGCCCACCTCGAGGAGACCGCGCGGGCCGCGGGCGCGGAGGCGCTGGTCCTCGAGACGGGCCTCGCGCAGCCCGAGGCGATCGCGCTCTACGAGTCCTCGGGCTACACCCCGGTGGCGGGGTTCGGCCACTACCGGCACTCCCGCCTGTCGCGCTGCTTCGCGAAGCCCCTGCCACCCCCCGGGCCGACCGAACGGGCCTGACCCGTCGGGAGGGGGCCCGATGACCGATCGGTCAGATGTCGATGGCCGATCGGTCAGGCGCCACCCGATCGGCTGCCGAGGGTGCTACGGCACTCCTAGCGTCCGAGCATGGCCCCCCACCATTCCCCCGTCCGTCGCCTGCTGTCCGCAGCCGCGCTGGTGCTCGTCGCCCTCGCCGGTCTCGCCCTCGTCCCGACCGCCGCGCACGCGGCCCCGGTCGAGGACTACGCGACGTACGAGCCGCAGCGGAAGTGCTCGCCGACGGCCAAGCCCGGCATGGAGCAGCTCGCCCAGTGGGCCGTGCGCCGCTTCGGTGGGGTGTACGGCGGCATCTCGCGCGCGTGCGGCGGATCGGCGTCCGAGCACAAGGAGGGGCGGGCCTTCGACTGGACGATGGACGCCGACGACGCCGACGACCAGGCCCGGGTGCAACGCTTCCTGACCAAGATCTTCAAGACCGACCGGCGCGGCAACGAGCACGCGATGGCCCGCCGGATGGGCATCATGTACGTGATCTGGGACGACCAGATGTACGCCGCCTACGACCGCTTCGCACCCAAGCCCTACCTGCACTCGGCCTGCAAGAAGCTCGCGAAGTGCTCCAAGACCTTGCGCCACCGCGACCACGTGCACCTCTCGCTCAGCCGAGCCGGTGGTGCCGGCACCACGAGCTGGTACGTGCGCCAGCTCGCGCGGGCCCAGCGGCCCACCACCCCGCAGGAGAAGGTCGAGGCCGTGCGGCGCACGGTGCAGCGCGCCACGGCGCAGGGCGCCACCACGCAGCCCACCACCAGCCCACCACGCAGCCCACCACGCAGCCCGCCGCGGTGCCGGCAGCGCCCCGCGCGGCGCCGAAGCGGGTCCCGCCGGCCCTGATCGAGGTGCGCTCGGCCAAGGACCTGCGGGGCTCCGACTGGGGCTTCGCCTCCTAGGACCTGGCGCGGCTCGTGCCTGACCAGGCTGCGGCTGTGGCTGCGGCGAGGTCAGGCGGCGTCAGGCGACCTTCGCCACGGCGGGGGTGGCGAGGCGCTCAGCGATGACGGTCCAGACGTCGGGGTCGAAGCCCATGCCGACGTGGGTCGACCGGACCTCCACGTGCTCCACGACCGGGGAGGAGCGATCGATGCAGGCCTCCCACGCCACGATGCCGTCTCGGCGGCTGAAGACGGCCGTCACGGGGACGCGGATGGGCGACTGCGTGTCGAGGGTGCGCGCGAGCTCGTCCGCAGCGGCGCTCACCTCAGGGCCGTACGCGCGGGCGAACACGGTGAAGCGGGCGCCGCCGACCAACGGGGTGCCGTACGTGATCACCCGCTGCACCGCCTCCGGCTGCCGGCGGGCAACCTCGCGGGCGATCAGCCCGCCCAGGCTCCACCCGACCAGGGAGACGGGGGCGCCGACCTCGTCGGCCAGGTCCAGCACGACGCGGGCGACCTCCTCGACGTCCTTGTGCGGATCCCGGGTGTTGGTCCCCAGGCCCCAGCCGCGGGCATCGTGCCCCAGCGCCCTCAAGTAGGCGCGCATCGGGGCCGCGGAGACCTCCGGAGCCAGGTAGCCCGGGATGTCCACGACCAGGCGTCCGTCGCCGCGCGGAACGCGGAGCAGACGGGGTGCGGCGGCCGCCAGTCGGGCCGCGGCCGCGCCACCGCTCAGCTCGCCCAGCGCGGCCCGGATCGACGGGGGCTCGGTCGGGAGGGCCAACGACTGCACGTCACCGCGCTCACGCGCGCGGGAGAGCAGACCGGTGGTCTCCAGGACGTGGGTCGTCCACCGCCGGTGGGACGTGATCGGGCTTCGCGCTGGCTGCTGCGCCGCCGGGCCTGCTGCGTGGTCGTCGTCCATGCCTGTCCGATGCCCCGTCCGGGTGCTCCTGACCCCGGGCGCGACGTGTGACCTGCGTTGCGGGTGTCTCGACGGCGTCAGCCGGCCCAGTCGGCCTTCCAGCCGTCGACCTGGTCGGCGCTGCGTGACGCGGGGCCGGTGTAGATGGCCGAGGGGCGGATCAGGCGACCGGTGCGCTTCTGCTCCAGGATGTGCGCCGACCAGCCGCCGGTGCGGGCGCAGGTGAACATCGAGGTGAACATCGAGGCCGGGACCTCGGCGAAGTCGAGCACGATCGCGGCCCAGAACTCCACGTTGGTCTCGAGCACGCGGTCGGGGCGGCGCTCCTTGAGCTCGGCCAGCGCGGCCTTCTCGAGGGCCTCGGCGACCTCGTAGCGCGGGGCGTCGAGCTCCTTCGCCGTACGCCGCAGCACGCGGGCGCGGGGGTCCTCGGCGCGGTACACGCGGTGACCGAAGCCCATCAGCCGCTCGCCGCGGTCGAGCAGGCCCTTGACGTAGGCCTCGGCGTCGCCGGACTCCTCGACGTCGGAGATCATGCCCAGCACGCGCGAGGGGGCGCCGCCGTGCAGCGGTCCGCTCATGGCCCCGATGGCGCCGGAGAACGCGGCGGCGACGTCGGCGCCGGTCGAGGTGATCACGCGGGCGGTGAACGTCGAGGCGTTCATGCCGTGCTCGGCGGCCGAGCTCCAGTAGGCGTCGATCGCCTTGACGTGCTTGGGGTCGGCCTCGCCCTTCCAGCGGATGAGGAACTTCTCCGCGAGCGTCTCGGCCGGGTCGACCTCGCTCTGCGGCACCACCGGCTGGTTGAGGCCGCGCGCGGACTGGGCGGCGTACGAGAGCACCATGACGGCCACGCGGCCGAGGTCCTCGCGGGCCTGCTCGTCGCTGATGTCGTAGGTCTGGCCGAAGCCGAACGCCGGCGCCAGCATCGCGACGGCGGCCTGGACGTCGACGCGGACGTCGCCGGTGTGGACCGGCAGGTTGTAGGGCTCGGCGGGGGCCAGGCCGGGGTCGTAGGTGCCGTCGATGAGCAGGCCCCAGATGTTCTCGAACGGGACGCGCCCGACGATCTCCTCGATGTCGACCCCGCGGTAGCGGAGGGCGGAGCCCTCCTTGTCGGGCTCGGCGATCTCGGTCTCGAACGCGACGACGCCCTCGAGCCCGTGGTGTACCTCGGTCATCGTCCCGACTCCTTCGTCGACGTGTGCTGTGGGTGGGCGCAGCCCGGTGACGGGAGCGCCGCTGGCATTCTGCCGCACCGCCCCTGGGCTAGGTTCGGCCGTATGGAGAGCGACCCGCTGGCGGCGATGCGTGAGGACTACTCGCGCTCCGGGCTCGATGAGTCAGACCTGCTGCCCGAGCCGGTCGCGATGGTGCGTCGTTGGCTCGACGAGGCTGCCGCTGCGGGCCTCCACGAGCCGAACGCGATGGTGGTCTCCACCGTCTCCGCCGACGGTGCTCCGTCGTCCCGGACGGTGCTGCTCAAGGGCCTCTCGGACGACGGCTTCGTCTTCTTCACCAACACCGCCTCGCGCAAGGGACGCGACCTCGCGGCCGAGCCGCGCTGCGCGCTCCTCTTCCCGTGGCACCCGCTCGAGCGGCAGGTGCGGGTCGAGGGTGTCGCGTCGGCCCTGCCACGGGTCGAGGTCGAGGCCTACTTCGCGCAACGACCCCGAGGCTCCCAGCTCGGTGCGTGGGCCTCCCACCAGTCCTCCGTCGTGCCGGACCGCAGCGCGCTGCAAGAAGCGTGGCGGTCAGCCGACGAGCGTTTCCCCGGCGACGTACCCGCGCCCGAGGAGTGGGGCGGGTACGTCGTGCGGCCCGACGTGGTCGAGCTCTGGCAGGGCCGCCCGAGCCGGCTGCACGACCGGCTGGTCTACCGGCGCGCCGGCGACGGGTGGGACCGGGTGCGGCTGGCCCCGTGAGCCGGGACCACCGGTCGTGCAGGGGGGGCTCAGACTCCGCGGCCGCCGCGCACGCGGTTGAGGATGAAGATCGCGAGGGCGATGATGGCCAGAACGATGAGGATGGTCCACAGCATGGAGTGCCTACCTTCGGTTGTCGGCGATCCTGGGTGTCGCCTGCGGTGACGGTGCCCACGGGGGCGACGCCGCAAACCAGCGGCCCCGCAGGTCGCCCGGCCCCGAGGTCCGGTCAGCGCCGGGCGCCGACGGAGGTGCCGCCCCACGGTGTGGACCCCAGGCACCAGTCGGACGAGGCGCAGGTCGCCTCGACCGGCCACTTGTACTCGCCGGGGTCGGCGACCTCGACGTTGCTCCACGTGCCGTTGACGTAGGCCCAGCTCGCGGCGGAGCCGAACCCGTTCGTCGAGGTCTGGCTCGCCGTGCAGAAGGTCGCGGCCGGGCAGTGGACCGAGACGTAGGGACGACCGGGGCCGGTGTAGGCCGCCAGGCGGCGGAGGGCGGACCAGGAGGTGCCGTCGAAGGTGCGGACCGCCACCCGTCCCGTGTCGTCGAGCGTGGTCAGCACGCAGAAGTTGGTGGCGGGGCACGAGACGTCGTGGGCCACGTGGGGGGCGACCGCGTCGTGGATCCAGGTCCCGCCGACGAGTCGGGTGACGCCGTTCTGGCGGGTCACGGCACACGAGGTCTGGGTCGCGCACGAGACGTCGCCGGCCCAGCTGTTGCCCGGGAGCCGGGTGACCGGACCCCAGCTCGCGCCGTCCCGCACCATGACGGCTCCTGCCCCGTCGACGTTCCCACTGGCCATGCACCAGGTGGACGACTGGCAGTCGAGGTCGACGACCGACATCAGCGGCAGGGTGCGTGGCGCCGTCCAGGTGCTGCCGTTCCAGCGCGACTCCCACGTGCGGAAGAGGTTCAGGTCGTCGCCGTTGTCGTACTCGTTGCCGACGACCACGCACGACGTGGCAGTCGTGCACGAGACCTCGGGGGAGTTGCCGAACCAGCCGCCCGACACCCGCATGCCCTGCCCGTACGGGTTGATGGTGGGCGGCATCGTCCACGAGGTGCCGTCGAAGACCGAGCCGGCGGAGTTCATGCAGAACGACGACGAGACACAGGTGACGTCGTCCGCCTGGGCATACCGGTCGGGGTCGATCGCGACCGCCGCCCCCCAGCTGCCGGCGTCCTGGTGGACGGCGTAGCCGTACCTGCGGTCGACGAGCCGGCCGTCGTCCACCCGCGACGGCTCGAGCTTGGTGCCGACGGCGCGGCACACCTCCGACGCCGGGCAGGAGACGTCCGACAGGGCGCCGCCGAGCGCGGTCGTCGGGCTGCCCCACACCCCGTCGGAGTGCCGGATGGTCAGCGCGATGCCCGCCGTGCCCTCGTGGCCGCCGGCCAGTGACGTGGTCTCGGAGCCGACGACCGTGCAGACGCCGCCGCTCGTGCACGAGACACCTCGGGCCTGCGTGTCCCTGCCCGGGACGGGGTGGCTGGACCAGGTCGAGCCCGTCAGTCGCAGCGCCGTGGTCGGTCCGCCCCAGAGGTCCTCGTCGAGGACGAGGCAGGACCGCTCGGCGAAACAGCTCACCGCCGTCGGCCGGGGCCCATCTCCTGGAAGGCGGGCGATCGTCCAGGTGGTGCCGTTGAAGACGGCGTACTCGCCGGAGATCTCGTCCAAGGACAAGCACCACGTCGCCGAGACGCAGGAGACGTCGTCCCCGCCGAAGTCGCCGGAGGTGCCGATGTCCGCCGCGCGCCAGACCCCGCCCGAGAGACGGTAGGAGGCGTAGCCGGTCGCGACGCACGACCCGACCGCCCCGCACCAGATCGACTGGACCCATCCGGCGAGCTCGTGCTCCTGCTGCCACCTGCTGCCGTCCCACCGCACGATCCGGGACGGCCTGTCGTACCCGTGCCGACCGTTGACAGCCAGGCAGTACGCCGCGCTCACGCACGTCACGTCGTCGTACCCGTCGATGGAGGTGTCGGCCGTCTGCGGCTGGCTCCAGGCTCCGTCGCGCCAGGTGAGCAACCCGCCCTGCTCGTCGACGGCGGCGCAGAACGTGGTGGTCGGGCAGGAGATCGCCGTGGGCCCACCGTGACCGAAGCCCGGCCAGTCAGACGCCTCCGACCAGTAGAGCCCGCCCAGCCCCGGTGGTGCGTACCAGTAGGTCGGCGCGTTGGTCTCCTCGTCGGTCCGGCCCAGCGGGCTGAAGCCGACGACCTCCGCAGGGCCCTCGGCGGTCACCCTCGGGGTGGTGACCCGGAGCGTCGTGGACGTGACGCGGCGCAGGTCGGTGCCGGCCGTGCCGCCGAAGGTGACGCGCGTGAGGGCGTCCAGACCCGTTCCGGTGACGGTGACGACATCGCCCCCGCCGAGTGGTCCGGTGTCGGGCGAGATCGTGGTGATGCTCGGCGGTGCCCGGTACTCGAAGGCGGTTCCCCCG
Source organism: uncultured Actinomycetota bacterium (assembly GCA_963845645.1). Lineage (GTDB taxonomy): Bacteria > Actinomycetota > Actinomycetes > Propionibacteriales > Nocardioidaceae > Nocardioides. The sequence goes on from CAWJSY010000012.1 coordinate 29,369, forward strand.
GACGTGCGTCCGTCGGACCGGACCGTCACCTGCACGACCCCGACCTGGTGGCGGGGGGCTCGCACGGTCAGCCGTCGGTCCGAGGCGGGTTGCTGGACCGACGCGCGACGGTCGCCGAAGTAGACCTGGGCCGTGCGCAGCCCGGCTCCGTCGATGGTGACCTGGGTGGTCCCGGTGGTCGACCCCATGGCCGGGGAGAGCCGAGAGATGGTGGGCGCCGACGACGGTGCCTCGGTGAACGTGAACGCGCGACGAGCGACGGCGACAGTCTTGCGGCGCACCACCAGCCGAACGTCCGCCGGACCCGCGGCGTGCCGCGGAGTGGTCACCACGACCTTGCGCGCCGAGACCCGCTTGAAGGCCGTGCCGCGGGCGCGGTCGAACCGGACCCCCGTGACGCGCTTCATCCGGGCGCCACGGATCACCACACGGGTGCCGCCGGCGACCGGGCCGCTGGTGGTCGACAGCGAGCGGATCGCAGGTGGCCTGGGCGCGGCGCTCGCCTCCGTCGCCGGCACTGCGGCGAGGACCGTCGAGGCGACCAGGGTCACCAGGGCGAGCGTGGCAGAGGTGCGAGTCCCCATGACGATCCTCTCGGGGCCGCCCCCACGACGACCTGAGCCGCAGCGTAGCCCTCGCGAGGACCCTTCACCAGCGAGAAGTCCGCCCGGCCGAACAGACAGGGGACACGCGACGACATCGACCCCGCGCCCCCCGGTGGCCGAGCCCCACCCCGTTGGTCGAGCACGCCGAGGCCCCCGCGCCCGCCCCCGGCCCGCCGCCACGCGCTGCAAGCCCGAGGATCGATCTGGTGAAACACTGGCCGCCGGCCGGACAGGTAGGGGACATGACGACATCGAGCCCGGTCGCGCGACCGTCGCGCGAGGCGCGCTTCCGGGCGATCTACGAGGCGACGTACGACGACCTGCTGCGGTTCGCGCAGCGTCGCGTCCACCCCACCCACGCCGAGGACGTCGCCGCCGACGCGTTCCTCGTGGCCTGGCGGCGGCTGGAGGAGATGCCGGTCGAGGTCGAGGACGCGCGCCCGTGGTTGTTCGGCGTCGCCCGGGCCACGATGCTCAACCACCGCCGGGGCGACCGGCGCCGCGACGCCCTCGCCGTCCGCCTGGCCGACCCCTCGGGCGCGGGCGGGTCCGACGCCGTCGACGACCTGGCGGCGAGCAGGCTCGACCTCGCCGCCGGGTGGGCCCGGCTCACCGAGGCCGAGCAGGAGGCGATCAGCCTCACCGTCTGGGAGGGCCTGACCTCGGCGCAGGCCGGCGCCGTCCTCGGCTGCACCGCGACGGCCTACCGGATCCGGCTCTCTCGCGCCCGCCGCTCGCTTCGGCGCCACCTCGACGCGGCGGCGTCCTCCGACACCTCCCACTCATCCTTGCGCCCGAGCGCGACGACACCCGAGGGACCCCAGCGATGACGACCCGCGACGACTCCCCGACCACCCGCCTCCTGCGCGACCTCGACGCCGCGGACCGCGAGCTGAGCCCACCCCAGCGCGGTCGTGCCGAGGCCACGCTGGAGCGGATCCTGGCCACCGACCCGGTCCCTGCGGCGGCGACGGTGGTCCCGGGCCGAGGCCCACGCCGTACGCCGCGTCGCCGGCCTCGCCTGCTGCTGGCCGGTGGGACGGTCGTCGTGGCTGCCACGCTCGTCGCGGTGCTGGTGCCGTCCCTCACCGGGGACAGCGAGGCCTTCGCTTCGTGGTCGCCGGTCCCGGTCACCCTCGGCGGCGCCGAGCGCGCCGCCGCGCTCGAGGCCTGCGTGGTGCTCCAGAGCGGCGAGGGCGGCCAGCTGGCCCTGGAGCGGGACGCGGACGCCTCGGCCCTGGTCGCCGAGTCGCGGGGTGGTTGGAGCTACGTCGTGTTCACCGCGGCCGGCCCGTCCGGACGGGTGCTCGAGGGTTCCTGCCTGGTCCCCGACGAGCTCGTCGCCGACCCCCGCCCCGACGTGGGTGGCTTCTTCGGCAGCCTCAGCGGAGCCGAGGACCTTGCGGGCCCGGCGCCCGCGCCCGGCGTGGCCCGCGAGGACACCAACGGGGCGGGGTCCGTCGACGACGAGCTGTTCGTCTACGCCGAGGGTCGGGCCGGCGCCGACGTGACCGGCATCGAGGTCACGACCCCCGGGGGTGTCGAGGTCGAGGCGTCGCTCGAGAACGGGCGCTGGGCCGTGTGGTGGCCCGCCGGCGATGACTCCCTGCGCAACCCGAACCTGACGGAGGCGCCGACGTACCGGGTGCGGATGAGAGACGGCAGCGAGGCCGACACCGTGCGCTGACGCGCCGGCCAGACCTTAGGCTGCACAGCCACGACCCATCGAAGACCCGAGAAGTGAGGAAAGCTGATGTGCCGAGTTCTCGCCTACATCGGGCCGGAGATCCCGCTGGAGAGCCTGCTCCTGGCGCCGGACAACAGCCTGGTCAACCAGACCCTCGACCCGGAGCGGCACCCGTTGCTGCAGCTGGCCGGGTGGGGCTTCGGGGCCTGGAGCGAGCACCTGCTGGAGCCGGAGGAGCCGCTGCTCTACCGGCGACCGATGGCGGCCTTCTACGACGACAACGCGCGCGGCATCGTTCCGAGCCTCCAGGTCAGCACCCTGCTTGCTCACGTGAGAGCAGCGGCCTACGACTCGGTCACGGTGCTGGCCGACGAGAACTGCCACCCGTTCTCCTACCAGGAGACTCCCTGGATCGTGGCCCAGAACGGTGACCTGCCGCACTGGAAGCTGCTGCAGAGGGAGCTGCTGGCCCACTGCAAGGACACCTACCTCGAGCAGATGCGAGGCACCACCGACACGGAGTTCCTCTACGTGCTGCTGCTCTCCCTGCTCGAGAGCGACAGCGACGACGACGTGCAGCGCGCCTTCGAGCAGATGATGAAGCTCATCGTCCAGGCCATGAAGACGCTCGACCTCGTCGGCCTGGCCAAGCTGAAGATGGCCCTGGTCGCTCCCAACCGGATCATCGGCGTCAACTTCGGTGCCGGGCACCAGGGCGAGACAGACCCGGCGGGGGACTGGCGCGAGCTGCGGAAGTCCGGTCCCGGCACGGACGACTACGCGCTCGCCATGCTCCTGGAGCCGATGTACCTGCTCGTGGGTCGCAACTTCCAGGACTACGAGACGTCGTACGACATCGACGTGACCTCGGTGGAGGAGGCGACGTCCGTCATCTTCGCCTCCGAGCCCCTGACCGAGAACGGCGACGACTGGTTGGAGCTGGAGTTCGGCGAGATCGTCTTCCTCGAGAAGAAGGGCGCGAAGATCACCAAGCGCGTCGGCACGCTGGACGTGTAGGTGCTGCGGGGGCTTGTGCTGCGCTCCGGTGCCACCAGGTGACACCGCAGCGCGGCACAAGCCTCACGTGCCCTGCGTCGACGGCTCAGGGGGTGGGTGACGTCTCCGGTGTCGGCACCGCGGTCGGATCGGGGACCTCCGTCTCGATCGTGGCGGGATCGGTGGGCTCGGAGGTGGGCTCGACGGTGGGCTCGACCTCGTCCGGCGCGTCCGACTCGTCGGGCCTCTCCTCGGGCGGGAGCACCGGGTCCTCCGTCTCGTCCTGGCTGGGGCCGGGGGTGGCGGGTTGCTGCTCGTCGGGCTCGTCCTGCCGGTCGTCATCGCCTCCGCTGAAGCCGGGGATCGAGGTGCGGCGGTCGGAGTCGCTGCCGCCGGTGTAGGAGGAGACCGCGCGACCGGTGAGGAGCTCGAAGGCCACGATCACCACCATGGCGGCGACGAAGGTCGCGACGGCGACCAGCCCGATGCGCTTCCACGGCAGCCCGCCCAGGACGCTGCGCCAGGGTGGCCGCTCCTCGGTCTCGTCCAGCTCGTCCTCGAGCAGGGTCCGGGCGCGGTCGAGATCCACCTCGGCCTCCGCCATGTCGTCCGCCGCGTCGTCGGCCGCGCCCGGTCGACGTTGCGTCACCGAGTCGGACGCGTCTCGCACCCGGGCCTGCGCGAGCCCGATCCGAGCCACGGCGACGGTCTGGGCCATCGCGACCCGCTGCCGCGTCGCCTTGATCGAGTACGTGTAGAACGCACCACCCACGGTGATGACGAGCGAGCCCACAGCTGCGCCGATCAGCGTGCCGGCGACGCCGAACGTGGAGAGGAGGACCGCGGAGGACACGGCCGCGAGGGCTCCGCCCGAGGACTGGACCCAGTTGATCTCGAGACGAGGTCGTTCGTCGCTGTCACTCATGGCGAGCCCATTATCCCGGTTGCCGCAAGCGATCCGGCCGCGACGCTCGGCTGCCGGGATGGCGGGGTCCCCAGGGTCGCTGCCGTTCCTCCAGGTTGAGGGGTTTCGACGCGCCCGTCGCGACCTCGTGCCTCGGTCGCGGGGCTTGCTCTACCTGCGCTCGCCACGCGCCCCGCTCGTACCTCGCGGGGCACTGCTCGCTTGTGAGTGAGTGCTCACTCACTTATGCTCCAGGGGTGGTGGAGAACAGGCGCGTGCGGGCGCGGCCGCTGGCGGCGGGGGAGCGTCGCGAGGCCATCGTGCGGGCAGCGCGGCCGCTGCTCATCGAGCACGGCCGGTCGACGACGACCAAGCAGATCGCGGACGCCGCGGGCATCGCCGAGGGCACGGTGTTCCGCGTCTTCCCGACCAAGGAGGAGCTGGTCGAGGCCGTGCTCGACGCCGAGGCCGATCCGAGCGGGTTCCTCGAGCAGGTCGGCGCCATCGACCCCGACCAGCCGCTGCGCGCGCGCCTGATCGATCTGGTCACGCTGCTCCAGCGCCGGTACGTCGGGATCTTCGCGCTGATGACCGCGCTGGCGGTGCCGCGGCCGCCGCAGCACTCGCCCACGGTGCACGCGCAACGGGTGGCGGCGGAGGGGAGCGCGGTGCGGCTGGTGGAGCCCGACGCGGACCTGCTGCGGGTGTCGCCCCAGGAGGTCTTCCGGCTGCTGCGGCTGCTCACGTTCTCGGGCAGCCACCCGCACGTGTCCGAGCAGCGCCCGCTCACCCCGGAGGAGATCGTCGACGTGATCCTCGGCGGGACCCTGCGCGCCGACGGGCAGGCGCCGCGATGACGCTGCTCCGGCTGATGCGCACCCACCTGGCGCCGTACCGCGCCTGGCTCGGCGCGATCGTGGTGCTCCAGCTCACCGCGACGATGGCGATGCTCTACCTCCCCAGCCTCAACGCCGACATCATCGACCGCGGCATCGCGCTCGGCGACGGCGACTACATCCGCCGCGCCGGAGCGGTGATGCTCGTGGTCTCGCTGGGCCAGATCCTCTGCTCGGTGACGGCGGTGTGGTTCGCCTCGCGCGCCGCGATGGCCTTCGGCCGCGACGTGCGGGCCGCGGTCTTCCGTCGCGTCACGTCGTTCTCGGGTCGCGAGGTCTCCTCCTTCGGGGCGCCGTCGCTGATCACCCGCACGACCAACGACGTCCAGCAGGTGCAGATGCTCACGCTGATGACCTGCACCATGGCCGTCCAGGTGCCGATCATGATGGTCGGCGGGATCCTGATGGCGATGCGCGAGGACTTCGGCCTCTCGTGGTTGCTGGCCGTGGTCGTCCCGGTGCTCTTCGTCTGCGTGGGGGTCGTCGTCTCGCAGATGGTGCCGAGCTTCCGGCTGGTCCAGGAGCGGATCGACGAGGTCAACCGGGTGCTGCGTGAGCAGATCACCGGCATCCGGGTCGTGCGGGCCTTCGTCCGCGAGCCCCTGGAGACCCGGCGCTTCGCGAGCGCCAACGACGCGCTCACCGACGTCTCGATCACCGCGGGCCGGTGGCTGGCGACGATGTTCCCGCTGGTGATGCTGGTCGTCAACGTCGCCAGCGTGGCGGTGATCTGGTTCGGCGGGCTGCGCGTCGACGCGGGCCAGATGCAGGTCGGGGCGTTGACGGCGTTCCTCACCTACCTGATGCAGATCCTGATGGCGGTGATGATGGGCACCTTCATGCTGATGATGGTGCCGCGCTCGGCGGTGTGCGCCGATCGCATCACCGAGGTGCTCGGCACGGCCTCCACGGTCGTCCCGCCCAGCGACCCGGTGCGCGAGGTCGACGTGCGCGGTCACCTCGACCTCGACGACGTGGGCTTCACCTTCCCGGGCGCGGAGGTGCCGGTGCTGCGCGGCGTGACGTTCTCGGCCCGCCCCGGCCAGACGGTCGCGATCATCGGCTCGACCGGCGCCGGCAAGAGCACGCTGGTCAACCTCGTGCCGCGGCTCTTCGACGCCACGGCCGGCGCGGTCCGCGTCGACGGGGTCGACGTACGTCGGCTCGACCCGGACCTGCTCTGGTCACGGATCGGTCTGGTCCCCCAGCGCGCGTTCCTCTTCAGCGGGACCATCGCCAGCAACCTGCGCCACGGCAAGGCCGACGCCACCGACGTCGAGCTCTGGCACGCGCTCGACATCGCCCAGGCCCGCGACTTCGTCGCCGCGCTGCCCGAGGGTCTCGACGCGCCGGTCGCGCAGGGCGGCACCAACCTGTCCGGCGGTCAGCGCCAGCGGCTGGCGATCGCCCGGGCGCTGGTCCGCAGGCCGGAGATCTACCTCTTCGACGACGCGTTCTCCGCGCTCGACCTCGCCACCGACGCCCGGCTGCGGGCCGCGCTCGCGCCCGAGACGCGCGACGCCACCGTGGTCGTCGTCGCCCAGCGGGTGGCCACGATCCGCACCGCCGACCTGATCCTGGTCCTCGAGGACGGCGCGGTCGTGGGCCGGGGCACCCACGACGACCTGGTGGCCGGCAACCCGACGTACCAGGAGATCGTGGCCTCCCAGCTCAGCGCGGAGGAGGTCGCGTGAGCCAGATGAAGGAGACCGAGCGCGTCGTCGCCGGTCCGGGACCCGGTCGCGGACCCATGGGCGGCGGGATGGTCGGTCAGAAGGCGATGACCTTCGTGCCCTCCACGCGGCGGCTGGTCGGCCTGATGGCACCCGAGCGGGCCAAGGCGATCGGCGTGGTCGTGCTCGCCGTGGTCAGCGTGGGGCTGATGGCCCTGGGGCCGCGGCTGCTCGGCCGCGCGACCGACCTGATCTTCGACGGGTTCCTGGCCCAGCGGCCCATCGACCTCGACGGGGTCCGAGACGTCCTGCTCGTGGTGCTGTCGGTGTACGCCGGCGCCTCGTTGCTCGCCTGGCTGCAGGGCTACCTGCTCAACGACGTGGTCCAGCACACCGTGCGACGGATGCGCTCCGACGTCGAGGACAAGGTCAACAGCCTGCCGCTGGAGTACTTCGACCGGCAGCCGCGCGGCGAGCTGCTCAGTCGGGTCACCAACGACATCGACAACGTCAGCCAGACCCTCCAGCAGACGATGAGCCAGCTGCTCACCTCGGTGCTCACCGTGGTCGCGGTGCTCTCGATGATGGTCTGGATCTCGCCGACGCTGGCCCTGATCGCGCTGGTCTCGGTGCCGATCTCGATGTTCGTCACGGTGCAGATCATGAAGCGGTCGCAGAGCCAGTTCATCGCGCAGTGGCGCCAGACCGGCCGGCTCAACGCCCACATCGAGGAGACGTTCTCCGGCCACGCGCTGGTGACGGTGTTCGGTCGCCAGGCCGAGGTGCAGGCGACGTTCGCGGAGCAGAACGACGCGCTCTACGACGCCTCGCAGCGGGCGCAGTTCATCAGCGGCCTGATCATGCCGGTGATGATGTTCATCGGGAACCTCAACTACGTGGTCATCGCCGTCGTCGGGGGCCTCCGCGTCGCCTCGGGCACGCTGTCGCTGGGTGACGTGCAGGCCTTCATCCAGTACACCCGTCAGTTCACCCAGCCGCTGACCACCCTGGCCTCGATGGCCAACCTGCTCCAGTCGGGGGTGGCCTCCGCGGAGCGCGTCTTCGAGCTCCTCGACGCCGAGCAGCAGGTGCCCGACGCCGCCCTCCCACCGGACGCCGCCACCCGGACCGGCGGCGTACGTCGGGGCGAGGTCGCCTTCGAGCGCGCGTCCTTCTCCTACGACCCCGAGCGCCCGCTCATCGAGGACCTCTCGCTGGTCGCCTCGCCCGGCCAGACCGTGGCGATCGTCGGGCCCACCGGCGCCGGCAAGACGACGCTGGTCAACCTGGTGATGCGCTTCTACGAGCTGCGGGGCGGCCGGATCACCCTCGACGGCGTCGACATCACCGCCCTGCCGCGGGCCGAGCTGCGCGGCCAGATCGGCATGGTGCTCCAGGACGCCTGGCTGTTCGGTGGCACGATCCGCGACAACATCGCCTACGGAAGGCCCGACGCCACCGAGGAGCAGGTCCTCGAGGCGGCACGCGCCACGTACGTCGACCGCTTCGTGCACTCGCTGCCCGACGGCTACGACACGGTCGTCGACGAGGACGGCGGCAACCTGTCGGCGGGGGAGCGCCAGCTGGTGACGATCGCCCGCGCGTTCCTGGCCGACCCGGCGCTGCTGATCCTCGACGAGGCCACGTCGTCGGTCGACACCCGCACCGAGGTGCTCGTGCAGCACGCGATGTCGGCGCTGCGCAGCGACCGGACCTCGTTCGTCATCGCCCACCGGCTCTCCACCATCCGCGACGCCGACCTGATCGTGGTGATGGAGGAGGGGCGGATCGTCGAGCAGGGCACCCACGACTCCCTGCGCCGGTCCGGTGGCGCCTACGCCCGCCTGTACGACGCCCAGTTCGCCGCGGCGGCAGGGTGAGTGGTCGACGTACCGGAAAAACCCTCTTGTCCGCGCCCCTGCGGCGTCCTACCGTTGGTCGGACACGGGAAAGGAGGTGGTCCGAGGAATGAGTTCTTCTAGGACGCGTGAGGTGGCTGCCCGCTAGCAGCCCAGCATCACTCGGACGGAGTCGTCCGAGCGGCTGCTGGTGAATCCCAAGCAGCGACCCGACCCGCAGGTGATCCGGGAGCACGTCCCCCGGAGCGGCACCTCCCACCAGGCCCGACCTGGCCGGGGGCGCCACGCCTGCGGGTCGTCCTCATTTCCGGGCACGGTGTGCTCCGCCACAGACGGTTGCCAATGGCAACCATCGCCCGTACGGTTGACCTCGGCAACTTTACCTCTCTCCCGGATCGAGATCCTGCGTGACCACCACCCGCCCCGAACCCCTCCGCACCGCAGAGCAGAGCGGGCAGATGACGCACCGCGAGGTGATGGAGGCACTCAGCGGGCTGCTGCTGGCGATGTTCGTCGCCATGCTCTCCAGCACCGTCGTGACCAACGCGCTGCCGCGGATGGTGGCCGACCTCGAGGGCAGCCAGACCGGCTACACCTGGGTCGTCGTGGCCACGCTGCTCTCGATGACCGCCACGACGCCCATCTGGGGCAAGCTCGCCGACCTGTTCAGCCAGAAGCTGCTGGTCCAGTCGGCGCTGGTCATCTACTCCGTCGGCTCCCTGATCGCGGCCTTCGCCCAGAACATGGAGACCCTGATCGGCGCCCGCGTGGTGCAGGGGCTCGGGGTCGGCGGCCTCACCGCCCTGGTCCAGGTGGTCATCGCCACCATGGTCAGCCCGCGCGAGCGCGGCCGGTACGCCGGCTACATCGGCGCGGTCTTCGCGCTGGCCACCGTGAGCGGCCCGCTGATCGGCGGGCTGATCGTGGACAGCCCGCTGGGCTGGCGCGGCACGTTCTTCATCGGGCTGCCGGTCGCGGCGCTGGCCTTCGGCGTCCTCCAGGCCAAGCTGCACCTGCCCGTCGTCAAGCGCGAGGTGTCGATCGACTACGTCGGCGCCACGCTGATCATCGCCGGCGTGAGCATCCTGCTGGTGTGGGTGTCCCTGGCCGGGCAGCAGTTCGCGTGGGGTTCGGTCACCTCGATGGCGCTGGTCGTCGGCGGCCTGGTCGTCATCGCGGCCGCGGTCGTGGTGGAGGCGCGCGTCGCCACCGACCCGATGATCCCGCTGCGGCTCTTCCGCGACCGCACCACGTCGCTGGCGACGCTGGCCTCGGTGCTGATCGGGGTGGCGATGTTCGGCTCGACGGTCTACCTGAGCCAGTACTTCCAGCTCGCCCGCGGCATGAGCCCCACCGAGGCCGGCCTGATGTCGATCACCATGGTGGGCGGCCTGCTGGTCTCGAGCATCGCCACCGGACGCATCATCAGCCGCACCGGCGTGTGGAAGCGCTACCTCGTCGGCGGCATGGTCCTGGTCATCGTCGGCCTCGCGCTGCTGAGCACCATCGACGAGGCGACCGACCTGGTGGCCGTCGGTGCCTTCATGGGCGTGCTCGGCGTCGGCCTCGGCGCCACCATGCAGAACCTCGTGCTGGCCGTCCAGAACAACACCGCCCAGTCCGACATGGGTGCGGCCAGCTCGGTCGTGGCCTTCTTCCGGTCGATGGGCGGCTCGATCGGGGTCTCGGTCCTGGGCGCGATCCTGGCCGGCCGCGTGGCGAGCAGCGTGGCCGCCGCCAGCGGTGGCGCGGTCGACCACGAGAGCCACGCGATCCCCGACCTCTCCACGCTCCCCGCGCCGGCGCGCCTGGTCTTCGAGCAGGCCTTCGGCGAGGCGACCGGTCACCTCTTCCTGGTCGCGCTGCCGTTCGCGGTGCTGGCCCTGGTCGCCGTGCTGCTGATCCGCGAGGTCCCGCTGCGCACCACGAACGACGCGCCGCGATGACCCGCGAGGAGATCCTGATGGGGCTGGAGCAGGAGGTCGGCGTCCTGATCCGCCGCGTCAAGCGCGTCATCGGCGAGCGGGCCCGCGCCCTCCACGAGTCGCTGCAGCCGGCGTCCTACCTGATGCTCGGCTACATCGCTGAGCACGGCCCGATCCGGGCCTCGGCGATGGCGGGGGTCTTCGACATCGACAAGGGCGCGATCAGCCGTCAGGTCACCCACCTGATGGACCTCGGCCTGGTCGTCGGCTCGCCCGACCCGGCCGACGGTCGGGCCACCCTGCTGAGCGTCACCGACGAGGCGGTGCGCCGGATGGAGGACCTGAGGGCCCACCGGCGCCAGTGGCTCGACCAGCAGCTCGGCGACTGGTCCGACGACCAGCTCGCGGGGTTCGTCCGCGAGCTCGGTCGCTACAACGAGGCCCTCACGCCGACGGACTCCCCGCCGAGCTGACCCAGGCCGCGGTGTTGCCGGGCAGCCCGCTGTCGCTGAGGGGACCGCTCGCGATCAGCACCTCGCCGGCCGGCAGGGCCCGGGTCTGGTCGCCGCAGTTGAGCACCGCGAGCAGCGCGCCCCGACGTACGACGAGCAGGTCGCCGTCGACGCTCACCTCGACGTCGTCGCCGGCGTCGACCGCGTGCCCGCGGCGTGCCGCCAGGGCCTCACGGTAGAAGGTCAGCGTCGAGCCGGGGTCGCCCTCCTGCGCGGCCACCGTGACCGCCGCCCAGTCGGCGGGCTGCGGGATCCAGGGTTGTGCGTCGCCGGGGCCGAAGCCGAACGGCGCCCTGTCGCCCGACCACGGGATCGGCACCCGGCAGCCGTCGCGACCGGGCTTGCCGGTGCGGAACCACGAGGGGTCCTGGCGGTGCTCCGGTGCCACGTCGATCTCCTCGAGGCCGAGCTCCTCGCCCTGGTAGAGGTAGGCCGAGCCGGGGAACGACAGCGCCATCAGCGTCGCGGCCCTCGCCCGCGCCAGCCCGACCTCGCCCCCGCCGTAGCGGGAGACGTGACGCTGCACGTCGTGGTTGCTGAGCACCCAGGTGGCCGCGCCACCGACGGCGTCGAGCGACGCCAGGGTCGTCTCGACGACCTCGCCGAACGAGGCCGCCGACCAGTCGGAGAGCAGCCAGGCGAAGTTGAACGCCTGGTTGAGCTCGTCGGGGCGCACGTACGCCGCGACCGCGTCCGGCGTGCGCGCCCAGGCCTCGGCCACCGCCATCCGGTCGCCGGGGTAGTCGGCCAGCACGTCGTGCCAGCGACGGTAGATCTCGTGCACCTCGGGCTGGTCCCAGAAGGGCTCGTCCTCGATCTCCGGAGCGTCGATCATCGAGTCGTCCTCGTCGGTGGCGCCGGCGGCGGCGAGGTCGAGCCGGCGCTGCTCCTCGGGCGTGATCACCTGGTCGGGCAGGCCCGGAGCCTTGCGCAGCCCGTGGGCCACGTCGACCCGGAAGCCGTCGACCCCGCGGTCGAGCCAGAAGCGCAGCACGTCCTCGAACATGTCGCCGACCTCGGGGTTGAGCCACTCGAGGTCGGGCTGGGTGGTGTCGAAGATGTGCAGGTACCACTGGTCGGTGCCCTCGACCCGCGTCCAGGCGAGGCCGCCGAAGACCGACCTCCAGTTGTTGGGCGGCTCCGCGCCGTCGGGTCCGCGCCCGGTGCGGAAGATGTAGCGCCCGCGCTCCGGGCTGCCGGGGTCGGCGGCCAGCGCCTGGCGGAACCATGCGTGCTCCGAGGAGGTGTGGTTGGGCACCACGTCGACGATCACCTTCAGGCCGAGGTCGTGGGCCGTGGCGATCAGCGTGTCGGCGTCACCGAGGTCGCCGAAGAGCGGGTCGACGTCGCGGTAGTCGGCGACGTCGTAGCCGTGGTCGTGCTGGGGCGAGGTGTAGAACGGCGTGAGCCACACCGCGTCGACCCCGAGGTCGCGCAGGTAGGGCAGCCGCGAGGTGATGCCGGGCAGGTCGCCCACGCCGTCGCCGTCGGAGTCCGCGAAGCTGCGCACGTAGACCTGGTAGACCACCGCGTGTCGCCACCAGGCAAGGTCGGACGCCCTCTTTGGATCGTTACAAGTCCCCATGGGAAAAGCGTACGTCGCGTCGGGGTCAGTTGAAGAACGCCGGGTCGACCGCGATCCACACGTGCTCGGCGGTGCCGACCAGCCGGCCCGAGGCGTCGTACACGCTGGCGGCGCTGAAGGTCTTGCGACCCTCCTGCCCGCGGCCCTCGCCGACGACGACGTGCTCCTCGCCGATGACCGGGAGGTGGTGGACCACCGCGGTCATCGTGCCGAGCACCATCAGCCGCTCGCCGGCGTCGGCGCCCCAGGCGCCCGCGCAGTCGAGCGCCGCCCAGGTGACGGCCGGCGTGGCCCGCTGGGTGCCCGACCCGTCGCCCGCGGTCTCGTCGGCGAGGTCGGCAGTGGGGGTCCAGGTCGCGGCCGCGCGCCCCGTCCCGGGGGCACCGTCGACGGGGCCGGGGAAGATCCGCAGCCCGTCGCCCGGCTCACGGCCGGTGCCGCACGAGACGCAGGTCGGGAAGGGGTGCGAGGCCAGCCCCGGGAACGTCGCCTCCGCGGCGCGCGCGGCGGCCGCGTCGACCGCCGCCACCGGGACAGGATCGCTCTGCGCCGGGCGGGCCGTGGCCACCGGCCGACCGTCGAGGCTGGCCGCGACCCCGTCGTCGGTGCGCGCCATCGCGATGGGCGTGTCGAGCGGCGGCGGCATCCGCAGGGCGACCGTGACGGCGCCACGGTGGGCGGGGTCGAGGGCGTGGGCGACCGAGCCGGCGGTCCAGCCCCCGTTGCCGGAGCGGGCCGGGCCGCAGAAGCGGGTCGGCACCACGAGGTCGGGCAGGACGGCGGGTGCGGCGGGCGGGGTGGTCGAGGCGGTGACCATCAGCGGATCTCCTCCCAGCGGTCGAGCGCCTCGCGGCGCTCGGCCTGGTGGTCGACGACGGGCTCGGGGTAGCCGACCCGTCGGCGGTCCTCGGGGCTGGGCTCGTGCGGGTCGTCGACGTCGGCGAGCTCGGGGACCCATCGTCGTACGTAGGAGCCGTCGGGGTCGAACTTGCGACCCTGCGTGGTGGGGTTGAAGACGCGGAAGAACGGCGAGGCATCGGTCCCGGAGCCGGCCACCCACTGCCAGCCGTGCTGGTTGGAGGCCAGGTCGCCGTCGACCAGCCACCGCATGAAGTGGCGGGCGCCGTGCTGCCACTCCAGGTGGAGGTCCTTGACCAAGAAGCTGGCGACGATCATCCGCAGCCGGTTGTGCATCCAGCCCGCGCCGCGCAGCTGGCGCATGCCCGCGTCGACGATCGGGAAGCCGGTGCGGCCGCGCCGCCAGGCATCGAGGTGGCTGTCGGCGGAGTCAGGACTCTCGTAGCGCATCTGCGCGTACGCCGGCTTGAGGTAGTCGCGGGCCGTGTGCGGCTGGGCGAAGAGCACGTCGGCGTAGAACTCCCGCCAGGCGAGCTCCTTGCGGTAGGTCCTGGCGCCCGCCGACCGCAGGCGGGCCAGGTCGGCGAGCATCGTGCGGGGGTGGATCTCGCCCCACTTGAGGTGGACCGACATGCGCGAGGTGCCGTCGATGCCGGGCCGGTCGCGGTCGTCGTCGTAGTCGGCCACCTGCTCGAGGAAGGCCTGCCACCGGCGGTGGGCGGCGGCCTCGCCGGCCGGCGGCAGCTCGAGGTCGTCGGGCAGTGATGGCTCGGGGATCGCCGTGGTGTCGTCGAGGTCGGTGACCCAGGAGGGGGAGGACGGCGGGTCGACGGGGTCGCGCCACCCGTGCTCGAGCCAGGCCTTGCTGAAGGGCGTGTAGACCTTGAACGGGGTGCCGGCGCCCGAGGTGACCCGGCCCGGCGCGACGGCGTACGGCGACCCGGTGCGGACCAGCTCGATGCCGGCGTCGGCGAGCGCGGCCTCGACGTCCTGGTCACGCTGGTGGCCGTAGGGGCCGTGGTCGGCGGCGACGTGGACGCGGGTCGCCCCGACCTGCCGCGCGGCCAGCACCACCCGGCGTACGGGATCGCCGCGGACGACGCTGAGCGGGATCCGCTCGGCCAGGTCGCGCAGCGCGGCCCCGAGGTAGGCGCGCCGCACCTCGCCCGCAGGACCCCACAGCGCCGGGTCGAGGACGAAGAGCGGCAGCACGTCGCCGTCGGCGCACGCCTGGAGAAGCGCGGGGTTGTCGGAGAGCCGCAGGTCGCGGCGGAACCACATCACGGAGGTCTTCGTGTCGGCCATCGCCGTCCACCCTGCCAGGGCTATGGGTGATGGGGGAGGATGGTCCGCGTGAGTGACCTCATCGACACCACCGAGATGTACCTCCGGACCATCTTCGAGCTGGTCGAGGAGGGCATCGTCCCGCTGCGCGCGCGCATCGCCGAGCGCCTGCACCAGAGCGGCCCGACGGTCTCGCAGACGGTGGCGCGGATGGAGCGCGACGGTCTCGTCACCGTCGAGGGCGACCGCCACCTCCAGCTGACCGACGACGGGCTGCGCCTGGCGACGCGGGTGATGCGCAAGCACCGGCTCGCCGAGCGGCTGCTCACCGACGTGATCGGCCTCGAGTGGGAGCTCGTCCACGAGGAGGCCTGCCGCTGGGAGCACGTCATCTCCGAGACGGTGGAGCGTCGGCTGCTCGAGCTGCTCGGCCACCCCACCGAGTCGCCCTACGGCAACCCGATCCCGGGCCTCGACGAGCTCGGGCAGGACGTCGTCAGCGAGGCGTTCATGGACGGCGTCGAGTCGCTGTCGACCGCGGCGGGCGAGGAGGAGGGCCGGGTGCTGGTGCGCCGGATCTCCGAGGAGATGCAGAAGGACGAGGTGCTGATGAGCGCGCTGCGGCGCGTCGGCGCCCTGCCCGACAAGACCGTCACGATCGTCGCCACCGCTGACGGGGTGCTGGTCGGCTCGGGCGGCGAGTCCGCCGAGATCGTGCCGGAGGCGGCCGACCACATCTTCGTCAAGCGGATGTGACGCGGGGCCTCAGCGGGTTGCTGGAGCGCTGGTCGGCGAGCGCGGTGAGGAACTCCGAGGAGCCGACCTCGAGCTTGACCGCGGCCAGGTCGTCGCCGCGGGTCTGACCCCGGTTGACGATCACGGACGGTACGCCGGCCTTGGCCGCGCGGCGCACGAACCGGAATCCGCTCATCACCGTGAGGCTCGAGCCGACCACGAGCAGCGCACCCCCACGCAGGGCCAGCGCGTCGACGGCGTCGAAGCAGCGCTCCACGCGCGGGGCCGGGACGTTCTCGCCGAAGAAGACGACATCGGGCTTGAGCACGCCGCCGCACGCCGCGCACGGGGGGACCACGAAGTCGGCGATGGCCCGCGCGTCCTCGAGGTCGACGTCGCCGTCGGGCCGGACCGCGACCGCGCCGTGCCGCTCCTCCCAGCCGGGGTTGAGCGCGGTCAGCCGGTCGTGCAGCGAGGCGCGTGGGGTCTGGCGGCGGCAGCCCAGGCAGACCACGTCGGCGATCCGGCCGTGCAGGGCCACCAGGTGGCGCGAGCCCGCGGCCTCGTGCAGGCCGTCGACGTTCTGGGTGATCAGCAGGTCGGGGTCCAGGCGGGCGGCGGCGCGGTGGCCGGCGTTGGGCTCGGCCCGCTTCATCCGGCCCCACCCGAGGTGGCTGCGGGCCCAGTAGCGCTGCCGGGCGCCCTCGCCGGAGACGAACTCCTGGTAGGTCATCGGCATCCGGGTGGGCGAGCCGGGGCCGCGGTAGTCGGGGATGCCGGAGTCGGTGGAGAGCCCGGCGCCCGTGAGGACGACGAGCGGCCGGTCGGCCAGCAGGTCGAGGGCGGACCTCACCGGGCGTACCGGACCGCCGCCCGGGCCCGGGCCTTCTCCGCCTCGACCTCGCGGTCCTTGGGCGGGGCGGTGGTCACGAGGTCGGCCAGCAGGTGCTGGGTGACGTGGGCGATCTCGGCGACAGCCTGGTCGAAGGCGGCCTGGTTGGCCTGCGACGGCTTGGTCGCACCGCTGACCTTGCGCACGTACTGCAGCGCCGCCGCGGTGACCTCGTCGCCGGTGGCCGGAGGCTCGAAGTTGTGCAGGGGTCGGATGTTGCGGCACATGACGACCAGCGTACGTGGCGGCCCCCGTCGATCGGGTGGCTTCAGACGGTGAAGAACGCGGCCTCGCCGGCGGTCGAGAGCACGACGCGGCCGTCGGGCAGGGGGACGAGGCGGACGGAGGCGATGTCGGTGCCGTGCTCGGCCTCGACCATCCGGTTGGTCATCGTGCCGTCGTCGAGCGACAGCACCGAGACCCACCCGGTGCGCCCGCGCCAGCCCTGCGCGATCACGGTCAGCACGACACGGTCGGCGGGCAGCCAGGTGAGCTGGCGGGGGTCGGCTCCGGCGAGCGCCTGGGTGCCGGGGCGGTAGCTCACGACCGAGAGCCGCCGGGGGTCGGTGAGGTCGCTGACCTTGAAGAGCCCCGCCTGGGCGCCCCACTGTCGGCCCTTGCCGGTGGGTCCCTGGCCCATCCCGATCAGCCGGTCGGCCCCGAGGGGGTGGAGGTAGTCGGAGAAGCCGGGGATCTTCAGCTCGCCGAGCAGCGTCGGGTCCTCGGGAGAGGTCAGGTCGACGGTGTAGAACGGGTCGATCTGGCGGAAGGTCACCAGGATCGCCAGCCCGTCGAACCACCGCACCGACTGGAGCATCTCGCCCTTTCCGAGCCCGTCGAGGCGACCGACCTCGGCGAGCCGGTCGCCCTCGCGCCGCATCGTCACCACCGAGGTGAAGTCACCCGTGCGCTGCGTGGGGCTGAGGGCGAGCCGGAGCACCCCGTCGTGCTCGTCCATCGCCCAACGGTCGTCGACCCGGCCGTCGACCTCGCCGGAGCCGACGTACGACGTGCCGGTGCGGGTGAGCTCGAAGTCGAAGACGTGGGTGGTGCCGGCGACCTCGGAGACCGGGCCGCTGCCACCCCCGAACCCCCCGCAGAAGTCGATGCAGACGCCCCACTCGGGCGGCGATGCAGCGAGGTAGAGGCGCTCGGCGGAGGCGTAGGCGATCGAGGTGTCCGCGGCGAGGGCGGTCACGTCCCAGGCGGCGGGGTCGGCGGCGTCGAAGCCGATCACGCTGACCGTGTCGAGCCCGAGGTCCGAGCGCGGGACGGCGACGTCCTCGCACTCGGTCAGCCGCTCGTCGGTGCCGCCGTCGACCGAGGCGGTCGGCAGCCAGTCGGCGATCGTGGTCTCGCGGACCAGGGCCTCGTTGCGGCGCAGCGTCTCCTTCCACGTCAGGTCGCGCCGACGGTTGGTGGGCTCGTCGAAGTCGAGGTCGGGGAGCCCCGCGGCGGTCACCAGGCGCACGGTGTCGCCGTGCTGGCGAGCGGTCACGAGCGAGGAGTCGACGTCGACGGTCTGGGTGATCTCGGGGGCCGCCGGGTCGGAGACGTCGATGCTGAGCACCCGGGTGGTGCGCGACGGGGCGGGCTCGCCGAACGCGTCGTAGCGTCGCTTGTCGCGGGTCCCGTCGCCGCCGAGGGCCACGACGGTGTCGCCGGCGAGCAGGATCTCGCCGTCGCTGAGCGACCCCAGGTCGAGGTCGGCCAGACGGCGGGTGGTCGCGCCGGTCACGTCGTACGTCGTCAGGGTGCTGCCGTCGAGGCGGAAGAGCGTCGTGCCGTCGGTCTTGACCACGTCGGGCTCGTCGACCCCGGCCTCCTGCACGTTGGTGCCGGTGCCGCTGTTCTCGGCGCGCTGCGACGCGGGCGCCGGCGCGGCCAGGGTCGAGCGAGCCGCGCTCTCCGAGCTGTCGAAGGCCATCGCGCCGTCCAGGATCACGTCGCCGCCGTACATGGGCGACTCCCAGCCGTAGGGCCCGACCAGGGCGACCCCGCGCTCCACGTAGAAGTCCAGCAGCGCCTCGCACGACTCGGCGGCGACCAGCTCGCCGTGGAAGGTCGCCACCGGCGCCCCGCCCCCGGCGGGTGGCGTCGACCCCGGCCCGGTGGCGGAGGGTGGGCCGCCGACCGTGGTGCCGACCAGGAAGGCACCGCCGAGCGCGGCGAGCGCGCCGACCGAGCCGAGCGGGCGCAGCAGCCCGCGCCCCAGGACCGCTCGCCGCAGGCGACCGCGGCGCCCGGCCGCCGCACGGCCCTCGCGCAGGATCTGTGCGGTGGGGGCGGGGGAGACGGGGAGGTCGTCCCAGAGGTCCTCGAGGTCAGTCATGGTGGTGTCCTTGTCCGGGGCCTTCGGTGGCGTCCGCGAGGTGGCGGTCGGTGGAGAGGTGGGCCAGCGCGCGGGAGAGCCGGCTCTTGACGGTGCCGGCCGGCACGCCGAGCGCCGCGGCGGTCTGGGCCTCGCTCAGCTGGGCGAAGTAGCGCAGCACCACCACCGCCCGGTTGACCTCGGAGAGGCCGGCGAGCGCCCGGTGGACCGCGTCGGTGGTGTCGACCGCGGCGGTGGCGTCGGCCGTCGAGCGGTCGGGCACGGCGGCGGTCGAGTGCTCGCGGCGCCAGGGTCGCCGGTGGCTGTCGTGCAGGCAGTTGACCAGCATCCGGTAGACGTAGGCGTCGCGGTTGTCCGCCGACCGCACTCGCGGCCAGGCGCCGTACGCCTTGACCAGGGTGGTCTGGGCGACGTCCTCGGCGTCGGGCAGCGAGCAGCCGAGGAAGACGGCCGAGCGCACCAGCGTGCCCCAGCTCTCGTCGGCGTACGCCGCGAACTCCGCCTCGTGGTCCATGTCGCCGTCATCCTCGTCGCTGGTCGGCCGGTCATGGGGTACGACGCGAGGAGTGGGCACCCCGGTTCCATCGTGACTCGGTCTGGGACGATGCAGTCATGGCAACCAGCGAGAAGAAGAACGCCGACCGCCCCTACGACCTCGTCGTCTTCGGGGCGACCGGCTTCACCGGAGGACTCACGGCCGAGTACCTCGCCAACAGCGGGCCGGAGGGGCTGCGATGGGCCCTGGTCGGGCGCAGCCGCGACAAGCTGGAGGCGGTCCGCGACCGGCTGGCGACGATCGACCCCGAGCTGAAGAGCCTCGACCTGCTGGTCGCCGACGCCTCCGACCCCGCGTCGCTGGCCGAGGTCGCCGCGCAGGCACGCGTCGTCATCACCACGGTCGGTCCCTACCTCCACCACGGCGAGCCGCTCGTGGCTGCCTGTGCCGAGGCCGGCACCGACTACGTCGACCTCACCGGCGAGCCGGAGTTCGTCGACCAGATGTACCTCGACCACCACGCGACCGCCGAGCGCACCGGCGCCCGCATCGTCCACGCCTGCGGCTTCGACTCGATCCCGCACGACCTCGGGGCGCTGTTCACCGTGCAGCAGCTCGAGGCGACCGGACCGATCACGATGCGTGGGGTCGTCCGGGCCGGCGGGATGTTCTCCGGCGGCACCTTCCACTCCGCCGTCAACGCCATGTCCCGCCCCCGGCAGATGAAGGAGGCCTCGAAGGCACGTCGCCGCGTCGAGGGCCGCCCCACCGACGGGCGCAAGGCCCGGGCCGTCGCCGGCAAGCCGCACCGCGACCCCGCGCTCGGCTACTGGCTGCTGCCCATGCCGACCGTCGACCCGCTGGTCGTGGCCCGCAGCGCGGCGGCCCTCGCGGCGTACGGACCCGACTTCCGCTACTCCCACTACGCCGGCACCAAGACCCTG
Source organism: uncultured Actinomycetota bacterium (assembly GCA_963845645.1). Taxonomy (GTDB): domain Bacteria; phylum Actinomycetota; class Actinomycetes; order Propionibacteriales; family Nocardioidaceae; genus Nocardioides. The sequence goes on from CAWJSY010000012.1 coordinate 49,552, forward strand.
CGGTACGCCGCCGGCGGCGCCGCGGGCGTGGCGGCCGTCGCGCTCTCGTCGCAGGTCAAGCCGTTGCGCAACCTGCTGCTGGGCCGGGTCGCACAGGGGCAGGGCCCCGACGAGGCCAAGCGCGAGAAGTCGTGGTTCACCGTCGACTTCATCGCCGAGGGCCAGTCCGGGGGGCAGTCCCGCACCGTGCACACGCGGGTCTCCGGCGGCGACCCGGGCTACTCCGAGACCGCGAAGATGCTCGCCGAGTCGGCGCTGTGCCTGGCCCTCGACGACAACCCGACCACGGCCGGCAGCGTCACCACCGCCCAGGCCATGGGGGACAACCTGCTGGGTCGGCTGAAGACGGCCGGCATCGCCTTCGAGGTGCTCGCCGACTGATCGAGCGTCGACCGGGGCCGGCCGCGGGAGTAGCGTCGCGAAGATGAGCTTCGACGTCGCGGCGCAGGCCTACGGACGGTTCATGGGGCGGTTCTCCGAGCCGCTCGCGGAGTCGTTCCTCGCCGAGGTCCGGGCTCGCGTGGGCCAGGTGGGTCAGGTGGGCCAGGCGGGTCAGGCGGGTCAGGCGTCAGGCGGGCACGGCCCTCGACGTGGGCGCGGGGCCGGGGGCTCTCACCTCGCGCCTGGTCGAGTGGTGGGGCGGCGACGCGGTGTCCGCGGTGGAGCCGTCCGAGCCGTTCGTCTCCGCGCTGCGTCACCGCCTGCCCGAGGTGGACGCACGTCGCGCAACCGCCGAGGTCCTGCCCTTCGACGACGCCACGTTCGACCTCACGCTGGCCCAGCTGGTCGTGCACTTCATGTCCGAACCGGTCGCCGGCCTGCGCGAGATGGCCCGGGTCACCCGGCCGGGCGGCGTCCTGGGGGCGTGCGTCTGGGACCACGGCGGCGACCGCGGCCCGCTCGTCATCTTCTGGCGGGCGGTCAACGACCTCGACCCTGCTGTGCGCGACGAGTCGGGGCTGGCCGGCACCCGGGAGGGCCACCTGGTCGAGCTGGCCGCGGCGGCAGGCTGGGCCGACATCCGGCCCTCCGTGCTGACCGTGGAGATCCCGATGGCGTCGTTCGCCGACTGGTGGGAGCCGTTCACCCTCGGGGTCGGGCCGGCCGGCGCGCACGTCGCCCGGCTCTCGACGCAGGCTCGCGAGGAGCTGCGGGCGCGCTGCGCCGAGCTGCTGCCCGCTGGTGCCTTCACGGTCTCGGCGTCGGCCTGGTGCGTGACTGGGAGCGTCTGACGGGGGCGGCTCGACGGGGGCGACCGGCCGGTCAGGCCGGCTGCCTGCGACCGGCTCCTGCGACACGACTGCCCGCGACCCGACTGCCTGAGCTGAAGGGGGGACCTCCACCTCGGACGAGCGCCGACACGGCGCCGGCGCCGCCGCGCGGTGACCGCCGGGCGGGTCGGTCGGGTGTGCCCCGCTGCTCGCGTGTGACAAGCGCTTGTCACACGAGTCAAGCGATGCCGCCTGGGGGGCGGTCTGGGGCTGTGGAGGAGCGGCGACGTCCCGGCCGGAAGTCTGGTTGATTGAGGGGACGCCCGCTCTGCTCTGCCTGGCGCCGGCGCCGCCGCGCGGTGACCGCCGGGCGGGTCGGTCGGGTGTGCCCCGCTGCTCGCGTGTGACAAGCGCTTGTCACACGAGTCAAGCGATGCCGCCCGGGCGGCGGTCTGGGGCTGTGGAGGAGCGGCGACGTCCCGGCCGGAAGTCTGGTTGATTGAGGGGACGCCCGCTCTGCTCTGCCTGGCGCCGGCGCCGCCGCGCGGTGACCGCCGGGCGGGTCGGTCGGGTGTACCCCGCCGCACGCGTGTGACAAGCGCTTGTCACACGAGCCAAGCGATGCCGCCTGGGCGGCGGTCTGGGGCTGTGGAGGAGCGGCGACGTCCCGGCCGGAAGTCTGGTTGATTGAGGGGGTGCCCGCTCTCATCCCGGCCGGCCAGGCCCACTTCCTGCGACCCGACTCCCTCCGCGAGGGCGACATGGTCACCGACGTGATGACCGGACTGGTTCTCGAGGGCGGGTTGGTGAACGTGACGATGCGCGGGCTCGCCCGGCGGATGCACATGAACCCCGGGATCGTGCACCAGTGGTTCGGCACCCGGGAGGCCATGCTCGCCGAGGTCGGCCGCATCTTCGGGGGTCGGTGGCACCGCTGGGTCGCGGCCACCACCCGGGCGGAGGGGCCGGGCGGGCTCCTGCCGCCGCTGCCGGCGCCGGACGACGAACGTCCACCTTCTCCGTACGGAAACGTGGTCGATCCGCACGACGATGCCATGACGGGCATGCGGATGTGGCTGGCCCTCCACGAGCTGGCTCGCTCCGAGCCCAGCCTCGCGACGACCCTGGCCGAGCTCGGTCCGGACGAACGTCGACATGTCGCCGACGCCGCCGCGCGCACCGGCTCGACCTGGGCCGACCAAAGCATCGACCTGCTGCTCGCCACCGCGGCTGGGCTGCGCCACGCGGTGACCGCCAGGCCCGACCCGCTGCCGCTGCCGCGAGCCCGCGAGGCACTGGCCGCGCAGGTGGGCCTGCTCAACGGGCTGCTCAACCTGTGATCTCAGCTGCCACTGGTGGACGTCGAGCACGTCTCCTCCGCCGTGCTCGACCTGCTCACCCCCCGACGGGCCGCGGGACAGGGACGTCCCGTGCTGGTGCTGCCCGGCTCCTACGCCACCGACGGCACGGGCGGGGCATCGGGTCGCCCAGTGAGTGCGCCGCCACCCCGGGCGGGCGCCCCGGAGCCCGCCACACGGCGTGAGGACCCGCCGGTGAGGCATCATCGTCCGGACCACCCCCGATCCGACGGAGTGACTGTGACGTCCAGCTACTACGCCCCGCGTGGCGGTCTGCCGGGCCAGAGCGAGCTCACCACCAACCGGGCGATGTTCACCGAGGCCTACGCGGTGCTGCCGCGCGGCACGATGACCGACATCGTCACGAGCCGGCTCCCGCACTGGGAACGCACCCGGCTCTGGGTGATCGCGCGGCCCCTGTCCGGCTTCGCCGAGACCTTCTCCCAGTACGTCATGGAGGTCTCGCCCGGCGGCGGCAGCCAGCGACCCGAGCCCGACCCGACCGCCCAGGGCGTGCTGTTCGTGGTCGAGGGGCGGCTGCGTCTGAGCGTTGCGGGTGAGGAGCACGACCTGGGGCCGGGCGGCTACGCCTACCTCCCGCCGGCCACCGACTGGACCCTGCACAACGACGGCGACCAGGCCGTGCGCTTCCACTGGATCCGCAAGGCCTGGGAGCCGGTCGAGGGTCTCGAGCCGCCACCGGTGCTGATCACCAGCGACGCGGAGTGCGAGGGCGTGGCGATGCCCGACACCGACGGCGCCTGGGTCACCCAGCGCTTCGTCGACCCCGAGGACCTGCGCCACGACATGCACGTCAACATCGTCAGCTTCGAGCCGGGCGGGGTGATCCCCTTCCCGGAGACGCACGTGATGGAGCACGGCCTCTACGTGCTGGAGGGCAAGGCGGTCTACCTGCTCAACCAGGACTGGGTCGAGGTGCAGGAGGGCGACTTCATGTGGCTGCGCGCCTTCTGCCCGCAGGCCTGCTACGCCGGCGGGCCGGGCCGCTTCCGCTACCTGCTCTACAAGGACGTCAACCGTCACGCCCGTCTCGGACGGCCGTTCTCATGAGTGCCTGGACCGTGGCCGGGCTCGACGCGGCCGCCGCGCAGGACGTCGAGGGTGTGCTCCGGCCGTGCCTCGACGTCGACCGCTGGGTCGCCGACGTCCTGGCCGCCCGGCCGTACGGCGACCGCGAGGCGCTGCTGGCTGCCGCGCGCGCCGCGGCCGACCCGCTCACCGACGACGAGGTCGAGGCGGCCCTGGCCCACCACCCGCGGATCGGCGAGCGGCCCAGCGGGGCCAGCACCGAGGAGGCGATGTCGCGGGCCGAGCAGGCCGGGCTGGGGCTCGACCCCGCGGGCGACGTCACCGAGCGGCTGGCCGCCGGCAACCGGGCCTACGAGGAGCGTTTCGGCCGGGTGTTCCTCATCCGGGCCGCAGGGCGCTCGAGCGAGGAGATCCTGGCCGCCCTGGAGCAACGGCTGGGCCACGACCCGGCCGCCGAGCTGGACGTCGTCCGGCAGCAGCTGCGCGAGATCGCGCTCCTGCGGCTCGAGGGGAGCGTGGCCCGATGAGCTTCATCTCCGCCCACGTGCTCGACGCGGTCGCCGGGGTCCCGGCGAGCGGCGTACGCGTCGTGCTCTCCGACGGTGACGGGACCCTGCTCGGCGAGGCGGTCACCGACGGCGACGGACGGGTCGGCGAGCTCGGCCCCGACCACCTCGACCCCGGCGAGTACGCCGTCGCGTTCGCGACCGGCGACTACTTCGCGGGCCGCGACCAGGACACGTTCTTCCCACGGGTGGCCGTGGCCTTCACGGTCGCGGCCGGACAGGGGCACTACCACGTGCCGCTGCTGCTGAGCCCCTACTCCTACACGACCTACCGCGGCAGCTGAGCGCACCAACCACACGAGGGAGCACGAGGGAGCACGCATGAGCGACGTCATCCTGGGCGCCAACCAGTACGGCAAGGCGGAGAACCACGTCGTGCGGGTCACTCGCGACTCCGAGCGCCACGACGTGATCGACCTCGAGGTGACCTCGTTGCTGCGCGGTGACTTCGCGGCCGCGCACACCCGGGGCGACAACGCGCACGTGGTGCCGACCGACACGCAGAAGAACACCGTCTTCGCGCTGGCCCGTGACGGGATCGTCGACCCGGAGTCGTTCCTGCTCCGGCTGGCCGCGCACTTCACGAGCGAGTTCGCCTGGGTGGACGGCGGCGTCTGGTCGGCCCAGGAGCACGGCTGGAGCCGGATCGCCGACCACGACCACTGCTTCTACCGGAGCGCCCCCGAGGTGCGGACCGCCGCCGTGGTCGCCGACGGTGACCACCGCGCGGTGCTCGCCGGCTTCCACGGACTCACGGTCATGAAGACCACGCAGTCGGGCTTCGCCGGCTTCCCGCGCGACGACTACACGACGCTGCCCGAGACCGACGACCGGATCCTGGCCACGGAGATCTCCACGCGGTGGCGCTACGGCGCTGCTGCTTCTGGTGGCCCTGGTGGCGAGCTGGACTTCGACGCGGTCTACGACGACGTGAAGCGGCTGATCCTCGAGGCCTTCACCGACCACTACTCGCGCGCGCTGCAGGAGACGCTCTACCTGATGGGCGAGCGGGTGCTCGGCGCCCATGCCGAGATCGAGGAGATCCGCTTCTCCTGCCCCAACAAGCACCACTTCCTGTCCGACCTGACCTTCTGCGGCCGCGACAACCCGGGGCTGGTCTTCTACGCCGCCGACCGCCCCTACGGCCTGATCGAGGCCAGCGTCCGGCGCGTCGGCGCTGACCCGGCCGAGACGGTCTGGGCGGGCGTCACCGCCTTCTGCTGAGCACCGATCTCGGCAGTTTCGACCACTCGCGTGCTCAGCGGGTGAGGAGCCGCCCGGTGGTCGAGCCTGTCGAGACCTGCCGACCGGCCAGGTAGGTCGCCCGGACCGCGCCGGTGACCAGCCGGCCGTCGTACGGGCTGACGGCGTGGCGGTGGTGCAGGCGGGCGGCGTCCACCGTCCAGGTCTCGTCGGGGGCCAGGACGACGAGGTCGGCGGCATGTCCGGCCACGATCGCGCCCTTGCCGGTCACGCCCATGACCCGCGCGGGCGCCTCGGCCATCCACCGGACGACGTCTTCCAGGGCCAGCCCGCGCTGGCGGGCGGCCGTCCACACCAGCGGGAGGCCGATCTGGAGCGAGGAGATCCCGCCCCAGGCGACGCCGAAGTCGCCGTCGTCGAGCGACTTGAGCGCGGGGGTGCTGGGGGAGTGGTCGGAGACGACGAGGTCGATCACGCCGTCGGCCAGGCCGGCCCAGAGGCCGTCGGCGTTGGCGGCGTCGCGCACCGGTGGGCAGCACTTGAACTGCGTCGCGCCGTCGGCGACCTCCTCGGCGGCCAGGGTGAGGTAGTGCGGGCAGGTCTCGACCGTGAGCGGTACGCCGTCGGCCCGGGCCGCGGCGATCGCCGGCAGCGCCGCGGCGCTGGAGAGGTGCACGATGTGCGTGCGGCAGCCCGTCGCGCGCGCGGCCTCGATGAGGGTGTCGATCGCGCTGGTCTCGCACTCCGGCGGCCGGGTGGCCAGGAAGTCGCCGTACCGGCGGCTGTGCAGGCCCTCGCCCCCGACGAGGGCGGGGTCCTCGGCGTGGGCGATCAGCCGGCCGCCGAACGAAGCGATCTCGCGCATCGCCGTGTGCACCTGCGGCGTGGTCAGGTGCGGGAACTCCGGCACTCCCGACTCGAGCAGGAAGCACTTGAAACCGAAGACGCCGGCGTCCCACAGCGCCTCCAGCCGCCCCAGGCTCGCCGGCACGGCGCCGCCCCAGAAGCCCACGTCGACGGCGCACTGCCCGGCCGCGGCCGTCTGCTTGACCTGCAGGGCCGCGGGGTCGGTGGTCGCCGGGATCGAGTTGAGCGGCATGTCGAGCAGGGTGGTCACCCCGCCGGCGGCCGCGGCCCGGGTGGCCGTCGCGAACCCCTCCCACTCGGTCCGGCCCGGCTCGTTGACGTGCACGTGGGTGTCGACCAGCCCGGGGACCAGCACCTCGTCGGGAGCCAGCCGTTCGTCGGTTGCGGGCGTGGTCGCCACGGGGACCGGCGCGTCGTACGCCGTGAGTCGCTCGATCCGGCCGTCGGCCACCCACACCGACGCCGGGCGCCAGCCCTCGGGCGTCAGCACCCGTTCGGCGCGCAGCACCAGGTCGACCTCGCTCATGGCGGGCACCCTATGCGGCGG
>CAWJSY010000013.1:0-11640 GCA_963845645.1 uncultured Actinomycetota bacterium
TCGGGGCGCTCATCGCCGATCTCTCCTCGGAGCGTGCGATCTTCCTGCCGTGGGACGGGTCGGGTGACGCCGGGCTTCGCCTCGCCTGGGCACTCCTGGGCGGCGCCGCGGTGCTCGTGATCGCCCTCGCCTCCCGTGATCCTGCGGGGTCGGCTCCCCTACGAGCCATGACGGCGCGCCGGAGCGCGACCCACTCGCCGTCCGAGGGCCGGGACCACTAGCCGACACCGGCTTCGTCGGGCCTCAGGTGCGGTGGGCAGTCCTACCCACGTCCGTGGACGCGTGGATGCGAAGTCCTCCCGATGCGACAGGCACACCCTCGTTCCTAGCGTCCACGGCATGGACACCACACACATCGAGACCGTGATCATCGGCGCCGGCCAAGCGGGCCTGGCGACCGCCTACCACCTGCAGCGGCACGACCGCCCGTTCGTCATCCTCGACGGCGCGTCCCGCGTCGGGGACCAGTGGCGGCGGCAGTGGGACTCGCTGAGGCTCTACACGCCCGCGAGGTACGACGGACTCCCGGGCCTTCCCTTCCCCGCCCCGAAGCGGTCCTTCCCGGGCAAGGACCAGGTGGGCGACTACCTGGAGTCCTACGCCCGGACGTTCGAGCTGCCGATCCACCTCGAGACCCGCGTCCGACGCCTCGAGCAGGACGGCGAGGGCTATCGCGTCGTGACCGACAGGGGCAGCTGGCGGTGCGACAACGTCGTGGTCGCGACGGGCACGTTCGGTCGCACCCCGCACGTCCCCGACGTGGCGGCCGGCCTCGACCCCGGCATCCTGCAGCTGCACTCCAGCGAGTACCGGCGCCCCGGACAGCTGCCTCAGGGCCCGGTCCTCGTGGTCGGCGCGAGCCACTCCGGGACCGACATCGCCTACGAGGTCGCCGAGTCGCGACCCACGATCCTGGCCGGACGCGACTGCGGACAGATCCCGCCGCGGCTCGAGTCGCCGGCGATGGGCGCGCTGTTCCCGGTGCTGCTCTTCGCGTGGCGGCACGTCCTGACCCGCCGGACGCCGGTCGGCCGCAAGGCGATGGCCGAGGTCCGGGTCCACGGCGGCCCGATGCTGCGCGTGAAGCGCTCCGACCTCGCCGACCGTGGCGTCGAGAGGGTCACGAGCCGGATCGAGGAGGTCCGTGACGGCCTCCCCGTCGTCGACGGGCGGCCGCGCGAGGTCGCCAGCGTCGTCTGGGCCACCGGCTTCCGTCAGGTCTTCGACTGGATCGACCTGCCGGTCATGGGTGAGGACGGCTGGCCGCGTGAGCGTCGTGGCGTCGTGGCCGGATCGCCCGGGCTGTTCTTCTGCGGGCTGTGCTTCCAGTACTCGTTCAGCTCGATGCTGCTCCCCGGCGTCGGGCGCGACGCAGAGCACGTCGCGTCCCGGATCGACGCCCGAGCCACCCGGTCGGAGCAGGTCGCGTCGGTCGCATGATCGGTCGTACGCTGCCGGTGGAGGTGCCGATCGTGGACGTGGCCGGGACGGAGCAGGCACGGGCCCGGTTCGACCGCGGCGAGTGGGTCGCCGCCCACGACGCCTGGTCCGCGGCCGACCCGGACACGCTGGCGGCCGACGAGCTGGTCGACCTGGCCACGACGGCCGAGCTGCTCGGCGAGCACGACCGGGCGGTGGTCGCCCTGCAACGGGCCTTCGCGACGAGCCACCGCGCCGGCGACACGCCGGGAGCCGTCCGCAGCCTGTTCCAGCTGTCCGTGGGCGCCGCCAGCCATGGCGAGATGGCCGTGGCCGCCGGCTGGACCTCACGCGGCGAGGGCCTGGTCGCGGACCTGGACGAGGGCGCCCTCGAACGCGGGTGGGTGGCCTTCCTGCAGATGTTCCGCGCGCTCGGCACCGGCGACCTCGCGGCTGCGGCGGCGTGCGCGGACGAGGCGGGCGCGATCGGGCTGCGGCACGGCGACCCCGACCTGACCGCGCTCGGGGTGTGCTCCCGGGGTCGGCTGCGGCTCTACGCCGGGAGCATCGCCGAGGGCCTGGCCCTGCTCGACGAGGCGATGGTCCGGGTGCTCTCGGGCGAGGTGGTCTCGCCGCTGGTCGCGGGCCAGGTCTACTGCACCGCGATCGAGGGCTGCCAGGAGATCAGCGACTTCACACGGGTCGAGGAGTGGACCTCCGCCCTCGAGCGGTGGTGTGCCCACCAGCCGGGACTGCTGACGTTCACCGGCCAGTGCGCGGTCCACCGCGGCCAGCTGATGCGGCTCCACGGCGACTGGGGGCCGGCCCTGGCCGAGTTCGAGCTCGCGGCCCGCCGCTACCAGGCCGTGGGCGCTCCGGACGCGGTCGGGCTGTCGGCGTACGAGACCGGCGAGGTGCTGCGGCACCGTGGCGACCTGGCGGGGGCCGACGCCGCCTACGCCCGGGCCGCCGACCACGGATTCGACCCGCAGCCCGGCCTGGCGCTGCTGTTCTTGGCGCGCGGCCAGAAGGACGCGGCGCTCGCCGCCGTCGAACGGCTCCTGGGCGAGCCGGGTGGCCCGGTCCAGCGCTGCCGGATCCTGCCGGCGGCGGTCGACGTGCTGCTCGCGTGCGGCCGGGTGGATCTGGCCCGGGAAGTCTCCGCCGAGCTCGACGCCGTCGCCGCGGGGCTCGGCTCCGAGTGGCTCGAGGCCGCGGCGGCCCACGCCCGCGGCGCGATCGAGCTCACCGACGGCGACCCCGCCGGCAGCCTGCCGTACCTCCGGCGGGCCCAGCAGCAGTGGGCCCGCACCGACGACCCCTACGGCCGGGCCCGGGCCCGGATGCTCGCCGGCCGGGCGCTCGCCGCGGTGGGTGACAGCGCCTCTGGCCGGCGCGAGCTGGAGGCGGCCCGCGGCCTGTTCCGCCGGCTCGGGGCCGAGCCCGCCGCCGACGAGGTGGACGCCCTGCTCGCCCCCGCCTCGCTCCCCGCCGGGCTCACGGCGCGTGAGGCCGAGGTGCTCCGCCTGGTCGCGTCTGGGCGCAGCAACGCCCAGATCGCGGCCGACCTGGTGCTGAGCGAGAAGACCGTCGCCCGCCACCTGTCCAACATCTTCGGCAAGCTGGACGTCGGCTCGAGAACCGCAGCCACGGCGTACGCCTTCGAGCACGGGCTGGTCCTGGGGGCCGGGTGAGCGGCGACGCGGTCGGCCCGTGGCGAGCGTGCCGGCGACCACGAACGTCGACCCTGCGGCCAGCCCCTCCGCCGGCCCAGCTCAGGTCGGGTCGGCTTCGTTCTCGTCGACGACCTCGAACCAGTCGAGCAACGCGATGGCCTCCGAGGCACGCCTGATCGCTCCGTCGCCGGGCGTGGCGGGTCCACCCGGAGCCGGCGCCTCCAGCTGCAGCTGCTGGCGCAGCAGCCTGCTCGCCGAGGCGATCAGGTCCTGTCGTGACTTCGTGCCCCGACCGCGATGGACGCTCTGGAACAAGACGACCGACTCCTGGGCCACGACCAGGCCACCGGGGACGCCGACAGCCACCTCCAGGGCTTTGGTGACCGTCAACCGGGAGATCACCGGCGACGGCGCATCGGCGAGCGGGAACGCGCCGGCGGGACTCGGACCCTCCCTGAGCCACTCGGCCACCCACAGCAGGGCCAGCGCGTCCTCCAGCCCGCCCAGCAGGAACCCGGCCGAGCCCAGGTCCAGGTCCGGGATCTCCACGAAGCGAACCAGCAGGACCGCCTCGCGCGTCTCCTGGTCACTGGCGATCATGGCGGCACGCTAGACCATGTCGGACCAGATGAGGGTCCAGCCGATAGGACGTCGATCTGGTTTCGTGTGCGGACTAGCAGGAGGCGACCTTGCGGTAGACCCCGTCGGCGGTCTCACGCACTGACGTCACCGTCGTGTTCCCCTGGCCGAGGTAGTCCTGGCTGCCCAGCGCGTAGAACGGGTTGTAGGGGTCGTTGCCGTAGCTGACGGCACGACCGGCACCTTCGTGGGTCGCGTTGGACGCCGTCCAGCACGTCACGTCGGCCGGAGGACTGGTGGGCGGGCTGGTGGGCGGGCTGGTGGGCGGGCTGTGGGCGGGCTGCTGGGCGGCTGGCCCTCGACGCGCCGGTTGTTGGCGAAGAAGAACGACGTCACGTAGGCCGGGTAGTCGATGCTCGTCGTCTTGATGTAGCTCCCGCCCGGGCCGCCGCCGGCGGGCCAGTTGTGGCCGAGTCCGGTGTTGGTGAGCAGCGAGACCCGCGGACCGTCGGCGTCCGACCACACGGTGCCGCTGCCGGCGGTGCTGCTGCCGGGAAGCGTCGACATCGACACCGGCGCGGTCGATCCGGCGCCGTAGAGCCCGGCCATCACCTCGGCGTTGAGCCGGTTGTAGCCGGTCGCCACGGTGTAGTCGTTGTCTCCGTGGATCACGGAGGTGAGCTGGGTGTCGAAGCCGTCGGTGTGGCTTCCGGCGAACTGATTGCACGTCGCGGTGGCGGCCGCCTTGGTGGTCGACACGCTGGAGATCTGCGACGAGGTCGTCCCGACCGTGGGTCCGGCGTTGATGCCGATGCCGGCGAAGACGTCGGGGGCCAGGCAGCCCATGACCATCGTCTCGCCGCCGCCGGAGGACAGCCCCGAGACGTAGACCTGGTCCGGGTCGAGGTGCAGGGCGGGCCGGCCGAGCAGCGTGTCCACGAGGGCGAGCAGGTTGTCGTCGTGGCGACCGGGGGCGCTTCGGCTGTGGTTGGTGTCGTAGTAGTCCCAGCAGCCGGCGATCACCCCGCCGCCGGGCGCCTGCGGAATCGCGACGACCATGCCGTACGCGTCGGCCGTGGCCTGCCAGTTGCCACCGGTGGCGAGGTCTGCGTTGGTCTGGACGCAGCCGTGGAGGTTGACCATCAGCGCCGCGCCGTCGGCGATCGCGGGCGCCGTGCTGGGCACGTAGAGCCTGAGGTCCATCCCGGCCACGGTCTCGCGCGACCAGGTGCCTGCCGCCTGGGCGCTCGACCCCACGCCCGCGCCGAGGGTGATGGTGAGCGCGGCCAGGACCATGGCGAGAACGGCACCGACGGCGGTGACCCCTGCCCTGACGGTGGCCCTGCCGCTGATCCTGACGGCGTCTTCGGTGTCTGTCATGACTGCTCCTCCGAGTAGGTGCGGGCTGGTGCGACGATGCATCGGGCTATCTGGGATCGGGCTCCTGGGTCTCGCGGACGGCCGCGGCCACGGCCCGAGCGCCGGGTGCGTCCATCACGATCGTGTAGTGGTTGACGTCGTCGACCTCCAGCGCGCGCAGGTGCGGCACCAGCGCCCGGCACCGGTCGGCGGTGTCCGGGGGGTAGAGCGCCTGCGGCTCGTCCATCAGCCCGCGCGGCGCTCGCAGGAACGTGGTCGGCACGTCGATCCCCCGCAGCGCGTCCTCGTAGGGGTGGCCGTCCAGGACGTCGCCACCGGTCAGCTGGGCCGAGTCGGTGACCACGGCCTCGACCCGGGTCGAGGGTCGCAGGCAGGGCACCTCGCCCTCGAGGTCGTAGTCGACGTACGCCTCGATGGTGGGGTTCCACCGCCCGGCGAAGGCGGGGTGCTCGCGCCAGAAGTCACGGTAGGACTCGGCGCTCTCGAACGTCATGGTGAGCCGCTGGACTGCCGGGCCGAGCACCTCCCCCGGCGTGGCATCCGGGCTGGGCGCCCAGCCCGGGGGCAGGGTGAGCGGAAGGCCGCCGTCCGCCAGCACCAGCGCCCGGGCCCGCCGACCCACGCGTGCGGAGAGGGTCACCGCCACGAACGCCCCCATCGAGTGACCCACCACCGTGGCCTCCGCGATGTCGAGGTGGTCGAGGATCGCCTCGAGGTCCTCGGCGTGCTGCACCAGTCCGTACGGCGAGGGCAGGCCGGCGCTCCGGCCCCGGCCCCGCAGGTCGGGCGCGACAACCCGGCAGTGTGGCAGCGCAGCGGCGACCAGCGGCCAGCTGCGATGGGTGGCGGTGATGCCGTGCACGGCGAGCACGACGGGGGCGTCCGGGTCGTCGGGTCCCCAGATGCCGACGGCCAGCTCGCCACCGCGGACCGGCACGCTCGTGGCCCTGGAACTGGAGACGTCGGTGCTCATGGGTGGCCTCTCTCGTCCGCGCGGCGGTCCTGTGGTGCGAGCGCGCGCTCGATGAACTCCATGACCTGGTCGAACACGAAGTCGGGCACGGTCGTGGTGGCCGCTCCGCCGTCGCCCTCCTGATCCCAGAGCACCCAGCGCATGCCGATCATCTCGCCGATGCCCATCAGCACCCACGCGGCCACGGTCGGGTCGAGGTCACCGACCTCGCCACGCCCGCGCGCCCGCGTCAGGTTGGCGATGTAGCCCTCGACGATGCGGGTGTAGTGCAAAGTGAGCACGCGCGGCGAGACATGCTCGGCCTCGCGGACGACCCGGTAGAGCGCGGGGTGCTCGGCGGTGAACGCGAAGAACGCCCGGAACCCGGCCCGCTCCCCCTCCAGGCGGGTGGGCGCGTCGGCCGAAGCCTCGGTCATCGCGTGCCGCACCCGGCGGTTGAGATCCACGACGAGCTCCTCGAAGACCTCGAGCTTGGAGCCGAAGTAGAGGTAGAACGTGCCCTGTCCGACGCCCGCACGCTCGGTGATCCGCGTGATGGAGGCGTCGGCGTAGCCGTGCTCGGCGAACACCAGCTCCGCGGCGTCGATGATCGCCTTGCGGGTGGCGGTGCCCTTCTTGGTCGCGGGGGGCCTGCGTGGTGTCTCTGTCATCGCCGCCGCCCGCTCTCGACGCCAGCGTCGGCGGGCGACCGCACCGCCGGGACAGGCCACTGGTCGGGAGTCATGCCACGTCCTGGCGCGCCCGGAGGCCCGAGCGTGGGGACCGGACCGCGGCAAGACGGCTGCCGAGTCCGATGAGCCCGCCGGGGACGAAGAGGACCACGAGGATGAACAGGGAGCCGAGGATGAACAGCGGCTCGCTGAGCGGGACCCGGAGCACCGCCGGAAGGCCGGCGACGACGTCCGAGCCGGCGAAGGCGCTCAGGCGCTGGTCGAGCAGCGTGTAGACGACCCCGCCGATCACCGCGCCCCACCGCGAGCCGAGGCCACCCAGCACCACGACGACCAGGATGGTGAGCGTGAACTCCGCCGAGGCGACCCGGGGGGTGACCCCGCTCTGCAGCAGCAGGTAGAGCATGCCGACCAGCACCGCGAGCGCGGAGCCGATGACGAAGGCGAGCAGCTTGACCACGAAGGGCCGCAGGCCCAGCACCCGCACCCGGAGCTCGTTCTCCCGGGTCGCTGCTGCGACATGACCTGCCTGCGAGCGCTCGAACCAGGCGACCAGGACGAAGACGACGAGCAACAGGGCGAGTGCGAGCCAGTAGAGGTTGCGGGTGTCGGTGACGCCCACGAGCGCATCGGGCACGTGCTCGGTGTCGAGCCGCAGGCCGTCGCCGCCACCGGTCACGTCCGAGTTTCGCCGGATCAGCACCGAGCCTGCCTGGGCGAAGGCGAGGGTGACCATCGCGAACGAGATGCCACTGACCCGCAGGCCGACCGCGCCCAGCACGAGCGCGACGAGGATGCCCGCGAGAAGCGTGAGCGCCATCGCCGGCAGCAGTGCGAGATCGGTGCGCTCGAGCACGATCCCCAAGCCGTAGGCGCCGATCGCGAGGTAGAGCGCATGGCCGAAGGAGAGCAGCCCGGCCACCCCGAAGATCACGTGGTAGCTCAGGGCGAGCGCGGCGAACAGCAGGCACAGGGCCAGCAGCTGGAGCGTTCCCGGCGTGTACGTCGGACCGGGCAGCACCCCGGGCACGCTGAGGTTGACCAGCGGCAGCACGAGCAGCAGCCCGACGAGGACGACGGGACCGAGGACACCCGGACCGAGGAGCGCACGTGACCCGCGCGCCGTCCGTGGGCCACGCCCGGTGCTGGGCGGCGCGGGTGCGCCGGTGTCGGGGTCGGTCTCGGACCGGACGGTCATGCCCGGGCTCCCATCAGTCCGGCGGGTCGGACGAGCAGCACCACGGCGAGCAGCAGCACGACGACGAGGTCACCGGTCCCGGAGGCGTAGAAGTTGGCGAACTGCTGGAGCACCGCGACCGACACCGAGGCGATCGCGGCACCGAGCAGCGATCCGAGACCGCCGATGACGGTGACGATGAAGGCGAAGATCAACAGCGAGGCCCCGAGCTGGGGCGAGACGTAGCCGAAGTAGTGCGAGGCGAGCACGCCACCGAGGCCGGCGGCTGCGCCACCGATGGCGAAGACGACCGTGAAGGCGCGGCGTACGTCGATGCCGAGCGCGGTGACCATCGATCGGTTCTCGACTCCGGCCCGGATCACCAGGCCGAAGCGGGTGAACCGCAAGAAGCCCATGATCGCCAGCAGGACCAGCGCGGCCACCCCGATCAGCACGAAACGGTCGTTGGGGATGCTGGCCCCGAGGACGCTCGTCGTCTCGTCGAACCAGCCGGGGCCGGAGACGAGGATGGCGTCGGTGCCCCAGATGCCGTCGAACAGGGCGACGGTGGCCAGCGCGAGACCGACGGTGACCAGCACCTGCTCGATGTGCCGTTCGTAGAGGCGGCGGATCAGCAGCAGCTCGGTGCCGATCGCTGCCAGGGCCCCGGTGCCCGCGCCGACGGCGAGCGAGACCAGCAGCGAGAGCCACGTGTCACCGCCGAGGCGGCGGGCCGTCTCCCAACCAGCGAACGCACCGAGGGTGAGGAACGAGCCGTGCGCGAAGTTGAGCACGCCCATCAGGCCGTAGATGAGCGAGAGGCCGGAGGCGACCAGGAAGTAGAGGGCCCCCAGGCCGAGTCCGGTGATGACGAGCAGGACGACGGTGTTCACGAGGAGACCTCCCGGTCGGCCGGTGTCGACGCCGAGCCGACGCCGAGCAGCGCGACGACGCGCTGCTCGTCGTCCAAGAGCTCGCGGGCGTCCCCGGTGTGTACGACGTGGCCGCCCGACATGACGACGACGTCGGTCGCCAGGCGGCGGACGACGGCCAGGTTCTGCTCGACCAGCAGGATCGGGACCACCTCGGCGGCGCGCTCGAGGGCGTCGGCCACCTCGTGGACCAGCTTGGGCGCCAGGCCCTTGGTGGGCTCGTCGACGAGCAGCAGCCGGTTCTCGTTCAGCAGGGCCCGGGCCAGCGCCACCATCTGCTGCTGACCGCCCGACAGCGTGCCGGCGGCCTGATGCGCGCGGGCGATGATGTCGGGAAACAGGTCCGCGACCAGGTCGCGGCGCGGGTTCGGGTCGCGCTCGGCGAGGCGCAGGTTCTCCGCGACGGTCAGCGAGCCGAAGACCTCGCGGTCCTCGGGCACGTAGCCGACCCCGCGCTGCACGATCTGGTGAGTGGGCAGCGCATCGATGCGGTCACCGTCCAGCTCGACCACGCCGTCGCGTTCGATCAGGCCGAGCACGGCCTTGATGGTGCTGGTCTTGCCGACGCCGTTGCGGCCCAGCAGCGCGGTCACGCCGCGGCCGCGTACCTCCAGGCTCACGTGCTCGACCACCTGCTGCTGCCCGATCCGGGCCGAGAGGCCGTGGACGCGCAGTACGGGTGCGCTCGACGCGGCGGTCATGCGCTCGCCCCCAGGTAGGCGCTCTGCACGGTCGCGTCGGCCATCACCACGTCGGGCACGTCGCAGGCCAGCAGCTGCCCGTGGTGCATCACGGCGACCCTGTCGACGAGCCCGAGGACGACGTCCATGTGGTGCTCGACCATGAGCACCGTGGTGCCCGCGTGGTGCACGCTGCGGATGAGGTCCACCAGGCCCTCGACGTCGGCGCTGCCGACGCCGGCCATCGGCTCGTCGAGCAGGATCACCTGCGGGTCGGCGGCCAGCAGCATGGCGATCTCGAGCTTGCGCTTGTCACCGTGGGCGAGGCCGCCCGCGACGGTGTCGGCGTGGTGGCCCAGGCCGACCCGGTCGAGCCGGTCGCGCGCCCGCCCGGTGGCGGTGTCCGACCGGCCTGGGAAGCGCCACACGCTGAGGGCGCCACCGAGCGAGGCCTGGGCGGCCAGGCGCACGTTCTCGACCGCCGTCAGGCCGTCGAAGAGGCTGGAGGTCTGGAAGGTCCGACCCAGACCGGCACGCGCCCGCCTGTCGACGGAGTGGCCGGTGACGTCGTGCCCGGACAGGTGGACGGTGCCCGCCGTGGGCCGGGAGACGCCGGAGAGCAGGTTGAACAGCGTGGTCTTCCCGGCCCCGTTGGGGCCGATCACGCCGAGCATCTCGCCGCCCGCGACGGAGAGGCTGACACCGTCGATGATGGTGGCGCCGCCGATGCTCAGGTGCAGGTCGTCGACCGCCAGCACCGGTGCCGCCACCGTCATTGGTCGGCGACCGGCGGCGCGACGCTCTGTGCATCCACCGTCTCGACCAGCTCGGGGGTCGGCGTACCACCCTGGTCGGTGAGCCTGGCCTCGAACATCGGCTGGATGAGCGCGTGGTCCTCGGCCCGGACGGTGGTCGTGCCCTTGGGGCCCTCGAACTCCCAGCCCTCGAGCGCCTCGATCATGGCGTCGACGTCGTCCCCGCCGCCCTCGGCGACCGCGTGGGCGATCATCTGACCGGCGACGAAGCCGTCGGGCGAGAACAGGTCGGCGGTCTCGCCTTGGCTCTCGAGGTAGTCGACCATCGCCTGGTTGACCTCGTTGTCGGGAGCGTCGGCGAAGTAGTGCGACAGGAACGTGATCTGGTCGGTGGCCGAGCCGTAGGCGCCGTAGCTGGCAACGTCGCCGAGGCCGGTGGTGACCGGCACCTGGTCGAAGACCTGCTGCTGGCTCAGTGACTGCCACATGGCGCTGGTGGTGTCACCTGCCCAGGCCACGAAGACCAGGTCGGGCTCGGCGTCGAGAATTCGGCGGGCGAACGGCGTGAACTCGGTGGCGTCCTCGGGCACGAGGACCGGGGTCACGGTGGCGCCCTGGTCGCCCAGCACTGCCCCCACCCCGTCGACGTTGCCCTGGCCGAAGGCATTGTCCTGGGCGAACACGACGATGTTCTGACCTTGCGGGTCGCCGAGGAAGGTGCCCGCGGTGGCGACGTCCTGGTAGGTCTGGCGCCCGGAACGGAACGTGTAGTGGTTGATGCCGGTGATCGCGTCGGCAGCGGCGGGGCCGCTGATGTAGAGCACCTGGTTCTGCTCGGCCTGCTCTGCCAGCGAGAGCGCGACGCCCGAGGACACCGTGCCGGCGATGATCTTGGAGCCGGAGCCGATCGCCTCCTTCGCCAGGCCGACGGCCTTGGCGGCGTCGCCCGCGTCGTCGGCATAGTCGAGCGTGATGGGGGTGCCGTCGACCTCGCCGGTGCCGTCGGTCGCGTAGTCGAGGCCGGCCTCGAGACCGTTGCGGTAGGCCTCGCCGTACGCAGCGAGCGGGCCGGTCTGGGAGTAGATGACGGCGACCGGCACCTCGGCGGCGTCGTCTGCGGACCCGGATCCACTCGTGGACCCGCTGTCCGGCGCGCAGGCGGTGGTCAGCCAGAGCACGCCCGCGACCGAGACCGCGGCCAACGTGGTGAGCCGTCCCCTGCTGGTGTGCGGTCGTGGGCTGCTGCTCGGCATGTCGTCTCCCCTGGTCGTGGAAAACCTGACAGGTGATTCAGGTCTCAGGACAGGACGCTAGCCAGGACTCGCTCCCGTGTCAACGCCGTCTCGTGGCGCCACGAGACGGCGCGCTACGGCAGGTGGTCGCCGGTCAGGTCGAGGG
>CAWJSY010000014.1:0-20048 GCA_963845645.1 uncultured Actinomycetota bacterium
CACGCCGACGGTGGTGAGCAGGCCGGCGCCCGGCGAGCGCCACCGCGAACAGCGACACGATGATCAGGGCCGCGCCGCCGAGCAGTGCCGGCGCCCGCAGACGGCGGCGCCGATGAGCAGCGCGGTGTAGACGGCCGAACTCGAGGCCGACGCGCCAGACGCCGGCGAGGATCACGGTGGCCGGCACCGGTGAGCGAGGTCTTGCCGACGGCGCTTGACCCGGGCTGGTGCGGGTGGTCTCGGTGTAGTCTGCGGGTGAGCTGCGAGGATCGCCGGCCGCCATGCACGATGCCGATGACCACCGCGGATGGTCGGCGATGATGCGCGGGTCGCCCTCGGCGGTCGACAAGGCCAGCCGGCGATGCCGGTGAGGCCGGCGAAGCTCGCCCGGGAGGTAGGCGTAGGCCAGCACGACGCCGGCCAGGGCCGCGGAGATGCCCGAGGAGATGTAGAAGGACCGGTTGATCGTCTGTCAGGCCGTTGCTCGCCGGCCTTGGGCTCTGGCGAAGGTAGACACCAGCGACCGCGGTCAGGGCGCCGATCGCGGGGATCAGCAGCGGGAAGACCAGACCCTTGGTGCCGAAGGCCGCGTAGCCGAGGATCATCGCGGCCACCATCGTGACCGTGTAACTCTCGAACACGTCGGCGGCCATCCCGGCGCCATCGCCGACGTTGTCCCCACGTTGTCCGCGATGGTGGCGGCGTTGCGGGGGTCGTCCTCGGGGATGTCCTTCTCGATCTTGCCGACGAGGTCGGCGCCCACGTCGGCGGCCTTGGTGTAAATCCCGCCGCCGACCCGCATGAACAACGCCAAGAGCGATCCGCCGAACGCGAACCCAAGCAGCGTTTCGTAAGCCTTGATGCCTCCATCACCAGCACGATCAGCGCAGCCGCCGAGCAGGCCGAGGCCGGTGGTGAGCATGCCGACCATCGCGCCCGGTGCGCAGGCCGATCGGTCATCGCCGGCTCACGGCCCGGTCGTGTTGGCGGCCGCGGCCACCCGCAGGTTGGCGCGCACGGCGAGGTTCATGCCGAGGTAGCCGACGGCGGCCGAGAAGCCGGCGCCGATCAGGAAGAAGATGGAGCGGAAGATCCGCACGGTCAGGTCGTCCGCCGGCAGCAGGAGCAGCGCGAAGAACGCGATCGCCGGCGAAGATGACCAGCGTCCGGAACTGACGCGTGAGGTAGGCGTTGGCCCCCTCCTGCACCGCCTGGGCGATGTTCTTCATGTTGTCGGTGCCTTCACCAGCGGCAAGGACCCCTGGGCGGAACATCGCCGCCATCGCGAGCGCGCCGAGCGCGATCACGGCGACGACGATGACCAGGACGAGGTCGCCGCGGCAGTGTTCACCACAGCGGACAATCCGGTCATGGCGCTCCCTGCGAGACGATGGACCAGGGCATGCGCACCAGCGTGGGACGTGACCGAGGTCGATGGGATCGAGTGGAGTCGACGAGAGGGGTGTGGGCCAGGTCTCAACCCGGAGGTAGCGCATGAGTGCGGCACCCAAGGACGTGGAACGACTGCGAGAGCTTAGGGCCAGTAGCGGCGTCCGGCCGACTCGTGGATCACGAAGACCTTCGCCAGACCGGTGATCGGATCGAGCAGCGGGTCCTGGTTGCACGCGGGAGTGACCCGTCGTGGGCGTGGACCTTCTTCAGTCGCCCACGAGGACCCCGAGCCCGGTGGAGTCGAGGAACTCTCCGCCTCCATGTCGATGACGATGTGCAGCAGTCGTCCGCGACGCTCTCGGTGATTGTCGCGCAGCTTGGGCGCGGTGTAGACGTCGATCTCGCCGCCGACGGACACGATGGTCCGATCACCGACGTCGCGCGCTCAGCGTCAGGTCCACGGCTTCCCAGCAGGCACGGTGCGAAGGCTCCCGAGGTAGTCGCCCTCGGAGGCCTTCATATGTAACCACGCCTCTCGCGCGTGTGCACGAGAACCTCGACAGTCGGTCGCGCCCCGACCGGGTCGGGCCGGTGGGTTGTCGGCGCTCCTTGCGACACTCAAGGGGTGACCACCGCCCACCACCCGCCCCTGCAGGGGCCGGCGACCTCGTCGACCGGCTGCGGTCGGCGCCGGGCCGCGCCGAGCGGGTGACCCACGTCGAGGTGCTGCCCGACGTACGGCGGTGCACGCCGCGTGGCCCTCGTGGGCCGCCCCCGACGTGGTCGCGGCCTTCTCGCGGACCGGGGTCGACCAACCGTGGCGACACCAGGTCGAGGCCGCCGACGCGGCCTGGGCGGGGCGCCACGTGGTGGTCGCCACCGGCACGGCCTCGGGCAAGTCGCTGGCCTACCAGCTGCCGGCGCTCTCCGCGGTGCGCGCGGCCCGGGGCGACCGCGCCCGCCGCGGCGCCACCGTGCTCTACCTCGCGCCGACCAAGGCGCTGGCCCACGACCAGATGACCGCGGTGGCCGGCCTCGGGCTCGACGTCCGCATCACCACCCACGACGGTGACAGCAGCCGAGAGGAGCGCGACTGGGCCCGCGACCACGCCGAGTACGTCCTGACCAACCCCGACATGCTGCACCGCTCGCTGCTGCCCGGTCACCACCGGTGGGCGGCGTTCCTGCGCTCGCTGCGCTACGTCGTCATCGACGAGTGCCACCACTACCGCGGCGTCTTCGGAGCCCACGTCTCCCACGTGCTGCGGCGGCTGCGCCGGATCTGCGCGGCCTACGGCGCCCACCCGACGTTCGTGCTGGCCTCGGCGACCGTGGCCGCGCCCGAGGAGGCGGCCGGTCGGCTCACCGGGCTCGACGTGCCGCCGGTCACCGACGACGGCTCGCCTCGCGGCGAGGTCTCGGTGGCGCTGTGGGAGCCGCCGTTCACCGGCTTCACCGGCGAGAACGACGCGCCCACCCGGCGGTCGGCGTCCGCCGAGACCGCTGATCTGCTCGCCGACCTCGTGGTCGACGGTGTCCGCACCCTGGCCTTCGTCCGCTCCCGGCGCGGGGTCGAGCACGTCGCGCTCACCGCGGCCGCGCTGCTGGCGGAGGTCGACCGCGAGCTCCCCCACCGGGTCGCGGCCTACCGCGGCGGCTACCTCCCCGAGGAGCGCCGCGAGCTCGAGCGCGCCCTGCGCTCCGGCGAGCTGCTGGGCCTGGCCGCCACCAACGCCCTCGAGCTCGGCATCGACGTGAGCGGTCTCGACGCGGTGCTGATGGCGGGCTTCCCCGGCACCCGCGCGGCCCTGTGGCAGCAGCTGGGCGGGCCGGACGCGGCGCCCAGGACGCGTTGGGGGTGCTCGTGGCTCGCGACGACCCGCTCGACACCTACCTCGTCCACCACCCCGAGGCGTTGTTCGGCCAGCCCGTCGAGGCGACCGTCTTCGACCCCAGCAACCCCTACGTCCTCGGGCCGCACCTCTGCGCCGCCGCCCAGGAGCTGCCACTGCGCCCGGCCGACCTGGCCGCCTTCGCGCCCGGCGCGCTCGAGCTGGTCCGCTCGCTCACCGACGGCGGGCTGCTCCGACGACGGGCCGACGCCTGGTACTGGACCGACCACCGACGCGCCTGCGACCTGGCCGACATCCGGTCCGGCGGCGCGGGCCAGGTCCAGCTCGTCGAGGCCGTCACCGGACGGGTGGTCGGCACCGTCGACGGAGCCCGGGCCCACGGCACCGCACATCCCGGCGCGGTCTACGTGCACCGCGGCGAGACCTGGCTGGTCGACGACCTCGACCTCGAGGAGCGGGTCGCGGTCATCCGTCGTGAGGAGGTCGACCACTCCACCTCGGCCCGCGAGATCACCGACATCAGCATCGTGGCCGAACGCGAGCACCGCTGGTGGGGCGAGTGCCGGCTGTCGCTCGGCGAGGTCGACGTCTCCCACCAGGTGGTGTCCTACCTCGTACGTCGGCAACCCGGCGGCGAGGTCGTCGGCGAGCACCCCCTCGACCTGCCGCTGCAGACCCTGCGCACCACCGCCGTCTGGTGGACCGTGCCGCCCGACGCCCTGCTCGAGGCCGGGCTCGACGCCGTCGACCTGCCCGGGGCCGCCCACGCCGCCGAGCACTGCTCGATCGGTCTGCTGCCGCTCTTCGCGACGTGCGACCGCTGGGACATCGGCGGTGTCTCCACCGCCCTGCACGCCGACACCGGGCGGCTCACCGTCTTCGTGCACGACGGGCACCCCGGCGGAGCCGGTTTCGCCGAGCGCGGCTTCCACGCCGCCGAGGGCTGGCTGCGCGCCACCCGCGAGACCATCGTCGCCTGCGCCTGCGCCTCGGGCTGCCCCTCGTGCGTGCAGTCACCCAAGTGCGGCAACCAGAACAACCCCCTCGACAAGGCCGGCGCCGCCCGGCTGCTCGAGGTCCTGCTGAGCCACGCCCCCGAGTCAGCAGGCTGAGTCGCGAGGCTGATCCGGAAGTCAGGGCCGCCGAGGGAGTAGGTTCGCTCTCATGGTCATCCTGGGTCTGCTGCTGGTCGGCGGCGGCGTGCTGCTCATCGTCTCGGCCGTCTCCACCCTCGAGCTGTCTGCGGGACAGATCGAGCTGCTGGGCACCGAGATCGGGGTGCTGACGCTCTTCCTGCTGGGCCTCGCCTCCGGGGTGGCGATCCTGCTCGGGCTCGCCCTCAGCAGCGCCGGCGTGAAGCGCTCGATGCGGCACCGTCGCGAACGGGGTCGGCTCACCGAGCTCTCGGAGAAGCTCGACGAGGTCGAGGCGGAGCGTCGGCGCAACCACGACGACGACGACCGCTCGCCACGCATCTAGCTCAGCCGGGCCCTGCGCGGGCGGACGCAGCCAGGTCGGACACCTGGCCCAGCCACCGTGGACCGCTGACCTCGACCAGGACCCGGACGTCGGCCCCGTCGAGCTCGCACGACACCAGCCGGGCGCCGTTGGCCGAGGCCACCGCGCCACCGGTGGCGCACGGGTCGCGACCGCGGGCCTGGGCGCCCGCACCGGCCAGGGCCGCCAGGTCGGCGGCGGCCTGAGCCGTGCGGTGGGCCTGGACCATCGCGGCGACCACCCCCAGCGCGCCGCCGAGCAGGAGCAGCACGGAGACGAACGCCAGCACCGTCACCGTGGCCGCCCCCCGCTCGCCCGCCGCCGAGCACGGAGCGGCCCGCCAGCCGACGCTCACGGCCCCGCTCCGGACTCCTCGAGCGCCGCGACCGCCTCGGCGCGGACCTCGACGCCGGGCAGGAAGCCGAAGAGCCCACCCGGACCGGAGACGCGACCGGTCGCGACGGCCACCACCTGGTCGCCCGACACCCGGACCACGACGTCGGAGCCCTCGGGCGCGACCCGGCGTCCGCGTGCGACGGCCGCAGCCGTGTCGTCGCCGCGGGCGGCGGCGCGGGCGGTCTCGCGGGCGGCGTCGACGGTGCGGATCTGGGCGACCCCGACCGACAGCAACCAGACCAGGCCCATCGTGACCGCGACCAGCAGCGGCAGACCCATCGCGAGCTCGGCGGTGACGGCGCCGCGCTCGCGGGCCGCCACTCCTCGACGCCTGCTCCGACGCCTGCTCCGGCGCCGGACAGCGGTCGGCCGTCGGGGGCCTCTGCGGTGCGTCACGGCTGCGTCACCCGATGCCGAGCAGGCCGAGCACGTGGTCGAAGAGCGTCTTGAGCAGCCGATCGCCGAAGCCGCCGGTGAGCAGGGTGTAGAGCAGCCCGGCCAGGCCCGCCCCGGCGGCCGTGCCGACGGCGTACTCGGCGGTGGTGATGCCGCGCTCGTCGTCCGCCGGCCTGCGGACGAGCCGGACGGCGAGGTCGGTGGGTGCGGTGGGGGTGACCGCCTCGGGCATGGCGGACGGGCAGGACGTGGCGTTGGGAGTGATGGGAGTGATGGGCACGGTGTCTCCTCGAGCTGGGGCCGCCCGGTGCGGCCGTCGGGACGAGCCTCGACCCGCCCGGGGACACCCGTCGACCCGACCACCGGGTGCTGTGGAGACGGGGCGGTGGGGCGGTCGGCTGTGGACGTCAGGTGGGCTGGTGCGGCCAACCCGGGCGCGGGTGGCGCGGGTTTTCAGGATCCCCGGTCGACGGGGATTCCTGAACTGTCGGCCCTCGCGAGGGCCGACAAGTTCAGGAAGAGGCCGTCCGGTGGTGCCGGTGGGATCCGTGGGGTAGCGCGACACGCGGCCGGCCCCGGCACTGCAGACCGGGTCAGACGACGGTCGCCATCAGGGCGGCGACCAGCGGGACGATGCCGATCAGGATGAAGGCGGGCAGCAGGCAGAGGCCCAGCGGGACCGCGGCCTTGACGCCGACCGACCGGGCGCGGTCCTCGACCTCGGCGCGGGCGGTGCGGGCGAGCTCTTCGGCGAGGCGCTCGACGGCCGCACCCACGGGAGCGCCGCTGCGGTGGGCGCGGCTCATGCTGCGTCCGAGGCCGGCGAGGACGGGGTCGGCCGCGCCCAGCTCGGTCCAGGCGGCGGCGGGGTCGGCGCCGAGCGCGAGGCGGGCGGCCAGGTGACGGAAGCGGTCGGCTGCGGGGCCGGGGAGCGCGTGGGCGACCAGCCGCAGCGCGTCGTCGGGGGCCGCGCCACCACCCAGCGCGGAGGCGAGGAGCGAGACGACGTGGGGCAGCTCGCGTCGCAGCCGCTCCCGCTCGCGTCGTACGTCGGCAGGCTCGACGCGACCCAGCGCCACCCACGCCCCCACGCCGGCCGCCAGGCCCGCGACCAGGCCGGTCGACCCGGGCAGGATCGTCCACGCCCCGCAGCCGGCCAGCAACGACAGCGCCGCCCGGCGAGCCGGTGCCGGGCGGCGGGCCGGCGCGGGCGTCGTCTGCGTCGCGGGAGCGGTCGCCGCGACCCGACCGTCAGGCGGGAGTCGGGCACGCGGGCGGCCCGTCGGCCACAGCAGCACGGCCAGGCCGAGCGCCAGCGCCGCGATCACTCGCGACCCTCGACCGCGGCCGCCAGGGCCTCGATCCACCACAGGCCGAGGAAGCCCAGCGCGAGACCCGCGGCCAGGCACGCGAGCCCGACCGGGTGGCCGAGCAGGAAGCCCCACGGATCGCCCCCGGCCCCGGACCCCATCAGCAGCGCGACCACCGGCAGCACGGCGACCAGACGCGCGGTGGCCCGCGCCGAGGCCAGCTCACCGTCGACCACGCGGCGGGTGGAGGCGGCCGCGCGCAGGTCGACGGCCACCCGGTCGACGGCATCGCTCAGCCCGCTGCCGGTGCTGTGCGCGATCTGCCAGGCGGCAGCGACGTAGCGCAGGTCGCCGGCGCCGCGGTGGGCCGCCGCCCGCCGCAAGGACGCGGGCACGTCGCCGCCGATGGCGAACGTCGCCGCGACCGGTCGCAGCGGCGCGCCAGTCGCCGGCGGCGCGGTCGAGGGCCGTGCCAGGAGGCTGGCCGGCCGCCAGCTCGCTCGCCAGCTGCTCGCAGGTCTCGAGGACCCGCAGCGAGGTGCGGGCGGCCTCGAGCCGTCGGCGCCGTGCGCGCAGAAGCCGGAGGCCGGCCCCTGCGGAGCAGCCGGCGAGCAGGGCGGCGACGACGGCCGAGCCGCTCAGCACGAGCCCGGCCGCGGCGGCGACCGCGCCGGCGCTCGTGACCACGACCCAGCGGGGTGCGGCGCTGTCGGCCGGGCGGACGGGGCCCCGCACCGGCGCAGCCACCAGCACGGCCAGGCCGGCGCACCCTGCCGCCAGCAGGGTCGCCGTGGTCGGGCTCACCCTGTGCGCCGCTGCTCGACCAGCCGACCGAGCGCGGCGGCCGCGGGGCCTGCGCGCGGCTCGCCCTCGGCGTCGACGCTGACGGCCGCCACCATGCGCACCCACCCGTCAGGGCTGCGCTCGGGCACCGCGACCTCGGCCAGTCCGCGGCGGCCGTCACGCCCCCGCCGCAGGTGGAGCACCACGTCGACCGCCGAGGCCAGCTGGCTGTGCGCCGCCTGCCGGTCGAGGCCGGCGGCCAGGGCGAGGGCCTCCACGCGGGCGGGGACGTCGGCGGCGGAGTTGGCGTGCAGGGTGCCGCAGCCGCCCTCGTGACCGGTGTTCATGGCCGCGAGCAGCTCGACCACCTCGGCGCCACGCACCTCACCGACCACCAGCCGGTCGGGTCGCATGCGCAGCGCCTGTCGCACCAGCGTGCGGACGTCGATGGCCCCGGCGCCCTCGATGTTGGCCGGGCGGGCCTCGAGCCCGACGACGTGAGGGTGGTCGGGTCGCAGCTCGGTGGAGTCCTCGACCAGGACCAGGCGCTCGGCCGGGTCGACCTCCTCCAGCATCGCCTCGAGCAGGGTCGTCTTGCCCGACCCGGTGCCGCCGCTGACCAGGAAGGCGAGCCGGGTGGTCACCACGGTGCGCACGAGGCTCAACAGCTCGCCCGACACCAGCTGGTCGAGCCGCAGGCCACCGGCCCGAGGCACGCGCAGCGAGATCGTGGTGCCCGGACGGGCCACGGGAGCCAGGACCGCGTGGAGGCGGGTGCCGCCGGCGAGCCGCAGGTCGACGAAGGGCGTGGCGTCGTCGAGCCGACGCCCGCCGAACCCGGCCAACCGCTGCGCCAGGCGACGTACGGCGGCCTCGTCGGCGAAGCCGACCCCGGTCGGCTCGAGCCCCTGCCCGCGGTCGAGGAAGACCTGGGTGGGTCCGTTGACGAGCACGTCGGTGACCCCGGGCAGCCGCAGCAGCGGCTCGAGCGGGCCGGCGCCGACCACCTCGCGGTGCAGGGCCTGGTGCACCGCGAGCACCGTGGCGTCACCCACCGGTCGGCCGGCCTCGCGCAGGGCGACGGCCACCCGGTGCGGGCTGAGCTGGCCCGGCTCGCGGGCCAGCCGCTCGCGGACCACGTCGAGCAGCGGGGCCAGCGGATCGTCGGCCCCCGTGACCGCCGAGGTCACGCCGCGCTCGCCCCGTCGCCGCGACGGGCCGGTCGGCTGCGCTCGAGCACGTCGCGGGCGGCACGGCCCAGGCGACCGCGCCGCTGCCGCACGGGCCCCAGACCCAGGTCGATGGACTCCTCGAGGCCCCGCTGGTCGAGCATCGTGGACACCACGGGCACCCCGGTGGCCCTCGCCACCTCGGCGGGCTCCAGGCCGGTGCCGCGGACGACCAGGCCCACCCCGGCGAAGTCGGAGAAGCGCGCGCAGAGCCGCGCGGCGGACGCCACCCCGGCGACGGTCGGCACCACGAGGACCAGGAGCCGGTCGCAGCGCGCGCTGAGCTCTTCGACGAGCGGGTCGGGGCTGCGGGGCAGGTCGAGCACGACCGTGTCGTGGCCACGGCGCGACGCGGACAGCGCCTCGCGCGCCGCGAAGGCCTGCAGGGTGCCGGGGGCCCCGGCGTACCAGGAGAGCACGCCCAGCCGGCCGGCCCGGGGCAGCGCCTCGCGCAGGGCCCGCGCGCTGAGACGACCGCTGGTCTGGCAGAGCGCGTCCCAGCGGAAGCCCTCGTGGCGCTCCAGGCCCAGCACCCGGTCGACGCCCGGCCCCAGCGGGTCGCAGTCGACCACGACGGCGTCGCCGGTCGCGGCCGCGACCTGGCCGAGCGCACACGCGAACGTCGTCGCGCCCGCTCCGCCCGAGCCGCCCAGCACCCCGAGCACGAGCCCGTCGGGCCGGGCGTCGCCGAGGTCGGTGAGCGCCTCGACCACCCACGAGCTCGAGACCGGCAGCTCGGACACGTCCTCGGCGCCCACGGCGATCGCGGCCCGGAAGAGCTCGTCGGGCACCCGCCCCCACGCGACGACGTGGACGGCCGAGCGCCGCACCGGCTCGAGCACGGCCAGCTCGCCGGCCAGGTCGGCGCCGAGGAGGACCAGCGGCGCCCCCGCCCACGAGCGCAGGGAGACGGCGGCCTCCGCGGCCACCTCCGGGGTGACCCCGGCGGCGGCGCACAGGCGCAGGAGCTCGTCGAGCAGGGTCTCGTCACGAGTGATGATCAGCGGTGGGGTCATGCCGGCAGGCTGCCCGGGTCCGGCGTACGCCGCACGGGACGGACGTCGGCCTGTGGAGGAGCGCTCCCCGACCGGCCCCTGTGAAAGGTAGGTGGGCGGCAGGTGGTCCGTCGGGTCGCGCCGTGCGGCACCTACCCTGGGAGACGTGGCCCGCACCGCAGCCTTCTTCGACCTGGACAAGACGATCATCGCGAAGTCGAGCGCGTTGGCCTTCAGCAAGCCGTTCCAGGCGGGCGGCCTGATCTCCCGCCGGGCGGTGCTGCGCTCCGCCTACGCCCAGTTCGTCTATCTCGCCGGTGGCGCCGACCACGACCAGATGGAGAAGATGCGCGCGTTCATGTCCCAGCTGACCGCGGGCTGGGACGTCGCGGTGGTCCGCGAGATCGTCGCGGAGACGCTGCACCTGGTGGTCGAGCCGATCGTCTACGCCGAGGCGGTCTCCCTGATCGAGGAGCACGGCACCGCTGGTCGCGACATCGTCATCGTCTCCACCTCGGGCAGCGAGGTGGTCGAGCCGATCGGCGAGCTGCTGGGCGCGGATCGCGTGGTCGCGACCCGACTCCAGGTCGTCGACGGCAAGTACACCGGCGAGATCGACTACTACGCCTACGGCGAGGAGAAGGCCCGCGCGATCCGGGCGATGGCCGAGCAGGTCGGCTACGACCTCGCCCAGTGCTACGCCTACTCCGACTCCGCCACCGACGTGCCGATGCTCGCGGTCGTCGGCCACGCCTTCGTGGTCAACCCCGACCGCGAGCTGCGCAAGATCGCCGCGGCCCGCGGGTGGCCGGTCCTGGTCTTCACCAAGCCGGTCGCCCTGCGCACCCGGGTGCCGCTGCCGCCGGCCCGGCCCGCGCTGGCCGTGCTGGCCGTCGGCGGCGCGGCCGCCGTCGGCGGGATGCTGTGGAGCAGCGCCCGTCGTCGCCGCCTCGAGGGCTGAGCGACCTCCCACGACCGTCGCGGTCCAGACCGTGACGAGAGCTCGGCAGGTGTCTCGTCAGCGGTGCTGACGCGGGCGCTCCGGTCGCATTGCGGACACCACAGTGGGGCCGCCGGGGGCGGGAGCAGGGCCGGTCCCAGCCACGACGGGCGGTGCCGCCGACGGCCCGACGACACGGCGATTGTCAACCCTTGAACGCCCGGGTTAAGCGGCGTACAACAGACACACGACAACTCAAGAGCAACACGTGACCTGGGTACCCACGCGGCGATCCACCCTTCCTACAGGGCGCTCGCTTGCGGGACATTCCCGCGGCAGCATAGATAAAGCACGCTTGGTAGCCCGTGGATCACGTGTCAGCGGTGGCACTCAAGGTCCTTGCGACCTCGGGTGCCACCTGCATGTCCGGGGGTTGCGTGCCACACCGGTCGCTCACTCCGCGTCGCGCCGCAGCGGGCTGGCCTCGGCGCCGGCCGCGAAGGCCTCGGCGGCGTACAGCAGCCAGGCGTGCATGCCGGCCGCGCCGCCCTCGGCGTAGCCCCGCAGGTTCGATTCGTACTGCGGGCGCAGCGCGAGGTGACCGGCCTCGGGCACCACCAGGGACTTCTCGTCGACCCCGCGCGAGACCAGCACCAGGCGCTCGGTCGCGCGGGCGACGATGCCGTTGTGGGAGGCGAACGGCGCCGCCGTGGCGAGCTCGGCGTGCACCGCGGCGGCGACCAGCAGCGCCGGCGCCCCGGTGTCGCTGGTCAGCACCGTCGCCACGTCGCGCAGCCGGGCCGCCGACTCGGCGTCGCGAGGGCGCCCGAGCCGCTCGTCGTCGACCGAGCCCCGGGCCACGACGGCGTGGATGCGGGCCAGCGCCTGCAGCGGCGTCCGGGTCAGCACCGGCGACAGGGACAGCAGCTCGGTGGAGAGCCGGACGGCGTCCTGCGCCACCTCGTCGCCCTCCCCGTCGCGCACCTGCTGCAGCGTCGAGGACGACCCGTCGAGCACCGCGCTGGCGTGCGCGCCGCGCAGCAGCGACTCGCCCGTGTGCTCCGGTGAGGTACGCCGTAGCCCTCGGTCGCGGAGCATCACGTCGATGCCGTCACGCACGGCGGCGTACGCCGACGGGACCCCTTCGAGAGACACCAGCCAGGCGAGGGGATCAGCAGCCACCGGGAGAGCGTATCGGGGGGTAACCTCGCGCTGATGAGCGACGACGGAAAGCGGCAGGCCCTGTCCTTCGGCAAGGTGGCGGACACCTACGACCGAGGCCGTCCGGGCTACCCCGCCGACGCCGTCGCCTGGCTCGTCGGCACCGAGCCCCTCAGCATCCTCGAGCTCGGCGCCGGCACCGGCAAGCTCACCGAGCACCTGGTCGCCCTGGGCCACGACGTGCACGCCACCGACCCCGACGAGGCGATGCTCGAGGTGCTCCGCGAGAGGCTGCCCGACGTCCGCGCCTCGGTCGGCACCGCCGAGAGCATTCCCGCTCCCGACAGCAGCTACGACCTCGTCGTCGCAGCCCAGTGCTTCCACTGGTTCGACCACCAGCAGGCGCTGCCCGAGGTACGTCGGGTGCTCAAGCCCCGCGGCAAGTTCTCGGTGGTCTGGAACGTCCGCGACGAGCGGATCCCGTGGGTGAAGAAGCTCGGCCGGATCATCGGCACCCACGACCAGGACACCGACCCCACCGAGCTGCTCGACACGTCCATGAAGTTCATCCTCGTGGAGTCCGCGACGTTCTCGCAGTGGCAGCGGATCGATCGCCGGACCATCCAGGACCTCACCCTCTCGCGGTCCAACGTCGCCACCCTCGACGAGGCCGGGCGGGCCGAGGTGGTGGCGGAGGTGCTCGACCTCTACGACTCCTACGGTCGTGGCATGGACGGCATGCAGCTGCCCTACGAGGTGCGGTGCTTCCGCTCGCGGGTCGTCAAGAGCCCGGCGCCGGCGGTCTCCGCCACCACGATCCCCCTGATCGGCTCGACGTCCGGCGACGACGACTCCGCCGAGCCCTCCACCGGCGACGGGTCGGAGGACGGGCCGAGCGGCGCGCCGGGCAGCGCGACCGCCGACGCCCCGGGTGGCGACACCTCCTCGCCCGGCGACGACGGCACCCTGCTCATCGACTTCCGGTAACGGTCGGTCTCGGACGTGGTGCGAGCGTGGCGGCGTACGCAGCTCGGCACGGAGGCCGACCGCGCGACGTTCCGCACCCTGCACCGCGCCTCGCTCGCCTCGCCCGCGCTGCGCGCCGGACTGACCGCGACCAGCGCCGAGCGCTCCATCAAGCACCTGCGGGTGCTGCTCGGCACCCCCGCGATGGCGCTCACCGACACCGCCGACGTGCTGGCCTGGGACGGCCTGGGTGAGCACCACGCCGCGCAGGCCCGCGCGCTGGTCGCCGAGACCGTCGAGCGGGGGCAGACCCGCAGCGTCGACCGGCACCTGCTGCCGTGCGAGGAGCCGGGTTGCCCGGTGCGCACGGCGGTGGTGAGCCCGCTGCTGGTCGACGAGCGGGTGGTCGGCACGCTGCAGGCCTTCGCCCCCCATCCCACGGCCGGCCTGGCCCGCGCCGCCGACGAGGTCGCCCAGTGGGTCTCCGGCCAGCTCGAGCTCGCCGAGCTCGACGCCAGCCGCACCCGGCTGATGGAGGCCGAGGTGCGTGCCCTGCGTGCGCAGATCAGCCCGCACTTCGTCTACAACAGCCTCGGGGCGATCGCGAGCTTCGTGCGCACCGACCCCGAGCGGGCCCGCGAGCTGCTGCTCGAGTTCGCCGACTTCACCCGCTACTCCTTCCGCCGCCACGGCGACTACACGACGCTCGCCGAGGAGCTGAAGTCCGTGGAGCGCTACCTGCTGCTCGAGCAGGCCCGCTTCGGCGACCGTCTGCAGGTGACGCTGCGGATCGCCCCCGAGGTGCTGCCGGTCGCCGTACCGTTCCTGTGCGTGCAGCCCCTGGTCGAGAACGCCGTCCAGCACGGGCTGGAGGCCTCCGGCGCCCAGGGCGGACGGATCAGCATCCTGGCCCACGACCGCGACACCGAGTGCGTCATCGAGATCGAGGACAACGGCGTGGGCGAGGATCCGGAGAAGATCCGCCGTGCGCTGGCCGGCGACGTCTCGCTCGACTCGATCGGGCTCGGCAACGTCGACGCCCGGCTGCGCAACGCCTTCGGCGACGACTACGGGCTGGTCGTCGAGACCGCGCCGGGCGCCGGCACGCGGGTCGTGCTGCGGGTGCCCAAGTTCGCGCCGGGGGTCCAGGCGTGACCCGCGGTCCGTCGGAGCGGGCGGGGCTGCGGGTCCTCGTCGTCGACGACGAACGGCCGGCCCTCGACGAGCTGGCCTGGCTGCTGGCCCGCGACGACCGGATCGGCGAGGTGCTGACCTCCGACTCCGCCACCGAGGGGCTGCGGATCCTGCGCGAGGCCGAGGTCGACTGCGTCTTCCTCGACGTGCAGATGCCGGGCCTCACGGGCCTCGAGCTCGCGCAGGTGCTGGGCCGGTTCCGTACGTCCTCCGCCCATCGTCTTCGTCACCGCTCACGACCAGCACGCCGTCGAGGCCTTCGACCTGCAGGCCGTCGACTACGTGCTCAAGCCGGTGCGTCCCGAGCGTCTCTCCGAGGCCGTACGTCGGGTGGTCGAGGGCAGCGACCGGGCCCCGGCGCCGCTCGACCTCCAGGTCGCGGTCGAGCGCGGTGGGGTCACCCGCTTCCTCGACCGCACCGACATCTCGCACGTCGAGGCCCACGGCGACTACGCCCGGCTGCACACCAGCAGCGGCAGCCACCTGCTGCGCACCCCGCTCTCGACGCTGGAGGAGGAGTGGCGACCGGCCGGGTTCGTGCGGATCCACCGTTCGTTGCTCGTCGCGCTGGCCCACATCACCGAGGTCCGGATGGACTCCGGCCGCTGCACCGTCGTCATCGGGGACGTCGAGCTGGCGGTGAGCCGGCGGCACACCCGCGAGCTGCGCGAGCTGCTGGGTCGACCCGCGTCCGGTGGCCCCGGTGGTGCTCCTGGTGGTGCTCCTGGTGGTGCTCCCGGTGGTTGAGGGCGAGCCACCGCCGCGGGTCCGGGTCAGCGGCCCCGCCCGCCGACGTACGGTCCGGACGCGAGCCCGCGAGATCGACGAGGAGACCGAGCTCGGCGGGGTCTACCTCGGCTCGCTGCTGCGCGAGCAGCTCGGCCTGGCCCTGCGGATCATCGCCCTGCTGGCCGCCGGCGTCGGGTCGCTGCCCCTGCTCTTCCACCTCGCGCCGGGGCTGGCCGGCGTACGCCTCGTCGGTCTGCCGCTGCCGTGGCTGCTGCTGGGCTTCCTGGTCTACCCGGCGATCGTGGCGCTCGGCTGGCGCTACGTGCGCCGCGCCGAGCAGAACGAGCGCGACTTCGCCGACCTCATGTCGGAGGTCCGGTCGGAGGGTGAGCGGTGAGCGGTGCACCCGGCGTGGTCGCCGTCGTCCTGGTCACCGTCACCACGCTGCTGATCGGCTCGTGGGGGCTGCGCTTCTCGCGCACCACCAGCGACTTCTTCGTCGCCTCGCGCACCGTGCGGCCCGGGCTGAACGCCTCGGCGATCGGAGGTGAGTACCTCTCCGCCGCCAGCTTCCTCGGGGTCGCCGGTCTCGTGCTCACCTTCGGCGCCGACATGCTCTGGTACCCGATCGGCTGGACCGCCGGCTACCTCCTCCTGCTCGTCCTGGTGGCCGCGCCGCTGCGCCGCTCGGGGGCCTACACGCTGCCCGACTTCGCCGAGGCCCGCCTCGGCTCGCGGCCCGCCCGGGCCGCCTGCTCGGCCCTCGTGGTCGGCATCGGGTGGCTCTACCTGCTGCCGCAGTTCCAGGGCGCCGGCATCACCCTGGCCGCCGCGATCGACGCCCCGGTGTGGGTCGGGCCCGTGGTCGTGGGCGCCGTCGTGCTGGCCAACGTGAGCTCGGGCGGCATGCGCAGCATCACGTTCGTGCAGGCCTTCCAGTACTGGCTCAAGCTCACCGCCCTGCTCGTGCCGCTGGTCGTCCTGCTCGGGGTGTGGGCCAGCGACGGGTCCCCCGCGTCACGGCTCGGGGACGCCGACTGGTCGCTGCCGCTGGCCGACGGCGGGACGATCGGTCTCTACACGACGTACTCGCTGATCGTGGCGACCTTCCTCGGCACGATGGGCCTGCCCCACGTGGTCGTGCGCTTCTACACCAACCCCGACGGGCGGGCCGCGCGCCGCACGACGTTGGTGGTGCTGGTGCTGCTCGGCGTCTTCTACCTGCTGCCGCCGCTCTACGGCCTGCTCGGCACCGTGTACGCCGACGAGCTGGCCGCGACCGGTCGCGCCGACGTCCTCGTCCTCGAGCTGCCGCGGCTGATGCTCGGCGGCATGGGCGGTGAGCTGCTGGCGGCGCTGGTGACCGCGGGCGCGTTCGCGGCGTTCCTGTCGACGTCGTCGGGGCTGTCCATCGCGGTCGCCGGCGTGCTGAGCCAGGACGTCACCGGTCGGGTCTGGCGCGGTCGCCGACTCGGTGGGGTCGCGGCCTTCCGGGTGGGGGCCGTGCTCGCAGTCGCGGTGCCGCTGGCGCTGGCGCTGGCCATGCCCAACGTCGGGGTCGCGCGGGCCGTCGGGCTCGCCTTCGCCGTGGCGGCGTCGACGTTCTGCCCCCTGCTGGTGCTCGGGATCTGGTGGCGCGGGCTCACCGACGTCGGCGCCATCGCCGGCATCGCGGCGGGCGGACTCGGCTCGGGCAGCGCGGTGATCTGGGTGCTCGCGGACGGCGACGCCACCGGCTGGGTGGGGGCGCTGCTCGTCCCAGCCGGCCGCGTGGTCGGTTCCGCTGGCCTTCGCGGTCATGGTCGTGGTCTCGCGCGCCACTCCTCACCGGGTCCCGGCGCACGCGCGCCGCTTCATGGTGCGGCTGCACGCCCCCGAGGTGCTGGAGCTGGACCGGGGCTGACCCGGGCGGCCGGTGGCTCAGCCACGCTTCTCGACCCCACCCACGTGGCACACCCACCGCCCACCACGAGCCCGCCGCCGGCGGCACCACCGCCGGTGGCTCAACCACCCTTCTCGACCCCACCCACGTGGCACACCCACCGCCGACCACGAGCCCGCCGCCGGCGGCACCACCGCCGGTGGCTCAGCCACGCTTCTCGACCCCACCCACGTGGCACACCCACCGCCGACCCAGCCGGCCCACCGCCGGTGGCTCAGCCACGCTTCTCGACCCCACCCACGTGGCACACCCACCGCCGACCACGAGCCCGCGCCGGCGGCACCACCGCCGGTGGCTCAGCCACGCTTCTCGACCCCACCCACGTGGCACACCCACCGCCGACCACGAGCCCCCGCCGGCGGCACCACCGCCGGTGGCTCAACCACGCTTCTCAGCCCCACCCACGTGGCACACCCACCGCCGACCCGTTGGCACCACCGCCGGTGGCTCCACCACCCTTCTCGACCCCACCCACGTGGCACACCCACCGCCGACCGCGAGCCCGCCGCCGGCGGCACCACCGCCGGTGGCTCAACCACCCTTCTCGACCCCACCCACGTGGCACACCCACCGCCGACCCGTCGGCCCGACCTCAGGCCGGCCGGCGCCCGCCGGCCACCAGCGCCGACGCCCGCTGCACCACGAGGTCGACCACGGCCTGGTGGGTGCCCATCACGTCGGCCACGACCACGGCCCCGGCGGCGAGCGACTCGCGGCGGGCGCGGTCGGCGAAGTAGCCGGGCGAGAGCAGGTAGGGCGAGACCACGTCGCCCGGGCGCACCACCGCGGCGGGACGGTCGCCCAGGGCGGTCAGCGTGGCCACTCGCACGGGCCCGCCCCACCGCTCGCCGAGCAGGTCGGCGGCGGCCTCGAGGTCGGCCGTGGCCAGCGGGTCGGACGACCCTGCCGCCACCAGCACCACGGGCGCCCCGGGCTCGGCCCCGGCCTCGCGCAGGCGCTCCACCTGGGCGTGCGCGAGCAGCGGGTCGGGTCCGAGCGGACCCCCCATCAGCACGGGAGCGCTCGCACCGGCCACCGCTTCCGGCAGGTCGACGCGCACGTGGAAGCCGGTCGAGAGCAGCAGCGGCACGACCACCGCCGGCTGCTGGAGCCCGGCCATCACCGTGGCGAACAGCGGCTCGCACAGCTCGACGTACGACGCCCGCGCGCTGGTCCCGAGCCGCTCGCCCGCCGCGGCGGTCACCGCGGCGGCCACGGCGTTGCCCGGACCATGACGGGTGCCGTGCGCGACCGTGACCAGCAACCGGTCGTCACCGACGCCACGCTCGGACGGGGGCGATGACGGGGTCACGTCCCTACTCTCCCCCACGACCCCTCACGACCCCCCACACGAGGCGCGCCCGACCGGTGCACCCCCGAGCGGAGCACCGGTCGACCGGGCGAGGAGCCGTGCACTGACCCGCGTGTCCGCTCCGGCACACGACCTGGCTCCTGGCCCGGACACCGGAGCCTAGAGAAACGGCGCCACCCACCCGGCGTTCTTCAGCGAAGTCGGTCCGGGCAGAGAACAGGCGAGCACCCGGTCAACCGGTGACCGCGAGGCGGTAGCCCCGCTTGACCACGGTCTGCACCACCCGTGTGCCCAGCGCCGCCCGCAGCCGCGCCACCGCCATCTCGGCCGCGTGCTCGGACGCCGCGGTCCCGGAGGGAAGAGTCGTCATCAGCTGACGTCGCGAGACCACGCGCCCGGGATCGACCAGCAGCGCCTCGAGCACCGCGAACGGCGCCGGCGAGAGACGCGCCTCGACCCCGTCGAGGAAGACCACACCCCTGGAGGCGCTGGGCACCATCAGCGTGTGACCGGCCACCGAGATCGACAGCCCGGACGCCCGCGCCGGCAGCTCGACCTCGAGCTGCTTGACCATCGCCGCGAGCCGCGAGCGCTCGGGGTAGATCGACGGGACGCCCCACATCTCGAACGCCGCGGCCGTGACCGGGCCGACGCACGCGGCGACCACGTCGGCCTGGAAGGCGCCGATCAGCTCGTCGCGACGACCCGTCGAACCGGCGCCGTCCATCAGCGCGGCCACCGCGGGAGCCGAGGTGAACGTGACCGCGTCGACCGTCCGCTCGACCACCTGGTCGATCAGCGCGAACATCGGGCCCGGGTCGTCGGCGCTGAGCACGCGGTAGACCGCCACGGTCGTCACGTCGGCGCCCTGGCGGCGCAGCGCGTGGGCCGCCATCGACAGCGACTGGCCGTGCTCCTGCACGACGATCCGGCGGCCGGCGAGGTCGCGGCCGCGCAGGTGCTCGAGCACGTCCTCGAAGGCCTCCGACTCCGGCGCCCACAGCTCCTGGAGCCCGCGGCGGCGCAGCGCCCCGACGCTCTTGGGGCCGCGGGCCAGGATCTCGGCCGAGCCCAGGGCGGCCAGCAGCTCGTCGAGCAGGCCCCAGGCCTCCGCCGCCGCGAACCACGCCTTCATCCCGATCCCGGTCGTGGCCAGGAAGAGGTCGACGGGACGGCTCAGCACGTCCTCGGTGGCGGCTCGCAGCGACGCGTCGTCGACGTGGTTGGGGTTGAGGGAGAGCGCCGGCGCCCACACCACGGTGGCGCCACGGCGCTCGAGCAGGGTGGTCTGCTCCTCGATCTTGCGGGCCGCGGTCACCCCGATCCGGAACCCGGCCAGGGGTCGGTGGTCGGCGGCGCTCATGACCTCATTGTCGCCGGTCACCCACCACCACCGTGCCGTCGTCGGTCACGTGGACCGGGTACGTCGCCACGCGGGTCGTCGCGTCGTCGAGGCACTGCCCCGTGCGCAGGTCGAACGCCTGCTTGTGCAGGGGGCTGGCGACGTACGGCACCTCGACGCCCGCGACCGTGCGGCTGCCGACGATCCCGCGGGCCAGCACCGACGCGCCGGCGTACGGGTCGTAGTTGTCGAGCGCGTGGAGCCGGTCGTCGTGGGTCCGGAAGACAGCCACGGCCGCGCCGTCCACGAGCGCGCACACCCCGCCCTCGACCTCGATCTGGTCCAGGCGGCACACGACGGTGCCGAGCACCGCCGCCACGCCCTCCGGCGCCGTCATCACGGCGCTCCCACGGGGATCGTCGCCCCCAGCACCACCGGGCCGGCCGGCTCGGCCGGCACCGCCTGGCCCCGCTCCTCCACGAAGGCGATGTGCGGGTCGGGGGTGTCGGGGGCGTTGACGAAGGAGACGAACCGCGCCAGCTTGTCGGGGTCCTCGAGCGTCGCGCGCCACTCGTCCTCGTAGCCCTCGACGTGCCGAGCCATCGCGGCCT
>CAWJSY010000015.1:0-42146 GCA_963845645.1 uncultured Actinomycetota bacterium
GCGCGGGCTGCCCCGCGACCAGCTGCTGGCCGCGCTCCACGCCCGCACGACGACGTACGCCGACCAGGAGACCGACACCGCCGACGTCGAGGCCGACGACCCGCTGCTCGACCCGCTGCTCGACACCGCGGTCGACGCCGCCCTCCGGGCCGCCCGTGTGCTCGAGCTGCTCGCCGACCCCGAGCAGCCGATCGACCACCTGTTCTGAGCGTCGCCCGGCGGTGAGACAGCGAAGGTTCTCAGTCACCTGGTGACTGAGAACCCTCCCTGATCGGCGGCGCCGACCGCCCGCAGCGCCATCGCGCGCAGCAGCGAGCGCATCTGGTCGTCGGGGAGCCGGGCGCTGTGCGGCGTGGAGTTGATCAGGCCGAAGACCGCGTGGGCGGTCGCGCGGGCCGCGGTGTCGGACAACGTCGCGTCGCGGCCGCGGAGCTGCTCGGCCCAGAGGTCGACGTACGAGAGCTGGAGCGCGCGGACCCGGTCGCGGGCCGCCTCGGGCAGCGCCCCCCAGTCGCGGTCCTGGACGACGATCAGCGCGCGCCGGCCGACCGCGAAGTCGACGTGCCACTCGACCAGCGCCGTGAGTGCCTCCTCCGGCCCGTCGCTGGCGGCCACCCGCTCCAGGCCCACGCCGAGCAGCCGCTCGCTGATCGAGACCAGGATCTCGGCCAGCATCGCGTCCTTGGAGGCGAAGTGCTTGTAGAGCGCCGGCCCCGAGATGCCGCACGCGGCGCCCAGCTCAGCCACCGAGACCCCGTGGAAGCCGCGCGCCGCGAAGAGCTCGGCCGCGGTCGCGAGGATCTGCTCGCGTCGGTTCATGGTGAGAGGTTAACGGTCGCTAACGGCACGGAGGGGCCATGGCGCGTAGTCATTTCTGGTCATTCGGCGGCCCATCGGTGTCATGCGTCACCTGGGGATCTCTCCCTAGCCTCGAAGGACGCGGCCGTCCGGCCGTGAGATATATCGATGGAGGGACTGGTTGCTGATGTCTCGCGCGACTCGCTCGAACCTGAGACGCAGAGTGCAGAGGACGGGGTTGGCCACGCTCGGCCTGCTCCTGGCCATGACGAGCGCGGCGGTCGCCGTACCGGGCGTGACCCCCGCAGCGGTGGAGAAATCGCTGGACCCCGGAGGATCGGCCGTGATCGCCAAGTCGGTGGAGACGCCCGAGATCCCGCCCGAGCCCGACATCGTCCTAATGGCGGACACGACCGGGAGCATGGGAGCTGCGATCAGCAACGTCAAGAGCAACGCGGCCTCCATCATGAACCAAGTGCAGGCATCGTCGCCTGCCGCCCAGTTCGCGGTCGCGGAGTACCGCGACGTGGGCTACAACCCCGTCTTCGCGCTGAACCAGGGGCTGACCTCCGACACAGGTCTTGCGTCGACGGCCATCAACACCTGGAACGCCGGCGGCGGGGGGGACTTCCCGGAGGCGTGGATCAACGCCCTGGTGCAGATCTCAGGGCTGACCTACCGCCCCGACAGCACGCGCGTGCTGGTGATGTTCGGAGATGCTCCGAGCCACGACCCGAGCAACGGCTTCACCGAGGCGCAGGCGACCGCCGCGCTGACGGCGGCCGGGATCCGGGTGATCGCGATCAACGTCGGCAACCTGGACAGCAGCGGGCAGGCGACGCGGATCACCGACGCCACCTCGGGAGTTCTCACCAGCGCCGGACCGGGCGACGTGGCCGCCGCGATCCTCGCCGAGCTGCAGAACCTGCCCGCCCTCGTGGAGCCGAGCACGGTCTGCGACGACCCGAGCGTCAGCCTGACGTTCTCGCCGT
This sequence comes from uncultured Actinomycetota bacterium, assembly GCA_963845645.1. Taxonomy (GTDB): domain Bacteria; phylum Actinomycetota; class Actinomycetes; order Propionibacteriales; family Nocardioidaceae; genus Nocardioides. The sequence continues at coordinate 1,791 of CAWJSY010000015.1, forward strand.
CCTCGAGCGAAGTCACCAGCGGTGACACCGCCACCTTCGACGAGACGATCAACGTGGGCGCGGGCGCTCCGCAGGGTGGCACGGTGGTGTGCACCACGGACTTCCTGGTGAACGGGGTCTCCGCGGGACCGGGCTTCGTGGAGACGACGACGGTCCATGTCAACGACATCACTCCGCCGGTGGTGACCGTTGAGAGCAAGGTCGTCGAGGCCACCGGTCCCGACGGTGCCGTCGTGGCGTACGACTCCTCGGCGGAGGACAACGTCGACGGCCCGCTGACCCCGATCTGCGCTCCGCTCGTCGGGGTCGCTCTTCGCGCTCGGGGTCACGCCGACCCACTGCGAGGCCACCGACTCGTCCGGCCTGACCGGGGAGGCGGACGGCACTATCGAGGTCGTCGACACCACGCCTCCCGCGTCGTCGTGCGAGGAGTCGACCAACCCCGGTGGCAACACTCCGCGGTCGGGGAAGAACCCGCGGTCGGGCCAGAACCCGGACGGGTTCTACGCACTCGTGGCGGTCGACATCGTCGACGCGTCGCCGCAGGTCTTCCTCAGGGACACGGGGAGCGGACACGTCTTTGGTCCCTACGAGAGTGGCCAGCGGATCAAGTACACCCAGGCCGCCTCCGGCCCCAAGGAGAAGGAGATGCCCGGTGGGATCCTGCACCTGAAGGGCACGGGCGACGGCGAGACCTTCGCGACCGACTTTGAGGGCAACTCCTCGGAGCCGGCTGCGTGCCTGGTCCCGCGGCCGCCGAGATGAGCCTGGAGCGGTGATGCCTCGAGCCCCACGGACCCGGCGGGGTTCGTGGGGTTCGACGCGCCGCCCCGTGGACGCGATGGTTAATGATCGCTAACCTAGCGAGGTGAGCGAACTGGCACCGACCTCCGACCTGCAGTCACTCGTGGAGGACCTCCGCGAGCGCCTGGCCCGAGCCCGGCTGGGCGGGAGCGAGGCCGCCCGCACCAAGCACACCGACCGCGGCAAGCTGCTGGTCCGCGAGCGGGTCGACCGGCTGCTCGACCCCGGGAGCCCCTTCCTCGAGCTCAGCCCGCTCGCCGCCACCGGCATGTACGACGACGCGGTCCCGGCCGCGGGCGTCGTCACCGGCATCGGCCGGGTCAGCGGCCGCGAGTGCGTCGTCGTGGCCAACGACGCGACCGTCAAGGGCGGCACCTACTACCCGATGACGGTCAAGAAGCACCTGCGCGCGCAGCAGGTCGCGGCCGACAACCGGCTGCCCTGCGTCTACCTCGTCGACTCCGGCGGAGCGTTCCTGCCGATGCAGGACGAGGTCTTCCCCGACCGCGAGCACTTCGGCCGGATCTTCTTCAACCAGGCCAACCTCTCCGCCCGCGGCATCCCCCAGATCGCCTCGGTGATGGGCTCGTGCACCGCCGGCGGTGCCTACGTCCCGGCGATGTCCGACGAGACCGTGATCGTCCGCGACCAGGGCACGATCTTCCTCGGTGGCCCGCCGCTGGTGAAGGCCGCGACCGGTGAGGTCGTCACGGCCGAGGAGCTCGGCGGCGGCGACGTCCACGCCCGCACCTCCGGCGTCGTCGACCACCTCGCCGAGGACGACGCCCACGCGCTCGCCATCGTGCGCAGCATCGTCGACACGCTCGCCCGGCCCGACGCGCCGTCGTACGAGGTGCACGCCTCGGAGGAGCCGGCGGAAGACCCCGCCACGCTCTACGACGTCGTCCCCACCGACACCCGCACCCCCTACGACGTGCGCGAGGTGATCTACCGCGTCGTCGACGGCAGCCGCTTCCACGAGTTCAAGCAGCTCTACGGCGAGACCCTGGTGACCGGCTTCGCGCGGATCTGGGGCCACCCGGTCGGCATCGTGGCCAACAACGGGATCCTCTTCAGCGAGTCGGCCCTCAAGGGCGCGCACTTCATCGAGCTGTGCAACCAGCGCGGCATCCCGCTGGTCTTCCTGCAGAACATCTCCGGCTTCATGGTCGGGCGCGAGTACGAGAACCGCGGGATCGCCCGCGACGGGGCCAAGCTCGTCACCGCCGTCGCCTGCTCGGTGGTGCCGAAGTTCACCGTCGTGATCGGCGGCTCCTTCGGGGCCGGCAACTACGGCATGTGCGGTCGCGCCTACGACCCCCGCTTCCTGTGGATGTGGCCCAACGCCCGGATCTCGGTGATGGGGGGCGAGCAGGCCGCGGGCGTGCTGGCCACGGTGCGGCGCGACGGACTCGAGGCGCGCGGCGAGGAGTGGTCGGCCGAGGACGAGGAGGCCTTCAAGGCCCCCATCCGCGACCAGTACGACGCCCAGGGCTCGCCCTACTACTCCACCGCACGGCTCTGGGACGACGGCGTCATCGACCCCGTCGAGACCCGTCGGGTGCTCGGCATGGGGCTGGCTGCGGCCGCCCACGCGCCGATCCCCGAGCCCTCCTACGGCATCTTCAGGATGTGATGACGATGGTCTCGACCAGCTCGACCACCAGTGACGGCTCGACCAGCGATGACGGACCGGTCTCGGCAAGCTCGACCGCCAAGGGCGGCTCGACCACCGGGGGGCTGGAGTCGGTGCTCATCGCCAACCGCGGTGAGATCGCGCTGCGGGTGATCCGCACCGCCCGGCGCCTCGGGGTGCGCAGCATCGCGATCTTCACCGACCTCGACGTCGAGGCCCCGCACGTGCGCGCCGCCGACGAGGCGGTGCGCGTCACGAGCTACCTCGACATCGAGGCCGTGGTCGAGGCCGCGCGGTCCACCGGCGCCGAGGCGGTCCACCCCGGCTACGGCTTCCTCTCCGAGCGCGCCCCCTTCGCCGCCGCCCTCGAGGCGGCCGGCATCACCCTGGTGGGCCCGAGCTCTGCGGTGATGGAGCAGATGGGCCGCAAGGACGCCGCCCGCGAGATCGCGGTCGCGGCCGGAGTGCCGGTCGTGCCGTCGTACGCCGTCGACGCACCGCCGTCCTCGATGGCGATGCCGGTGCTGGTCAAGGCCGCAGCGGGAGGCGGTGGCAAGGGGATGCGCATCGTCCGCGACGCCGCCGACTTCGACGAGGCCGTCGCGTCCGCGCGGCGCGAGGCCCGCTCGTCGTTCGGCGACGACACGATGCTGGTGGAGAAGTACGTCGAGTCCGGGCGCCACCTCGAGGTGCAGGTGATGGCCGACTCGCACGGCACCGTGCTGCACCTCTTCGAACGCGACTGCTCCACCCAGCGCCGCCACCAGAAGGTGCTCGAGGAGGCCCCGGCGCCGACCATCACCGACGCCGTGCGCGCCACGATCACTCACGCGGCGGTCGCGCTCGCCAAGCAGGTCGACTACGAGAACGCCGGCACCGTGGAGTTCCTCCTCGACACCGCCACCGACGAGGTCTACTTCCTGGAGATGAACACCCGGCTCCAGGTCGAGCACCCCGTGACCGAGCTGGTCACCGGCCTCGACCTCGTCGAGCTCCAGCTGCTGGTCGCCGCCGGCCAGCCGCTGCCGATCTCGCAGCACGAGGTCTCCCTCAGCGGTCACGCGATCGAGGCCCGGGTCTACGCCGAGGACTCCTTCGGCGGGTTCCTGCCCCAGGCCGGCACGGCCGACCTGGTGCGCTGGCCGGTCTCGTCGAGCGCGACGACGACCGTGCGCGTCGACCACGCGCTGGGCTCCGGCCAGGTCGTGAGCACGGCGTACGACCCGATGCTCGGCAAGGTGATCGCCCACGGACCCGACCGCGAGAGCGCGCGCCGTGCGCTGGTCGCCGCCCTCGACGACACCGCGATCCTGGGGCTCACCACCAACGCCGGCTTCCTGCGCGCACTCGTGGCGAGCGAGGAGTTCCGCGACGCCACGATCGACACCGCGTGGCTCGACAGCGCGGAGGTCGAGGCCCCCTCGCCCGACCCGGCGCGGTCCTTCGCCGCGTGGGCCCAGGCCGCCGAGACGGTGGCCACCGGCAGCGGTCACCCCTTCGAGCCCGACGGCTTCCGGCTCGGGTCCGACCCCGCCCCGCAGATCGTCGAGCTCGACCGACCGGTCGTCGTCGACCGCCACCACGGCACGGTCGACGGTCGCGACTTCCGCGAGCTGGGCACGGAGGGAGCCGTGCTGGTCGCGGTCGCCGACGGACGCCGCGACCGCGCGGTGGTCGCCGTCCACCCCCACCTGGTCGAGGTGGTGCGCGAGGGTCAGCGCTTCGTCTTCCAGCGCCCCGACGTGATGGCCGAGCACGGCCCGGCCGCCGGCGACGGCGTGCTCAAGGCACCGATGCCCGGCACCGTGCTCGAGGTGCGCGTCGCGCAGGGCGCCACGGTGGAGGAGGGGCAGGTGCTCGGGGTGCTCGAGGCCATGAAGATGGAGCTGGCCCTCAAGGCGCCGTACGCCGGCACCGTCACCACCGTCGGGGCCGCCGTCGGCGCGCAGGTCTCGCTCGGCGCGACGCTGTTCGTGGTCACCGGGGAGGAGTCGTGAGCCGGTCGGGGATGCCCGAGCGGGTGACGATCTACGAGGTCGGTCCGCGCGACGGGCTGCAGAACGAGAAGGCGCTCGTGCCGACCGAGGTCAAGGCCGAGTTCGTACGTCGGCTGGTCACCGCCGGGCTGCCGGTCGTCGAGGCCACCAGCTTCGTGCACCCGCGATGGGTGCCCCAGCTGGCCGACGCCGCCGACCTGATGACGATGCTGGGCGACGCCGGTCGCGACCACCCCGTGCTGGTGCCCAACGAGCGCGGCCTCGACCGGGCGCTCGAGCTCGGCTGCCGCCACATCGCGATCTTCGGCTCCGCCACCGAGACCTTCGCCCAGAAGAACCTGAACCGCAGCCTCGACGAGCAGTTCGCGATGTTCGAGCCCACCGTGGTGCGCGCCCGCGAGGCCGGGCTCGACGTGCGCGCCTACGTCTCGATGTGCTTCGGCGACCCCTGGGAGGGCGAGGTGCCGATCGAGCAGGTGGTCTCCGTCGGACGCCGGCTCTTCGACCTCGGCGCGAGCCAGCTCAGCCTGGGCGACACGATCGGGGTCGGCACCGCCGGCCACGTCACCGACCTCCTGGCGGCGTTCGTCGCCGACGGGATGGCCCTGGACCAGCTGGCCATGCACTTCCACGACACCTACGGCCAGGCCCTGGCCAACGCCTACTCCGCGCTCCAGTCGGGCATCACCACCTTCGACGCGAGCGCCGGCGGGCTCGGCGGCTGCCCCTACGCCAAGAGCGCCACCGGCAACCTCGCCACCGAGGACCTCGTCTGGCTGCTGACCGGGCTCGGCATCGAGCACGGCGTCGACCTGCCCTCGCTGGTCGGCACGAGCGTGTGGATGGCCGGTCACCTCGGCCGCCCCAGCCCCTCCGGGGTGGTGCGCGCGCTGGCACAATCGACCGGGTGAGCCGCCGCGTCTACCTCCACGTCGGAGCCCCGAAGACCGGGACGACGTACCTCCAGGACCGACTGCAGCTCAACGCCAAGACCCTGGCCGACGCGGGGACCCACTTCCCGGCGGGATCGCCGCTGCTGCTGGCGCCGCTCTTCCACTTCCGCGCCGCCCTCGACCTGCTCGGCGAGGACTGGGGCGGGCCCCCCGGCCACGCCGACGGCAGCTGGGACTCCCTGGTCCGACGCGTACGTCGACGCTCGGGGTCGGTGGTCATCAGCCACGAGATCCTCGCGCCGGCGCCCGCCGACGCGATCGCCCGCGCCAAGCGCGACCTGGTCGGCAGCTCGAGGAGCACCGAGCTGCACGTCGTCTACACCGCGCGCGACCTGGCCCGGCAGATCCCGGCGGCCTGGCAGGAGAGCATCAAGCAGGGTCGCAGGTGGACCTACCGCAGCTTCCTCGACCGGCTCGAGCACGGCCACCCGTGGTTCTACCGGGCGCTCGACCTGCCGAGCGTGCTGTCCGCCTGGGGCGCCGGGCTGCCGCCCGAGCGCGTCCACGTGGTCACGGTGCCGCCCGCGGGCAGTGGCCGCGACGTGCTCTGGCGACGGTTCCTCGAGGCCATCGGCACCGACCCGGCGGCCGCGCCGCTGGAGAGCACCGAGCTCAACCAGTCGCTCGGGGTGGCCGAGACCACCGTGGTGCGCCAGCTCAACCGGCGGATGCACCGCGCCACCCGGCGCGAGCCGGCGTTCGACGAGCTGATCCGCGAGATGCTGGCCCAGAACACCCTGGTGCAGAGCCGCTCGGCGCCGGTGCGCCTCCCGCCGCGGATGCTGCCGTGGGCCGAGGCCGAGACCGGGCGCTGGATCGACTGGGTCGAGGGCAGCGGGGTGCACGTCGTGGGCGACCTCGACGACCTGCGGCCGCTGCCGCTCGGCGAGGGAGAGCGCTACGTCAACCCCGACAAGGTCGGGACCAAGCGTCAGCTCAAGGTCGCCCTCGACGCGCTGTCGGCGATGACGCGGGAAGCCGCCAGCCGACCCGACCCCGACCGCCAGCTCGTCGCCCGGGCGCGCACGGCCGCCGCGCGGCTGCGGTCGTGAGCGGCTCCTGAGCGGTCCTGAGCGGTCCTAGCGACCGGCGCGGGGCAGCAGCTCGCGGTCGGCGTACCGACCGATCTGCCAGGTCGTGTAGCCGTCGGCGCCCGCGCCGACCAGGCCGCCCACCACCGGGATCCGGCGTCCGACCTGCGTGGCCAGCCGCTTGCCGGCGATCCGGGAGACCAGGTCGGAGGCGACGTGGGCGGAGATCGTCTGCTCCAGCGACGCGTCGTGGTGGGGCGCGGTGGCCAGGGCCATCGGGGGCGCCGGGATCTTCTTCTTCTTGACCATGTGCTTGACGGTGTCCTCGCCGAGCAGGCTGACCAGGATCGCGTTGCGGACCCGGGGGTCGTCGAGGTCGTAGCCGCGCAGGTGGGCGATGCCGGCGATCATCCGGCACTGGATCAGGGTCAGCCCGGTGATGTTGGCCGGCACGGCGACGACCATCGTCACCAGCCCGCCGATGTTGGTGACGAAGCCCTGCGCGCCGGCGTAGCGCACGTGGTTCTCGATCACCTCGTGGACGGCCTTCTCGACGTCACCGCTCTGCTCGCGCAGCTGTGCCTCCGCGGCGTCGGCGGCCGACGGCAGCGGCCCGACCCCGGCGATGGCGCGGTGCAGCGCCTCGCGCACGAAGCCGGTGGTGAGCCCGGGTGCGAGTCCGGTGATGTGTGGGGCCAGCTGACGGCCCACCTGGTTCTTCACGCCCATGGGTCGATCTTAGGTGGGGTGGCCCAGGGGAGGAGCGGGTGGACCGGCCGGGAGCCTCCCGCTCGCCTGGACGACGACATCGGCCCGCCGGTCGACGACATCCGTCCCGCCGGCACCCCGCGCGCAGCCGCTACCGTGGAGCGCGTGGCGGGACGGGAGGCACCGGCGGCGCCGGTCGAGCCGCCGGCGACCGGCTGGCGCTTCGCAGACCCGTCGCGCTGGGACCCCGAGGACGACCTGGTCGGGCTGGGCGCCGACCTCGAGCCCGGCACGGTGCTGGCGGCGTACCGGCACGGGATCTTCCCCATGCCGCTGGGCGGGCGGCGCGACCCGATGGCCTGGTGGAGCCCCGTACGTCGGGGGGTGCTGCCGCTGGACGCGCTGGTCGTCTCGCGCTCGCTGCGCCGCTCCGTGCGCGACTTCGAGATCCGGGTGGACACCGCGTTCGACGAGGTCCTCGACGCGTGCGCCGACCCCCGCCGGCCGGGGGGCTGGATCGACGACCGGGTCCGTGCGGTCTACCGCGAGCTGCACCACCTGGGCTGGGTGCACTCGGTCGAGGCGTGGCGCGACGACCGGCTGGAGGGCGGCCTGTACGGCGTCGCCATCAACGGGCTGTTCGCGGGGGAGTCGATGTTCCACCGCGCGACCGACGCCTCCAAGGTCGCGCTGGTGGGGCTGGTCGACCTGCTCTCCGACGAGCACCGCGCCGAGCGGCTGATCGACGTGCAGTGGGTGACCCCGCACCTGTCCGCGCTCGGAGTGGCACCCCTGGCGCGAGCGGCGTACCTTGCTCGCGTCGGTGACCTGCTCCGGGTGCCGCACGCGCGGCTCGGCCGGCCGGTGACCTCCGGCGGCGCGGCCGGCGTCTAGACGAGGGCCCGCGCCGACGCCCGGGCCACCGGAAGGAACCCCATGTCGCTCAGCTCTGCGCTCCGCCCGCGGGCGGCGGTCACCGCCGCCTCCCTGGCCCTGTCCGTGACCGTCGCCCTCACCGGTTGCGGCTCTGACGGTGGTGGGACCAGCGCTCCCGAGGACGCGAGCGCCACGGAGTTCTGCGACGCCTACAACAGCCTCTTCGAGGACCTGATCGGTGACATGGACGTCGAGGAGCCGAAGGAGCCCTCCGGCGAGGACGTCGTGCAGGCCGTGAAGCGGTGGGCCGACAAGCTGTCCGAGTCCGGGACGCCGGAGGACATGCCCGACGAGGCCCGCGACGGCTTCGAGCTGCTCGTCGCGACCGCCGACGACCTCGACCCCGACGACTTCAAGGACGCCGAGGACCTCGACAAGATCGAGTCGGACTTCTCCGAGGACGAGAAGGCGGCGTCCACCGCGTTCGACGAGTACGCCGCCGGCAACTGCGAGTCGCCCTTCGACATGCCCACGGACCTGCCGACGCAGTAGGGGCCCGCCGACGCAGCAGGGGTCAGACGACCTGCGGCGGCCCGCCCGCGTCGCCGACCATCGGGCGACCGGCGGCCTGCCAGTCGAGCATGCCGCCGTCGAGGTTGACCACGTCGCGTCCCTGGTGCTGCAGGTACGCCGCGGCCTGCGCCGAGCGGCCCCCGACCCTGCACACGACCAGCACCTGACCCAGCGGTACGTCGGCGAGCCGCTGCGGCAGGTCCATCAGCGGGATGTGGGTGGCGCCGTCGATGTGGCCGTGCGCCCACTCGACGTCCTCGCGCACGTCGAGCACCACGAGGTCGGTGGGCAGCGGGTCGGGCAGGCCGGCGACGGCCACGGTCGGGATCGGGGTCACGCCTCCACGGTAGTGCGCACCGGACCTCGCCACGGGCCGAACCCCGCTCACAGGAGTGCGGGCACGGCCTGGAACGCGGTATAGACCGCGACGACGAGGACCAGACCGGTGAAGGCCAGCGAGAGGCGGTCGGTGTCGATGCGCGCAGCCAGCTTGGCGCCGACGATCGCTGCCACGGCCGAGGCCCCGGTGAGGGCGGCGACCAGGCCCCAGTCGGGGGACACACCGCTGCCCGACCGGACGACGAGGGCCGCCGCGCTGGTCAGGGTGATCACGACCAGCGAGGTGCCGGCGGCGTACCGCATCGGCAGGGTCATCGCGAGCAGCAGGGCCGGCACGACCAGGAAGCCGCCGCCCACGCCGAGGAACCCGGTGAGCAGGCCGACGACCGTGGCCGTGACCAGGATCTTCAGGGCCCGCGGGCAGTGGCACATGAACTGCGGGCTGAACGAGATGATCGGGTCGTCCACGCGGGGGTGGGGCCGGTGCGGCGCCCGCTCGGCCGGCGGCACGCCGCCGCCTGCGCCGACGTGCTGCACCTCCCGATCGTCGAGCGGCCACGTGCGCCGGCTCGCGGTCGGACGCCGGCTCGTGCGCGTGGTCGGACGCCCCGTCGGCGCGGCGGCTGCGCACCTGGCGCACCACCATCACCCCGCCCACGACCAGCATCAGCGCGGCGAACGCGGCCATCAGCACGGGCTCGGACACCTGCGCGGCCGCCACCGCGCCCAGGGCCGCGCCGCCGATCGCGGCCAGGCCGAAGCCCACGCCCTGGCCGAGCAGGACGTTGCCGTGGCGGTGCGCGGTGACCGCCGCGATCAGTGCGGTCACCCCGACCACGACGAGCGAGCCGGTCGTGGCCTGCGCGGGCGACTGGTCGAGCAGGTAGACCAGGACGGGCACGGCCAGGATCGAGCCGCCGCCGCCCAGGGCGCCGAGGCTGAGTCCGAGCAGCGCCCCGGCGGCCAGGGCGATCAGCAGCGAGAGCACCGGCCGGTCAGTCCTCGGCCTCGGGGCCGACGAGGTGCAGGCCGACCTTCGCGGCGTTGTCGAAGGAGTCGTCGACGGCCACGAGCGTGCGTCCGGCGGCACTGAGCAGCGAGGCCGCGACGGAGGCGCGGTAGCCCCCGGCGCAGTGCACCCAGACCTCACCCTCCGGGACGTCGCCGACCCGCTCGGGCAGCTCGTGCAGCGGCACGTTGACCGCACCGTCGATGCGCGCGGCGGCGTACTCCTCGTCACGGCGCACGTCGAGCACGACGACCGACCGGTGGTGGCGGACGTCGGCCAGCTCCGCGAACGTCGCGGTCGGGAACGATGACAGCTCGCGGTCGCTCCAGTCCGCGGGGCCGCCGGTGGCCTGCGCGGCCGGGCGGTCGATGCCGATCCGCGTGAGCTCGCGCTGGGCCTCGGCCACGTCGTCGGCCGTCTCGCCGAGCAGGGTCACCGGGGTGCCCCACGGGATCAGCCAGCCGAGGTAGGTCGCGAAACCGCCGTCGATGCCGAAGTTGAGCGTGCCGGGGGCGTGACCGGCGGCGAACGCGGTGCGGTTGCGGAGGTCGACGATCCACTCGCCGGCCTCGATGCGGCGGCGCACCTCGGTCGCGTCGGCGGGGGCGACGGGGCTCAGGTCGGCGCCGTCGGGGCCCGCGGCGTTGCGCGGCTGCATGTGGGCGTAGTACGCCGGCCACGCGCCGAGACCCTCGATGAGCTCGCGGACGTAGGTCTCCTCGTCCTGGGTGAGCACGGGGTTGCTCTGCTTCTCCTGCCCGATCGTCGACTCGGTCGCGTCGGACTGGCTGGCCGAGCAGAACGAGCCGAAGCCGTGGGTGGGGAAGACGCCGGTGTCGTCGCCGAGCGAGTCCGCCAAGCGGTGGGCGGAGGCGTGCTGGCGCCGCGCGAGCTCGTGGGTGTTGTCCTCGCCGAGCAGGTCGGGGCGGCCGGTGGAGCCGAACAGCAGCGAGCCGCCGGAGAAGACCGCGACCGCGGCGTCGAGGTCGGGGGCCTCGGACGCGTCGGTGAGGGCGTAGGACAGGTGGGTGAACGTGTGGCCGGGCGTGGCCAGCGCGGTGACCCGCATCCGGTCGCCGACCTCGACTACGTCGCCGTCGCTGAGGGGCGTCCGGTCGTAGGTGACCTCGTCGTCCCCGTTGAGCAGGTACGCCGCCCCGGTGGCCTGGGCGAGCGCGAGCCCGCCGGTGACGTAGTCGTTGTGCAGGTGGGTCTCGAAGACGTGGGTCAGCCGGACGCCGTGCTCGTCGAGCAGGTCGGTGATCCGGTCGAGGTCGCGCTGCGGGTCGATCACGAAGGCGACCTCGCCGTCGTGGACCAGGTAGGAGCGGTCGCCCAGCGAGGGGGTCTCGACCGAGATGATCTGCAGGCTGCCCAGGGTCAGGGTGTCGGGGTCGCTCATGACGGCCTCAGCCCCGCTCGACCGGTCGGCCCGCTTCGATCCAGGCGTTGGTGCCGCCGGCGACCGAGGCGGCGTCGAAGCCGGCTGCGGTGAGGACGTCGGTCATCGCGCTGCTGCGTCCACCGGAGGCACAGACGACGAGGACCGGTGACTCGCGGTCGAGCTCGCCCAGCCGACCGGGCAGCTGGCCCATCGGGATCGGGACGACGCCGGGCACGCGGCCCTGGGCGTGCTCGGCGGGCTCGCGGACGTCGACGACGGTCCCGCCCTGCTCGAGGGTGGTGGCCATCTCGTCGATGGTGACTTCACGCATGGTGGTCTGCCTTCCTGCTGGGGGTGGTCAGGATCGTGTTGGACCGAGGACCGACGTGCCGGTGTCCCGGGAGGGAGATCCTCATGCAGGGTGGAACGGATCCCCCTAGGGGGTTATTCCAGCCTACTTCAGCAGGCGGCTCATCCGTCGGTCGGCCAGGGGCTTGCCTCCGGTCTGGCAGGTCGCGCAGTACTGCAGGCTCGAGTCGGCGAAGGAGACCTCGCGCACGGTGTCGCCGCACACCGGGCAGGGCTTGCCGGTCTGACCGTGCACCGCGAGGTGCGACTTCTTCTCGCCCTTGAGCTCGCTGGCCGCCAGGCCGCTGGAGCGGGCGACCGCGTCGCCCAGCACGCCGCGGATCGCGGCGTACAGCGTGGCGAGCTCGTCGTCGGTGAGGCTGTTGGCCGGCTTGAACGGCGACATCCGGGCGGCGTGCAGCAGCTCGTCGGAGTAGGCGTTGCCGATGCCCGCGATCGTGCCCTGGTGGCGCAGCACGCCCTTGAGCTGCTTGCGGCCCTCGGCCTCGAGGATCGCCCCCAGCGCCTCGATCGTGAAGTCGTCGGTGAGCGGGTCGGGTCCGAGGCTGGCGATCCCGGGCACGTCGAGGGGGTCGCGGACGACGTACAGGGCCAGGGACTTCTTCGTGCCGGCCTCGGTGATGTCGAGCCCGGGCGCCTGCCCCGAGTCGGGGTCGGGGTCGAGGACGACGCGCACGGCCATCGGCGACTTGTTGCTGGCCTTGGGCGGCAGCGCCGGCACCTCGTCGCGCCAGCGGATCCAGCCCGCCCGCGCGAGGTGCAGCACCAGGTGGACCCCCGACGCCTCGATGTCGAGGAACTTGCCGTGGCGGCTCACCCCCTCCACCAGGGTGCCCTCGAGGGCCGAGACCGGCGGGTCGTAGGTCTTCAGCGCGCTGAACGCCGCGATGTGCACCTTCGTGATGGCGCGCCCGGTCAGCCGACCCCGCAGGTCCTGGGCCAGCGCCTCCACCTCCGGCAGCTCGGGCACGCGGTGAGTCTAGGTGGCCACCGGGTTCCTGAGGGTGACCCGTTTCGGGGCGGGTCACTCTACGGATTTCGCTAGACGCGCCGATATCGTGCTGGCATGGATCCGATCCGCAACCCGTACGCGCCGGGGGCCGGGCAGCGACCGCCGGAGCTGGCGGGACGCGACCGCGAGCTCGAGCAGTTCGAGGTCACCCTCGAGCGGGTGGCGGCGGGCCGGCCGGAGCGGAGCATGGTCCTCTCCGGGCTGCGCGGGGTCGGCAAGACGGTCCTGCTCAACGCGCTGCGCGGCCAGGCGGTCAGCCGCGCGTGGGGCACCGGCAAGATCGAGGCCCGCCCCGACCAGAGCATCCGGATCCCGATCGCGCAGGCCGTCCACGCCGCGCTGCGCGAGGTCTCCCACCGCCACCGCGACCCCGACCGGGTCGAGGAGGTGACGGGGGTGCTCAAGTCGTTCGCGCTGCGGACGTCGGTCGCCGACCGCAAGGGCCTGCGCTGGACGCCGCCCGTCGACGCGGTCGCGGTACGGGGCCGCGCCGACTCGGGCGACCTCGAGCTCGACCTGGTCGAGCTCTTCACCGACGTCGCGGCGCTGGCGGGCGACCTCGGGGTCGGTGTGGGGCTGTTCATCGACGAGATGCAGGACATCGCCACCGAGGAGCTGGCCGCGCTCTGCGGCGCCTGTCACGAGATCAGCCAGCAGGGCGCCCCGCTCGTGGTCGTCGGCGCCGGGCTGCCGCACCTGCCGGTGGCGCTGGCCGCGTCGAAGTCGTACGCCGAGCGGCTGTTCCGCTACGTCACGGTCGACCGGCTGCCGCGGGCGATGGCCGAACGGGCCTGGCGGGTGCCGGCCGGCACCGAGGGCGTGACCTTCACCGAGCCGGCGCTCGAGGCGCTCTACCGGCTCACCGACGGCTACCCCTACTTCGTCCAGGCCTACGGCAAGGTCACCTGGGACGCCGCGGTCGGCGACCCGATCAGCGACGCCGACGTGGCCGCGGCGGCGCCCGAGGCCGAGGCCGAGCTGGCCGTGGGCTTCTTCGGCGCCCGCTACGACCGCGCCACGCCCGCGGAGCGCGACTACATGAGCGCGATGGCCGACCTCGGCGCCGAGCACCGCGGCGCTCCCGACGGCCCGGTCTCGACCGCCGAGGTGGCCCGCCACCTCGACCGCAAGCCGCAGTCGCTCTCACCCGCTCGCGACGGGCTGATCAAGAAGGGCCTGGTCTTCTCCGCCGAACGCGGGAGCGTGGCCTTCACGGTGCCGCACTTCGGGCAGTTCCTGCGGGCCCGGACCTGAGGGCGGCACGATGACCGAGCTGCTGATCGTCGCCCTGGTGGTGCTCGGCTTCGCGCTGGTCTCGCGCCGACTGGCCTCCTCTCCCGTCACCGCGCCCATGGTCTTCACGACCGTCGGTCTGGTCGTGGGTCTGGGCGGTCTGGGCTGGTTCGACCTCACCCTCGAGAACGAGGCGGTCACGGTCCTGGTCGAGGCCACCCTGGTGCTGGTGCTCTTCACCGACGCGATCCGCATCGACCTGCGCGCGCTGCGCCGCCAGGCCAGCCTGCCCGGCCGCCTGCTCGGCATCGGGATGCCGCTGACCGTCGTGGCCGGCGCGGGCGTCGCGGTCTGGGTGGTCCCCGGCCTCGGGCTGGTCGAGGGAGCGCTGCTGGCCGCCGTGCTCGCGCCCACCGACGCCGCCCTGGGCCAGGCCGTGGTCAGCGACGAGCGGCTCCCCACGCGCGTGCGCCAGACGATCAACGTCGAGAGCGGGCTCAACGACGGGATCGCCGTCCCGCTGGTCACCGTGCTGCTGGCCGCGGTCGCCGCCGAGGGGGTCGGGGGCGCCGGCGACTGGGTCGGGCTCGCCGCGCAGCAGGTCGGCTTCGGCGTGCTCGCCGGCCTCCTGGCCGGTGTCGTGGGCGGCCGGCTGCTCGACTCGCGCGCCGCCGCCGGCGCGGTCGAGGGCATCTACCGCCAGCTCGCGACGCTCGCGGTCGCCGCCGCGGCGTACGCCCTGGCCGGGCTGCTCGACGGCAACGGCTTCATCGCCGCCTTCACGGCCGGTCTCGCGTTCGGCCAGGTGGCCCGGAGCCAGTGCACCGACGTGCAGGACTTCACCGAGGACGAGGGCGAGCTGCTCTCGGCGCTGACCTTCCTGATCTTCGGGGCGGTCCTGGTCGGCCCGGTGCTCGACGAGCTCACCTGGCCGATCGCCGCGTACGTCGTCGCCTCGCTCACCGTGGTCCGCATGCTGCCGGTGCTGGTCGCCCTCACGGGCTCCGGCACCCTGCTCGAGACCAAGCTGTTCCTGGGCTGGTTCGGCCCTCGCGGCCTGGCCTCGATCCTCTTCGCGCTCCTGGTGGCCACCGAGCTCGACTCCCCGGCGGCCACGACGATCTTCACCGTGGCGGCGTGGACGGTGCTGGTCAGCGTCTACGCCCACGGGCTGACCGCCCACGCCTGGGCCGGCCGGCTCGCCCGACGGCTCGGTGCCGTGGGCGCACCGATGCCCGAGACGGCCCCGTTCCCCGAGCTCCCCACCCGTCGCCGTCCTGCCACGCACCGGTCGCCCCACCACCGCCCACCACCGTCCGCCCCGCCCGTAGCAGGACCCGACACCCGAGAGGCAGGATGACCGGACCGCGGTCGTTCGCCGCCGTCCTGCGCCCCGCCCGGTAGACATGGGGCATGGCGATCCAGCTGCCCGTGTCCAAACGGATCTCGGCCCCGGCCCCCGTGGCCTGGGAGCTGTTGACCCGGCCGGCCCACTGGCCCGCGTGGGGGCCGACGGTCCTGGCCGCCGAGCTCGACTCCGGCGAGCCGCGCATCTCGCTCGGGGCGACCGGGCGGGTGCGGGTGCCACCGGGGGTCTGGCTGCCCTTCCGGGTGACCGACTTCGACGAGGGGCGCTCCTGGTCGTGGGCCGTGGCCGGGGTCCCCGCCACCGGCCACAGCGTGACGTCGACGCCGAAGGGCTGCCGGGTGACGTTCACGATGCCGTGGTGGGCGCCGGCGTACGCCGCGGTCTGCCTGCTCGCCCTGCGCCGCATCGAGACCCTGGCCGCCGAGGTCGACGACTGAGAGACTCGGGCCGTGACCGACGACTTCGTCATCGCGCGCAACCCCGACGGCGACTCCCAGCTGCCCTACCTGCTGCGGATCCCGCTCGGCGAGCGCGGGGTGGTGCTCAAGGCGCGCGAGCCGTGGCCGCGCACGGCCAAGGTCTACTGCCACCGGGTCGAGGAGTGGCCCGACGAGCCCGACGTGGTCGAGCGGGTCGCGGTGCGCTCCTGCGTACGTCGCGGCATGGCCGTCGACCTGGTGCTCGACCGCGGGCGGGAGAACCGCTCGCAGTTCGTCTTCACCACCATCAAGGGCGGCCGTAGCGCGATCTTCTGGCAGACCTCCCGGACCGCCAAGCAGGCCCGGCCCCGCGTGGCCGTGCCCAGCGCGCGGGCCTCGGGGGTGGCCGACCTCCAGATCGTCGTCGACTCCCACGAGCGCTATCCCTTCACGTTCGCCGACCGCCAGGTCGTCACGACGCGACGGGCGCTGATCGCCGGCGACTACGGCCTGGTCCGCGGCGACGCCCTGCTCGCCGCCGTCGAGCGCAAGAGCCTGGCCGACCTGGTCTCCTCGCTCACGACCGGCAAGCTGAAGTACCAGCTCGCCGACCTCGCGGCCCTCCCGCGGGCCGCCCTCGTCGTGGAGTCGCGCTACTCGGAGGTCTTCAAGCTCGACCGGGTGCGACCGGCCGTGGTGGCCGACGGCATCGCCGAGTGCCAGGTCGCCTGGCCCTCGGTGCCGATCGTGTTCACCGACACCCGGGCGCTCGCCCAGGAGTGGACCTACCGGTTCCTGGCCGCGGCCGAGGTGGCCGCCGAGCTGGAGCCCGCCGGCGCCGCGGCCACGGGTGACCTGGCCGCACCGCCGACGCTGGCGCCGGCCCCGCCCACGGCGGCGGAGGTGCGGGCCTGGGCCCTCGCGCAGGGGTACGCCGTCTCCGACCGGGGTCGGGTGCCGGCCGAGGTCACGGCGGCGTACGCCGCACAACGCGACGGCACCGCGGACGAGACCGCGGACGAGACCGCGGACGACACCGCCCCGGGCGCCGCGCCGCGCCGGGAGGCCACGTGACGGCGAGGGCCGCGACGGGCCACACTGGGGCCATGGCGCTGATCCGCCCGCAGGTGGTCGGCCACCGCGGGGCAAGCCACGAGAAGGCCGAGCACACGCTGGGCGCCTACCTCGCGGCGCTCGACGCCGGGGCCGACGGCCTGGAGTGCGACGTCCGGCTGACCGCCGACGGCCACCTGGTCTGCGTGCACGACCGCGACCTGCGCCGCACCGCGAGCCGCAAGGGGGTGGTCTCGACGCTGGAGCTGGCGGAGCTCTCCGAGCTCAACTTCGCCGCCTGGAAGAACCCCTGGGGCGAGCTGGACGACGAGGCCCCCGACCACGACGAGAACCTCGACGGCGTGCTGACCCTGCGGCGCCTCCTGGAGACCGTGGCCGACTACGACCGGCGGGTCGAGGTGGCGATCGAGACCAAGCACCCCACCCGCTACAGCGGCCTGGTGGAGAAGCGGTTGGTCGACATGCTGCGCGACTTCGGCTGGGACCGCCCCGGCACGCCGGCCCGCGTGATGAGCTTCTCGTTCACGGCGCTGCAGCGGGTGGAGCGGTTGGCGCCCGACGTCCCGCTCGTCCAGCTGCTCGACAAGGCGGCGTACTGGCCGGTGCTGCGCCGGGTGATCGGCAAGGACTGGATCGTCGGGCCGGGCATCACCGAGCTGACCGAGCACCCGCGGCTGGGGCAGCGGATCGCCCGCAGCGGGCACGAGATCCACGTGTGGACCGTCAACACCGAGGCGCAGCTCGACCTGTGCCGTCAGCTCGGGGTCACCGCGGTCATCACCGACCGCCCGGCGTACCTGCTCGGGCTGCTCGACGGCTAGGCGGATAGGTTCGCGGGCATGGCCAAGCGCTCCCGCACCCAGACCCGAGACCAGAACCGATCCGACGCCGCGACGGCCGAGGGCGCGGTCGGCCCCCGCCAGCCCTGCCCCTGCGGCTCCGGCAAGCGCTACAAGGCCTGCCACGGCTCCGCCGGCGGCGCCGGGTCGGTCTACGTCGGCCGCCCCTTCGAGGGCCTGCCGAGCGAGTGCGACCTCGTGGCGCTGCGCGAGCTGGTGCCGGCCGCCACGGCGCCGCTGAGCATCAAGGACTCCGACCGCACCGTCACGCTCTGCAGCCTGCTGCCGATGGCCGTCCCGGCGATGTCGCGCGACAGCGGCGAGGTGTGGCTCGGCCTCCAGGTGCAGCACAACTACGGCGACCCCTCGCGCGACCTGGCCGCCGTCCTGCTCGAGGCCCTCGACGCCGAGCCGGGCATCGTCGGCCTGACCACCAACCCCGGCGTGGGTCCGCGCCTCCAGGACCTCGTCACCAACACCTCCCTCGACGTCACCGTCCACGACGGGTTCGACTACTGGATCGCCGACGTCGACGCCGAGGAGCGCGAGGGGCTCGCGGGCGCTCTGGAGCAGGCCAACGACAACGCCTCGCCGACCGCCCGGCTCACCTCGGTCGAGGCGGCGTACTGGACCAACGTCGGCACCAAGGAGCACCTGCGCTGGGTGATGCCCGAGCCCGAGGACGCGCTGCTCGACGCGCTGGCCCGGCTGCACGTCAGCGGCGCCGACGTGATCGCTCCCGAGGCGCGGCTGGTGGGCATGTTCCGGGCCCACGGGCTGCTCGCGCCGGTCTGGGACCTCCCGGTCGGCACCGGCGCCGAGGCCCTCGAGGAGCCGGCCGCGGCGTTCAAGCAGGCCCTCGACGAGGCGCTCGCCGACACCTCCGACCTGACCTCCGAGCAGCGGGCCGCGCGCTCCGGTCTGGCCAACCGTCAGGTCACGATCCGCTGACCCGTCGACGTCCTGGGGGCGGGTGGGCGCGCCAGT
Organism: uncultured Actinomycetota bacterium; assembly: GCA_963845645.1. Lineage (GTDB taxonomy): Bacteria > Actinomycetota > Actinomycetes > Propionibacteriales > Nocardioidaceae > Nocardioides. Next base: position 20,403 of record CAWJSY010000015.1, read on the forward strand.
TGGCTTCCTGGCGCAGGACGCCCTACGTTTTCTCCTGCGGCGCGGTTGCTGTCGTCCCCCCCGTTGACGGCAACCGCGCCCCCTAGCAGCGTTCAGCCGGAGCGGGGTCGTACCGCCCAGGCCGCGAGCCGGGCGTACCCCTTGACCGAGACCCGCCGGATCCGTCGCAGGTCGTACGTCGGCTGGTCGCCGTGGCCGGCGGGCCGGTGCGCGTCCTTGGCTCCCGCGCCACCTTCGTCCACCGCCTCGTCGCCGTCGGCCTCGCCGGTCAGCGCGTCGTGGGCGCCCTGGTCGACGACGACGCTGCCGGGACGGGCGATGGAGGTCAGCCGCGCCGCGACGTTGACGGTCGGGCCGAAGACGTCGCCGAGCCGGTTGACGACCTCTCCGTGGGCGATGCCGGCCCGGACCTGGGGGAACGCGTCGTCGGTGTCGTCGCCGCGGGCCGCCATGACCAGCGCGATCTCGACCGCGTCAGCGACGTCGTCGGTGACCAGCAGCACCTCGTCGCCGATGTTCTTGATGATCCGGCCGCCGCGGTCGACGACGAGCCCGAGGGTCTCGCTCTCGAAGTACTCCAGCCACTCGACCAGCTCCTGCTCGGTGAGCGACTTGCTGCGCGAGGTGTAGCCGACGATGTCGACGAACACGACCGCCTGCACCAGGACCGGCGATCCGTCGGAGGCGACCGCGAGCATCCGCTGGGAGGCACTGGCGAGGTGGCGACGCCAGACGTAGCTCTGCAGCGCCTCGACCCGCGGCAGCACGTCCTGGGTCAGCTGGGCCAGGCCCTCCGCGGGGTCCGCGCCGCCCTCCAGGGCCACGGAGGTGAGCAGGCTGGTCTGCCACTCGGCCAGCCGGGCGTAGGAGCGGCCCCAGGTGCGCACGAGCGCCGCCTGCCGGTCGGGGCTGAGGATCCCGAGCTCCTGGAGGTCGTGGCTGAAGCGCAGCGCCTCGACGTCGGCGGGGGTGAAGGCCACCTGGTCGTCCTCGACGTGGGCGAAGCCGAGCAGCCGCCACAGCTCCACGGCCATGACCAGGGGCACGCCGGCCTGCTCGGCGACCTGGACGCGGGTCAGCGTCGGGGCCGCCCCCAGCAGGGACGCCTCGATGTCGTCCAGCGCGTCGGACAGGTCTGCGGACTGCCCGTCGTCGGGTGCGGTTCCGCTCACCCCTGGCGCGACTCCGTGACCTTGGCGATGGCCTCCTTGAACGACGGCATCTCGTCGCAGAGCTCGCGCACGGCGTCGTCGGTCAGGTGGATCACCTCGAGCGGGGTCAGCGCCACGATCGAGGCGTTGCGCAACGAGTGCCCGACGATCGCGGCCTCGCCGAAGATCTCGCCGGGGCCGACCTGGGCGATCTCCTCCTTGCTCTTGCCCTTGCGCACCGAGACGGTGCCGTCGAGCAGGATGTAGGCCTTGTCAGCCGGGGTGCTCTCCCAGATCGGCGACCAGCCCTGGGGCAGGCGCAGCCGCCTGCCGTGGGCGCTGATGCGGGCGATCTCCTGCGTCGTGAACGATTCGAAGAACGAAGCCATGCGGTGCCTTTCGTGAGGACCCTCCGGCGAGCATGATCCTCCGACCGGTGTGCGGGTGTCCACCGAACCCCCTCATTGGGCGGCGTGGGGTGCGCCACGCTCGGGCTGGGTGGTCCGGGCGGCGACGAGGGATCAGGACGTCGCGAGCGGCTCCCGAGAGACCGGACAGCTCATGCAGCGCGGTCCGCCTCGGCCCGACCCGAGCTCGGAGCCGGCGATGCGGACCACCTCGATGCCGGCGTCCTCGAGCCGCGCGTTGGTCTCGTCGTTGCGCTCGTAGGCCACCGCCACCCGCGGGGCCAGCGCGAGGGTGTTGTTGCCGTCGTCCCACTGCTCGCGCTCGGCGGTGACGGGGTCGAGCCCGGTGTCGATCTGGCGCAGGGTGTCGATGCCCATCGCCTTGGCCGCCGCGACCAGGAACGGCTCGGACGGCGCCACGTCGAGCCGCAGCGCGCCGTCGTCCTCGGGGCCGTGGCTGGTGACGGTGTGGGCCACGAGCGAGTCGGCCACGTTGGGGTAGATCACCATCTTGTCGACGTCGACGAGCGTGCAGATCGTGTCGAGGTGCATGGTCGCCCGCTCCTGGGCGATCGGCACGGCCAGCACCGTGTGGGCCAGGTCGGCCTCGAAGACCTGACGGGCCAGCCGCTCGACGCCCGCGGGCGTCGTCCGCTCGCCCACCCCGACCGCGATCACGCCGGGGGCCAGCAGCAGGACGTCGCCGCCCTCGACGTGCTCGTAGTGGGAGCCGTGGATCTTCGGGGTGCCCGCGAAGCGCGGATGACGGGTGTAGATGAGCTCGGTGAGCTCGGTCTCGCGCCGACGGGCGGGCATGGCGAGGGAGGTGATCGCGATGCGGTCGCGGACCCAGACGCTGGAGTCGCGGGTGAACAGCAGGTTGGGCAGCGGGTCGATCAGGAAGTCGTCGGAGGCCAGCAGCGAGGTGACGAGGCCGAAGCCGCCGCGCACCTCGTCGTTGCGGATCCCCGCGGTGAGGTGGGCCGTGAGCTCGGCCGGGGTGGCGTCGGCGAGCGCGCCCGCGAGGTAGGAGCGCATCGTGTCGCCGAGGTCGAGGTCGGCCAGCACCTCCTCGATGGCGTGGGCGCGGGCCTCGGGCTGCTCGAGGGTCTCGGTGAGCAGGTCGGTGAGGTAGAGCACCTCGACGTCGCGCGAGGTCAGCGCCGCCGCGAACTCGTCGTGCTCGTCCTGGGCTCGGGCCACCCACGGGATGCCGTCGAAGAGCAGCTTGTCGTTGTTGCGGGGCGTGAGGCGCTTGAGCTCGTTGCCGGGCCGGTGCAGCATCACCGTCCGCAGGCGGCCGACCTCGCTGTCGGCTCCGTGGGTCGCGGTCATGGCCTGCACTCTAGATCGCGCCGCTCGCGGGGTCGTGCACCCAGCCCGCACGGGAGGGACGCTCAGGCCAGCAGCTCGTACGCCGTCAGCGCGGCGAGCACCAGGCAGACGCCCGCGCCCACGAAGTGGAGCACGTGCACCGGGACCACGCGCAGCAGGTTGCGGCCGACCAGCACCGCGAGCCCCGAGACGGTGACCAGCGCGGCCAGCGCGCCGACGTACACGGAGAGCGGCGCCTCGTAGCGGGTGACCAGCGACAGCGTGAGCAGCTGCGAGAGGTCGCCCCACTCGGCCGCGAAGAGCACCAGGAACGACGCGCCGACGGCCCGCAGGCCGGTGGCGGGACGCGCCCGCTCGACGATCTCCGACTCCTCGGCCTCCGCCTCGGCGGCCGACCGGTGGCTGCGGCCTTCGCGGACCAGGATCACCGCGCCGAGCAGGAACAGGGTCAGCGCGACCCCGCGCACGAGCCCGGTGGGCAGCAGGGTCGCGACCTGCCCGAGCCCGACGGCCACGCCGGTCTGCACCGCGAAGGCCAGGCTGACGCCGAGCCAGACCAGGACCGGGCGGTAGCGGGTGGCCAGCACCAGCGTGGCCAGGAAGGTCTTGTCGGGCAGCTCGACGACGAAGATCGCGCCGAAGGTGAGGACGAGGGCGGCCAGGTCCATCCGGGGCTCAGCCGGCGCGGAAGGGGTCGGCCGGGTAGACGCCGAGCATCGTGACGTCGGTGGAGAAGAACGCCAGCTCCTCGAGCGCGTGGGCGACCCCCACGTCGTCGGGGTGGCCGTCGACCTCGGCCAGGAACTGGGTGCCGGTGAAGGAGCCGTCGACCATGTAGCTCTCGAGCTTGGTCATGTTGACGCCGTTGGTGGCGAACCCGCCCAGCGACTTGTAGAGCGCGGCCGGGAGGTTGCGGACGTTGAAGATGAACGAGGTCACCACCGGACCGTTGCCAGCCGGCGCCTGCACGAAGTCGCGGGAGAGGACGACGAAGCGGGTGGTGTTGTGGTCCTCGTCCTCGACGTCCTCGGCGAGGACCTGGAGGCCGTAGATCTCCGCCGCGAGCGGCGGCGCGATCGCGACCTGGGTGGGGTCGCCGGCCTCGGCGACCTCGCGGGCGGCGCCGGCGGTGTCGCCGGAGATCACCGGGGTCAGGCCGTGGGCGCGGATGATCTTGCGGCACTGGCCCAGGGCGTGGACGTGGCTGTGGGCGGTCGTGATCGTCTCCAGCGACGCGCCCGGCACGGCCATCAGGTGGAAGCGGATGCGCAGGAAGTGCTCGGCGATGATGTGCAGCGAGCTGCCGGGCAGGAAGTGGTGGATGTCGGCCACCCGGCCGGCGATCGAGTTGTCGATCGGGATCATCGCCAGGTCGGCCTCGCCGCCCTCCACGGCCGCGAAGACGTCCTCGAACGAGGCGCAGGCCAGCGCCTCCAGCTCGGGGTAGTGCTGCTTGCACACGATGTGCGAGTTGGCACCGGGCTCGCCCTGGTAGGCAATGCGTCGGGTCGTCACGCGGAGAGTCTAGGGTCGCCGGTGTGGCTGCTCTGAGCGTCGTCTCCCTGCTGGTCGCCGTGCTCGCGCTGGGCGTGGCCGCGGTGGCCCTACGGCGTACGTCGACCCCGTCCCGCTCCCCGGGCGTCGACGCGCTGCCCGAGGACGTGCTCGGGCTCCGCCAGGAGGTCGCGGCCCTCGCCGCCGAGGCGGGCGCGGCGCTGCGCCACCTCGCGGTGGTGCGCTACGACGCGTTCGGCGACATGGGCGGCCACCTGTCGTGGTCGCTGGCCCTGCTCGACGACAGCGGGAGCGGGGTGGTGCTCACCTCGATCCACGGTCGCAGCGACGCCCGCACCTACGCCAAGAACGTCAGCGGCTGGACCTGCGAGCAGCAGCTCTCGCCCGAGGAGTCCGAGGCGATCACCCACGCCCGCCCGGCCTGAGACCGGCTGAGGCGGATCCGCTTCGAACGGGACAGCAGGCAACCTCGGCGTCGCCCGTGCGTCTCCTGGGTATGACCACCGACGTGAAGCGCCGTGACGCGGGCTCCGGGCTGGGGGCCGAGGAGCTGGCGGAGCTCTACGTCGCGCACCGGCTCCCGCTGGTGCGCCTGGCCCTCCTGCTCGTCGACGACCTCGCCTCGGCCGAGGACGTCGTGCAGGACGTCTTCGCGGCGCTGGCCTCCCGACGGAGCCGGCTGCGCGACCGCTCGGCGGCGCTGGGCTACCTGCGCACCGCGGTGGTCAACCGCTCGCGGTCGGCACTGCGACGCCGGCGTACGGCCCGGGGGTACGCGCCACCGCTCGAGCCCTCGCCCGAGGCGCCGGACTCGCTGGCCGTGCTCGCCGAGGAGCACCGCGAGGTGCTGACCGCGCTGCGGAGGCTGGCGCCCCGGCAGCGCGAGGTGGTCGTGCTGCGCTACTGGTCCAACCTCTCGGAGGCCGAGATCGCCACCGCCCTCGGCATCTCTCGAGGCACCGTCAAGTCCACCGCGAGCCGAGCGCTGAGCGCTCTCGAGTCGGCCCTGCAGCACGAGGAGGGGAACCGATGAACGCGAGTGTCGAGGAACGTCTGAGCGCGGCGCTGGCCGCGCGGGCGGAGCAGGTGCAGGTCGAGGACCTGCGCGCCGAGCCCGGCCCTCCCGAGCCCCACCGGGCGAGCGTCGTCCCGCTTCGGCGGCCCTCGCGGCCGCTGACCACCGCGCTGGTCGCCGCGGCGGCTGCCGTCGCGGTCTCCGCGCCGTTCGTGTACGGCGCCCTCACCTCCGGCTCCAGGGCGCCCGACCCCGCTCCCGCCCCGCCGGCACCCAGCGTGTCGGTGTCGCCGCCCCCCAACGTCGGCGCCGCCTGGCCGGTGACCCAGCGCGACCGGGCCGACCTCGACGGCGACGGCACGCCCGACCCGCTCCGGGTGCGCGCCGACGGTGACGAGTTCACGGCGGCCCGTCTGCGGCTGGAGGTCGACCTCAGCGGCAGCGGCACGACGACGTACGGCCTGGTCGACGTGGGGGGCAGCGACTACAGCATCGTCGGGACGGTCGACGCGGACAGCGACGGCGGGAGCGAGCTAGTCCTGTACGTCGGCGTCGAGGGGGCGCGCTTCGTCGTGGTGGACCTGGTCGAGGGCTACCTCGTCGACGTGCCTCAGGACGAGACGGCACCCCTGACCACCGGGCTGGTCGTCGACCGCGAGGTCGACGAGCGGGTCACGCTGTCGTTCGACACGACGCGCTGGCTCAGGGACGGCACGCTGTACTCCTCGCGGTCGGTCAGCAGCTACCCGACGTACGGCATGAGCCACGAGGTGCCGAATCCCTACGTCGCCGACGTGTGGGCCTGGCGGCTCGTCGACGGGGTGCTGACCCCGCAGCCGCAGCCTCCGCTGTGCATCCCGGCCGGCGCGGACGGCGTCCGCGGCCGGCCGTGCGCCGACGGCGAGGGTGACGGCGTGCCTCCGTTGTTCCCAGAGGTCACGGCGTCGGTCGGGGTGGGGGAGTTCGCCGAGCTGGACCTGGACCTCGACGGCCGGCCCGACGAGGCCGCGCTCGAGGACGCCGGCAGCGGGGCCACCGACCTGGTCGTCACCACGTCGTCCGGCGAGCAGCGGCTGCGCGTGCCGTCCCAGGAGGTGAGCCTCTACCCGACGACGATCGCGGTCGGCTCCGCCCCCGACGGCATCTCGTTGCTGCTCGCGGTGCAGGACGGTGACGCCACGCGGCTCGTCTACGTCTACACGGGCGCGGACGGGTTCGCCGGGGACCTGCTGACCCTCGACGCCGACCAGGTCGTCGGTGGGCCGTTCGGCAGCGGCAGCCGCGCCGACGGCACGACGTACGAGACCTGGGTGGGAGCCAACAGCCGCATTTACACCGCGAGGGTCGCAAACGGCGGCGAGCCCGGGACGGCCCCGACACTGGTCCACGCGTGGACCCTGGAGCGCTCCGGCGGCCGGCTGCGGCTGGCGGCGGTCGAGCTCGGCTACTTCTGCGTCGACCTGGTCGGCCGGACGGTTGCCCGCTGCGCGCCGTAGCGGCGGCCGCAGCGAGTTGGCGGTGCGGCGGTGGGTGAGCCACCTTCTGCCCGGCGACTTCGGTGGAGGACCCACCGCCGGGCGGCGGGCGGTTGCGGGGGAGCGGTGGGTGAGCCACCTTTCGGTTGGCGACTTCGGTGGTGCAGTCACCGCCGACCGTAGGGCCGGGCGTGCGGCGGTGGGTGAGCCACCTTGTGGTCGGTCACTTCGGTGGTGCAGCCACCGCCGACCGTAGGGCCGGGCGTGCGGCGGTGGGTGAGCCACCTTCTGCCCGGCGACTTCGGTGGTGCAGTCACCGCCGCGGCGTGCCCCGTGCGGCGGTGGGTGAGCCACCTTCCGTCGGTGACTTCGGTGGTGCAGTCACCGCCGACCGAAGGGCCGGGCGTACGGCGGTGGGTGAGCCACCGTCCGCCGGGTGACTTCGGTGGTGGACCCACCGCCGACCCAAGGGCCGGGCGTACGGCGGTGGGTGAGCCACCGTCTGCCCGGTGACTTCGGTGGTGGACCCACCGCCGTCCGGCGGCGGCGACGCCGGGCGGCAGCGCCCACCGCCGGGCGACAGCGGTCGCGGAGGAGGCCAGGGGCTAGCGCGGCACCCGCACCAGCAGCCGTCCGTGCAGACACTCCATCCGCAGCTCCTTGCCCGGCCCGACGGAGTCGCCGTCGAGCTGGCGGGGGGTGTCGGAGTGGGCGCGGACGACGACCGTCTGGCCGGTCATCCGGTTGATCGTGTCGTCGGTGCGGGCGCCCTTGGCCATGACGCGGAAGGCCAGCGGCACCCAGGACAGGAAGCGCCGGGGGTAGAGGATCACCACGTCGAGCACGCCGTCGTCGATGGCGGCGTCGGGCAGCAGCGGCATGCCGGCCTGGAGGTAGCCCACGTTGCCGACCACGATCGTGCGGGCCCGGTGGGTGGTGGCGGGGGCGCCGTCGATGGAGATGTCGACCTTGGTCGCGGGGAACATCAGCGACTTCAGCCCGGACAGCACGTAGGCCAGCCAGCCCACGCGCTTCTTCACCTTCTCGTTGACGCCCTCCATGATCGCGGCGTCGAAGCCCATGCCGGCCATGACCATGAAGTGGCTGTCGTCGATGCCGTCGCCGGAGACCTTGACCAGGTCGATGGCCCGGTCCTGGCCGGTGAGGGCGATGTCGACCGCGGCGCGGATGTAGAGCGGCAGGTCGAGGTTGCGGGCCAGCAGGTTGCCGGTGCCGGCGGGGATGATGCCGACGGGGATCCCGGTGCCGGCGAGCTCGGCGCAGACCTCGCGCACGGTGCCGTCGCCGCCGCACACGATCACCAGGTCGGCGCCCTCGATCGAGGCCCGCTCGGCCTGGCCGGTGCCGGGGTCCTCGACCGAGGTGAGGTGCCACGAGGGGGCCGACCAACCGGCCTCGGCGGCCATCGTGTCGACGATCGACTGGAACTGGCCCACGTCCTCGACCTTGATCGGGTTGAGCACCACGGCGAGCCGCTTGGCCGAGCGGATGACCTCCGGCAGCGGGTCGACCTTCTCGGCGTGGCTGCGGGGGATCGGGGTGTAGAGGACCAGTCCGAGGAGCCCCAGCCCCACGCCGAGCAGCACCCCACCGGTGACGTCGGTCGGGTAGTGGCGCCCGAGCAGCACCCGGTCGAGGCCGACCACGAGCACCAGCACCACGGCCAGCACGCCGACCAGGCGACGTACGACGGCCCGGCGCGCCAGCATCAGCGTGACGACCACGACGACGGTCGCGAACGCGGCGGTCGTGGTCGCGTGGCCGGAGGGGAAGGCCGGACTGTCCAGGACGTAGTCCTCGAGCTGCCAGTCGGGCCGCTCCCGCCCGATGGTGGCCTTGAGCAGACGGAAGGAGATCAGGGCGGCCGTCATCACCCCCACGACGTACGTCGCCGCGCGGCGGTGGTTGCGGGTCCACAGGAGCGCCGCGAGCACGACGGTCGCCACCCCCAGCGGGATGAGGTTGAACGCCACCTCGACGGCGCGGAGCACGCCGCGCAGAGCGGTCACGTCGGCGGCCCACCGCTCGGCGTCCCGGCCGCGCTCGTCGACCTCTCCGAGCCAGGCCCACTCCTGGCCGACCCCCACCGTCAGCAGGCCGAAGGCGACCAGGCACAGCAGGGACCAGCCGAGCTGGACGCGGCGTGATCGGTCGAGCATGCGGTCCCTCCGTGACGGTCCGGGCCCGGCGTCGCCCCGGTCCCGGGTCCGGGTCGGGACAAGTATGACCGGGCCCCAGGGAGAACGCGGGGGTGGCGGTCCTGGAGCGGCGGCTAGCCTCGTGCTCATGATCGATGCCCGGATCCTCCGCGACGACCCCGACCGCGTGCGAGCCGCCCAGGCCAAGCGCGGCCTGTCCGACGACGTGGTCGACCGCGCGCTCACGGCCGACACGGCCCGCCGTGCGGCCATCGCGACGTTCGAGGCCAAGCGCGGCGAGCAGAAGAGCCTCGGCAAGCAGATCCCGAAGGCCGCGCCCGAGGAGAAGCAGGACCTGCTGGCCCGGACCAAGGTGCTGGCCGCCGACGTGAAGGAGGCCGAGGCGGCGCAGGGCATCGCCGAGGAGGAGTGGCAGCAGTCGTTGCTCTCGATCCCCAACCTGGCCGCCGAGGAGGCGCCCGCGGGCGGTGAGGACGACTTCGTGGTGCTCGAGCACCACGGCACCCCACGCGACTTCGCCGCCGAGGGCTTCGAGCCCCGCGACCACGTCGAGCTCGGCCGGATCCTGGGCGCCATCGACCTCGAGCGCGGCGCCAAGGTCTCGGGCTCGCGCTTCTACTTCCTCACCGGTGTCGGCGCCGAGCTCGAGCTGGCGCTGGTCAACCTGGCCATGCAGCAGGCCCGCGGAGCCGGCTTCACCTCGGTGATCGCCCCGTCGCTGGTCAAGCCCCGAGCCATGGAGGGCACCGGGTTCCTGGGCCAGGCCGCCGACGACGTCTACCGGATCGAGGGCGAGGACCTCTACCTGGTCGGGACCTCCGAGGTCCCGATGGCGGCGTACCACTCCGACGAGATCCTCGACCTCGACACGTTCCCGCTGCGCTACGCCGCGTTCAGCCCCTGCTTCCGCAAGGAGGCCGGCTCGCACGGCAAGGACACCAAGGGCATCATCCGCGTCCACTGGTTCGACAAGGTCGAGATGTTCGTCTACACCACGCCGGAGGAGGCCGAGGCCGAGCACCAGCGGCTGCTGGGCTGGGAGAAGGAGTTCCTCGACAAGCTCGAGCTGGCCTACCGGGTGATCGACACCGCGGCCGGCGACCTGGGCCTGTCGGCGCAGCGCAAGTTCGACTGCGAGGCCTGGATCCCGACGCAGGGCAAGTACCGCGAGCTCACCTCGACCTCCAACTGCACGGAGTTCCAGAGCCGCCGGCTCAACATCCGTGGGCGACGCGAGGGCGGCGACGTCCAGCCGGTGGCGACGCTCAACGGCACGCTGACCGCGATCCCGCGGGCCATCGTGGCGATCCTGGAGACCCACCAGCAGGCCGACGGCTCGGTCCGGGTGCCCGAGGCGCTGCGCCCGTGGCTGGGCCGCGACGTGCTGGAGCCCGTCGCCGGTGGCTGAGGCACGCGCGGAGCGGGGCGTCGTCCCCGAGGGGTGGACGCCGAGGCTGGTCGCGCTCGACATCGACGGCACCCTGCTGAAGTGGGTGGAGGGCGGCGGTACGACGCACGAGGAGGTCACGCCCCGGGTGCGCGACGCCGTCCACCTGGCGCTCGACGCCGGCTGCCACGTCGTGCTGGCCTCGGGGCGCTCCCCGCACGGCATGACTCCTGTGGCCGACCTGCTCGACCTGCGCGCCGTCGACGGCGACCGGTTGTGGGTGGTGGCCTCCAACGGGGCGGTGATCTTCCGCTACCCGCCGCTCGAGGTCGTCCACGAGGAGACCTTCGACGCCGCCCCCGCGGTCGCCGCCATCCTGAGGCGCAAGCCCCACGCCCTGGTCGCGGTCGAGGAGCGCGGGGTCGGCTACCGCGTGAGCGCGCCCTTCCCCGACGGTGAGCTCTCGGGCCAGATGATCCAGGCGCGGGTCGACGACCTCGTCAACGCGCCCGTCAGCCGCGTGATCATCCGCGACCCGAACGCCAGCGTCGAGGAGTTCGTGGCGCTCGCCGAGGACCTCGGCCTGCACGGCACCGACTACATCGTGGGCTGGACCGCCTGGCTCGACCTCGCGCCCGTGGGCGTCAACAAGGCTTCCGGGCTCGCGCACGTCGCCGGCGTCCTGGGCGTCGAGCAGGGCGACGTGCTGGCCATCGGCGACGGGCGCAACGACCTCGAGATGCTGGCCTGGGCCGGGCGCGGCGTCGCGATGGGGCAGGCGATCGAGCAGGTCCACGACGCCGCCGACGCGATCACCGACTCGGTGTACGACGACGGTGCGGCGGTGGAGATCGAGCGCTGGTTCTGACCGGGCCGGGCGGACCGGGCCGTTGTCTTGTGCCGCGCTCAGGTGTCACCAGGTGACACCTGAGCGCGGCACAAGACGCGCGGTGGACCTGCGGAGAGCCGACCGCCAGGTAGTCACGGATCCGGTCGTCCGCGTGTGGTCGTGCCATGAAGATCTCCGGATCGATCGAGTGTGGGCGGAGACCGCATCGGCAGTGGTCCCCGCAGCGGCGGATATCCAGCGCATCGCTTCAGACAGGACGATGGGAGAGGGACGACGAGGACCCCTCTACGCTGGCCCGCGTGAGCCTGCCCGCGCTGATCAGCACCGAGCGCCTGCGGCTGATCCCGGTCACGGTCGAGGACGCGGCTGACATGGTGGCCGGGCGGCACCAGGCGCGCTGGCACGCCGACTACCCGCGCCCCGACGACGTCGACGCCGCCACGCTGGTGCGGGCCGACGACACGTGGGGGCCGCGGCACATCGTGCTCGGCCACCTCGCGGTCGGCTCGATCGGCTGCTTCGGGGCGCCGGCCGACGGCGAGGCCGAGGTGGGCTACGGCGTCGTGGCCGACGTACGCCGCCGGGGGATCGCGACCGAGGCGCTGCGCGCGATGGTCGTCGAGGCCGAACGGGTCGGCGTACGGCTGCGGGCCAGCGTGCGGCCCGACAACACCGCCAGCCTGCGGGTGCTCGCCGCCGGCGGGTTCACCGAGCTGCGCGGCAGCACCGAGGACGGCGAGCTGGTGATGGCCCGCCCGTCGCCGACGGCGCGTCCCGCATGACCGGGCGCCCCGGCGTGCGCCCCGGCGGACGACCGCGACCGCGCTTGGTCGCCACCGACCTCGACGGCACGCTGGTGCGCAGCGACGGCACGGTCTCCGAGCGCACCCGGACCGTGCTCGACGAGCTCGACCGGCGCGGGGTGCCGGTGGTCTTCGTCACGGGTCGGCCGCTGCGGTGGGCCGAGGAGGTCTTCACGTACGTCGGCGGGCACGGGCTCGCGATCGTCGCCAACGGCGGCCTGGTCTGGGACGTCGCCCGCTCGCGGGCCCACCTGGAGCGGCCGATCGCCCCGGAGGTCGGCCGGGCGGTGTGCCGCGACGTGCGAGCGGCGCTGCCGGGGTCGGCGTACGCGGTGGAGACCGTGCACGGCATCGCGCTGGAGCCGGGCTTCCTGGAGCGCTACCCGCTGCCGCCCGGCAGCCGGCGGGCGCCGGTCGAGGAGCTGCTGCAGCAGCCCGCGCTCAAGGTGCTGGCCCGGCACGAGGAGCTCGCGGCGCAGGAGTACTGGGACGCCGCCGCGGCGGTGGCCGGCGACCGGGTGACGATCACGTGGTCGTCCGACTCGGCGCTGCTCGAGATCAGCGCGGCGGGCGTGACCAAGGCCTCGACGCTGGAGGTGCTCTGCGGCGACCTCGGCATCTCCGCGGCGGAGGTCGTCGCCTTCGGCGACATGCCCAACGACCTGCCGATGCTGGGGTGGGCCGGTACGTCGTACGCGATGGCGCAGGCGCACCCGACGGTGACCGCGGCGGCCGACCACGTCGCGCCCGACCACGACGAGGACGGCGTGGCGCAGGTGCTGGCGGCCACGTTCGGGATCCCTTGGTGAGCGCGCCCCATGATCTGCTGAGCGCCGGTGTGCGCCGAAGTAGCCTGCACGGCGGCGCATCTGCTGTGATGTGCGCGTGCTGACCCCGACCCCCTCCAGCCCGGCCGTGCCGGAGCGCCGACTCCTGGGCGGACCCGTGGGCCGACTCCTCGCGCTGCTCGTCCTGCTGGGGTCGTGCGTGTTCGCGGTCACCTCCGCCTCCGCGGCGACGGCGTCCGTCGCGCCCTGCTCGTGCGACAAGGCCGAGACCCAGGACCACGTCAAGGCCGCCAACGCCGTCTTCACCGGCCGGGTCGAGCAGGCCACCTCGCCCAGCGGCAGCGCCGCCAACGGGCTGTCGGGCATGGTCACGGTCGCGGTCGACCGCGTCTACAAGGGCAGCATGATCACCACCGAGACCGTCGACGTCTCCACCGCCCGCGCGTTCGGCACGTGTGCCCGGGCGCTGGAGGAGGGCGGCCGCTACGTCTTCTTCGTCGAGTCCGACGAGGGGCTGAGCGCCACGGGCTGCGGCGGCACCGCGCGGGCCACCGCGGCGCTGGTCGGCCAGGTCGAGCGGCTGCTCGGCGAGGGCCGGCTGCCCGTGCCGCTGCAGTCGGTGCCCGTCGAACCGGTGATGACCCCGGTCGACACCTCCGAGCCCACGTCGCTCACCCGGCTCGCGGCTCCCGGCGCGGCGCTCGTGCTGATCGGCGTCCTCGGGCTCGGGCTCGTCCGGCGCCTGCGCCGGCGTCCCTGACCTGGAGGACTCAGCGGCGAGGACTTAGGGACTAGGACTCAGCGGCGAGGGGTCAGAGGTACATGCCCCCGCCTTCGGGGCGCTCCTCGGGGGCACCGCCGCCGCCGCCGTGACCGGGCTGGCCGGGCTGGCCGGGCTGGCCCGGCGTCATTCCGGGCGGGAGCGCCTTGCGGATCTGCTCGAACTGGGCTCGCGCGGCCATCTGCTGGGCGTAGATCGCGGTCTGGATGCCGTGGAAGAGACCCTCGAGCCACCCCACCAGCTGGGCCTGAGCGATCCGCAGCTCGCCCTCGGTCGGCGTGGTGTCGTCGGAGAACGGGAGCGTCAACCGGTTGAGCTCCTCGACCAGCTCGGGGGCCAGGCCCTGCTCGAGCTCCTCGATGGAGGAGCGGTGGATCTGCTTGAGGCGGTTGCGGCTGGCCTCGTCGAGCGGCGAGGACTTCACCTCCTCCAGCAGCTGGCGGATCATGCTGCCGATCCGCATCACCTTCGCCGGCTGCTCGACCAGGTCGGTGATCGACTTCTCGCCACCGTCGCTGCCGTCGCCGCCTTCCTCGCCGGTGCCCCCGTTGAGCATCGAGGCCGGGACGCTGCCCATCGGCTGCCCGTCGGGCCCGATGATCACGACCTGCTGCTCGCCCTCGGCGCCGGGGGCGCCGTCGGAGGCCGCGGGGGTGGTGGAGACCGCGAGCCCGAAGGGCTGTGCGGCCGGGGGGCGGGGCTGCTCGCTCATGCGACCCAGCCTACGGGGGCGGCGTGGACCCGCGGGCGGCGTACACCCGGGGGCGGGGATCGGGCTGACGGCGGACCCAGCGCGCGGCGGTGGGTGAGCCACCGACTTGGCGCGTCGGACGGTGGTTTGCCCACCGCCGCCCGGTACGGCGGTGGCTCTGCCACGGAGTGGGTGTGCGGAAGGGTGGTTGAGCCACCGCCGGTCGGCTGGTTGGGCCCGGACGGCGTACGGCGGTGGGTGAGCCACCGACTTGGCGCGTTGGACGGTGGTTTGCGCACCGCCGCCCGGTGGGGCGGTGGCTCTGCCACGGAGTGGGTGTGCGGAAGGGTGGTTGAGCCACCGCCGGTCGGCTGGTTGGGCCCGGACGGCGTACGGCGGTGGGTGAGCCACCGACTCGGCGCGTTGGACGGTGGTTTGCGCACCGCCGCCCGGCACGGCGGTGGCTCAGCCACCGTCCCGGCCCGCGGAATGGTGGCTGACCCACCGCCGCCGACCCACCGCCGCCGCACCGACCCGCCGCCGACCCACTCCGCCCCGCAGAGCTCAGAGCGTCAGCACGATCTTGCCGGTGTGCTCGCCCGACTCCATCCGCTCGTGGGCGGCGGCGACGTCCTCGAGCGGCATCGTGCGGTCGATGATCGCGCGCACGGAGCCGTCGGCGACCAGGGGCCAGACGTGCTCGGCGACGGAGGCGCAGATCCGCGCCTTCTCCTCGGGAGGACGTCCGCGCAGCCCGGTCGCGATCACCGCGCCCCGCTTGCGCAGCAGCACCCCCAGGTCGAGCTCGCCCTTGCTGCCGCCCTGCATGCCGATCACGACGAGCCGGCCCTCGGTGGCGAGCGCGTCGACGTTGCGGCCGAGGTACTTGGCGCCCATGTTGTCGAGGATCACGTCAGCGCCGTGGCCGTCGGTGTGCTCACGCACGGCGGCGACGAAGTCGTCGTCGCGGTAGTTGATGGCCACGTCGGCCCCCAGGTCGCGGCAGAAGGCGAGCTTCTCCGGGGTGCCGCCCGTGGTCAGGACCCGGGCGCCGGCGGCCGCGGCCACCTGGATCGCCATCGTCCCGATGCCACCGGCACCGCCGTGCACCAGGAAGGTCTCGCCCTCCTTGAGCCCGGCGACCATGAAGACGTTGGACCACACCGTGCAGGCGACCTCCGGCAGCGCCGCCGCCGTCACCAGGTCGACGCCCGCCGGCACCGGCATCGCCTGGCCGGCCGGGCAGACCACGCGGGAGGCGTAGCCCCCGCCGGCCAGCAGCGCGCAGACCTCGTCGCCGACCGACCAGTCGGTGACGCCCTCGCCCACCTCGGCGATCGTGCCGCTGCACTCGAGCCCGATCACCTCGGAGGCGCCGGGCGGCGGGGGGTAGAAGCCCTGCCGCTGGAGCAGGTCGGCGCGGTTGACCGCGGTCGCGGCGACGTCGATGGCCACCTCGCCCGCACCAGGACGCTCGTCGGGCCGTTCGACGACCCGCAGGACCTCGGGGCCGCCGTCCCCGTCACGCTGGACGGCGCGCATCAGGCGTCCTCGAAGGCGTCGGCCGTGTGGTCGACGGCGGTGTCGTCGGGGATGTCGTCGTCGATGTCGACGGGATCCGGCGCACCGGCCGGTCGGTCCCAGCCCTCGGCCAGCCCCTGGGCCTTCGCGGCCAGCTTCTCGACCGTGTCGGGGTCGGCGTTCTGCCCGGCCGCGACGCCCAGCAGGTACGCCGTGACGGGCGCGGCCGCAGGCTCGACGTTCTCCCTCGTCAGCGTGGCCAGGTCGGCGAGCAGGCCCTCGTCGACCTCGGCCTCGATGTCGAGAACGTCGCACAGCTCGTCGATCCAGTCGTGGAGGTTCACGGCGTCAGACTCCCCGCAAGGCCCGCCCTCCCGCAACCCCGCCACGCGGGGCAGTCGCGACGGGCAGTCGCTACGGGCAGTGCGCTGAGGGACGGGGCTCACTGCTCGTTGAGGTCTCGCAGGTCGGCCCAGGTGTCCACGTCGCGGTGCTCCTGCCCGACCGCCGCCACCTCGGCGAGGTCGAGGTCGGCGAGCAGCACGTGCAGCGGCAGGTTGTGCTGGTCCTCGCGGCCGGGGCGGACGGCGTCGAGCCGCGCCAGGTCCAGGACCATCGCCAGCTGGCGGCGCCCGTCGGGGTCGACGAGCACGGCCCCGTCGCGGCCGGTCGCCGCGGCGCGCAGACGCCCCAGGGTGCGCGGGTCGAGGTGGGGCATGTCGACGGCCAGCACGGCCGCCGTCGGCGTACGCCGCAGCAGCGCGTCGCGCCCGGTCAGCAGGGCCGCGACCGGACCGCCGTGGCGCGGGTCCTCCAGCACGAACGTCGCCGGCCGGTCGGTCGGCACCTGCTCGCCCACGACCACGACCTCGGCGGCGTCGATCACGCTCTCCAGGGCCCGGGCCAGCAGGGTGCGCCCCGCGACCTCCACCCCCGCCTTGTCGACCCCGCCCAACCGGGAGCCCCGGCCTCCGGCCAGCACGATCGCGCAGAAGCTGTCGCCGACGTCGGGGGTCGCGTCCATGCCGAGAGTGTCGCACCGCCGGACCGGGTGGGTGCGCCGGACCCGGGCGCAGTGGGAGGCTGGTCCGGTGACCCCCGACACCCGCCCCGACCTCCGGGTCGCCCTGGTGCAGCAGGCGTCGGGTCTCGACCCGGCCGACAACCGCGCCCGGACGGCCGAGCTGACGCCGACCGGCTGCGACCTCGTGGTCTTCCCCGAGGCGTGGGCCCGCGACTTCGGCGAGGCCGGCTCCGACGTCAGCGCGTACGCCGAGGCGCTGGACGGGCCGCAGACCAGCCCGTTCGTCGCGACCGTCGCATCCGTGGCCGCCGAGCGCGAGACGACGGTCGTCGCCGGGATGTTCGAGGCCAGCGACGACCCCGCCCGTCCGTGGAACACCCTGGTGGCGCGCGGCGCGGCGACCGCGTCGTACCGCAAGGTGCACCTCTACGACTCCTTCGGCTACCGCGAGTCCGACCGGCTGCTGCCGGGCGCGATCGAGCCGGTCGTGATCGACCTGGACGGCTGGCGGGTCGGCCTGATGACCTGCTACGACCTGCGCTTCCCCGAGCTGGCCCGGCTCCTGGTCGACGCCGGGGCCGAGGTGCTGGTGGTCCCGGCCGCCTGGGTGGCCGGGCCGCGCAAGGTCGCGCACTGGACCACGCTCGTCCGGGCCCGCGCGATCGAGAACACCGTGTACGTCGTCGCCGTCGGCCAGCCCGGGCCCCGCTACACCGGTCACTCGCTGGTCGTCGACCCGCTCGGCGACGTCCTCGTCGAGGCCGGCGAGGGCCCCGACGTGCTGCGGGCGGCGCTCAGCGCCGAGACCCTCGCCACAGCGCGCTCCACCAACCCCTCGCTGGCCAACCGCCGGTTGTAGCCTCGAGCACCGTGTCCATGCCCACCGCCCACCCTCCGCGCCCGGGCTCGCCCGACCGCCCGGACGCCGACCTCGACGCGCGCCGCGTCGAGCGTCGCGCCGGCCTGCTCTTCCTGGTCGCCACCGGCCTGGGGGTCGCCGGGCTCGTGGCCGGCATGGTGCCGTGGGGGCCCGACTGGCTGGGCCGGATCGCCGCCGCGCTCGTCACGATCACCTTCACCGCCGCTCTGGCCGCGCGCACCGGCGGACGCCCGCTCGTCTTCGGCGGGCTGGCGCTGGCCCTGGCCGCGCTCGTGCTGGTGGTCGACAACGACCAGCTCCGCACCGGGGCCGCCGTGATGACCTGCGCGGTCGCCGCCGTGCTGGGGGTGATGGCGACCGTGCCCGCGGCCCGCTTCCGCCACGCGGTGCGCGAGTGCCTCATCGCGGTCGGGATCGGCGCGGTGGGCGCGCTGGCCGTGGTCGGCTACGAGCCGAGCATCGCCGTGGCGCGCTTCGAGTACGTCAGCTTCGCGCTCGCCCTCGGGGGTGTCCTGGTGCTGGTCTACCGGCTCGGCGCCGGCCTCCACGGGCTCGGGCGTCGCGGCTTCCTCATCGTGGTCCTCGGCGGCATCATGCTCACGATCACCCTGCTGTACGCCGAGCTGTTGCGGCGCTACGGCACCCAGGACCTCGTCGCCTCCCTCCTCGACGGCGTGCTCTGGAGCCGCGAGACCCTCGGCGCCTTCCCGCGGCCGATCGAGACCGTGCTCGGGGTCCCGGCGCTGGTGTGGGGCTGCCACATGCGCGGTCGCCGCCGTCAGGGCTGGTGGGTCTGCGCGTTCGGGGTCGCGGCCACGTCGTCGGCCGCCAACTCGCTGGTCAACCCGAGCATCGCCGTCTCGGAGTCGGTGCTCTCCGTGGTCTACGGGCTGGTCATCGGCATCGTCCTGGGCTGGCTCGTGGTGCGCCTCGACCTGGCGCTCACCGGCCCCCGGGGACGACGTACGCGGCTCACCGACGACGTCGCCGTCCGGCCCGAGCCACGTCGCGGCCAGGCCCTGCTGTAGCGCGACCACCGGGCCGGGCTCCTACAATCGTCGGGTCCGGCGCACGCGCCGGTCATGGAGGGGTGCCGGAGCGGCCGATCGGAACCGCCTTGAAAGCGGTCGTAGGGAGACCTACCGCGGGTTCGAATCCCGCCCCCTCTGCCATCAGCCCAGCCAGCAGGCGGCGACTACTCGGAGCCCCCGAGCTCGATCTCGACCTCGTCGTAGGCGATGTCGTGCACACGCTGGACGTGACGGGCCACGTCGGCGAGCAGCCGGCGCAGGTCCTGACGGACCGTCTCGACGTCGGCGCACTCCAGCACCTGCGGGCCCAGGTCGCCCAGCCGGCCCAGCAGGGTGTTGCGCTCGCGGAAGGCCGAGCCGCCGCGGGCGGCCAGCCAGCCGTCGTCGGAGCCGCCGACCTCGCTGAGCAGGGCGTCGCGGACCGCGCCCATCCGCTGCCGCACCGTCCAGCGCCAGTTGCCGAGGGCCACGCCCTCGCGTCGGGGCATCTCGATGGCCTGCTCGAGACCGCGCAGGGCCGCCGTCATACCGGTGCTCGCGGTGACCATGGCGACCTCCTCGGTGCCCGGCCCGACAGCAGGGGGGCTGCGGCGCGGGGCTCTGAGCATGACCGCCCGGGGTGCCTGTCGGCAAGGCGGTGACGGCCCTGATTTCGGTGTCTTGTTCAATCATTCCCATGACCAGCGCGCCCGCGTCCGACTATCGACTTCCCGCTGTCCTGGTCGCCCGGATCGTGGGATCGGCCCTGGTCGTCCTGGCCGTGGCCCTGCTCGCCACGACGATGGTGGTGGCCGGCGCGGGGTGGTCGCCCGACGTCCTGGTGCTGGCCGTGCTGGTCGGGGCCCTGGGCCTGGGCGGGCTCGCGTGGTGGCTGCGTGCCCGCGCGTACGTCGTCCGCTTCGACGCCGAGGGGTATCGCGTGGGCGTGGTCCGCGGCGCCGGCGTCCGCGCGGCGCCGTGGTCCTCGGTCACCCACGCCGAGACCGCGACCGTGGCCGGGGTGCCGCTGGTGGTGCTGGCCCTCTCGGACGGGTCGCGGACCACCCTGCCGGTCTCGCTGCTGGAGGGCGACCGGGAAGAGCTGGTCCGTGATCTGCAGCGCCGGTTGCAGGCCGGCCACGGGATGCGACCGCTGAGCGACCTCGAGGCCCCCGAGGTCGATCGGGTCGACCCGTCCGATTCGTGAACCCGCCGGTGTCCTTGTAGCCTGTCCGGGCTGTCTGAGGGCTGGTCCCTCGGTCGCGGAGGAGGCGTCGCCTAGTCCGGTTTATGGCGCCCGCCTGCTAAGCGGGTTGAGGGTAATCCCCTCTCGCGGGTTCAAATCCCGCCGCCTCCGCCACCACAGCAGCCCCGGTCTGGTGAGCCCCGTGCGAGTGGCGGGGCCACCAGGCTCGGACGCCCCTCTCCGGGCGCCTTGCTAGGTTGCACAAGTCTGCAATGCAGATAAATGAGCCAACGTGCGGCTCGATACCCCCACACCGAACGACAACACTCCTCTTGTGGCCGAATCTCAGGCCCCGGGACACGTCAATAAGGGTGGGAACCATGAACATTGCACGCAAGGTCTGCATCACCGTCGCCGCGGCCGCCGTCAGCCTCGGCCTGCTCGGAGTCGCGGCTCCGGCCGAGGCTCGCGACTCCAGCTGGGGCTGTGGGGGCTCCTGCTTCGCCGGCACGCTGAAGTGAGCCCAGCTCACCCACACTCCTGAGACCGGGACCCAACTCCAGCAACACTTGTTCGGCCCCAGCGCCACCCCCCTGTGGCCGGTCTCACCAGGTGAGGGCGGTGACTCGAACCAGACTCGAGTCACCGCCCTCGGCCTATTTCCACATCCGTCGCCCCGCCTGTCAAGACGAGCGGGTCGCGCTCAGTCGGGCTCGACGTCGTCGTCGGTCTGCTCGCGTCCGGAGACCCCGAGCAGGCCCATCCGGTAGCCGAGCTGGAAGCGGGTCTCCGCCTCGAACTCGTCCTTGAGGTCGGAGATGTAGCCGGCGTACGTGCGCGGGCTGACGCCGAGGCGCTTGGCCGACACGGGGTCGGCGTGCCCCTCGATGAGCATCCGGATCGTCATCGCGCGCTGCTCGACGGCGATGTCGCGCATCGTCGAGCTCTCCTTGTTGGTGAAGGGGCGACCGCGCTCCCAGGCGCGCTCGAAGACGTCGACGAGGTAGGCCACGACGGCCGGCTCGCGGACGGCGATCGCGACGCTGAGGCTGTCGCCGGGGATCACCGCCACGCGCTGGTCGACCACGATCATCCGGTTGAAGAACTCATCGAGCGTGCGCACCTCGGCCCCGCGTGCGGTCACGGCGGTGACGTACTGGTGCGTGATCGAGCTGCGGCGGGCGCTGTGCTGGTAGAGCGTGCGCATCCGGCAGCCACGCTCGAGCATGGCGGTGTCGCGCAGGGCGGCCGCCGCCAGCGACTGCGGGTCGCGGCCGGTCTGGGGCTGCGCGGTGAGCATCTCGGTCTCGGCCTCGGACACCAGGCCGGTCAGGAAGGGGCCGATGGCCTGCTCGTGCAGGTAGGTGAAGGGGCCTCGCGACTGCGCCATGGGGGAGCGGCGCCACGACTGGCCGAGCACGCCGAACGCGCGGGCCCACTGCGACGACTCCTCCAGCAGCCGGGTGCCCTCGTGGGAGAGCGGCGAGACCACCCGCGACTGGATGCTGTGGGGGTCCTCGGGGAGCCAGGTGCGGGTCTCCTTGTCGAGCTGGACCAGGCCGAGCTCGACGAGCAGGTCGAACGCCGGCCGGGTGGTCGCGCCGTCACCGAGGCGCGGGTCGTCGACCGAGATCCCGGCCGCGGTGACGATCTCGTCGTACAGGGAGGCGGAGCCCGACTCGAAGAGGTCGCGGTCGCCCGGCGTCTGCTCGACCACCCTCGACACGCCTCCCTCGGTCCCTGGC
>CAWJSY010000016.1:0-121731 GCA_963845645.1 uncultured Actinomycetota bacterium
GATCGCTGAGCGGAACCCTCGGGCCATGGACACGAGCGTCATGATGGGCACGTGGTCCACGTGACTCGTTTGGTGACCTACGTCGAGGTCGATGACACCGTCGCTGACCCTCGGCAGATGTCGGTATCGGCGCGCCACGAGGCCGTCCTCATGGACGGCGGCCGTGTGCTGCTCCTGGCTGACCGGGGCTGGAGCGCCTCGGGCCCGCCCCGCATCTGGGAGGTGACCTCGGTCGAGGAGATCGTGGCCACGGCGCGCATGGTGGTTGGCCCGGACGAGCCGTTCGGTGGGCGCTCGCACGAGGACATGGAGGCAGACCACTGGGCCTCGCTTGCTGCGGTCCTCCGGCACCAGGGCGTTGGCACGGACGCCGCGGAGCTGGGACGGCTACCGCACGATGTCGTGCTCAGCGAGCAGCTGCTCGCGCGCATCGGCCATCAGCCGGGCGACGGCGTCCAGTCCTAGGGCTACTGCGCCGGTGTGCGTGCGTCGTCGTACGCGGATCCTGTACTGACTTCGGGTGCGGACCCCGCCGGGCGGAACGCGCGCCGTCAGTGGGCCAACGCGTTCGTCTACAGGCAGCACACCGGCCCACCTCCTCTACTCTGGGGAGCCCATGCGCCTTCTCATCACGTTCGTCGGCGGACTTGGCCACCTGGCTCCCCTCCTCCCGCTGGCGCGTGCGGTGCGCGATGCCGGACACCGGGTGGCCATCGCCGGGTCCGGCGGGTTGGTCCCGCAGATCGAGCAGGCCGGGTTCGACGCCTTTGCAACCAGCCCGAG
Source organism: uncultured Actinomycetota bacterium (assembly GCA_963845645.1). Lineage (GTDB taxonomy): Bacteria > Actinomycetota > Actinomycetes > Propionibacteriales > Nocardioidaceae > Nocardioides. The sequence continues at coordinate 784 of CAWJSY010000016.1, forward strand.
GCCGCACCACGACCAGACGTCCGCGAGTCAGCCTCGCCAACAGCTTCAGACGATGAACGCCCGCGCGACCGAGCTCGAGTTCGCCGAGAACTTCGCCGATCGCGGCGCCCGTCGGATGGCTGGGGCCGTGCCAGACGTCATCCGCGCATTCCGGCCAGACCTGGTGCTCCGCGACGAGACCGACCTGGGCACAACGATTGCCGCGGAACTGCTGGACGTGCCCGTGGCAACCCATCTCGTGCTTGCTGCCGGCCTGCTGATTCGACCCGAACTCGTCGCTTCGCGCCTCGACGCGGTCCGTGCCGAGCACGGGCTGGCCCCGGACCCGGAACTGAACCGGCTCACCTCGGGGCTGGTACTGACCGATGCGGCCCCGTCGTTCCGGAGTCCGCGACTCGCCGCTGCCACTGCGGCCGATGCACTACCGCTCGGCTCTTACGCCAAGGATGGCCTCGCGCGCCGGACGGCCGGGCGTCTACGTCACACTCGGCACGATCTTCAACAACGCGTCGGGCGACCTCTTTGAGCGACTCCTGGTCGGGCTGGCCGACCTGGACGCGGACATCGTCGCCACCGTCGGGGTGGGGACCGACCCCGCCGACCTCGGCCCCCAGCCTCCCCACGTGCGAGTGGAACGGTTCCTGCCACAAGACGAAGTCCTCTCCGACGTCGACCTGGTTGTCTCACACGGCGGCTCGGGAAGCTTGATGGCAACGCTCGCGCACGGGCTTCCATCCCTGCTTCTACCCCTGGGCGCGGATCAGCCGCACAACGCGATGCGCGGAGAGGAACTCGGCCTCACCGCCACACTCAACGCCGCGACCATCACCCCCGAGGAAGTCGGGACACGTGCCCGCGAAGTCCTCGCCGATGGCGCGATGCGGGCACGGTGCGTCGCTGTTGCCAAGGAGCTGCAGGCGCTGCCGGGTCCGCTCGCCGCGGTAGCGGCCATGGACGAGGCGGCCTCCTAGCAACCCTCGGGCCGTTGGCGGACGGGTGTGGCTCTCCTTCGGTCTGCTCCCGTCGGGTGTTGCTGACCGGCGACCACCAGCGCGCCGGGGACGTGGTCCAGACGGCGCTGATGAAGGTGTACCTGGCTTGGCCGCGGGTGGTGGATATACGTCATCCCGGCGCTCCCGGCGACGGCTGAGGACGGTCCGACGCCCGGCTCACCGCTCCGGCGCCGCCCGATCTAGGTTGGTGGGATGGCCGAGATCGCATCCCTTGCCGACGTCCTCGCTCGCCTCCGCTCGTGTGAGTGGATCGACCTGACCCACGCATTCGGGCCGGGCATTCCCCACTACTTCGCGTTCCCCGACGAGGAGCGCGAGACGCTCTTCCACTTCGACGAGGGGGTCGGCTCGGCCGGTACGGGCTTCCTGGCGCACCGCTTCACCCACATCGGGCAGTGGGGCACCCACGTCGACCCGCCCGCCCACTTCGCACGAGGTGGTCGCTTCCTCGACGAGCTCCCCGTGACCGACATGATCCTGCCGCTGGTGGTCGTCGATGTACGCCGCCAGGTCGCGGCCGACGTCGACCACACCGTCACGGTCGCCGACCTCGAGGCCCACGAGACCGAGCACGGCACGATCCCCACCGGCGCGTTCGTCGCCCTGCTCACCGGATGGGCCGAGCGCTGGCCCGACGGTGACGCGATGGCCAACCGGGACGAGGAGGGGCTCGCCCACTACCCCGGCTGGGGCGTGGAGGCGCTGACCTTCCTGGTCGAGGAGCGAGACGTGACCGCCGTCGGGCACGACACGACCGACACCGACCCGGGTGCCGTCGTGGGCGCCGGCTCCGCGCCCGCCGAGACCTACATCCTGGGCGCGGACAAGTGGCAGATCGAGATGCTCGCCGGCCTCGACCGGGTGCCGGCTACCGGCGCCCTCATCGTGGCGACCTGGCCCAAGCCGCAGGACGGCTCCGGCTTCCCGGCGCGGGTCTTCGCGATCGTCGACCACGCAGGCCGGGAAGGAGCGCTTCAGAAGAGCGTGCACCCCCGGTGACTGACCAACCCGAGCAGGACTCGGACCAGCAGCACCCCGACGATCGAGCTTGCCACGAGCCGACATCGGTCGACGTCGTCGTCGTCGGCGCTGGCATCAGCGGCCTTGCCGTCGCCGACGCGCTGACCCGCTCGGGCATCGACGTCGCTGTCCTGGAGGCCCGCCATCGGACCGGCGGTCGACTCCTCAGCACGCCGCTCGACCTGGGGGCCACGTGGTTCTGGGACGGCGAGCGTCGGGTTCGCGCGCTGACCGAGCGGTTCGGCCTGGCCACGTTCTCCCAGCATCTGGTCGGCGACACGATCGTGGAGGACCTGAGTGGCGTCCAGCGGTACCCCGGCAACCTGATCGACGCCCCGTCGTACCGGTACGCCGGCGGTGCGGCCACGCTGACCGACGCTCTGGCCGCGAGCCTGCCCGCCGGCACGCTTCGCCTCGACCATCCGGTCGAGAGGATCTCGCTGGTCGCGGCGTCGACCACCACGAGCCAGACGCCCACCGTGGACGTCACGGCTCGCGGACGCACCTGGCGGGCACGTCACGTGGTCCTCGCCGTCCCCCCTGCGATCGCCGTCGACACCATCGAGCTCCCAGCCGAGCTGCCGCCCGAGCTGAGCCGGCTGGCTGCGGCAACGCCGGTGTGGATGGGACAGGTGGTGAAGATCGTCGCGGTCTACGACGAGCCGTTCTGGCGACGTGACGGCCTCGCGGGGGCCGCCGCGAGTCGGCGCGGGCCGATGCAGGAGATCCACGACATGTCTGGCCCCGAGGGGTACCCGGCCGCCCTGTTCGGGTTCGCCCCCGCTGCACTCATCGACGCCGATGCGGACCGAGCCGTGCGTGATCAGCTCACCCGGATGTTCGGTCCGCAAGCGTCCGACCCACTGCACATCACGATCGCGAACTGGAGCACCGAGAAGTGGACGAACCCTGCTCCGAGGGTCGCTGACTCCGGGTCAACCGGCCCGGCACCCATCGACCACGGCCTCTTCGGTCACCCCGACTACCAGCAGCCGGGCCTCGACGGCCGACTGCACTGGGCCGCGACCGAGACCGCGACCTTGTACCCCGGTCACGTCGAGGGCGCACTGGAAGCCGCCGAGCGCGCCGTCGCAACCATCCGCAGAGGTCTGCTGGACCACACCCCCGGACGGCCCGACCAGCAGCGCGTCTGAGGGCACCGCACCGCGCCCACCCGCGAGGTACACGAGGGCTCGACGTCCTGCGGGTCCGTTCCCGGCTGCCGCACCACCGCGGCGATGTGGGGTGCCCGGATGGCGATCCCACCGACCCGCCGACCGCCGCCGCCCCGCACGGCGCGCGACTAGTACGGTGCCGCCGTGACCCACCACAGCGCCGACACGCCCGAGACGTCCGGCACGCCCGACGTGCCGCCCGAGGCCTGGTCCGGCGTGCACCGGGGGCCGCTGCGCGAGGGTGAGTGGGTGCGCCTGGTCGACGCCAAGGGCCGTCGGCACAACTTCAGCCTCGAGCACGGCAAGCGGTTCTTCTCCAACCGCGGCCACCTCGAGCACGACGAGCTGATCGGGCGTGAGGAGGGCTTCGCCGTCACGTCTTCCGCCGGGGGCCAGTACCTCGTCTTCCGGCCGCTGCTCTCGGAGTACGTCGTCTCGATGCCGCGCGGCGCGGCCGTGGTCTACCCCAAGGACGCGGCGCAGATCGTGGCGATGGCCGACATCTTCCCGGGCGCCGACGTGGTCGAGGCCGGGGTCGGGTCCGGGGCGCTGACCTGCTCGCTCCTGCGCGCGGTCGGCCCCCACGGACGGGTGTCGTCCTACGAGGTGCGCGAGGAGTTCGCCGAGGTCGCCCGTCGCAACGTGGGCCAGTTCTTCGGCACGAGCGGCGAGGAGAAGCACCCCGCGTGGAGCCTGACCCTGGGCGACCTCGCCGTGGAGCTTCCGGCGTCGGGGGAGCGGTGCGACCGGATCATCCTCGACATGCTCGCGCCGTGGGACTGCCTCGACGCGGCCGCCGAGGCGCTGCGACCCGGTGGCATCGTCTGTGCGTACGTCGCCACGACCACCCAGCTCTCCCGCTTCGCGGAGACGGTGCGTGTCCACGGCGGCTTCGCCGAGCCGCACGCCTGGGAGTCGCTGGTCCGGGAGTGGCACCTCGAGGGCCTGGCGGTGCGGCCGGGGCACTCGATGATCGGGCACACCGCGTTCCTGATCACCGCCCGACGGATGGCGCCGGGGGAGCGCCCGCCGTTGAAGAAGCGGCGGCCCGCTCCTGGCGCCTACGGCCCCGACTACACCGGGCCGCGCCCGGCCGACGTACCGCCTGTGGAGCCCGAGGGCACCGGCCCGTGAGCAAGCCGTTCCTGCTGCTGTCGATCCGCGCGGAGGAGCGCGCGGCGGCCGAGGAGCACGCGGCCTTCCGCCGGTTCCTCGAGGTCGACGACGACGACCTCCACCGGGTCCAGCTGGGCGAGCGGCCCTGGGAGGTCGGCGACCTGGACCGGTGGGCCGGCATCCTCCTCGGCGGCGGCGCCTTCACCGTCTCGGACCCCGAGGCGAGCAAGACACCGGCCCAGCAGCAGACCGAGGTCGACCTCGCCCGGCTGCTGGACCTGGTCGTCGCGGCCGACTTCCCCTTCCTCGGCGCCTGCTACGGGATCGGCACGCTCGGCGGCCACCAGGGCGGCGTCATCGACCGCGGCCACCCAGAACCGGTGGGGCCGCTGTCGGTCAGCCTGACCGAGGACGGCCTGCGTGACCCGCTGTTCGCCGGGCTCCCGCGCGACTTCGCGGCGTACGGCGGGCACAAGGAGGCCCTGAGCCGGCCGCCCGAGCACGCGACGGTGCTGGCCACCTCGGCGGCGTGCCCGGTCCAGGCGTTCCGGGTCGGCCAGCACGTCTACGCCACCCAGTTCCATCCCGAGCTCGACCTGGCCGGGGTCCTGACCCGGATCGCGGTCTACGCCACCTTCGGCTACTTCGACCCCTCCGAGGTCGCGGCTCTGTCGTCGCAGTCGCGCGCCGTCGACGTCGCCCACCCGATGACGATCCTGCGCAACTTCTCCCACCGCTACCGACCCGACTCGAAAACGTGACCTGGTCCGGCGCTGCGTGCCCTTCCCTGTCGTGGTCGTCCCGGTAGGGTCAACAGGGCAGGAGGTGATGCTCATGTCGTCCATGGACAGCGGATCGGGCCCGACCGGGCGCTCGAGCGCAGAGCTCGAGACCCAGGTGCGCTTTCTCGAGGCCGAGGTCACCGACCTCCGTCGCCGGCTCTCGGAGTCGCCCTCGTCCGGGCGTGGGGTCGAGCTCCGGCTCGCCGACGCCCAGCGCTCGCTCGCCGGGCTCACGGCCCAGAACGAGCGGCTCGCAGAGACCCTGCGCGAGGCCCGCGACCAGATCATGAAGCTCAAGGAGGAGGTCGACCGGCTCGCCCAGCCGCCGGCCGGCTTCGGCACCTTCCTGGCCCGCAACGACGACGACACCGTCGACGTCTTCACCGGTGGCCGCAAGCTGCGGGTCAGCGTCAGCCCCAACGTCGACCTCGACGTGCTCCACCGCGGCCAGGAGGTCATGCTCAACGAGGCCCTCAACGTCGTCGAGGCGCTGTCCTTCGAGGAGGTCGGCGAGGTCGTGATGTTCAAGGAGCTGCTCGCCGACGGTGAGCGCGCCCTGGTCATCGCCAACGCCGACGAGGAGCGTGTGGTCCGCCTGGCCGAGCCGCTGCGGGGCACCACCCTGCGCGCCGGCGACTCGCTGCTGCTCGAGTCGCGCGCGGGCCACGTCTACGAGGTGGTCCCCAAGTCCGAGGTCGAGGAGCTCGTCCTCGAGGAGGTCCCCGACATCGACTACGAGTCGATCGGTGGCCTGGTCAACCAGATCGACCAGATCCGCGACGCGGTCGAGCTGCCCTACCTCCACCCCGAGCTCTTCACCGAGCACCAGCTCAAGCCCCCCAAGGGCGTGCTGCTCTACGGGCCTCCGGGGTGTGGCAAGACCCTGATCGCCAAGGCGGTGGCCAACTCGTTGGCCAAGAAGGTCGCGGCGAAGACCGGCCAGGAGGGCAAGTCCTACTTCCTCAACATCAAGGGCCCCGAGCTGCTCAACAAGTACGTCGGCGAGACCGAGCGCCACATCCGCCTGGTCTTCCAGCGGGCCCGCGAGAAGGCCAGCGAGGGCACGCCGGTCATCGTGTTCTTCGACGAGATGGACTCGCTCTTCCGCACCCGCGGGTCGGGCGTCTCCTCCGACGTCGAGAACACCATCGTGCCCCAGCTGCTCAGCGAGATCGACGGCGTCGAGCTGCTCGAGAACGTCCTGGTCATCGGTGCCTCCAACCGCGAGGACATGATCGACCCCGCGATCCTGCGGCCCGGCCGGCTCGACGTGAAGATCAAGATCGAGCGGCCCGACGCCGAGTCGGCGCGCGACATCTTCAGCAAGTACCTCGTCCCGAGCCTGCCGCTGCACGCCGAGGACCTCGGCGAGTTCGGCGGAGACCGTGACGCGTGCGTGGCCGGCATGATCCGGGCCACCGTGGAGCGGATGTACACCGAGACCGAGGAGAACCGCTTCCTCGAGGTGACCTACGCCAACGGTGACAAGGAGGTCCTGTACTTCAAGGACTTCAACTCCGGGGCGATGATCCAGAACATCGTCGACCGGGCCAAGAAGATGGCGATCAAGGACCTCCTCGAGCACGAGCAGCGCGGGCTGCGGGTGGCTCACCTGCTCCAGGCCTGCGTCGATGAGTTCAAGGAGAACGAGGACCTCCCCAACACCACCAACCCCGACGACTGGGCGCGCATCTCCGGCAAGAAGGGCGAGCGGATCGTCTTCATCCGCACGCTCATCACCGGCAAGCAGGGCACCGAGCCCGGCCGCTCCATCGACACCGTCTCCAACACCGGCCAGTACCTCTGACCGGACCGCGGCGCCCGGGTCAGGCGGGGCGCACCACCCCGTCGACCACGTAGGTCCACGGGCGGGCCGGGCGGGGTCCGGGCAGGTAGGCGCCACTCAGGCCACCGACCTCGAAGCCGGCCTCGCTCAGCATCGCCGCCACGTCGCGGGTCAGGTGGCACCCACCGGCCACCCGGCGCTGCACCGGCTCCAGACGGCGCTGCCAAGCCTGCACCCGCGTGGTGGGTGCCAGGCCGTGCTCCACCAGGTGCAGCGCGCCGCCGGGGCGCAGGACGCGGCGCACCTCCGACAGCGCCACCGCCGGGTCGGGGATGGTGCACAGCGTGAAGGTGCAGAGCACGGCGTCGTACGCCGCGTCGGCGACGGCCAGCCGCTGCCCGTCGAGGCCGACCCGCTCGACCGGCACCGACGAGCGCAACCGACGACGCTCTGAGATCTCCCAGCCCAGGTCGGAGGGCTCGACCGCGTCGACCACCTCGACCTCGGCGGGGTAGAACCGGGTGTTGAGCCCGCTGCCGAAGCCCAGCTCGAGCACCCGGCCGTGCAGGTCGGCGCAGGTACGGCGGCGCAGCTCGCCGACGTCGTGCCCGCGCAGCGAGAGCTCGACGAGGCGGGGGACGACACGCCTCTCCCAGAGGCCAGGACACGTGGTGGTGGTCACCCGGCATGCTAGGCACGGACCACCCACCACCGGCTCGGTGGGGCTGCGAGGGCGCCGGACCCTGCGACGCCGCGTACGCTCGCACCATGAGCGTGCGCCGAGTGATGGGCGCCGAGGTCGAGTACGGAATCTCGGTGCAGGGCCAGCCGTTGGCCAACCCGATGGTGGCTTCCTCCCAGGTCGTCAACGCCTACGCCTCCGCCACGGTGCGGGCCAGGCGGGCGCGGTGGGACTTCGAGGAGGAGTCGCCGCTGCGCGACGCCCGGGGCTTCGACATGTCGCGCCAGATCGCGGACCCCAGCCAGCTCACCGACGAGGACCTCGGCCTGGCCAACGTGATCCTCACCAACGGCGCCCGGCTCTACGTCGACCACGCCCACCCGGAGTACGCCACCCCCGAGGTGACCACACCGCTGGCGGTGGTCCGCTGGGACAAGGCGGGCGAGCAGGTGATGCTCGACGCGGCCCGACGGGCGAGCGCGGTGCCGAACGCGGCGCCGATCGTGCTCTACAAGAACAACACCGACAACAAGGGCGCCTCCTACGGAGCGCACGAGAACTACCTGATGCGGCGTTCCACGCCGTTCGCCGACATCGTGCGCCACCTGACGCCGTTCTTCGTCAGCCGCCAGGTCTTCTGCGGGGCCGGTCGCGTCGGCATCGGCCAGGACGGCCGCGGGCACGGGTTCCAGGTCAGCCAGCGCGCCGACTACTTCGAGGTGGAGGTCGGGCTGGAGACCACGCTCAAGCGCCCGATCATCAACACCCGCGACGAGCCGCACGCCGACCCGGAGAAGTACCGCCGCCTGCACGTGATCATCGGCGACGCCAACCTGGCCGAGATCTCGACCTACCTCAAGGTCGGGACCACCGCCCTCGTGCTCTCGATGATCGAGGACCGGTTCATCACCCGCGACCTCACCGTCGAGGGCTCCGTCGCGGCACTGCGGGCGGTCTCCCACGACCCGACCCTCCGCCAGCTGATCACGCTCACCGACGGGCGCACGCTCACCGCGATCCAGCTCCAGCTCGAGTACCTCGACCTGGCCAAGAAGTACGTCGAGGACCGCTACGGCTCCGACGCCGACGCGCAGACCCTCGACGTGCTGGCTCGGTGGGAGTCGGTGCTCGACCGCCTCGAGCGCGACCCCATGTCGCTGGCCTCCGAGCTCGACTGGGTCGCGAAGCTGAGGCTGCTCGAGCAGTACCGCGAGCGCGACGGACTCGACTGGGACGACGCCAAGCTGCAGCTCATCGACTACCAGTACTCCGACATCCGTCCGGAGAAGGGCCTCTACCACCGGCTCGTGCGGATGGGCCGGATCGAGCGGCTGCTCGATGACGACCTCGTCGAGAGCGCCATGCACGACCCGCCGGAGGACACCCGCGCCTACTTCCGCGGCCGCTGCCTGGAGAAGTACGCCGAGCACGTCGCGGCTGCCTCGTGGGACTCGGTCATCTTCGACCTGCCGGGCCGCGAGTCGCTCCAGCGGGTGCCGACCGTCGACCCGCTGCGGGGCAGCAAGGCGCACGTCGGCGAGCTCCTCGACCGCTGCGACACCGCCGAGTCCCTGTTCACCGCCCTCACCCGGTCGAGCTGACCCGTCGGGCCGACCCGGTCGGGCCGACCCGGTCCGCCTGCCCCGCTCCGACCGCGGAGTGGATAGGGTCGGAGCATGGCCCAGGAGCAGAAGCAGCCGCGGAAGTCCAGCGAGACAGAGGAAGCGGTCGAGACCGCGCCGGAGACGGACGTGGCCGAGCGCAAGGAGGCGCTCGACGACGACGTCGACGCCATCCTCGACGAGATCGACGAGGTGCTGGAGTCCAACGCCGAGGACTTCGTGAAGTCGTTCATCCAGAAGGGCGGCGAATGAGCCAGCCGCGCCTCCCGGCCTCGTTCCTCCAGCCCGGCGGTGCGTCGTTCAGCGACTTCCTCGCCGAGCAGGCCCCCGACCTGTTGCCCGGTCGGCGCGCCGTGCCGCAGGGCACCAGCACCCACGCCGGTGACCTGGCTCCGCACGGCACCACGATCGTCGCGGCGACCTTCCCCGGTGGTGTGGTCATCGCCGGCGACCGGCGCGCCACGATGGGCAACATCATCGCCCAGCGCGACATCGAGAAGGTCTTCCCGGCCGACGAGTTCTCCGCGGTCGGCATCGCCGGCAGCGCCGGGATCGCGATCGAGATGGTCCGGCTGTTCCAGGTCGAGCTCGAGCACTACGAGAAGATCGAGGGCACGACGCTCTCGCTCGACGGCAAGGCCAACCGCCTGTCCACGCTGATCCGCTCCAACCTCGGCCTGGCCATGCAGGGGCTCGCCGTCGTCCCGCTCTTCGCGGGCTACGACCTGGCGGCCGGACAGGGCCGGATCTTCAGCTACGACGTCACCGGGGGGCGCTACGAGGAGACCGCGTTCTTCTCGGTCGGCTCCGGCTCGCTGTTCGCCAAGGGCTCGCTCAAGAAGCTCTACCGCGAGGACCTCGACGAGACCGAGTGCGCCACCGCAGTGATCCAGGCGCTCTACGACGCCGCCGACGACGACTCCGCCACCGGCGGACCCGACCTGGCCCGCCGCATCTTCCCGGTGATCCGCGTGATCACCGCCGAGGGCGGGCGGCGCCTCGACGACGCCGTCGTCGCCGAGATCGCCGACCGGGTGATCGCCGGGCGGATGTCGCGCCCCGACGGCCCCGCCGCACCCCTCACCGGTGGCGCCCCGACCGGAGGTGACCAGCGATGAGCATGCCGTTCTACGTCTCGCCCGAGCAGCTGATGAAGGACCGGGCCGACTTCGCCCGCAAGGGCATCGCCCGCGGTCGCTCGATGGTCGTGGTCCAGTACGCCGACGGCGTCCTCTTCGTCACCGAGAACCCCTCGCAGGCGCTGCACAAGGTCTCCGAGATCTACGACCGCATCGCGTTCGCGGCGGTGGGTCGCTACAACGAGTTCGAGAACCTCCGCATCGCCGGGGTGCGGCTGGCCGACATGCGCGGCTACGCCTACGACCGGCGCGACGTCACCGGCCGCGGCCTGGCCAACGCCTACGCCCAGACGCTCGGCACGATCTTCTCCTCCGGCGGCGAGAAGCCCTACGAGGTCGAGCTCTTCGTGGCCGAGATCGGTGACACGCCGGAGGCCGACCAGATCTACCGGCTCACCTACGAGGGCCGGGTCGGCGACGAGCACGGCTACGCCGTGATGGGGGGCGACGCCGAGACGGTGACGGCCCACCTCGAGGAGCACTACCGCGAGGGCGCCGCGCTCGACGAGGCGCTCGCCGTGGCCGTGGCCGCCCTGGGGCACTCGCAGAGCGAGGACCGCGTCATCGCGACGACGGGCCTCGAGGTCGCGGTGCTCGACCGCACCCGCAGCCAGCCCCGCAAGTTCGCACGGATCATGCCGGCCCGGGTCGAGGCCCTCCTCGGTGACCGGGGTCCGGTGACCGAGGAGACCGCGCCCGCAGCCGCGCCCGCAGCCGAGACCACCAGCGACAACGGGGCAGCGGCGCCGGAGAGCCCGCCCGAGCCCCCGGTGGCGCCGCCGGCGTCCGACGACTGAGGCCCGGCCGACGACGAAGCTCGCCCGACCCGGCGCGTATCACGGCCCCGACCAACCGCGCAGGGCCTAGGCTGCAGCTGTGGACCGGCGGATCTTCGGCATCGAGAACGAGTACGGCGTCACGTGCACGTTCAAGGGGCAGCGACGACTGAGTCCTGACGAGGTGGCGCGCTACCTGTTCCGCAAGGTGGTCAGCTGGGGCCGCAGCAGCAACGTGTTCCTCCGCAACGGTGCGCGGCTCTACCTCGACGTCGGCAGCCACCCCGAGTACGCCACGCCGGAGTGCGACGACATCGCCGAGCTGGTCGCCCACGACAAGGCGGGGGAGCGGGTGCTGGAGGGGCTGATGCGCGACGCCGAGCAGCGCCTGCACGACGAGGGCATCGCCGGTGAGATCTACCTGTTCAAGAACAACACCGACTCCGCCGGCAACTCCTACGGTTGTCACGAGAACTACCTGGTGGGCCGGGGTGGCGAGTTCTCGCGCCTGGCCGACATCCTCATCCCGTTCCTGGTGACGCGCCAGATCGTCGTCGGGGCCGGAAAGGTCTCGCAGAGCCCGCGCGGGGCGGCGTACAGCGTCAGCCAGCGCGCGGAGCACATCTGGGAGGGCGTCAGCAGCGCCACCACGCGCAGCCGCCCGATCATCAACACCCGCGACGAGCCGCACGCCGACGCCGAGAAGTACCGCCGCCTGCACGTCATCGTCGGCGACTCCAACATGAGCGAGACGACCACGATGCTCAAGGTCGCGAGCTGCGACCTGGTGCTGCGGATGATCGAGGAGGGCGTGGTGATGCGCGACCTCACGATGGAGAACCCCATCCGCGCCATCCGCGAGATCTCCCACGACGTCACCGGCCGACGCAAGGTGCGCCTGGCCAACGGCCGCGAGGCCAGCGCGCTCGACATCCAGGGCGAGTACCTCGGCAAGGCCCGCGACTTCGTCGACCGGCGCGGCATCAGCACGCCGGTCATCGAGCAGGCGCTCGACCTGTGGGAGCGCGGCCTCAAGGCGATCGAGTCCGACGACCTGGGGCTGGTCGACCGCGAGATCGACTGGGTGATCAAGTGGAAGCTCATCGACCGCTACCGCGCCAAGCACGGTCTCCCGCTGGGTCACCCCCGGATCGCCCAGCTCGACCTGGCCTACCACGACATCCACCGCGGCCGCGGGCTCTACTACCTGCTCGAGAAGCGGGGAGCGGTGGCTCGGGTCACGACGGACCTGAAGATCTTCGAGGCCAAGTCGGTGCCGCCCCAGACCACCCGGGCCCGGCTGCGCGGCGAGTTCATCCGCAAGGCCCAGGAGCGACGACGCGACTTCACCGTCGACTGGGTGCACCTCAAGCTCAACGACCAGGCCCAGCGCACCGTGCTCTGCAAGGACCCGTTCCGGGCCCACGACGAGCGGGTGCAGCGCCTGATCGACGGCATGTGACCCGACCGCGACGGGCGCTCAGCCTCCCCTTGTAAGGTGACCGCGCCGCACCCTCGTCCCGTCCCTGGAAGTGAGTCTCGTGCTCCGTCGTCTCCGTCGCTCCGCCCCCCTGTTCGTCGTCGCGCTCTCCCTGAGCGTGCTCACCGCCTGCGGGGGCGAGGTCGTGACCGCCGACTCCGGGCCGGCCGAGGACGGCTTCGCCGCCTTCACGGTGTCCGGCGAGCCGGGCGAGGCACCCGAGGTCGAGTGGAAGGGCCGGATGGACGCCGGCGCGATCGAGTCCGAGACCCTGTCGGAAGGTGACGGCGACGAGATCGCCACCGGTGACTCGGTGGTCGTCAACTACACGTTCTTCAACGGCTACGACCAGAAGCAGACGCTGTCGACGTACGACAAGGACAGCGGCGGCCCCGAGACGCTGCCGCTGGCCGACGACGACCCGATCTTCGGCGAGGCGCTCCCCGGGACGACGGTGGGCTCGCGGCTCGCGATCATCGGCTCCGCCGAGGAGATGTTCGGCGAGGTCGGCAACCCCGACCTCGGCATCGGCAACGCCGACTCGGTGCTGGTCGTGGTCGACGTGATGAGCAAGGCCGCGGCCCCGCTGACCAAGCCCGAGGGCACCCAGCAGAAGGCGCCCGCCTGGGTCCCGAAGCTCACGTTCGAGAAGGGCCTGCCGGTCGGTTTCCGCTTCCAGGGCAGCCCGAAGCCGGCCCAGGAGCTGCAGGTCGCCACCCTGATCAAGGGCGACGGCGCGAAGGTCACCTCGGGCCAGACGATCACCGTCAACTACCTCGGCCAGGTCTACGGCGCCGGCAAGCCCTTCGACGAGAGCTACTCCAAGCAGCCCTACGAGACCCCCATCGGCACCGGCTCGGTCGTCCAGGGCTGGGACCAGGGCCTGGTCGGCCAGACCGTCGGCAGCCGCGTCGTGCTCAACATCCCCTCCGACCTCGGTTACGGCGACGAGGGCAACCCCCAGGCCAAGATCAAGGGGGGCGACAGCCTCTACTTCGTGGTCGACCTCCTGGCCGCCAGCTGACCTCCAGCCGGTCGGACGAGCAGGGAGCAGGCCATGACCACGGACAAGAGCGAACGGCTGCTCAACCTGCTCATCATGCTCCTGGTCCAGCGCCACTACGTCGCCAAGGAGCGGATCCGCGGGCTCGTCTACCCCGACTCCACCTCGGACGCGTTCGAGAAGATGTTCGAGCGCGACAAGGAGGAGCTGCGCAGCCTCGGCGTCCCGGTCGAGGTCGGTCACCTCGACAAGTACTTCGACGACGAGCCGGGCTACCGCGTGCGGCCCGACCGCTTCGCCCTGCCGGCCATCGACCTCGAGCCCGACGAGGCCGCGGTGATCGGGCTCGCGACCCGCGTGTGGGAGCACGCGACGCTGGCCAAGGCCACCACCGAGGTTGTCCGCAAGCTCACCGCAGCCGGGATCGACGTGGACCCCGGTGCCCTCGACATCGCCCAGCCGCGGCTCGCGGCCGACGAGCCGGCGTTCGAGGTCTTCTGGGAGGCCGTCTGCGAGCGCACCCCGCTCGTCTTCGACTACGTGCGCTCCGGCGGCACGCGCCGCACCACGCGTCACCTGCAGCCGTGGGGCGTCACCCGGTACGCCGGTCGCTGGTACGCCGTCGGCCTCGACACGGACCGGGGCGCCGAGCGGATCTTCCGCCTCTCCCGGGTGAGCGGCGAGGTACGGCGTGACGGCCAGCCCGGCTCCTACGAGGTGCCCGCCGACGTCGACGTCAAGGAGGTGTCACGGCGGCTCGCACCGGCGCGCAGCACCGAGCCGGCTGTCGTCCTGGCGCGCAGCGGCGCGGCGTGGCCGCTGCGACAGGCCGCCGACCGCATCGAGACCGACGTGCCGGGGCCCGACGACCGCACGGGCTGGGACCGTCTCGAGCTGAGCTCGGGACCGCTCGGGCTGGCCGACGAGGTGCTCGGCTTCGGGGCCGACGTCGTGGTCCTCGAGCCCGCGTCGGTCCGCGACGAGGTCGTCTCCCGCCTCCAGCAGGTGCTCGCGTGACCGCCCAGCAGGGCGCCCGCGACCAGGTCGCCCGGCTGCTGACCCTCGTGCCGCTGCTGCACGTCCACGGCCAGATGCGCCTCGGTGAGGCCGCCGCCACCCTGGGTGTCTCGCCCGACCAGCTGCTGCGCGACCTGAAGGTGCTGTTCCTGGTCGGGCTGCCCGGGGGCTACCCCGACGACCTGATCGACGTCGACCTCGACGCCATCGAGTCGGAGGAGGGCGACGCCGTCGCCGACGGCATGATCCGGATCTCGAACGCCGACTACCTCGCGCGTCCGCTGCGGCTCACGGTCACCGAGGCCTCGGCGATGATCGTCGCCCTGCGTGCCCTGCGCGACGCCACCGAGCCGGCGACGCGTGAGGTGGTCGACCGGGCGCTGGCCAAGCTCGAGGCGGCCGCATCGACCGGTCCGGGGGCCACCGAGCCCGGGTCGGCCCGCATCGACCCCGGCACCACGAGCGCCGACCTCGACCAGGTCGTCCTCGCCGACCGGTTGGGCCAGGCCGTCCAGCAGCAGCGCCAGGTGCGCCTGACCTACTACGTGCCGACCCGCGACGAGCGCTCCGAGCGCGTCGTCGATCCTCGCGGCGTGGTCACGGCCTACGGCCTGGCCTACCTCGACGCCTGGTGCCACAGCGCCGGGGCTCCCCGACTGTTCCGTCTCGACCGGATCCACGCGGCCGAGGTGCTCCCGTCAGCGGTGTCCACCGCTCCGGAGGCTCCTCGCGACCTCGCCTCGGGGCTGTTCGACCGCTCCGAGCACCTCGAGCTCGTCACGCTGCGCCTGGCCCCGCGGGCCCGCTGGGTCACCGAGTACTACCCGGTCGAGGCCGTGCGGACCCGGCGCGGAGGCGCGGTCGAGGTGGACCTGCTGGTCGCCGACCGACGGTGGCTGCGCCGGCTGCTGCTGCGCCTGGCTCCCCACGCCGAGGTGGTCGCCCCGGCCGGGATCGCCGAGGAGCTCACCCACGCCGCGCGGGCTGCGCTCGACCTGTATGTGCAGCCCCCGCGTACCATGGGGGAGTCTGTTCCGAACTGAGAGGTCGTCATGAACTTCAACCCCATGCTGGGGATGCCCCAGGGTGCCGAGTGGCTCGTCATCCTGGTGGTCGTCGTCCTGATCTTCGGTGCGGCCAAGCTGCCCGAGCTGGCGCGCGGGACGGGTCAGGCGCTGCGGATCTTCAAGGCCGAGACCAAGGGCCTGCGCGACGACGACACGTCTGACGACACCGCCAGCACGCCGCCGCCGGTCGCCACCCCGCCGGGTGAGCTGCCCGCGTCCGGAGCGACCGACACCGCGACCGACACCCCGACCGGCGAGCCGCGGCGCGACACCCTCAACGGCTGAGCGCCTCCGGCGCGACTCCGTTGACCCTCTCGCATCACGACGCCTGACCCATGGCCCTCTCCAGCGTCGCCAAGCTGTTCGTGGGCCGTCCGATGCATCCCGTCGGGCCCGACGGGCGGATGGCCCTGTCCGACCACCTGCGTGAGCTGCGCGCCCGCATCCTGAAGATCGCCGTGATCCTGCTGGTCGGGCTGATCGTCTCGTTGGTGTTCTTCCAGCCGCTGCTCGACCTCGTGCAGACGCCGTACGCCCGCGCCCAGAACGCCCTCCCCGACGGCAGCACCGAGGCCACCACCAGCGGCGCCGGCGGCGGTCTGCTCCTCTACTTCAAGCTGTGCGGACTGGCGGCGATCGTCGGCACCGCTCCGCTGTGGCTCTACCAGGTGTGGGCCTTCATCGTGCCGGGCCTCAACACCCGCGAGCGGAAGTGGACCCGCATCTTCACCGCCGTCGCGGGGCCGCTGTTCCTGGCCGGCGTGTGGCTCGGCTACGTCACGCTGCCCAAGGGCCTGGAGATCCTGATCGGCTTCAACCCCGAGGGCGTGGTCAACCTCGTCGACTTCAACGACTACCTGACGTTCTTCAGCCGCACCCTCATCGTCTTCGGGATCGCCTTCGAGATCCCGTTGTTCGTCGTGCTGCTCAACATGGCCGGCATCGTCAGCGGCAAGGCGCTGGGCGCCCACCGGCCCTGGATCATCCTCGGCACCTTCGTCTTCGCCGCGATCGCCACCCCCTCGGCCGACCCCTTCACGATGACGTTCATGGCCATCCCGATGGTCGTCCTCTTCCTGATCTCCGAGCAGATCGCGCGCTTCAACGACCGCCGACGCGCCCGTCGCCGGGCCGAGATCCTGCCCCCCGACCAGATCTCGGCGCTGTGAGACGAGACCCCGCCCAGCTGGACCCCTTCGACCTCCCCGACTGGCTGGGGGCCGGCGAGGTCACCTGGGACGCCGAGTCCGGTCTGCGGACCAGCCACGAGGTCCAGGGTCGTCTCGGCGGCCCCGACGACCACCAGCTGCCCTGCGACCTGCTGGCGGTCGACGTCGCCTTCCCCGAGCCTGTGGCCGACGACCGGACCCGACGGGCCGCACACCAGGCCTGGGTGCACGGCCAGGTCCACGTCGTGGCCTACGACGACCGGCTCACGCTGCTGGTGCCCGGCACGTCGTTCACCGCCGACCTGGCGCTGGACGCACTCGGTCGGCTCGCCAAGGCGGTCGGGGCGTCGCCCGAGCGGTTCGCGGTGCACCTGCGGATCGGCGACTGAGCGCAACGGTCCGCCCACACCTGCCTCGGCGAGGCGCCGTTAGGCTCGACCCGTGCCCACCCACCTGCGGGAGATCGCCCTCCTGACCAACCCCACCGCAGGCAAGGGTCGCGGCGCTCGGGCGGCGCTGGCCGCGCTGGCCACGTTGCGCGAGGCCGGCGTGAGCGTGCGCTCCTACGTGGGGCGCGACGCCGACGAGGCTCTCGACCTGGCGCGCGAGGCCGTCGGCTCGGGGGTCGATGCGCTCGTGGTCTGCGGGGGCGACGGGATGGTCAACCTCGCGCTCCAGGCCGTCGGCGGCACCAGCACCCCGCTGGGCATGATCCCGGCCGGCACCGGCAACGACATCGCCCGCTACGTCGACCTGCCGCGCAACGACCCCGAGGCGGCCGCGCGCCGCGTCCTGGCCGGCACCACCCGCACGATCGACCTCGCCCGAGTCAACGGACGCTGGTTCGCGACGGTGATGGCGGCCGGCTTCGACGCGATCGTCAACGAGCGGGCCAACCGGATGCGCTGGCCCCGGGGCCAGATGCGCTACAACATCGCCACGCTGGCCGAGCTGCGCACCTTCGAGCCGCTGCCCTACACCCTCGACCTCGACGGCACCTCGCGCAACCTCTCCGCGATGCTGGTGGCGGTGGGCAACGGGCCGTCCTTCGGAGGGGGCCTGCGGATCACCGAGGGCGCGCTGCTCGACGACGGTCTGCTCGACGTGGTCATCATCAAGCCGATGAGCAAGCGCGAGCTGGTGCGGACCTACCCGAAGCTCTTCGCCGGCACCCACGTCCACCACCCGCAGTACGAGCACCACCGCGCCCGTAGGGTCACCGTGGCGGCTCCGGGCATCGTCGGCTACGCCGACGGCGAGCGGTTCGGGCCGCTGCCCCTGACCATCGAGTGCGTCCCCGGAGCGTTGACCGTCCTCTCATGACCGACGAACCCACCGCCGCGGAGCGGTACGCCGCCTTCCGCCGCCACCGCCAACACCCTGTCTTCCACGACTTCACCGCCGGCTACGACTTCGAGCTCGACGACTTCCAGGCCCGGGCCTGCCAGGAGATCGAGGAGGGCCGCGGCGTGCTCGTCGCGGCGCCGACCGGGTCGGGCAAGACCGTCGTGGGCGAGTTCGCGGTGCACCTGGCGCTGGCCGAGGGCCGCAAGTGCTTCTACACCACGCCGATCAAGGCCCTCTCCAACCAGAAGTACGCCGACCTCGTCGCCCGCTACGGCCCCGACCAGGTCGGCCTGCTCACCGGCGACCACACGGTCAACGGCGAGGCCCCGGTCGTGGTGATGACCACCGAGGTGCTGCGCAACATGCTCTACGCCGGGTCGCGCACCCTGCTCGGGCTCGGCTACGTCGTGATGGACGAGGTGCACTACCTCGCCGACCGCGCCCGGGGCGCGGTCTGGGAGGAGGTGATCATCCACCTGCCGGAGTCGGTCACGCTGGTCTCGCTGAGCGCCACGGTCTCCAACGCCGAGGAGTTCGGCGAGTGGCTGGCCACCGTGCGCGGCGAGACCACGACGGTGGTGGAGGAGCGCCGCCCCGTTCCGCTCTACCAGCACGTGATGGTCGGACGTCGGCTGCTCGACCTCTTCGCCTCCTCCGACGTCGACGCCGCGGCCGGCTTCGTCAAGGAGGGCGCCCCGGTCAACGGCGAGCTGATGCGGGTGGCTCGCGACGACTGGGCCGCCACGAAGATCAAGGACCGCCGCAGCAGCCGGGGGAGCGGCGGTCGCGGGGGCTCCGGCGGGCGTGGCTCTTCCGGGGGTCCCCGTCAGATCGGCAACGGGCGGCGGGTGTGGATCCCCAGCCGGGTCGACGTCATCGACCGGCTCGACCGCGAGGGCCTGCTGCCCGCCATCGTCTTCGTCTTCAGCCGGGTCGGCTGCGACGCAGCCGTCACCCAGTGCCTCTCCGCCGGGGTCCGCCTGACCACGGCCGAGGAGCGCGACCTGATCGTCGAGCTGGTCGAGGAGCAGTGCGCCGACCTGCCGCCCGAGGACCGTCACGTGCTCGGCTACCACGACTTCCTCGACGGGCTGAGCCGCGGCGTCGCGGCCCACCACGCCGGCATGCTGCCGGCGTTCAAGCAGGTCGTCGAGCTGCTCTACCTGCGCGGCCTGTGCAAGGTCGTCTTCGCCACCGAGACCCTGGCGCTGGGCATCAACATGCCCGCCCGCACCGTGGTCATCGAGAAGCTCTCGAAGTGGAACGGCGAGACCCACGCCGACATCACGCCGGGGGAGTACACCCAGCTCACCGGGCGCGCCGGCCGTCGCGGCCTCGACACCGAGGGGCACGGCGTCGTGCTGTGGCAGCCGGGCATGAACCCCACCGAGGTGGCCGGCCTGGCCTCCACCCGCACCTACCCGCTCCGCTCGTCGTTCCGGCCGTCGTACAACATGGCCGTCAACCTCGTGCACCAGTTCGGGCGGGCCCGCTCGCGCGAGCTGCTCGAGCAGTCCTTCGCCCAGTTCCAGGCCGACAAGGCCGTCGTGGGCCTGGCCCGCCAGGTCCGCAAGGCCGAGGACGCGCTCGACGGCTACGCCGAGGCCGCGACCTGCCACCTGGGTGACTTCATGGAGTACGCCGGCCTGCGCCGGAGGATCAGCGACCTCGAGAAGGGCGCCAGCAAGGCCCGCCGCGACGACCGCCGCCAGGAGGCCATCGACTCGCTGTCGCGGCTCAAGCCGGGCGACGTGATCGAGGTGCCGACCGGGAAGTTCGCGGGCTACGCCGTCGTGGTCGACCCGGGCTTCTCCGAGGAGGGCCCCCGCCCCTACGTGGTCACGGCCGAGCGCCAGGCCCGCCGGCTGGCGATGATCGACTTCCCGACTCCGGTCGAGGCGCTGACCCGGGTCAAGGTGCCGCGCAACTTCAGCGGCCGCAACCCGCAGATGCGGCGCGACCTGGCCTCGGCGCTGCGCGACAAGACCCACGGGCTCGCCCCGCCACCCCCCGGCCGAGGTCGCGACCGCGGCCGCGGCGGAGAGGGCTCCCCGGGCTCGGGCGAGGACTCCGCGGTCGCGGCGGCCCGGTCTGCGATGCGGGCCCACCCCTGCCACGGCTGCGCCGACCGCGAGGACCACGCCCGCTGGGCGGAGCGGTGGTTCAAGCTCCACCGCGACACCGAGACCCTGCAGCGCCGCATCGAGCGGCGTACCAACACCGTCGCCCGCGAGTTCGACCGGGTCTGCGAGGTGCTGGTCGCTCTCGACTACCTCGACGGTGACCAGGTCACCGAGCGTGGGCGCCACCTGATGCGGCTCTACTCCGACATGGACCTCCTGGCGGCGGAGTCGATGCGCCACGGGCTCTGGGACGACCTGGGTCCCGCCGAGCTGGTGGCCGTGCTCTCGGTGCTGGTCTTCGAGGCGCGACGTCCCGACGACGCCTCGTCCCCCCGCATCCCCGGCGGCCGGACCCGCGAGGTGGCGGCCGAGACCGTGCGGCTGTGGGCCGAGCTCGACGCCCTGGAGCGGGAGCACCACCTCGACTTCCTGCGCCAGCCCGACCTCGGGTTCGCCTGGCTGGCCTACCGCTGGGCCGAGGGCGACGACCTCGACGACGTCCTCGGACACTCCGAGCTGTCCGCCGGAGACTTCGTGCGGGTGATGAAGCAGCTCATCGACCTCACCGGGCAGGTCGCCGACGCCGCCGGCGGCACGCCGTTGCGGGCGACCGCGCGTGAGGCGCTCGGCCGGCTGCGGCGCGGCGTCGTGGCCTACAGCGCCCTGGGGGGATAGCCCGGGTAGCCGCCCCCACGCACCACCGCCCCGGCACGAGGCCGGGGCGGGGGCGCGGACGGTCTGCGGCGGCTACCGCTTGAGCTTGCGCAGCACCTTCACCGGGGTGTCCAGGAGCGTGGCGCCGGGCACCTTCTCGGCCTCCACGCGGGTCCGGACGTGGCCCGGACCGCGCTGCTTGCCGCGGATCCGCATCCGGTAGGTGAGCGTGTCACCCGGTGCGGGATCGGTCGAGGTGACTCGCAACGACCCGGTCGGCAGGAACGCCGACACGTCGCCCGCGCCGCTGGGGTTCTCGGCGCCGACCAGGTAGGGCTGTCCGGGGTCGGTCTGCGGTGTCTCGTACTCGAAGGTGACGTCCTGCGGGCCGTCGGTGCCGAGCCACATCTGGAAGGCCCGGCGGTCGTCGGTCCCGTAGACGTTGACCTCCCACTGCACGACGAGCCAGCTGTTGGTGCCGTCGGTCAGGCTCGCGAGAGAGATGCCCGGAGCACCCTCGCCGTTGAGGTCGGTCCAGAACGGCGCCAGGATGTTGTTGGGCACCGTCGGCGACGGGCCGTCGGGCAGGTCGCAGCACTGGTTGTCCTCCGAGGTCCCGCCACCGACCACGAGGTAGCCGTTGGAGTCGACGCCCACCTTCGTCTCCATCTTGCCGTTGTAGGAGAAGGCGGGCACGTCGTAGTTGAGCATGTCCTCGTCGCCCACGGGCTCGGGCTCGATGCCGAACAGGCCCAGGGGGAGGTACCCCCCGCCGGGGGTGTCGGAGGCCTCCGAGACGGTCGGCACACCCAGCCGCGCGCCCTTCAAGGACCGGACGACCTTGACCTTGCCGCCGCGCAGCGTTCCGGCGCTGGTGCGCTTGATCTTCAGGTGCTTGGAGACCGAGGTGGTGAGGCTGACTCCCTGGTCGTCGAAGTCGTTGTTGGTCGCCGAGACCGTGCACACGGTCTTCTTGCCGTGACGGATCCGTCGCGGCGAGCAGGACTGCGTCGCGTTGACGGTGCCCTGACGGTGGATGAACGCCAGCGGGAGTCGGACGTCGCCGCGGTCGGTGACGAAGTGCACGGCACCGAACTGCTGCTGGCCGATCGGGGCGCGGGAGCGCAGGGTGATCTCCACCCGCTTCGACTGGCCCGGCCGGAGCTTGAAGTCCGAGCGTGAGAACGACACCCACGTCCGGGCCGGCAACGACGAGCGGGCCCGGACCTTGAGCATCTTGCCGGTCACGTTGACGATCCGTCGCGAGGTGGTGATCGAGCCAGGCATGGTCGGCGCGTTGATCGAGGGGATGTTGAGGTCGATGGCGTTGACCGGGTTGGCGGTGTGGCTGGCCATCGCCGATCCGGTGTCGGAGATCGTCAGCGGCGCCTTCGCGGCCTTGCCGATGTCGATCCGTCCGGACCCCATGTCGAAGGGGTCGGCCTGGGTGGTCTCGTCCTCCTTGACCACGGAGGTGACCGCCTGGGTCATCATCGCGGACTTGATCTGACCCGGGCTCCAGCTCGGGTGCAGCGCCTTGATCAGGATGGCGGCGCCGGCGATGTGCGGCGCGGACATCGAGGTCCCGGCGATCGCCTGGTAGTACTCGCCCTCGGGCCCGTTGGCCGGGTCCTCGGGGGTGGGGGTCATGTCGGCCAGGATCTGGACGCCGGGGCCCGTGATGTCGGGCTTGATGAAGTTGCCGCCCGGTCCACGCGAGGAGAACGCTGCCATCACGTCACCCTGGCCGCGGTCGGCCCGGCCGTCGGTGAAGGTCGCGGAGAGGTCCGAGTGGGCGGTCATGAAGGCGCGGAGGTCGGTGCCGTCAGCGACGTGCACCGTGGGCAGCCAGTGGTTGTCGGTCTCCACGTCGGCGAGGGTCGGGTTGTAGAGGACCATTCCCTCCGCGTCGCCCTGCAGGACGTTGTAGCCCTTCGAGACCCGGGCGTTCGCGCCCCGCTCGCACACCACGATCTTGCCGGCGAAGAGACCGGGAGGGGCGGGGGAGGTGCAGCGGGCGTCGGAGTACGGCGCCGCGGCGGCGTCCACGACCGGCAACGGTCCGGCGCCGGAGGTGATGGAGGCGCCCTTGACGTCGTAGGTGGCGCCGTCGCCGGAGGTCACGGTCAGGTCCGAGGTGAACGAGCGCTCCTGGGTCGAGGCGGCGACGGTGGTGGTCCACGGAGCCAGGTGGTCGGAGGTGGACGCGCCCGGCCCGCTGTTGCCGGCCGAGGCGGCGACGAAGACCCCCGCGTTGTAGGCGTCGAGGAACGCCAGCTCGGTCGGGTCGGTCATCGGCGAGGAACCGCCGCTGACGGAGTAGTTGATCACGTCGGCGCCGTCGAGGATGGCCTGCTCGACGGCGGCGGTCAGGTCGGAGCCGTAGCCGCCCAGGGGGCCCAGGGCGCGGTACTCGAGGACCCAGGCGCCGGGCGCGACGCCGTTGATCTGGTCGATGACCGGCCCGACCGTCTGCACGTCGTCGACGATGTTGCCGGCGCTGGTGGAGGTGGTGTGCGAGCCGTGGCCCTCGGCGTCACGGGCGCTGCCGGGGTAGGGCAGGTCGTCGTTGTTGGCCTCGTAGGTGTCGAGCGTGGCCTGCCCACCGATGAGCTTGTTGTTGCACTCGAACGGGTCGTCGGCCGGGGTCAGCGGGTTGTCGCCGAACTCGCAGGCCCGCTCGGGTCCGGTGGCGGGGGGCAGGTTGCCGAGATCGGCCAGCGACGGGTGCTCGGGCCACACGCCGGTGTCGATGTTGGCCAGGATGATGCCCTTGCCGGCGTCGCGGCGGCCGCCGGGCAGCTGGTTGTAGGCGGCGGGGGCATTGATGAACTCGGTGCTCGAGTCGGTGAGCGCCTGCCGCAGGGTGTCGCGCTGCACGGCCACCACCCCCGGCACGTCGAGCAGGGCCGGGATCTGGTTGCCGGGCACCCGCGCCGAGACACCGCCGTACACGGTGCGGAAGCTGCGGCCGACGTCGAGACCCGGCGCCGCGGTCTCCATCCGCCGGGTGATCGTCGACTCCTGGTCGGCGACGTAGGACTCGTAGCCACGCACGGCCGCGGTGTCCGCTGAGAGGGCCTTCGCGGTCAGGCTGGGGCTCGTCGCCTCCAGGCCGCGCACGGTGCCGGTGTAGCTGGCGACGGCGTCGTAGTCGAGCTTGATCATCACCAGGACCGGGGCGGAGCCCTTGAGCCGGGTGAGCGCCCGCGGCGTCCGGGCCAGCGCGCTCGAGGGCGCCTTGTCTGCGGACAGCCGGCCGGCGAGCGCGGGCTGGTCGGCCCCCAGCTCGAAGCCGTCGGCTCCGGCCGGGTCGGGCGCCGCGTCGCCGGGCTCGGCCGACGAGACCCCGACGACGCCGGTGAGCGTGAGGGCGGCGGTGCTGACGAGCACGGCGGCCCGGGTCAGCGCAGGACGTAGAGCACGAGAAGACATCAGGTGGGACCCTCCGGATGGACAGCACAAGTCAACCGGGGTCCCGAGAGGAGGCTGGGAATCGCGGCCGCTCCGGCACCGTAAGTCTTCCTGGCGGGCGTGGCAAGGGCCACCACGTTTGCGGCCCCCGCCCGCCGCAGGACGAAGGGATCAGGCAGGGAGGGCGCGGACGGCGTCGACGACCGGGACGTCGCCGGCGACCAGGTTCCACTGGCGCCCGATGCTGCCCGGCTCGTCGAGGCAGGCGGCCGCGACGGCGCCCACGTCGGCGCGGGAGATCTCGTCACGCCGGACCGAGGAGCCCAGGTCGACCATGCCCGTGGCCGCCTCGTCGGTGAGCCGCCCCGGGCGCAGGATGGTCCAGTCGAGGTCGCTCTCGCGCAGCGCCGCGTCAGCGTCGCGCTTGGCCTCGACGTACGCCCGCCAGACCTCGTCGGTGTCCTCGGGGAGCGGGTCGTCGACGCCGATGGCCGAGATCTGCACCATCCGGCGGATGCCGGCCCGGCCCGCGCCCTCGATGGTCTTCAGCGACCCCTGGAGGTCGACGCTCCGCTTGCGCGCGACGTCACCGTCAGGACCGCCCCCCGCGGCGAAGACCACGGCGTCGCAGCCCTCGAAGACAGCGGCGAAGCCGGCGGCGGAGGCCTGCTCGATGTCGAGCATCCGCACCTCCGCCCCGAGGGCCTCCAGCGCGGAGACCTGCTCCTTCTTCCGCACGAGCGCGACCGCTTCGTGCTCGGTGCGGCTCAGCTCGACCAGCAGGTGCTGGGCCACTTTCCCGTGGCCCCCGACGACAGCGACTCGACTCATGCACCTCACCGTACGAGCCGGGGCCACGGCCGGCACCCTCGGGTCCGCGGCCGGCTCAGCCCCGCAGCGCGGCCGTCAGGCGCTCGGCGGGGCTGTCCAGGCCCCAGCGCTCGGCCAGGGCCGCGACCCGGGCGGGGTCTCGCGGCTCGGTCGGGCGCCGCAGGTCGCTGCGGTCGAGATCGAGCTCGCGGGCCACCGCGACCACACGGGGGGCCACGGCCAGGTAGTCGGCCGAGGCCTTGATCTTGCCGCGGGGGCCGGGAGCCAGGTCGGAGTCGGGCTCGTGAGCGGCGCTGATGATGCCGGCCAGGTCGCCGAAGCGCTGGAGCAGCGTCGCCGCGGTCTTCTCCCCGACGCCGGGCACGCCCGGCAGCCCGTCGGACGCGTCTCCGCGCAGGGTCGAGAAGTCGGCGTACTGGTGGGCGTCGACGTCGTACTTGGCCCGGATCCAGTCGTTGGTCACCCGCTCGTGGCGCCCCACACCGCGCGCGATGTAGAGCACCCGGACGTCGGCCTCGTCGTCGACGAGCTGGAAGAGGTCACGGTCACCGGTCACGATGTCGACCGGCTGGCCGGCGCCGGTGGCCAGGGTGCCGATCACGTCGTCGGCCTCGTGGTCGTCGGCGCCGATGACCCTGATCCCGAAGGCGTCCAGGACCTCGAGGATGATCGGCACCTGCTTCTCGAGGGGGTCCGGGACCTCCTCGACGTCGGGTGCCCGCGGCACCTCCTCGACCACCCGGTGCGACTTGTACGTCGGCAGCAGGTCGACCCGCCACTGAGGACGCCAGTCGTTGTCCCAGCAGCAGACCAGGTCGGTGGGCTCGTAGTCGTCGACCAGGCGGCTGATGAAGTCCATCAGACCGCGCACCGCGTTGACGTTGGTGCCGTCGGGCGCCTCGATCTCGGGCACCCCGTAGTAGGCCCGGAAGTACATCGACGCGGTGTCGAGCAGCATCAGGCGCCCGGGCTGCTGGCGGGACTGCTGGCTGGTCACGCGCGCATCCTGTCACGCAGCGGCCTCCGCGCGGTCTACCCTGTCGCCGTGACCCAGCCCGACCTCGAGGCCAAGGACCGGCAGATCCTCCAGCTGCTCGCCCGCGACGGCAGGATGTCCTTCACCGACCTCGGCAAGGCCACCGGGCTGTCGACCTCGGCCGTGCACCAGCGCGTCAAGCGCCTCGAGCAGCGCGGTCTGATCCTCGGCTACGGTGCCACGGTCGACCACGACGGCATGGGACAACCGCTGACCGCCTTCATCTCCATCCGCCCGATCGACCCCTCGGCGCCCGACGACTCGCCCGAGCGGCTGCGCGAGATCAGCGAGATCGAGTCCTGCTGGTCGGTCGCGGGCGACGAGTCCTACATCCTCAAGGTGCGGGTGGCCACCCCGGTGGCCCTCGAGGACCTGCTGGCCCGGGTCCGCAGCGCCGCCAACGTCGCCACCCGCACCACCATCGTGCTCTCGACGCCGTACGAGAACCGTCCCGTCACCTGAGCATGACCCGGCCGCAGCCGGCTCGTTGGACTCGCGTGTCCTCCCGACTGCGCTCCGTCCTCACCGGCCTCGTCGTGCTGTCCGCCGTGCTGGCCGCGACCGCCGGCCCGCCGGCCGCCTCGACCGCTGCTGCCGCTGCTGCCGCTGCGACCGCTGCGCAGGTGCGACCCCCGGACGAGGCGGTGGCCTCGGGTCCGCTGCGGGTCGGCGTCGGCCGCGCCGACATCACCCCGCCCACCGGCTACTTCACCATGGGCAACGTCCGCTCCGACGCCCGAGCCCGCGGCGCCCACGGCCGGCTCCAGGCGCGGGCGATCGTCCTGCAGCGGGGTGGGCGCAAGGTCGCGCTGGTGGTCACGGACCTGTGCTGCGTCTCCGGCGGGCTGCTCACCGAGGCCAGCCGACTGCTGCGCGGCCGGGGGCTCGACGAGCGGAGCATCGTGGTCTCCGCGACGCACACCCACAGCGCGCCGGGACAGTACTTCCCCTACACCGCCTACGACCTGACCCTGCCCAACGCCAACACGATCACGCAGTTCGAGGGTCGGCCCGACCCCCAGCTCTACGCCTTCCTGGCCCGGCGGATCGCCGTCGCGATCGCCCGCGCCGACGACGACCGGTCGCCCGGAGCGGCCGCCTGGGGCCACACCGCGATCCCCGAGGGCCTCACCGAGAACCGGTCGATCGAGGCCCACCTGGCCAACTACGGCATCGACAAGGAGCTGGGGGAGGGGCGCCCGGCCGACAGCCCCCGCGGCGCCGGCAGCACCATCGACCCCGACCTCGACGTGCTCCGGGTCGACAAGCGGATCGGCAGCCGGATGGTCCCGGTCGGGATGTGGTCGACGTTCGCCAACCACGGCACCGTCAACCTGGGCAAGCGCTCGAGCAACTACAACGGCGACCACCTCGGGGCGGCGATGCTGGCCAGCGAGGCCGAGCTGCGGCGTACCGGACGGGTGCCGCGGGGCCAGGACGTCGTCTCGGCCTTCTCGAACGCCGACGCGGGCGACACGTCCTCGGCGCTCGACCGGACCGGGCCCGCCGAGGCCGAGTACGTCGGCCGGGTCGAGGCTGCGGCGATGCTGCGCGCGTGGCGCGATGCAGGGCGACGGCTGAGCGACCGGCCCGAGCTCGACGTGCGCTGGACCCGCTTCTGCTTCTGCGGCCAGGAGACCGCGCAGGGCCGGGTGGACGACAAGGCCGTGCCGGGGCTGCCGCTGCTGACCGGCTCCGACGAGCACCGCGGCCAGCTCCACGACAACACCGGTGCGGTCTACGAGGGCTACCGGTTGCCCGGTGCGGTCGGGCCGCAGGGCAACAAGATCCAGCTCTTCCCGCAGGGCGTGCCCGTGCCGCAGGGCGCGCCGCTGGCGATCGTCCGGGTCGGGGACGGCGTGGTCCTGAGCAACCCCGGCGAGACCACCGTCCAGGTCGGGCGCGCGCTGCGCGCCGCGGTGCGCGACGCGCTGGCCGGGAGCGGGGTGCGGTCCGTGGCGATCAGCGGCCTGGCCAACGAGTACCAGGGCTACTTCACGACCCCGCAGGAGTACGCCTGGCAGGCCTACGAGGGCGGGCAGACCAACTTCGGCACGTTCAGCTCGGTGCTGCTGGTCGAGAAGTCCGCCGAGCTCGCGCGCTCGCTGGCCCGCGGTGCGCCCGCCCCCGCGGCGTACGCCTTCGACCCGACCAACGGTCTCGCGCCGGACACCACCCCCTTCCCGACCGGCGCCGAACGCGGCACCGCCCTGACCCAGCCTCGGGCGGTTCGCCGCCTCCAGCGGGCCCGCTTCGCCTGGCGCGGCGGCGCGCGGGGCACCGACCGGCCGCTGGACCGGGCCTTCGTCACCGTCGAGCGGCGCACCGCCCGGGGTTGGCGGGCCTCCGGCGACGACCGCGGTCAGACGATCGCCTGGTCGGTGCGGGGCAACGAGGCCGTGCCGCTGGGCTCGCAGTACGTCAGGGAGGCCAACGAGGGCCGCTACACCGCCCAGTGGGAGGTGCCCGGTGACGCCCGGCCGGGGACCTACCGCTTCGTGGTCACCGGGCAGCGCTACCGGCTGCTCTCGCACCGCTTCTCGGTGCGCCCCTCACGGTCCTTGCGGGTGCAGCCGGTCCGGGCGGCGCGGGGTCGCGCGGCGTTCGTGCTGCGCTACCCCGAGGCCGTCGCGTACACCGACCTGACCTACCGACCGCAGACCGCCCCGGGCGGCCGAGCCGTCGTCCGCGTCGACGGACGACGCCGCGTCGTACGGGCCGGGCGAGGTGGCGTCTTCACCCTGCCCGCACGCCGCGGCGCTCGCATCGTCGTCCGAGGCGGAGCGGCCCGCGACACCTGGGCCAACCGCAGCGCCCGCCGCATCGTCTTCACCGCCGGGCGCCCCACCGCCCCACGCCCGCGCGAGCCCTACCGCGTCGTGGCGCCCTGGCGCTGACGCCCGCCTGCCGGGGTAGGCGAGGAATCCCCGGTCGACCGGGGATCCCTGAACTTGTCAGGCCTCGCGAGGGCTGACAAGTTCAGGGACTGCCTGCCAGGTGGGACGGAGGAGACCCCTGTGATCAGGCCGCGACGGGCCGCAGCTGGGCGCGGATCCGGGCCGCGGTCTCGACGGGGCGGTAGAGGTCGGCCCAGACGATGCGGATGCAGCGCCACCCGGTGAGCTCGCAGATCGTGCTCTCGCGCCGCTTCTCGCGGATCACCGAGTCCTCCACGGTCTCGCCGGCCCGGCGGAGCCGGCGGTACTTGGCCTCACCGTCGAACTCGAGGAACAGTCCGAGCTCCGGCCAAGCCAGGTCGACCCGGAAGATCTCCTTGCCGTTGCCATCGCGGATGGGGTAGTTCGGGATCGGCGCGGGCAAGTGCTGCGACCAGCACAGGTAGCGCGTGCGGGACTCGCCGACCGACTCCGACCGACCGTCCACCAAGCGAAGGACCAGGTCGGTGCGCAGCGTCTCCGGCCAGCGCTCCATGTGGACGTAGCGCTCGCGCAACGCATCGAGGCTGGTCAGGCCGGCGTGCAGGAGCGCATCGATCTCGACCAGGGAGTGCTCGACGTCCAGCAGCGTCGTCAGCTCGAGGGCGGTCCGGGTCGCGCTCACCGTGGCGACTCCCGCCCGCTCGGTGACGTCTTCCGCGACGAGCTTCCCGCGGTGCTGGCGCACGCCCGCCTCGCGCCGTCCGCTCTTGCCGTCCACCCGGGTCACGTGCACCTCGCTGAGCTCGACGTCCCACAAGGGCGCGCCCCACTCGTTGGCGCTGCTCAGGTGGCTCAGGAGCACTGCGGTGTTGGCCTGACGGAGCACCGCTCGGCACAGCAGCCCGTAGCGTGCGTTGTTCGACAGCGGCTCCCACAGGTCGCGGTAGGTGTAGGCGCCCCGCCGCACCCGGTGCCAGCTGCCCGACCGAACCAACGTGGCCATCGCGTGGTCGTGGTAGCCGAGCGCTTCCGCCTCGCGTCGCAGGAAGACGCCGTGCTCGTCGCAGATCTGCCGAAGGACCGGGTCGATGCTCATGCCCAGCAGCCTGCGGTCGCTTCGCTGCCCCGGCAACCCGCTCCGGGATCACCTGTGGATAACTCGCACGGGGGTGCGCCGCTGCCGCACGCCGGGTCACATCAGCCCCACTGGGAGGGCCCTTCCTGCACTTGTCAGCCCTCGCGAGGGCCCCTCAGTTCAGGAATCCCCGGCCGACCGGGGATCCCTGAACTAGGCGGGCACTCCCTGCAGCAGCGGGTCAGTAGGCCTGCAGCGCCGCGGTCCGGCGGGAGGCCTCGGCGACCTCGGCGGCCTTGAGGGCCGAGCTGTCGAGGTCCGCGTGGGCGGCCCACCAGGCCTGGCCGGCGGCGGGGAGGGTGTGGATCGGGTCGTAGTACTCGTAGGTGCGGGTCAGCGCCTCGGGGTCCGTGGCCTCGATGGAGGTGCGGTAGTTCTTGGTCCAGTGGGAGATGCCGCGCTCGGTGTCGTACGAGGCGAGCTGGTGGACCCAGCGCTTGCCGACGAACGGCACGTCGCAGACGATCCGCGGGGTCGCGAAGCCGGGCAGGTAGCCCATGATGTGGTGCTGCAGGCGCTGGGCCTCGGCGACCGAGACCCGCCAGTGCTCCGAGTAGGGGATCAGGTCGCACATGTAGAAGTAGTAGGGCATGATCCGGGCGCCGTCGAGGAGTCGGAAGCAGAGGTCGAGCAGTGCGTGCGGGTCGGCGTTGACCCCCTGGAGCAGCACGCCCTGGTTGCGTACGTCGCGCAGGCCGCCCTCGAGCATGGCGGCGGTCGCCTCGGCCACGAGCGGGGTGATCGAGTTCGCGTGGTTGGCGTGGGTGTGGATGGCGACCGAGACGCCTCGCTCGCGGGACAGCGCGCCGATCCGCGCGACGCCCTCACGCACGTCGGGCTGCAGCCAGTGCTGGGGGAGCCCGACCAGCGCCTTGGTGGCCAGCCGGATGTCGCGGATGTTCTCGATCTCCATCAGCGAGGTGAGGAAGGCCTCCAGCCGCGGCCACGGCATGTTGGCCACGTCGCCGCCGGAGACGACGACGTCGCGCACCGACGGCGTACGCCGCAGGTAGTCGAGCATGTCGCCGAGCCGGTCGGCCGGCTTGGCCGTGAACTTCAGCTTCTCGACGACCGCGGTCGAGTTGCCGACCAGGTCCATCCGCGTGCAGTGGCCGCAGTACTGCGGGCAGGTCGGCAGCAGCTCGGCCAGCACCTTGGTGGGATAGCGGTGGGTGAGCCCCTCGGTGGCCCACATGTCGTGCTCGTGCAGCGAGTCGCGGGTCGCGTGCGGGTGCGAGGGGTAGTCGGTGCGCCGGTCGGAGAAGACCGGGAGCATGTAGTGACGCACGGGGTCGGCGTAGAACGCCTCGGTCAGCGAGCCGGGCCCGAGCGGCGCTCCGTCGCGTCCGGCGTCGGGCACCATCGTGTTGAGCATCTGCGGTGGCACCAGCATCGACATCGTGGCCCGCTCCGCCTGGTCGCGCTCGAGGTCGGCGAAGAAGCGCTCGTCGACCAGGTCGCCGAGCAGCTCGCGCAGCTGGCGGACGTTCTTGACGCAGTGCGCGCGCTGCCACTGCACCGAGGCCCACTCGGCCGCGGTGACCCCGCGCCAGCCCGGGAAGCGGCTCCAGTCGGGCTCGACCAGCTCGACGCGTCGGTAGGCGTAGGGCTGGTCGTGGTCCGACGGCGTCGCCGCCGCCGGGACGGCGGTCGGGCTCATGAGCGTGGTGTCGGTGCGCATGGCGCTCTCCTGGGATGGCGGGCGGGACGTCGGGGCGTCGGGGTGCGGGCGGGCGGGGTCGGCGGCGCGCCGTTTGTGTGCGCCACGTCTCCTCTGTCAGAGTACGAGGAGAATATCCGGTTCGTCCAATGCCGCACCGGAGATCGTCCTGTTTAACTAGCCCGCAACGGAGGATACCGACGTGAGTGACCTGGCCGCCGCCGATCCGACCGGCCTCCACCGGGTCCTGGACGACCGCGTGGTTCTCCCGCAGGCCGCACAGCGCCTCGATGCGCGCCGCCGGCTGTGGCCCGACGAGGTACGGGTCCGCGTCGAACGGCTCAACCTCGACGCCGCGTCCTTCCGCCAGCTCGAGCACAAGCACTCCGGTGTGGGCGAGTCGGTCCGCGCCGAGGTGCTCGCCATCGTCGCCGAGCGCGGCAAGATGCAGAACCCCGTCACCGGCTCGGGCGGCATGCTCGTCGGCACGGTCGAGGAGGTCGGGCCGGAGTCGCCGCTGGGGCTGCGCGTCGGCGACCGGGTCGCCACCCTGGTCTCGTTGAGCCTGACGCCGCTGGTGATCGAGGACGGGCTGGCGGCCTGGGACGGACGCAGCGAGCAGGTGCCGTGCGACGGGTACGCCGTCCTGTTCGGCCGGTCCGTCGCCGCGGTCCTCCCCGACGACCTGCCCGCCGCCCTCAGCCTCGCGGTGATGGACGTCTGCGGCGCCCCCGCGCTCACCGCGCGGGTCGTCGCCGGCTACGACCGGCCGACCGTGGCCGTCATCGGCGGCGGTGGCAAGTCCGGCTCGCTGAGCCTCGCGGCCGCTCGTGCGGCCGGCGCCGGCCGCACGATCGGCATCGTCCCCCACGAGGCCGAGGCGCGGCGGCTGCGCGCGGCCGAGCTCTGCGACCACGTGGTCGTCGCCGACGCCCGTGACCCGCTGGCCCTGCGGGACGCGACGGCCGGCGTCGGGGGACCGGCCGACGTCATGGTCGTCTGCGTCGACGTCCCCGGGTGCGAGGGCGGGGCCATCCTCGCCACCGCCGAGGGCGGCACGATCGTCTTCTTCTCGATGGCGACGTCGTTCTCGGCCGCCGCGCTCGGCGCCGAGGGCCTGGCGGCCGACGTGACGATGCTCGTCGGCAACGGCTACGTGCCCGGGCACGCGGCGTACGCCCTCGAGCTGCTGCGGGCCGACGCAGGCGTGCGCGGGCTCTTCGAGGAGCGTCTTCACACCGAGGCGGCACGATGAGCGCCGCCCGCCCGCACATCGCCGTCGTCGTCGACCCCACCACCCACCACCACGAGGAGGCGGAGACCGGATGAGCAAGCTCGACCTCGACCCGCGCACGATCACGCACGCCCGCAGCCTGGCCCGCAAGGCGGGCGCACCCATCGTGGACATGGCGCAGCGCCACACCACGGTCTCGGTGGAGCGGGCCACGCTGCGCCTCGCCGGTCTCGCCGGCGCCGACCCCGAGGGCCAGCCCTGGGTCAACCGGTTGCTCGACGTCGTCCGCGCCGACGTCGGTCTCGAGCACGGGGTCGCGGTGCCCGTCTGGGACGCACTGCTCCGCGGCGAGGCCGAGGACCTGACCACGCTGGCCCAGAAGGCCGGCGCCGGCTCGGTGACCTTCCGCCTGCCGGAGGGGCGCGACGCCCAGCGGGCGCGGACGGCCAGCCGCAAGCAGGTCGGCGCCGGACTGCGGGCCATCGACGGGCGGCGCCGCGAGCGCGACCGGCTGATCAAGCGGCACGGCGACGCGCCGCGCCAGCCCTGGATCTACCTGATCGTGGCCACCGGCGACATCTACGAGGACATGCCCCAGGCCCAGCAGGCCGCCCGCGAGGGCGCCGACGTCATCGCCGTCATCCGCTCGACCGGGCAGAGCCTGCTCGACTACGTGCCCGAGGGCCCCACCCGCGAGGGTTTCGCCGGCACCTACGCGACCCAGGAGAACTTCCGCCTGATGCGGGCGGCGCTCGACGAGTCGAGCAAGGAGCTCGGGCGCTACGTCCGGCTCACCAACTACGCCTCCGGGCTCTGCATGCCCGAGATCGCGGCGCTGGCGGGTCTCGAGCGGCTCGACATGATGCTCAACGACTCGATGTACGGGATCCTCTTCCGCGACATCAACCCCGTGCGCACCTTCGTCGACCAGCGCTTCAGCCGGCAGGTCCACGCCCGGGCCGGGATCATCATCAACACCGGCGAGGACAACTACCTCACGACCGCCGACGCGGTCGAGGCCGCCCACACGGTGACCACGAGCCAGCTGCTCAACGAGTACTTCGCCAAGGAGGCCGGGCTGGCCGACTGGCAGCTCGGTCTCGGGCACGCCTTCGAGATCGACCCCGAGGTGCCCGACTCCTTCCGGATGGAGCTGGCCCACGCACTGCTGGCCCGCGAGCTGTTCCCGGACGCCCCGCTGAAGTGGATGCCCCCCACGCGGCACATGACCGGCGACGTCTTCCGGGGCTACCTGCTCGACGGCTTCTTCAACCTCGCCGGCGCGCTGACCGGTCAGGGCATCCTGCTGGTGGGGATGATGACCGAGGCCGTGGTCACGCCGTGGCTCTCCGACCGCGACCTGGCGCTGCAGAACGTCCGCTACGTGATGAACGCCGCCGGCAGCCTCCACGAGGACTTCCGCCCGACGCCCGACGGGTTCATCGTCCAGCGCGCCCGTCAGGTGCTGGCCGAGTCGATCGAGCTGCTCGACCGGATCGTCGACGAGCCCCAGGGCCTGCTCGACGCGATCGGCGACGGCACGTTCGGCCTGATGAAGCGTCCTGCCGGCGCGGGCCGTGGGCTCGACGGCGTCGCCGAGAAGTCCCCGGTCTACTACAACCCCGCGTCCGAGCTGCTGGAGGAGTCCTGATGAGCGAGCCCCCGATCGAGCCCCACATCGTCCGGCCCTACGGGGACACGACCGGCGACGGCATGGTCCAGCTCAGCTTCACCCTGCCGATCCCGCACTCGAAGGTCGCCGAGGGCGCGGCCGCCCAGCTCGCGGGGAAGATGGGGATGGACCCGGCCCTGGTCGTGCACGCCAAGCCGATGGGTCCGGGCTTCACCTTCTTCGTGGTCTACGGCCGGGTGCACCACCTGGTCGACACCAGCCAGGTCGAGGTGATCGAGCGCGACTACCCGCTGCTGACCCCGAAGGAGGTCAACAGCGAGGTCAAGCGCGGCCTGCGCCGTCGCCTGGTCGTGGTCGGCGCCTGCATCGGCACCGACGCCCACACGGTCGGGATCGACGCGATCCTCAACATCAAGGGGTTCGCGGGGGAGAAGGGGCTGGAGTACTACCGCGAGCTGAAGGTGGTCAACCTCGGCGCCCAGGTCTCCGTGCCCCAGCTGGTCGAGCGGGCCCGCGCCGAGAAGGCCGACGCGGTGCTGGTCTCCCAGGTCGTCACCCAGCGTGACGCCCACCTGCTGAACACCCGCGAGATGTCGGCGGCGTTCCGCGAGAGCTACCCGTCCGGCCGGGGGCCGGTGCTGGTCGTGGGCGGTCCGCGCTTCGACGAGAAGATGGCCCAGGAGCTGGGGGTCGACCGGGTCTTCAGCCGGGGCACGACGCCCGGCGAGGTGGCCTCCTTCCTGGTGCACCGGCTGGTCGAGAAGAAGGTGGCCTGATGAGCGCCACGCCCAGCGGCCCCCGCGGCCCTGAGGTCGGCACCCGCGTGGTGCACCGCCGCTACGTCCCGTACTCCCACGCCCACTACGCCGGCCACCTGGTCGACGGCGCCTACAGCCTGGGGCTCTTCGGCGACGTGGCCACCGAGATGTGCATCCGCACCGACGGCGACGAGGGGCTGTTCGCGTCGTACGCCGATGTGCAGTTCCGTGCGCCGGTGCGCGCCGGCGACGTCCTGGAGATCACCTGCGACCTGGTGCGCGTCGGCACGCGCTCGCGGGTCATGGAGCTGGCGGTCCACGTCGTCGCCCGCGGCGCGGCGACCACCGAGCAGCCCGGTGCCGCCGTCGTCCTCGACCCGCCGCTGCTGGCGACGACCGCGACCGGCACCGTCGTCGTCCCGGCTGCGGTCTAGCCGACTTGTCGGCGTGTCGGGACCGACACGCCGGACCCCACGAAACATTCACGACGCAATGGGTACCGGCTTGCCGGTCCCTGACCTGCGCGTTCGTCCGTCACCGCAGGTCAGCGGCCGGTTGACACCTGCGCGTGCTCGACCAGACTGGGGCACCGTTGGCTCAAGCAGGTCGCGGGACAAGGGCCGAGATCCAGTGACCGGGACGCGGAGGGTGCCAGGACCAGGCACCTGTTCGAACCGGTTCGCGGAGATCGGTCCCGGGCCGTGGGAGCAACGCGGAAGGGTCTCGGGCACCCGAGACAACGTGCTGGTCCAGGCATCCGGTCGGTTCCGGTTCGGACGACGGCGCTAGAGACCCTTCCGTTCCTTGCCTGCCCCGCCTGCCCGTGCGTCCCGGTGGCGTGGGTCGACCGGTAGGTTCACCCCGTGGTGAAGCGCATCGGTCTGGCGGTCATCGCCGGTCTGTCGCTCGCCCTGGCCTTCGAGCCCGTGGCCTGGGCCTACCTGCTCCCGTTCGCCCTGGCCGGCTACGCCCTGAGCGTCCACGGCCTCGGTGTACGCCGGGCCTGGCTGCCCGGTCTGGTCTTCGGCGTCGCGTTCTACCTGGTGCACATCGTCTGGCTGCGGTCCTCGATCGGCACCGCCCCGTGGCTCGCCCTGGGGGCGGCCGAGGGTGCGTTCTACGGCGCGCTGGCCTCGGTGGTCGCGGTGCTGCAGCGGCTGCGGTGGTGGCCGCTCTGGTGCGGCGCCGCCTGGACGGCCATGGAGGCCCTGCGCAGCGGTTGGCCCTTCAGCGGCCTGCCCTGGGGCCGCCTCTCCTTCGCGGTCGTCGACACCCCCGTCGCGCCGGCCATCGCGTACGTCGGGTCCGCCGGCCTGGGCTTCGTGCTGGCCGTGCTGGGCTTCCTGCTGGCCGCGGCGGTGACCGCCGGACCCGGGCGCCCCCGCCTGCTCGCCGCGGGCCTGGCCGCCGGTCTCGCCGCGCTGGCCTGCCTGCCGTCCCTGGTGCCCTACCGGTTGGCGGAGTCCGGACCGGCCACGGTCGCGGTGGTGCAGGGCGACGTGCCCGGGGCCGGCGACGACGTGCTCCACGACGCGGCCCAGCTCACCGAGAACCACGTGCAGGCGACCGTCGACCTGGCTGCCCGGGTCGCCGACGGTACGCAGCCGGCCCCCGACTTCGTCCTGTGGCCGGAGAACTCGACGGCGAGCGACCCCTTCGAGCCGGGTGGTGTCCGGTCGGGGATCGAACGGGCCGTGGAGGCCGTCGGCGTCCCGGTCGTCGTCGGAGGCCTGGTCGATGCGGGCCCGGAGCACCTGCTCAACCAGGGCATCGTGTGGAACCCCGGGACCGGCCCGGCCGACCGCTACACCAAGTGGCACCCGGTCGCCTTCGGCGAGTACATCCCCGCGCGGCCGTTCGTGCGCTGGCTCGGGCTCGAGCAGGCCGGCCAGCTGGCCCGGATCCCGCGCGACATGCTCAGCGGTGCGCGCGAGAGCCCGCTCCGGGTCGGTGACCTCCTCGTCGCCGACGCCATCTGCTTCGACGTGGCCTACGACGACGGCCTGCACGCCCAGGTGAGGCGCGGGGCCCAGCTGCTGACGGTGCAGACGAGCAACGCGACGTTCATCTTCACCGACCAGCTCGACCAGCAGTTCGCCATCACCCGGCTGCGGGCCATCGAGTCGGGGCGCTGGCTGGCGGTGGCGTCCACCAACGGCCTCACCGGGGTCGTGGCTCCCGACGGGCGCGTGGTGGCCAGCGCAGACCCGCAGACCACGTCGGTGCTGGTCGAGGAGGTCGCGCTGATGTCCGGCCTGACCCCGGCGGTGTGGCTCGGCCCCTGGCCCGAGCGCCTGCTGACGCTGGTGGCCGGGGTCGGTCTCGCGCTGGGCGCCGTCGCGTATCGTCGTGAGCGACAGGCGCGACGTCGTGCGCGCGCGTCGGACAACGCGTCGCGTGGCCCGGGGGAGAGGCAACCCGCATGAGCATCGACCACCTCGGTCGGGTGGTGATGGTGATCCCGACCTACGACGAGGTCGCGAACCTCGAGTGGATCATCACCCGCCTGCGCCGCGCCCAGCCCACGCTCGACGTGCTCGTGGTCGATGACGAGTCGCCCGACGGCACCGGCGTCGTCGGCGACCGCCTCGCCGCGGCCGACCCCCAGGTGCGGGTGCTGCACCGGACAGCCAAGGGCGGACTGGGCGCCGCCTACCGGCACGGCTTCGCCTGGGCCCTCGAGCAGGGCTACGACGTCATCGGCGAGATGGACGCCGACGGCTCCCACCAGCCCGAGCAGCTCGACCGCCTGCTGGACGCGCTCGGCGGCGCCGACCTGGTGATCGGCTCACGCTGGGTCCCCGGCGGTTCGGTCGTCAACTGGCCGCGACGGCGCGAGGCGCTGTCGCGGGGCGGCAACCTCTACGTGCGGCTCCTGCTCGGCGTCGAGGTGCGCGACAGCACGGCTGGCTTCCGCCTCTTCCGGCGCCAGACGCTGGAGAAGATCGACCTCGCCTCCGTCAGGTCCACCGGCTACGTCTTCCAGACCGACCTGGTCGCCCGCACGCTGCGGGCCGGCCTGACCGTGCGTGAGGTGCCGATCGAGTTCGTCGAGCGGGTGCGGGGGGAGTCGAAGATGAGCGGTGCCGTGGCCGTCGAGTCGCTGAAGCGGATCACCGTCTGGGGGCTGCGCGAACGCCGCGAGCAGGTCGCGCGCGCGGTGACCCGACGACGTACCCGACCGGAGACGGCGCCCGAGCAGGCGGCCCGGATGGACCAGCGATGAGCCAGCAGCCAGCGCCCGGCCGGGGCCCGCGCCGTCGCGGCGGCGTCGGGTGGCTGCTGTTCGTGGCCTTCGTCGTCGTGCCGATCCTGGAGATCTACGTGCTGATCCAGGTCGGGCAGGTGATCGGCGGCGGGTGGACGGTCCTGCTGCTGATCCTCGACAGCGTCATCGGGGCCTGGGTGGTCCGCCACGAGGGCGGTCGCGCGTGGCGGGCGTTGCGCACGGCCCTGCAGAGCGGCCGGATGCCGGCCACCGAGATCGCCGACGGGGCGCTGATCCTGATCGGCGGCACCCTGATGCTCACGCCCGGCTTCGTCACCGACGCGGCGGGCCTGCTCCTGCTCCTGCCGCTGACCCGCCCGCTGTTCCGGCGTGCGCTGACCGGCTTCGTGGCCCAGCGCCTCGTGGTGATGACCACCGGCACCGCGCCACCCGACGCCGGCCGCGACGCACGACGCCCCGGACCCCGGTCGGAAGGACCGGTCGTCCAGGGCGAGGTCGTGCAGGACCCCGACGACGACCGCTGACGCGGCTCCGTCGGACGGGGCCTCGGGTCAGGCCGTGGCCTTGCGCTTCTTGGCGTTGGCGCGGTGCAGGTGGGCCGGGCCGATCGCGCCGCCGCGCAGCAGCTCGAGGCGCTCCTTGAGGATGTCCTCGAGCTCCTTCTCGGAGCGACGCTCGAGCAACATGTCCCAGTGCGTGCGGACCGGCTTCTCGGCCTTGACCTCACGCTGGATGCCAGCCGTGCTCTCGCCCTCAGCGCCGCAACGCGGGCACTCCCAGACAGCGGGCAGGTCGGCCTCGACCGACATGGTGATCTCGAACTCGTGACCCTGCTTGCAGCGGTAACCGACCTGCTGTCGCGCCGCGAACTCGATACCGCGCTCGTCCTCGAAGCTCTGGCCTCCGAGTCGTGCGCCACGCAATGTGCGCTCCGCCATGAGGCACCTCCAAACCTGTGGATCCTGCGACCGACGCGCCGAAGCGGTGCGTCGTCGTCACGCATCCCCCGCGTGACGGGTGGAAGTCCCACCGTCCTGAATCACAACGGTACCGGCAGGGCAAAGATTCCCGCGACTCCTCGGCCTCCGCCCGCCCCACGCCGCGCGGATCACCCCACCCGGGGCGCCACGTTGCCGGCGTCGCGGATACCGCGGGCGGTGTCGACGCGGGTCAGCAGGGCCCCGCCGACGATGAAGAAGATCACCAGCGCGAAGAGTGCGGGCCGGTAGGAGTCGGTGAACTGGTAGACCAGCCCGAAGACCAGGGTGCCGAACCACGACGTCCCGCGGTCCATCGCGTGGTAGAAGCTGAAGAACTCCGCCTCCTTGCCCGCGGGGATCAGCAGGGAGAAGTACGACCGGGCCAGGGCCTGGGTGCCCCCGAGCACGATCCCGATGGCCGTGCCGAGCAGCAGGAACGGGATGATCTGCCCCGCGGGAAGGAACAGCGCCGCGGTCACGATGCCCATCCAGATGACGAGCCCGAGCAGGATGATGTTCTTCGCCCCGTGCTGCACGGCGAGCCGACCGAACAGCAGCGCGCCGCCGACCGCCACGAACTGCACCAGCAGGTACGTCGCCAGCACGGTGCCGAGCGCGAAGCCGAGCTCCTCGGTGCCGTAGATCGAGGCCTGCGAGATCACCGTCTGGATCCCGTCGTTGAAGAACAGGTAGGCGAGCAGGAAGGTGAGGGCGACGGGGTAGTTGCGCATCTCCTTCAGCGTCACCCACAGCTGACCGAAGCTGCGGGCGAAGACACCGCCCTCGACCGCCTCGACGTCACGGGGCGGCCGGTTGCGGATGCCGCGGAACGGGATGAACGTGAACGCGGCCCACCACACGGCTGCCGAGAGCATGCTGACCCTGGCCGCCATGCCCTCGGTCATCCCGAAGGAGTCGTGGAAGGTCACCACCACGAAGTTGATCGCCAGCAGCAGCCCGCCACCGGCGTACCCCATGGCCCAGCCGCGGCTCGAGACCCGGTCGCGCTCCTGCTCGGTCGAGATCAGCGGCAGGATGGCGTCGTTGAAGACCGCCGACGCCGCGAAGCAGAGGTTGGCGACGAGGAACGAGATCGCCCCCAGCTGCCAGTTGTCGCCGGTGACGAAGAAGAGCACTGCGGCCGCGGCGGCTCCCGTCCACGCGAAGCCCGCGAGCAGGTCCTTCTTGCGCGACGTACGGTCGGCCACCGCTCCCAGCAGGGGCAGCAGGAGCGCCGAGAGGATCGTCGAGACGGTGACGATGAACGGCGGCAGCGCGCCGGGGGCGATGGCGATGCCGAGCACGGAGATCCGGTTGTCGACGGCCGCCTCCTCGGCGATCGCCTTGATGTAGGGCCCGAAGAGGACCCCGGCCACCGTGGTGGCGAAGGCGCTGTTGGCCCAGTCGTAGAAGTACCAGGCGCGCTGTTCCTTGGCCCGGGCGAGCGAGCTCAGGTCAGCGATGCCGCCCGCTCCGTCCGGTCGCTCGGACGTCGTCATGTGGACTCCCTCTCCTGACCGGCACGTCCGGTCCGCCACTGCCCCCGAGCGGTGAGCACATCCTTGAGCACGTCGGTGCGATCCGTGAAGAGGCCGTCGACGCCCAGATCGAGCAGGTGGTGCATCTCGGCGGGCTCGTCGATCGTCCAGACGTGCACGTGCTTGCCGGCGGCATGGGCCCGCCGGACCAGGCCGGGACCGGTGATCAGGAGCCCGCGCTGCCGGTGCGGGACCTGGAACGCCTGGAAGGGCCGGCGGCTGAGCCAGCCCGCCATCCGGGCGCTGGGCAGCGCCGCGAAGGCGACGACCTCCTGCGGGCTGGCCGACGTGGGCACCGGACGTGAGACCAGGCGGGTGAACTCCACCAGCCGGCTGCGCGAGAACGAACCCACCAGCACCCTGTCCCAGGCCTCGCGGGCATCGAGGAACGCCGCGAGGCACGCCGCAGCACCGGCCGACTTCAGGTCGATGTTGAAGCGGGCGCCGGGCAGCTCGTCGAAGAGCCGACCCAGCGTGGGGATCTCCTCGCGCCCGCCGATCACGGCGGCCCGCACCTGGTCGTGGGTGAGGCGGGCGATCTCGCCCTGCCGGTCGGTGACCCGGTCGAGGACGGCGTCGTGGAAGGCGAGCAGGACACCGTCGCGGGTGACGTGCACGTCGGTCTCGAGGTAGTCGTAGCCCAGCGCCGCCGCGTGGTGGAAGGCCGCCAGCGTGTTCTCCAGGCCCTCGATCTCGGGGTGGTAGGCCCCACCGCGGTGGGCGAAGGCCAGCACCGAGCCGGGTGGGTCGAGCACGGCGTCGAGATAGGCGAAGCCGGTCCGTGGTGGGCTCATCTGAGGCAGTATCCACGGCCCGCGGCGCGAGTCGGACCCATGACACCGTCGAGAGCGCTACGGTCAGGGCATGGACACCGCGAACTGTCCCCGCTGCGGGGAGGCCATGGAGTCACGCACCGTCGGGGCCGACGCCGAGGTCAGCCGCTGTCCCGACGGGCACGGGATCTTCCTCTCCCGGGCCGACCTGGGTGCGCTCGTGGAGTCGGAGTCCGACTGGCACCGGCACGCCGGCCAGCACACCGCGCCGATGCCGCGGATCACCGCCGACATGACCGCCCCGCCCAGCGGTGCCACCCCGGCACGCGCGTGGATCGAGACGCTCTTTCGCTGAGCCAGATCAGATGTCGCGGAAGGTCTCGACCTGCGCACCGAGCAGGTTGAGCCGCTCGGCGAGGTCCTCGTAGCCGCGGTGGATGACGTAGGTGCCGCGGAGCACCGAGGTGCCCTTCGAGGCCAGCATGGCCAGCAGGATCACCACGGCCGGACGCAGCGCAGGCGGGCAGACGACCTCGGCGGCCGACCAGTGCGTCGGGCCCTCGATCATCACCCGGTGCGGGTCGAGCAGCTTGACCGAGGCTCCGAGCTTGGTGAGGTCGGTGAGGTAGATCGCGCGGTTCTCGTAGACCCAGTCGTGCAGGAACGTCTGACCCTGGGCCACCGCGCCGATCACGGCGAAGAACGGCAGGTTGTCGATGTTGATGCCGGGGAACGGCATGGGGTGGATCTTGTCGAGCGGAGCGCGCAGCTGTGAGGGGCGGGTGCTGAGGTCGACCAGCCGGGTGTGGCCGTTGAGCGCGACGTACTCCTCGGTGCGGTCGTACTGCAGGCCCATCTCCTCGAGCACCGCCAGCTCGATCTCGAGGAACTCGATCGGGACGCGCTTGATCGTGATCGAGGAGTTGGTGACGATCGCGGCGGCCAGCAGCGACATGGCCTCGATGGGGTCCTCGCTCGGCGCGTAGTCGACGTCGACGTCGATCTCGGCCAGGCCCGTGACGGTCAGGGTCGTGCCGCCGATGCCCTCGACGGTGACCCCGAGCCGCTGCAGGTAGAAGCAGAGGTCCTGGACCATGTAGTTGGACGAGGCGTTGCGGATCACGGTGGTGCCGGGGTGCAGGGCCGCCGCCATCAGGGCGTTCTCGGTGACGGTGTCGCCGCGCTCGGTGAGCACGATCGGGCGGGTCGGGGCGACCGCCCGGTCGACCTGCGCGTGGTAGGACCCGTCGGTCGCCTTGACCTCGAGGCCGAAGGGACGCAGCGCCGACATGTGCGGCTGGACGGTGCGGTCGCCCAGGTTGCAGCCGCCGGCGTACGGCAGGTCGAAGCTCTCGGAGCGGTGCAGCAGCGGACCCAGGAACATGATCACCGAGCGGGTGCGCCGGGCCGCCTCCTCATCCATGTTCGTGAGGTCGAGCTCCTGGGGCGGGACGATCTCCAGGTCGTTGTCGTCGTTGAGCCAGGTGGTCTGGACCCCGAGGCTGTCGAGCACCTCCAGGAGCCGGTTGACCTCCTCGATCCGGGCGACCTTGCGCAGGGTGGTCTTGCCCCGGTTGAGCAGCGAGGCACACAGCAGCGCGACGCCGGCGTTCTTCGAGGTCTTGACGTCGATGCTGCCCGACAGCGTGGTCGGGCCGGTCACGCGCAGGTGGGTGGGGCCCGCGCCGACGGCGACGATCTCGGAGTCGAGGGCCTCACCGATCCGGGCGATCATCTCCAGCGAGAGGTTCTGGTGGCCCTTCTCGATCCGGTTGATGGCGCTCTGGCTGGTCGCGAGCTCCTGGGCCAGCTCGGCCTGGGTGAGACCACGGTGCTTGCGGGCGTCACGGATCAGGTTGCCGATGCGGGTCTTGTAGTCCACTGCCATGCCTTTCACGGTAACTCACATGTGAGATACCGCCAATCCGGCGACCCGCGCCGTGCCACGTCGCGTGAGGGGCGCGGGGGAGCGCCTGTCAGGATGGCCGCATGCGCGCCACGACGATCCACGCTCCCCGCGACATCCGGTTGAGCGACGTCCCCGACCCGGTCATCAAGCGGCCCACCCAGGCCATCATCAAGGTGACGGCCGGGTGCATCTGCGGGTCCGACCTGTGGCCCTACCGGGGCGAGAGCCCGATCAAGGCGGGCCACACGATCGGGCACGAGTGCGTGGGCGTCGTGGAGGAGGTGGGCGCCGAGGTCTCGCAGTTCAAGCCCGGCGACTTCGTGGTGGTGCCGTTCTGCCACTGCGACAACACCTGCGCCCACTGCCGCGCCGGGATGCAGTCGGCGTGCACCAACATGGCGATGACCGTCAGCGGCCAGGGCGAGTACGCCGTGGTCAACCAGGCCGACGGCAGCCTCGTGGCCACCGACGGGACGCCCGACGCGGCGATGCTGCCGGGCCTGCTCGCGCTGTCCGACGTCATGCCGACCGGGTGGCACGCCGCCGTCTCGGCCCAGGTCCGCGAGGGCGGCACCGCCGTGGTCGTCGGTGACGGTGCCGTGGGCCTGTGCGGGGTGCTGGCGGCGGCCACGATGGGGGCCGAGCA
The DNA here is from genome assembly GCA_963845645.1 of uncultured Actinomycetota bacterium. GTDB lineage: Bacteria > Actinomycetota > Actinomycetes > Propionibacteriales > Nocardioidaceae > Nocardioides. The sequence continues at coordinate 45,410 of CAWJSY010000016.1, forward strand.
GGTCGTCATCATGTCGCGCCACGAGCCGCGCCAGGAGATCGCGCGGCGCTTCGGCGCCACGCACGTGATCGCCGCCCGCGGCGAGGAGGGCGAGGCCGAGGTCATGGAGCTGACCGGGGGAGTGGGCGCCGACGCCGTCCTCGAGTGCGTCGGCACCGGCGCCTCGATGGAGACGGCGTTCGCGGTCGCCCGCCCGGGCTCCACCGTCGGCTTCGTCGGTGTGCCGCACGGCGTCGAGCTGCCGGTGGGTCGGATGTTCGGCAAGAACGTCGGCCTGGCGGGCGGCATGGCGCCGGTCCGGCGCTACCTGCCCGAGCTGCTCGAGCTGGTGACCTCGGGCCGGATCGACCCCGGCCTGGTCTTCGACCTCACCCTGCCGCTCGACGAGGTGGCCGAGGGCTACCGCGCGATGGACGAGCGGCGCGCGGTCAAGGTCCTGCTGCAGCCCTAGGCCCCGGCCCCCGGTGGTCGAGCCTGCCGAGACCTCGCCTCAGGCCGCCTGCACGGTGCCCGGCATCACGACGGGCAGGCACTCGCACCCGTCGCCACAGGCGAGGAAGGTGTGCACGCCGTGCCCGCAGCGCGGGCAGGGCAGGTCGTGCGACAGGTGGGCGCCGGTGGTCGGCAGGCTGTCCCAGACGGTGTCCCACATGGCCGGTCCTTCCGCTGCTGCTGGTGGCGGCGGTCCTGGTCGACCGCTCTCGTGAGGTTAGGAGCGGCGAGTCGGGGCTTTGATGCGAACGCGCCGCCGGTGACCGGCCCGCGTGGAAAATGACCCCGATGGGTCATGCCCGGACCACCCGATCGGCGCCCGGCACCGGCTCGTCCTGGCCAGGTCGCTGGACGAGCCCGAGGGGCCGCCCGTGCGGCCCGCTGGGGAGCATGGTGCCCCTGGGACGCGATTTCCCGTACGGTGTGGGAGTTGCCGGGGGGCGGACAGCTGTTTGCGGGAGCGGCGCGTCCACGGGGGAGTGGGTGGAGGCCATGCACCAGGGACCTGGACGAGGCACGATCCCCGACCAGCCACTGGTGCACGTCGAGATCGACACCGACGGGCGCGTCAGCGTCGACGGGCGCGTGGAGCCTCACGCCCGGCTCGTCGACCGGCGTTCGCTGGCCGACCTGGCCGTGCTCGCCGTGGCCCGCGACCACGCCCACCCGCTGGGCCGTGGCGTGCGCGTCGTCGCTCGCACCCCGACCGAGCACAGCAGCATGGTGGTGCACCCCGACGGCGAGGTGACCGACCTGGCGCCGTACCCCCCGCCGAGCCCGACTCCGCCGCAGCCGGTCACGCGTCAGAAGGTCCGGGCGCGCCAGCCGGCGCCGCACCGGGCGACCCCCGACGGCGTGGCGCCCGCGACCCGCGCCCGGCACTGGCTCGACGCCCGCGAGGACGACCGGGTCCGAGCCGAGGAGCAGGCCGCTCGTGGCGCGACCCGGGGGCCCGGTCGGCGAGTGCTGGTCGGCGTCGGCTCGGTCGTCGCCGCGATGAGCCTGCTCGCCGCGGCCGTCGCCGTGGGGTGGCCCGGGGGAGACGGGGCGCCGACCGCCCGGGCCGGCTCCGACCGGCTGAGCGACGCCGCCGCCGACGTACCTGCCGAGGTCGACGCAGCGGGGCCGGTCCCGCTGTCCGTGCTTCCGGCGCCGCGGCTCACGACCCTGGCGGTGACCGACGTCGGGGCCGACACCACCCCGGGCGTGCTGCGGCTGGCGGTCGAGACCAGCCGGCGTACGCCGGTGAAGGTCGTGCTGACGGCGACCGACAGCGAGGCGGTCGCGCGGCGGCTCAGCTTGAGCGTCCGGGCGGCCACGACGCGGCAGGTGGAGGTGGCCGACCTGGCCCCCGGGCGCTACCGCTGGGTGCTGCGCGCACCAGGACAGCGTCGGCTCACCGGTCTGGTCGACGTGCCGGCGGTGGCCGCGCCGCCCCCCGTGGAGGTCGTGCCCGTCGCCCAGACGCCCGTGGCCCCGGTCGCACCCGTGCTCCCGCCCCCGGTCGACGACGGGGTCGACGACGGTGGCCAGGCCCCGAGCCCGCCACCGGCACCACCCCCGACCCGGGCGCCCGACCCGCCGCGAGCCTCCGACGTCCCCGGCTCCGGGCCCGGCGACCCGACCTCGGGGCCGGTGGTCCCGTGCGACCCCGACGACGGTTGCTGATCATGGTCGCGACCGACCGGCGCACCCCGGGTGGCAGCGTCGTCCGACGACTGGCGCTGCCCCTGCTGGTGGTGGCCCTGGGTCTGAGCCTGAGCGTCGCCCCCGGCGTCGCCAGCCCGTCCGGGGCCCGCGGGGGAGCCGCCCCGGACCGACCGTGGTCGGGCTATCCGGTCGCGGCGACCGGGGACGCCTCCGGCGGCTGGATCGGCGCCCGCAAGGTCGGGCGTCGTGGCGGCCGCGTGGTCTACCGCGTCGATCCCGCGGCGGCTGCTCGGACCGGTGGGCTCAAGGGCGCTCGGCTCGTCGCGCGCCTGCGGGGGCCGGGTGCCCGCTCGTCGGCCTCCCCGGCGCGCACCGCCCGAGCCGCCTGGATCCTGGCCAAGTACGGCACCTACCGCGAGCCGGGACAGTCCGCAGCGGTCGACGCCGCGGTGCTCCACCTGCTGGCCGGCGGTCGGTTCCGGCTCCGAGGCCGCGACAGCATGGCTCGGGTGCGCGAGACCGGTGAGGCCGATCGCGTGTGGGGGCTCGCGGTCACGATGCTCCGCGCCGCCCGACGCCGGGCTGGTCCCTACCGCGTGGTCACGGCCCAGATGAAGGAGGCCGAGGTGGGCCAGGCCGTGCAGGTCGCGATGGCCGCGGTCGTCGCACGCTCCGGACTGGCGGTGCCCTCCGTCCCGGTCGAGGTGCGCGTCGCGCCGGGCCGCTGGCACGCGATCGGCGAGACCAACGCCGACGGCCGCGCGGCGTACGCCGTGCCCGGGCTGTCGGCCGGACCCCACCAGCTCGACGTCCGCGTACGTCGGCTGCCTGAGACCAGGCTGCTGCTGATGCAGCCGCGCCGGGCCGGCGGATCGCGCGATGTCGTCGCAGGGCGCAAGGGCAACCTCGTCGTCGGCCTCCGCGTGGTCGTGCTCGCCGTCCCGCGGCTGGGCGTGAGCGCCCGCAGGATCACCCGCGGCGCCCGCACCTCGGGGCTGCTGCGGATCACCGGTGCCTACGGACGGACCGCCCGGTCGGCGACGGCGGTGCTGCACGGACCCTTCGGCTCCCGCGGCCAGACCGGCTGTCAGCGCAAGGAGCTGCGCGAACGACAGGTCAGGGTCTCCGGCAACGGTTCCTTCGACCTGCCCCGCCTCTCGCTGCAGCGCGCCGGCCACTACGTCTGGCACGTCGGCCTGCCCGGCGACGTCTACCACCGCCCGGCGTCGGTCTGCGCCGGAGCCTTCCGCGTCGCCCGTCGGTGACCGCCGTCGCTGTAACGCGGAGTTATCCGCTTGTACCGCGCCTCTGCAGGCCCGCGGTGGAGAGGACAACCCCGCGGAAGATGCCGTCGCCCCCCTCCTCGACGCATCGCCGATAAGTGACATTATGTCAGTTGATCCAGGTTCAGGCCCTCCCCGGAGCGCTCAGCTGTCCGGCAGCCCGGCGAAGGCCTGCTTGGTGTCGCGGTACCAGTCGAGCGACTTCTTCGGGCGCCGCCAGCGAGCCTTCATCGCGTCGCGCGCCTCCTGGTGACTCGGGTCGCCGGCCTTCTCGGCCTCCTTGAGATGACGGTCCTGGGCCTGGATGACGTCGTCGGCGCTGTCGCCGTGGTGCTCGAGGTCACAGGGTCCGCCCAGCTGGCGGCAGGTCATGGTCTTCATCGGTCTCCTCCGGGTTGCGGTTGCTGCATCGTTGACGTGTCACGTTCATCGTCGGGTCGTGGGCGTGGCCGCGCCTGGTCGCGCCGGACGACGTCGGCCAGCACCTCGGGGTCGGCCCGGAACGTGATGCTGCGCACGACGCCGTCCCCGACGACGAAGTCGAACAGCACCATCGGCCGGCCGCGGTGGAACCACGCAGCCGCAGGACGGTCGCCGACGAGCACCGGCAGCGCGGCCTGAGCACTCCCGTCGAAGAAGGTCGCGACCCCGCTCCGGCCCTCGATGCGCTCCGGGGTGCCGGCCAGGATCGCGGCCGCATCGGCCTGCACCACCGCGTCGGGTGCGAGCAGTCGCAGCAGGCGGTCGAGGTCGCCGCCCCTGGCGGCCGCCATGAACGCGTCGACGACCTCCCAGTCGGCCAGCACATCCTCGGCTGCGGGCTGAGCGATCTTGGCGCGGGCCCGGGAGGCGAGCTTGCGCGCGGCCACCGGGGTCGTGTCGAGGACGGCGGCGATCGTGGCGAACTCGAAGGCGAAGCTCTCGTGCAGCACGAAGGCGACCCGCTCGCGGGCCGAGAGCCGGTCCAGCACCGCGTGCAGGGCCACCGAGACCGTCTCGGCGAGCGCGACGTCGTCAGCCGGATCCGGCGCGGTCGCCGTGACCTCGACCTCCTCGACGGGCACCGGCGTCCGGGCCCTCAGCCGGTCCAGGCACAACCGCGTCGTGACGGTGGTCAACCACGCCGGGAGGTTCTCGGGGTCGGCGTCGGTGCTCTGCAGCCGGAGCCACGCCTGCTGCACGACGTCCTCGGCCTCGGTGTGGTCCGCGAGCACCCTGCCGGCGATGCGCAGCAGTCGTGGGCGCTCGCTCTCGAAGACGTGCGTCTGGTCCACGATCCTCACCCTTCCACTTCGGCCGACTCGGGTCTCTCCCCTGTCGACGCGTGCCGCGGTCCAGACGTGACCGGCTCGCCCCGCGGGTTTGCGAGGCGCACCTCGACTTGTCATGGTGGAGACGTCCCAGCACATCGACGAAAGGCCACCATGCTCACGCTGACCGACAACGCCAGCCTGATCGTGAAGACGATCGCCGACCAGTCGGAGTCCCCCGCCACGGGCCTCCGGATCACCAGCGAGGACGCCCAGGAGCCGGCGTTCGCCATCTCGACCGCCACCGGGCCGGAGCCCGAGGACCAGGTGCTCGAGCAGGACGGGGCGCAGGTCTACCTCGACACGTCCGCGGCCACGCAGCTCGACGACAAGGTGCTCGACGCCGCGGTCGACGACTCCGGCAACGTGCAGTTCGCGCTCGCCGTCCAGGGCTGAGTCCCCCGCACTCCCCCAGCACGACCCAGCACGACCCAGCACGACCCAGCGTCATCCCCGGCCCGTCGCGAGCATCGCGGCGGGCCGGTGTGCTGCGCAGCTACCCACCCCCGCCCGTTTCGATACCGCGCAGAGGTGTCATTTACCAATCTGCGCCCGAGGTCTACGTTCGAGGGGACCAGGAGCTCGGGAGGACCCCAGACACCCGGCCCGCCCGCACGACGCCCGTCGACCTGCAGACCCCGAGCCGCGGGTCGACGGGTCTGGAGCTGCGGCCCCGTCGGCTCAGGTCCGGAGACCGGGGAGCAGCAGCGCCGCTCCCCCGGCGGTGCAGGCCAGCGTGGCGGCGAGCAGCAGCCCGACCCAGGCGAGGGCGGGCAGCGGCGTGATTCGGGCCAGCACGTCGGCGTCGGAGGAGCGAGCACGTCGGCGTCGGCGCTCGGCCTGCATGTCGAGCACGGTCCGGGGAGCGCCGAGCAGCAGGAACGCGGTCAGCGCCCACGCGGTCATCCCCTGGACCGTGGGCGTCCCCCACCAGGTGACGCCGAGCAGCAGCAGCGCGACGACCAGCACGACGTACAGGCCGAAGACGTTGCGGATCTGGACCAGGACCAGGGCCAGGACGAGCAGGCCGAGCCACAGCGCGAGCAGGGGTCGCTGCGCCCCGACGAGGGCAGCGGCGCCGAGACCGACCAGCGCCGGCGCCGGGTAGCCGGCGGCGGCAGTGGCGACCATGCCCGGCCCGCGGGGACGGCCGCGCGAGACGGTCAGCCCCGAGGTGTCGGCGTGCAGGCGGATGCCGGCCAGCCGGCGACCCGAGAGCAGCGCGGCCGTCGCGTGCCCGCCCTCGTGGACGATCGTGAGCAGGTGGCGCGCGAGCCGCCACGGCCGTGGCAGCACGAGCACGACCAGTGCCAGGCCGACAGCGACCACGGCCGCCGTCGGGTCCAGCGGCGGCTGGGTCGAGACGACGTCGCCGGCGATCCGATCGAGGATCTCGGAGAGGCTCACACCTCGCGCAGCCGTGGGAGCACGCGCTCGCAGAGGCTGAGCCGCACCCGCTCGGGGAGCCTCTGCTGCCACTCGGGGTGGGTGAAGCTCGCGTAGTGCACTCCCAGCAACATGTCGTGAGCGTAGCCATCACGACGCTGGGTACTGGCGCGCCATGACTACCTCCCCCGATGACCAGAGCAGCAGCCCGCGCAGCACCGAGGAGACCGAGGCCATCCAGGCCGTCGTCGACCGCGTCAGCTCCTACCAGGACGGCGCCCCGGAGGGCACGGTCGAGAAGGAGCTCCGCTCGGCCCTGGGCGAGACCGACCTCGACCTCGACGACCGCGAGATCACCGCGTTGGCCGAGGCGATCGAGGCAGAGCACGGCGCCGTCGACGCCGGCTCCGTGCTGGGCTGACCCGGTGAGCGGTCCCGACGCCGACCACGTCCGGCCCGCCGGCGCCAGCGACGCCACCGTCGAGGCGCTCGGCAAGCTGTCCGAAGCGCTCGAGGTCGTCGAGGAGGCCCGCGGACATCTCTACGCCTTCCACCGCCGGTGCGGCACGGCCGACCTCACGCTCGGGGAGGCCGTCGACCAGCTGCGCGACGCCGGGCACACCGAGCTGGCCGACCGGATCCAGGAGGAGCTGGTCGGACGCAACGTGCTCGAGGGTCGCTGGAGCTTCCAGATCATGGAGGACTACGACGACGGCTACTACGCGACGTTCAAGCAGCTCGAGGAGCGCGCCCGCCGCGAGCTGGTGGAGGGCAAGCGGCACCTCTTCGAGGCCGAGATGAAGGAGGACCGGCGTACCCATGACCGGTCGGGCCACGAGGCCACTCCCGGCGACCTCCAGGGCCTCACCTAGGCTCGTACCCATGCTGAAGCACCCCCTCATCTTCCTGGCCGCACCCGTCCTCACGCTCGCCCTGGCTTCCTGCGGCGACCGGACCGAGCCCACCGATCCCGGGTCGAGCGAGGCCACGGAGGCCACGTCCGAAACCGGGTCCGAGGGTGAGGGCGCGGCGTGCACCTACCTCGACGACGGCTCCCCCGCCGCCAAGGAGGTCGACCTGCCGTCCGACCGGGCGACGTACTCCGGCGAGGTCGCCGCCACGATCGCGAGCAGCGCCGGCGACATCGACGTCACGCTCGACGCCGAGGCGGCGCCGTGCACCGTCAACTCCTTCGCCTCCCTCGCCGAGCAGGGCTACTTCGACGACACCCAGTGCCACCGGCTCACCTCCGGCGGCCTGTCGGTGCTCCAGTGCGGCGACCCGACCGCGACCGGCAGCGGTGGCCCGGGCTACTCCTTCGGTGACGAGGTCACCGGCGAGGAGACCTACCCCGCCGGCACCCTGGCCATGGCCAACGCCGGCCCCGACACCAACGGCTCGCAGTTCTTCATGGTGTACGCCGAGTCGCAGCTCTCGCCCGACTACACCGTGTTCGGCAGCATCGACGAGGCCGGTGTCGGCGTCCTCGAGGAGGTCGCCGCCGCGGGGTCGGACGACTCCAACGGCCCCGGTGACGGCCGCCCGCTGACCGAGGTCACGATCTCCGGGGTCTCGATCGGCTGAGCCGGCCCCAGACGTGACTATCCTGCAAGGGAGAGCGCCGCGGCGTTGCCGCGGCCACCCTTGAGGAGAGCGGGTCATCATGGACAGGCTGGTCTACCACTTCAGTGAGGGAGACAAGGACCAAAAGGACTTGCTCGGCGGCAAGGGCGCCAACCTGGCGGAGATGACCCGGCTGGGCCTGCCGGTCCCTCCTGGCTTCATCATCACCACTGCGGCCTGCCGCTACTACCTGGAGCAGGGGCACCAGCCCGACCAGCTGCGGGTGCAGGTCACGATGGCGCTTCGCCACCTCGAGGACGAGGTCGGCCGACGCCTCGGTGACACCCACGACCCGTTGCTGGTGAGCGTGCGCTCGGGGGCGAAGTTCTCGATGCCCGGCATGATGGAGACGGTGCTCAACGTCGGTCTCAACGACCACTCGATCGTCGGCCTCGTCGAGGCGTCGGGCAACGAGCGCTTCGCCTGGGACTCCTACCGGCGGCTGATCCAGATGTTCGGCAAGACCGTGCTCGGGGTCGACGGCGAGGCGTTCGCGTCCGCGCTCGACGCCGCCAAGGAGCGCAAGGGCGTCGCCACCGACGTCGAGCTGGACGCCGACGACCTGCGGCAGCTCGTCGACGAGTTCAAGGTGATCGTCCGCGACCACACCGGCCGTGACTTCCCGCAGGACCCGCGCGAGCAGCTCGACCTCGCGGTCCGTTCGGTCTTCGACTCGTGGAACACCGACCGGGCGCGGATCTACCGGCGTCGTGAGCGCATCCCGCACGGTCTCGGCACCGCGGTCAACATCTGCACCATGGTGTTCGGCAACCTCGGCCCCACCTCCGGCACCGGGGTCTGCTTCACCCGCGACCCCGCCACCGGACGGCCGGGCGTCTACGGCGACTACCTGGTCGACGCCCAGGGCGAGGACGTCGTCTCGGGCATCCGCAACACGCTGTCGCTCGACGACTTCGCCGAGGTCGACGCCGACGCCTACAACGAGCTGCGCAAGATCATGCGACGCCTCGAGACCCACTACCGCGACCTGTGCGACATCGAGTTCACGGTCGAGCGCGGCAAGCTCTGGATGCTCCAGACCCGCGTGGGCAAGCGCACCGCCGCTGCGGCCTTCCGGATCGCCGCCCAGCTCGTCGACGAGCAGCTGATCACCCTCGACGAGGCGCTCGAGCGGGTGACCGGAGCCCAGCTCGCACAGCTGATGTTCCCCCAGTTCGACGCGGCCGCAGAGCGTCATCTCCTGACCCGCGGCATGGCCGCCTCCCCCGGTGCCGCCGTCGGCCGGGTGGTCTTCGACTCCGCGACCGCCACGGCGTGGCAGGCCCGCGGCGAACGCGTCGTCCTGGTGCGCAAGGAGACCAACCCCGAGGACCTCGAGGGCATGATCGCCGCCACCGGCATCCTGACCAGCCGCGGCGGCAAGACCTCCCACGCTGCTGTCGTGGCGCGCGGCATGGGCAAGACCGCCGTGTGCGGCGCCGAGTCGCTGGAGGTCGACTCCGTCGCCAAGGTCGCGCACGCCGGCGAGCACAAGATCGCCGAGGGCGACCTGCTCTCGATCGACGGCACGAGCGGCGAGGTCTTCCTCGGCGAGCTGCCGGTGGTCCCCTCCCCCGTCGTGCTCTACCTCGAGGAGGGGCTCGACGCCGCCCTGGCCACGGTCGACGAAGGCACGGCCGACGTCGTCCGCTCCGTCGACCGGCTGCTCGCCCACGCCGACGACGTACGCCGGCTGCGGGTGCGCGCCAACGCCGACAACGGCGGCGACGCCGACCGGGCCCGGCGGCTCGGCGCGGAGGGCATCGGCCTGTGCCGCACCGAGCACATGTTCCTCGGAGACCGGCGAGGCCTGATCGAACGGGTGATCCTCGCCGACAACGCGCAGGAGCGCGAGCGGGCGCTCGAGGCGCTCGTGCCGATCCAGACCGAGGACTTCGTCGAGCTGCTGACCGCCATGGACGGGCTGCCCACCACCATCCGGCTCCTCGACCCGCCGCTGCACGAGTTCCTGCCCGACCGCGCCGAGCTGATGGTCAAGGTGGCGCTCGCCGAGCAGGCCGGGTCCGTGGACGACGACGACGTGCGGCTCCTGGCGGCCGTCGAGCGGCTGCACGAGTCCAACCCGATGCTCGGCCTGCGCGGCGTACGCCTGGGGCTCACCGTGCCCGGCCTCTTCGCCCTGCAGGTGCGGGCCATCGCCCGGGCCGCCGCGCAGCGCGTCAAGGACGGCGGCCAGCCGATGCCGGAGATCATGGTGCCGCTGGTCGGATCGGTCATGGAGCTGCACCTGGTGCGCGACGAGGTGGACGAGATCCTCGCCGAGGTCCGGGCCGCGGAGGGCGTCGACCTGCACATCCCGGTGGGCACGATGGTCGAGCTGCCGCGCGCCGCCCTCACGTCGTACCGGGTGGCGGAGGCCGCCGACTTCTTCTCCTTCGGCACCAACGACCTCACCCAGACCACCTGGGGCTTCTCCCGCGACGACGTGGAGGCGGCGTTCTTCGCGGCGTACCTCGAGAAGGGCGTGTTCACCGTCTCGCCCTTCGAGAGCCTCGACGTCGACGGCGTCGGCCGGCTCGTCGAGATCGCCACCCGCGAGGGCCGTCGGACCAGGCCCGACCTCAAGGTGGGTGTCTGCGGCGAGCACGGGGGCGACCCCGAGTCGATCCACTTCTTCCACAACACCGACCTCGACTACGTCTCCTGCTCGCCCTTCCGCGTCCCGATCGCGCGGCTCGAGGCCGGACGCGCGGTGCTGGGTCAGCCCGAGGACCCGCTCGCCGGTCAGGACGACGAGATCGAGAAGAGCTGACCGCCGCCCGCCCAGGCCGGCGGATCAGGAGGTGATCGCCGTCGTCGGGTCACCTACCAGGCGGAACGTCGCCCACGCGCGTCGGGCAGCAGGTCGGTCCACGACGGCCCGTTCGACCTCGACCATCAGCTGCGTCACCGTGTGCACGCGGCGCTGGGCCAGCAGGTCGACCACGAGGTCGGCCAGATCCTCGGCGTCGGCCGTGAAGACCGACATCGCCGGGGCGAGGTAGCTGCGGACCAAGCCCCGCTCGACGAGCTGGGCACCGAAGGGCCACCGGCCCCGGGGCCGCGCGAGGGTCTGGCAGGCGAAGGCCATCACGAGACCGGCCGGACGACCTGCCACCGCGTCGGCCGGCTCGAGATGCCCGATGCGCATGCTCTGGTAGCCCGCCCAGCCCCGGGGGCTCCCGTGGCCGGCGTACAGGACGACGCCGGGCCCGGCCTGGAGCGCGTCGACCAGGTCGGTCCGGCGCGCGCGGTCGGCGCGCAGGTCGACAGTGGCATGACCCGCAGCGAGACGCGCCGCCCACTGCTCGGTCGGACCCAGGAAGACGTTCTTCGCCATCGCAGCGACGACCCAGGGAGCCACGGGGTCCGGGTCGAGCGAGGTGACCGGGAGGTCGTCCACGTCGTCGACCTGGACGATCGCTACCGGCCGCCCTCCGACGACCGGGCCGCGGACGAGGCCGCGGGCGCCGCGTGATCGCGGGGCGACCAGCAGCACGGCCTCGGCGTCGGAAGGCACCTCGTCGACCGCCGTCGTCACCACTCCCCCGAGCCGCTCGGCAAGCGCCGCGGCGGCGTTCAGCCGGGCCGGCGTCGGCCCGACGACCACGACAGCCACCGGCCCGGCCGAGCCGGTGGGGCCTTCCCCGCCAGGGTCCAGCACGGACCCCGGCGAGGACACCTCACGCAGCACGGACCAGGTCGACGTAGGGCTGCCACTCCGTGATGTCCATCGACGGCGACTCGACGAAGCTGCGGTGGTAGTAGTGCTCCATGATCTGCCCCTGCTGCTCCCGGTTGAAGGCCTCGAAGTCGCCGTCGGCGGCCGCCAGGTCGTCCTCACCGCCGTCGCCGGTGGTGGGGTCGTCGTACCCGTAGTTGTAGGCGTCGGGGTCGGTCACCTGCGCGTGGATCGCCTCGCTCAGGTACATCGGACCGGTCTCGAAGTTCTGCCACACGTGGGTCAGCTCGTGGATCAGCGTCTCCATCGTGATGCCCTCGTCGGCCCGCATGTTGATGAGCGTGCCCGTCACGAAGGCGCGGGCCGACGCGGCGTCCCCGCCGAGCCGCTGGAACGCGGCCTGGACCTCGAAGATGATCGTGTTGTCGAGGCTCTCCTGGCTGATCGAGACCAGGTCGAGATCGATCGAGGTGCCGAAGACCCGCTCGGCCTCCGTCCGCTCCGCCGCGGTCAGCGGGCGGTACGTCGCCAGGGAGTTGAGCAGCTCGGAGACGATGAGCCCGAAGAGCCCACCACCGATCTCCCAGGCCGCGTCGAGCATCTCGTCGAGCGCGTCGCCGAGTCGTGCCGCGGCGCGCGCCACCTCGAGGGCGACGTCGTCACCGGCGTCGTCGGCAGCGCGCACGATGTCGGCCCAGGTCTGCTCGGCCTCGCGGAGTCCCTCCAACAGCCGGTCCAGGGCGTTGCCGGGATCGAGCGCGGCCTCGGTGAGCAGCGTGGCGACGGTGACCCCGGCCTCGAGCAGCTCCAGGACGACCTCGGCCACGAACTCGACTCCCCTGGCGAGCACCCGGGCCAGCAGGTCGGCGACCGCGTACCCGGCCGCGAGCAGGCCGCGGACGAACCGACGCACGCCGGGCAGGAAGTCGTTCTCGAGGTAGTTGAGGACGTAGCTGACGGAGTTCTGGAGACGCACGGTCGCCCGACCGATCCGCTCCCACACGACGTTCGCCACGCTCGCGGCGAGACCGGAGGCCCACTCGTAGAGGTCGATGAGGTCCTCCCCCACGGACTCCCAGGCATCGACGACGGCTTCGAAGGCCTGCTCGGACTGGTCCACCACCCAGTCGAGCACCCCGGTGAGCTGCTGCCCGGCGAACCGCACCGCGAGGACCACCTCGCGGAACACGGCCGAGACGCCGGCCTCGAGCTGCTCGAGCGCCCACTCCATCACTCCGCGGAGCCCGACGGCTTCCAGCACCCCGAACACCGTGCGCCGCAGCACGAAGTAGGTCCCCTCGGCCGCCGCGACCAGCAGCTCGCCGAGCGCCGCCCCCGCCTTCAGGGCCGCTTCGGTCAACCGCCTGGCCAGCGCGTACGTCGTCGCGAGCGTCGCGCCGACGAAGTCCAGGATCGTGGTGCCCAGAGCGAAGGCCGCCTCGATCACCTTGACGAGCAGGTCGGCAGCCACATCGATCACGTCCAGGGCCAGCTGGACGAAGGTCCGCCCGATCGCGAAGAAGCCGTCGACGATCGCCTGCATCACGCGCAGCGACCGCTGGGCGACTGCGGTGACCAGGTCGACGATCGTGTTGCCGATGTCGAGGAGAGCGGCCACGACCTCGCGGGCGAAGCCGATCGCCGCATCGGCGGCCCACTCGGCGAGCTCCACGATGGTGGCCCCGATCCGTGCGAGGGACGCCGCGATCGCCCGCACCGCGCCGGCGATGGTCGCGGCGGCCTCCTCGAGCAGGTCGGTGACCGTGTTGCCGATGTCGCGCAGCGCCTGGGTGAGGGCGTCCAGCAGGCTGACCCGGCCGGTGATGACATCGGCGATGAGGCCGCCGATCGTGCGCCCGATGTCGAGCAGGGCGCGCACCGTCGAGGTCAGGATCGACGCAGCGGCGCTCAGGGCGTCGCCCAGGATCTGCACGACCGTGCGCCCGATGTCGAGCAGCGCCTGGAGCACCTGGCCCAGGGCGCTCACGGCCAGCTCGGCTGCGGCTCGGATGATGTCGATGAACGACTGCCCGATCTCGCGCAGTGCGTTGATGGCGTCGACGAGAAGACCTGCGGCCTCGGTCAGGACGGTGCCGATGACCTCGGCCACCGTGCGACCGATGTCCACGAGCGCCTTCACCGTCTTCTTCAGGATCTCGACGCCCGCCGTCGCGGCCTCGACGATCAAGCCGGCCACCGTCTCGCCGGCCTGGATGAGGGCCTCGACGAGGTTCTCCATCTGCTCCCGGGTGAAGCTGACGACCTCGGAGACCAGGTCGGCGATCGACTCGCCCGCCGACACGAGCGCGTCGATGACGGACTCGACCGCCTCGCTCACCGCATCGACCGCGTCCTCCGCGGTGTCGGTGATCCAGTCGACGACCGCGCCGCTGGTGCCGGGCTGCGGGGTCCCGTGCCGTCGGAGCACCCCGCCCACCGTCGCGAGCCAGGTCGCGACGTCGAGCTTCCGGCCCCCCGCGGCGAGGAAGTCGACCATGAACGGCCGTGCCTCGGTGCGCGGCAGGCGGGCGAGCCGGTCCACCAGCAGCAGGTCGCCGCCGGCCGTGCGGACCGCGTCGATCACGGCTCTGCGCTGACCTGTCCCCTCGCGGGCCGACCACTCCACCAGGGCCGTGACGTCCTGGCCCTGCTGGTCGACGTCGGTCGCCGTCTCGAGCATCCCGCGGACCAGGCGCTTCGCCCGCGTGGGCGACAGGGCCAGGGCCTCCCCCACGGCCGGACCGAAGTCGGCCCGGTCCAGGTCGAGGGCGCGGAAGTCGTTCCCGGCGCTGAGGATCGAGCCGTAGTTGATGGTGCTGAGGTCGAGGTCGTCCGGCATGGTGTCGCTCCGTGTCTGCTGGCAGGGCCCGGGGCGTGGACGCACCCGGTCGTCCATACGGAGAGGCGAGTCGTGGCGCTGATACGTGGCCGCGGTGATACTGGCCGGGTGGACCTCGTCTTCACCAGCCGGACGATCGAGTGGCGCGGACCGTCGCCGTACTACTTCCTGCCCGTGCCGGAGGACGACGCCGCCGACATCCGCGAGGTTGCCGCGATGGCGACGTACGGCTGGGGGGTGATCCCGGTGGAGGCACGGATCAACGACACCGGCTTCACGACCTCGCTCTTCCCCAAGGACGGCGGCTACCTGCTCCCGCTCAAGGACGCGGTCCGCAAGCCGCAGGGCATCGGCGCGGGTGACGAGGTCACCGTCGAGATGACGATCCGGCTGGAGCCCTGACGACCCTGGCGCGCCTCCGCTGGCCCTCAGGCCCGACCGGAGGGCCTAGTCGGCGAGCCCGTCCGCGATCTCGGCCAGCGCGCGACCGAGGTCGACCTGCGGCTCCCAGCCCCAGGAGTGGGCACGGCCGGCGAGGATCTGACCGGTCCAGGCCGGAGCGTCGTCCCAGACCGGCTCGACGCCGAGGGCCCCGGTGACGGTCTCGACGTAGTCGCGCAGGGTCGCCGGGCCGGCGGCGACGTTGACCGGGGTGCACTCCCCCGCGACCGGGCCCAGGTGGGGGTCGGTCGCGGTCGCGACCCGACCCGCGGCCACGTCGGCGGCGAAGGCGGCGAGGTCGTCGACGTGCACCCAGGCGAAGCTCTGCTCGGGAACCGCGTGGCGGGCCTGCTCGTCGTCGCGCATGCGCCGCGGGTCGCAGCGTGTTCCAGATCGAGGTCTCACCGGCGCCGAGGATGGCGGGCGGACGTACGAGGACGCGGGTGAGGCCCTCGATCTCGGTCAGGGCGGCGTCGGCGTCGCGCTTGGTCACCGGGTAGTCACCGCCGTCGTCGGCGACCAGCGCCGCTGACTCGTCCACGTCGCCGGTCTGCGGCGCCCGGTCGTAGACGGCCGCGGTCGAGACGTGCACCAGTCGGTCGACACCGGCGGCGGCGGCCGCCCGGGCGATCACCGAGGTGCCCTCGACGCCGATCCGGCGCTGGGTCTCCTCGTCGCTGCCCATCGGGTGCACGGTCGTGACGACCGCGTAGGCACCGCCGACGACGTCGCTCGCGAAGTCCCGGTCGGTGAAGTCGCCGACGCGCTCCTCCACGCCGGCGACGTCGGGCGCCGTGCCTTCGCGACGTACGACGGCGCGCACGGCGGCACCGCGCTCGACCAGGGCCGCGCAGACGCGGGAGCCGACCAGGCCGTTGGCCCCGATGACGACGACCGTGGTGGCGGGGGCAGCAGGGGATTCCGAGGAGGCAGTCATACCGCCACGATGGCACGCGACCCCAGCCCGGGCAGGATGACGTCATGACCTCCGACTCCTCCCCCGCCCAGCAGCGCCGCGACCGCGACCGCGCCGTCCTCGTGACCGGCGCCTCCCGCGGCATCGGCGCCGCCATCGCCCGCGCCTTCGCCGAGCAGGGCGACCGGGTCGCGGTGCACTACGGCGCGTCGGTCGAGAAGGCCGAGGCGGTGCGCGACTCGCTCCCCGGCGAGGGCCACGTGACCGTGCAGGCCGACCTGGCCGACCCCGACGGCCGTCCGCGCCGCGGTCGAGTCGGCCGCCGAACGGCTCGGCCGGCTCGACGTGCTGGTCAACAACGCCGGTGTCTTCCTGGCCCACCCGCCCCTGGACACGGCGTACGACGCCTGGCAGGCCGCCTGGTCGCAGACTCTCGCGACCAACCTCAGCGGCGCCGCCAACGCCACCTTCTGCGCGCTCCCCCACCTGCGCGCCGCCGGCGGTGGCGCGGTCGTCAACGTGACCAGCCGCGGCGCCTTCCGCGGCGAGCCGAACTGCCCGGCGTACGCCGCCTCGAAGGCCGGGCTCAACGCCTTCGGCCAGTCGATGGCGCTCGTGCTGGCGCCGCACGACATCACCGTCGGCACCGTCGCCCCCGGCTTCGTGCAGACCGAGATGGCTCGCGAGGTGCTCGACGGCGCCGGTGGTGACGCCGTGCGCGCCCAGTCGCCGTACGGCCGCGTGGCGCACCCCGAGGAGGTCGCCGCGGCGGTGCTCTGGCTCGCCTCGCCCGGCGCACGCTTCTCGACCGGCACGATCATCGACGTCAACGGCGCGTCGTACCTGCGCAGCTGAGCCGCCCTCGCTCGTCGTGCGGGAACCCCGGCGAGGCCGCGTTCGTCGTACAGGCATGCGGACCGTGCTGGGCATCATCAGCCTCGCCCTCGTGCTGAGCGCGTGTGGTGACGACGGCAGCTCCCCTGACCGGGCCTCCGAGACCGCGACGCCGACGACGGAGAGCAGCCCGGGCGGCCTGGTCGGCTTCGACGAGGCCCTCTTCCCCGGCGAGGTCGATGCCGGGCTCGACCGCCTGGTCGAGCAGGCCGTCGACGACCTCGCGACGCGTCTCGGCGTCGACCGGGCCGAGGTCGTCGTGGCGTCGGCCAACCCCGTGACCTGGTCGAACGGCAGCATCGGCTGTCCGGGGCCGGAGATGGGGTACATCCAGGTGCTCCAGGACGGGACCCTGATCGAGCTCGAGCACGGCGGACGGTTCTACCGCTACCACAGCGGAGGCGACCGGACGTCGCCGTTCCTGTGCGACCAGCCGAACGCCGTCCCGCCGGTCGGTGGCGGGGTCGGTGGCGGGGGCGGGGGCGGCGGAGCAGGAGCCACCTGACGGCTCAGGCCTCGGGCGCCAGCGGAAGCCGTCGCCCGCTCACGAACCGGCGCGGACGGCCGTCGACGGGGTCGGTGAAGGCCAGCTCGCTGGCGAGCAGCTGGAGCGGCCGGGTGAAGTCGTCGACGGACGTCTCGAGCACCGTCGGATAGAGCGGATCGTCCACGATCGGGACGCCGAGGCCGTGCAGGTGCAGCCGGAGCTGGTGGGTGCGACCGGTCCGCGGCGTGAGCCGGTAGGTCGCGAGCTCGCCGTCGCGCGACTCCATCTCCACCAGGGTCTCGGCGTTGACCGGGGCCCCCGGCACGACCTCGGCCTGCCACCGGCCGCGCTGCTTGCGGAGGTGGTTGCGCACGGTGACCGGTGAGGTCAGGTCGGGGCTCCACGGAGCCACGGCGCGGTAGGTCTTGCTCATCTCGCCCCGCTCGAAGAGCACCTGGTAGGCGCCGCGCCACCGGCGCTCGGTCGCCAGCAGCACCAGGCCGGAGGTCACCCGGTCGAGGCGGTGCAGCGGCGAGATCTCGGGCAGGTCCAGCTCGTCGCGGAGCCGCACCACCAGGCTCTGCTGCACGTGCCTCCCGCGCGGGATCGTGGAGAGGAACGCCGGCTTGTCGACGACCACGATCCGCTCGTCGCGGTGCACGACGACGCAGCTCGCCCGGCACCACGGCCTCCTCGCGCAGGTCGCGGTGGAACCACACGAACGTGTGCGGGGCGTAGGCATCGCCCTCGGTGACCGCGCGCAGGTCGCCGTAGACGAAGCGCGCGTCGCTCAGCATCCGCCCCACGTCGACCTCCGTGGGCAGCTTGTGGCGCAGCCACTCCCCCATCGTCAGCCATGCCGCCGGCCCCGGACCCCGGTCACGATCCGGCGTCCTCACCCAGGCGGCGCCCAGGCCGTGACGTGCGGGCAACGGCGAGCGTGGGGGCATCCGACGAGCCTAGTGCGGGCCCGCGATCACGGTGGTTGAGCAGGAGGCGCTTCACCGCTCCACCGCCGGTGGTTCGAGCAGGGAGCCGCCGCGCCCGGCGCCTGTTGTCGGTGGTTGAGTAGGGAGGCGCCCCGGCGCCGACCGTATCGAAACCCCCGCACCCGACCACCCCCGCGAAACCCCCATCGTTGAGCCCGAAAGTCGTTACCGACCCGTGACCTGAGACCCCTGTGGACAACCCCGAATCCAGGCTCTCAGTGTCGGTGCCCCCTGCTTGAGTGGACCCATGAGCAAGCACCTCGACGGCACCGGATCGGGCCACCCGATTCCCGTCGCGTGCGCCCACATCCGAGCCGAGCTCGACCACCTCACCGACACCCCCACCTGGTCGATGAGCGACGGCGAGGTCCGCGACACCCTCCTCGAGGTCACCCGCCTGACCGCCCGGCTCGCCGAGCTCGAAGCCCGCCTCGCCACCACCGCCCACACCCGCCACCTCGAAGACCAGTCCGGCGCCACCTCCACCGCGGTGTGGTGGGCCACCCAGACCAAGATGACCCGCGCCGAGGCCCACCGCAAGACCCACCTCGCCACCGCCCTCGACACCGACCAGCACACCCCCGTCCGGCGCGCTGGCGGCCGGTGACCTGCTGCCCGACCAGGCCCGGGTGATCATCGACGCCGTCGACGCCCTCCCCGACGAGACCACCGCCGAGCACCCGCACCCAGGCTGAGGCGTTCCTGCTCACCCAGGCCACCGACCACGACGCGAAAGCCCTACGCATCCTGGGCCGCCGCCTGCTCGACGTCATCGACCCCGACGCCGCCGACGCCCACGAAGCCGCCCTCCTGGCCAAGGAAGAAGCCGCCGCCTACGAAGCCGCCTCGCTGCGCATGGTCGACGACGGACACGGCCAGCACCCACGGCCGGTTCACCCTGCCCACCAGCGCTGCGGCGATGCTCAAGAAGGCCCTGCTCGCCCTCGCCGCCCCCAAACACCAGACCGCGGTCACCGGCCACGCCCCGACCCCCGGACGGCCCTCACCCACCCGACTCGGCCAAGCGCTGGTGGAGTACATCGAGCGCTACCCCCTCGACCGGCTCCCCGACGCCGGCGGCCTGGCCGCTTCGGTCGTGGTCACCATGCCCATCGAGACCCTCCACGGCGGCCTCAAGGCCTGCGCCCTCGACACCGGCGAGCACCTCTCACCCGGCGGCGCCCGACGCCTGCTCTGCGAAGCCGGTGTCATCCCCGCGATCCTCGGCGGTGACTCCCAGGTCCTCGACCTCGGCCGCACCCGCCGCTTCCACACCCCAGCCCAACGCCTCGCCATCAGCCTGCGCCACCACGGCTGCGCCACCCGCGACTGCGACTGGCCACCCGGCCTGTGCCACCTCCACCACCCCCAACCCTGGGGCCACGGCGGCGCCACCAACTCCGACGGCATCCCGCTCTGCCCCCGACACCACCACCACGCCCACGACCCCCGCTACCAGACCACCATCCACCCCGACCGCACCGTCAGCTTCCACCGACGATGCTGAGCGGGCCTCACTCGTGCGATCTCTTGCGACCGCACCTGTGTCAGCGCAGAGCCGCGGCATCCGCGCGGTAGAGAGCGGCGTGCTCGTGCAGCTCGGGGGCGTCGAGCGCTTCGGACATCTCGTCGCTGAACGCGGCCAGCTCGGTCAGCCGGCGCACGACCATGGCGCGGAGCTCGTCAGGAGTGGCGTCGGTGCCGTAGGAGCGCAGCAGGGTGTCGAGCCGGTCCTCGCGCTCGCTGGCCGAGAAGCCGTCGGCGGTGTCGGCCGTGAGCGGGACGATCCGGTACGCCAGGTAGGCGAGGTCCCACAGGCGGGGGCCGGGTGAGGCGAAGTCGAAGTCGATGACGCCGACCGCTCGCCCGACCTCGTACACGCAGTTGCACGGCGCGAGTCGTTGTGGCAGATCACCTCGGCGAGCCGAAGCGGGCCACGCAGTGCCAGACCTTCTTCAGGTCCTGGGGGTCCTCGCGGCCGGCGAGCACCGCGCGGCCCACGACCGCCTCGTCGAGGTAGCCGTCCTCCGCGACGCGGCGGCCCACCTCGACGACGCGCGGGCCGCGGTAGGCCGGGTGCCGCTGGAGGGTGTCGACGTCCAGCCGCCGGCCCTCGTGCCACTCCACCGGTACGCCGAGCGCCTGCGCCTGGTCCTCGACGGCGCGAGCCGCGGTGGGCCGGGTCCAGGACCAGCGCCTCGACGTCCGTGGCGAGGTCGACGGTGCCGTGGACGTGCGCCTCGACGTAGTCGTCGAGGAGCCCACCCTCGACGGCCTCGCTCTCGTCGGTGCACGGGCGCGCCTCGAAGGCCTCGACGAGCGGGAACAGGTCGAAGCGGGACGCCGTGGCCATCGCGCTGGGCAGGAACACCGAGTCGGGGAAGCAGAAGGTGGTGCGCTCCAGGACGGCCTCGGTCAGGCGCAGGTGGGCGGACCCGAAGCGCGGCGCGGCGCCGATGCGTCGGCGGCGGTGGTCGAGCGCGCCGTACTTGGGTCGCTCGCCGGCCGGGGCGTCGTCGTAGGCGTGACCGAACATCCGCTGCTCCCAGCGCCAGCGAGCCCCACCGGGGTGCGCGGTGAGACCGCCGTTGCTGGTGCCGGTCTCGAACTGCGACCGGTAGCAGCCGTCACGACCGAGCCACTCGAGCACGGTGGCCCCCCGGAGCACGCGGTCGGGGTGGAAGTTCAGCGTCACCCGCAGCGAGCGGTCCAGCTCGGCGCCGGACGCCGATCGCGCGACGTACGCGGTGGCACGCTCCGCCCACCGGCTGCGACCGCTGCTCACGCGCCCGATGCTGCCACGCCGGGACGATCAGTTCGGCCGGAGGGCTAGCCCGCGACCCCCGGGAAGTGGTAGGCCGAGACATGGACACCGCAGTGCTCCTCAAGGAGCTGGAACCCACCGTCGAGGCCAACCTCAACCGACACATGGACACGGCCCAGGAGTGGATGCCGCACGAGTACGTCCCGTGGGCCGACGGTCGCAACTTCGCGCTCCTCGACGGCGAGCCGTGGTCGCTGGAGCAGTCGTCGCTCTCGCCGATCGCCCGCACCGCCCTCGAGGTCAACCTGCTCACCGAGGACAACCTGCCCAGCTACCACCGCGAGGTCGAGCGCGCGTTCGGCCGGGAGAGCGCCTGGGGTGCCTGGGTCAACCGCTGGACGGCCGAGGAGGGGCGGCACGCCTTCTGCATCCGCGACTACCTGCTCGTCACCCGCGGGGTAGACCCCGACGAGCTGGAGCGGGCCCGGATGCAGACGATGGAGGCCGGCTACGACTCCGGGGAGAAGCCGCTGCTGCACGTGTGCGCCTACGTCTCGTTCCAGGAGCTCGCGACGCGGGTCTCGCACCGCAACACCGGGAAGGTCACCGACGACCCGGTCGCGGAGCGGCTGCTCACGCGGGTGGCGAAGGACGAGAACCTGCACATGATCTTCTACCGCAACATCGTCCAGGACGCGCTCGACCTCGCCCCCGGGCCGACGATGCGGGCCATCACCGACGAGGTGGTCGACTTCCAGATGCCGGGGTCCGTGATCCCCGGCTTCGCGCGCAAGGCCGTGCAGATGGCGCGGGCCGGCATCTACGACCTGCGCATCCACCACGACGACATCGTCATGCCCCTGCTGCGGCAGTGGCGGATCTTCGAGCGCGAGGGCCTCGACGACGAGGGCGAGCAGGCCCGCGAGGAGCTCGCCACCGCGGTGGCCGCGCTCGACCAGGAGGCGACCCGGTTCGTGGAGCAGCGCGAGGCGGCTGCGGCCAAGCGGGCCGCGCGGATGGCGTAGAGGCCGGGGCCCGCCGTACGCCGTCGGCCCGGGCTCAGAGCGGGAAGCCGACCCCGCTGAGCTCCTCCGAGCGGGTCCACAGCGCGCGGGCCAGGGCCGGGTCGCTCGCGGCGGGGCTGCGCCGCACCGGGACCGGCCAGCCCTGCATCTCGCTGAGCCGGTGGGGGCCGACGTAGGTGTTGCCCGGGACGTCCATGGTCGCGGCCCACAGGGTCGGCAGCGCGCCCTTCCAGGCCGGCATCCCGACCAGCCGGTGGCCGACCGAGCCGACCTTGGTCTTCACCCGGCTGCCGGTGGCCGAGGTGATCGAGGTCGCCGTCGAGCCGGGGTGGCCGCCGGTCGCGCGCAGCGTCGAACCGACCTCGGTGAGCCGACGCTGGAGCTCGCCCAGGAACAGCAGGTTGGCCAGCTTGGACTGCGCGTACGCCGCGTAGGGGCGGTAGCCGCGCCGTTGCCAGTCGAGGTCGTCGAGCTCGAGCCGTCCGCCACGGTGAGCGCGTGAGCCGACCACGACCACGCGGTCGGTGAGGTGGGGCAGCAGCAGGTTGGCCAACGCGAAGTGACCGAGGTGGTTGGTGGCCAGCTGCAGCTCGACGCCGTCGACGCTGCGCGAGAACGGCACGCCGAGGATGCCGGCGTTGTTGACCAGCACGTCGACCCGACCGTGGTCGGCGACGAGGTCGGCGGCGAACGCCCGCACCGAGGCGAGGTCGGCGACGTCGAGGAGCCGGACCTCCACGTCGCCGGTCATCTCGCGAGCGGCCGTCTCGCCCTTGGCGCGGTTGCGCACGGCGAGCACCACGTGGGCGCCGGCGGCGGCCAGCGCCTTCGCGGTCTCGAACCCGACTCCGCCGCTGGCGCCGGTGACGACGTGGAGCCGACCGTCCTGCCGCGGGACCGAGGTCCAGGGCGTGACCCGCGGGCGACGCGCCATCAGGAGTTGGTGGCCGGCGAGAGGGCCGGGACGACGACCGAGGAGCGGACGGGGAGGACGGGCGGCAGCCTCATGGGGAGCAGCCTGCCAGAGGTGCCCGCGCCGGGTCAGACGGATCGGGTCAGACGGATCGGGTCGCGGATCAGGTCAGGCGCGGCGGGCGGCGAGGCGGCGCGCCCGGCGGTCCCGACGACTCGCCTTCTGCGCCAGCTCGACGTCGCGCAGCAGCGAGGGGTCCTGGTCGTGGTGGACCCGTCCGTTGTCGAGTCCGTACGCAAGGACGAAGTACATGCTCATGGGTGGAATGCTTCCTCTCGACCCGGGCTCCGGATCGTGTCGGTGTGTAAGAGACAGTGCCGCAGCAGCGACTCTTACAGTCTAGGTCGTGCCGACGCCGCACCAGCATCGACGAGAGGGTGATCTCCGGCACCCTGCCACCCCCCTGAGAGGATCGGGGGATGACCGAGACGACACGTCAGATCCAGCTGACCGCACGCCCCTCCGGGCTCCCGACGCCCGCCGACTTCCGGACCGTCGAGGTGGAGCTGCCCCCGCTGGCTGCGGGCCAGGTCCGGGTGCGCAACACGGTGCTCTCGGTCGACCCCTACATGCGCGGGCGGATGAACGACCTGCGCTCCTACACCCCGCCCTTCGCGCTCGACGCCCCGCTCGACGGTGGCGCGGTCGGGGTCGTCGAGGAGTCCACCGACGAGTCGGTCCCCACCGGTACGACGGTGCTGCACATGGCCGGCTGGCGCGATGCGGCGGTGCTGCCCGCGACCCAGGTCCGCCCGGTCGACACCGCGCACGTCCCCGCCAGCGCCTACCTCGGGGTGCTCGGCATGCCCGGCCTGACGGCGTACGTCGGGCTGACCCGGATCGCCGGGCTCAAGGAGGGCGACAGCGTGTTCGTCTCGGGGGCCGCCGGGGCGGTCGGCTCGGTCGCCGGCCAGCTGGCCCGGCTGCTCGGCGCCAGCCGCGTGGTCGGCTCGGCCGGCTCGCCGGAGAAGGTCGCGTGGCTGACCGACGAGCTCGGCTTCGACGCCGCCTTCGACTACCACGACGGTCCCGTACGGCGGCAGCTCGCCGCGCACGCCCCCGTCGACGTCTACTTCGACAACGTGGGCGGCGACCACCTGGAGGGCGCCCTGGCCCACATGGCCGACCACGGCCGGATCGCGGCCTGCGGCGCCATCGCCGACTACAACGCCACGGAGCCGCCGCCGGGTCCCCGCTACCTGACCAACATGGTCACCCGCCGGCTGTCGATGCGCGGGTTCATCGTCAGCGAGCACGCCGACGCTGCCTCCGAGTTCTACCGGCTGGCGGGGCCCTGGGTGGCCGACGGCAGCCTCAGGTTCCGCGAGACCTTCCACGACGGCCTGGACCAGACGGTCGAGGCCTTCCTGGCTCTCTTCAGCGGTCAGAACACCGGCAAGATGCTGGTCCGGCTCTAGTCCGGGTCGACCGGCAGCGGCGGCGCACCAGCCGTGGTGGACCCCCACCTAGGCTGGTCGTCGTGACCTCCCCAGCACGCAGCCTGCAGCAGCACGAGGCGGTGGCGCGCCGCGCCCTGCTCGACGTCGAGTCCTACGACGTGCGCCTCGACCTGGCCGGCGACGACGCGACCTTCGGGTCGCTGACCACGATCCGCTTCGCCAGCCGCGGCGGCAGCACGTTCCTCGACCTCAAGCCGTCCTCGGTGCGCTCGATCACGCTCGACGGCCGACCGGTCGACCCCGAGCTGCTCGACCACGGCCGGCTGCCGCTCCAGACCGACGCCGGCCCGCACGAGCTCGTCGTCGACGCCGTGATGCCCTTCCGCAACGACGGTGAGGGGCTGCACCGCAGCGTCGACCCGGCCGACGGGCGCCACTACGTCTACGGCATGTCGTTCATGGACGCCGCCCCCACGATCTTCGCCTGCTTCGACCAGCCCGACCTCAAGGCGCCCTACACCTTTCACGTCACCGCGCCGACCGACTGGACCGTGATCGGCAACGCGCCCGGCACGCAGGTCGAGCCCGGGGTCTGGGAGATGGAGACCACCCCTCCCCTGTCGACGTACTTCGTCACGCTCGTCGCCGGGCCCTACCACCTCCTGCGCGACTCCCACGACGGCATCCCGCTCGGCCTCAGCGCCCGGGCCAGCCTCGCGCCCGCGCTGGACAAGGACGCCGACGAGCTCTTCACGATGACCCGCGCCTGCTTCGACGAGCTCCACCGGCTCTTCGGCATCCGCTACCCGTTCGGCGACTACCACCAGGCGTTCGTGCCGGAGTTCAACGCCGGTGCCATGGAGAACCCCGGGTGCGTCACGTTCCGCGACAACCTGGTCTTCTCCAGCCGGGTCAGCCGCGGCGCCCGGATCCAGCGCGCCACCACCGTGGCCCACGAGATGGCCCACCAGTGGTTCGGCAACATCGTCACCCCGCAGTGGTGGGACGACCTGTGGCTCAACGAGTCCTTCGCCGAGTACCTCGGCAACCGGGTCACCGCCGACGTCACCGAGTACGCCGACGCGTGGGTGCACACGGCGTACGCCCGCCGCCAGTGGGGCCTGGTCGCCGACCAGCGCCCGACCACGCACCCGGTGGCGGGCAACGGTGCCGTCGACGCCGTGGCCGCGCTGCAGAGCTTCGACGGCATCTCCTACGTCAAGGGCTCCACGATCCTCAAGCAGCTCGCCACCTCGATGGGCGACGAGGTCTTCCTGGGCGGGACCGTCGACCACATGGAGCGCCACCGCTTCGGCAACGCCACCATGCACGACCTCGTCGCCAGCTGGGAGCGCGCCCAGGGCGGCTCGGCGACCAGCGACCTCGGCTCGTTCGTCGACAGCTGGCTGCTGACCGCGGGGCCCGACACGATCACCCTCGACCGCCCGGCCGGGACCCTCCGGCGTACGCCGCCCGACGGCGGGCCGACCGCCCGCTCGCACACCTTCGACGCGGCCGTCCTCGAGGGCGACGCGTGGGTGACCACCACGATCACGCTCAGCGGCGACTCGGCCGCGCTGCCGGTCGGGCCGCAGCAGCCGGTGCTGCTCGACCCGCACGAGCAGACCTGGGCCGTGCTGGTGCCCGACGCGGCCACGGTCGAGGGGCTCAAGACGCACCTGGCGGGGATCACCGACCCGGCTGTGCGCGCCGCGGCCTGGAACAACCTGCGCAGCGGCTACCACCAGGCCCTCGTCGACCCCGCCGACGTGGTCGACGTCGCGGTGGCCAGCCCCCCGGTCGAGGACCCCGACGACACCGGCCGCCACGTGCTGCCGTGGCTGCTCTCGCAGGTGCTGCCGCTGGCCCCCACCGGCTCGACCGGGCGTCTGCACGACGCGTTCGTGACCAGCCTGCGCGCGGCGGAGCCGGCCTCGGAGGTCCAGCTCGCGGGGCTGCGCGGGGCGATCCGCACCGCGACCTCGGCCGAGCTGCTCCGCTCCTGGCTCGACGCCGCGGCCCTCCCCGCGGGCGTCGACCTCGACCTCGGCCTGCGCTGGCGGGTGCTCAACCGGCTCGCCGCGCTGGGAGCCACGACGCCCGACGAGCTCGACGCCGCGCTGGCCGAGGAGCCCACCACCGTGGCCACCGTGGAGCACACGCGCGCCCGGGCGTCGCTGCCCACGGCTGAGGCGAAGGCCTGGGCCTGGGAGCGGTTCACCGGGGCGGTCGACGTGCCCAACTACGAGCTGGAGGCGGCCGGCGTCGGACTGTGGCAGGGCGGCCAGGACGAGACGACCCGGCCCTACGTCGAGCGCTACTTCGCCGACCTGCCCGACACCCCCCGGGTGCGCAGCGGCTGGAACCTCGCCGTCGCCGCCGAGGTGTTCTACCCGCTCCCCCACGCCGACGCCGAGACCCTGGCGCAGGCCCGGGTCCTGCTCACCGACCCCGACACGCTGCCGGCCGCGGTCCGCAAGCGGCTGCTCGACCTGGCCGACGAGACCGAGCGACGCATCGCGATCCGCGCCCGATTCCCCCACGACCAGCGTGGCTGAGCTCGCCCGACGCCCCGGCCCCACCGTCCGGACCCGCGTCACCGAGATCCTCGAGTCCGGCGAGCGCAGCCGCGAGGACCGTCTCGTCACCGAGGAGCCGCTGGAGATCCGGCTCGCCTGGCCCGGCGCCGACGCCCACCGGGTCTGGGTGACCATGCGGACCCCGGGCCACGACTTCGAGCTCGCGGCCGGCTGGCTCACCCACGAGGGCGTGGGCGCCGAGATCGCCGGCGTCGCCTACTGCACCGACCGCGACCTGCGCCGTGAGCAGGAGTTCAACGTCGTCACGGTCACGCTGGCGTCCCCGCCGACCGGCGACCTCGCCCACCAGCACTCCGCGCTGTCGTCCGGCTCCTCGGCCTGCGGGGTGTGCGGCCGCGACACCATCGACTCCGCGGTCGCTGTGGCCGGGAGGCCGTGGGCCGGCCCGCGGCCCGGGCCCGACGTCGTACGCCGGCTGCCCGACCTGCTGCGCGAGCGCCAGCCGGTCTTCTCCCGGACCGGCGGGGTGCACGCCGCCGGGCTGGCGACGGCCACCGGCGAGCTCCTCGTGGTGCGGGAGGACGTCGGGCGGCACAACGCCGTCGACAAGGTGACGGGGGCCCGGGTGCTGACCGGCGAGTCGCCGGCCGAGGCGGCGCTCGTGGTCAGCGGGCGGGCCGGCTTCGAGCTGGTGCAGAAGGCGATCGCCGCGGGCATCGGCTCGCTCGTGGCGGTCGGGGCGCCGACCAGCCTCGCGGCCGACCTGGCCCGCCGCGGCGGGCTCGACCTCTACGGCTTCACCCGGGGCGACCGCACCGTCCGCTACGCCTGAGCCGTCGTGTGACCGAGCCCGGTCGCCCGCTCGGCGTGGGCTGCGCGCGAGTGTCGGTGGTCGGTCCTAGGTTCGAGGCATGCGCCTGCTCCACACCTCCGACTGGCACCTGGGCCGGTCCTTCCACCGTGAAGGGATGCTGGCGCACCAGGCGACCTACGTCGACCACCTGCTCGAGGTCGTCGAGTCCGAGCGGGTCGACCTGGTGGTCGTGGCCGGCGACCTCTACGACCGGGCGCTGCCCCACGTCGACGCCGTCCGGCTGGCCGACGAGGCGCTGGTCCGACTGGCGGCCTCGCGGGCGTCGGTGGTCGTCACCAGCGGCAACCACGACTCCGCGCAGCGGCTGGGCTTCGGCTCCCGCCTCATCGACGCCGCCGGCGTCCACCTGCGGGCCGACCCCGCCACGGTCGGCACCCCCGTCCTGCTGGGCGACGAGCACGGGGCCGTCGCCGTGCACGGCCTTCCCTACCTCGACCCGCACGCGGTGGCCGAGCCGTGGGGCCTCGCTCAGCGCTCCCACGAGGCGGCGCTGATCGAGGCGATGCGTCGGGTGCGCGCCGACGTCACGTCCCGCCGCGACGCCCGCACGGTCGTGCTGGCCCACGCCTTCGTGGCCGGCGCCGAGCCGAGCGACTCCGAGCGCGACATCAGCGTCGGCGGCGTCTCCCGCGTGGCGACCAGCGTCTTCGACGGCATCGACTACGTCGCCCTGGGCCACCTCCACGGCCCCCACGTGCTCGACCACCGGCTGCGCTACAGCGGTTCGCCGCTCGCCTACTCCTTCTCCGAGGCCGACCAGCGCAAGGGCTCCTGGTTGGTCGACCTCGACGCGCGCGGTGACGTCGCCGCCGAGTTCGTCGAGGCCCCCGTCCCCCGTCGCCTGGCCCGGCTCACCGGCGACCTCGAGGTGCTGCTCACCGACCCCACCCTCGCGCGTCACGAGCACGACTGGGTCCAGGCCACGCTCACCGACGCGGTCCGCCCGGGCCAGGCCATGGAGCGCCTGCGACGACGTTTCCCGCACACCCTGGTCCTGGGCTTCGCCGCCACCGTGCCCGGCCTCGGCGTCCTGCCCGCGGCCCGCACCCACGGCCGCACCGACCACGACATCGCCGACGAGTTCGTCGCCGACCTGAGGGGCACACCGGCCACCGAGGCCGAGCGGCTGCTCCTCCACGCCGCCGTCGACGCCTGCTGCGACGACCCCGACCTCGCGGTGGAGCGCGGCTGATGCGCCTCCACTCGCTCGACATCACCGCCTTCGGACCGTTCGCCGAGACCGCCCGGGTCGACTTCGACGAGCTGTCCGAGGCCGGGCTGTTCCTGCTCTCGGGCGCCACCGGTGCCGGCAAGACGAGCGTGCTCGACGCCGTCTGCTTCGCCCTCTACGGCGACGTCCCCGGCGACCGCAGCAGCGCCAAGCGGCTGCGCTGCGACCAGGCCGACCCGGGGGTCGCGCCCCGGGTCCGGCTCGAGGCGACGCTCTCCGGCCGCCGCTTCCGCATCGAGCGGTCGCCGGCGTGGGAGCGCCCCAAGAAGCGCGGCTCCGGCACCACCGCGCAGCAGGCGTCGGTCACCCTCTCCGAGCAGGTCGACGGCGCGTGGACGCCGCTGTCCAGCCGCCTCGACGAGACCGGCCACCTCGTCAGCCGGCTGGTGGGCATGAACCTCACCCAGTTCACCCAGGTCGCGATGCTGCCCCAGGGCCGCTTCCAGGCCTTCCTGCGCGCCCGCTCCGAGGAGCGCCACCAGCTCCTGCAGCGGCTCTTCCACACGGGCCGCTTCGAGGACGTCGAGCAGTGGCTGCGCGACCGCCGGACCGCGCTGCGCCGGGGCTCGGAGGCGGCGGCGCAGGGCGTCGCGGCGCTGGCCCACCGGGTCAGCGAGGTGACCGGCGCGACCCCGCCCTCGCTCGAGGCCACCGAGGCTGGCGAGGCCGGCGAGGCTGGCGACGTCGACGCGGTGCTCCCCTGGGCCGAGTCGTTGCGCGACGAGGCGGCCGTGTTCCACCGGTCCGCGCAGCGGGTGGCCGACCAGACCACGGCAGCCGAGGCGACCGCCCGGGCCTCGCTCGAGGAGGCCCGACGCACGCTCGACCTGCGCGCCCGCACCGACGCGGCGCGCGCCGAGATCGTGCGCCTGCGGGCGGCCGCCCCCGAGGCCGACCGGGCCCGCGCCCAGGTCGCCGCCGCTCACCGCGCCGCGGCAGTGGTCCCGGTGCTCCGCCAGCACGAGCGGGCCGAGGCCGAGCGCGCCCGGACCGTCGAGGTCGCGGCCGGCGTCGACCGGTCACGCCCCGAGCTCGAGGCGGCCCGCACCACCGCCGCCGAGGCGGTCGTCCGGGTCCGCGACGCGCTGCCGTTGCAGCAACAGGTGCGCGACCTCACCACCCAGACCACTCGACTCGGCGAGCGTGCCGACCGGCTCGACCGGCAGGTCCTCGGCGCCGAGACCCGCCTTCGGGCCGTCGGTCTGCGCGACCGCCTGGCGGTCCTGGAGGTCCGGGCCGCCGCCCTGGCCCGCGCCGAGGCGCTGGCCGCCCTGATCGAGGTCGCCCGTGAGGCCCGGTCCACGGCCCGCGCCGCCACGCTCACCGCCCGCGAGCACGCCCTCGACGTACGCCAGGCGCGGCTCGACGGCATGGCCGCCGAGATCGCGGGCGCCCTCGCGGTCGGGGCCTGCTGCCCGGTGTGCGGGTCGGCCGACCACCCCGCCAAGGCCCGCGCCGGCTCGATGGCACCCGACGACGTCGCCGAGCGCGCCGCCCAGCGCGGGGTCGACGACGCGAGCGCACTCGAGCACCTGCGCGACACCGAGCTGCGCGACCTGGTGACCCAGCGCGAGCACGCCGTCGCCGCGGCGGGCGACGAGCCGCCCGCCGACCTCAGACACGCAGTAGGCGAGGCGCGACGCGAGCTCGCGGCCACGATCGGCGACGAGCCCTGCCCCCGCGACGACCAGGCCGCCGTCGCCGAAGAGCTGCGCTCGCTCAGCAGCGAGGCCGCCGACGCACGCGCCACCCTGGCCGCGCGGCGCTCCGAGCTCGACCAGGCCCAGGGCCTGCTCGCCCGGCTGCTCGACGGGTCCGACGGAGCGTCCCTCGAGGCGCTCCTCGCGCTGCACCAGCAGGCCGAGCGGTCCGCCCGCCACGGGCTCGAGGCGCTCACGGCGCGCGACCGCGCGGTCGAGGCGGCGCTGGGGGCGGCGGCCGAGCTCGAGGAGGCCCTGCTCGCGGCCGGCTTCACCACCGCGGCCGAGGTCCGCGCCGCGGCTCGCGAGGAGCGCGAGCTCGCCGGGCTGGCCGCGCGGCTGGCCGACCACGACCGGCGTACCGCCGCAGCCGAAGCGGTGCTGGCCGAGCCCGGCGCCGACGCGGTGGCGCGGCTCGAGGCCGACGACCTGCCCGACGTGGCGTCGCTGACCTCCGACCACGACGCCGCCCTCACCCGGCTGGGTGAGGCCCGCGCGTCGCTGGCCCGTTGGTCGGGCACCGCCGAGCGGCTGGAGGCGCTGGTGCACGACCTCGCCCGGAGCCTCGACCGCTGGGCGCCGCTGCGCGCCGACCTGCGGCTGACGGCCGACCTGTCGTCCTTCGTCGAGGGCAAGTCCCCCGACAACCGGCTGCAGATGCGCCTGTCCGCCTACGTCCTCGCCTACCGCCTGACCCAGGTCGTCGACGCCGCCAACGAACGCCTCGCCCGGATGAGCGACCAGCGCTACGCCCTCGAGCACGTCGGGCGGCGGGGCGCGGGCGAGACCCGCGGCGGCCTGAGCCTGCTGGTGCGCGACGACTGGTCCGGTGAGTCGCGCGACCCGGCGACGCTGTCCGGCGGCGAGACGTTCGTGGTCTCGCTGGCGCTGGCGCTCGGCCTCGCCGACGTGATCACCTCCGAGGTCGGCGGCGCCGCCCTCGACACCCTGTTCGTCGACGAGGGGTTCGGCTCCCTCGACGCCGACACCCTCGACGACGTGATGGACACCCTCGACTCGCTGCGCGACGGCGGCCGCGTCGTGGGCGTGGTCAGCCACGTCGCCGAGATGCGCGACCGGATCCCCACCCAGCTGGTGGTCACCAAGGCTCGCCGCGGCTCGACCCTCGCCATCCGCCGCTGAGCGCCGGGGGCGGGTCCGCGACTCAGCGCAGGCTGGTCCAGGCGCTCGTGTCGAGCTCCCAGTCGCGCTCGAGCCGCTCGGCCTGCGGGCGGTAGAGCACCTGCAGCGACTCCTTCAGCCCGGGTGTCCACTCCCACGTGACCTTCGAGGTGCTGCTCGACCCCGACTCCGAGGCCACGTCGCTCAGGGCGACCGGGTCGAGACCCAGGTCGCGCCAGACCGCGGCCACCGCGGGCTGGGGGTCGCGGCGGACCTCCTCGTAGACCATCACCCGCATCCGGTCGCGCCCGACGACGGCGGCCCACATGTCCAGCTGGTCGGCGTAGAAACCGGACCAGGTCTGGATCGTGATCGGCACCGGGTAGGGCCAGGCCTGCGTGATCTTGCGGGTCGTGCGCTGCTGCATCCACTCGCGGGTCAGGGCCAGCAGCATCGCCGAGCGGTACCTCTCGACCGGGTCGCGCAGCAGCACCAGGATCGGCGCGTCCGGCACCAGCCGGGCGGCGGTGAGCGGCGTGGAGGCGTGGCGCAGGTACTGCGGCGACCACTCACCCCGGCGTACGCCGTCGGCCGGGAAGAGGTCGAGGTAGGCGGAGTCGTCGAGGCGACCGTCGGCGACCTTGTGCAGGAGCTGCTGCTCCTTCTTGCCGTTGGTGCCGAGCGCGACGTCGGGGTGCTGGGTCAGCAGGTCGGTGAACCAGGTGGTCCCGCTGCGCTGAGCACCGATGCCCACCCACGCCGGCCCGGGGGTCTTGGAGGACATGGGCGCGACCCTATCGGTCACCACGTCGGACATCGTTCGGGATAGGTTCGCGGCATGAACGGCCCCCTCACCCCACCCGGCCTCGACGAGACCTTCACCGCCCTCCCCTACCGGTCGCTCGGCGACGCCGCGCTGGCACGAGCGGCGGAGCTCGGGGTCACCCACGCCGACTTCCGCCTGGAGCGGGTCCGCTACCAGCACCTCGGCGTGCGCGACGGCGCCCTGCAGGGCGCGGCCGACCGCGAGGACCTCGGCTTCGCGGTCCGCGTCGTCCACCAGGGAGCGTGGGGCTTCGCCTCCGGCGTGGTGCTCACCCCCGAGGAGGCCGTCCGCGTCGCCGAGACCGCCGTCGCGGTGGCCACGGTCGCCGGCGCCATGACCGCCTCGCCGGTCGAGCTGGCCCCCGAGCCGGTGCACGACGACGTCACGTGGGTCTCCTCCTACCTGCTCAACCCGCTCGAGGTGCCGGTCGCCGAGAAGGCGGCCCTGCTGATCGACTGGACCGAGCGGCTGCGCCGCGGTGCCGCGGTCGACCACGCCTCGGCGTTCCTGCTGCAGGTGCAGGAGAACAAGTACTACGCCGACCTCGCCGGCACCCGCACCACCCAGCAACGCGTGCGGCTGATGCCCGGCTTCGAGGCGATGGGCGCCGGCGCCGACACGTTCGACTCGATGAGCTCGATCGCGCCCCCGGTGGGCCGCGGCTACGAGTACCTCACCAGGGCGCGGGCGACGGCGGCTGGGACTGGGACGCCGAGCTCGACGAGGTCCCGGAGCTGCTGGCCGAGAAGCTCAAGGCCCCGAGCGTCGACGCCGGGGTGCACGACCTGGTGATCCACCCCAGCAACCTGTGGCTGACCATCCACGAGTCCGTCGGCCACGCCACCGAGCTCGACCGCGCGCTGGGCTACGAGGCCAACTACGCCGGCACCAGCTTCGCGACGTACGACCAGCTCGGCACGCTCCGCTACGGCTCGCCCGCCATGCACGTCACCGGCGACCGCACCGTCGAGCACGGCCTGGCCACGATCGGCTACGACGACGAGGGCGTGCAGACCCAGGAGTGGGACATCGTCCGCGACGGGGTGCTCGTCGGCTACCAGCTCGACCGCCCGATGGCGGCGATGAAGCCCGAGCTGACCACCACCGACGGGCGCGGCCGCTCCAACGGCTGCGCCTACGCCGACTCCCCCGGTCACATCCCGATCCAGCGGATGGCCAACGTCTCGCTGCTGGCCGATCCCGACGGCCCCTCGACCGCCGAGCTCATCGGCCGCGTCGACGACGGGCTGTACGTCGTCGGCGACAAGTCGTGGTCGATCGACATGCAGCGGTTCAACTTCCAGTTCACCGGCCAGCGCTTCTACCGGATCCGCGACGGCGAGCTGGCCGGTCAGGTCCGCGACGCGGCGTACCAGGCGACCACCACCGACTTCTGGGGCTCGCTGGAGGCCGTCGGCGGTCCTGACACCTGGGTGCTGGGTGGCGCGTTCAACTGCGGCAAGGCCCAGCCCGGGCAGGTCGCCTCCGTCAGCCACGGGTGTCCGACGTCGTTGTTCCGCGGCGTCCGCATCCTCAACACCAGCGAGGAGGCGACCCACGGATGACGATCGCCACGCCCCCCATGACCCCGCAGTCGCTGGCCGAGCACGCCGTCGCCGTGTCCAACGCCGACGACTGCGTGGTGGTGGTCAGCGACACCACGAGCGCCAACCTGCGCTGGGCCAACAACACCCTCACCACCAACGGGGTGATGCACGGCGTCTCGGTCACGGTCGTCTCGTTCGTGGCCCTGCCCACCCGGACGGCGTCCCCGGCGGCACGGCCACCGGCTCGGTCTCGGGCACCGCCGTGACCCAGGCCCAGGTCTCCGCCCTGGTCGAGGCCGCCGACCGCGCCGCCCGCGCCAGCACGCCGGCGGAGGACGCCCAGCCCCTGGTCCGCGACCGCACCACCGACGACTGGGCCGAGGCGCCCGTCCCGACCGACATCCACGTCTACGACACGTTCGCCCCGGCGCTCGGTGAGGCGTTCGGCCGGGCCGGCAGCCGACGACCGGGTGCTCTACGGCTTCGTCGACCACCAGGTCACCACCACCTACCTCGCCTCCACCACCGGGCTGCGGCTGCGCCACGTCCAGCCCACCGGCCACTACGCCTGCACGGGCAAGACCGCCGACCTCGCCGACAGCGCGTGGGTCGGCGGCGCCACCCGCGACTTCGCCGACGTCGACGCGCTGGCCCTCGACGCCGAGCTGGCCACCCGCCTGGGCTGGGGGCGTCGCCGCGTCGACCTCCCCGCAGGCCGCTACGACACGATCCTGCCGCCGACCGCGGTCGCCGACCTGATGATCGACGCCTACTGGTACGCCGGCGCCCGGGTCGCCTGGGAGGGCCAGTCGGTCTACAGCCGGCGTCCCACGGGCACCCGCATCGGCGAGCGCATCGTCGCGCCGGGGGTCACCTTGTCGAGCGACCCGGCGTACCCCGGGCTGGAGTGCGCCCCGTTCACCGTGGCCGCCTCCTCGGACAACACCGGGTCGGTCTTCGACAACGGGCTCCCGCTGGGCCGCACCGACTGGATCCGCGACGGTGAGCTCGCCTCTCTGCTCCAGACCCGCCACAGCGCCGGCCTGACCGACGCAGCCGGTCACCCCGGCGATCGACAACCTGGTGCTCACCGTCGACGGCGGCACCGGGACGACCGCAGGACCTGGTGGCCGACACCGAGCGCGGTCTGCTGCTGACCTGCCTGTGGTACATCCGCGAGGTCGACCCGCAGACGCTGCTGCTGACCGGCCTCACCCGCGACGGCGTCTACCTGGTCGAGGACGGCGAGATCACGGGCTCGGTCAACAACTTCCGGTTCAACGAGAGCCCGGTCGACCTGCTGCGCCGCTTCAGCCACGCCTCCGCGACCGCGCCCAGCTTCAGCCGCGAGTGGGGCGACGACTACTTCTCCCGCACCGCCACCCCCGCCCTCCGCGTCCCCGACTTCACGATGTCGAGCGTCTCGCAAGCCAGGTGACCGAGAGCGGCTGCGCGTAGTGCTCCGCCCTAGCATCGCCAACCCGGGGGGTCCCATGCAGCGCAGTCGACGTCGTCGGTCCCGCACGCGGGCGCTGGTCGCCGCGCTCGCCACCACCCTGGCCGTCACCGTGCTCACGCCGGGGGCCGGCCCGGCCGCCCACGCGGGGCCCGCGGCAGCCGAGCCGAACTCGCCGCCGGTGACCGTCGACGACCGGCTCCACATGGGGGTCGGATGGACCTACCTCGCCTCCCCGCTCCTCAACGACACCGACCCCGACGGCGACAAGCTCGACCTCTGCCGGCTCGGTCGGATCCCGCGCAACCTCGAGGTGAGGCGCTCGGGCAACGGGCTGGTCATCGAAGCGCGTCACCAGGCCGCGAACCGCACGTTCTCGTTCACCTACTACGCCTGCGACTTCGAGGCGCTCGTGCCGGGCACGATCACCATCACGATCCATGAGCGACCCGGCGTCCGGGTGACCAAGGTCGCGAGGCCCGGCGTCCTGCGGGTCCACAACCCTGGGCGGCGCACGATCAGCTTCGTCTACGGAGGCCTCGGCAGCAACGATCCTGACGGCCTGCTCCGCGTGCCCCGGCACGCATCGCGCACCGTGCGGGTGCACCGCCACCAGCTCGGCTGGATCGCGGTCAACCCGCAAGGGCCACCTGATCGACCGTGGCACCGTGCGCAAGATCCGGCTGCCCCGCGGCGGCCAGCGCACGGCCCCGGCCGAGCAGCTCGGGCCACGGACCCTCGAGTCGTGGCGCTCGGTCAGCCGCTGAGGCTCGGCGCGGGGCCCCCGGGGATCGGCGCGTCCGGGTCGTAGGGCACCCGGGTGTAGACGAACGTGGCGCACTCCAGGTGGCTGACCGCGCCGTCGTGGCGGCGGACGACGTCGAGCCGCTCGCCGCGGTGGTAGCCCCGGCTGCCGACCACCCGTCCGTCGCCGTCCACCTCGAAGACGTCGCTCAGCTCGCCCGAGGCCAGCCCGCGCAGGTGCAGGTGCGCGTCGTGCCAGCGCAGCTCGACCGCGGTGTTGCCCCAGAACCACACGCCGAGCACCTCGCGCACCCAGGCCGGTACGTCGGCGCTCGGCACCCACGGCTCGACCGCCCCGGGCAGGGCGTGCGGCTCGACCGGGTCGCCGCCGAGCAGGATGCCGGGCATCGCGTCGGCGGGCAGCCCGGTCGTGGCGTTGGCCAGCACCACGACCCCGTCGCGGTCGACCGGGTCGACGAACAGTGACGCCTGGAAGCCCGGCATCGAACCGGTGTGGCCCACCAGCCACCGTCCCTCGTGGAGCACGCGACGCAGCCCGAGCCCGTAGTCGGCGGCGGGCGGCACCGGTCGCCCCATCTCGCGCAGCACCCGGGCGGGCAGCACGTCGGGGTGCCCGTCGGCCAGGAAGGCCGCCCAGCGGGCGAGGTCTGCGATCGTGCTCCACAGCTGGCCGGCCGGAGCCATCGCCCCGGTGTCCTGGTGCGGCTCGACGCTCAGCGTCCCGGCGAAGTGGTCGACGCTGCGCCCCTCGGCGTGCGGCGCCCGCGGGTCGTACGTCGTGCGGCTCATGCCCAGCGGAGCCAGCAACCGCGTCGTGACGACCTCGAGCCACGAGGCACCGCGCACCCGAGCGACCACCTCGCCCAGCAACCCGTAGCCGAGGTTGGAGTAGTGGAACCACTCGCCCGGTCCGGCGACCGCGCCCGGCGTCGTTGGCGGCGAGCAGCGTGGGGCCGTCGACCCCGGGCGACCGCTCCCACCACGGCCCGAGCGGCTCGCTCGGCAGCCCCGCGGTGTGGCTGAGCAGGCCGCGCACCGTCGCGTCGGCGTACGTCGTCTCCGGCAGCACGCGCCCCACGGGGTCGTCGAGGTCGAGCAGGCCCTCCTCGCGCAGCTGGAGGACCGCGACCGCGGTGAGGGTCTTGGTGATCGACCCGATCCGGTAGGCGTCCTCGACCGAGGCACCGACGGGGCCGCCGACGGGGCCGCCGACCGCGCCCGACCAGACCAGCCGCCCCTCCTGGAGCACCCCGGCCACCACCGAGGGCAGGCGAGCCCGGGCCTGCAGCGCCTCGAGGCGGTGCTGCCAGACGGCCTCGCGCTGCACGCGGGCTCACTCGGCGAACGCCTCCAACGGCGGGCAGGAGCAGACCAGGTTGCGGTCGCCGTAGGCCTGGTCGACCCGGGCGACCGGCGGCCAGTACTTGTCGGGGTCGATCCCGGTCGGGAAGACCGCCGAGCTCGCGGGAGTAGGGCCGGTCCCACTCGCCGACCAGCGCGCGCGAGGTGTGCGGCGCACCGCGCAGCGGCGAGGTCTCCGGCGTCCACTCCCCCGCCCCCACGCGGTCGATCTCGGCGCGGATCGCGATCATCGCGTCGCAGAACCGGTCGATCTCGGCGAGGTCCTCGGACTCGGTCGGCTCGACCATCAGCGTGCCGGCCACCGGGAACGACATGGTCGGGGCGTGGAAGCCGTAGTCGATGAGTCGCTTGGCGACGTCGTCGACCGAGACGCCGGTGTCCTTGGTGAGGCCCCGCACGTCGAGGATGCACTCGTGGGCGACGAGGTCGCCGTGGCCGCGGTAGAGCACCGGGAAGTGCTCGCCGAGCCGGGCGGCGACGTAGTTGGCCGACAGCACCGCGCAGGCGGTGGCGCGGGTGAGTCCCTCGGCCCCCATCAGGCGGATGTAGGCCCAGGAGATCGGCAGGATGCCGGCCGAGCCGTAGGGCGCGGCGCTGATCGGGCCGATCCCGCTGCGCTTGGACTCCTCGGGGTGCAGGTCGTGGGAGGGCAGGTAGGGCGCGAGGTGCTCGCGCACCGCGACCGGGCCGACGCCGGGACCACCACCGCCGTGGGGGATGCAGAAGGTCTTGTGCAGGTTGAGGTGGGAGACGTCGCCGCCGAACTCGCCGGGCTTGGCGTAGCCGAGCAGCGCGTTGAGGTTGGCGCCGTCGACGTAGACCTGGCCGCCGTGGTCGTGCACGATCTCGCACAGCTCGGTGATCGTGTCCTCGTAGGCGCCGTGCGTCGAGGGGTAGGTGACCATGATCGCGGCGAGGTCGTCGGCGTGCTTGTCGCACTGCGCGCGCAGGTCGTCGAGGTCGACCGCACCGTCGGCGCCGGCCTTCACCACCACGACCCGCATGCCGGCCATCACGGCCGAGGCCGCGTTGGTGCCGTGGGCCGACGACGGGATCAGGCAGACGTCGCGCTGCGTGTCACCGCGCCCGAGGTGGTAGCCCCGGATCGCCAGCAGCCCGGCCAGCTCGCCCTGCGAGCCGGCGTTGGGCTGGATCGAGACCCGGTCGTAGCCGGTGACCTCGGCCAGCCAGCCCTCGAGCTCGCCCGACCAGCTGTCGGTAGCCGACGGCGTCCTCGGCGGGGGCGAACGGGTGCAGGTCGGCGAAGCCGGGCAGCGAGATCGGCTCCATCTCGGTGGTGGCGTTGAGCTTCATCGTGCAGGAGCCGAGCGGGATCATGCCGCGGTCGAGCGCGTAGTCGCGCGACGAGAGCCGGTGCAGGTAGCGCAGCATCGCGGTCTCGCTGTGGTGGCTGGAGAAGACCTCGTGGGTGAGGTACGGCGTCGTGCGGCGCAGGGCCTCCGGCAGGGCGTCGCCCAGCGTCTGGTCGAGCGCCTCGAGGTCGGTGCCCTCGACGCCGAAGGCCTTGAGCAGCGCGGTGATCGTGGAGCGGGTCGTGCACTCGGACGTGCTGATCCCGACCGTGTCGTCGTCGACGCGGCGCAGCTGGAGGCCGAGGCGGCGGGCGGCGTCGAGGACGTCGTCGGCGCGGCCGGGCACCCGCACGGTCAGGGTGTCGAAGAAGTCGGTGTGCGCGACCTCGACGCCGCCGTCGCGCAGCGCCCCGGCCAGCACGGCGGCGTAGCGGTGGGTGCGCGTCGCGATGCTCCGCAGCCCCTCCGGCCCGTGGTAGACGGCGTACATCGAGGCCACGACGGCGAGCAGCACCTGCGCGGTGCAGATGTTGGACGTCGCCTTGTCGCGCCGGATGTGCTGCTCGCGGGTCTGCAGCGCCAGTCGGTAGGCCGGTCGGCCCTCCGCGTCGACCGAGACGCCGACCAGGCGGCCCGGCAGGTGGCGCTCGAGACCGCTGGCGACCGACATGAAGCCGGCGTGCGGGCCGCCGTAGAAGAGCGGGACGCCGAAGCGCTGCGACGAGCCCACGACGACGTCGGCGCCCATGCTGCCCGGCGACTCGAGCAGGGTCAGGGCGAGCAGGTCGGCCGCGACGACGGCGAGCCCGCCCCGCTCGTGGGTGGCCTCGATCAGCGGCCGCGGGTCGAGGATCCGGCCGGAGGCGCCGGGGTACTGCACGAGCAGACCGGACAGCGTCGCCCTCGGGCAGACCCGCGGGGCCGTCGGACAGGTCGACGACGACCACGTCGATGCCCATCGCCTCGGCCCGGGTGCGGACCACGTCGATCGTCTGCGGCAGCGCGTCGGCGTCGACCACGAACGGGCCGGACGCCCTGCGCGTTGGCCCGCCGCACCAGCGTCATCGCCTCGGCCGCGGCCGTGCCCTCGTCGAGCAGCGAGGCGTTGGCCGTCGGCAGGCCGGTGAGGTCGCCGATCACGGTCTGGAAGTTGAGCAGCGCCTCGAGACGGCCCTGCGAGATCTCCGGCTGGTACGGCGTGTAGGCGGTGTACCAGCTCGGGGTCCTCGAGCACGTTGCGGCGGATCACCGGCGGGGTGAGCGTGGCGTGGTAGCCGAGACCGATCATCGTCTCGCCGGGCCGGTTCATCGCCGCGATGCTGCGCAGCTGCTGGGCGGTGGCCTCCTCCGAGAGCGCCGCCGGCAGGCCGAGCTCGTCGGCCGGAGCGGATGCCGCCCGGGCACCGCGGCGGACATCAGCGCCTCGAGCGAGTCGAAGCCGAGGCGCTCGAGCATGAGCGCGACGTCCGCGGGGCGCAGCCCGATGTGTCGGTCGACGAACGGGCTCGCGGCGTCGAGGTCGGCGAGCGTGGGGTGATCGGACACAGGGGGGGCTCCTCAGATCGGGTCGACCGGGCACCCTCCCCCTCTGTCACCTCATCGTCGAGGCTCCACAGTTGCCTGATCCGCACGGTCCTGGCGCCTGAGAGGTTCCGGGGAGGATTTGCCCCTTCGGCGCTCCGCCCCGACGGTGGTGCGGCCGGGGCGAAGACTCTCCCGTGCGGGATTGTCAGCGTGGCCGAACCTACCAGCCGGTGGGAGAACAGGCCGAAAGCCTGCCCGGGAGGCTCAGCCGATCTTGCGGGCGGCGCGGCGGGCGGCGAGCTCGTCGCTGGCCGAGGGCGTCGGCGGTGTCGGCGGCGCGCTCGCTCGGGCAGCGCGGCGAGGGTGCCCTCGATCTCGCGCCAGACCCCGCCGATGGCGATGCCGAAGACGCCCTGGCCACCCTGGAGCAGGTCGATGACCTCGTCGTTGCTGGTGCACTCGTAGACCGAGGCGCCGTCGCTCATCAGCGTCACGCGGGTCAGGTCGTCGGTGCCGCGCTCGCGCAGGTGGGTGACCGCGGTGCGGATCTGCTGCAGCGAGATGCCGGCGTCGAGCAGCCGCTTGATCACCTTGAGGATCAAGATGTCGCGGAAGGAGTAGAGCCGCTGCGAGCCCGAGCCGCTGGCGCCGCGCACGGTGGGCTCGATCAGGCCGGTGCGGGCCCAGTAGTCGAGCTGGCGGTAGGTGATGCCGGCGGCGTTGCAGGCCGTGGGGCCGCGGTAGCCGAGGTCGCTGGGCAGCGGGGAGACGTCGTCGGTGAAGAGCAGGCCCTGCTCGCCCGCCAGGGCGGCTGCCTGCGTCCTCGCGCGCCTGGTCGCCGGCGCCCGGCTGCGTCTGGTCGATCACTGCGTCCTCCGCTGCTCTACTTCGCTCAGCGTAACCCCGGAAAGGTCAGCAATGACATGCTGGGAGTTACAACGAAGACAGTTCAAGGTAGGCCCCGGGGCCTACCGGGTCAAAGACCCTCGGGGCGTGTCGCAACCCTCAACCTCAGGTTGAGGGTCAGCGCTCGTCCGCGGTTCAGTGGGACTCGAAGT
Source organism: uncultured Actinomycetota bacterium (assembly GCA_963845645.1). Lineage (GTDB taxonomy): Bacteria > Actinomycetota > Actinomycetes > Propionibacteriales > Nocardioidaceae > Nocardioides. The sequence continues at coordinate 86,882 of CAWJSY010000016.1, forward strand.
CCTCGGGGGTCACGTGGTCGAGGAACTCGCGGAACTTCTCGACCTCGTCCTCCTGCTCGGCGGGCACGGCGAGGCCGGCCTCGTCGAGCACCTCCTCGGCGCAGAAGATCGTGGTGCCGGTGCGCAGGGCCAGCGCGATCGAGTCGGAGGGCCGGGCGCTCACCTCGGCCCCGGAGTCGAAGACCAGGGTGGCGAAGAAGACGCCGTCCTTGACCTCGGTGATGCGTACCTCGGTGAGCTCGTTGCCGGTGGCCTCCAGCACGTCCTTGAGCAGGTCGTGGGTGAGCGGCCGCGGCGGCACCACGCCCTGCTGGGCGAACGCGATGGCGGTGGCCTCGACGGCCCCGATCCAGATGGGCAGGTAGCGCTCACCCGTCACCTCGCGCAGCAGCACGATCGGCTGGTTGGAGGGCATCTCGACCCGCACTCCCATGACATCGACTTCGCGCACGTCACCCACCCTACTCCGGCCACGGTGGCCGCGACCGGGCCCCGTCGCGGGCGTCCGAGCAGCCCGTGGCCAGGGGTCAGGAGCGTCGCAGCCCGGCCTTCACCAGCGTGGCGTGCAGCCGCACCGAGAGGGCCGCGATCTCGCTGATGGCCTCCTCGGCGCGCGCCGCTGCGGCGGCGTCGCGTCCGCGACGCAGCGGAGCCACGACCTGCTCGACCAGACCGACCTCACGGTCGGCGGCGCTGCGGAAGGCGCGCAGGTGACGCGGCTCGAAACCGAAGTCGGCCAGCTCGCGGGCCGTCTGGGCGATGACGAGAGCGTCGGTGTCGTAGTGACCGGTGCCGGTGCGCGGGCTGATCAGGCCGAACTGCTCGAGCTGCGCGAGCAGGTCGTCGTCGATCTCGGCGATCTTGACCAGCTCGCGGCGGGAGAGCCGCACCTGGTCGCGACGGCGGAACGAGTCCGGGCTGGGCAGCCCGTCGGCGGCCAGCGCCACGGTCGGCACGGTGGGGACGACGGCGTCGATCGGCGGCGGCTCGAGCCCGCGGTCGATGGCGTCGAGGTGCTCGCCGATCACCTTCAGCGGCAGGTAGTGGTCGCGCTGCATCCGCAGGACGTAGCGCAGCCGGTCGACGTCGTCACGGCAGAACTTGCGGTAGCCCGCGGGGGTCCGCTCGGGCTTGATCAGGCCCTTGTCCTCGAGGAAGCGGATCTTCGGGATCGTGACCGAGGGGAAGTCGCGCCGGAGCTCGTCGAGCACCTGCCCGATGTTCATCCGCGCCGAGCCGCCCGCAGTTCCCGGGGACGGGCCCGGGGAGCCGGTCACGCTCAGCTGCCCGGGTGCCCGGAGAAGAAGACGAGCCGGTACTTGCCGATCTGGACCTCGTCGCCGTCGCTGAGGCGGTGCTCCTCGATGCGGTCGCGGTTGACGTAGGTGCCGTTGAGGCTGCCGACGTCGCTGACGGTGAAGGTCTCCCCCGCCCGGTTGAACACCGCGTGGCGGCGCGAGACCGTCACGTCGTCGAGGAAGATCTCGCTGTCGGGGTGGCGCCCGGAGTGCACCACGTCGACGTCGAGCAGGAAGCGGCTGCCGGCACTGGGGCCCTTCTGCACCACCAGCAGCGCGTGGCCGCTCGGAAGGGCGTCGACCGCGGCGGCGTCGACGGGGTTGAGCGCCCGGTCGGAGGTCTCGACCTTGTCGGCCCCGATCTGGATGCTCGCGGTGGTCTCACCGCTGTGGTCCACGCCGGCGGGCTGGGGGGCCAGCATCTTCGTGCCGCACTGGGCACAGAAGCGCGCGTCGTCAGGGTTCTGCTTGCCACACGAGGTGCAGAACGGCATCTGGGCTTCCTCCCGATCTGGTCGGTGCTCGCCGTCGCGGAGGCCGCAACCCTCAAGGGAGGGTTGAGGTTGACGGTTGCCTGAAACCTACCAGCCGTGCGCCAGCCGTGAAGACCCTCGTCGGAGGTCCGCTCCGGCCGCCGCCCGAGCCGTGCGGACCCTCAGCCCTCGATCGTCGCGACGTAGGCGGCCGCGTCGAGCAGCGCGTCGACGGCGCCGGCCTCGGCCGGCACGATCTCGAAGAGCCAGCCGCCCTCGTAGGGGTCGTTGTTGACCAGCTCGGGGGTCGCGTCGAGGGCCTCGTTGCGGGCCACCACCTCACCGGTGACCGGCGCGTAGATGTCGCTCACGGACTTGGTGGACTCCAGCTCACCGCAGGTGGAGCCGCCCTCGACCTGCGTGCCGACCTCGGGGAGGGAGACGTAGACGATGTCGCCCAGCGCCTCCTGGGCGTAGTCGGTGATGCCGACCCGCACCGAGCCGTCGTGGCCACCGGGCGTGCGCACCCACTCGTGCTCGGCGGTGTACTTGAGGTCCTCGGGGTACACAGGCGCTCCTGACGTCGTCGGTGGTTGACCCGCGCAGGCTACTGCCCCGGGTCGGCCTCGGCGACGCCAGGTGCGTCGGGGCGACGTACGGCCTCGATGTCCAGCGAGCTGAGCTCCTGGACCTCGATCGCGCCGCCGTCGCGCTCGACGGCCCGGCGCGGCCCGTCGATGAAGCTGATCGCACCCGCGAGCAGCCCCGGCTCGCCGATCACGTCGATCACGTACGGCTCCTTGACGAGCGTCCCGTCGACCAGGAAGCCGCCGTCGGCGTCCTCGAAGGAGGTCTGCGCCACCACCCGCACCTCGCCGTTGACCTGCATGGCCTCGGCGCCGACCGTGCGCATCTCCTGGACCACGTCGAGCAGCGAGCCGAGCAGCACCTGCCCGGACTCCTCGGTGATCGTCACCCGGATGCCGCTGCCGGTCACCGGCACCTGCCCCGCGAGGATCGCCAACGTGTCGGCCTCGGTCTCGGCCTGGTTGAGGGCGGCCAGCCGACGGTCCGAGCTCGACCGCAGGTCCTCACGGGTCTGGGTCAGCCGCTCCCGCTCGGCCTCCGCGCGCTGCCGGGCACCGGCCAGCCCGTTGAGGACGTCGATCAGGTCCTGCTCGCGCAGCCCGGCGTAGGAGGTGTCGACCTCGTTGGCCCGCACCTGCGTGATGCCGGCGAAGCCCACGAGGGCCAGCAGCAGCGCCACCACCACCTGGCGGCGCCGGGGGCGCACGAGGGCCGCGAGCAGCCGGGCCCGTCCGTCGGCGGCGCTCGCCGGGGTGCTGGGGTCGGGAGGGCCGGCGTCGGGAGGGCCGGCGTCGGGAGGGCTGGCGTCGGGAGGGCTGGGGTCGGGGGGACCGGGGTCCGGCTGCTGCTCAGGCATGGAACAGGTGCCGACGGATCGCGGCGACGTTGGTGAAGATCCGGATGCCGAGGACCACGATCACCCCGGTCGAGAGCTGCCCGCCGACGCCGAGCCGGTCACCGAGGTAGACGATGCCGGCGGCGATGAAGACGTTGCTGACGAAGGAGATCACGAAGACCTTGTCGTCGAAGATGCCGTCGAGGTAGGCCCGCAGCGCCCCGAAGACGGCGTCGAGCGCGGCGACCACGGCGATCGGGAGGTAGGGCTGGAAGGCCAACGGCACGTCGGGCTGGAGCCAGAAGCCGAGCAGGACGCCGAGGAGCAGTCCGAGTGCTGCGATCACGACGCGTTCCCCCCTTCGTTCGTCGACTTCGGCGCGTTGTCGTCGCCGCTGCCCGGAGCCTCGGCGAACCGCAACCGCTGGAAGCGCGCCGGCCCGGCCGGAAGGGACAGTCCATCATCCCCCTGGAACTCGTAGGTGAAGGCATAGCGTCGGGAGAGTCCGTCGAAGGCCAGACCGCTCGAGGTGTCGAAGAAGTCGGCCTCCAGGTCGGCCCGGTCGCCGATGGCCAGCACGGTGTACGGCGACGCGACCCCGACGCTGTTGACCTCGATCGGGTCGCCGGAGGTCCGGATGGCGCTGAGGGCGGTCAGTCGCTGCCCGTTGACCGAGATCGCCTCGGCCCCGGCGGTCCACAGCCCGTTGACCAGCAGGGTCAGGTCGAGGTCGGAGACCGCCTGGACGGGGTCGGCCCCGGGCTCGTTCTCGACGACCACCCGGACGCCCTCGCCGGTGACGGGCACGAACCCGGTCTGCACCTCGAGCCGGCGCAGCCTCGACGTCGTGGTCTGCTCGTCCTCGGCGGTCCGGGTCAGCAGCCGCTGGAGGGCGGCGTTGGCCGCGCGCAGGTCGACGAGGTCGCGCTGGATCGTGTCGACCCGGTCGCGCTGGGCCTCGATCCGCTCGATCAGCGTGGTGCGGCTCGCGGTGTCGACGTCGGACTGGCGTGAGTTCTGCACGAAGGCCATCGTCACCAGCAGGCCGAACCCGGCCACCACCGCCACGGTGCCTCGACCCGCACCACGGCCCGCCGAACGGCCTGCTCCGCGGACCGGGCCCCGGCCGGGGGGCACGGTCGGCACAGCCGCTGCGCGGCGCTCGGCGGCGTGCAGGTAGTCCTCGTCGAGGGACTGCTGGGTGATCAACGTGAGCAGCGGCAGCGTGACCCGCGGCGGCAGGGTGGCCACGTCACCGGTCCCGTGATCGGCCCCGTGATGGGCCCCGTGATGGGCCCTGCCGGCCGGCTCACGCCGGTGCGGGTGGCGTACGTCGTCGGGCTCAGGCATCTGCGCCCGCCGACCGTCGCGGCGTGGAGACCACGAGCTTGCGCACCTGCCAGGCGTACAGCACCCCGGCCCACCAGTAGAGGCCGACACCCCAGACCGCGAAGGCCCAGCCGAAGACCTGGGCGAGGGTGGCCACCACTCCCTCCCCGTCACCGAGCAGGAGCAGCGGGAAGGCGTACAACAGGTTGAAGGTCGCGGCCTTGCCGAGGAAGTGCACCGGCAGCGAGCTGTAGCCACGGGTGCGCAGGATCGGTACGAGGCCCCACATCAGTGCGTCGCGCAGCGGCAGCGAGACCGCCAGCCACCACGGGATGATGTCGCGCAGGGCCAGCCCCACGACGACGGCGAGGATGTAGAGCCGGTCGGCGACCGGGTCGAGGATCTGGCCGAGCACGGACTGCTGGTCGAGCTTGCGGGCCAGCCAGCCGTCGAGGAAGTCGGTGATCCCCGAGAACATCAGCAGGGCGAGCGCCCACCCGTCCTCCTCGGGGCCGAGCACCAGCCACAGGAAGAGCGGGACCCCGGCGAGGCGGAGCGCGCTGAGCAGGTTGGGCACGGTCCACACGTGCGGACCGGGCTTCACCGGTGCTCCTTGTTCCGCCACGGGTGAGAAGCCTAGGGCCTGGGGGCCGTCATGCCGGACCCGGAGCGCCGATGACCTCGTCGGCGTGCGCACCGTCGCGGATCTCGCCGACCAGCTCCTCGATGACGTCCTCCAGGGTGGCCAGCCCCAGGGTGGCGCCGTCACCGTCGACGACGCGCGCCATGTGGGCGCCGCGCCGCTGCAACGTCTCGAGCGCGTCGTGGAGCAGCTCATCGGACCCGACGGGGGCGAAGGGGCGGATCCACTGCTGGTCGATCGGCTGCTCGCGGCGGCGCTCGTCGGTCTCCAGCACGTCCTTGATGTGGAGGTAGCCGATCAGGTCGCCCGATTCGGAGGCGACCGGGAAGCGGCTGAACCCGGTGGCCGCGCAGCGCGCCTCGACCTCGGCCGGGGTGGAGTCCTGGAGGACGGTGGAGAGCGTGTCGGGGGTCATCAGCACCGTGGTCACGGCCTTCTCGGTGAAGCCGAGGGCGCCGGCGAGCCGGTCGTACTCCCCCGCCTCCAGCAGTCCCTCGCCCCGTGACTCCTCGACGAAGGCGGCGACCTGCTCGCGGGTGAAGCTGGAGCTCACCTCGTGCTGGAGCCGCACGCCGAAGAGCCGCAGCACCCCGTCGGCCACGACGTTGACCACGACGATGACCGGGCGCAGGACGGTCACGAAGGCCCAGATCACCGGGGCCAGCACCAGCGCAGCCCGCTCGGGCCCGGCCAGCGCGATGTTCTTGGGGATCATCTCGCCCAGCACGACGTGCAGGTAGACCACGATCGAGAGGCTGATCGCGAAGGCGATCGGGTGCAGCAGCGTCTCCGGGACGCTGAGCGCGTGCAGGACCGGTTCGACCAGGTGGGCCACCGCGCTCTCCCCGACGGCACCGAGCAGCAGCGAGCAGACGGTGATGCCGAGCTGGTTGACGCCGATGACGAGCGAGATGTTCTCCATCGAGCGCAGCGCCACCTTGGCCAGGCGCGAGCCGGCCTCGGCCAACGGCTCGATCTGGCTGCGTCGCGCCGAGATCATCGCGAACTCGGCGCCGACGAAGAACGCGTTGCCGAGCAGGAGCAGCACGGCGAACAGGAGAGCGACCTGGTTGCTCACTGGTCCTCCGCCCGGTCGAGCAGCCGGAGCACGACGCGATCGATCCGCAGGCCCTCCATCAGCTCGACGCTCAGCACCGCCAGCCGCTCGCGCACGGTGTCGTCCTCGTCGCGGTCGGGCACCGGCACCTCGGCCATGTCGCCGACGTCGGGGACCCGGCCGAGCACCTTGAGCACCAGCCCCGCGATCGTGTCGTAGTCCTCGCCCTCGGGCAGCTCGACGCCGGTCAGGTCCTCCACCTCGTCGGGCCGCAGCAGCCCCGAGAGCGACCAGCTGCCGTCGCGGCGCTGGCGGCCGCGGGTGCCGGACCGGTCGTGCTCGTCGGCGATGTCGCCCACGATCTCCTCGATGACGTCCTCGAGCGTCACGATGCCGGCGTGCCCGCCGTACTCGTCGAGGACGACGGCCATCTGGAAGCCCTGACCGCGCAGCAGCCCCATCAGCGGGTCGAGCCGCAGCGAGTCCGGCACCACGACAGGCTTGGCCATCAGGTGCTTGACCTTCGTGGTCGACCGCTCGTGGAGCGGCAGGGCGACGGCGTTCTTGACGTGCACGGTGCCGAGCACGGCGTCGTCCTCGTCGAGGACGGGGAAGCGCGAGTGCCCGGTGTCGCGGGCCAGCTCGATGACGGCGGCGGCGCGGTCGTTCTGCTCCAGCGTGTGCGTGCGCACGCGCGGCGTCATGATCTCGCCAGCGGTGCGCGTGCCGAACTCCACCGACTTCTCCATCAGCCCCGCCGTCTCGGGGTCGAGGGTGCCGACGTCGGCCGACCGCTGGATCAGCGAGGCCAGCTCGGTGGAGCTGCGTGCGGAGCGCAGCTCCTCCTGCGGCTCGATCCCCAGACGGCGTACGACGGCGTTGGCCGAGCCGTTGAGGACCCGGATGGGCAGCCGGTTGACCCGCGTGAAGACGCGCATCGGCAGCTGGGTGGCCCGGGCCGTCGCCATGGGCAGCGCCACCGCGAGGTTCTTCGGGACCAGCTCACCGAACAGCATCGTCAGGAACGTGCTGACGGTCAGGCCCAGGACCACCCCCACCGGCCGGACGGCGTCCGCCGGCACCCCGAGGGCCGCGAGCGGGTCGGCGATCAGCTGGCTGATCGCCGGTTCGGCGAGGAAGCCGATGCCGAGGTTGGTGACGGTGATGCCGACCTGGGCCCCCGAGAGCTGGGTGGACAGCGAGCGCAGCGCGGACTGCACACCGGCCGCCGAGGCGTCCCCCTCCGCGGCGGCCCGGTCCACCTGGCCGCGGTCGACGGTGACGAACGCGAACTCGGCGGCGACGAAGACGCCGGACAGGACGATGAGCAGGCCCGCGACCCCGAGCAGGACCCACGGCGTCATGCGTCGGTGCCGCGCGGTGCGACCACCGGGCGCGGCGTGCTGAGGTAGCCGTCCATATGCGGGAGTCGAACGCACCTTTCGAGGGCCTGCGAGCCGGTTGCCGTGGGGGTCCGGAGCCGACGGGAGGAGACCGAGCCTCGGGGCGACGATCGTACAGACCTCATGGCCCGAACGGGCTATTCGCCCCGCGATCGGCCGTCGGCTCCCGACGCGCTTCCTAGTCTGGCCCTCAACTCATCGGGTCGGCCTGCCAGGTCGAGCCCCCCATCCCGAGGAGATCCCCCCATGACCCTGCTGTCGACGTGCCCCGCTCCCCCCACGGGCACACGTCTCGCGACTGCTCCACCGACGGCCGCCGAGCCCCAGGACTCGGCACCGGACCCGGTACCGGGTCCGGCACCGGCCGTCCCGAGCCGTCGCACCCTGCTGCAGGGCATCGCGGCGACCGGCGTGGCGACCGGTCTCGTGAGCATGACCGGAGCCGAGGAGGCCGAGGCCGCGTCTGCGGCTGCGGCCTCCTCGACCCCGTTGCTCTCCGCGCCGGACCGCCACCTGGTGCGTCGCTTCTCCTACGGCATCACCCCCGGCCTCGCCGCCTCCGTGCGGGACGCCGGCGGCGCCCGCGCCTGGTTCGACCAGCAGCTCTCACCGCGCACCGTCGCCGACGGCGAGGCCGACGAGCTCCTGACCTGGTGGCCCAGCCTGCGCCGCGATCCGGCGGACCTCTGGCAGCGCCAGATCAACGAGGTCGAGGGCGGCTGGAAGGTGATGGAGGGCTATCAGCGCTGGACGCTGCTCCGACGGATGCGCAGCAACCGCCAGGTGCACGAGATCATGACCGAGTTCTGGCTGCACCACCTCAACGTCCCGGCCAACGGCGACGCGGCGTTCACCCACCGCACCAGCTACGACTCGGCGGTCCGCGACCACGCGCTCGGCCGGTTCGAGGACCTCCTCCACGCCACGATCACCCACCCGGCGATGGGCATCTACCTCAACAACGCGGTCTCCACGAAGTCGCACCCCAACGAGAACCTGGGCCGCGAGCTGCTCGAGCTGCACACCGTCGGTCGGGGCAGCTACGGCGAGGCCGACGTCAAGAGCTCCGCCCGGATCCTGACCGGCTGGACCGTCGACATGTGGCGCACGTTCGCGGCCTCGTACCGTCCGGAGAAGCACTGGACGGGTCCCGTCCGGGTGATGGGTTTCCAGGACCCCAACGCCGACCCCGACGGGCGTGAGGTCACCCGGCGCTACTTGAGCTATCTGGCCAGCCACCCGCAGACCGCGCGCCGGATCGCTCGCAAGCTCGCGGTCAAGTTCGTGCGCGACGACGTGCCCGAGGGCCTGGTCGACCGGCTCGCCGAGGTCTACCTCAGCAGCGGGACCGACATCAGCGCGGTCCTGCGGGCGCTGGTGGGCTCGGCGGAGTTCAAGGGGTCGTCGGGCGCCAAGGTGCGCGACCCGGGCGAGGACGTGGTGGCGACCTACCGGGCGCTCGGGGTGCGGCTGTCCCGTCCGCCCGCGGGCGGAGAGGGGCGTGACCACGCGGCCAACGTGGTCCTGTGGCAGACCAGCTCGGTCGGCATCCGCCCCTTCGACTGGCCCCAGCCCGACGGGCAGCCGGTCGACAACGTCTCCTGGGCCTCGCCGTCGCGGCTGATGGCCTCGATGGAGGTGCACTACGCCATGTCCGGAGGCTGGTGGCCCACGAAGGGCATCGAGTACCGGTCGCCGACCGCGTGGTTCCCCCCGGCCGAGTACGTGACCCGACGCAAGCGGGTCAAGGGCAAGAAGAACAAGCGGGGCAAGCGCAAGAAGCGGTGGGTCAAGGTGCGCGTCAGACGGCCCCTGAAGTTCGCCCACCTGGTGGACCACCTCTCGCGGCAGATGCTGCACGAGCCGGCCAGCAGCCAGCTGCTGCGGGCCTGCTGCCAGGCGGTCGACGTCCGCCCCGACACCCAGATCACCCCCGACCACCCGATCGTGCGCTGGAACTTCCAGCGCGTCCTGAGCACCCTTCTCGACTCCCCCACCCACCTGAGCAGGTGACCGCGATGACCTCGACGACCACGATCGACCCGCTCGCCCCGGCAGGCGACGCCTGCTGCCCCGAGTACGCCGGCATGACCAGGCGCGGGCTCATGCGGGGGCTGGCCCTGGCGGGCGCCACGACGGCCGTCGGCTCCGCGGTGGTGACCTCCGCGCCGGCCCGGGCCGCGTCCGCCGCCTCGGTGCTGGTCGTCGTCTCGCTGCGCGGTGCGGCCGACGGCCTCTCGCTGGTGGTGCCGCACGGCGACCCGGTCTACTACCAGGCCCGCCCCCGGATCGCGATCCCGAGCGACCAGCTGCTCGCCAAGGACGGCATGTTCGGGCTGCACCCGCGACTCTCGGCGCTGATGCCGCTGTGGACCTCGGGTCGGCTGGCCGCCGTGCACGCCACCGGGCTGCCGAGCGTCAACCGCTCGCACTTCGCCGCGATGGAGGCGCTCGAGGACGCCGACCCCGGCTCGCCCGAGCGGCAGGGCTGGCTCAACCGGCTGGTCGGGCAGCGGCCCGGCGACTCACCCCTCAAGGCCTTCAGCATGGGGGGCGGCGTCATGCCCACCTCGTTGTACGGCGACGCCCCCGTCATGTCGACCAGCGACGTGGAGTCGATGAAGATCCCCGGCGACGACCGGCACGACCGCACCGGGGGCCGCCGCACGTCGCTGCACACGCTGTGGGACAACGACGGCGGACCGCTCTCGCGGGCGATGCGCTCGACGTTCGCCGCGGTCGACGGCTTCGCCCCGGTCCAGCGGACCGCGGACAACGCCGGGTCCTACCCGCGCAGCGACCTCGGCCGCGCGCTGGGCGAGGTGGCTCGCGTGATCCGCGGCGACGTCGGCGTGGAGGTCCTGACCGTCGACCAGGGCGACTGGGACATGCACTCCGACCTCGGGACCCTCCAGTGGGGGCGGATGAAGGACAACGCCGAGGACTTCGCCCGGTCCGTCGCCGCCTTCTTCGACGACCTCGGCCCCCAGGCCCCCAAGGTGACGCTCGTGGCGCTCAGCGAGTTCGGGCGCCGGGTCAAGGAGAACGCGAACAACGGGCTCGACCACGGCTACGGCAACGTGATGTTCGTGGCCGGGGCAGGAGTCCGCGGCGGGCGCTACTACGGGAGCTGGCCCGGCCTGGCCAACGAGGTCGACGCCGACCTGCTGGTCACGACCGACTACCGCAGCGTGCTGTCCGAGGTCGTCTCGACCCGCTTCTCCGCGTCGACCGCCGCGGTCTTCCCGGGCTTCTCCCCCGCCGACGTCGGGGTGATGACCACGTTGTAGCGGCCTCCCGTTTGCGGGACGCCGCCGTGGGAGACCGGGCCAGGTGCGCTACGACTTCGCCTTCACCAGGGCCTACCGCCTCGCCGCCATCCCGTTCGGCATCACGCCCGGTCGCGCGTGGGTCGAGGTCGACGACGAGCACCTGCGGATCCGCTTCGGGCCGTGGCGGACCGAGACCGCGCTCAGCAACGTGCAGTCCGTCCACCACACCGGGGGCTACGCCTTCCTCAAGACCGCGGGACCAGCCCACCTGTCACTGGCGGACCGCGGGATCACCTTCGCCTCCAACGGCGAGCGGGGCCTGTGCGTGCAGCTGTGCGAGCCCACCCGCGTCGAGCTGCCGGTGGGCGGCCTGCGCTGCCCCGGTGTGACCGTCACGGTCGACGATCTCGACGGGCTGGCGCGCGCCCTGTCGACACCCAGCCCGCGTCCCTGAGCCCGGTCAGGAGGCCTGCCGGGCCGGCACCGCCCAGACCAGCGACGTGCCACCACCCGCACGGGCCTTGATCTCGCACGTGCCACCGCGCTGCGCGGCCCGCTCGCGAATGTTGGCCAGCCCGCTCTCCACGACGTCCGGGGGCAGCCCGCGCCCGTTGTCGGTGACCGTGAGGACCACCCGGTCGCCCACGGTGACCAGCACACTGACCGCCGTGGCGTCGGCGTGCTTGCTGGCGTTGGACAGCGCCTCGGCGAGCACCGCGATCAGGTCGGGCGCGAGGTCGTCGCCGAGGACGGTGCGTACCGGGCCCTCGAACCGGAGCCGTGGACGGAACTTCAGCGTGGCCTCCGCGCGCTCCACCACCCGGGTGACCTCGGACTGGACGTCGGCAGAGGCGTCCGAGGAGCCGAGCGCGAAGATCGTGCGGCGGATGTCGTTGATGGTGGCGTCGAGGTCGTCGACGGCACTGGTCAGCCGATCCGCCACCTCGGTCTCCGCGACCGCCCGCGCGGTGCCCTGGAGCCCCAGCCCGATCGCGAAGAGGCGCTGGATGACGAGGTCGTGAAGGTCGCGACCGATCCGGTCACGGTCCTCGAAGAGGGCGAGCCGGTGCCGGTCCTCGCGCGCCCGGCGCAGCTGGAGCGCCAGCGCCGCCTGGCGGGCGAACGACGCAGGCAGCGCCACGTCGACGCCGACGAAGAGCCCGCGGTGCTCATGGGTCCAGGCCAGCGCCAGGACGCCGGTGGAGCCCGCGGCCTCGCCCAGCGGCACGACGATCGCCGGACCGATGCTCGGCCACCCGAGGTCGGAGCGGTCCAGCGTCCGCGGGTCGGCCTCGACGTCCTCGACCACCAGCGGGACGCCGCCCTCGACGACGGCCCGGGACAACGAGGTGTCGAAGGACAGCCCCGCTCGCTGCTCGTCGGTGATCGTCACGCCGGAGATGACCTGGAGGGCCAGGCTGGTGCTGTCGTCGCCGGCGACGATCCACGCCATGTCGGCCTCCGCGACCTCACGGGCCCGGTCGGCGATCTCCTGCAGCTCCGAGACGCCCGGCCTGCCACTGCACAGCAGTGTGGTGATGTCGGCGGTGGCGGCGAGCCAGTGCTCCCGCTGGAGCGTGCGGCGGTAGAGGCGGGCGTTCTCGATCGCACCGAGGGCGAGGCCGGCGTAGGACAGCGCGAGCCGGTCCTCCCCGCCGTGGCCGTCCTGGCCGTCCTGGCCGGTGCTGCGGGGCGCCTCGCCCGGCGCGGACTCGGCCGCCCCCACGACGTGCTCGGCCACCGACCTGACCCGCGAGAGGACCTCCTCGCGGACGCCGGCCTCTCCTGCCGCACGCTCGACGAGGGCGTCGACCGAGCCGCGCAGCGCCGGGTCGTCCTCGAGGACGCTGTGGAGCCGGACCAGCACCTGGCGGACCAGGTCGTCGATCGCGAGGTCGGCCAGGGGTGAGAGGCCGTCCGGTCCCTGCGAGGTCGTCGAGGAGGCGGACGTCGAGGGGTCGCTCACTGAGGGCGCTTGAGGGAGAAGATCGCCGCCTGGGTCCGGCTCGCGAGCCCGAGCTTGGCCAGCATCGAGGAGACGTAGTTCTTCACGGTCTTCTCCGCCAGGAACAACCTCTCGGCGATCTGGCGGTTGGTGAGCCCCTCGCCCACCAGGTCGAGGATCTTCTGCTCCTGGCCGGTGAGGCTGGCCAGCTCCTTGTCGACCGGTGGTCCGGTGCGGACGCGTTCGAGCACCTGCGCGGTCACCGACGGGTCCAGCGTCGACTGACCGGCCGCCACCCGCCGCACCATGTCGATGAAGTCGACCCCCCGCACCTGCTTCAGGACGTAGCCGGCCGCGCCGGCCATGATCGCGGCGAACAGTGCCTCGTCGTCGTCGTACGACGTCAGGATCAGCGCGGCGATCCCGGGGTCCTGGGAGCGGACGGCGCGGCAGACCTCGATGCCCGACCCGTCCGGCAGCCGTCCGTCGAGGATCGCCACGTCGGGCCGCAGGGCCGGGATGCGGGCCTCCGCCTCGGCGGCCAGACCGGACTCCCCCACGACGACGATGTCGGGCTCGCCCTCGAGGAGCTCGCGGATCCCGCGCCGCACGATCTCGTGGTCGTCGAGCAGGAAGACACGGATCGGGGCGCGCTCCGACTCCCCCTCAGGCGTGGCCATGCGGCTCACGCTACCCCGCGCGGAGCCGGACACCGCCGATTGTTTCGTCGCCGGCCCCGCGCTGCCCCTCCGGACAGGACCTAGTCCTCTGTTCGGCACGCCCGACCCGGCCGATCCTGGGGGCACGCCGGCAGCCACCCATGTCGGACGGACCACCGGACCACGGGGGACCGGACACGGCCAGGAGGTCAACGGTGACGACCCTGCTGCACCCACGGCACGGCCACCCGCCCCCGATCCGCCACCTGGTGGAGCTGGCCTGTCGCGCTCCGAGCATCGGCAACTCGCAGCCCTGGCGGTGGAGGGCCGACGGTGACGTGCTGGAGCTGTACGCCGACCGTTCCCGGCGCCTGCCGGTCGACGACCCCCTGGGGCGACAGCTGATGATCAGCTGCGGCGCCGCCCTGCACCACCTGCGGGTCGCCGCCACTGCGCTGGGACGTCAGCCGGTGGTGGAGCGCACCGTCCCGACCTCCGACGACCTGGCCCTGCTGGCTCGGATCGATCTCGGCGCCCCCGGGGCGTCGGACGCCGCGAGGGCGTTGCGGAGCAGCCCGACCGCGGAGCCGGAGCCGAACGAGCTGCAAGCTCTCCGGAGCCGGGCCACCGACCGCTCGCGCTTCACGGCCTGGCCGGTGCCCAGTGCCCGGGTGGAGGCCCTGGCCCGGGTCGCCCGCGCCTGGGGAGACGACGCCGTGGCCGTCGTCGACGCGGTCCAGCGGGCCCATCTCAGCTCGGTCGTCACCGAGGCCACCCGCCGGCACGCGGAGCGCCCCGGCGCCTGGACGCCCGCGCTCGCCGCGACCGACGACGCCCCCGATCTCGAGCCCACGGACGGGGCCGTGCTGCTGCTGGGCGAGGAGGACCACGAGCACAGCTGGGTCTCCGCCGGCGAGGCGCTCAGCGCCCTCTGGTTGGAGGCCGCACACCTCGGTCTCGGCGTGGTCCCGCTGTTCGCCCCGATCGAGATCGGCAGCAGCCGCGAGCAGCTGCGCGGATGCCTCCCCGACGGCGCCGGCGTGCCGTTGCTGCTGCTGCGGGTCTCCTTGGCCTCCATGGGCAGCGGTCACCTGGTGCGCACGGACCGGCGTCCACTGGCGGACACGCTCGACGACGCGGCCGCCGGGGTCGAAAGTCCTGTCACTGCGGGGGCGCCTGACTCTCCCGGTGGGGCTGCCACCGCGACACAGTGAGGGTCGTGGGCACAGCGCCCGGCACCGAGACTCAGCACCGCACCTGCTCGAGTCGTCGCCGGCGCGTCCTTCGGGACGGGTGCCACGATGTCCTGGCGCAGATCCCCCCCTGCCCAGGACCACCGAACCCCCGGCACCTCGTGACCGGGGGTTCGGTGCTCCACCGGTCCGAGGCCTGCGGGGCGGGCGTGGCCCGGATCACGCGCCCCGCACTGACGGATGCAGCCGATCCCGGATATGGTTAGCCAACCCTAAGCCGGTCGCCCGGCACTCCCGTCGGAAGTGAGCACGATGAAGCGCGCACGCGTCGCCGCCGTCCTGGCCACCCTCGTCCTCCCGACGGTGCTCGCCGGCTGCGGCGACGACGGCCCCTCGATCGTGGTCTACAACGCCCAGCACGAGCAGCTGATCGAGGAGCTCGCCCCCGCGTTCACCGAGAAGACCGGCGTCGAGGTCGAGCTGCGCAACGGCAAGGACCTCGAGCTCGCCGCCCAGCTGGTCCAGGAGGGCGACGCCTCACCGGCCGACGTCTTCCTCACCGAGAACTCCCCGGCGATGGCCCAGGTCGAGCAGGCCGGCCTCTTCGCCGAGCTCCCCGAGGCGGCCACGGAGCCGATCCCCGAGCAGTTCCGGCCCCGCAGCGGCCTGTGGACCGGGTTCGTGGCCCGCTCCACGGCCCTGGCGTACAACACCGACCTGATCGACGAGGCCGACCTGCCCGCGTCGATCCTCGACCTGGCCGACCCGGAGTGGCAGGGACGGATCTCGTTCTCGCCGACCGGCGCCGACTTCCAGGCCATCGTGGCCGGGTTGCTCGAGCTGCAGGGAGAAGACACGACCCGCGCCTGGCTGCAGGGCCTCAAGGACAACGGCACGGTCTACGACGGCAACAACGTGGTCCTCGAGGCCGTCAACTCCGGTGAGTCCGAGGTCGGGATCATGTACCACTACTACTGGTACCGCGACCAGGAGGAGTCGGGCGACGCCAGCGACAACAGCGCGCTGCACTTCTTCGGCGACCAGGACCCCGGCGCGTTCGTCAGCGTCTCCGGGGCCGGGGTGCTCGCCTCGAGCGAGATGCCCGAGGAGGCGGCCCAGTTCGTGGAGTTCCTGACCAGCGAGGCCGGCCAGCAGGGCCTGGCCGACAGCTACGCCCTGGAGTACCCGCTCAACCCGGCGGTGTCGCTGCCCGAGCCCGTCAAGGCGTTCGACACCCTCGAGCCGCCGACGGTCAACCCCTCCGACCTCGACGGCGAGACCGTGATCGACCTGATGACGGAGGTCGGGTTCCTCTGAGCGGTCCGGGCGGACCCGCCCTGCACCCTGACCCCGCGGCGTACGTCGCCGGGGTGGACGGCGCACCGCCCACGGCCGACCTCGGGCCGGGGGCGCGCCCAGCCGCGTCGTCGCCCGCCCCGCCGACCCTGCTGCTGCTCGGCCTCGTGGTGGCCGTGGTGTCGCTGGTCCCGCTGGGCTACGTGCTGGTCTCCGCCTCGACCCTCGGCCCCACCGCCGCGATCGACTTCCTGGTCCGCCCCCGGATCGGTGAGCTGGTCTGGAACACCAGCCGGCTGCTCGTCGGCGGCGTCCTGCTCAGCGTCGCGCTCGGGGTCGGCACGGCGTGGCTCGTGGAGCGCAGCGACCTGCGGCACCGCGGCCTGTGGCACGGCCTGATGTGCGCCCCGCTGGCGGTGCCGGCCTTCGTCAACGGCTACGGCTGGATCTCCACCACCCACGCGGTCCAGAGCTACACCGGCGCGGTGCTGGTCGTGAGCCTGTCCTACTACCCCCTGGTCTACCTGCCGACGGTCGCTGCGCTGCGCCGCCTCGACCCGGGCCTGGAGGAGGTCAGCACCTCCCTCGGGCACGGCCGCTGGGCGACGTTCTGGCGGGTCGTGCTGCCGGCGATCAGCACCGCCGTGACCGGTGGGGCGCTGCTGGTGGGCCTCCACCTGCTCGCCGAGTACGGCGCGCTCCAGCTGCTCAACTACCCGACGCTGACCACGGCGATCCTGGCCCAGTACGGCGCGGCCTTCAACGGCGCCGAGGCCACGCTGCTGGCCGCGGTGCTGGTCGCCTTCTGCCTGGGTCTGCTCGGGCTCGAGGTCTCGCTGCGGCGCCGCCGGGTGTTCTCCCGGGTGGGCTCCGGCGCCAACCGGGCGCTCGAGCCGGTGTCGCTGGGGCGCGCCGCCCCGGCGTTGACCGCCGCCATGGTCGGCCTGGTGCTGCTGGCCCTCGGGGTCCCGCTCGTGAGCCTGGGCCGGTGGCTGGTCCGCGGCTCCTCGACCCTGCTCGACGGCGGCGACCTCGCGGCCGCCACCGCCACGACCCTCGGCCTCGCGGTGGCCGCGGGCCTGGTCGCCACGGCGGCCGCCGTGCCGGTCGCGTGGCTGGCCGTGCGCCACCGCGGCCGGCTGACCACGTTCGTGGAGCGCAGCACCTACCTCACCAGCGCCCTGCCCGGCATCGTCGTGGCGTTGGCCCTGGTGACGGTCTCCATCCGGGTCGTGCCCGGGCTCTACCAGACGGTCCCGCTGCTCGTGCTGGGCTACGTCATCCTGTTCCTCCCTCGGGCGCTGGTCAGCGTCCGGGGCACCCTCGAGCTGGCCCCGCCCGTCCTGGAGGACGTCGCGCGCACGCTCGGGTGCAGCGGCCCCCGCGCGGCGGCCCGGGTGACCGTGCCCCTGCTGCTGCCCGGCCTCGGAGCCGGCGCGGCGCTGGTCGCGCTGGCCGTCTCGACCGAGCTCACCGCGACCCTGCTGCTCTCCCCCATCGGCACCACCACGTTGTCGACCCGCTTCTGGTCGCAGGCCTCCTCGGTCGCCTACGGCGCCGCCGCGCCGTACGCGTTGGCCCTGATCCTGCTGTCCGTGCCCGCCACCTGGCTGCTGAGCCGGCTCTCCGTCGGGGAGCGCCGATGACGGCCCTCGACGTCCGTGGGCTCACGGTCTCCTTCGGCAGCCAGGTGGTCCTGGACTCAGTCGACCTGCAGGTCGACGAGGGCGTGACCGCGCTGCTGGGCCCCTCGGGCTGCGGCAAGACCACCTTCCTGCGCACGGTCGCCGGCTTCCTGGAGCCCGCCGGCGGAGTCATCCGGCTCGACGGCCGGGCCGTGGTGGGCGAGGGCCGGTCGGTGCCGTCGCGCAAGCGCGACCTCGGTTACGTCCCTCAGGAGGGCGCGCTCTTCCCGCACCTCGACGTCGCCCGCAACATCGCCTTCGGCCTGCCCCGCGACCAGCGGCGCGGCGTGGGTGTGCGCGTGGCCGAGCTGCTCGACCTCGTCGAGCTGCCGCGCGCGCTCGCGAGCCGCTTCCCCCACGAGCTCTCCGGCGGCCAGCAGCAGCGGGTCGCCCTGGCGCGGGCCCTGGCGCCGCAACCAGGCCTGGTCCTGCTCGACGAGCCCTTCTCCTCCCTCGATGCCGGGCTGCGCGAGGAGACGGGGCGGGCGGTCGTCCGTGCGCTGCGAGCCAGTGGGGCGGCCGCCGTCCTGGTCACCCACGACCAGGGCGAGGCGCTGTCGCTGGCCGACCAGGTCGCGGTGATGGCCCGCGGTCGCTTCCTGCAGGTCGGGGCGCCGCTCGAGGTCTACCTCTCACCCGCCGACGAGGAGGTGGCCGCGTTCCTCGGTCACGCGGCCCTGCTGCCGGGGGTCCTCGACGGCGCCGGGTCCGTGCCGGTCGCCGACTGCGCCCTGGGCCGGGTGGCGGTGCGTGGCCTGCCGCGCCACGGCGCGGTCAGGCTGGCGATCCGCCCCGAGCAGCTGCTGGTGCTCCCCGCCGGAGACCTCGGCGGGATCGAGGCCGAGGTGCTCGACGTCAGCTTCTTCGGCCACGACGCCACCGTGCGCGTCCGCGTCCCCGGCCATGACAAGCCCCTGACCGCCCGCACCGCGGCCGACGCCGTGCCCCGGTCGGGTGACCTCGTGCGGCTGCGCGTCGTCGGGGAGGCTCTGTGCTTCGGGGCCGAGCCGACCGCCCCGGTCCTGACGCCATGAGCCCGCGCCAGCCCACCGGGGGCCCGGGCGCCCTGGCCACCGGCCACCCGTCTGCCGTACCCCGCCCCGGGTCCGTCCCGTTGCTCGACGGCGGCCGCGACGACGACCCCGCCCTGATCAGCGGCGGGCGCACCATCACCTACGCCGAGCTCCGCGGCGCGGTGCGCGAGCGGGGCGAGCAGCTGGGCGGCCGGCGCCGCCTGGTGCTCCTCGAGGCCGCCAACGACCTGCGCACGGTCGTGACCTACCTGGCCGCGCTTGCGGGCCGGCACCCGGTGCTGCTCGTGACGGCCGGCGACGCCGAGCGGCAGGCCGACGTCGTCGAGCGCTACGGACCGCAGGTGCGCTGCACGCCCGCCGGGCTCCGGTTCGCCACGTCCGGCGACGGCGACCCCGAGCCGGAGCTGCACCCCGACCTCGCCCTGCTGCTCTCCACCTCGGGGTCGACCGGCTCCCCCCACCTGGTGCGCCTCTCCCACGACAACCTGGCCGCCAACGCCGCGAGCATCGCCGACTACCTCGGACTGCGCCGCGACGACCGGGCGATCACCTCGCTACCGCTGCACTACTGCTACGGCCTGTCGGTCCTCAACAGCCACCTCCTCGTGGGTGCCTCGGTGGTGCTGACCGACCTGTCCGTGGCCGACGAGTGCTTCTGGGACCTCGCGGCGCGCACGGGGGCCACCGGGCTCGCCGGGGTGCCCCACACCTTCGACCTGCTGGACGCCACCGGCTTCGACCGGCGTGAGCTGCCCCGGCTGCGCCGGGTGACGCAGGCGGGCGGGCGGATCGCGCCGGACACGCTCGTCCGCTACGCCGAGCTCGGGCGCCGACGGGGCTTCGACCTCTACGCGATGTACGGCCAGACCGAGGCGACCGCCCGGATCGCCTACCTGCCGCCCGACCTGGCCCGCGACCGACCGACGGCCATCGGGGTCCCGGTGCCCGGGGGCGCCCTGCACGTCCGCCCGGTCGCCGACCTCCCCCCGGGGCTGCCCCCAGGGGTGGGCGAGCTCGTCTACACGGGCCCCAACGTGATGATGGGCTACGCCGAGCACCCCGCCGACCTGGCCCGTGGCGCCGAGCTCGCAGAGCTGCCCACCGGAGACCTCGGGCGCCAGGCGCCCGACGGGCTGTGGGAGGTGCACGGGCGCCTCGGGCGGCACGCCAAGCTGTTCGGTCTCCGCCTCGACCTCGACGTGCTCGAGCGCCGGGCCGCGACCGAGGGGCTCTCCGTCCGCATCGTCGCCGACGACACCCGTCTGCACGTCTTCTCGACCCGGCCTCGCGTCGCCGGGCGGGTCCGGCGGCTGACCGCCCACGCGGCCGGCGTCCCGGTCGCGACCGTGCACGTCCACCAGGTCGCCGCGATCCCGACGACGGCCTCCGACAAGTGCGACTACACCGCCCTCGCGGCCCAGGCCGCGGCCGCCGGGTCGCTCAGCCCGACGGCGCCAGGAGCGGGCCAGGACGCCGAGGCCGACGACGTGCGCGACCTGTACGCCGTGCTGCTCGGCCGGCCCGACGCCCGGGGCACGGACAGCTTCGTCGACCTCGGCGGCGACTCCCTGTCCTACGTCGAGGTCTCGACCCGCCTGGCGCGGAGCGTCGACCGGCTCCCGACCGACTGGCCGGTGCAGCCCGCCGACAGCCTCACCGAGCTGGCCCGTTCACGCCCTCGGGCCAGCACGACCTCCCGGCGCACCCGTCGGCTCGAGTGGAGCGTGCTGCTGCGCGCGCTCGCGATCACGATGGTCGTGGTCACCCACACCGACCTGTGGTTGGTGCCGGGCGGCGCTCATCTGCTCCTCGCGGTGGCCGGTTTCCACCTCGCCCGCTTCGCCCTCAACAGCTCCGGACGCCGGCGTACGCGGCTGCTGCTGGCCTCGGCGGCGGGCGTCGCGGTGCCGGCGACCCTCTGGATCGCCGTGACCGGGCTCGTCACCGGTGACTACGACCC
This sequence comes from uncultured Actinomycetota bacterium, assembly GCA_963845645.1. Lineage (GTDB taxonomy): Bacteria > Actinomycetota > Actinomycetes > Propionibacteriales > Nocardioidaceae > Nocardioides. Next base: position 107,552 of record CAWJSY010000016.1, read on the forward strand.
GGCCACCGCGCTCTACCTCAACGAGCTGGTGGGCGCCGAGGCCTGGGACGTGCAGCGCCAGTTCTGGTTCCTGGAGGCGCTGGTCTGGGGCACGCTCGGGCTGACGGCGGTGCTCGCGGTCCCCCCGCTCGACCGCTGGCAGCGGCGGCACCGATTCGGCACGGCCCTGGCCGCGGCCGGCGGGCTGCTCGCGCTGCGGTACACGGCGGTGGGGGTGACCGCGGTCGACGCCGAGAAGTACCACCTGCCCGTCGTGCTCTGGCTGCTGGCCCTGGGCTGGGCCGCCGGCGAGGCGCGCAGCACCCCCCAGCGGATCAGCGTCGCCGTGCTCTCACTCGTCGCCACCGTCGGTCTCTTCGGCGACCTGCAGCGCGAGCTGCTCGTCGTCGCGGCCGTCGTCGTGCTGTTGTGGGGCCGGACCGTGACGCTTCCCACCGCGCTGGCCCGGCCCGTCCAGGAGGTCGCCGCCGCGTCGCTCTGGATCTACCTCACCCACTGGCAGGTCTATCCCGCTCTCGAGGCGGCCGGTCGCCCGGTCGCGGCCATCGTGGCCTCGCTCGTGGTCGGCGTCCTCGCCGCGCGGGTGTACGCCGTGGCGCGGCGACTGGTGGTCGGCCACGCACGCCGCCTCTCCACATCGGTCGTCCGCCGCCCCCGCACCTGACCGAACGGCGGGCGGGGGGCCCGGATTGACCAGGCGCACGATGCCCGAACGCCCGACGCGCGGCGACCAGCGGCAAGGCACCCTAGGGGGTATCGGGTTGCCCCTCGAGGCGGCCAGGCCTCGGGGGGCAATCCGACTCCATCCCCCAGGAGATCCCCCATGAGCGCACGCGTCACCCACGCCGCCGACACCGCAGTCCAACGGGTCGCCGATGCCAGTGTCTGGTTGCTCTTCCGGGTCAGCGGCGTCCGGACCTGAGCTCGCGGCGGCCGGACCGCGGCCGCACCCTCCAGACGGTGGACCGTGCCCCCCGGTCGGCGTAGCGTGCGATTCCTCGCCGACCGGCCCGCGGACGGCCTGCCACGGGAGGGCCCATGAACAGCTCCGCACTCGTCAAGACGACCGCCGTCTCGTCCATCGGCTTCGGTGTCGCCGCGCTGGCGGCCCCGACCGAGCTCGCCAAGCTCTTCGGCTTCGGTGACGAGTCGGCCGACTTCCAGCTGATGGGCCGCATGTGGGGCACCCGCACCGCGGCCCTCGGGGTCGCCGCGCTGCGGATGCCCGCCGGTTCCGCCCGAGGGGCGTTGTTCTCGACCATCGCCGTGATGAACCTGGCGGACGTGGTCGTGCAGAGCACCAGCGGTGCCTCCGACGCCTCCCGCAAGCAGACCGCGGCCGTGTCGGGCTTCTTCGCCGCCCTGACCGCTCTCGCCGCGCGCGGCGAGAAGGACTGACGAACCGGCCTCCGACGGGTGGGGAGCGACCGCTCCCACCAGTGCGTCACGATGGCGCCATGAGCGCCTACTGGATCAGCACGTACGTGGAGATCACCGACGAGACCAGGCTGGCGGCGTACGCCGCGCTGGCCGGGCCGGCTCTGACCGGCGCGGGCGGCACGTTCCTGGCCCGCGGGATGCCCGAGGCGACCTACGAGGCCGGCCGCGAGACCCGGTCGGTCCTGATCGAGTTCGCAGACGTGGAGGCGGCGGTGGCCGCCCACGACAGCGTGGCCTACCAGGAGGCCCTGGCCGCGCTCGACGGCGGTGCGGTGCGCGACCTGCGGATCGTCCCAGGCGTCGAGTGAGCCCCTCCGTCGGCTCCCGCCCCCCGGTCGGCCCGCCACGCTCGTCCGGTCCGGGAGTCGTGTGGATGACCCGGCTCGCCCTCGGGTCGGTCGTGGCGCTGCTCGGCCTCACGGCCTTCGCCGTCACGGCCTTCCTGGCCGAGCGTGACGAGGACCCCCTCGCCGGGGTGGCGCTCGGCGTGGCCGCGATCGCGCTGCTGCCCGCGCTGGTGGGGCTGGTGCTGCTGGGCTTCGCGCGGCGGGCCCATCGTGTGGGCCGCGAGTCCCGACGGTTCGTGCTGGCCATGCTGGCGCTTCTGGTGGCCGGCGTGCCGGCGCTGCTGCTGGTCCTGCTGGTCCTCCTCCCCTGAGCCCGGGCGTGACCAATGCCCGCCTCGGTAGTTGGACCTGAAGAGCATGATGCGCGGCACCCTCTCGGGTGTCCACCGTGTCGTCCCCCCCACCGCAACTGCTCCGGACAGGACACCCCCCATGAACCACCCCTCCCCCCGCACCCATCGACTCCTCGGATCCTCCCTGACCCTGCTGCTGGGCGGCGCGCTCCTCGTCGCTGCCGGGCCCCAGGTCTCGGCATCGCCCGCGACCGCAGCCCGCAAGGGCGCAGCCCCCGAACGTCTGGTCGCCGCCGCCTCCGCCCACGGCTCGCTGGTCACCGGCAACCGCGTCGTCGGATCCGGCGAGACAGCCCACTCGTCGATGTGCACCACCGTCTACCGGAAGACGTCCAGCAACCGCGTGGCCGGCTCCGAGCCCACGCTGGCCCCCCTCGCCGACCTCGGTGCGGTCGAGACCAAGAACGTCGCCAGCAAGCGTCGTGGCGTCAAGACCGTCACGTCGACGGCCCGCGTGGCGCGTGGGTCGCTGTTCGAGGGACGCGTCACCTTCGAGGGCCTCTCCTCGCTGGCCAGCGTGGCCACCAAGGGCCGGGGCTACACGATCGGCCACCGGGTCGACCTCGCCGCCCTCGCGATCGACGGCAACGAGGTCCCGATCGGCCGCGACGTACAGCCGGCCACCTACGAGGTGCCGGGTCTCGGTCGGCTCCACGTCAACTACCAGTCCGGCCGCACCCACAAGCGCGGCGGGCAGTCCCTGACCGAGGTCCTGCGGCTGGCGCTCCCCGACGGCACGTCGGTGCGGGTCGGTCGCTCGTACGCGAAGATGAACCCCGCTCCGCTCGGCACCTTCCGGGGTGCGGCCTGGGGCAGCGACGTGTCGGCCCTCGACCTGCTCGGGTCGGGCCCGACCGGGCACCAGCCCCTCCCGTGCCGCGGCACCGGCGGCCGGGTCCTGAGCAACGACACCGCGAACGTCGGCATCCCCGGCCTCGTGCGCATCGGCACGACGACCTCCACGGCCCAGACCCGGCGCGTCGGCCGGCGTGGCGTCGAGGCCGTCACCTCCGCCAACGTCGCCGACGTCCAGCTGGGCGGAGGACGGATCACCGTCGACGCGATCCGCTCGCGGTCGAGGATCGTCCGCACCAGCAACGGCACGGTGGCCCGCCGACCGTTCTCGCGCGTGCTCGGCCTGATCATCGACGGTGAGGCGCACGCCCTGCCGGTCGACGGTCGGGTGCTGGAGATCCCGGGCCTGGCCCGGATCGAGTCCGGCCTGGTCGCGAGCCGTGGGCGCAGCGTGGCGGTCACCGCCCTGCGGGTGACCCTGTTCGGTGGCTCGGGCAACCCCGTCGTGGTCAACCTCGGCAACAGCAAGGCGGCGCTCAGCCGCTGACCCGCCGACCCGATCCACGCACGCCCGCGCTCCTCGTGCCTATGCTGTCGCACCCCGGCTGACCGTCGACCCCTGACGGACCAGCCGCCACCCGCGAGCAACGAGGAGGGCGTGCGTGGACCGGAGCGCCGTCCAGGACCGGCTCGGCCGAGCGCTCCCGTTCCTGCGCTGGTGGCCGCGGGTGACCCGGGGCAGCACCCGGCTCGACCTCACCGCGGGCCTGACCGGGGCGCTGATCGTGCTGCCCCAGGGCGTGGCGTTCGCGACCATCGCCGGCCTCCCGCCCGAGTACGGGCTCTACACCGCGATGGTGCCGGCGGTCATCGCCGCGCTGTTCGGCTCCAGCTGGCACCTCGTGACCGGCCCCACGACGGCGATCTCGATCGCGGTGTTCGCCTCGGTCGCTCCGCTGGCGGAGCCCGGCTCCGAGGAGTTCATTCGGCTCGTCCTCACGCTGACCTTCCTCACCGGACTCTTCCAGCTGGTCATGGGGCTGGCCCGGCTGGGGGCGCTGGTCAACTTCATCTCCCACACGGTGGTCATCGGCTTCACCGCGGGCGCCGCCGTGCTCATCGCCACCAGCCAGGTGAAGAACTTCCTCGGTCTCGACCTGGCGCGGGGCCTCGCCGCGCACGAGGTGCTCTACGAGTCCGTACGTCGCCTCGACGAGGTCAACCCCTACGTCGTGGCGGTCGGTGGCATCACCGTGGTCTCGGGGATCGTCCTGCGGCGGGTGCTGCCCCAGGTGCACATGATCCTGGCGCTGGTCGTCGGCAGCCTCGCGGCGCTGGTCCTGACCCGGCTCGCGGGCGGGGAGAGCGTCACCGACATCCCCACCGTGGGGGCCCTCTCGGCCACGATCCCTCCGCTGAGCCTGCCCGACTTCTCCCCCGACGCCCTGCGTCAGCTCGTCTTCCCCGCCCTGGTCGTCACGATGCTGGGGCTCACCGAGGCGGTCTCGATCGCCCGCGCGATCGCCGTGAAGACCGAGCAGCGGATCGACGGCAACCAGGAGTTCATCGGTCAGGGTCTGGCCAACCTGGTCGGGAGCTTCTTCTCCAGCTATGCCTCCAGCGGCTCCTTCAACCGCAGCGGCGTCAACCACGCCGCCGGCGCCCGCACCCCGCTGGCCGCCGTCTACGCCTCGGTCTTCCTGGTGGGCGTCCTGGCGGCGGTCGCGTCCCTCGTGGCCTACCTGCCCACCGCCGCCATGGCCGGGCTGCTGTTCCTGGTGGCCTTCGGGCTGATCGACTTCCACCACATCAGGTCGATCCTGCGCACCAGCATGCCGGAGAGCGCCGTGCTGCTGGTGACCTTCCTCGGCACCCTGATCGACCTGGAGAAGGGCCTGTTCCTCGGGGTCATCCTGTCGCTGATGCTCTACCTCTCGCGGACCGCGCGGCCCGACATGACGCCCGTCGTGCCGGACCCCGACCCCGAGAGCTACTACTACGTGCCGGCCGAGGGTCGGCCCGAGTGCCCGCAGTACAAGATGGTCCGCCTCCACGGCTCGCTGTTCTTCGGGGCGGTGGGGCACGTCCAGCGCGAGCTGCAGCGGATCGACGAGGAGCGCCCGGAGCAACGCCACGTCCTGCTGGCGGCGCGCGGGATGAACTTCGTCGACATCGCCGGGGCGGAGCTGCTCACCCAGGAGGCCAGGCGTCGACGCGGGCTCGGCGGCGACCTGTACTTCTACCGGATGCAACCGGGCGTGCGCGACCTGCTGGCGCAGGGGCACTACCTGGAGACGATCGGCGAGGAGAACCTCTTCGAGACCAAGTCGCACCCGATCGACCACGTCTACCCGAGGCTGGACCCGGAGATCTGCCGCAGCTGCACGGCGCGGATCTTCCCGCAGTGCGACGTGGTGCTGCCCAACGGCGAGCCCCGTCAGGACCCGGTGGGCGACGACAGCGCGGGAGCCGCTCAGGCGGTGCCGAACGAGCCGCCCGACAAGCGGTAGCCCGCGGGCTGCGAGAACTCCGCGCTGACCGCGAACCGGTCGCCGCGCACGAGCGTGTGCCGCCACTCCACCGACCGACCGCCCACGAAGCCGAGCCGTTCGATGGCGAGGGCCGCGACGTCGTCCGGCATCTCCAGCAGCAGGCGCTCCGCTGCGGTGGGGACGACCGCGCGCAGGTGCTCGGCTCCCCCGGTCAGCGTCACGCCACATCGCTCTCGGAGCTGGTCGTAGAGAGCCGTCTGGCCGAAGTCCACGTCGAGGAGGGGGCGGCCGAGCTCGGCAGGGAGCCACACCCGGTCCAGGGCCAGCGGCCGGTCGCTCGCGAGGCGCAGCCGCTCGAGGTAGAACAACGGCGTGGAGGCCTCCAGGTCCAGCCGGGCGGCCACCACCCCGTCGGCCCGCAGCTCGCGCACCCGCACGATGCTCCGCTGGGTCTGCCCGGCCGACTCGACGGCGGAGAACAGGCTGTACAGCGAGCCCATCGGCTGGTCGATCTCGGCCGGCCCGGTGAGCCGCGACGTACGTCCGCGCTCCCCCGAGACCACGCCGGTCTGGCGCAGGCTGCGCAGCGCCTCGCGCACGGTGTGCCGGCTGACGGCGTACTCCTCGACCAGCGCGAGCTCACCAGGGAACTCCTCGGTGAGGTCGCCCTCGCGGACCCGGCGGAGCAGGTCGTCCTGGACCTGCTCCCACAGCGGCTTGGGGCGGGACCGGTCGACCGGTCGCGGGCCGGTCGACCTCACTGACGGTGCGGGAACCTGCGGAGGCACCCCACCAGTCTGCCACCGCGGCGCGGGCCCCCGCGCGACCGCGCGGAAGGCTTGTGCCGTTCGTCACGCAGTCGTACGGTGGATCCAAATGTCCGGTCATATCACGGAGGTGCAGCAGATGAAGGTCGAGGTCATCGACACCAGCGAGCTCGGCGATCGCAGCTACGTCGTCCACGACGGCAGCACGGCGGTGGTCATCGACCCCCAGCGCGACATCGACCGGGTGCAGTCCGCGCTCGAGGACGGCGTGAGCATCGCCGCCGTCGCCGAGACGCACATCCACAACGACTACGTCACCGGCGGGCTCGAGCTCGCCAAGCAGGCCGGCGCCGACTACCTCGTGAGTGCCGACGACGACGTCGACTTCGACCGACGGCCGGTCAGCGACGGCGACGTGCTCACCTTCGGTGCGCTCGAGGTGCGGGTGATCGCGACCCCGGGCCACACCCACCACCACCTGTCCTACGCCGTCTCGCAGACGGGCGAGGGCGCGGACCCCGACGACGTCGCGGTGTTCACCGGCGGCTCCCTGCTCTACGGCAGCGTCGGTCGCACCGACCTCGCCGGTGATGAGCACACCGACGAGCTCACCCGGGCGCAGTTCCACTCCGCCCGCCGGCTCGTGGCCGACCTGCCCGACAGCGCCGAGGTCTACCCCACCCACGGCTTCGGCAGCTTCTGCTCCTCCGGGTCAGCGGCCGGTGGCGACTCCTCCACGATCGGGGAGGAGAGGCAGCGCAACGACGCCCTCACCGAGGACGACGAGGACACCTTCGTGGCCAAGCTCGTCGAGAACCTGACCGCCTACCCCAGCTACTACGCCCACATGAGCGCCCTGAACTCGGCCGGCCCGGGCCCGGTCGACCTGAGCCCCCCGGCCGGCGTCGACGCCGCCGAGCTGCGTCGACGCATCGACGCGGGCGACTGGGTCGTGGACCTCCGCGACCGCAAGGTCTACCCGACCGGCCACGTCCGCGGCAGCATCGGGATCGACCTCGGCGGCCAGTTCGCGACGTACGTCGGCTGGCTGATGCCGTGGGGCACCAACCTGACCCTGATCGGGGAGTCCGAGGAGCAGGTCGCCGACGCTCAGCGCGAGCTGGTCCGGATCGGCATCGACCGGCTCGACGGCGCGGCCACCGGCGACGTGCCCTCGTTGGCCCCCGACGACGAGGTCGCCAGCTATCCCTGCGTCTCGTTCGCCGACCTGCAGAAGAAGCTGCGCGACGAGTCCCAGGACGCCACGGCGCCGGTCGTGCTCGACGTGCGCCGCGACGACGAGCGCGCCGACGACGCGATCCCCGGGTCGCACCACATCCCGATCCACTCGATCCTGGAGCGCCTCGACGACGTTCCGAGCGGTCAGCTGTGGGTGCACTGCGCCGAGCGGCTACCGCTCCTCGATCGCCGCCAGCCTGCTGGCCCGTGAGGGGCACGACGTCGTGCTCATCGACGACGACTTCTCCGAGGCCGTCGAGCTCGGCCTCACGGAGTCCTCGGCCTGAGCGGCTCCTCGGACCAGGCGCTCGGCCTGACCGTGCTCAGAGCACGGTCAGGCTGAGCGAGCGACCGACCAGGCTCCGGCGCACCACGGGCAGGGCCCCGGCGATCCGCCGGATCTCCGCGACCGAGGTCGCCGCGGGGGCCGCCACCATCGCGGGCACGCCCTGGTCGCCCGAGGTGCGCAGCGGCAGGTCGAGCGGCACCTGACCCAGCAGCGGCGCATCGATCGTCTCGGCGAGCCGGGCACCGCCGCCCTCACCGAACAGCGGGGTCTGCTCGGAGCAGGTGGGACACACCATCGTCGACATGTTCTCCACGACCCCCGCCACCGGCATCCGGGCGTCGCGCGCCATCCGGCCCACCCGGGCCGCCACCGTCTGGGCGGCGAGCTGGGGCGTGGTCACCGCCAGCAGCTGGGCGTCGGGGAGCAGGTCGAGCAGGGTCATCGTGACGTCACCGGTGCCGGGCGGCAGGTCGAGCAGCAGGGTGTCGAGCTCGCCCCAGTGCACGTCGGTGAGGAACTGCTCGATCGCCTTGTGCAGCATGGGTCCGCGCCACACGACGGGCTGCTCCTCCTCGACGAAGAAGCCGACCGACATCAGCGCGACCCCGTGCGCCTCGACCGGCAGCATGACTCCCTTGAGGGCGACCGGTGAGCGGCGTACGCCGAAGAGCTGCGGGATGGAGTAGCCCCAGACGTCGGCGTCGAGCACCCCGACGCGCTGGCCCTGCTGGGCCAACGCCACCGCGAGGTTGGCGGTGATCGAGGACTTGCCGACGCCACCCTTGCCGCTGGCCACGGCGTAGATGTTGGTCGCCGAGCCGTCGCCGAACTGGTGGGTCCCCTCCGCCCGACCACCGCGCAGGCGACCGGCCAGCTGCAGCCGCTCGCTCTCGCTCATCGCGCCGAGGGTCACCTCGACCCGGCTCACGCCGGCGACCCGGGCGACGGCCTCGGTCACGTCGGTCACGAGCCGGTCCTTCATCGGACAGGTCGGGGTCGTGAGCCGGACCGTCACCCGCACGAGACCGGAGCGGCCGAGCTCGACGTCACCGAGCATGCCGGCCTCGGCCAACGGCATCTTCAGCTCGGGGTCCTCGACCGTGGCGAGCGCGACGTGGACCGCGTCGAGCTCGACCTCGGACGCCGGACGGTGTCTCGACAGCAGGCTCATCCGCGGGCCTCCTCGGACCGGCCGCCGTCGGCGCGGAACGCGCGCCGCTTGGGCTTCACGGGTCGCATGAAGAACTCGGGGCGGCGCAGTCCGGAGGCGCTCGGGCCGGGGCGGGTGGTGTCCATCCAGGCACGGTAGACCTCGCGCGAGCGCTTGGTGTCGACGACCACGTCGCCGTACTGGTCGTCGGCGTGGGCCGGCTCCAGGCGCACCTTCTGGTGCCAGCAGTGCATGCCGGACAGCGGGTCGGGGTGGACGGCGAACGCGAGGTTCTGGTGGACCCCGGGGTCGTCCCAGTGGATCCGCTCGCTGTCGGGGTCCTCGCTCTTGAAGGGCTTGATCCCCTCCTTGTAGCGCAGCTTCCAGACGCCGTCGTCGCTCTTGCTGAGGTCGACCAGTCCCATCGCCCACCGCGAGCCGGCGTGCTCGGAGGTACGCCAGCGACCCATGTGGTGGGAGAGCCCGACCACGCCTGGCCGGATGGCCTCGGTCGACCAGGCCCGAGCGACGAAGTAGCCGATCTCGGTGTTGACCCGCACCAGGTCGCCGGTGGCGAAGCCGAAGCGGGCGGCGTCGAGGCTGTTCATCCACATCGGGTGGGTGTTGCTGAGCTCGTTGAGGTACTTCGCGTTGCCGGTGCGGGTGTGGATCAGCGTCGGCAGCCGGAAGGTCGGCATCAGGACCATCTCGTCGTTGCCCTCGTCGATCGCCCGGCGGCTGACGTGCGACTCGATGTAGCCAGGGGCGGCGTACTCGGACCACCCGAAGTCGACCATGGTGTCGCTGAAGAGCTCGAGCTTGCGCGAGGGCGTCAGCCAGCCCTGGGTGCGGGTGCCGTCGTCGTGGACCAGCCCCACGGAGCCGGCCTCGCCCACCAGCGGCGGGGTCGAGTCGAGCGTGACCGGCTTGCGCAGCACCCCCTGGGCGTCGGGCGTGCTGCCCTCCATCTCGGCGTCGGTGAGCGGACGCTCGTCGACCCGGTAGGCGTCCTTGGTCACCTCGAAGGCACCGTACTTGCGCATGTACTCGAGCGGTGTCAGACCCTGCGCGGCGGCCGCCTCGGGCAGGCCGGGCACGCTGTTCTCGAAGACCCAGCGGTAGTACTCGTCGACCGTGACCTTCTCGCCGGGGCGGTAGGGCGACTCGAAGTACTTGCGGATGCCGAGCGAGCCATCGGGGTCGATCCGCCAGGAGAGCTCGAACCAGAACTCGTTCTCCTCCCAGACCTCACCGGGGTTGGACTCGCGCGAGTCGGAGACGATCCGGCCCATCTTCTCCATGGCGACCCGGGTCACGGGCTGGCGGAAGCCGAGCCACTTGCCGGCGTACTGCTCGTAGGACTGGGTGTCGTGACGCTCGGTGCTGTGCCCCATGGGCAGCACGTAGTCGGCGAACGTCGCGGTCTCCGACCACGTGGGCGTCAGCGCCACGTGGCAGTCGACCAGCGCCTCGTCGGTGAGGGCCTCGAGCCAGCTGAAGCCGTCGGGGTTGGTCCACACGGGGTTGTAGACGCGCGAGAAGTACATGGCGAGCTTGCCGCGCCCGTCCTTGAGCAGGTGGGGCAGCAGGATCGACATCTCGTTGGTCGAGAGCGGGAACTCCTCGGGGAAGATCAGCTCGTTCCACGACTCGTGGCCCGGCGGCATGTCGGGTCCGTGCGCGATGATCTTGTCCCAGCCGTTGGGGCTGGTGCCACCCTTGGTGCCGACGCTGCCGGTGAGCACGTTGAGGAAGAACAGCGCGCGCGAGACCTGCCAGCCGCCGAGGTTGCCGGCCGTCGCCGCCCGCCACACGTGGGCCGACAGCGCACTGCCGGCGGTGGCGACGACCTCGGCGAGCGCGGCGATCTGCTCCTCCGAGACCTGCGCCTCCTCCGCGGCGTACGCGAAGGTGTAGCGGGCGTAGTCGTCGGTCAGCGCCGCCATGAAGACGTCGAAGTCGTCGGCGGGCGCCTCGGGGTGCAGGCGCTCCATGTACGTCGACCAGTTGACCCAGCGGCGCACGAAGGCCTTGTCGACCTGGTCGGTGCGGAGCAGGTGGGAGGCCACGGCGAGCAGGATCGCGGCCTCGCTGCCGGGCCAGGGCGCCAGCCACAGGTCGGCCTGGGAGGCGGTGTTGGACAGCCGGGGGTCGAGGACGACGAGCTTGGCGTTGCCGTCGATCTTGCCCTCCATGATCCGCTGCGCGTGCGGGTTGAAGTAGTGGCCGGCCTCGAGGTGGCTGGAGATCAGCAGGATGACCTTGGCGTTGGCGTAGTCGGGCGAGGGCCGGTCGTAGCCGCCCCACAGGGCGTAGCCCAGCCGGGCACCGGCCGAGCAGATGTTGGTGTGGGTGTTGTGCCCGTCGACGCCCCAGGCGAGCAGGAACCGGTCGGCGAAGCCGTCCTCGCCCGGTCGCCCGACGTGGTAGATCACCTCGTCCTGGCGCTCCTCCACGATCGCGGCCCGGATCTTGGCGGCGATGTCGTCGAGCGCGTCGTCCCAGGAGCACCGCTCCCAGTCGCCCCCGCCACGCTTCCCGACGCGGCGCATCGGGTGCAGGATCCGCTCCGGGTCGTTGATCTGGTTGATCGTGGCCGGCCCCTTGGCGCAGTTGCGACCCCGGGAGCCCGGGTGGGCGGGGTTGCCCTCGAGCTTCTTGATCGACATGTCGGACTTGTCGACGTAGGCCAGCAGCCCGCACGCGGACTCGCAGTTGAAGCAGGTGGTCGGGACGAGCATGTACTCGTGCGGCACCTTGCGCGGGTGGGCCTTCGCGTCGTGCTCGACGTGGTGGTCCCAGTCGGAGACCGGCGGGAAGTTGCGCAGCCGCTCGTGGGTGCGCTCCCCCGGGAGGGGGACGGGGGTGGTCGCGTCGCGCTCTTGCTCCAGCGTCATGAGGGATCCCTTCGAGACAGCAGGCAGGGGGTCGGGGTCTGGTCAGGACAGCGGCGGGTCCTGGCCGGCGCGGACGAAGACGCTCTCGTAGGCGAGCAGGGCCGGCTGCACGATCAGGCCGGCCGCGGCGAGCAGCACGACCGGGCCACCGACCCAGGCGACGATGCCGAGCCCGAGGGCCACCGCGACGGGCAGCACCCCGCCGAACCAGAACGTGCGGGCGTAGCGGCCGGAGCGGACGATGCGAGCCGCCACGGTGGCCTGTTGGCTGGGGTGCTTGCCGCCGTACTCGGAGGCCAGCATCAGCAGGTGGAGGGCCCCGGAGACCACGAACGCCGCCGCCAGCAGCGTCCAGGCGTCGTCGGACAGGTCGACGAGCAGACCCGCGACGGCCAGGGCACCGCTGCCGACCATGACCGCCTGCACGAGCAGGTGCCAGAACAGCAGCGGCGACTGCCACAGGTCACGGCCCTCGGCCTGGCCGAAGAGGAAGGCGGTGTAGCCGGCCATCATCGCGCTCGCCGGGATCGCCAACCAGGCCAGCACCGTCATCGCCCAACCGAGGTCGAGCGCCGCGGCCAGCAGCCACAGCACCGCGCCGCCGGAGAACAGGGTGAGGACGTAGGCGCCCAGCACGATCCACGAGGTGAAGTTGGACTTCAAGAAGATGAACAGGAAGCGCTCGGGACGCTTGAGGTCCCACACCAGCAGGCCTCCGGTGGTCGCCGCCCCGAAGAGGCCGAGCAGCGGCGCGACGTAGTCGCCGACGGCGCCGAGCTCGATGCCGAGGATGTGGGCCAGCGCGGCCAGCGCGAGCGCACCGGCCCCGACGCCCTTGGTCCACAGGTAGGAGGTGACCTTCCAGCCCCACGGCCGCGGGTGCGCGGTGTTGAGCGTCGTGCGCGGGGAGCCGTCGGCGGGGTCGCTCGGGTGGTCACCGGCGGTCTCGAGCCGGTGCGCGTCGGGCGCGGCCCAGATGTAGGTGTCCTCGACGGGAGCCGCCAAGGGGTCGAGCACCGCGCGGTCGGCGCCGAGGTAGAACACGTTGGGGCCGGTGTTCTGCTCCGGGGTGCGCACGCTCGTCTCGTTGGTGGCCACCAGGCGGGCGATCCCGCTGGTCGGGTCGTCGAGGTCGCCGACCCAGATCGAGTGGGTCGGGCAGACCACCACGCAGGCCGGCTCGAGGTCGTCGTCGACCCGGTGCGCGCACAGGTTGCACTTGGCGGCGGTGTGGGTGTCGTCGTCGATGTAGATCGCGTCGTAGGGGCAGGCCTGCATGCAGCTCTTGCAGCCGATGCAGCGCTCCTTGTCGAAGTCGACGATGCCGTCCTCGCGCTTGAACAGCGACTCGGTGGGGCAGATCTTGATGCACGGGGCGTCGGTGCAGTGGTTGCAGCGCATCACCCCGAACGAGCGGGTGGTGTCGGGGAACGACCCGCTGTCGACGTACTTGACCCAGGTGCGGAACTGACCGACCGGGACCTCGTGCTCGGTCTTGCACGCCACGGTGCAGGCGTGACAACCGATGCAGGTGCGCTGGTCGATCGCGAACCCGAGCTGCATCCGGTCAGCTCTTCTTGATGAGGTAGCGGTAGACGCCGTCCTCGACGGAGCTGTCGAGCAGCTCGTTGCCGGTGTCCTTGGCCCACGCGGGGATGTCGCTCTGGGAGCCGCCGTCGGTGGCCTCGACCAGCATCGTCTGGCCCGGACTCAGCGTCTTGATCCCGCGGGAGGTCAGCAGGACCGGCATCGGGCACTTCTGGCCCTTGGCGTCCACGGTGGTGTCGGCGTGGTGCTCCATCACGGCTTCTCCTTGTCGTCGTGCGTGCCCTGACCGGTCGGACGCGGGCGGGTCAGATGAACAGGTTGATCTGCGAACGACTCATCTCGGACAACGCGGTCGCGGCCCCGACCGGGTCACCGGCACCGGGGATCAGCTGGTCGCGACGCAGGCCCATCAGCTCCATGGTCATCTCGCACGGCCACAGGTTGACGCCGAGCTCGGTGCACATCTCGAGCAGCTCCTTGGGGCTGGCGACCTTGTTGTCCTTGGCGAGCTTCTTCATCATCCAGGAACCGGCGCCCCCCATGTTGAGCTTGGAGAGCTTCATGTGGCTGACACCGGGAGGGTTCATCCCGGCCAGCGCCTTGGTCATCGCGTTGGTGCCGGTGATCCGGACGTCGTCGCGGACCAGGGGGAACAACCCCCAGAACGTGAAGAAGATCGTCGTCTTCATGCCGTAGGCGGCTCCGGTCGAGCCGAGGATCAGCGTGGGCCAGATCTTGTCGAGATCGCCGCTCCACGCGACGATCGTCATGCTCTGCGGGGTCTCGTCCTCATACGTCTCGTCCGTCATGGTCACGGCCTCCAGCCGGAGATGGGTTGCTCTGTGGTGCCGGTCACATTACAT
>CAWJSY010000017.1:0-520772 GCA_963845645.1 uncultured Actinomycetota bacterium
GAGATGAATTGTTGCGCTCAGGGCAGGAGGTCCCAGTATTGCTTGCGGGCTGGCATGGCGTGGATGACCATCTCGTCGCCGCTCTCGAAGATGAGGACGACGGTCTCGAGCAGGCGCGCCTGGGTGTCGAATCCGAGGCGCAGCTCGCGACGCGGCCAGTCATTGCCTTCGATCGGCTCTACCCAGAGCGGCCAGTCGGCTGATTGGACAGCGTCCTCTTGGAGCACTCCGTGCTTGAGCGCGCTGGGGTGGACCTTCACGCGGCGAAGCCGGCCAGCGCCCTGCGGATCGCCTCGGAACGCGAGATGTGGTCGCGCTCGGCGATCGCGTCGACCGCAGCGAGCTCTTCAGCGGTGAGCCGTACGGCGACCACCTGCATCGGTTCGGCGCCACGGCCAGGGCGGCCGCGTCCGCGGCGCTTCAGCTCCTCGACGTCGTAGCCGGCTTCGGCCTCATCCGCCCACTGCTGGATCTGCTCGTCGCTGACCATGCGCAATATCGTATGACGAAAAACAGGTCGGTGGAAGTAGTTGTCGAGCTCGCGGCACTTGCGCGCCAGGAAGGGAAAGCCGTCGCTGGTCGGGTCGGGCCTTGGTCCGACGCCCGAGCCATCCGCATCCGGCGGCGCGGCCGGGCCCACTCCATTGGGAGGTGCGCCATGAGCGCACTGCTCGTCGGGTACGCCCGATGCTCCACCGATCAACAAGACCTCACCGCCCAACGCAACGGACTGGTCGCGCTCGGGGTAGAGGCCGAGCGGATCTACGTCGACCACGGCCTGACCGGTACCAACCGCGAGCGACCGGGATTGCGCGAGGCACTCGCCGCCTGCCGCGCGGGCGACACGTTAGTGGTGACGAAGCTCGACCGCCTGGCTCGCTCCTTGCCCGATGCGCGGGCGATCGCAGACGAGCTCACCACCCGGCAGATCAGCCTGAGCCTGGGTGGGTCGGTCTACGACCCGACCGACGCCGTCGGTCGCCTGCTGTTCAACGTCCTGGCCATGGTCGCGGAGTTCGAGTCCGACCTGATCCGGCTCCGCACGGTTGAGGGGATGAAGGTCGCGAAGGCGAAGGGTCGACTTAAGGGCAAGCAGCCCAAGTTGAGCCGCAAGCAGGAGGCGCACCTGGTGTCTCTGGTACACAGCGGCGAGTACAGCACGCTCGAGGTGGCCGAGCTCTTCGGCGTCGAACGCTCTACCGTCTACCGCGCGATCGAAACGCCAGCGAGTCGCGGCCAAGGCTGACGTCGCAGAGGCACGATCACGCCGCAAGCTTTGCCGAGGCGTCGGCTGTCCCGGATACGACACCCCAGCGGGACAACCGGCGCCGATCAACCCCAACTCGGAACAGAGCACCTGAAGAGGTTTCTCCAACGGGACGCGGCGCCCACACGACGACCCGGCTAACGGCGCAGGAGCGCGTGTCTCATCACGGGTCGGGTTCGGTAGGTGCGCCCGATCTCGCTGAACCGCGCCCGCTGGAACATGGCGAGAGTTCCGGTGAAGATGGCAGATGGTGACGGGGCTGCCGGTAAGCCCGTTGGTGTCAACTGGGTGGCCGTCGAGTACGGAGGCACCGTGCTGGGCCGCCCAGTCCACCGCGGCCCTCGAGCAGCGTTGCCCCGACGCCGCTCCCGCGGTGTTCGCGGCGCACGACGAAACAAGACACCCACCACGCGTCAGGGTCTTCGTCAAGGATCCGGGCAAGTGCCCGGTTCTCGGTGATACCGGGCAGCGTCGAGCGGGGCACGACCCGGGTCCAGCCGACCGCGAGGTCATCGCGGTAGGCCAACGGGCCGACGGGCAGCCCCGCTTCCTGGACTTCACGTTGCAGCGCGCTCCGGTTATCAGGCTCCTCGTGCCGGAGAAACCGCTGGCACCAGCATGACGTGGGGTCCTTCTTCCGGTGTCCGAAAACCCACCCAAGTTCCGGCCACCTCTCAACAGTCGCTGGTCACACGCACCGCCCCTGCCATGTGCTCGGCACCCCCTTCTGCCACGCGAGCATGTCTGTCCGCAGCACTAGAGTCCTGGACCATGACGCTAGACCTCGATGAGCACGGCCGCCCAGAGCCACCGCTGGACGGCAACGAATGGGAAACCCTCACCGGGTTCCTCGACTACCAGCGAGCCACCTTCGCATGGAAGAGCGCCAACCTCACACCTGCTCAGCTCTTCCAGCGCCTGCCTCCCAGCAGCATGACCATGGGTGGGCTGATGAAGCACCTCGCCTACGTGGAAGACGACTGGTTTGGGCGATGGCTCCAGGACGAGCCACCCCGAAAGCCCTGGGCGTCGGTGGACTGGGCAGCAGACCCGGATTGGGAATGGGACTCTGCCAGCTCCGACGACCCAGACGCAGTCCGCACACTTTGGCAGGAGTCGGTCACCCGCGCTCGCGCTACGGCCGAGAGCGCCTTCGAGGCAGGGGGTCTTGGCTACAAGACGCGTAGAACCTGGCCAGACGGCCGAGCACCCAGTCTCCGCTGGGTCATCACCCACATGATCGAGGAGTACGCACGGCACAACGGCCACGCCGACCTTCTCCGTGAGTCACTTGACGGCCAAGTCGGCGAGTAGCTCCCAGCCCGAAAAGCGATCGGCCCGCGGTCAGTTCACCGCGCGCATCGCGGCATGACCGCGCCCCGTCGGCGGCATGAGCGTGCGGTCCTCCGTCGTCGCCGACGCCTTTCACGGCCAATCCGTTGTCAGCAGCACACGGATCAGCGTCGCCGGGATCCAGGTACTCCTACTCATGCGGATGCGGGGGGCAACGCCCTAGCGTCCTGCCATGAGCAAGCGTGACGTCGTCGCCCTGGTCGTCATGGCCGTGAGCGTGCTCGTTGTCGGCTTCGGGTGCGTTGTCACCTATGGGGTCCTGCGGGAGTACGCCGACGTCTGCGGCCATACATCTGTGATCGCGCAGGTCTGGCTGGATGGCGCCGGTCTCGGCCCGGAGGTCGCTGTGGTCGCTGTGGTGCTCGCGCTCGTCGTGGCGACCCTCGGCCATCGCAGGATGCGCATTGCGGCTGTCGGCCTGGTCGCCTTCGCCCTGGTCGGGGCCACCGTCAGTGGCGCCGCCGGTGTCGCTGGCAAGAAAGCGGCCTACGCGGACAACCCCGCCACCTACAGCCTCTGCGGCGGCTACAACTCGTAAGGACCCACCGAAATCCTGTCGTGAGTGAAACTGAGGAGCCGATGAACGGTCGTGACGGCGTGGACGAGCCAGCCGTTTCGACCAGCCATCCACCCCCCGGTGTTGCAGAGCCAGCCCGCGTCAAGCGGTCAGGTCGTAGTCGATCTGGATCGGGCTGTGGTGGATCTCGAGCATCAGAGGCCGAGGTCGTGGGGTGTGCGGTGGTGGCTCGGGGAGCCGGCGGGTGCCGGTGTGGTCGACGAGGTAGTGCGCGCCGTGGGGGTCGCGCCACACGTAGATGCCGGGGAAGGGTTGCTGGACCTGCCACCGGCCGTGGGTCTTGATGCGGTGGTGGGTGGTGGTCATCGGGCCGTAGTTGCCGATCGCGCTCGGCCCGCCTTGATTCGCCGCGCCGTCGTGGGGGACGGTGTGGTCGACCTGCATCGCGGGTGAGGTGCAGGAGGCGAACGGGAAGACGTCGGCCGGCGTCATCAGACGCACGGCCCGGCGATGTCGCTGCGGGATCTCGTAGGCATCGACCGGCACCTGCCCGGCCAGGTCGAGCACCGGGGTGACGGTGAACCGGGCATGGGGCCCGAGCACCTCACGCAGCCACGACTCGGTCACCGGGCCGTGGCCCTCGACCCGCGCCACCCGCTCCAACGGCTGCAACGGCTGCAACGGCTGGCCGTGCTCGTCAGTCTGGCGCTCGGGGCGGCCGTCGAGATGCACGAACAGCGTCACCCGGGGCAGCAGGTCACCCAGGTCGACGCCCGCGCGGGTGTCGGGCGCGCAGCCAGGGTGGGTGAGCATCAACAGGCCCAGCACCCGGCGGTCGTCCACACCCATCGCGGTCTGCCCGGGCTCGAGGGGCCCAGCGTCGGCGCCGGGGTCGGGGTCGTCGGGGTAGACCTCGGTCAGCCGGCCGGCGACCTCGGTGACGGCGGCGTCGAGGGCCTCGATGGTGGCGAGGTCGGCACGGACCAGGAACGAGCCCATGCCGTGCTCTGTCCTCCCGATCCGCTTGGCGAACCGCGCCCGCCGCGCCTTGCGCTCCTTGGCCCGCGCCAACGCCGGAGCAGCCGCAGCGACCTTGCCGGTGACCAACGCCTCGAACCGGGTCCACGGGATCCGCCCATCAGCCGACTCCGCCACCTCCGCATCGACGTAGGCCGCCTCGCCCGGCGACAGCTCACGGGTCTGACCGCACACGTGGCGGGCGTAGGAGGCCCGCACCTCACCGGCCTGCACCCGCGCCCACAGCACCGGGTGGCGGTGGCGGAGGTCTTGGGCATCAGCGATCAGCGCAGCCGCGGCATGGGTCGTGCGCCCGATCCGCGCCCCCAGCTCAGCGGCCGCGAACTCGCACACCTCCGCCACCCCCGCACCGCCGTAGCGCCGCGCTCGCTCCCGCCCGGGCCTGATGGTCTCGGCGGGGTCGAGCCGGGCCGGGTCGTGCAGCACCGCCCACTGGTAGGCCACCCGCAACAGGTCGACCTCCGCCCGACGCACCGTCTCAGCACACGCCGTAGCGACGTCGAGGACCTCCTCCTCCGACATCTCCTCCAACGCCTGCACCCCGAGCATGAACCCAGTCAAGCACCGACCACCGACAACGCGATCTCACGCGGCAAAAGACCTGTTTGCCCAGGTCAGTGGCTCATTGAGTGCCGAGCTGCCGCACTCCCCCAGGTCAGCCGGCGCGGAACGCGCGGTCGACGTCGGCGGTGGCCAGGACCCCGTAGATGCGGCCGTCGTCCTCGAGCAGGACGTACTCGTGAGCGGGCGTGCGGCTCAGCGCCACGACCAGGTCGTCGCCGCTCAGCCCCACCGGCAGGCTCAGGCCGTCGCCCAGCGTGCGCGCCACGGAGGAGACAGGGACCCACGGGCGCCGGTCGTCGGGCACGGCGAGCAGGGCGGTCTCGTTGACCACTCCGACCGGGCGGCCCTCGGCGGTCACGGTGACGATGCTGCCGGCCTCGACCTCCTGGGCGCGCCGGATCGCCTCGGCGAGCGGCAGGTCGTCAGGGACGGCGAGGGTACGGCGGGCCAGGTCGCGGGCGACCAGGTTCGGCACCCGTTGGCGCAGCCGGGCGCTGGTCAGCGCCGCGGTCGCCCCGGTCCAGAGGAAGACCGCCACGACGGCCGCGATCACGTAGTCGAGCAGGTCGGCAGGGCGCCCCCGCAGCGGCTCCTGCACCAGCGGCCAGCCCATCGCCAGCACGGCGAGGAGGCGGCCGCCCCAGGCGCCGGCGATGGTCCCGCGGTGCACGTCACCGGTGGCGCGCCAGACGACCGACTTCAGCACCCGCCCGCCGTCCAGCGGCAGGCCGGGGACCAGGTTGAGCACACCGATCAGGAGGTTGATCGACGCCAGCCCCGCGACGGTCCACTTGAGCAGCCCCTCCGGGAGCAGGGTCCAGGTGCCGAGCGCCGCGGCGCCGACGGCGATCGAGGTCAACGGCCCGACCACGGCGATCACGAGCTCCTGGCGCGGCGTGCGCGCCTCGCCCTTGATCGCGGTCATCCCGCCGAGGAAGTGCAGGGTGATGGCCTCCACCTGGAAGCCGTAGCGGCGCGCCGCCGCGGCGTGCGAGGCCTCGTGGAGCAGCACCGAGAGGTAGAGCACGACCGCGAACGCGAAGCCCGCGACGTACTTGCCGGCGCCGAGGCCCGGCTGCTGCTGCTCGACGGCCGGTGCGACGAGGACGGCGATCAGGCCGGCGACGAGGAACCACGACCGCGAGACCAGGACGTCTGCCCCAGCGACCGTGCCCACCTTGAGGGTCCCCGGCGGGCGAGGACGCGACGTGGAAGCGGGAGGGGTGGACACGCCTCGAGGCTAGCCGAGACCTGGGCCGCGACCGCTGTCGGCGGCCTCGCCTAGAGTGCGCCGACAGGAGGAGGAGATGACCGTGCCGCACATCGACGCCCCAGGCGTCCCCGCCTCACCGGCCTCACCGGCCTCACCCGCCGAGGTGCTCTCGACCCGCGTCGACGGGGCCGAGGTCCTGGGCGCGCTCTCCCCGAGCCGCGCCGGCGACTTCCTCTCCTGCCCGCTGCTCTACCGCTTCCGCAGTGTCGACCGGCTGCCCGAGCCGCCTTCGCGCGACGCGGCGCGCGGCACCGTCGTCCACCGGGTGCTCGAGCTGCTCTACGACCTGCCGGCGATCGACCGCACGCCCGAGCGGGCCGAGGGCCTGGTCCGGCCGGCGTGGGCCGAGCTGAGCGCCCAGGAGCCCGAGCTGCTCGACGCCTTCGCGGCCGCGGGCGCTCCGGCTCTCGAGCCCTGGTTGGCCTCCTGCGACGCAGCGGTGCGCCGATACTTCGACCTCGAGGACCCCCGCCGCCTCGAGCCGGCCGAGCGCGAGCTCTACGTCGAGACCCTGCTGGAGTCCAAGCTCCTGCTGCGGGGCTTCGTCGACCGCGTCGACATCCGGGCCGACGGGGCGATCCGCATCGTCGACTACAAGACCGGCCGCGCGCCGGGCGTCGGCTTCGAGGGGCGCGCGCTGTTCCAGCTCAAGTTCTACGCGCTGGCGATCTGGCGCGAGCGGGGCGTGGTGCCCGAGATGCTCCAGCTGGTCTACCTCGGCGACGGCGAGCTGATCCGCTACTCCCCCGACGTCGACGACCTCCTCGCCACCCAGCGCAAGGTGGAGGCCATCTGGGCGGCGATCAGCCTCGCCCACGAGACGGGTGAGTGGCAGCCGAGCCCCGAGCCGGCTCTGCGGGTGGTGTGCCCACCAGGCCCGGTGCCCCGAGTTCGGTGGCACCCCGCCACCCCTGCCCGAGACTCAGGCGCCGCCCTCGGGGTAGAGCACGCACGCCACCTCGACCCCGCCGGCGCGTCGCAGGGGCGGGTCCTCGCCCTCGACGAACCGCACCCGCACCCCGTCGCGCTCGTCCTCGATCGAGGCGACGCCGCTCCACAGCGGCTCGTCGGGGTTCTCGGTCTTCATCCGCTCGACGAGGTCCCGCACCTGTGCGGGTGAGCTGTCGCCCAGGTGCACGTCGGTGGCGGACTCGTCGAGGTGGTCGAGGTCGCCGAGCACGGCCGCATCGGCGTCGTAGTCGTCGGAGCCGCGGCGGGTCCAGTGCTCCTCGACGACGGCACGCAGGTCGCGTGACTCCCACCCGCAGGTCGGCGTGGCCTCGGGGCAGCGCGGGTGGAAGGAGCAGCCCAGCGGCGGCTCGGCGGCGTCGGGGATCTCGCCGCGCGGCAGGTCGCGCGCGACCATCCGGTCGGGGTCGGGATCGGGGATCGCCTTCAGCAGCGCCTTCGTGTAGGGGTGCCGGGGGTTGGCGAAGATCTCCTCGGTCGGCCCGATCTCGACGATGCGGCCGAGGTACATGATCGCGATCCGGTCGCAGAAGTACTTCGCCGAGGCCAGGTCGTGGGTGATGTAGACGTAGGTGAGACCCAGGTCGTTCTTCAGGTCCAGCATCAGCTGGAGGATCTTGGCCCGCACGCTCATGTCGAGCATCGACACGGGCTCGTCGGCGACCAGCACCTCGGGGTCGAGGATGATGGCGCGCGCGATCACCGCCCGCTGCTTCTGACCTCCCGAGAGGTCGGCAGGCAGCTTGGGCAGGTAGGTCTCGGCCGGGGTGAGCCCGACGCGCTCCAGGGTCTCCACCACCTTGGCCCGCAGGGCGTCGCCGCTGGCGACACCGTGGATCTCCAGCGGGTGGCCGATGGCCTTCTCGATGGTCATCGAGGGGTTCAGGGCGGCGTGGGGGTCCTGGAAGACCATCTGGAGGTCGGTGCGCAGGCGACGCAGCTCCTTGGCGGTCATGGCCGAGACCTCCAGGTCGCCCTGGCCGCCGTGGTAGGTGATCGAGCCCTCGCTGGCAGGGACCAGCCCCAGCAGCGCGCGACCCAGCGTGGTCTTGCCGCTGCCGGACTCGCCCACCAGGCCCAGGACCTCGCCGCGGTGCAGGGTGATGTTGACCCCGTCGACGGCCTTGACCTCGCGGGAGCGGAGGCCGAAGAGGCGCGTGAGCGCCCCGCCCTGCAGCTGGAAGTGGACGGCGAGGTCCAACAGGTCGAGCACGGGCTCCCCCACGATCGACCCGCGGGTCGGGTGGTCAGGCTTCGTCGGCAACGCCGAGCTCCTTCCGCTCCAGGGGTGCGGACTCCGTGGCGTCGAGGTCCACCAGCCCGTCTCGTACGTCGGCGGCCCAGCACGCGGCCCGGTGTCCGGAGCCGTGCTCGCGCTCCACCGGCTCGCGGGTGGCGCAGACCGCCATCGCGTCGGGGCAGCGCGGGTTGAACCGGCACCCGGCGGGCGGGTCGACCAGGTCGGGCGGGGCGCCCTCGATGAAGTTCAGGCCGGTGGTGCGCAACGAGATGGTCGAGCGCAGCAGCTCACGGGTGTAGGAGTGCCGCGGGTTGGTGAAGACCTCGCGGGCGTCTCCGATCTCGACGATCTTGCCGGCGTACATCACCGCGACCCGGTCGCAGGCCTCGGCGATGATCCCGAGGTTGTGGGTGATGAGCAGCAGCGAGGTGTCGTACTCGCGACGCAGGTCGTGGAGGATCCGGATGATCTGCGCCTCGACCAGCACGTCGAGCGCGGTCGTGGGCTCGTCGGCCACCACGAACGCCGGGCGGAGCACGAGCGTCAGCGCGATCATCAGCCGCTGCCGCATGCCGCCGGAGAACTCGTGCGGGTAGGCGCGGTAGCGCGTGGGCGGGATGCCCATGGTGCGCAGCACCTCGAGCGCGCGCCGCTTGATCTCGTCCTTGCTGATGCCGGGCTCGTGGCGCTTGAGCGTCTCGGAGAAGTGCTCGGACATCCGCATCAGGGGGTTCAGCCGGGTCAGCGGCTCCTGGAAGATCATGCCGAGGTCGCGACCGCGCATGGAGTGCTGCTCGCGGGTGCTGAGCGTGAGCATGTCGCGGCCGCGGAAGCGCAGCTCGCCGTCGCGGGCCGCGCCGTCGGGCAGCAGGCCGAGCAGACCGCGGCCCAGCGTCGACTTGCCGCAGCCCGACTCGCCCACCAGGCCGAGGATCTCTCCGGGGCGCAGGTCGAAGGACACGCCGTCGACGGCGCGCACGGCGCCGCGCGGGCCGCCGTACCAGACCCGCAGGTCGCGGACCTCCAGGACCGGGTCGTTGGCGGTGGGGTCGGAGGCCGGGGTGTCGGTGAGCTCCATGGCGTTCATCGGACCACCTGCGACTCGTCGGGGCGACCGTCGGCCGCCGGGGCTGCGGCGCGGGCGGGGAAGACCACCGGCAGCATGCGTCGCCGGCGCAACGCGGGGTTGACGGTCTCGTTGAGGCCCTCGCCGACCAGGGTCAGCCCGGTGATGAGCAGCACGATCGCCATGCCCGGGAAGACGGCGGGCAGCCAGTCACCGGCGCGGGCGTCGTCGAGGGCCCGGCTCAGGTCGTAGCCCCACTCGGAGGCCTCGTTGGGCTGGATGCCGAGTCCGAGGAAGCCCAGCGCGGCCAACGTGCCGAGCGCGTCGGCCGCGTTGAGGGTGCCGATCACCGGCACCGACTGCACGACGTTGCCGAACAGGTACTTGCGCATGATCGTGAACGGCTTGGCGCCGATGGCGCGGGCGGCCTCGACGTACGTCGCCTCGCGGGCCGAGACGGTCGTGTTGCGCACCACGCGGAAGTACTGCGGGATGTAGACCGCGGTCAGGGACAGGGCCGCTGCCACGGTGCCGCCGCCGAGCGGCCCCTGCAGCAGGAAGGAGAAGACGATCGCGAGCAGCAGCGCCGGGAACGAGTAGAGCGCGTCCATCACGAAGACCAGCAGCCGGTCGGCGACCCCGCCGGTGAAGCCGGAGAAGATGCCGAGCGGGACGCCGATGACGACCGAGAACGCCACCGAGAGCAGCACGACCGTGACCGCGGTCCGGGCGCCCCAGACCACGCGGGAGAAGATGTCGTAGAACTGGTCGTTGGTGCCGAACCAGTGTTCGGCCGACGGCGACGCGAGCTTGGGCAGCTTGGCGCCGGAGGCGTCCCGGGTCTGGCTGAAGTCGTAGGGCGCGATCCACGGCGCGAAGATGGCGCAGAGCACGAAGACCAGGGTGATCACGAGGCCGACGACCAGGATCCACCGGGCCAGGCCCTTGGTGTCCCACATCGTCTTCGTGACGCGGCTCAGCCGTCCCATGTCAGTACCTCACCCTCGGGTCGACGAGCGCGTTGAGGATGTCGACGAGCAGGCTGACCACCACCACGATGACCGCGAAGAAGGTCACCAGGCCCTGCACCGCGATGTAGTCGCGGCGCCCGATGTAGTTGATCAGCTCGGTGCCCAGGCCCGGCCAGTTGAAGGTGGTCTCGGTGAGCACCGCCCCGGAGAGCGTGAGCGCGACCTGGAGACCGACGACGGTGATCACCGGGACCAGCGCGTTGCGGAAGGCGTGCTTGCGCACCACCCGGCCCTCCTTGATGCCGCGGGCCCGCGCCGCCTCGACGTAGTCGCCCTTCAGCGCCTGGATCACGTTGACCCGGACCAGCCGGATGATCACGCCCGAGAGCAGCAGGCCCAGCACCAGGCAGGGGAAGACGTGGTGCTGGAGCACGTCGACGAACGCGTCTCCGTCACCGGCGATCAGCGTGTCGAGGAGCAGCACGTGGGTCACCGGCTCGATCTGGAACTTCGTCTGCACCGACGCGATGTCGTCGGTGGGCCAGCCGGGCAGGGTCGCGACCACGAAGGCCACCACCATGATGCCGATGAAGAAGACCGGGGCGGCGTAGGTGACCACGCCGAAGATGCGGATCACCGCGTCGAGGGCGGTGTCGCGGTAGCGCCCGGCCAGTCGGCCCAGCGGCAGGCCGATCAGGAGCGCGAAGAGGAAGGCGCCCAGGGTCAGCGTCAGGGTCGCCCCGCCCTGGTCGCGGATGATGCCGAGCACCGGGCGGTTGTCGGCGAAGGTCGAGCCGAAGTCGAAGCGCATGACGTTGCCGAGGTACTCGAAGTACTGGAGGAACACCGAGCGGTTGAGCCCGGCCGCCTCGCGGCGGGACTCCAGGGCGGCCTCGCTCAGCTGGCCGCCGACCGACGCGCTGACCGGGTCGCCAGGGGCGACGCGCAGCAGCAGGAACACGATGGTGAGCAGCACCCACATCATCGGCAGCACCAGCAGCAGCCGGACCCCGATGTAGCGGGGCAACGAGCCGGATGACGCGCTCACGAACTCCCTTTCCTCGACTCAGACATGTCCGGACCAGCCGCACGACCGTACGGCAGGGGGAGGGTGCCCGAGGTGGGCACCCTCCCCCGCCGTACGCCGTGGGTCAGCCTTCCTTCGAGATCATCCAGAATCGGAAGATGTACGTCGGGTCGAGCGTCTCCTCGACACCCGAGATCGCCGGGGTCGAGACCGCGACGTTCTGGCCGTTCCAGGACGGGATCAGCGGCACGTCCTCGGCCACGATGTCCTGCAGCTGGCCGATCTGGTCCTCGCGGGCGGCCGCGTCGGTCTCACCGAGCTCCTGGTCGAGCAGGGTGTTGACCTCCTCGTTGCTGTAGCCGTTGGCGTAGAAGCCCCCGTCGCGGATGAACGGCGTCAGGTAGTTGTCGGCGTCCAGGAAGTCGGGGTACCAACCGAGCATGAACAGGTCGTAGGCCCCCTCCTTGTAGAGGTTCTGGTACTCCTCCCACTCGGCGTCGTCGGTCGTGACGTCGAACAGGCCGCTGGCGTTGAGCTGGTCGGCGAACTCGGTGGCCTCGTCGACGGCGTTGGGGCCGTAGTGGGTCGGGGTGTAGCCGAGCGTGATGCTGACCGGGGTCTTCACGCCTGCGTCGGCGAGCAGCTTCTTGGCCGCGTCGACGTCGGCAGCGCCGTACTTCTCCTCGAAGGAGTCCTTCTGGCCACCGAAGCCCGGGGGCACGATCGAGTAGCTCGGGGTGACCGAGCCGTCGTAGGCGTTGGCGGTGATGGCGTCACGGTCCATGATCTGGGCCGCGGCCTGACGGACCGCCTTCTCCTTCGGCACGGCGTTCTCGAGCTGCCACACCCAGTAGCGGAACTCCGAGCCCTCGCCGCGGATGACCTCGACGTCGCTGTTCTCCTCGAGGTCGGCCAGGTCGGTGGGGCTGAGCGTGCGCCAGGCGACGTCGACCTGCTGGGTGTCGATCGCCGTCTTCAGCGCGCCGGCCTCGGCGAAGTACTTCACGAAGACCTGGTCGGCCTGACCGGCCCGCGAGCCGTCGTACTCGGGGTTGACCTCGAGGACAGCCTGCTCGCCCGGCTTGTACTGGCTGAGCATGTAGGGGCCCGAGCCGATCACGGCGTCGTCGGACTGCAGCGCGTCGGCCGGGAAGGAGTCCTCATCGACGATCGACGCGGTTGCGGTCGAGAGGATCTTCAGGAACGTCAGGTCGGGCTGGTTGAGGTTGAAGACCACCGTCAGGTCGTCGGGCGTCTCCACCGCACCGTCGGCCAGGCCCGGCGACTTCTCGTCACCGTTGGCGATGGCGCCGAGCAGCACCGAGGACCCGTTGGGGTCGGCGATCTCGATGTTGCGCTGGAGCGAGAACAGCACGTCGGAGGACGTCAGCTCGTTGCCGTTGGAGAAGGTCAGGCCCTCGCGCAGCGTGCAGGTGACCGTCGACGGGTCGTCGTAGGCGCACGACTCGGCCGCGTCGCCGACCGGCTCGTCGGCGCCGGCGGGGATGCTGACCAGCTGCTCGAAGATGTTGAACTGCATGTTCCAGGAGCCGAAGTCGTAGGACCCGGCGGGGTCCATGGCGGTCACGGTCTCGGTGGTGCCGAGCAGCCAGGGCTCACCGCCGCCGCCGCTCTCACCGCCGTCGCTGCTGCTGCCGCCGCCGCTGTCATCACTGCCGCAGGCCGCCAGGGACACCGCGAGCGCCATGGCGCTGACGACTCCGAGCATGGACTTCTTGCGCGTTGTTGCCACGTTCACCTCAGGGGTCCGGACCCTCACAGGTCGAGGATCGGTCGGATGGGGACGCTACTCGCGCGGCTCCCCGGTTGCTACCGGACAGCGCCCCGAAGAACATCGCGATCTGGCAACAATCTGAGCTCGGAGGCGGCCAGGCCCGTGAGACCTTCGACGAAGACCCGCCGCGCACCGGTCGGGACCTCGACCTGGTGGGGCACCACGAGGACCGTGCAGCCGGCCGACTCCGCGGAGAGGGCACCCGTCGCAGAGTCCTCGATCGCCAGGCAGTCCCCCGCCGCGACCCCGAGCATCCGGGCCGCGGTCAGGTAGGGCTCGGGGTGCGGCTTGCCGTGCTCGACGACGTCACCGGTGACCACCGCCGCGAACGTCCCCTCCGGCAGCGCGGCCAGGATCGGGGCGGCGAGCCGGGTCCACGACATCGTCACCAGCGCGCACGGCACGCCCTGCTCCCCCAGGTCGGCGAGCAGCTCGCGCGCCCCGGGACGCCACGGCACTCCCTGCTGCACCCGAGCCACGACGCCGTCGAGCAGCCGCTCGACGATCGCCTCCGGGCTGAGCGTGATCCCCATCCGCTCGCGCATCGTGCGGGCCGAGGTGAGCAGGTCCTGGCCGACCAGCGCGAGACCGTCCTGGTGGCTCCAGGTGGCGCCGTGCTCCGTGGCGAGCGCGATCTCGGTCTCGATCCAGTACGGCTCGGTGTCGACCAGG
This sequence comes from uncultured Actinomycetota bacterium, assembly GCA_963845645.1. Taxonomy (GTDB): domain Bacteria; phylum Actinomycetota; class Actinomycetes; order Propionibacteriales; family Nocardioidaceae; genus Nocardioides. Next base: position 13,753 of record CAWJSY010000017.1, read on the forward strand.
GTGCCGTCCATGTCCCACAGCACCGCTGCGGGACGGACGCGCGCCGACGAGGCGCCCTCGGGCTGCGTCACGACTCAGTCGTCCGGGTCGTAGCCCAGGTTCGGGGAGAGCCATCGCTCGGCCTCGGTCATCGACCAGCCCTTGCGCTCGGCGTAGGCCTCGACCTGGTCACGACCGATCCGGCCGACGACGAAGTACTGCGACTGCGGGTGGCTGAAGTACCACCCCGAGACCGAGGCGCCCGGCCACATGGCCATCGACTCCGTGAGCGTGATGCCGGCGGCCTGCTCGACGTCGAGGAGCTCCCACAGCGTGGCCTTCTCGGTGTGGTCGGGACAGGCGGGGTAGCCCGGCGCGGGCCGGATGCCGGAGTAGCGCTCCGCGATCAGGTCCTCGTTGCTGAGCGTCTCCTCGCTCTCGTGGCCCCAGAAGTCCAGGCGCACCCGCTGGTGGAGTCGCTCGGCGAAGGCCTCGGCCAGTCGGTCGGCGAGCGACTCGAGCAGGATCGCGTTGTAGTCGTCGAGGTCCTCGCGGAACTTCGCGAGTCGCTCGGGCAGCCCGATGCCGGCGGTGACCGCGAACCCACCGACCCAGTCGGCCAGCCCGGTCTCGACCGGCGCGACGTAGTCGGCCAGCGAGCGGTGCGGCACACCCTCGCGGTGCTCGCCCTGCTGGCGCAGGTGGCTGAGCGTCGCGGCGACCTCGGTGCGGTCCTCGTCGGCGTACACGAGGGTGTCGTCACCGGAGGCGGCCGCGGGGAAGAAGCCGTAGACACCGCGCGCGGTGAGCCACTTCTCCTCGATCACCGTGTCGAGCATCGCCTGGGCCTCGTCGTAGAGCTTGCGGGCGACCTCGCCGGTGGCGGGGTTGTTGAGGATGTCGGGGAACTTGCCCTTCATCTCCCACGCGTTGAAGAACGGCTGCCAGTCGATGTAGTCGCGCAGCTCGGCGATGTCGTAGTCCACGAGCTGGTGCACCCCGCGCTGGCGGGGCGCCGGGGGCTCGTAGCCGGACCAGTCGATCGGCGTCGCCTTGCCGCGCGCCACCTCGTAGCTGAGCAGCTTGCGCTCGCCCTTGGCGGCGTGACGGGTGCGCAGCGAGTCGTAGTCGGCCTTGACGTCGGCCATCAGCTTGGTCCGGCGCTCGTCGTGCAGCAGGGCGGCCGCGGTCGGCACCGAGCGGGAGGCGTCCTTGACCCAGACCACCGGGCCGTCGTACTTGGGGTCGACCTTGACCGCGGTGTGGGCGCGCGAGGTGGTGGCCCCACCGATGAGCAGGGGGATGGTCAGGCCCTGGCGCTGCATCTCGGAGGCCATCGAGACCATCTCGTCGAGCGAGGGCGTGATCAGGCCGGAGAGACCGATGATGTCGGCGTCGACCTCGCGCGCGGTGTCGAGGATCTTCTGCGCGGGGACCATCACGCCGAGGTCGATCACCTCGTAGTTGTTGCACTGGAGCACCACGCCCACGATGTTCTTGCCGATGTCGTGGACGTCGCCCTTGACCGTCGCCATGACGATCGTGCCGTTGGTCTCCTTCGCGGTCGCGAGCTCGGGGTTGTCGATCTTCTCCTGCTCGATGAACGGGATCAGGTGGGCGACGGCCCTCTTCATCACCCGGGCCGACTTCACGACCTGCGGCAGGAACATCTTGCCGGCACCGAAGAGGTCGCCGACGACGTCCATGCCGTCCATCAACGGGCCCTCGATCACCTCGATCGGTCGGCCCCCGCGCGCCTCGATCTCCAGCCGGAGCTCTTCGGTGTCGCTCTCCGCGTAGGCGTCGATGCCCTTGACCAGGGCGTGGGTGATCCGCTCGCCGACCGGGAGGCTGCGCCACTCGGCCTCGATGGCCTCGACCTCCGCGCTCTCCTTGTTGTGCCCCTCGGCGATCTCGAGCAGCCGCTCGGCGGCGTCGGGACGACGGTTGAGCACGACGTCCTCGATCCGCTCGCGCAGCTCGGGCTCGACCTGGTCGTAGACGGCGAGCGCACCGGCGTTGACGATGCCCATGGTCAGCCCGGCCGAGATCGCGTGGTAGAGGAACACGGCGTGGATCGCCTCGCGCACGGGGTTGTTGCCGCGGAAGGAGAAGCTCACGTTGGAGATGCCGCCCGACACCTTGGCGCCCGGCAGGTTCTGGGTGATCCAGCGGGTGGCCTCGATGAAGTCGAGCCCGTACGACGCGTGCTCCTCGATGCCGGTCGCCACCGCGAACGCGTTGGGGTCGAAGATGATGTCCTCGGCCGGGAAGCCGACCTCGTCGACCAGGATCCGGTAGGCCCGCTCGCAGATCGCCTTGCGGCGCTCGAGGTTGTCGGCCTGGCCGTCCTCGTCGAAGGCCATGACGACCGCGGCCGCGCCGTACTTCTTGCACAGCACCGCGTGGGCGCGGAAGGCGTCCTCACCCTCCTTCATGGAGATCGAGTTGACGATCGGCTTGCCCTGGACGTTCTTCAGGCCGGCCTCGATCACCTCCCACTTCGAGGAGTCGACCATGATCGGGACCCGGCTGATGTCGGGCTCGCTGGCGATGAGCTTGGTGAAGCGGTCCATGGCCGCGACGCCGTCGATCATCCCCTCGTCCATGTTGACGTCGATGACCTGCGCGCCGTTCTCGACCTGCTGGCTCGCCACGACGAGCGCCGCGGAGTAGTCGCCGGCCTTGATCAGGTTGCGGAACTTGGCGGAGCCGGTGATGTTGGTCCGCTCGCCGACGTTGACGAAGAGGCTGTCCTCGTCGATCGTGAACGGCTCGAGGCCCGAGAGCCGCATGGCCGGCGCCACGGTCGCGGGCTCGCGCCGCTGCTTGCCCTCGACGGCCTGGGCGATCGCGGCGATGTGGGCCGGCGTCGTGCCGCAGCACCCCCCGACCAGGTTGAGGAAGCCGGCGTCGGCGAACTCCGCGACGATGGCCGCGGTCTCGGCGGCCACCTCGTCGTACTCACCGAAGGCGTTGGGCAGCCCGGCGTTGGGGTAGCAGGAGACGAAGGTGTCGGCGATGCGCGAGATCTCGGCGATGTAGGGACGCATCTCCTTGGCCCCGAGGGCGCAGTTGAGCCCGACGGCGATCGGCTTGGCGTGCCGCACCGAGGCCCAGAACGCCTCGGTCACCTGACCGGACAGGGTGCGGCCGGAGGCGTCGGTGATGGTGCCGGAGATGATCACCGGCCAGCGGCGGCCCATCTCCTCGAACATCGTCTCGACGGCGAAGATCGCGGCCTTGGCGTTGAGGGTGTCGAAGATCGTCTCGATGATGATCAGGTCGGCGCCGCCGTCGAGCAGGCCCCGCGTGGCCTCCAGGTACGCCGCCACGAGCTGGTCGAAGGAGATGTTGCGGGTGGCCGGGTCGTTGACGTCGGGCGAGATCGACGCGGTGCGCGTGGTGGGGCCGAGCGCGCCGGCGACGTAGCGGGGCCGGTCGGCGGTGGCGACGTCCTCGACCGCCTCGCGAGCGAGCCGGGCCGCCTCGTAGTTGAGCTCGTAGGCCAGGTCCTCCATGCCGTAGTCGCTCAGCGAGATCGCGTTGGCGTTGAAGGTGTTGGTCTCGATCAGGTCGGCGCCGGCCTGGAGGTACTCGCGGTGGATGTCGGCGATGATCGCCGGCTGGGTGAGGGTCAGCAGGTCGTTGTTGCCCTGGAGGTCGCTGGGCCAGTCGGCGAAGCGCTCCCCGCGGTAGCCGGCCTCGTCGGGGCGGTCGCGCTGGATGGCGGTGCCCATGGCGCCGTCGATGACCAGGATCCGCTCGCGCAGCGCGGCGGTCAGCTCGGCGGTCACGTCGGGCCGGTGGTGGGTGGCCAGGGCCGCGCCGGGCTCGACCGGGGACGGGGAGGTGAGTGACACGCGGGGCTCCTCTGCTGGCCGACGGACGGGCCTGGACTCAAGCGTAGGAAGACCGTCCACAGCGTGGACGTGGTTCCCGCATGGTGACACCGTCGACCGACGACGCCGAAATCCCCGCAGCGCTCGTCCTGACGGACCCTCTGGTTAGGCTGCCGGGGTGATCGAGATGGTGGACGCCCCCGACCTGGTTGATCCACTGGTCATCGCGGCCTTCGAGGGCTGGAACGACGCCGCCGACGCGGCGTCGGGCGTGGTGGACCACCTCATGACGGTGTGGAGCGCCCGGGTGGTGGGCGCGATCGACCCCGAGGACTTCTACGACTTCCAGGTCAACCGCCCGATGGTCGGCATCGACGAGCACGGCCACCGCCGCCTGACCTGGCCCAGCACCCAGATCGCGGTCGCCTCTCCCCCGGACCTGGACCGCGACATCATCCTGGTCCGCGGCATCGAGCCCAACATGCGCTGGCGGCAGTTCTGCGCCGAGGTGCTGGCCGCGTGCGACGAGCTCGGCGCCGAGCTCGTGGTCACCCTGGGCGCGCTGCTGGCCGACACCCCCCACACCCGGCCGATCCCCGTCACCGGCACCGCCACCGAGCCCGACCTGGTCGACCGGCTCAAGCTCGAGCCGTCGACGTACGAGGGACCGATCGGCGTGGTCGGGGTGTTCCAGGACGCCTGCGCCAAGCTCGACATCCCGGCGGTGTCCTACTGGGCCGCTGTGCCCCACTACGTCGCCCAGCCACCGTGCCCCAAGGCGACCCTGGCCCTGATCGGCCAGATCGAGGACCTGCTCGAGGTCTCGATCCCTCTCGGCGACCTGCCCGAGGACGCCCGCGCCTGGGAGCGCGGCGTCGACGAGCTCGCCGAGGAGGACGAGGACATCGCCGACTACGTGCGGGCCCTCGAGGAGACCCGCGACACCACCGACCTCCCGGAGGCCTCCGGCGAGGCGATCGCGAAGGAGTTCGAGCGGTTCCTCAAGCGGCGCGGCGGCGACGACGCGGGGCCCGCGCCCGCAGGCTGAGTCACCGGCGACGGCGACGCCGAGGATGGCCGGTCAGGCGTTGACAGGCGTGGTGAGCAGCCACTGGACGCCGAACGGGTCGCGCACCCGGCCGGCGCGGGCGCCGTAGGACTGGTCGGCCACCGGGAAGATGCTCTCGCCGCCGGCGCCGAGCAGGGCGGCCTCGAGCGGGTCGGGATCGTCGACCAGTACCTCGAGGAGCAGCCCGGGCGACGGCGCCGCGTCCACGGCGTCGGCGTCCTTGAGGCTCAGGTGGGTGCCGAGGACGTCGAGGTCGGCGTGCACCACCGTGGCGCCGTCGGTGTGGACCTCGCCCACGGCGGCGCCGAGGGTCTCGGCGTACCAGTCGAGTGCGGCGCGGCCGTCGGAGACGACCAGCTTCGGTCGGATCGCGTTGGTCATGGCCCCACGATGACTCGAAAAAACGGCGACTGTCCACCCCCTCGCCCGGCGCGGCAGCCGGCGGGAGGTCAGAGCGACAGGCCCAGGGCCGAGTCGAGCAGCGTGTGGATCGCGGTGGCCGCGTCGGGGTCGCTGGTGTCGGCCAGGCCGTCGGTGCCGAGGGTCGCGGCGACCCAGCGCGTCGACCGCCGCCAGCGCACGCGGCGCGTCGAGGTCGTCGGCCAGGGCGGCCAGCACGATCTCGGTCACCGGCTCCGAGGGAGCACCGGCGCCGAGGGCCAGCGCCTGCCGCCACCGGGTCAGGTCGTCGACGGCCCGCCACAGCTGGTCGTCGGTCCACTCCCAGTCGCTGCGGTAGTGGTGACGCATCAGGGCGAAGCGGATCGCCATCGGGTCGACGTCGCTGTTGCGCAGGGCGGAGACGAAGACCAGGTTGCCGCGCGACTTCGACATCTTCTCGCCGTCGTAGCCGACCATGCCGGCGTGGGCGTAGGCCCGGGCGAACGGTGTCTCGGGGTGAGCCACCTGGGCGTGCCCGGCGCTCATCTCGTGGTGCGGGAACACCAGGTCGCTGCCGCCGGCCTGGACGTCGAAGCCCGGGCCGAGGTGCTCCAGCGCGATGGCCGCGCACTCGATGTGCCAGCCGGGGCGCCCGCGGCCGAAGGGGCTGTCCCACGACGGCTCGCCCTCCCGCTCGCCCAGCCACACGACGACGTCGAGGGGGTCCTTCTTGCCCTCCCGCCCCGGGTCACCGCCCCGCTCGGCGGAGAGCCGCAGCATGGTCTCGCGGTCGTAGCCGGACTCGCGGCCGAAGGCCGGGTCGGCGGTGGCCGAGAAGTAGACGTCGTTGCCGAGCGTGTACGTCGCCCCGACGGCCTCGAGCCGCTGGACCAGCGCGATCACCAGCGGGATCGACTCGACCGCGCCGACGTACTGCGCCGGGGGCAGGACCCGCAGAGCCTCCATGTCGGTGCGGAACAGCTCGGTCTCGCGCTCGGCCAGCTCGACCCAGTCGACGTGCACCTTGGCGGCGCGCTCCAGCAGCGGGTCGTCGACGTCGGTGACGTTCTGGACGTAGTGGACGTCGAGTCCCGCGTTGCGCCAGGCCCGGTAGAGCAGGTCGAAGCCGACGTACGTCGCGGCGTGGCCCAGGTGGGTGGCGTCGTACGGCGTGATGCCGCAGACGTAGAGCCGGGCGGGGCCCTCGGACGCGGTCGTGACCGGACCGCCGCTGGCGGTGTCGTGGATCCGGACCAGCGGCCCGGTGACGGGCAGGGCGGGGACCTCCGGGGCCGACCAGGAACGCATGACCGGAGCCTAACGTCGCAGGGTCAGAAGGGCGGCCACGGGATCGAGGGCCACTCCCCGCGCGGGACGGGGAGCGAACCCGACCGCAGCAACCGGCGGCACCGCTGCTCCAACGCGCCGATCTCCAGGTCGGTGAGGTGGTCGGCCAACGTGGCGCCGAGGGAGCCGCTGAGGTCGGCGGCGACACGGCGCACGACCTCGACCTCGTCGTCCGCCAGCGGGCGACCGCCCCAGCCCCAGAGCACGGTGCGCAGCTTGGGCTCGTGGTGGAAGGCCACCCCGTGGTCGACGCCGTAGCGGTGACCGCCGGGCATCTCCAGCACGTGACCGCCCTTGCGGTCGGCGTTGTTGACCAGCACGTCGTAGACCGCCATCCGGCGCAGCGCCGCGGTGTCCTCGTGGACCAGGCTGATGTCGCGGTCGCGGTCGTCGAGGGCGTCGAAGACGTGCAGGAAGCCCGAGGGGAGGGTCCCGGCGCGCACGATGGTGACGGCCTCCTGGTCGGGGTCGACCTCCTGCCAGACCTGCACCATCCCGCGGCCGTGGGGGCCCTCGCCCATCCAGGTCGGGGGGACGACGTCCCACCCGGTGGCCTCCGAGACGGCGTACGCCGCGACCTCGCGGTCGGCGAGGGTGCCGTCGGGGAAGTCCCACAGCGGCCGCTCGCCCGCGACCGGCTTGTAGACGACCTTCACGCCGTCGATCTCGCCCAGGAACGTGGCGTTGGAGGCGGGCATGATGCGGCCGTGGATCTCCAGGTCGCCCTCGGGGACGGGCTGGCTGCTCACGAGTACGTCGTGGTCACGGCTCGGGCAGCGGCTCGCGGCGGCGGAAGCCGTTGGCGCGCACGCAGAGGTGTCCGTCGGGGTCGATCGGGTTGCCGCAGAAGGGGCAGCTCGGACGACCGGCCTCGAGCACCTGCTCGGTCCGCTTGACGAAGGCGCGGGCGAGGCCCGGCGCGAGGCGGACCAGCAGCACCTCCTCGGGGTCGGGCTCCTCGAAGTCCTGGTCGACCTGGTCGGGCGAGACGACCGCGGCCTCGGTGAAGGGGAAGACCTCGATCACGACGCAGTGGTCGTCGGGGTCCCAGGAGAGCGTCATCGTGCCGGCGCGGAACTCCTCCTCGATCGGCTGCTCGAGCGGAGCGCTGTCGTCGAGCGCGAGGGGCGCCACGGCCGGCACCACGGTGTCACCGCCGGCCGCCATCACCTCGTCGAGCAGCTCGTCCATGCGCTCGGCGAGCGCAGCGACCTGCTGCTTCTCCAGCGCCACGCTCGTGATCTTGGTGCCGGCACGGGCCTGGAGGAAGAACGTCCGGGCGCCGGGCTCACCGACGGTGCCCGCGACGAAGCGCTCGGGCGGGTCGAATCCGTGGACGATCGGCATGGTGCTGAGCCTATGACCTCTCCCTAGACGGGGGCCGACGGCCCGGCGCCGCCGCCCACGGGAGCGTCCGCGGCCCGCCGGGAGCGCGCCTTCTTCTTCTTCGCCGCCGGCGGGGGCGTCAGCCAGGACAGGTCGCCCGCGTGGGTGTTGCTGGCCAGGACGTAGGGCCGGCTGTCGGTGTAGCGCACGATCGAGATCGAGGCGGGGTCGACGTGCAGGCGCTGGAAGAGGTCGAGGTGCATGCCGAGGGCGTCGGCCAGCACCGACTTGATGATGTCGCCGTGGCTCACCGCGACCCAGACCGCCCCGGACCCGTGCTCCTGCTCCACGGCGGCGTCGTGGCGGCGTACGGCGGAGACGGCCCGGCCCTGCATGGCGGCCAGCGACTCACCTCCCGGGAAGACCGCCGCCGAGGGCTGGGTCTGCACCACCTTCCACAGCGGCTCCTTGGCGAGGTCCTGGAGCTGGCGGCCCTGCCACTCGCCGTAGTCGCACTCGCTGAGCCCCTTCTCGGAGCCCACCTTGAGGCCGTCTGCGCGGCCGGCGAGGATCGCCTTGGCGGTCTGGCGGCAGCGCTCCATCGGGCTGCTCACCATGGCCGCGAGGGGGACGCCGGCCAGCCGCTCCCCCGCCCGACGGGCCTGCTCGGCGCCGAGGTCGTCCAGGCGCACCCCCGGCATCCGGCCGGCCAGGGTGCCGGACGCGTTGGCGGTCGTCCGCCCGTGGCGGACGAGGATCACGGTGGCCATGGCGGCGAGCCTAGTGGTGGTGGGCCCAGGGCGGCCCGAGCGTCAGCGGACGAGTCCGCGCAGGTCGGCCACCCGCCGCAGGGCCAGGCTGGCGCCGGCCCGCACGAAGGCAGGGGCCCGCAGCTCGTCGAGCACCGGCGCCCGCATCCGCGTCCAGGCCGGGTCGCTCGGCAGCGGCTGCTCGGGGTAGTCGTGCTCGGGGGTCTCGAGCGACCGCGCCAGCGACTCCTTGATGCCCAGGCGCGGCGTGCCGTCCTCGGGCAGCAGGTGGTCGGGTCGGCAGACCATGTCGTGGCGCAGGCTGTGCACGAGCGCGGCGACCGTCCAGAAGGGCGCGCTGACGAGCAGGGCGCTGGCCAGCGCCACGATCGGGACGGGGGCCACCGGGACGGGCACCCGCATCCGCAGCAGCCCGGCCGAGCGGGAGTAGGCGCCCAGGAGCTGGGGGTAGGCGACCACGTCGGGCCCGCCGAGGTCGTAGGCCCCCTCGCGGGTGCCTGCGGGCGTCCCGTCGGCGAAGGCGTCGACGAGGGCGCGCACGACGTCCGTGATCGAGACCGGCTGCACCCGGGTGCGCATCCAGCCCGGGATCGGCTGCACCGGCAGCAGGGCCGCCATCTGGCGGACCACCTCGTAGGACGTGGAGCCCGCGCCGAGCACCACGCCGGCGCGCAGGGTCAGCGTCGAGCACTCGGCCTCGGCCAGGATCTCCTCGACCTCGAGCCGCGAGGCGATGTGGGGCGAGTGGTGGTCGCCGTCGGCCAGCTCCGGCACCAGCCCGGAGAGGTAGACCATGCGACGTACGCCTGAGTCGGCGACGGCGTCGCGGACGTGGGTGGCGGCCACCCGGTCGAGGTCCTCGAAGCCGCGGCGGTCCAGGGAGTGGACGAGGTAGCAGACCGCGTCGGCGTCCGCGAGCGCGCGCCGCACCGATGCCTGGTCGGCCACGTCGCAGCGACGCCACTCGACCTGCTCGCCCCAGGCGAAGCGGCCGGGGTCGGGCTCGGAGGAGGACGACGCCACCACCTCGTGCCCGGCCGCGAGCAGGCCGGGGACCAGGCGCGAGCCGACGTACCCGGTGGCGCCGAGGACCAGGACGCGCATCAGGCGGCCGCCGTCCAGGAGAGGGGCGGGGTACGGCACAGAGACGGCTCGGTCATCGGTCCAGTGTCACAACCGCTGCAAACGCGCGGGCCGCGCCAGCCGTCACTCGGCGGCGGACGGGGCCGGGAGGACTAGCGTGGGCGCCGTGATCGTGGACAGTGCGGTGTACCGCAAGGGCGAGCGGGTGTCGGTGGACTGCAGCACGCACGACTTCGAGGCGTTGCGCACGGTGGCCGCCCGTGAGGACGGGTTCGTCTGGGTGGGGCTGCACGAGCCCAGCGAGGACGAGCTCGGTCATGTCGCGGCGGCCTTCGACCTGCACCCCCTCGCGGTCGAGGACGCGATCAAGGCCCACCAGCGCCCCAAGCTCGAGCGGTACGACGAGAGCCTGTTCCTGGTGCTGAAGACCCTCTGGTACGTCGACGAGGACGACGCCGTCGAGACCGGCGAGATCAACCTCTTCATCGGCCACGACTTCGTGGTCTCGGTGCGGCACGGCACCGGCTCGCAGCTCCAGACAGCGCGGCACTCCCTCGAGGAACGCGCAGGTGTGCTCACCCACGGACCCTCCGCGGTGGTCTATGCGGTGTGCGACACGGTGGTCGACTCCTACGTCGCGGTCGTCGAGGACCTCGAGGTGGACGTCGACGAGGTCGAGGCCTCGGTCTTCTCCCCCGGCCGCACCGACGACTCGGTGCGGATCTACACCCTGAAGCGCGAGATCGCCGAGGTACGCCGAGCGGTGCTGCCGTTGCGCGAGCCGATGCGCCGGTTCGCGTCGGGCGAGCTGGCGGTGATCGACAAGGAGTCGGGGCCGTTCTTCCGCGACGTGGCCGACCACCTGGCCCAGGCAGCGGAGGTCGTCGACACCCTCGACGGGCTGCTCTCGACCGCCTTCGAGGCCCACCTGGCCCGGGTCACGGTGCGGCAGAACGACGACATGCGCAAGATCTCGGCCGGGGTCGGGCTGGTCGCGGCGCCGACGCTGGTGGCCGGGGTCTACGGCATGAACTTCGACGTCATGCCCGAGCTGCACTGGACCCTGGGCTACCCGTTCGCGGTGTTCTTGATGGTGGCGCTGTGCTGGGGGCTGTGGATCTTCTTCAAGCGGTCCGGCTGGCTCTAGCCGGCAGCGGCCGCGGCGCTCAGGCGGCGAGGACGCCGGTGGCGACGAGGAGCAGCGTGGCCGAGCCCAGCACGACCCGGTAGAGGACGAACGGCGTGTAGGAGTGCGTCGTGACGTAGCGCAGCAGCCAGGCGATGGCGGCGTACCCGACCAGGAAGGAGACGACCGTCGCGACCAGCGTCGGTCCCCAGCCGAGGCTGTTCTCACCGCCGGGGATCTCCTTGAGCTCGAAGATCCCGGCCCCGACCACGGCCGGGATGGCGAGCAGGAAGGCGTAGCGGGTGGCCGCCTCGCGGTCGTAGCCGAGCAGGCGACCCATCGACAGCGTGGCGCCGGAGCGCGAGACGCCCGGCACCAGCGCGAGGGCCTGGGCACCGCCCATCAGCAGGGCGTCGCGCAGGCTGATCTGCTTGATCTGCTTGTCGGTGGACCCGACCCGGTCGGCGATGCCGAGCACGACGCCCATCACGATCAGCGTGGTCCCGATGATCCAGAGGTTGCGGAAGTCGCGCTCGATGACGTCCTTGAGCAGCACGCCCAGGATCACGATGGGCAGCGAGCCGGCGATGATGAACCAGCCCATCCGGGCGTCGAGGTGGCCGCGGTACTCGGGCTTGACCAGCGAGCGCAGCCAGGCGGAGGCGATCCGCACGATGTCCTTGCGGAAGTAGAGCAGCACGGCCAGCTCGGTGCCGATCTGGATCACCGCGGTGAAGGCCGCGCCCGGGTCTCCCCAGCCGAAGAGCTCGGGGAAGATGCGCAGGTGGGCGCTGCTGGAGATGGGCAGGAACTCCGTGAGCCCTTGGATGGTGCCAAGGACGACTGCCTTCAGGAGATCCCACACGAGGCCGAAGTCTACGGAGACCGACCGTCCCGCGAGCCGCTGCCCACGCCGCCGGGGTTCGCGGGCTAGGTTTCTGCCCATGCTGCAGCGGTCGCTGGGCCACACCGGTCTGAAGGTCTCCCGCCTCGGGCTCGGCACGATGACCTGGGGACGGGACACCGACGAGCACGAGGCCCGTGACCAGATGGTCGCGTTCACCGAGGCCGGCGGCACGCTGGTCGACACCGCCGCGGGCTACACCGACGGCGACTCCGAACGCCTGGTCGGCTCGCTGATCGGCGACGTCGTGGACCGGGACGACGTGGTGATCGCGACCAAGGCCGGCATCTCACGACGTACGAACGAGCGGGTCACCAACACCGCCCGCGGCTCGCTGCTGCGCACCCTCGACGCCTCGCTGCGTCGCCTCGGGGTCGAGCAGGTCGACCTGTGGCAGGTGCACGTGTGGAGCGACGAGACACCGCTGGAGGAGACGCTCAGCGCGCTCGACCTCGCCGTGACCTCGGGCCGGGCGGCGTACGTCGGCATCTCCAACTACTCCGGGTGGCAGACCGCGCAGGCCGCGACGTGGCAGCGCGCGGTGCCGGGGCGCGCCACCCTGGCCTCGACCCAGGTCGAGTACTCGCTGCTCAACCGACACGTCGAGCACGAGGTGCTGGCCGCCTGCGGCGCCCTCGGCCTGGGCGTCCTCCCCTGGTCGCCGCTCGGGCGTGGCGTGCTGACCGGCAAGTACCGCACCGGCACCCCCTCGGACTCGCGCGGCGCCTCGCCGGTCTTCTCCGGCTTCGTCAGCGCCTACCTCGACGACCGCGCCGCCAGCATCGTGGAGGCCGTGGCCCGCGCGGCCGAAGGACTGGGCTGGACCCCGCTCGAGGTCGCCCTCGTGTGGGTCCGCGACCGTCCGGGCGTCACCGCCCCGATCGTCGGCGCCCGCACCGCCGCGCAGCTGCGCGGAGCGCTGGACACCGAGCAGAAGGCGCTGCCGCCCGAGCTGGTCGCCGCCCTCGACGACGTCTCGGGGTCCGGGGGCCCGACGTGAGCCGGCTGCCGCACCGGCCGCCCGGCGGGCGGGGGGTCGAGTGGGAGTTCGACCGGGTGACGTTCTCCCGCGAGTTCTCCCGCAACGTCGTGACCCGGCTGCTGGTCGACCGCGCCGAGCACGGCGGCTGGGAGCTCGACCGCGTCCGGATCACCCCCGACGGCACCCGCCGCGTGGTCCTGCGCCGCAAGATCATCCGCGCGGTCCGCACCGCCTGACACCCCGGTGGTCGAGCTCGCCACCTCGGTGGTCGAGCCTGTCGAGGCTTCGCGGGCTCAGACCTGATCAGACCTGATCGAGAAACCGGTCGAAGACGCGGGCACCGAACTCCAGGGCGTCGACCGGGACGCGCTCGTCGACACCGTGGAACAGCGCCGTGAAGTCGAGGTCGGCGGGCAGCCGCAGCGGGGCGAAGCCGTAGGAGCGCAGGCCCAGCTTGCGGAAGTGCTTGGCGTCGGTGCCGCCGCTCATCGTGTACGGCGCGACCAGGGCCTCGGGGTCCTCGGCCAGGATCGAGCGGCTCATCGCCGCCACCAGGTCGCCGTCGTACGGCGTCTCCCAGGGCTGCTGGTGGGAGAGGAACTCCCACTCGATCCCCTCGCCGCACAGCTCGCGCAGGGTCTGGAAGAACTCGTCCTCGTAGCCGGGCAGGAAACGTCCGTCCACATGGGCGCTGGCCTCGGTGGGGATCACGTTGACCTTGTAGCCCGCGTCGAGCTGGGTCGGGTTGACGGTGTTGCGGATGACGGCGCCGAGCATGCGCACCGCTCCTCCGAACTCCTCCACGAGCTCCTGGGCGTTCTCGGGCGTCGCCTCGGTGCCGGCCAGGTCGGCGACGGTCGCGAGCAGCACCTCCATCGTCGGGGTGAGCCGGACCGGCCACTGGTGCGCCCCGATGCGGGCCACCGCCCCCGAGAGCCGGGTGATCGCGTTGTCGGGGTTGATCATCGACCCGTGACCGGCGCGTCCGCGCGCGGTGAGCTTCATCCAGGCCATGCCCTTCTCGGCGGCCTCGATCAGGTAGAGCCGTCGGCCGCGCACGGTGGTGCTGAAGCCGCCCACCTCGCCGACCGCCTCCGTGCACCCCTCGAGCTCGTCGCGGTGCTGGTCGACCAGCACCTCGGCTCCGTGGTGTCCCCCGGCCTCCTCGTCAGCGGTGAAGCACAGCACGATCGGCCTGTCCGGTACGGCGCCCGCGCGCTGACGGGCGCGCACGGTCGAGAGCAGCATCGCGTCGAAGTCCTTCATGTCGACCGCGCCGCGGCCCCAGACGTACCCGTCCTGGACCTCCCCGCTGAACGGGTGGACCTGCCAGTCCTCCGCCGCCGCCGGTACGACGTCGAGGTGGCCGTGCAGCAGCAGCCGGTCGCCCTCCGACCCGCCCCAGTGCGCCACGACCGACGTCCGGCCGGGTGTCGACTCGTAGAGCCGCGACTCGATCCCGACCTCGTCGAGGAGGGTGGCCACGTGCTCGGCGGCCTTGCGCTCCCCCGGGCCCTCACGGTCGCCGTAGTTGGTCGTGTCGATCCGGATGAGGTCGCGGCACAGGTCGACCACCTCGCCGGCCGGGTCGTACGACAGGACCCGGTCCCCGTTCGTCTCCTCGGTGCTCATGACCCCATCCAAGCACCGCCCCGGGCACCTCCCCGATGCCGGGAAGATCGGCCTGCTTTGCTACGGTTTGGTCGCACTCGTCCGGGTGGCGGAATTGGTAGACGCGCTAGCTTGAGGTGCTAGTGCCCCATTAGCGGGCGTGGGGGTTCAAGTCCCCCCTCGGACACTGAGAAGGCCCCGGCTCCACGGGGCCTTCTCTTCATTTGCGCCCCGCCCACATACCGCGAGCCGCCCGCCGGCTATGACTCAGCGAGGTCCTCCGCCGCGGCACGGGTTCACGGTCACCCGCGCGACGTCAGTCTTGACTCGATCCAGATAAAGCGTCAGGGTAGGGACGATGCCACAGTCCACCGCCTTCGCCCAGCAGCTGCGCGAGGCCTCGCTCCGGGTCACCCGTCCGCGGGTCGCGGTGCTCTCGGCGGTGCGCGACCACCCGCACGCCGACACCGAGGCGATCCTCGACGCGGTCCGAGCCGAGATCGGTGAGGTCTCCCGCCAGGCCGTCTACGACGTGCTGCGCGCGTTGACCGAGGCCGGCCTCGTACGTCGGATCCAGCCCTCGGAGTCCGTAGCACGCTACGAGTCCCGAACGGGCGACAACCACCACCACGTCGTGTGCCGATCCTGCGGCACCATCGCCGACGTCGACTGCGCCGTCGGAGCGGCCCCCTGCCTGACCGGTTCGCAGGACCACGGCTTCTCGATCGACGAGGCCGAGGTCATCTACTGGGGCCGCTGCTCGGCCTGCACCGCCACACCCACCCGCTGAACACCTTCACCAGCTATCGCCGTTCCCCGAAAGGAATCCCGTGCCCGAACATCATGATGCCGTCGTCGGAGACATGCAGTCGCAGGAGAGCGAGGCCACCTGTCCCGTCGCCTCGGTCGGACCGCGCAACCACCCGACCGAGGGCGCCGGCAACCGTGACTGGTGGCCCGACCAGCTCAACCTGAAGATCCTGCGCAAGCACCCGGCGGTGGCCAACCCGCTCGGCGGCGACTTCGACTACGCCGCCGCGTTCAACAGCCTCGACCTCGACGCGCTGACCGCCGACGTCGACGCGCTGATGACCGACTCACAGGACTTCTGGCCGGCCGACTTCGGCCACTACGGCCCGCTCTTCGTCCGGATGGCCTGGCACAGCGCCGGCACCTACCGGATCAAGGACGGCCGCGGCGGCGCCGGCGCCGGCATGCAGCGCTTCGCGCCGCTCAACAGCTGGCCCGACAACGCCAGCCTCGACAAGGCCCGCCGCCTGCTGTGGCCGATCAAGCAGAAGTACGGCCAGAAGATCTCCTGGGCCGACCTGATGGTCTTCACCGGCAACCGCGCCCTGGAGACGATGGGCTTCAAGACCCTCGGCTTCGCCGGCGGACGGGCTGACGTCTGGGAGCCCGACGAGGACGTCTACTGGGGCCCCGAGGACGAGTGGCTGGGCGATGAGCGCTACACCGGCGACCGCGAGCTCGAGGGCCCGCTGGCCGCCGTGCAGATGGGGCTGATCTACGTCAACCCGGAGGGCCCCAACGGCGAGCCCGACCCGCTGGCCTCGGCCCGCGACATCCGCGAGACCTTCGGCCGGATGGCGATGAACGACGAGGAGACGTTCGCGCTGATCGCCGGTGGTCACACCTTCGGCAAGACCCACGGCGCGGCCGACCCCAACCCCCACATCGGGCCCGAGCCCGAGGGCGCCCCGCTGGAGGAGCAGGGCTTCGGCTGGCGCAACTCCTACGGGAGCGGCAAGGGCCGCGACGCGATCACCAGCGGCATCGAGGTGACCTGGACCGCGGCGCCGACGCAGTGGACCAACCTGTACCTCGAGAACCTCTTCGGCTACGAGTGGGAGCTCACCTCGAGCCCGGCCGGGGCGCACCAGTGGCAGCCCAAGGACGGCGGCGGTGCCAACACCGTGCCCGACCCCGAGGACGGCTCGCTCACGCGGCCCCCGACGATGCTCACGACTGACCTCGCCCTGCGCGTCGACCCGGTCTACGAGAAGATCGGACGCCGCTTCCTGGCGAACCCCGACGAGTTCGCCGACGCGTTCGCGAGCGCCTGGTACAAGCTCACGCACCGCGACATGGGCCCCATCCAGCGCTACCTCGGCCCCCTGGTGCCGAGCGAGACCCTGCTGTGGCAGGACCCGGTTCCGGCGGTCGACCACGACCTGGTCGACGCCGCCGACGTCGCCGCCCTCAAGCAGCAGGTGCTCGACACCGGTCTGCCGGTCTCGCAGCTGGTCGGCACGGCGTGGTCCGCAGCTGCGTCCTTCCGGGGCAGCGACAAGCGCGGCGGCGCCAACGGCGGTCGGCTGCGCCTGCAGCCGCAGAACGGCTGGGAGGCGCACAACCCCGACCAGCTGGCCTCGGTGCTGGGCACCCTCGAAGGCGTGCAGGAGTCCTTCAACGGCGCCCAGAGCGGCGGCAAGCGGGTCTCCCTCGCCGACCTGATCGTGCTCGCCGGCTGCGCGGGCGTCGAGAAGGCCGCCGCCGACGCCGGTCACCAGCTGGAGGTGCCGTTCCGGCCGGGTCGCACCGACGCCACCCAGGAGATGACCGACACGGAGTCCTTCGCCGCGCTCGAGCCGTCGGCCGACGGCTTCGTCAACTACCTCGGCAAGGGACACCGCCTGCCGGCCGAGTACCTGCTCATCGACCGGGCCAACCTGCTCACGCTGAGCGCCCCTGAGATGACGGTGCTCGTCGGTGGTCTCCGGGCCCTCGACGCCAACCACGCGCAGTCCTCGCTGGGCGTGCTGACCGACCGGCCCGGCACGCTGACCAACGACTTCTTCGTGAACCTGCTCGACATGGGCACTACGTGGAAGCCGGCCGACAGCGACCCCGACACGTTCGAGGCGCGCGACGCCGCGACGGGCGAGGTCCGCTGGACCGGCAGCCGCAACGACCTGGTCTTCGGTTCCAACTCCGAGCTCCGGGCCGTCGCCGAGGTCTACGCCAGCTCCGACGCGCAGGAGAAGTTCGTGCGCGACTTCGTGGCGGCGTGGGTCAAGGTCATGGAGCTCGACCGCTACGACCTGGTCTGAGCCAGCACCCAGCACGACCCAGCACCACCCAGCACCACCCCGACGTCCGGGTCGGCCCTCGCGGGTCGGCCCGGACGTCGTGCGTCCGGTCGGTCATGCTGTCCCGGTGAGCACTCCCTTCCGCGTCGGCTTCGTCACCGGAGCCACCCCCGACAAGTGGGCCCGTACGTGGCGCGAACGACGGCGCGACCAGCTCGAGCTGGTGCCGCTCGACGAGGCCGAGCAGGAAGACGGCGTCCGTGACGCGACGATGGACATGGTGCTCGCGCGCCTCCCGGTCGACCGCGAGGGACTGCACTGCATCCCGCTCTACGAGGAGCAGCCCGTCGTGGTCGCCGGGGCCGAGCACCTCGTCGCGGCGACCGCCGAGGACGAGGACGTCGAGCTCGCCGACCTGGCCGACGAGCAGCTCGTCCGGCCCCACGCCTCCGGCTGGACGCCGACCGCGCCCCAGCTCACCTGGCCGGCGATGAGCGAGCAGGAGGCCGTCGAGACGGTCGCGGCCGGCACCGGCATCGTGCTGCTGCCGCTCTCGGTCGCTCGGCTGCACGCCCGGAAGGACGTCGTACGCCGCCGCGTCACCGGACTGCCGACGACCACCGTCGGTCTGGTCTGGCGGGTCGACCACGACGACGAGCGCGTGCAGGCGTTCATCGGCATCGTCCGCGGGCGGACGGTCAACTCGACCCGTCGCTGAGCGTCCGGCCGTGTGCGTGGGCTTCGTCACGGCTCGTCAGCGCGGGCGCCCGGTGCTCCGGGAGATCATGGGTCAGCGACGGGGTACAGGGTTACCCGGCGTTTTGCCCGGATCACTGACGCTTCGATAGGTGTTGACGATGACCACTCAGCAGCAACGTCCTCGACGTCGGCCCCCCGCAGGCCCCCGGGTGCGCGACGTCGTCCCCCACCCGGCCCTGGACGGTGCCCTCGGCACCGAGAGCACGACGGCCCGCACCGGCCTGGACCGTTGGGTCTTCGGCGTTCCCGCCGCGATCGCCATCGGCTTCGTCGTGTGGGGCTTCGTCAGCACCGACTCGCTGGCCAGCGCCTCGACCGCGGCCCTGGGCTGGACGATGCAGAGCATGGGCTGGCTCTTCGTGCTGACCGCCAGCGGCTTCGTGGTCTTCGTCGTCTACCTCGCCCTGAGCCGCTACGGCCGGATCCCGCTGGGCCGGGACGACGAGGAGCCGGAGTTCAAGACCGTCTCGTGGGTCGCGATGATGTTCAGCGCCGGAATGGGCATCGGCCTGATGTTCTACGGCGTCAGCGAGCCCCTGGAGTTCTACGTCAACCCGCCCCCGGGCACCGGTGAGGCCGGCAACCCCGAAGCGGCACAGACCGCGCTGGCCACCACCATGTTCCACTGGACGCTGCACCCGTGGGCCATCTACGCGGTCGTCGGTCTGGCCATCGCGTACGGCGTCTACCGCAAGGGTCGGCCCCAGCTGATCTCCGCGGCCTTCGAGCCGCTGCTGGGCTCGCGGGCGCACGGCAACGGCGGTCGGATGATCGACATGCTGGCGATCTTCGCGACCCTCTTCGGCTCTGCGGCCTCGCTCGGGCTCGGTGCGCTGCAGATCCGCAGCGGTCTCGAGCTCATCGGCGGCATCGGCAAGGTCGGCAACGCCGTCCTGGTCGCGATCATCGCGGTGCTGACCGTCGCGTTCGTCCTGTCGGCGGTCTCGGGCGTCGCCCGCGGCATCCAGTGGCTCTCCAACATCAACATGGTGCTGGCCATCGTCCTGGCGCTGTTCCTCTTCGTCGTCGGGCCGACGGTCTTCATCCTCAACATGCTGCCGACCTCGCTCGGCAGCTACCTCGGCGAGCTGCCGACGATGGCGGCCCGCACCGGCGCCTCGGGTCCCGAGGCCAACGAGTGGCTCCAGCTCTGGACGGTCTTCTACTGGGCCTGGTGGATCTCCTGGACCCCCTTCGTCGGCATGTTCATCGCGCGGATCTCCCGCGGGCGCACGATCCGCCAGTTCGTCACCGGCGTCCTGCTCGTCCCGAGCGCGGTGAGCCTGGTCTGGTTCGCGATCTTCGGCGGCACCGCCATCGACCTGCAGCGCGACGGCACCGACGTCTACGGCGCCGGTGGCCAGGAGTCCCAGCTGTTCACGACGCTGGAGGCGCTGCCGCTGACCCTGATCACCGGCGTCATCGTGATGCTGCTCGTGGCGATCTTCTTCGTCTCCGGCGCCGACGCGGCCTCGGTCGTGATGGGCACGCTGTCGGAGAAGGGCACGACCGACCCGCGACGTCCGACCGTCATCTTCTGGGGTGTCGCCACCGGTGCCGTCGCGGCGGTGATGCTGCTCGTCGGCGGTGAGGACGCGCTCAACGGGCTGAAGACGATCACGATCGTGGCGGCACTGCCGTTCGTGGTCGTCATGATCGGCCTGGCCGTGGCCCTGATGAAGGACCTGCGCCAGGACCCCCTCATGGTGCGCGGCAAGTACGCCACCGAGGCGGTCGAGCAGGCGGTCGTCGCCGGCGTCACCCAGCACGGTGACGACTTCCAGCTCGCCGTCGAGCAGGACTCCCCCAGCGACCGAGAGGTCTGAGCGCCGGCGCTCAGCGACCCGCACCGGCCGCTGGCCACCGGCTGACTACCAGCTGGTGGCCAGCGGCCGGCCCTCGTGGAAGCCGGCCGCGGACTGCACGCCCACCACGGCCCGCTCGTGGAGCTCGGCGAGCGACGTGGCGCCGGCGTACGTGCACGCGGAGCGGACGCCCGAGCAGATCTGGTCGATCAGGTCCTCCACCCCCGGCCGTACCGGGTCGAGGTACATCCGCGACGAGGAGATGCCCTCCTCGTAGAGCCCCTTGCGGGCCCGGTCGTACGCCGACTCCGACGACGTGCGGTGGGCGACCGCGCGGGCCGAGGCCATGCCGAAGGAGATCTTGTAGGCCCGGCCGTCGGAGTCCTGGGTGAGGTCGCCCGGCGACTCGTGGGTGCCCGCGAACCAGGAGCCGACCATCACCGACGAGGCCCCGGCCGCCAGGGCCAGGGCCACGTCGCGCGGGTGCCGCACTCCCCCGTCGGCCCAGACGTGCCCGCCCAGCTCGCGGGCGGCCGCCGCACACTCCAGGACGGCCGAGAACTGCGGGCGACCCACGCCGGTCATCATCCGGGTGGTGCACATGGCGCCCGGGCCGACCCCGACCTTGACGATGTCGGCCCCGGCCTCGAGCAGAGCCCGGGTGCCGTCGGCGGACACCACGTTGCCGGCCGCGACCGGCACCGTCGGGCCGAGGGCGCGCACAGCCTTCAGCGCTTCGGTCATCCGCTCCTGGTGCCCGTGGGCGGTGTCGACCACGAGGGCGTCCACGCCGGCGGCCAGCAGCTCGGCGGCCTTGGCGGCGACATCGCCGTTGACGCCCACCGCCGCGGCGATCCGCAGCTGCCCGTGGGCATCGACCGCGGGGGCGTAGAGCGTCGCCCGGAGCGCGCCGGTCCGGGTGAGCACCCCGGCCAGGGACCCGTCCGCGGCGACGGCCACCGCCAGCGGCGCCTTGGCCCGGTCGAGGGCATCGAACGCCACGCGGGGGTCGGTGTCGGCCGCGATCGTCACGGCGGCCGTCGACATCACCTGGCCCACCTGGGCGAAGCGGTCGACGTCGACGCAGTCGGCCTCGGAGACCACCCCCACCGGCCGGCCGTCGACGACCACCACGGCGGCACGGTGAGCGCGCTTGGGGATCAGCGCCAGCGCCTCGGCCACGGTCTGGTGGGGGTGCAGCTCGATCGGGGTGTCGAAGACCAGGTGGCGCGACTTCACGAAGCGGACGACCTCGGCGACCACCGGCGCCGGGATGTCTTGCGGGATGACCACCAGCCCCCCGCGGCGGGCCACGGTCTCGGCCATCCGCTTGCCGGCGATGGCCGTCATGTTGGCCACGACCAGCGGAACGGTCGTGCCGGTCCCGTCGTCGGTGGCCAGGTCGACGTCGTACCGGCTGGCGACCGCGGAGGGTCGCGGCACCATGAAGACGTCGTCGTAGGTGAGGTCGTGGGCCGTGGTGTCGTGGAGGAGCTGCACGGGCGCTGAGGCTACAACGAACGGCCGAACATCTCCGCGGTCGCGCGGGCGGACGGCGACCCCGACTCGGGGTCGGCGCCGAGGTCGAGCAGCGTCCGGACGACCTCGTCCTCACCCTTGAAGACCGCTCCCGCGAGCGGCGACTGGCCGCGGTCGTTGAGGCGGTCGACGTCGGCGCCCCGGTCGGCCAGGGCCCGGACCGCCGCTGCGTGACCGTGGTACGCCGCGAGCATCAGCAGCGTGTTGCCCGCGGCGTCGGTGAGGTCGGCGGGCACCCCCGCGTCGACGTACGCCGCCAGCCGCTCGGCATGACCCTCGCGGGCGAGGTCCAGCACCTGGTGGGCCAGGTCGACCAGCTCGGGGCCCGGTGTCTCGCTCACCCGCCCGATCATGCCTCGCCCGGCGTGGCGGTCGCGCTCGGGCTCGCGCTCGGGCTCCCTAGAGTGGCGCCGTGACCTTCGTCGACCCCGGAGACCCCCACCAGCTGACCGCCGCCCTCCGCGCCGAGCTCACCCGGCGCTTCGACCGACGGGCCGAGGTGGTGGCCGCGGCGCCCGGGCGGGTCAACCTGATCGGCGAGCACACCGACTACAACCGGGGGCTGGTCCTGCCGGTCGCGCTCCCCCACGCGACGTACGCCGCCGCGGCCGCCCGCGACGACGGCCGGGTGCGGCTGGCGAGCCTCCAGTCCGACCAGGAGTGGGCCGGCCGGCTCGAGGAGATCCGCCCCGGGTCGGTCGAGGGCTGGCCGGCGTACGCCGCGGGGGTGCTGTGGGCGCTGCGAGAGCACGGGTTTGACGTGCCCGGCCTCGACCTCGTGATCGACAGCACCGTGCCGCTGGGCGCCGGTCTGTCGTCGTCGGCCGCGCTGGAGTGCGCGGTCGCGGTCGCGGTGGCGGGCCTGACCGGGCTAGCGCTCACCGGCCCGGCCCGCCGCGACCTCGTCGCCGCCTGCATCCGTGCCGAGGCGGAGGTGGCGGGCGCTCCGACCGGCGGGATGGACCAGACGATCGCCATGCTCGCCCAGCCCGGCTCCGCGCTGCTGGTGGACTTCGACCACGACCTGGCCGACCCCGGCGCCACCCGGGCGGTGCCGCTGCCCCTCGACGGGATGGCCCTGCTGGTCACCGACACGCAGGTCTCGCACGCGCTGGTCGACGGCGGTTACGGCGACCGGCGTGCGGAGTGCGACCGGGCGACCGCCGCGCTCGGCGTGTCGTCGCTCCGCGAGGCCGAGGCCTCGGCGGCGGAGTCGTTGGAGGACCCCGTGCTGCGCCGCCGCGCCCGCCACGTGGTCTCGGAGATGCAGCGGGTCGCCGACACCGTGGCGGTGCTGACGGCCTCCGGAGAGGTCGACTGGAGGGAGGTGGGACGGCTCTTCGCCGCCTCGCACGACTCGATGCGCGACGACTTCGAGATCTCCTGCGCCGAGCTCGACACGGCCGTGGCCACCGCGGTCGAGGCCGGCGCGTGGGGCGCCCGGATGACCGGTGGCGGCTTCGGCGGCTCGTCGGTCGCCGTCGTCCCGGCCGACCGGGTCGACGCGGTCGCGCTCGCGATCGATGCGGCGTTCGCCGGCGCCGGCCACCGCCCCCCTCGCCACCTGCTGGCCCCGCCCTCCGGTGCGGCCGACGTGCTCCACCGGGGCTGACCGGCCGGCGGTGGGTGAGCCACGTTTCCGGTGCGACGTTCGGTGGTGCAGCCACCGGCGGTGCGGGCCGGGTGGCGGTGCGGGCGGCGGTGGGCGGCGGAGGCGGCGGTGGGCGGCGGTGGGTGAGCCACGTGTTCGGTGGGATGTTCGGTGGTGGAGGCACCGGCGGCGCAGGCCGGCTGCGGGCGGCGGTGGGTGAGCCACGTTTCCGGTGCCACGTTCGGTGGTGCAGCCACCGGCGGTGCGGGCCGGGTGCGGGCGGCGAGCCGGCGAGCCGGCGCCAGCGACGGCTCAGGTGGCCGAGACGCCGATCCGGCCCTCGCGGAAGGCCTCGACGAAGAGCGCGTGGTCGGCGCGCACCCTCTCGGCGTACTCGAGCGAGAAGTCGGTGAGCCACGAGACCAGCTCGCGACGCCGGCCCTCGACGCCGGCTGCCACCGCGTCCTCGACCTGGAAGTCGACACGTGGAGGCACATCTCACACCTGGGCCGTCGGCGCGCGGGCGTGACCGGAGGGCACGGCGGGTATCGGCCTGCTGGCCGTCTCGTACGGCCGTGCTTGACTCCAGACGCACCCCCACCCACACGCGAGAGGAACCACCCGTGGCCCGCACCAACCCGATCGGGAAGATCAAGGACCTGGCCAGCGAGACCCTCAAGGCCCCGAAGACGGTGGCCGGCAAGGCCGCAGAGCAGGCGATGGGCGCCGTGGCCGGAGGCAAGTCGGTCGCCGATCGGCTGGCCCGCACCGCCGGGTCCGTGGTCTCCCACGTGCCGGGCGTGGGCTCCTCGCCCGAGGCCAAGCCCGCGTCGAAGCCCGCGTCGAAGCCCGAGGCCAAGGCAGCCGAGCCGACGCCGGCACCGGTACAGAAGGCTCAGCAGGTCCAGCAGGCGACGCAGAAGGCGACAGCGAAGGTGACCGAGAAGGTCGCGGAGAAGGTCGCCGACCAGCCGGCCACGCCGGCGCCCGTCAAGAAGGCCGCGGACAAGGTGGCCACGAAGGCCGCCGCGAAGCCGGCCCCGAAGACGGCCGAGAAGCCTGCTGCGAAGGCCGCCGAGAAGCCCGCGAAGAAGTCGGCCGCGAAGCCGCCCGCGCCCGCCCCGGAGGTCGACACCTCCGAGCCGGTGAACATCGTGCAGGAGCTGGGCCTCGACCCCGCTCCGGTCGACAAGCCCCAGGGCGAGCAGACCCCGGCCGCTGAGGTCGACGTCGACGTCACCCCGGCCGACATCGCCCCGAAGGCGAAGCAGCCGGCCGCGCAGAAGCAGGCGGCCAAGAAGCCGGCGGCCAAGAAGCAGGCGGCCGAGCCGACAAAGCCAGCGCCGGGCGCGAAGCTCCCGCCCCGCGCCCCCGAGAGCTCCTGACGACCGCGGCGTGGGGCTCAGCGTGCGCGTGAGCGCACGCTGAGCCCCACGCGGCTACTTGAGCTCGCTGCTGCTCAGGCCCAGGATCCGTCTGGCCACGATCAGCTGCTGGATCTGCTGGGTGCCCTCGAAGATGTCGAGGATCTTGGAGTCGCGCGACCACTTCTCGAGCAGCTCGGTCTCGCTGTAGCCGATCGAGCCGCAGAGCTCGACGCAGCTGAGGGTGATGTCGGAGCCGACCCGGCCGGCCTTCGCCTTCGCCATGGAGGCCTCGAGCGAGTTGGGCTGTCGGTTGTCGGCCATCCAGGCGGCCTGGAGGGTGAGCAGGTAGGCGCCCTCCCAGTCGGCCTCCATCTGCAGGAGCTTGGCCGCGGCGGCGTGCTGCACGGTCGCCGGGCGGTCGTAGTCGACCACGACGCCGGCCTCGGCCAGCAGGTCGCGGGTCAGGTCGAGCGAGGCCCGGGCGCAGCCGATGGCCATGGCGGCCACGAGCGGTCGGGTGTTGTCGAAGGTCGCCATGGCCCCGGCGAAGCCGGCCTTCGGGTCGACGTCCGGTGACCCGAGCAGGTTGGCCTTCGGCACCCGGCAGTCCTCGAAGATGATCGTGGCGGTGTCGGAGGCCCGGATGCCGAGCTTGTGCTCGAGCCGGTCGACGCGCATCCCGGGCGTGCCCTTGGCCACCACGAACGACTTGATCGCCGCTCGACCGAGGTCGCGGTCGAGGGTGGCCCACACGACGATGTGGTCGGCGCGGTCACCGGAGGTGACGTAGATCTTCTCGCCGTTGATCACGTACTCGTCGCCGTCGAGCACCGCGGTCGTCTGGATGTTGGCCGAGTCGGAGCCGACGCCGGGCTCGGTGATGGCCATGCCGGCCCACACGCCGTCGAGGCGCTCGAGCTGCTCGTCGTCGGCGACCGAGGCGATCGCGGAGTTGCCGAGGCCCTGGCGGGGCATCGAGAGCAGCAGGCCGACGTCGCCCCAGCACATCTCGGCGATCGACAGCACCGAGGCCAGGTTGGCCCCGTTCTTGACCGTCGTGTCGGTGTCCTTCTCGTCGCGACGTACGCCGGCGGCGCCCGCGCCCTCGTTCGCACCGGACTCGGAGAGCCCGTCGATCATCGCGGCGAGCATGTCGAGCTCCTTGGGGTACTCGTGCTCGGCGAGGTCGTACTTGCGCGAGATGGGTCGCAGCATGTTCATCGCGACCTGGTGGGCCTGGCCGACCAGCGGTCGGAACTTCTTGGGCTCTTCGAGGTTGATCATCAGACAAGCACCGAACCTTCCATGACGCCGACCGCGCGGAGGTCGCGGTACCAGCGCTCGACGGGGTGTTCCTTGACGTAGCCGTGGCCACCGAGCAGCTGGACGCCGTCGAGGCCGATCTGCATGCCCTTGTCGGCGCACAGCTTGCGGGCCAGGGCGACCTCGCGGGTGAAGTCCTTGCCGGCGGCGGCGCGTGCCGCGGCCTTGTAGGTCACCAGGCGCATGGCCTGGAGCTCGATGGCGATGTTGGCGACCATGAACGCCACCGACTGGCGGTGGGCGATCGGCTCGCCGAAGGCCTTGCGCTCCTTCACGTACGGCGTCACGTAGTCGAGCACCGCCTGGGCGGTGCCGACGGCCAGCGCGCACCACGCCAGGCGCGAGAGCCGCACGCACTCGACGTACGTCGACCCGTCGGTCGCGCCGAGCACGGCGTCGGCCGGCACCTGCACGTCGGTGAGCGTGAGGCGGGTCAGCGACGCGGCGCGGACGCCCATCGCGGGGTCGCCCTCGACGGCCAGCCCCTCGGTCGAGGACTCGACCAGGAAGAGCGTGGGGGTGCCGTCGAGGTCGGCGCCGACGACGAACAGCTCGGCCTGGGCGCCGCGGGCCACGAGGGTCTTGGTGCCGTTGAGCGTGAAGCCGCTCTCGGTGCGGGTGGCGGTGGTCGCCGGCGTCATCACGTCGAACAGGACGGCGGGCTCGGTCAGCGCGAGGGCCGCGGCGGGCACGTCGTCGCCGGTGAACGCCGGCAGGTAGGTCTGCTGCTGGGCGTCGGTGCCCCACAGCCCGATGGCGGTGGCGACGCTGCCGGGGGCCAGGGTCGCCACGGCGAGCCCGAGGTCGCCGCGCGAGAGCGCCTCGGCCACCAGGGTGCCGGCCATCGCCGAGCGCT
Organism: uncultured Actinomycetota bacterium; assembly: GCA_963845645.1. Classification (GTDB taxonomy): domain Bacteria; phylum Actinomycetota; class Actinomycetes; order Propionibacteriales; family Nocardioidaceae; genus Nocardioides. Next base: position 40,463 of record CAWJSY010000017.1, read on the forward strand.
CCTCGGAGATCCCGCCGAGCGCCTCGGGCACGCCCAGGATCGGGAGACCGATCTCCAGGCTCGCCTTGAGCAGCGTGTCCGGGGCCTCGCACGCGGCGTCCGCGTCGGTGGCGGCCGGGCGGACGACCTCGTCGGCGAACTCGGTGACCACGTCGACGAGCATCTGCTCGTCCTCGGTGGGGGTCAGGTCGAAGACGCCCCGGGGCTGCGCCGGGGCGACCCGCACGCCGGGCTTGCCCTTCGAACCCTTCGAGGTGAAGGTGCGGCTGGCGTGGGTCACGGTGCGGAACCCGCTGCGGGTGACGCTGAAGATCGCCTGCTCGGCGGGCTTGCGCAGCTTGACCCGGTCGATCAGGTCGCTCTGGGCGAGGAGGCTGAGCCCGGCGACGAGGTAGCCGATGGGGTCGCGTCGGGCGGTGCCCGGGACGCCGTGCCTGCCTCCGGGCTTGAGACTGTTGATGAAGGACATGCAGTTAATGTAACTGAGAGTTACACTCAGCACTACAGAACGCCCGGTGTCCCGGGTCACACGCTCGCCGGGGCCCACGCACGCGCGGCGGGTCCGTATGCTCCCGCCCATGCCCGCCCCCGACGACTCCCCCGCGCCGCCGCCCGAGCACGCGCCCCACGGCCCGCTGCCGACCGGCGGGTCGGTGCGGCCGATCACCCGCTGGGGCACGCCGGTGATGCACCGGCCCCAGCAGCCGGTGACCGCCTACGACGAGGCCCTGCGCCGGCTCGCCGCCGACATGGTCGCCACCATGTACGCCGCCGACGGGGTCGGCCTGGCCGCCTGCCAGATCGGCGAGGACGTCGCGATGTTCGTGTTCGACTGCCCCGACGAGTCCGGCGAGCGCACGGTCGGCGTCGTGTGCAACCCCGAGGTCTCCGCGCCTGAGCCCGGCGAACGGCGGCTCGACGAGGACGACGAGGGCTGCCTCTCCTTCCCCGGGGCCTTCGTCGAGCTCGCCCGGCCCGACACCGCCACCGTGACCGGCACGGGCCTGGACGGCGAGCCGGTGACCTTCAGCGGCGACGGCCTGCTGGCCCGCTGCCTCCAGCACGAGACCGACCACACCCGCGGCACCGTCTTCGGCGACCGGCTCCCCACCAAGCAGCGCAAGAAGCTCACCAAGGCCCACGACAAGACCGCCGAGGACTACCCGGACTCCTGGCCCACCTGACCCGGCACCTCGACGGGCACCTCGACGGTCGTGACCACCTGGGTCAGCGACGGCCGGCGCGGGGTGGAGGAGAAGCCGAACCGGCAGGGCGGGTCGACCGGCGCCAGCGACCCGAGGTCGACGCCGTCGAAGGCCCCCACCAGCGAGGTGAGCGCCCGCACGTCGGTCGCGCCGTACCACTCACGGCGCTGCCCGTGCGCCGTCCCGCGGGTGCGGACCCCGCGCAGGAGCACCCGGGCCACGGGGTCGGTGACCGCGCACCACGCCGGGGCGGTGGCCAGCCGCTCCGGCACCAGCCGCAGCAGCCGCCCCAGTCCCGTGCGCCCGCCGACCGCGAGGTCGAGGCGCAACGAGGGCGACCGGAACGTGCGCCGGCCCGGCGCGGACTCGACCGTGCACGGCTCGAGCCGCACCTCGTCGAAGACGTACGTCGCGGTGATGAAGTCGCGCGCCTCGGGCGTGGGCGCCAGCAGCACCCGGTGACCGGACGCCGTCTCGACCATGGCGTCGGCGAAGGACCCGAGCGGCGTACGTCGCCAGTGGCCGACCACGACGCGCACCCCGCTGGCGCTGCCGACCCCGGCGATCTCGCCCGCGAACCGGGAACGGGTGGCGCTCATGCGCTCCAGCCTGTCAGACCGGGTGTCGCCGGGCCGCGACGTAGCAGGCCACGGCGGTGGCGGCGGCCACGTTGAGCGAGTCGATCCCCGGGGCCATCGGGATCACCGCGCGACGGTCCGCCGTGGTCTCCCAGCGCGTCGAGAGCCCGTGCCCCTCGCCGCCCAGCACCAGGGCCACCCGGTCGAGGCCGGCGACGGCCTCCTCGATCGGGCGCGCGTCGTCGGCCAGCGTGAGCGCGACCGTGGTGAACCCCCGGGCGGACAGCGCCGGGAGCGCGTCCGACCAGGACGGCAGCCGCGTCCACGGGGTGGTGAACACCGCCCCCATGCCGACCTTGATCGAGCGCCGGTAGAGCGGGTCCGCGCAGCGCGGCGCGAGGAGCACGGCGTCGAAGCCGAGCGCCGCCCCGCTGCGGAAGATCGCTCCGACGTTGGTGTGGTCGACGAGGTCCTCCAGGACCAGGACCGAGCGGGCGCCCTCCAGCACGGCGTCGACGGACGGCAGCACCTGGCGCTCCAGCGAGGCCAGCGCCCCGCGGTGCACGTGGAAGCCGGTCACCTCCTCGGCGAGGTCCTCGGCCAGGACGTAGCACGGGGCGTCGGAGGCGCCGAGCACGTCGGCGAGCCCGTCGAGCCACCGCGGCGCCATCAGGAACGACCGGGCCGGGTAGCCCGCCTCCAGCGCCCGCCGGACGACCTTCTCCCCCTCGGCCAGGAAGAGCCCGTGCTCGGCCTCCATCGCCTTGCGCAGCTGGACGTCGCGCAGGTCGCGGTAGTCCGCGAGCCGCGGGTCGGCGGGGTCGGTGATCTCGACCAGGTCGACCATCAGGCGACGGGGGCGCGGCCGGGCGTCGGGCGGGTCACGACGGCGGGGCGTAGCGCTCGGGGTGGGCCACCGCGACCACGGCGCCGACCACGATGATCGCCGGCGGCGCGACGGAGTGAGCGACCAGCTCCTGCGCGAGGGAGTCGAGCGTGGCCAGGACGGTGCGCTCGGCGGTCATCGTCCCGTCGCAGATCACGGCCACCGGGGTGTCGGCGTCACGACCGCCTGCCAGCAGCGCCGCGGCGATCAGCGGCGCGTTCTCGACGCCCATCATCACCACGACGGTGCCGCGCATCCGGGCCAGCGCCTCCCAGTCGGTGAGCGACTCGGGGTGGCCGGGCGGCAGGTGGCCGGAGACCACCGTGAACTCGTGAGCCACGCCCCGGTGCGTCACGGGGATGCCGGCGACCGCGGGCACGGCGACCGGGCTGGTCAGCCCGGGGATGACCGTCACCGGGACGCCGGCCTCGCGGCAGGCGATGACCTCCTCGTAGCCGCGGCCGAACACGAAGCTGTCGCCCCCCTTGAAGCGCACGACCCGCTTGCCGGCCAGGGCCCGGTCGACGATCACGCGGTTGATCTCCACCTGCGCGGCGGAGCGCCCCCGAGGCAGCTTGGCGACGTCGACCAGCTCGACGTCCGCGGGCAGCTGGCCGAGCAGCTCGCGCGGAGCCAGCCGGTCGGCGACGACCACGTCGGCCTCCATCAACGCCTTGCGGCCGGCGATCGAGATCAGGTCGGGGTCGCCGGGTCCGCCACCGACGAGCGTCACACCGGCGGTGTGCCCCCGGGTGTGGCGGGCCACGATCGTGCCCTCGCGCAGCCCGGCCAGGATCTCGTCGCGCACCGACGCCGAGCGGCGCGGGTCACGGTCGCCCAGCACCGCGACCGTGACGCCCGCGGCCCGGCCGACCGCCGGCGTCCAGGCCGTCGCGCGGCTGGCGTCGTCGGCGCGGACGCAGAAGATGCGGCGGCGCTCGGCCTCGGCCGAGACCTGCTCGTTGACGGCCAGGTCGTCGGTGGCGGCCACGGCGTACCAGGTGTCCTCCAGGTCTCCCTCCGCGAAGCCCCGGCGGTGCCAGTGCACCTCTCCCGCTCCGGAGAGGCCCTCCAGGGACGGGGTCACCCGAGGTGAGACCACGTGGACGTCGGCCCCCGCGGCGATCAGCTGGGGCACGCGCCGTTGCGCCACGTGCCCGCCGCCGACCACCACCACGCGACGACCGGCCAGCCGCAGGCCGGAGGGGTAGGTCGCAGGCTCGTCCATGCCGCCCATCATCGCGGGTCCTGCGCCGCGGGCCCTGGGTCGGTGCCACCCATCGGACTACCTTGGCGGGCATGACTCTCGACCGACCCGTGACCCCCGACCCCTACGAGCTGCTTCCGGAGGTGCCGTCCTTCACGGTGACCAGCACCGACGTACGCGACGGCGAGCCCCTCGCCGACGCCCAGGTCGCCGACGCCGGCAACACCTCCCCCCAGCTCTCCTGGGAGGGCGCCCCCGCCGACACGTCGTCCTACACCGTCACCTGCTTCGACCCCGATGCGCCCACGCCGAGCGGCTTCTGGCACTGGACGCTGGTCGACCTGCCCGCCGACGTCACCTCGCTCGACGCCGGCGCGGGAGCCGAGGGCGCCGACCTCCCCGGCGACGCGTTCATGTGCCGCAACGACGGTGGCTCGAAGGCGTTCATGGGAGCGGCCCCGCCGGCGGGCGACCAGGTCCACCGCTACTTCTTCGTGGTCCACGCGGTGAAGGAGGAGTCGCTGGGCGTCGACTCCGACGCGTCACCGGCCGTGGTGTCGTTCAACCTGGCCTTCAAGACCGCGGGCCGGGCGATCCTGCACGGCACCCACCAGCACTGAGCCGGCGGGCTCGGCTCAACGCGGCAGCGACCGGCTCAGGATCAGCACGGCCCGGTCGTCGTCGTTGCGCGGCACCTTCTTGATGATCCGGGTCGCCGCGCCCGCGAAGCCGGATCGCACGGCCTCGCGCGCGGTGGTCTGGAGCCAGGTGATGCCGGCGTCGAGGTCGGCGTCGCGGGTCTCCACGACCCCGTCGGTGTAGCACATCAGCGCGTCGCCGGCGGCCAGCGTGCCGTGGGTCTCGTGCAGCTCGGGCACGGGCAGGATGCCGAGCGCGGTGCCCATGGCCGGCACGACCACCCACTGGTGACTGGCGGACTCCCAGCGCAGGGCGGGTGGATGGCCGGCGCAGGTGACCGTGAAGTCGCCGGCGTCGAGGTCGACGACCACGTGGATGGCCGTGGCGAAGGAGTCCTCGGCGTCTTGGCGCAGCAGGAACCTGTTGGCAGCACCGAAGAGCTCGCGCGGAGGCAGCGCGCCGAGCAGCCCTCCGAGGGCACCGGCGAACTGGAGGGCCTGCGGACCGACCGCGACCCCCTTGCCGCAGACGTCGACGAGCACCATCTCGAGCCGACGGGGCTCCACGAGCTCGGCGACGAAGAAGTCGCCGGCGTACCGCAGGCCCTGCGAGGAGCGCATCGCAGACTGCGCCACCCACCCGTCCGGCAGCTCCGGCAGCACGGCCTGGCGCTGCAGCCGGTCGCGGAGCTCGGACAGCATCGCCTCGCTCAGGGTGACCGGCAGTCCACTGCGCTGGCGGCTGGAGGCGTAGAGGATCAGCCCCACGCTCACCAGCATGGCTGCGATGGCGGTGATGCGGGCCCCCACGATCGGTCCGCTGTGGACCATCGCCGCGATCGCCAGCACCAGGACCCACCCGGTCAGCAGGGCCAGCGGCCACGGTCGCAGCAGCAGCATCCCGACCAGCAGCCACACGAAGTACGACGTGAGCGGCATGTAGTCGTAGGCCCACCACGACACGAGGAAGCAGGCCAGGACCAGGGTGAGCAGCACGCCGAGCACGTAGACCTGGCTCTCGACCGAGCCGGTGCGCCACCGTCGTACGCGCTCGTGCAGGTAGGCAGCGCTCGGGCTCACCACCGCCCTGACCCCCGATGCCCCGCTCACCGGCTCAGGGTAGTTGCCTAGGCTGCCAGCCCGAGGATCAACGGTCGGTTTCGCTCCACCGTGCCGTCGCACGAGTCGGCGAGCGCCCGACGGGGCACCGGTCGCGTGACGCCCTCATCGTCCACCACCAGGAGGTATGACATGCCAGAGCTGCCGCAGCCCACCGACGGGACCTCGATCGCGAACGCACCGAGCGAGGAGGCACGACTCGGCTCGACGACCGAGACCGGGTCGCCGGCGGTCAGCGACCGCAACTCGCTCACGCTCGGCAGCGACGGCCCGATCCTGCTGCACGACGTGCACATGATCAACCAGATGGCGCACTTCAACCGGGAGCGCGTGCCGGAGCGCAACGTGCACGCGAAGGGCTCCGGCGCGTTCGGCGAGCTCGAGACGACCGAGGACGTCTCGGCCTACACCCGCGCGGCTCTCTTCCAGCCCGGGGTGAAGACCGAGATGCTGGCCCGCTTCTCGACGGTCGCGGGTGAGCAGGGCTCCCCCGACACCTGGCGCGACCCGCGTGGCTTCGCGCTGAAGTTCTACACCTCCGAGGGCAACTACGACCTCGTCGGCAACAACACCCCGGTGTTCTTCGTGCGCGACACGATGAAGTTCCCCCACTTCATCCGCTCCCAGAAGCGGCGCGGCGGCAGCGGGTTGCGCGACAACAACATGCAGTGGGACTTCTGGAGCCTCAACCCCGAGTCGGCCCACCAGGTGACCTACCTGATGGGTGACCGCGGCATCCCGAAGACCTACCGCCACATGAACGGCTACGGCTCGCACACCTACCTGTGGATCAACGCGGCCGGTGAGAAGCACTGGGTGAAGTACCACTTCCACAGCAACCAGGGCGTCGAGGGCCTCACCGACGACCAGGCCACCAAGATCGCCGGAGAGGACGCCGACTTCCACCGTCGCGACCTCTACACCTCGATCGAGAAGGGCGACTTCCCGTCCTGGACGCTGTCGATCCAGGCGATGCCGTACGCCGACGCCGCGACCTACCGGATCAACCCGTTCGACCTGACCAAGATCTGGCCGCACGCTGACTACCCGCTGATCAAGGTCGGCACGATGACGCTCAACCGCAACCCGGCCAACTTCTTCGCCGAGATCGAGCAGGCCGCCTTCGAGCCCTCGGCCATCGTGCCGGGCATCGGCTTCAGCCCCGACAAGATGCTGCTGGGCCGAGCCTTCGCCTACGCCGACACCCACCGCTACCGGATCGGGCCCAACTACCACCAGCTCCCGGTCAACCGCCCGCACGTGGAGGTCAACACCTACACGCAGGACGGCCCCATGGCCTTCGAGCACCGCTCCGACGACCCGGTCTACGCGCCCAACTCGTTCGGCCGTGGCTACTCCGACGAGGTGGGCGAGGTCGACGACTCGTGGGAGTCCGACGGCGCCATGGTGCGCTCGGCCTACACGCTGCGTCCCGACGACGACGACTTCTCGCAGGCCGGGGCGCTGGTGCGCGAGGTCTGGGACGAGGAGCAGCGCGAGCTCTTCGTCAAGACCGTGGCCGGCCACCTGCTCGGCGGCGTGGAGGGCGACGTCCTCGAGCGCGCCCTCCAGTACTGGCACCACGTCGACGCCGCGTGCGGCAAGAAGATCGAGGAGATGGTGCGGGCCGAGGTCGACGCCGGGGCGCCGGGCGCCCAGCCCGGCGAGGCGCAGGACGACGCGTCCGGCGCGGTCGCCGAGTCCTCGACCCACGCCGACGGCTGACCCCGCAGGAGAAAAATTCGCTCGCGCCGCCGCGTCACGCGGCGGCGTGGGTATAACCTCTCGACAGCCTGTGACCCGGCACACATGAAGCGGGCCTTCTCGGGACACCGACCAGCACGGCGACGACGAGGGGCGAGCATGCGCGACGAGCAGTACTTCAAGGAGCGCGAGCTCCAGCAGGGCGTGGCCGGGTGGGTGCTGCTCGCCGGCCTCGGCGTGGCCTACGTCATCTCGGGCGACTTCGCGGGGTGGAACTTCGGCCTCGCCGAGGGCGGGTGGGGCGGTCTGCTCATCGCGGTCGTGGTCATGGGCACGATGTACTTGTTCATGGTGCTCGGTCTGGCCGAGCTCTCCTCGACGATCTCCACCACGGGCGGCGGCTACGCGTTCGCCCGGAGGGCCCTCGGGCCGTGGGGCGGCTTCCTCACCGGCACCGCGATCCTCATCGAGTACGCCATCGCGCCGGCCGCGATCGCCAACTTCATCGGCGCGTACGTCGAGTCGCTGGTCGGCATCGACGGTCCGATCGTGTTCGCCGTCTTCTACGCCCTGTTCATCGGGCTCCACCTGTACGGCGTCGGCGAGGCGCTGAAGCTCATGTTCGCCATCACGGCGATCGCGGTCGTGGCGCTGGTCGTCTTCGTGGTCGCCGCCGCGATCAAGTTCGACCCCGCCAACCTCACCGACATCCCGGTGACCGACGCCGCCGGGGCCAGCGAGCTCCTGCCGTTCGGCGTGATCGGGATCTGGGCGGCGCTGCCGTACGCCATCTGGTTCTTCCTGGCCGTCGAGGGCGTTCCGCTGGCCGCGGAGGAGACCAAGGACCCCGCACGCGCGATGCCGCGCGGCATCATCGCCGCGATGTTGACGCTGCTGCTGTTCGCGGCGGTGATCCTGGTCGTCGCACCCGGCGCTGCCGGGTCGGCCAGCATCGCCGACTCGGGCAACCCCCTCGTCGACACCCTCGAGGCGGCGTACGGCGGATCGAACGCGGTCAGCACGTTCGTCAACATCGTGGGGCTGCTCGGCCTGATCGCCAGCTTCTTCTCGATCATCTACGCCTACTCGCGCCAGACCTTCGCGCTGTCCCGAGCGGGCTACCTGCCGAAGGTGCTCTCGAAGACCGGCAGCCGCAAGACGCCCTACCTCGCCCTCATCGTCCCGGGCATCATCGGCTTCGTCCTGGCCATCTTCAACGAGGGCGACCTGTTGATCCTGGTCGCGGTCTTCGGCGCCACGATCTCCTACGTGCTGATGATGCTCTCCCACATCGTGCTGCGCGTGAAGGAGCCCGACCTCGAGCGGCCCTACCGGACGCCGGGCGGCATCGTCACGACCGGCATCGCCCTCGTGCTGGCCTGCGTGGCGGTCGTCGCCGGGTTCGTCGTCGAGCCGCGGGTGCTCCTCGTCACCGCCATCGTCTTCGCCATCGCCATCGCCTACTTCGCGCTCTACAGCAGGCACCACATCGTCCACGGCGCTCCGGAGGAGGAGTTCGCCGCCATCGAGGACGCCGAGAAGGGACTCCACTGATCGTGACCGACCTGCTGGCAGGAACCGAGCAGCCCGTCAACGAGCGCATGCTCACCCTCGACCGCTTGCGGCACCTCATCGGAGAGGGCTCCGTCGACACGGTGATCATGTCCTTCACCGACATGCAGGGCCGGCTCCAGGGCAAGCGTCTGCACGCCGCGTACTTCCTCGACGTGGCCCTCGCGGCCGGGACGGAGGGCTGCAACTACCTGCTCGCCGTCGACGTCGAGATGAACACCGTCGACGGCTACGCGATCTCCTCCTGGGAGCGCGGCTACGGCGACATGGAGTTCGTGCCCGACTGGAGCACCCTGCGGCTCCTGACCCACCTGCCCGGCACCGCGATGGTCCAGTGCGACCTGATGTGGCCCGCGGACCACTCCCCCGTGGTCGAGAGCCCGCGCCAGATCTTGCGCGCCCAGCTGGCCCGGGCCCGCGATCTCGGCTTCACCGCGCAGTCCGGCACCGAGCTGGAGTTCATCCTCTTCGACACTCCCTACGAGGAGGCCCACGACCTCGACTACCGCAACCTGCGCCCGGCCAACCAGTACAACATCGACTACTCGGTGCTCGGGACCACGCGCGTCGAGCCCCTGCTGCGCGACATCCGCAACCACATGTACGCCGCGGGCATGGACGTCGAGAGCGCCAAGGGCGAGTGCAACCTCGGTCAGCACGAGATCGGCTTCCTCTACAACGAGGCGTTGGTCAGCGCCGACAACCACGTGGTCTACAAGAACGCCGCGAAGGAGATCGCCGCCCACCACGGCAAGGCCCTGACGTTCATGGCCAAGTACGACGAGCGCGAGGGCAACTCCTGCCACATCCACCTCTCGCTGCGCGGCCTCGACGGTGAGCTGGTCTTCTGGGACGAGGAGCAGGACGCCCGCACCCCCCTCTACGACCAGTTCCTGGCCGGGCTGCTCGGCACCATGGCCGACTTCACGCTGCTCTACGCGCCCAACATCAACTCCTACAAGCGCTTCGCGGCGGGATCCTTCGCCCCCACTGCCATCGGTTGGGGTCTGGACAACCGCACGTGCGCAGTGCGCCTCGTGGGCTCAGGGCCCTCCGCTCGACTCGAGAACCGGGTGCCCGGCGGCGACGTGAACCCCTACCTCGCCCTCGCGGCGATGATCGCCGGCGGGCTGCACGGCATCGAAGCCGGCCTCGACCCGGTGCCCGAGACCGAGGGCAACGCCTACGAGGGCGAGCTGGACCTGGTCCCGCACACCCTGCGTGAGGCTCGCGACCGGTTCGCCGCGTCCGAGGTGGCGCGGGCCACGCTCGGCGACGCCGTGGTCGACCACTACACCAACATGGCGGACGTCGAGCTGCGCGCCTTCGAGTCGAGCGTGACCGACTGGGAGCGTCGCCGCGGCTTCGAACGTCTGTGATCTGATCGAGGAAGTGACAGGCATGTCCGACACCTTCACCGTGCTGAACCCTGCCACCGAGCAGGCCGTGACCGACGTCCACCTGGCCAGCGTCGAGGAGGCCGACGCGGCCATCGCCGCCTCCCACGAGGCGTTCGTCGCCTGGCGAGCCGTCTCGCCGGGCGACCGCGCCACCGTGCTGCGCCGCTTCGCTGCCGTGGTCGACGCCCACGTCGAGGAGCTCGCCGAGCTCGAGGTCCGCAACGCCGGCCACACCTGGGGCAACGCGCGCTGGGAGGCCGGCAACGTCCGCGACTGCCTCAACTACTACGCCGGCGCGCCGGAGCGGCTGTTCGGCCGACAGATCCCGGTCGCCGGCGGCACGGACCTGACCTTCCACGAGCCGCTGGGCGTCGTCGGCATCATCGTCCCCTGGAACTTCCCGATGCCGATCGCGGCCTGGGGCTTCGCGCCCGCGCTCGCGGCCGGCAACACCGTGGTGCTCAAGCCGGCCGAGCTCACGCCGCTGACGGCCGTCCGGATCGGCGAGCTCGCGCTGGAGGCCGGGCTGCCCGAGCACGTGCTCACGGTGCTGCCGGGCCAGGGCAGGGTGGTCGGCGAGCGGTTCGTGACCCACCCGCTGGTGCGCAAGGTGTGCTTCACCGGCTCCACCGAGGTGGGCAAGAAGATCATGGCCGGCTGCGCCGACCAGGTGAAGCGGGTGACCCTCGAGCTCGGGGGCAAGAGCGCCAACATCGTCTTCGCCGACGCCGACCTCGCCGCCGCCGCGGCGGCCGCGCCGGGCGCGGTCTTCGACAACGCCGGCCAGGACTGCTGCGCGCGCTCGCGGATCCTGGTCGAGCGATCGGCGTACGACGAGTTCGTGGCGCTGCTCGAGCCGGCCGTGACCGCGATGCGGGTGCTCGACCCCGCCGACGAGTCCAGCGAGATGGGGCCCCTGATCTCCGCCGGGCAGCGTGACGCGGTGCGGTCCTACCTCGACGAGGTCGATGTCACCTTCGCCGGCAGCGCGCCGTCCGGCCCGGGCTACTGGGTCGCGCCGAGCGTGGTGGCGACGCAGGACCCCGCGGCCCGGATCTGGCGCGAGGAGGTCTTCGGTCCGGTGGTGGCGGTGATGCCCTTCGACGACGAGGCGCACGCGGTCGAGCTGGCCAACGACACCGAGTACGGCCTGTCCGGCTCGATCTACACCACCGACCTCGGTCGCGGGCTCCGGGTGGCCCGGGCCGTCGACGCCGGCAACCTCAGCGTCAACTCCCACGCCTCGGTGCGCTTCTGGACGCCGTTCGGGGGCTACAAGCAGAGCGGCCTCGGGCGCGAGCTCGGTCCGGACGCCCCGATGGCGTTCACCGAGGAGAAGAACGTCTTCATCGCCCACTGAGATCCACCGACCCACCGATCCACAGATCCACCCGAGAGGAACCCCCCATGGCAGGACGTATCCAGGACCGGGTCGCGGTCGTCACCGGCGGCTGCTCGGGCATCGGCCTGGCGACCGTGCAGCGCTTCGTGGAGGAGGGCGCCCGGGTCGTGATCGGCGACATCGACGACCAGCGCGGGCACGAGCTCGTGGGCCAGCTCGGCGGCGCCGACGTGGCGACGTACGTGCACGTCGACGTCACCAGCAAGGACGAGGTCGACGCGCTCTTCGCCACCGCGAAGGACACCTACGGCTCGGTCGACATCGCCTTCAACAACGCCGGCATCTCGCCCCCCGACGACGACTCGATCCTCGACACCGAGCTCGAGGCGTGGCGCCGGGTGCAGGAGGTCAACCTGACCTCGGTCTACCTGTGCTGCAAGGCGGCGCTGCCCCACATGCTCGAGCAAGGACGCGGCTCGATCATCAACACCGCCTCGTTCGTGGCCGTGATGGGCGCCGCGACCTCGCAGATCTCCTACTCCGCCTCCAAGGGCGGGGTGCTGTCGATGACCCGTGAGCTCGGCGTGCAGTTCGCGCGGCAGGGTGTGCGGGTCAACGCCCTGTGCCCCGGTCCGGTCAACACCCCGCTGCTCAAGGAGCTGTTCGCCGCTGACGCCGAGCGCGCCGCGCGCCGGCTGGTGCACGTGCCGATGGGGCGCTTCGGCGAGCCGGAGGAGATGGCCAACGCGGTGCTGTTCCTGGCCTCCGACGAGTCCTCGTTCATGACCGCCAGCACGTTCCTGGTCGACGGCGGCATCTCGGGCGCCTACGTCACGCCGATCTGATGGGCTCCTGATGGGCGTCCCCGTCATCGGGCTCACGACCTACCGGGAACAGGCCGCCTGGGGCGTGTGGCAGCAGCCGGCCGACCTCCTGCCCACCCAGTACGCCGAGGCGGTCGAGGCCACGGGCGGGGTGCCGCTGCTGCTCCCGCCGGTCGGTCAGGTGGGTGCCGCCGAGGCCGTGGTCGCCCGGCTGGACGGGCTGGTGATCAGCGGCGGGGCCGACGTCGACCCCGCCCGCTACGACGCCGAGGCCCACCCGCGCACGGCCGGGTGGCGCCCCGACCGCGACGCGTGGGAGGTGGCGCTGCTCGACGCCGCCGAGGCCGTCGGGCTCCCGGTGCTCGGGGTGTGCCGCGGGATGCAGGTGATGGCGGTCCACGCCGGGGGCGAGCTCGACCAGCACACTCCTGACCTCGTCGGTCACGAGCGGCACAGCCCCGGAGGCGACGTCTACGGCGACGTGGTGGTCGCCACCGAGCCCGGCAGCCGGGTGGCCCACCTCGTGGGAACCGAGCTCGCGGTCGCCTGCCACCACCACCAGTCGGTGCGGAGCCACCCGGGCTTCGTGGTCGCGGCCCGGGCCGCCGACGGGACGCTGGAGGCGATGGAGGTGCCTGGCGACCGCTTCTGCGTCGCCGTGCAGTGGCACCCCGAGACCGCCGACGACGTCGGCCTGCTCGCCGGGCTCGTGCGCGCCGCGGCGGCGTACGCCTCGGCCTGACCCCCACTCGAGGACGAAGTCGGGGATCGGCACCCGGCGAATCTAGACTGCCTCCATGCCCCCGGACCTGAGCGTCGATGTCCTCGGCGAGCCCTGGGAGGCCGAGACGATCGGCCTGCCGCCCGACGACGAGGGCGCCGTCGTGGCCACCCTGGTCCACCGGCGGGCCGCGCGCCCCACCGGCCGCGCCGTGCTGCACGTGCACGGCTTCGCCGACTACTTCTTCCACACCGAGTACGCCGAGTGGTGGCTCGAGCGCGGCTACGACGTCTACGCGCTCGACCTGCGCAAGTACGGCCGCTCGTTGCGGGCGCACCAGACGCCGACGTACGTCACGGACCTGCGCGACTACTACGCCGAGATCGACCTCGCCTGGCACCGGATCGTCACCCGCGACGGCCATGACCACGTGGTGGTCTCCGCGCACTCCACCGGCGGCCTGACCGTCTCGTTGTGGGCCCACACCCGCCGCCCGGCCGCGCTGGCCGGCCTGGTGCTGAACTCGCCGTGGTTCGACCTGCAGGGCGCGGCGTGGATGCGGTCGCTGCCGGCGGCGGCGCTGCTGCGCCGGATCGCACGCAGCCAGCCGATGCGTGAGATCAAGCGCACCGTGACCGGCTTCTACACCCGCAGCCTGCACCACGAGCACGACGGCGAGTGGTCCTTCGACCTGGCCTGGAAGCCGCTCGAGTCCTTCCCCGTCCGTGCCGGCTGGCTCCACGCGGTCCGCACCGGTCAGGCCGAGCTCCACCGGGGGCTCTCGGTGGAGTGCCCCGTGCTGGTGCTCTCGTCGGGCGCCAGCGCCCACCCGGTCGAGATGGGCGACGACGTCCACGGCCACGACATCGTGCTCGACGTGGAGCAGATCCGGCAGTGGGCCACCGCGGTCGGTCCGCACGTCACCTACGTCGCGGTGCCCGGGGCCCGGCACGACGTCGTGCTGTCCCGGCCGCCGGCTCGCGACCGGGCCTACGACGAGCTGGCCCGCTGGGTGCGCACGTACGTCGACCCGCCCGCCCGCGCGCTGCTCTGAGCGTCGGCGTCCGCCGCCGCACCTTCCGACTACCGGCACCGGACCCGGCCGTCGGCGGCAGCCGCTAGCCTCACGGACATGAACACCGTCACCGGACTCTCCCTCGGCCGGATCGCCGTCGGCATCGCCTCCCTCGCCAAGCCTGAGATGGTCGCCCCTGCGATGGGCCAGGGCACCTCCGCCCCGCTGCTCACCCAGTGGTTCGGCTCACGCGAGATCGCCCTGGGCGCCCTCACGCTGCTGGCCACCGGCTCGGCACGGCGCAACCTCGTGCTGGTCGGCATGGCCGTCGACGCCTCCGATGCGGCCACGGCGTACGCCGGGGTGGAGGCCGAGCTGCTCGACCGCAAGCTCGGCATGACCCTCGTCGGGGTGGCCGGCGGCGCGGTGCTCTCCGGCCTCCTCGGGCTGCGCGGGCGCACGAGCAAGACGGCCGCCGTGCTCGGCGAGAGCTGAGCGCTGGGGTCACCGTTCCAGACGGACCATTGCCGAAGCAGCGGATCTGCGGGAGCGTGGGGTCATGAGTGAGCAGCAGCCCCCGCCGAACCAGCCGGAACACCCGTCCCAGGGCTCCCCTGGTTACCAGGGATCCCAGGGCGTGCCACCGCCGCAGCCGGGCACCCCTCCGATGGGGCAGCAGCCGATGGGCGGCCCACCCCCCATGGGTGTGCCGCGCCCCGGTGAGCTCGGCGACCGGTTCCTGGCGCGCCTGATCGACGGCGTCGGTCTCGGCATCGTCTACGGCATCTTCTACGGCATCCTCAGCGCGATCCTCCTGTCGGGCTTCAACAACTCGGTCGGCGAGGTGTTCATCTTCTACATCCTCCTCTCGCTCGTCACGACGCTGATCAGCCTCGGCTACTACGTGTTCCTGGAGTCCAACCGCGGGGCGACGATCGGCAAGCAGCTGATGAAGCTGAAGGTCGTCGGACCCGACGGCACCAGCCACCCGACCGTCGAGCAGGCGCTGCGGCGCAACGTCTTCCTGGCCTTCGGGCTCGCGAGCATCGTGCCGGTGCTGGGCCAGTTCCTCGGCGGCCTGGCCTCCCTGGTCGCGGTGATCATGATCGCCGTGGGGATCAACGGCGACACGGCGCGACGCCAGGGCTGGCACGACAAGTTCGCCGGCGGCACCCAGGTGCTCAAGATCGGCTGAGCCGAGGGTCGGCCACGGGCGGTGGGCCGGCTCAGGTCAGCACGAGCACCGCGAAGGCCACGAGGCCGACCACCACGATCACGACCCGCAGCGCCAGCGGCGGCAGACGACGTCCGACGCTGGCTCCGATCAGCCCGCCCACGATGGCGCCGGCCCCGATCAGCCCGGCGATGCGCCAGTCGACCTCCGCGACGACGATGAAGATCAACCCGGCGACGCCGTTGACGATCGCGGCGAGCACGTTCTTCACGGCGTTCAGCCGTTGCAGGCCCTCCTGGATGCCGATGCCGAGCACCGCCATCAGCAGCACGCCCTGCGCGGCGCCGAAGTAGCCGCCGTACACGCCGGTGAGCATCACCGCGGGCCAGACCCAGCGCGCGAAGTGCTCGTGCTGGACTCCCCGGGCCGCTGTACGTCGCGCCACGGCAGCCGAGAGCCGGGGCTGGAGGACGACCAGGACGACGCCGAGCAGGATCAGCGCCGGGACGATCGCCTCGAAGGCGCCCGGGGGCAGGACCAGCAGGAGCACGGCACCGATGCTGGCGCCGACGAACGACGCCGAGACCAGCCGCAGCACCCGCCCGCGCTGCCCGGAGAGCTCACGGCGGTAGCCGATCGCCCCGGTGACCGAACCCGGGACCAGGCCCACGTTGTTGGAGACGTTGGCGACGACCGGCGGGACACCGAAGGCGAGCAGCGTCGGGAAGGTGATCAGGGTGCCGGAGCCCACGACGGTGTTGATGGTGCCGGCCGCCACCCCCGCGAGCAGGATCGCGGCGATCTCGAAGGGCGACAACGATCAGGTCGTCGGAGGCACGTCCGGAGCGTCGTCCGAGACGGTCTGGTCGGCGGAGCCCTTGCCGCTCTTGCCGGGGTTGGCGGCCTTGGCGGCCTCGGCGATCGCGGCCTGCACGGCGGCGTTCGCCTGCGAGCGACCGGTGCCGACCTCGGCCGCGACGGGCGCGGGCGGACCCATGTCGACCCGGGTCGCCGGCCCGTCGGTCTCGGTCGGGATGCCCTTGAGGTCGCTCATCGTCGACCCCAGGCCCTCGAGCGCCTTGCCGATCTCGCTCGGGACGATCCAGACCTTGTTGGCGTCGCCCTCGGCGATCTTGGGCATCATCTGGAGGTACTGGTAGGCCAGCAGCGACTGGTCGGGACGGCCGTCGTGGATCGCCTGGAACACCGTCTGGATGGCCTGGCCCTCACCCTGGGCGCGCAGGATCGAGGCCTCACGGTCGGACTGGGCCCGCAGGATGAGCGACTCGCGGTCGCCCTCGGCCGTGAGGATGGCCGACTGCTTCTGGCCCTCCGCGGTGAGGATCGCGCTCTGGCGCTGACCCTCTGCGGTGAGGATCGCGGCGCGCTTGTCGCGGTCGGCGCGCATCTGCTTCTCCATCGAGTCCTTGATGGAGGGCGGCGGGTCGATGCCCTTGAGCTCGACGCGGTTGACGCGGATGCCCCACTTGCCGGTGGCCTCGTCGAGCACCCCGCGCAGCCGGGTGTTGATCTCGTCGCGGCTGGTCAGGGTCTCCTCGAGGTCCATGCCACCGACGATGTTGCGCAGCGTGGTCATCGTGAGCTGCTCGACCGCCTGGATGTAGTTGGCGATCTCGTAGGTGGCCGCGACCGGGTCGGTCACCTGGAAGTAGATGACGGTGTCGATGGAGACCACGAGGTTGTCCTCGGTGATCACCGGCTGGGGCGGGAAGCTGACGACCTGCTCGCGCAGGTCGATGAGGTAGCGGACGCGGTCGACGAACGGGACCACGACGTTGAGCCCGGCGTTGAGGGTCTCCTTGTACTTGCCGAAGCGCTCCACGACGCCGGCGCGCGCCTGGGGCACGATCCGGACGGTCTTGGCGAGCAGCACGATGACGAACAGCACCACCAGGGCGAGCAGGACGAGAGCTACGGGCATCAAGCGTCTCCTTCAGTTCAGCCGTCGAGGCGGGGCAGGGGGTGCACGTACGCGGTCGCGCCCTTGATCTGGAGGACCTCGACGGTCTCCCCCGGCGCGATGACGATCGATTCGTCGTAGGGCGAGGCCGACCAGATCTCGCCGTCGAGGCGGACCCGGCCGGTCTGCAACCCGGAGATCGTCTCGGTGACCAGGCCCTGACGGCCGACCAGCTTGTCGTGGCCGAGCCTGAGCTCCGGTCCGCTGTGGAACTTCTTGGCTACCGACGGGCGCACCACCGCGAGCATGGCGATCGAGGCGGCGGCCGCGACCAGGGCCTGCAGCGCGAAGGGCGCGCCCACGAGGGCGACGGCCATGCCGGCCACGGCGCCGACCGACAGCATGATCAGCACGAGGTCGAGGCTGAACATCTCGGCGACGCCGAGGACCACGGCCAGGCCCAACCAGGCCTGCCACAGATGATCACCCAACCAGTCCATGTCGCCAACCCTAGCCGGGGGACCTGGACAGGTGACGGGTGCTGCGCCGCGCGCTCCACCGGTCGTCCTCGTGGGTGAGCACCAGGGGCATGCCGAAGGTCTTCGAGAGGTTCTCCTCGGTCAGCACCTGCTCGAGCAGACCCTGGGCGACGACGGCGCCCTCGCGCAGCAGCAGGGCGTGGCCGAAACCGGGCGGGATCTCCTCGACGTGGTGGGAGACCAGCACGGTGGCCGGGGAGTCGGGGTCGGCGGCCAGCACCGACAGCGTCGAGACGAGGTCCTCGCGGCCACCGAGGTCGAGCCCCGCCGCCGGCTCGTCGAGCAGCAGCAGCTCGGGGTCGGTCATCAGCGCCCGGGCGATCTGCACCCGCTTGCGCTCGCCCTCGCTCAGGGTGCCGAAGGTGCGGTCGACCAGCCGGTCGGCGCCCACCTCGACCAGCAGCCGGTGGGCCCGCTCGTGGTCGAGCTCGTCGTAGCTCTCGCGCCAGCGACCCACGACGCCGTACGAGGCGGAGACGACGACGTCGCGCACGGTCTCGCCGCGCGGCACCCGCTCGGCGAGGGCGGCGCTGGTGAGGCCGATGCGCGGGCGCAGGTCGAAGACGTCGATGGTGCCGAGCACCTCCTCGAGGATGCCCGCGACTCCCTCGGTGGGGTGCATCTGCGCGCTCGCGACCTGGAGCAGGGTGGTCTTGCCGGCACCGTTGGGGCCGAGCACGACCCACCGCTCGTCCTCCTCGACGGTCCACGAGACTCGGTCGAGCAACGTGGCCGATCCGCGCCGGACCGTGACCTCGGCGAACTCCAGGACGGCTGCCATGCGCCCACCCTAAGTGAGGACGCCCGCTCGCCCTGGCCGCCCCCGGACGGCGTATCGTCGCTCGCCGTGACCAGCCCGCTCCCGGTCTCCGCCCGGCTCGCGTGGTGGGGTACGTCGTGGCTGCGCGGCCAGGTCTCCCCCGACGACCTGCTCGACGCCGTCCTCGCCGGCGACGTCCCGCACACGGTCGGCGGCCTCGGTGAGTCCACCCGCTCACTGGTCGAGGCGCTGGCCGTGCTGCGCACCCGGGGCGCCACCCACCTGGGCGCCGCCTTCCCGGTCGAGGGAGATCTGGTCGGGCTGGGTGGCCCGCCCGCGCTCAACCTCGCGGCCGTCGAGGCGGGTGAGGCGGTGGTCGCCGTCGAGGCCGGGCTGGGCCTGGTGCCACTGCGGGTGGGGCCGACGTACCAGTGGCAGGCCCTCCCCGGCGTACGTCGTCAGCTGCCCGACGTCGGCGAGGCCGACCGCGAGCTGCGGCGCACGCTGGTGGAGGTGGCCGACCGGCTGGCCGCGCTCGAGGTGGCCCGCTGGCGGCCCGAGGTGGCCGACGCGCTGATGAACCTCCGGCACCGCGACGGTCTGGCCGCCCCGCCGGGCGTGCCGCCGCGCTGCGTCGAGCTCGCCGCGCGGGCCCTCCAGGCGCAGACGATCACCGACCTGGCGCTCGAGGACGACGGCGGGGCGCTGTCGGCCCACGAGATGCAGGCACGCCGCGATGCTCTCGTGCCGCTGGCCCGGGCCTCCCGACGGGCGCTGGTGGCGGCCTGCTCGCCCGAGGTGTGGCCTCCGGGCTGAGCCGGGCGCGTCCGGCCGATAACCTCGGCGGACGATGAGCGCCTCCACGAACTCCCCCGGCCCCACCACGGACCCCGTGCCGCCAGCGAAGCCGGTCAAGCCCGAGACGCTGCTGATCACCCTGACCGGCAAGGACCGGCCCGGCGTGACCTCGTCGGTGTTCGCGACGCTGGCGCAGTCCGGCGTGCAGGTGATCGACGTCGAGCAGATCCTGCTGCGCCGGCGGCTGATCCTCGGCGTCCTGGTCACGGTGCCGCGCGACCTCAAGCGTCTGCGGCGGGCCGTCGAGGCGACCGCGGCCGACCTCGGCATGGCGGTGGAGTTCGACCGCGGCTCCGGCGACAACCGCACCCGCGGCGTCGGGCGCTCGCACGTCACCGTGATCGGATCTCCGCTCAAGGCCTCGGCCATGGCCGCCATCGCGGGCCGGATCGCCGACTGCGGCGGCAACATCGACCGCATCGAGCGGATGGCTCGCTACCCCGTCACGGCGATCGACCTCCACGTGTCCGGCGCCGACCCCGAGATGCTGCGGGCCCGGCTGGCGCCCGAGGCGGCCGCCCAGCGGGTCGACATCGCGGTGCAGCCGGCCAACCTGCTGCGCCGGGGGATGCGCCTGATCGTGCTCGACGTCGACTCCACGTTGATCCAGGGCGAGGTCATCGAGATGCTGGCCGCCCACGCCGGCCACGAGGAGGAGGTCGCGGCGGTCACCGAGCAGGCGATGCGCGGCGAGCTCGACTTCGAGCAGTCGCTGCGCGCCCGGGTGCGGCTGCTGGAGGGGCTCGACGCCGGCGTCCTCGACCAGGTCTACGACGAGATCGTGATCACGCCCGGTGCCCGCACGCTGGTGCGCACCCTGCGGCGGCTGGGCTACCGCTTCGCGATCGTGTCCGGCGGCTTCAGCCAGGTGACCGACCGGCTCGCCGCCGACCTCGGCATCCACTACGCCCGCGCCAACGAGCTCGAGATCGTCGACGGCCGGCTCACCGGGCAGATCGTCGGCGACGTCGTCGACCGCGCCGGCAAGGCCACCGCGCTGCGCGAGTTCGCCGACGAGGTCGGCGTCCCGGTCGCCTCGGTCATCGCCATCGGCGACGGCGCCAACGACCTCGACATGCTCAACGCCGCCGGCCTCGGCATCGCCTACAACGCCCGCCCCGTCGTCCAGCAGGCCGCCGACACCTCCGTCAACGTCCCCTACCTCGACACGATCATGTACCTCCTCGGCATCTCCCGCGAGGAGATCGAGGCCGCCGACGCCGAGGCCGGCATCGTCACCCCCTCACCGCCGGTGTGAGGTGGGGGTGCGAGATACCAGCGTCTGCTGGTAACTCGCCGCTTCTGGGTCAACGCAACACCCCAGAAGCGTCAGCGAAGGCCCGGAAGCACGACTCCGCAGGTCACGAAGCGGCTGTGGCGGGGTACAGCGCCGCGAGGATGAGCGCGGCCAGGCGACGGGGGTCGGCCAGGTCCGCCCACGTGATCCGGATGCAGCGCCAGCCCGTGAGCCGGCCGATCATCTGCTCGCGCTGCTTCTCGCGCCAGACCACGTCGCTGGCGCGCTCGCCTGGCCGCAGGAGCTTCTCGTACTTGATCCGGCCGTCGAACTCCAGGTAGACACCGAGGTCGGGCCAGGCGAAGTCGACGCGGGCGACCACCTGGCCGCTGGGGTCGGTGATCTCGAACTGCGGTACGGGCATGGGCAGGGAGTGCAGGTAGCAGACCCAGAAGGTGCGTGACTCACCCACCGACTCGATCCGCCCGTCGCAGAGGCGGAGCACGATCTCGATGGCCCGGCTGTGTGGCCAGTTCTCCATGCCGACGTACTGCGTGAGGAGCTGGGTCTCCGTGATGAGCCCCTTGTTGAGGACGGCGTTCGCCACACACAGCCCGCACTCAGGACCGACCAGGGTGCACGCCTCGAGGACGGCGCGTGCGGGGTTCGTGACGGGCACTCCGTTGACCACGACGAGATCTCCTGGCCCGACGCGCGCTTCGTGCTGACGGACGTCGGAGGCACGACGTCCCGAGAGCTCGTCGGTCCTGGTGGTGTGCACCTGGGTCAGATCGAATCCGAACAGGGGCAGGCCCCACTCCGCGACGCTCGAGGTGTGGGAAAGGATCAGCGGCGTGCGCGCCTGTCGCAACACAGCCCGCCCTCGCAGTCCGAAGCGGCCCTCCTCGTTGAGCGCTGCCCAGACGGCCCGGTCGACGTACGCACCGGGTCGGACCTGCACGTAATCGCCTGCGCGCACGAGGCGTCTGATCTGACGGTCGTCCATTCCGGTGCGCCGGAGGTCGCGACGCATCACCAGCGGTCCGTTGCGCGGGTCGTCGGCGGGTCGGGTGGTGGGTGGCAGCATCATGGTCGCCACCGTTCATCGAAACCGGGTCGACTGCTGGAGACGGCTCGCCGTCGGTGAACAGCGCGGCGTGACGGGTCGCCTGTGCGCTGCTTCTGGGCCATTCGGAGCGCTTCTGGGGCACCAGGACGGCCCAGAAGCGCTGGGTTACCAGCAGATGCTGGTAACTCGCGCCCTCAAGGGACGGGGGCGGCGGGCGAAGCCCCTCAGGCGCGGCCCACGTGGAACGCCGTGACGGTGGCGGTGCCGGGGGCGAGGTCGGCCCAGGGGCCGGCGTGGGAGAAGACGGCCAGGGCGCAGGTGGGGAAGCCGGTGGCGAGGTCGGCGGCGACGGCGGGGTCGCCGTCGCCGTCGTCGAGCAGCAGGGCGACCGAGGCCATCGTGGGGTTGTGGCCGACGACGACCACGGTGCGGAGGTCGTCGTCGAGGAGGCGGACCAGGTCGAGCACGGTGTCGGCGTCGGCGGAGTAGAGGCCCCCGTCGAGGCTCGGTGTCAGGCTCCAGCCGCCGCCCTCGGCCAGGGCCGCCCAGGTCTGCGTGGTCCGCAGCGCTCCCGAGACGAGGGCGTGGTCGGGAGCGACGCCGTACGCCGCCAGCCAGGCACCTGCCTCGGCGGCGTCGGCTGCCCCACGGTCACTCAGCCGGCGCTCGAAGTCGCTGGGTCCGGCCTGCTCGGCCTTCGCGTGGCGCAGCACGACCAGGGTGTGACGCCCCGCCGCGGGCAGGGGCGCGGGCTCAGGCGTGGAGGAGTCGGGCACGAGCCAACTCTAGGCTCACCCTAGGGTGACCCCATGCCCATGGGACCCCTGATGATCATCGGCGGCGCCGAGGACAAGCTGCGGCGACGCACGATCCTCAAGGAGTTCGTCGCCACCGCCGGTGCGGAGCGGGCCCGCATCGCGGTCATCCCCACGGCCTCGTCGCTCGGCCCGGCCGTGTCCGAGGTGTACGACGCACTGTTCCGGCGCGAGGGCGCCGGCGACGTCGTGCCGGTGGCCCCGGAGAGCCGCGAGGAGGCGCACGACCCCGACCTGGTCGCGGCGATCGAGGGCTCGTCCGGGGTCTTCATGACCGGCGGCAACCAGCTCAAGCTGTCGGCCATCGTGTGCGGCACCCCCGTGGGCGACGCGATCGTGGCCGCCCACGAGCGCGGAGCGGTGGTCGCCGGCACCTCCGCGGGCGCCAGCATCCAGTCGAGCCACATGCTGGCCTTCGGCGGACCGGGCTCGACCCCCAAGCAGCGGATGACCCAGATGGCCGCCGGGCTCGGCCTGGTCGAGTCGGTGGTCATCGACCAGCACTTCGACCAGCGCAACCGCTACGGCCGGCTGCTCATGATCGTGGCCCAGTCCCCCCAGCTCCTCGGCATCGGCATCGACGAGGACACGGCGGCCGTGGTCGAGCGCGACGCTGCCGACCACGAGATCCTGCGGGTGGTCGGCCGGGGCGCGGTCACGATCCTCGACCCGGCCCAGATCCAGACCAACGCCTTCGAGGCCAAGCGCTCCGCCCCGGTCCTGGCCAGCGGCGTCGTGCTGCACATGCTTCCCGAGGGCTCGTGCTTCGACCTGACGACCCGCACCCTGGTGCCCCAGTCGGCCCAGGTCTCGGCCGAGGACGCCGCCGAGATCGAGGAGGCCGGCCGCGACCTGCGCCGGATGGCCCGTGACATCGCTGCGGCCGACGCCTCGCCCGGTGCCCTGCGCCGGCGGCTGGCCCGCACCCGCAAGAAGCAGCAGGACCCGTCGAGCCCGTCGGCCGACGAGGCGACCACCCAGGAGGCAGGCACCCCATGAGCGAGCGACCCACCCCGGACCTGGAGATCATCGAGACCCGGGTCTACCGCGGTGCCAACATCTGGTCCTACGACAAGGCCGTCCACCTGGTCGTCGACCTCGGCTGCCTCGAGGAGTTCCCGACCAACACCCTCCCCGGGTTCACCGACAACCTGGTCGAGATGCTGCCGGGGCTGCGCGAGCACACCTGCTCGCGCCGCAAGCGCGGCGGCTTCGTCGACCGTCTCGTCGAGGGCACCTGGCTCGGCCACGTCGCCGAGCACTGCGCCCTGGCCCTGCAGCAGGTCGTCGGCCACGACATCCGGCGCGGCAAGACCCGCGGGGTCAAGGGCCAGAAGGGCCGCTACAACGTCATCTTCGGGTACGCCGACGAGCAGGTCGGTCTGGCCGCCGGCCGCCTCGCCGTCAAGCTGGTCAACCACCTCGTCGAGGCCGACCCGGAGTTCGACTGGGAGACCGAGCTCGAGGACTTCATCCGCCGCGCGCAGCGCACGGCGTTCGGTCCCTCCACCCAGGCCATCCTCGACGAGGCGATGAGCCGCGACATCCCCTGGATCCGGCTCAACCAGCACTCCCTGGTCCAGCTCGGCCAGGGCGTCCACGCCCAGCGCATCCGGGCCACGATGACCAGCGAGACCTCCGCGATCGCCGTCGACATCGCCTCCGACAAGGACCTCACGACCCGGCTGCTCGGCGCCGCCGGCCTCCCCGTCCCGAAGCAGGACACCGTCCGCAACGCGGACGCCGCCGTCCGCGCCGCCCACCGGATCGGCTACCCCTGCGTCCTCAAGCCGCTCGACGGCAACCACGGTCGGGGCGTGTGCCTCGACCTGATGAACGAGGACGACGTCCGCGCGGCGTTCGTGATCGCCCAGGAGCAGTCGCGCCGGGGCGTCATCGTCGTGGAGTCGCAGATCACCGGCAAGGACTACCGCTGCCTGATCATCGACGGCCGGATGGCCGCCATCGCGGAGCGCGTGCCGGCCTCGGTGACCGGCGACGGCACCTCCTCGGTGCGTGAGCTGGTCGACCTGGCCAACGCCGACCCGCGCCGCGGCGTCGGGCACGAGAAGGTGCTGACCCGGATCGCCGTCGACGCGGCCGCGATCGAGCGGGTGCGCGACCAGGGCCTCGAGATCGACGACGTCCCGGCGGAGGGTCAGACGGTCAAGCTGGCGCTCACCGGCAACATGTCGACCGGCGGCATCTCGATCGACCGCACGTTCGAGGCTCACCCGGAGAACGTCGAGATCGCCGAGGAGGCCGCGCGCATGGTCGGCCTCGACATCGCCGGCATCGACTTCATCTGCCCCGACATCACCGAACCCGTGCGCGAGACGGGCGGGGCGATCTGCGAGGTCAACGCCGCACCGGGCTTCCGGATGCACACCCACCCGACCATCGGCGAGCCGCAGTTCATCGCCAAGCCGGTCGTCGACATGCTCTTCCCGCCGGGCGCGACGTCGCGGATCCCGATCGTGGCCGTCACCGGCACCAACGGCAAGACGACCACCTCACGGATGATCAGCCACGTCTTCAAGGGCATGGGCCGCAAGGTCGGCATGACCTCCACCGACGGCGTGGTCATCGACGAGCGACTGCTGATCCGCTCCGACGCCTCCGGCCCACGCTCGGCGCGGATGGTGCTCCAGAACCCGCGGGTCGACTTCGCGGTCTTCGAGGTCGCGCGCGGCGGCATCCTGCGCGAGGGCCTCGGCTACGAGCGCAACGACGTCGCCGTCGTCCTCAACGTGCAGCCCGACCACCTCGGCCTGCGCGGCATCGACACCGTCGAGCAGCTCGCCGACGTGAAGGCGGTGCTGGTCGAGGCCGTGCCGCGCGACGGCCACGCCGTCCTCAACGCCGACGACCCGCTGGTCCGCGAGATGCGCCGTCGCTGCTCGGGCCAGGTCGTCTGGTTCTCGATGGAGGAGCCCGGCTCCGAGACGCGCGACATGATCGACGCCCACTGCCGCCGCGGCGGCAAGGCGCTCGTGCTCAACCCCTCCGAGCGCGGCGAGATGATCGTCGTCAAGCACGGACCCCGCGAGATGCAGCTGGCCTGGACCCACCTGCTGCCCGCGACCTTCAGCGGCCGGGCCCGGATGAACGTCCAGAACGCCCTGGCCGCCGCGGCCGCGGCCTTCGCCGCCGGTGCCCCGCTGCACGACATCCGTCAGGGCCTGCGGACGTTCTCGACCAGCTACTACCTCTCCCCCGGGCGTCTCAACGAGGTCGAGGTCAACGGCGTCAACGTCATCGTCGACTACTGCCACAACGCCCCGGGCATGCGCATGCTCGGCGACTTCGTCGACCGCGTGGGCGACTCGCTCGAGTCCTCCCACGAGCTGGCGCGCCCCTCGCGCATCGGCGTCATCGCCACCGCCGGCGACCGCCGCGACGAGGACATGCGCGAGCTCGGCGAGATCGCCGCGCAGCACTTCGACGTCGTGATCGTGCGTGAGGACGTCGCCCTGCGAGGACGCCCCCGCGGGTACGTCGCCGGGCTGGTGTCCGAGGGCGTCCGCTCGGCGATGGCCGACGGCGCCCGCTGCAAGCAGGTCGAAGAGGTGCACGAGGAGATCGACGCGGTCCGCCACGCGATGGCCCGGGCCAACCCCGGCGACCTCGCCGTCATCTGCGTCGACCAGCACGCCAAGGTGATGACCGAGCTCGAGACGTGGTCCTCGCAGGCCCAGGCGGGCGCGGGGGTCTCCTCCGAGGCGCCCGTGGCCGACCCCGACTACGCCGCGCCCGCGGAGGAGACGGCCGAAGACGCCTGCCGAGACGCCTGTCGAGACGCCAGCGACGGCTGAGCCGCGGGCGGTCGCTCAGCGGCGTACGTCGATCTCCCCGTCGGCGTAGCGCCGCCGGATCACCTTCTTGTCGAACTTGCCGACCGAGGTGCGCGGCACCTCGTCGACGAAGGCGAACGCGTCGGGCAGCTGCCACTTCGCGAAGTCGGTGGCCAGGAACTCCCGCAGCTCGTCCGGCGTCGCCGAGGCGCCCTCGCGCAGCACCACGGCGGCCATCGGGCGCTCCTGCCACTTCTCGTCCGGTACGCCGACCACGGCGGCCTCGGCAACGGCCTCGTGCGCCATCAGGGCGTTCTCGAGGTCGACCGAGGAGATCCACTCACCGCCCGACTTGATCACGTCCTTGGCCCGGTCGGAGAGGCCGATGTAGCCCAGGTGGTCGATGCGGCCGACGTCGCCGGTGCGCAGCCAGCCGTCGTGGAACTTCTCCCCCGCGTCCTCGTCGTCGGGCTTGTAGTACTCCCCCGTGACCCACGGGCCACGCACCTCCAGCTCGCCGACGGCCTCGCCGTCGTGGGGCAGCGGGGAGCCGTCGTCGCCGACGATGCGCCCCTCGACGCCGCAGAGCAGCCGCCCCTGCGTGGCCCGGTAGGACCAGGCGTCCTCCTCGGCGACACCGTTGGGGGTGAGCCCGGCCGAGGCGACCGGTGAGGTCTCGGTCATGCCCCAGGCCTGCCGCACGTTGAGGCCGTGCCGATCCTGGAGCGCCTGCTGGAGCGAGACCGGCACCGCCGACCCGCCGCACAGGATCAGCCGCAGCGAGTCGAGCGCGACGCCCTCGTGCGCGTCGAGGTGGCCGAGCACGTCGTTCCACACCGTCGGCACCGCTCCCGAGACCGTCGGGCGGCTCTCCTGGATGAAGCGCACCAGGGGCTCGGCCTGCAGCCAGCGGTCGGGCAGGCAGAGCGAGGCGCCGCTCATCAGCGCCGAGTAGGCCAACCCCCAGGCGTTGGCGTGGAACATCGGCACGATCGGCAGCACCCGGTCGGCGAACGACAGTCCGGCGGCGTTGCCGGTGTTGACCGACAGCGAGTGCAGCCAGGCCGAGCGGTGGCTGTAGACGACCCCCTTCGGGTGGCCGGTGGTGCCGGAGGTGTAGCACATCGCGGCGGCGTCGCGCTCGTCGAGCTCGGGCCAGTCGAAGTCGGCGTCCTGCGCGGCGAGCAGGTCCTCGTAGAGGTGGACGTCGGCCCCGCCGGCGCGCAGCGCGTCGAGGTCAGCGGCCGCGGCGTCCGGCCCGGCGACCAGGATGTGCCGCACGGTGCTCAGCTGACCCACGTGCGGGGCCAGCAGGTCGACCAGCGAGTCGTCGACGATCACCACCTGGTCCTCGGCGTGGTTGGCGATGTAGACGAGCTGGTCGGGGAAGAGCCGGATGTTGAGGGTGTGCAGGACCGCGCCCATCGACGGCACCGCCAGGTAGGCCTCGAGGTGCTCGACGTTGTTCCACTGGAAGGTCGCGACCCGCTGGTCGCCGTCGATGCCGAGGGCGCGCAGCGCGTGGGCGAGGCGGCCGGCCCGCTCCCCGACCTCGGCGTACGAACGGGCGCGGGTGCCCGCGGCGGTCGCGGTGATCGCCTCGCCGTCGGGGTGCACCGACGTCACGTGGCGGCGGATCGCCCCGATGGTCAGCTGGTCGTCCTGCATCGTGCTGCGCATGAGGGCCTCCGGGGTCGTGTGTCGTCCGTCACGATCCTGCCACTCCGGGTCGAACCCGCCCCGACGGGTCAGGCAGTGGCGGCGCGCACCTTGGCCGCCAGAACCTCCGGCCCGTCGGGCGTCCCGCCCTGCTCGGCGATCCAGTCGTAGACCTCCTGCCGCTCCGCGTGGCACATCAGCGCCACCACGTCGCCGGGGAGCGCCTGCCCGACCAGCGCCGACAGGCTGGCCAGCTCGGTCGGGTACGACGGGATGCCCGTGACGCCGACACGGGCGGCACCGGTCAGCATCAGCTCGTCGAGCTCCTCGACCGTGCGTCCGCGCAGGTAGTGCTCCTTGTGGCCGATCGCCACCACGTCGCTGCCCCGGGCGGCGATCTCCGCGACGGCCTCGATCAGCTCCTCGGAGCGGTCGCCGACGACACCGAGCCCGAGCAGCAGCCGCGCGCCGGGGCGTCGCACCCCGTTCATGATCTCGAGCAGCGCCTCGAGCCCGGCCTCGTTGTGGGCCAGGTCGATGACCACCGAGACCTCGCCCATGGTGAA
This sequence comes from uncultured Actinomycetota bacterium, assembly GCA_963845645.1. GTDB lineage: Bacteria > Actinomycetota > Actinomycetes > Propionibacteriales > Nocardioidaceae > Nocardioides. The sequence continues at coordinate 69,066 of CAWJSY010000017.1, forward strand.
GAAGTTCATCCGGCCGGGGTTGTGCTCGGCGTCGGGGGTGAAGCTGCGCAACCCCTCGACGACCCGGTCGCGCGGGATGCCGATCGCCAGGGCGGCCGACGCCGCGGCCAGGGTGTTCTCGACGTTGAAGCGGGAGAGGCCGGCCAGGGTCATCGGGACGTCGACCAGCTCGACCAGCGGGTCGGGGTCGCTCGAGGCGGTCAGGACGCACACCCACCCGTCGATGATCGTCGTGGCCCGGCCACCGTCGTTGAGGGTCTCGCGGATGCCGGGGGCGTCGGGATCGCGGCTGAAGACCCAGGGCTGCGCCTTGATGACGCCGCGCATCGCCAGCACGCGCGGGTCGTCGGCGTTGAGCACCGCCCAGCCGCCCTTGCGGGTGATCCGCGGGACGACCGCCTTGACCTCGGCGAGCTGGTCGACGGTGTCGATGCCGTGCAGCCCGAGATGGTCGGCCGAGACGTTGGTGACCACCGAGACGTCGTTGCGGGTCAACCCGATGCCCTTGAGCAGGATCCCGCCGCGGGCGGTCTCGGTGACGGCGAGCTCGACCTGGCGGTGGGCCAGCACCCGGCCGGCGCCGCTGGGGCCGGAGTAGTCGCCGGCCTCGACCATCTCGCCGTCGATGTAGATGCCGTCGGTGTTGGACCAGCCGACCAACGTGCCCGAGGTCCGGGCGATGTGGGCGATCATCCGGGAGGTGGTGGTCTTGCCGTTGGTGCCGGTCACAGCCACGACCGGCACCTTCGGCACCAGCGTGCGCGGGGCCTCGCCGCGCTCGCTGGCCGCGACCCGCTCCGCCGCGTGGCTCACCGCCTCCTCGATCTCGGCGGTCGAGCTCGGTGCGCCCTCCTGCACGGCGTCCAGCGCCTCGGCGACGGCGCGCCCCATCACCTGGGCGCGCTCGCGGTTGCGCCACGGGAAGGCGACCACGATCTGGTGCGGGTCGGAGGTAGGACGCACGCGCACGGCGAGCCGCGACGTACCGGACTCCTGCGCGATCGCCCGCACGAGCCGGCCCACGGCCCGCAGCGCGAACCGCTGCCGGAAGCCGGTCTCCGGAGCGCCGGGCCGGGCGTTGCGCAGCCCGATCCGCGTGGCGAACCGGACCGCCCGCTCCTCCGAGGTCGAGCTGAGCCCGGCGATGTCGAGGGTCAGCTTGATGGTCGCTCGGGGGAAGTAGAGGTTCGGTCCTTCGAGGACGCGCAGCTCGACCAGAGAAGTGGCACTCACCGGGCCGACGCTATCGCCGACCCCGATCGGGTCGGTCAGGCACCCATCGCGTGGAAGCCACCGTCGACGTGCACGATCTCGCCCGACGTGGCCGGGAAGAGGTCGGACAGCAGCGCGCAGACCGCCTTGGCCGTCGGCACCTGGTCGGTGTTGTCCCAGCCGAGCGGGGCCCGGTCGGACCACATGTTCTCGAGCTCCTCGAAGCCCGGGATCGCCTTGGCGGCCAGCGTCCGGAGCGGACCGGCGGCCACCAGGTTGACCCGGATGTTGTCGGGGCCGAGGTCACGGGCGAGGTAGCGCGAGCACGACTCCAGCGCGGCCTTGGCCACACCCATCCAGTCGTACGCCGGCCAGGCGACCGTCGCGTCGAAGGTCAGGCCGACCACCGATCCGCCGTCGGACATCAGCGGCTTGGCGGCCTGGGCGAGCGACATCAGCGAGTAGGCCGAGACCTGCACCGCCTGCGAGACGTCGGGCCAGGGGCCGCCGAGGAACTTGCCGCCGAGCAGGGTCTCGGGGTTGCCGTAGGCGATCGAGTGGACGACGCCGTCGAGCCCGTCGACGTGCTCGCGCACGGCGTCGGCGAGGCCGGCGAGGTGGTCCTCGTCGGTCACGTCGAGCTCGAGCACGACCGGCTCGACCGGCAGCCGCTTCGCGATCCGCCGGGTGATGCCCAGCGCGCGTCCGAAGTTGGAGATGAGCACCGTGGCGCCCTGCTCCTGCGCGAACTTGGCCGTCGCGAAACCGATCGAGGAGTCCATGGTCACGCCCGCGACCAGGATCCGCTTGCCTTCGAGGATGCCTGTCATGTCAGTGCCCCATTCCGAGTCCACCGTCGACCGGGATCACTGCCCCGGTCACGTACGCCGCTCCGTCACCGGCCAACCAGGTCACCGCTGCGGCGACCTCCTCGGGTGCGGCGTAGCGCCCGAGCGGAACCTGTGTCTTGATGGTCGAGCGCTGCTCGTCGGTGAGCACCGCCGTCATGTCTGTCTCGACGAACCCCGGGGCCACCACGTTGGCGGTGATCGACCGGGACCCGAGCTCGCGCGCCACCGACCGGGCCATGCCGACCAGGCCGGACTTGGACGCGGCGTAGTTGACCTGCCCGGCGGAGCCGAGCAGCCCGACCACCGAGGAGATCAGGATGATCCGGCCGCGACGCAGCCGCAGCATCCCCTTGCTGGCGCGCTTGACGAGCCGGAAGGTGCCGGTGAGGTTGGTGTCGATGACCGAGGACCAGTCCTCCTCCGACATCCGCAGCAGGAGGGTGTCGGCGGTGATGCCGGCGTTGGCCACCAGCACCTCGACCGGGCCGTGGGCCTCCTCGATCGTCGCGAAGGCCGCGTCGACGGCTGCGCTGTCGGTGATGTCGCACCGGACGTCGAGCGTGCCCTCGGGCGCGCCCCCCGACCGGGTCGTGACCGCCACCTTGTCGCCCTGGGCCACGAAGGCCTCGGCGATGGCGCGGCCGATGCCGCGGTTGCCTCCGGTGACCAGGACCGATCTGGGCTCGTTTTCGCTCACGTCACAGGACGCTAGCGATTACCGGGAGGTAGGCGAAAACGCTTCAGTCGTCCTCGAGGCGGAAACCGACCTTCATGCCGACCTGGAAGTGCTCCACGCCGCCGTCCTTCACCTGACCGCGCACCTGGGTCACCTCGAACCAGTCGAGGTGGCGCAGCGTGCGGGAGGCCCGCTCCACGCCGTTGCGGATCGCGTCGTCGACGCCCTCGGTGGAGGTGCCGACGATCTCGGTGACGCGGTAGGTGCGGTTGCTCATGACAGGCCTTTCGTCGCGGGTGGGCGAGCGTGCGCGGTGTCACATCGGTGGTCGCGTCGAGGGCTCGGGTACGTGATGCTAGCGACGTACAGTGAAAGACATGGCTGGAGCCCGGAGACACGAGGACGACGCGGTCCGCATCACGACGGCGGCCGCCAGCCGCAACGAGGACATCCGCAAACGACAGCGCCGCTACCTCGCCTCGATGAGCCTGCGCACGATCTGCTTCGTGGGGGCCGTGATCGTGGGTGAGGGGGTCGCGATGTGGATCCTGATCTTCGGTGCGATCTTCCTGCCGTACGTCGCCGTGGTGATGGCCAACGCCGTGACCACCCGCGGTGACGGGTTCGCGCTCCAGGCGGCGCCGCTCACCCGGCCCGAGCTGGCCGCAGGCGAGCCCCGCCTGTGACCCAGCCCGAGACCGAGCCCGAGCCGAGCCCGACCGCTGCTCCGCGAAGGGCTGCTCGGCGGACGCGGCGTGGCAGGTGCGCTGGAACAACCCCAAGCTGCACACGCCCGACCGGCTCAAGGTCTGGCTGGCCTGCGACGACCACCGCCAGAGCCTCGGCGACTTCCTCGCGGCGCGCAGCTTCCTGCGCGACGTCGTGCCGCACGAGGGCTGACCGGCCCAGGCCGAAGAGCCGCCGGCTCAGCCGCCGATGGCCGACATGGGGCGGTCGGGCTGGAGGAACGTCGGGTCGTCGATGCCGTGCCCGGCCGCCTTGCCGCGCATCGCCACGACCCAGCGCTCGGCCAGCTCGGCGTCGGTCGCTCCCGAGCGCAGCGCCGCGCGCAGGTCGGACTCCGACCGGGCGAACAGGCAGTTGCGGATCTGGCCGTCGGCGGTGAGCCGGACGCGGTCGCAGTCACCGCAGAAGGGTCGGGTGACCGAGGCGATCACACCGACCGTGGCGGGACCCCCGTCGACGACGAAGAGCTCGGCGGGCGCGCTCCCGCGAGGCTCGGTGGCGGGCGTCAGCACGAACTCCTGCTCGAGGCGACCGAAGATCTCCTCGGCGGTGATCATGCCGTCGCGACTCCACCCGTGCTGGGCGTCGAGCGGCATCTGCTCGATGAAGCGCAGCTCGTAGCCGCGCTCGACGCACCAGCGCAGCAGCTCGCAGGCCTGGTCGTCGTTGACCCCCCGCATCAGCACGGCGTTGACCTTGATCGGTCCGAGGCCGGCGGCCTCCGCAGCCGCCAGCCCGGCGATGACGTCGTCGAGCCGGTCGCGGCGGGTGATCTCGTGGAAGGTGTCGCGGCGGACGCTGTCGAGGCTGACGTTGACGCGGTCGAGACCGGCCTCCGCCAGGGCAGCCGCCGTACGGGCCAGACCGAGGGCGTTGCTGGTGATCGACATCTCCAGGTCGGGGCCGGCCTCTCGGACCTGCCGGACGATGTCGACCAGCCCGCGGCGCACCAGGGGCTCGCCGCCCGTGAACCGGACCTCACGCACGCCGAGACGCTCGGCGGCGATCCGGATCAACCGCACCACCTCGTCGTCGGTGAGCACCTGGTCGGTCGGCATCCAGTCCAGGCCCTCCGCGGGCATGCAGTAGGAACACCTCAGGTTGCAGCGATCGGTCAGCGACACCCGGAGATCCGTGGCGACCCGGCCGTACTTGTCCTCGAGCGGCAGTACCTGCATGCCCTCCAGCCTACGGGGCTCACCTACGCTTCGAGACGTGCGATCGTTCCGCTTCCTCCTGAGTCGCCGCTGGGCCCTCTTCGCGCTCGCCGTCGTGGTGCTCGCGTGGGGCGCCTGGTGGCTCGGCGAGTGGCAGTTCGACCGCCTGGAGGAGCGCCAGGAACGCAACGCGATCGTGCGTGCCAACGAGGCCAAGGACCCCGCCCCTGCGGCCGAGGTGCTCGCGCCCGGCGCGCCCGTGCCGTCCTCCGAGGAGTGGCGGGTGGTCACCGCGACGGGCACGTACGCCGTCGAGGAGACCGTCGTCGTCCGCTACCGGTCGCGCGACGGCCTCTCGGGCGTCGACGCGGTGGTCCCGCTGGTCACCGACGCCGGCACGGCGCTCCTGGTCGACCGCGGTTGGGTCGCCACGGAGTCGGCCGCCGCGACCGACCCGGCCGACGTCCCGGCCCCGCCGACGGGCCAGGTCACGGTCACGGGTTGGGTGCGGGCCGACGGCACCGGTGACAGCGTCCGCGTCTCCGACCGCTCCACGCGCGCGATCTCGAGCGTGGCCATCGGCGAGGCGCTCGACCGCGAGGTCTACGGCGGCTTCGTCGACCTGCGCTCGGAGGATCCCGAGCCCGCCCAGCCGCTGGCCCTCACCGAGCTGCCGGAGCTCGACAACGGACCGCACTTCTTCTACGGCCTGCAGTGGTGGTTCTTCGGCCTGCTGGCCGTCTTCGGGTTCGGCTACCTCGCCTACGACGAGCGCCGCCGCGGCCCGCGCGGAGCCCGCCCGCACGGCCGGTCGGCTCAGCCGGTGACGGCCGAGTCGTCGCGGAACTGAGTGCGGTAGAGGTCGGAGTAGAGCCCACCGCGGCTCACGAGCTCGTCGTGGGTGCCGAACTCCACGATCCGGCCCTGGTCGAGCACGAGGATCTGGTCGGCGTCGCGCACCGTCGAGAGACGGTGGGCGATGACCAACGACGTCCGCCCGGCCAGCGCCGCGTCGAGGGCACGCTGGACGGCCGCCTCGGACTCGCTGTCGAGGTGGGCCGTGGCCTCGTCGAGGACGACGATCGGCGGCGCCTTCAGCAACAGCCGGGCGATGGCCAGGCGCTGGCGCTCGCCGCCCGAGAGGCGGTAGCCGCGGTCGCCCACGACGGTGTCGAGGCCGTCGGGCAGGGACCGCACCAGTGTCGCGACCTGGGCCGCCTCGAGGGCCGACCAGACCTGGTCGTCGGAAGCGCCCGGACGCGCGTAGAGCAGGTTGGCCCGGATCGTGTCGTGGAACATGTGGGCGTCCTGGGTGACGTAGCCGACGACGTCCTCGAGCGACTGCAGGGTCACGTCGCGCACGTCGTGGCCGCCGACCCGCACCGCGCCCTGGCCGACGTCGTAGAGCCGGGTGACCAGGTTGGTGATCGTGGTCTTGCCGGCCCCGGACGGCCCCACCAGGGCGACCATCTGGCCGGGCTCGGCGACGAACCCGACGTCGGTGAGCACCTGGGTGTTGTCGCGCGACTCGGCGCGGGCCACGGTCTCGAGCGAGCCCAGCGAGACCTGGTCGGCCTGGGGGTAGGTGAAGGAGACGTGGTCGAACTCCAGGCGCGAGGCGTCGGCGGGCAGCACCACGGCGTCGGGCTTCTCCTGGATCAGCGAGGGCAGGTCGAGCACCTCGAAGACCCGCTCGAAGCTGACCAGCGCCGTCATCACGTCGATGCGGACGTTGGAGAGCCCCTGCAGCGGACCCAGCAGGCGCAGCAGCAACGTGGCCAGTGCGAGCAGGGTGCCGATCGTGAGGGTGTTGTCGATGACGAGGTAGCCCCCGACGCCGTAGACGACGGCGGTGGCCAGCGCCGGGACGACCAGCATCGCGGCGCCGAAGATCCGGGTGATCAGGGTGATCCGCACGCCCAGGTCGCGCACGACCGCGGCCTTGGTCGCGAACACGGCGTCCTCCTCGGCGCGCCGTCCGAAGAGCTTGAGCAGCATCGCGCCGCCCACGTTGAAGCGCTCGGTCATGGTGTTGCCGAGGTCGGCGTTGCCGTCCATCTGCCGGCGGGTCAGCCCGGCCAGGCGGCCGCCGACCCACCGGGAGACCAGGAAGAGCAGCGGGAAGAGCGCCAGGCACAGCAGGGTGACCTGCCAGCTCAGCGCCAGCATGGCCACGCCCACCACGAGCACCGAGATGCCGTTGGAGACCGTGCTCGACAACGTCGAGGTGAACGCCCGCTGGGCGCCGATCACGTCGTTGTTGAGCCGCGAGACCAGCGCGCCGGTCTGGGTGCGGGTGAAGAACGCGAGCGACTGGCGCTGGACGTGGCCGAAGACCCGGGTGCGCAGGTCGAAGATCAGGCCCTCGCCGATGCGCGAGGAGAACCAGCCGACGAAGACCGCCAGGATCGCGTTGAAGATCGCGACGCCGGCCATCACCAGGGCCAGCAGGGTCACCAGCCCGCGGTCGCCCGCGAGGATGCCGTCGTCGACGATGCGCTGCACCAGCAGCGGCATCACCACCACCATGGCCGCGTCGACCACGGTGAGGCCGAGGAAGGTCGAGATCAGCCGACGGTGCGGGCGCGCGAAGCCGAGCACCCGGCGTACGGTGCGGCCCTCGATCCGGTTGTCGACCACGCTGCGGTCCGAGCGCATGTGCCGCCAGGCGGCTGCGTTGGGGTGCATCGACGACATCGTCACTCCTTCTTGGTCGTCCGGTCCTACCCGGACTTCCGCTAGCCCCCGGCGAGCTCCCGGAAACGCCGGGTCTGCGCCTCGCGTTCGAGGCGTCGCTGCTCGTCGAGGTCTCGACCCTGCGCCCCGAGGAGCAGCGCCTTGGTCTCGCTGACCGCGCCGTGCGGCGCGGCGGTCAGGGCACCGACGAGATCGGCCACGGTGGCGTCGAGCTCGGCCGCGGGTACGACGGCCAGTGCGAGCCCGATCTCCGCCGCCTCGGCCGCGCCGATCATGCGCGCGGTCGCGCAGATCTCCAGCGCCCTGGCGTAACCAACGCACTCGACCAGTGGTTTTGTTCCCGTGAGGTCGGGCACCAGCCCGAGCGCCGTCTCCTTCATGCAGAGCTGGACGTCGTCGGCCACGACCCGCAGGTCGCAGGAGAGCGCCAGCTGGAAGCCGGCGCCGATGGCGTAGCCCCGCACGGAGGCGACGGAGACGAACCGGGGGTCGCGCAGCCAGGTGAACCCCTGCTGGTAGTCGTCGATCGTGGCGCTGACGGCGGCGTCGTCGAGGGCCAGCAGCCCTGCCACGGTCTCGGCACCGTCGCCACCGGTGGGGTCGAGCATCGCGCGGTCGAGCCCGGCGGAGAACGTCGGTCCGGTCCCGGTGACCACCACGACGCGGACGGCATCGGGGATCTGCGCACCGATCTCGGCCAGGGCGCGCCACATCGTCGGCGTCTGGCTGTTGCGGGACGCCGGACGGTCGAGGGTGACCGTGGCGACGGCACCCTTCACGTCGTAGCGGAGGCCGGCCTGCTCGAGGCGCTCAGGGGTCATGCGCGGAGTCTAGGGAGGACCACCGACGTCCCTCAGGCCAGGCTCACCAGGTCGGCGTAGCCCTCGTTCCAGAGGTCCTCGTCGCCGTCGGGCAGCAGCAGCACCCGGTCGGGCTCGAGCGCGCGCACCGCGCCCTCGTCGTGGGTGACCAGGATGATCGCGCCCTCGTAGGTGCGGATCGCCGCCAGCACCTCCTCGCGCGAGGCCGGGTCGAGGTTGTTGGTGGGCTCGTCGAGCAGCAGCACGTTGGCGCTGGAGACCACCAGCGAGGCGAGGGCCAGGCGGGTCTTCTCGCCACCCGAGAGCACGTCGGCCGACTTGTAGGCGTCGTCGCCGGAGAAGAGGAACGACCCGAGCACCGAGCGGGTCTCGGTGTCGGTGAGCTGCGGGGCCGCGCTCTGCATGTTCTCCAGCACGGTCCGCGTGGTGTCGAGGGTCTCGTGCTCCTGGGCGTAGTAGCCGAGCTTGAGCCCGTGGCCGGGCACCACCTGGCCGGTGTCGCTCTCGTCGACGCCCGCCAGGATCCGCAGCAAGGTCGTCTTCCCGGCCCCGTTGAACCCGAGGATCACGACCCTCGACCCCTTGTCGATGGCGAGGTCGACGTCGGTGAAGACCTCCAGGGAGCCGTAGGACTTCGACAGCTCCTGGGCGGTCAGCGGGGTCTTGCCGCACGGCGCGGGCGCCGGGAACTTGATCCGGGCGACCTTGTCGTCGGCCCGCTCCCCCTCGAGGTTGGCCATCATCTTCTCGGCCCGCTTCAGCATCGACTGGGCGGCCACGGCCTTCGAGGCCTTGGCCCGCATGCGGTTGGCCTGGTCGGTGAGGGTCTTGGCCTTGTTCTCGGCGTTCATCCGCTCGCGCTTGCGGCGCTTCTCGTCGGTCTCGCGCTGCTGCAGGTAGGCGCGCCAGCCCATGTTGTAGACGTCGATCTCGGCGCGGTTGGCGTCGAGGTGCAGCACCCGGTTGACGCAGCGCTCGAGGAGGGCGGTGTCGTGGCTGATCACGACCAGGCCGCCCTTGTAGGCGACGAGGAAGTCGCGCAGCCAGATGATCGAGTCGGCGTCGAGGTGGTTGGTGGGCTCGTCGAGCAGCAGCGTCTCGGCGCCGGAGAACAGGATCCGGGCCAGCTCGACCCGTCGCCGCTGCCCGCCGGAGAGCGTGCGCAGCGGCTGGCCGAGCACTCGCTCCTCGATGCCGAGGCTGCTGGCGATGGTCGCGGCCTCGGACTCGGCGGCGTACCCCCCGCCGGCGTGCAGGTCGGAGTCGGCGCGGGTGTAGCGGCGCATGGCCCGGTCGCGGACCTTCGGGTCGTCGCTGGCCATCTCGGCCTCGGCGTCGCGCAGCCGGCGTACGGCGTCGTCGAGGCCGCGCGCGGCGAGGATGCGGTCGCGGGCGAGCACCTCGGGGTCGCCGGTGCCGGGGTCCTGGGGCAGGTAGCCGACGTCGCCGGTCGCGTGGACGGTGCCGGAGGCAGGCAGACCCTGCCCGGCGAGGAGCTTGGTGAGGGTCGTCTTGCCGGCGCCGTTGCGGCCGACGAGGCCTATCTTGTCTCCAGGGGCGATCCGGAAAGACACGTTCTCCATCAGGAGTCGTGCACCGGCCCGGACCTCGAGCTGGTGAGCTGTGATCATGACAGGGCCTAGTGTTCCATCATGCGTTTCAACCCGAAGGCCCGGCTCGACACCGGACGTGTTCGCGACACCGGCCGAGGCCGTCGATCCGGCGGTGGCGGTGGGCGTGGCGGCCTCGGCGGCGGGGGCATGCGCCTCCCGATCCCGTCCGGCGCCGGTGGTGGAGGCATCGGCGGGATCGTGCTGGTGCTGGTCGCCGTGGCCGTCGTCTACTTCTCCGGAGGCGGGATCCCGGGCCTCGGCGGCGGCTCGGACGGGTACTCGACCTCGCGTCTCTCGGACGCCTCCGACACCGGCCGCTACGACTCCTGCGAGACCGGCGCCGACGCCAACTCGAACGCCGACTGCGCCCGGGTGGCGGTCGAGAACTCCCTGACCGACTACTGGGAGGGCGAGCTGGGCGACCGCTTCCAGGCCGAGAAGGCCCTGGTCACCTTCGGTGGTGCGGTCGACACCGCCTGCGGGGGGGCCTCGTCCGACGTGGGCCCGTTCTACTGCCCCGCCGACTCCACGATCTACCTCGACACGACGTTCTTCGACGACGTGCTCGAGAAGCAGCTCGGCGGCCCCGACGGCGGTTTCGTCGAGTACTACGTCCTGGCCCACGAGTACGGCCACCACATCCAGAACCTCACCGGCCAGATGGGACGCGTGAAGACCCAGCAGGGTCCGCAGAGCGACGCCGTCCGCCTGGAGCTCCAGGCCGACTGCTACGCCGGCATGTGGGCCAAGGCCGCCACCGAGACCGAGGACGAGCAGGGCGAGGTGCTGATCTCCGAGCTGACCGACGACGACATCCGGCTCGCCCTCGAGGCCGCCGCGTCGGTCGGCGACGACCGGATCCAGACCAAGACCCAGGGGCAGGTCAACAAGGAGGCCTGGACCCATGGCTCGGCCGCCATGCGCGAGCGGTGGTTCACCACCGGCTTCGAGCAGGGTTCCCTCGAGGCCTGCGACACGTTCGCCGCCAGCACGGTCTGACGCGAGCGCGCTGGCGCCAGCGCCAGCGCCGGCCGGGTCCGAGGGCCGCTGGGGGGACGCTGGTGACGCTGGTGACGCTGGCCCCCAGCCGGCGGTGGGTCTGCCACGCTTCTGCTGCCGTGAACGGTGGCCTGCCCACCGCCGCCGAGGGCGGCCGGCAGCAGCGGTGAGCCAGCCACCCTTGGCCCGGCCGGAACGGTGGCCTAGCCACCGCCGACCCCCGCACCGCGGCCGGCGGTGGGTCTGCCACCCTTCCGCCGTCCTGAACGGTGGCCTGCCCACCGCCGCCGAGGGTCGGCCGGCAGCAGCGGTGAGCCAGCCACCCTTGGCCCGGCCGGAACGGTGGCCTAGCCACCGCCGACCCCCGCACCGCGGCCGGCGGTGGGTCTGCCACCCTTCCGCCGTCCTGAACGGTGGCCTGCCCACCGCCGCCGAGGGCCGGCCGGCAGCAGCGGTGCGCCAGCCACCCTTGGCCCGGCCGGAACGGTGGCCTCAGCCACCGCCGACCCCCGCACCGCGGCCGGCGGTGGGTCTGCCACCCTTCCGCCGCCGTGAACGGTGGCCTGCCCACCGCCGCCGAGGGCCGGCCGGCAGCAGCGGTGCGCCAGCCACCCTTGGCCCGGCCGGAACGGTGGCTGAGCCACCGCCGACGCCCGCTGCCCCGGCTGGCGTGGCTGGCGTGGGGGCTGACGGCGGGCTAGACGGCGAGCAGGGCCTCGACCTGAGGAAACTGGCGCTGCAGGGTGCGCAGGTGGGGTGCCACGGCCGGGTGGCGGTACTTGCCCGCCAGGGCGCCCTCTCCCCCGGCGACCCGGGCCAGCGCCCACTCGGCCCGGCCCAGCGCGGTGTAGACGGCCGCAACCCGGGCGCCCAGCTCGACCTCCTCGCGGCCCGCCAGCCCCGCGGGCAGGCCGAGCAGGTAGGCGTCGAGCAGCGGCTCGAACTCCTCGCGGGCCGAGAGGGCGAAGTAGCCCAGGTCGGCGCCCACGGGTCCGATGCCGAGGGTGGCCCAGTCGATGGCGACCACGTCGTCGCCGAGCCGGCCGCGCAGGTTGGCGGCGGTGGCGTCGCCGTGCTGCGGGACCTGCGGAAGAACGTCGAGCAGGTCCAGGAACGTCGTCCGGCGCGACCAGAGGTGGTCGGCCACGTCGGCCACGGTGGTGCGCGCCAGCGTCGGCCAGCCGCCGTGGCGCTCGGTGAGCAGCAGCCGTTCGCGGAGCTGGTCGCGCGCCAGGAAGCGGGGGCGCGCCAGGTCGCTGCCGGCAAAGCGGCCCAGCGCCATCGCCACGAACAGGCCCGGCAGTGCGTCGTCCTCCACCCAGTCCTGGGTCAGGGTGATGCCGCCGTCGTCCTCGTCGACGGCGGCGCGAGTGGCGCGCAGCCCGGCGGTACGCGCGGTCAGGCCGGTGCTCAGCACGTCGGCCTCGCGGCGCCAGTAGGCATGGCCGGTGAGCTCGCTGAGCGCCGCGGGCTGGTCGGGGCCGGGCCGCAGCAGGCGCTTGACGACCACCGGCTGGCCCCCCAGGGCAGTACGCCACACACCGAGCGTCGACGGACCGGTGCCACCGGGGAGCAGGTGCCAGTCCGCCTCGGGCTGCCACATGGCAGCGACGCTAGCCGATGTCGCGCCTCGTGAACGCGAACTGACCCGCGAGCGTCACCAGCGTGGCGAGCCCGGCAAGCACGAGGAAAGGCGTCCAGCGGAACGGCTCGGCCGGGACCAGCGCCAGGTGCTCGAAGGGCGAGAGGACCTGCAACCACTGGGGGATGCCGAGCAGCGGACCGAACATCATCACCACCAGGGCCCAGACCAGCAGCAGCCAGGTCGCGACCAGCACGGCGGGCCGTACGCCGTAGAGCAGTCGGCCGACGCCCGCGACGAGCAGGATCGGGGCGGCGTGGGCGAGCGTCGGCGCGCCCAGGCGCAGCACGGCCCCGGCGTCCCCGGTGACCAGGGCGTTGCCGACCCCGAGGCCGAGCCCACCGGAGACCAGCACGAGCACCGTGCCGGCCACGGTCACGAGGACCTGGCTGGCCAGCCACCGCTGGCGGGAGAGCGGCGTCGCCAGCAGCACCTCGACGTGGCCGGCCGACTCCTCGGCGCGCGGGCGCAGCGTGGAGGAGATCGCGAAGCCGGTGCTGAGCAGGGCCACCGCCAGCACCGTGGTCGCGTAGAAGCCGGCGACCAGGTCGGCCGACCCCTGCCCGATCAGGTCGCGCCCGGCGGCGGAGTCGCCGACCATGTCTCCGACCTCGTCACCGATCGACCCGTACGCCAGGCCCACCAGCAGCAGGCCGCACGCCCACCCCAGGACCGAGCCCCGCTGCAACCGCCAGGCCAGCCCCAGCGCACCACGCAGCCCCGCCCCACCGCGGGCGGGCCCCGGCCGTGCGGCGAGCAGACCGGCCCCGACGTCCCGACGTCGGAACAGCGCGAACGCCACGACCACGACGACGACCGTGGCGCCGGCCAGCAGCGTCGCGGGCCACCAGCGCAGGCCGGAGAACGGGCGCATGGCCTGGTACCAGCCGATGGGCGAGAGCCACGACAGCGCGGGTCGACCCACGTCGCCGATCGCCCGCAGCGCGTACGTCGTCCCGATCAACGCCCCCGCGAGGCCGTACATGACCCGGGTGCTGCTGGTCAGCTGGGCCGCGAGCAGGGCGGTCCCGGCGAAGAACCCGCCGATCAGGGCGAGCCCGACCCCGAGCGCCAGCGAGTCGGCGAACGCCAGGCCGTAGTCGACCAGGCTCGCGGTGACCAGCGCCGCCACCAGGAGGTTGGCCACGCTCGCGGCCAGCAGCGCGGCGGTCGCGGGCGCGTGCCGGCCGACCGCCGAGGCACGGACCAGCTCGTCACGTCCGCTCTCCTCCTCCGCCCGGGTGTGTCGCCCCACGATGAACATGCTCATCAAGCCGACGGCGATCGCGCCGAAGGCGGTGGCCTGCCAGGTGACCTGCCCGCCGACGGTGTTGAGAGCGCGAGCCGGCCCGGCCATGGCCACGAAGGCCCCGTTGGCGCCCATCATCTCCGCGGCCCGGTCGAACTCCGCCTGGGTCGTGTAGAGCCGGTCGACGCTGATCGCCTGGCTCCAGTAGAGGAGCGTCACCCCGAGCGTCCACCACAGCAGCAGCCAGCGGTCGCGGCGGAGGAAGGACCGCAGCAGGACCCGCGTACCGGTGACCGAGCTCATGGCAGCTCGACCGGCTGCTCGACCGGCTGCTCGACCGGCTGCTCGACCGGCTGGACGACTGAAGGGGCGGACGTGTCGCTGTAGTGGCGCAGGAACAGGTCCTCGAGGGTCGGCGGCTGGCTGGTCAGCGAGACCAGGCCCCCCTCGAGCAGCCGCGCGATCGCCGTGTCCAGCCGGGCGGTGTCCACCTCGAAGGTGACCCGGTGACCCTGGACGAGCAGGTCGTGGACGCCGGGCAGCCGGTCGAGCCCGTCGAGGGGGGTCGCGAGCTCGGCCGCGACCGAGGTGCGGGTCAGGTGGCGCATCTCCGCGAGCGAGCCGGTCTCGACCGCGCGGCCCTCGCGGATGATCGTGACCCGGTCGCAGAGCCGCTCGACCTCGGCCAGGATGTGGCTCGACAGCAGCACGGTTCCGCCACGGACGCGGAACTCCTCGACGTACTCCGCGAACACCGACTCCTTGAGCGGGTCGAGCCCCGAGGTCGGCTCGTCCAGCAGCAGCAGCTCGACATCGGCCGACAGGGCTGCCACCAGGGCCACCTTCTGCCGGTTGCCCTTCGAATAGCTGCGTCCCTTCTTCGTCGGGTCGAGGTCGAGACGCTCCAGCAGCTCGGCCCGGCGTCGCTCGTCGAGGCCGCCGCGAAGCCGTCCGAGCAGGTCGATGGCCTCCCCGCCGGTGAGGTTGGGCCACAGGCTGACGTCGCCGGGCACGTAGGCCAGACGCTGGTGCAGCTCGGCCGCGTCGGTCCAGGGGTCCCCGCCCAATAGGCGCGCCTCTCCCCCGTCCTTGCGCAGCAGCCCCAGGAGCACCCGGATGGCCGTCGACTTGCCCGAGCCGTTGGGCCCGAGGAACCCGTGCACCTCGCCGGCGGAGACCCTGAGGTCGAGCGCATCGAGGGCCAGGACAGGTCCGAAGCGCTTGTCGAGGCCGTGGACGTCGATCACGGGGCTCACGTCACCGACGCTACGCCGACCGGTGGGCGAAGTGCAGGGACCATCGGCCCTGCCAGGTCAGGCGGTCAGGCGTTCCGCACCTCGATCCGGGCGGCGACGCCGTCGGCGACCGCCCGGTCGAGCACCGCCCGTCGGGGGTCGGCCACCGCGAGCCACGGCTCCACGACCGAGACGCCACGCAACCGAGGATCGGTGAGGACCTCGGCCACCGCCGGCCGGTCGCCGCCGGTCACCAGGGGCAGGCCGTGGGCCGGCTCACCCAGGATGCGGACGGCGTGGTCGGCCGCGGCCTCGTAGGCCTGACGCGCCTGGTTGTCGCGGCGCCGCGCGAACCGCTGCTGCGACTGGCCGCCGGCCTTGGTGCGACCCTGCACGTGGCGCTGGCCGACCTTCGACTCCACCACCCGGCCGTCCTCGACCCGGGCCACGGCGAAGCCACCTTTGCGCACCAGCAGCACGCCCCAGCGCGGCGGAGCCACGACCGCCGCAGCGAACGCGTCGGCGTCGGGCGGGCCGTCGTACGTCGCCGCGAACGGCAGCCGGGCGGTGAAGTCGGACCCGTCGGCGGCCACCCCGCTGAGGGCCCCGTCAGCGACCGCGAGCGCTGTCGCGCCGTGCCGCTCGACGAAGTTGGTCACCCAGCGCTCGACACGCTCGGCCGGGACGAGGACCATGCCCACGAGGGGGTCTCAGACCTGGAAGAGCACCGAGAACCGCTCGAGCACGACCGGCATGTCGGGGCGGAAGCCGGACGGGGCGCTCTCGGTGAAGAAGCGCTCGTGCTCCTCGCGCCAGGCGGCGAGGGTCGCGTCGCCCTCGCCCTCGGCGCGGGCGTGCTCCTCGGACACCTGGTCGAACGGGACGACGTCGACCTCGGTGGTGACGATGAGCGCCCGCGGCCGGTCGCTGCCGTCGAGGAGGATGCTCATGCTGCCGGCGGCGGGCAGCTGCTCCCCCTCGGCGTCGTAGTCCTCGCGAGCGCTGGCGGTGGCCGTCTTGGTGCCCTCGAGCACCAGCCGCAGCAGCCGGTCGGCCTGCTCGGGCTCGGCCCCGAAGGCCCAGGCCGGCGGGGGCAGGACCTCGAGCGGGCTGGCCCCGAAGTAGCCGGGCATCCCGCCGAGCTTGGCGTGCGGACGGGCCAGGGCCCAGAAGCTCTCGACCGCGCTGTCATCCATGCGTGAGGCCGGTCGTCAGACGTTGAAGCCGAGGGCGCGCAGCTGCTCGCGGCCGTCGGGGGTGATCTTGTCGGGGCCCCACGGCGGCATCCAGACCCAGTTGATCGCGACGTCGTTGACCAGGCCCTCCAGGGCGGAGTGCGTCTGGTCCATGATCACGTCGGTCAGCGGGCAGGCCGCCGAGGTCAGGGTCATGTCGAGCACGCAGTTGGAGCCCTCGTCGAGGTGCACGTCGTAGACGAGGCCGAGGTCGACGACGTTGATGCCGAGCTCGGGGTCGACGACGTCCTTCATCGCCTCGGTCACGTCGTCGACGGACACCGTCGAGGTGCCGACACCGCCGCCGGCGGCCTCGGGGACGTCGGGCAGGTCAGAGTGGTCGGTCATGACGTTCCTCCAGGAGTAGAGCCGTGCAGTGATTGTGCCGTGGCGTCCTTCCAGGCCATCCACGACAGGAGCGCGCACTTGACGCGCGCCGGGAACTTCGCCACGCCGGCGAAGGCGATGCCGTCCTCCAGGACGTCCTCGTCGGGCACGACCGTGCCCTTGCCCTGCATGACGGCCAGGAACGCCGCGTGGATCGTCATCGCCTCCTCGACCGTCTTGCCGATCACGAGGTCGGCCATGACCGACGTCGAGGCCTGGGAGATCGAGCAGCCCATCGCGTCGTAGGAGACGTCGCGCACGACGCCGTCCTCGAGGTGGACGCGCAGCGTGAGCTCGTCGCCGCAGGTGGGGTTGACGTGGTGCACCTCGGCCTCGAAGGGCTCACGGAGCCCTGCGTGGAGCGGGTTCTTGTAGTGGTCGAGGATGATCTCCTGGTAGAGAGCATCGAGGTTCTCGGCGGTCATCGCGGCATCACCCTCGTTCAGTCGAGCTTGAAGTAGGAACGGGTGTAGAGCAGGCCCTCGACCAGGGCATCGATCTCGCCGGGCGTCGTGTAGAGGTAGGACGACATCCGGGTCGAGCTCTGCACGCCGAAGCGGGCGTGGGCGGGCTTGGCGCAGTGGTGGCCCGCACGCACCGCGATGCCGCGGGAGTCGAGCACCTGCGCCACGTCGTGCGGATGGACGCCGTCGATCTCGAAGGAGATCGCGCCACCCCGCGACTCCGCGTCGAGCGGCCCCATCACCCGCAGGCCGGGCACGGTGGCCAGGCCCTCGAGCGCGTACGCCGTGATCGCGTGCTCGTGCTCGCGCACGGCCTGCATGCCGACGTCGCGCAGGTAGTCGACGGCGGCGCCGAGGCCGACGGCCTCGACGATCGGTGGGGTCCCGGCCTCGAACTTGTGCGGCAGGCCGGCGTACGTCGAGCGCTCCATGCGGACGGTCTCGATCATCTCGCCGCCCCCCAGGAACGGCGGCAGCCGGTCGAGCAGCTCGCTGCGGCCCCAGAGCACGCCGATCCCGGTGGGCCCGACCACCTTGTGGCCGGTGAAGACCAGCACGTCGGCGCCCGTCTCGGTCACGTCGACGGGCATCTGCGGCACCGACTGCGAGGCGTCGACGACGACGATCGCCCCGACGGCGTGAGCCTTGGCGGCGATCTCGGCCACCGGGTTGATCGTGCCGAGCATGTTGGAGACCGCGGTGAGCGAGACGACCTTGGTGCGCTCGTTGATCAGGTCGTCGATCGTCGACAGGTCGAGCCGGCCGTCGTCGGTGAGCCCGAACCACCGCAGCGTCGCGCCCGTGCGCTGCGTGAGCAGCTGCCAGGGCACGATGTTGGAGTGGTGCTCCATCTCGGTGATGACGATCTCGTCACCAGGGCCGATCTCGAGCTCGCCCCGGGCCCAGGCCAGCGTGTTGGCCACCAGGTTGAGCGCCTCGGAGGCGTTCTTGGTGAAGATGACCTCGTCGCGGCTGGGCGCCCCGATGAAGGAGGCGACCTTGTCGCGCGCCGCCTCGAAGGCCTCGGTCGACTCGGCGCCGAGCTGGTGCATCGCCCGCGAGATGTTGGCGTTGTGCCGCTCGAGGTGGTCGACCATCGTGTCGATCACCACCTGCGGCTTCTGGGAGGTGTTGGCGCTGTCGAGGTAGACCAGCGGCTGGCCGCCCGCGAGCGTGCGCCCGAGGATGGGGAAATCCTTGCGGATGACCTCCAGCTCGGGGAGCAGACCGTCGAGGGCGACCATGCTCAGACCGCCGCCCGGAGGTACTTGTCGTAGCCCTCGGCCTCGAGCTGCTCGGCGAGCTCGGGCCCGCCCTGCTCGGCGATCTTGCCGTCGACGAAGACGTGGACGAAGTCGGGCTCGATGTAGCGCAGGATCCGGGTGTAGTGGGTGATCAGCAGGACACCCTTGCCCTCCTGCTGGCGGAAGCGGTTGACGCCGTCCGAGACCACCTTGAGCGCGTCGATGTCGAGGCCGGAGTCGGTCTCGTCGAGGATCGCGACCTGGGGGTTCAGCAGCTCGAGCTGAGCGATCTCGTGGCGCTTCTTCTCACCACCGGAGAAGCCCTCGTTGACGTTGCGGGTGCCGAACGTCGGGTCGAGGTTGAGCTGCTCGAGCGCGGCGTTGACGTCCTTGACCCAGGTACGGAGCTTGGGGGCCTCGCCGTCCAGCGCGGTCTTGGCGGTGCGCAGGAAGTTCGAGACCGAGACACCCGGCACCTCGACGGGGTACTGCATGGCCAGGAACAGCCCGGCGCGCGCCCGCTCGTCGACCGACATGGCCAGCACGTCGACGCCGTCGAGGGTCACGGTGCCGCCGGTGATGTCGTACTTCGGGTGGCCGGCGATCGAGTAGGCCAGGGTGGACTTGCCGGACCCGTTGGGGCCCATGATCGCGTGCGTCTCGCCGTCCTTGATGGTCAGCGTGACGCCCTTGAGGATCTCCTTGGGGCCGTCCTCGGTCGCGACCGAGACCTGCAGGTCCTTGATCTCCAGCGTGCTCATGTATCTCTCACTTCCTTGGTCTCGACAAGCTCGACCAACGGGTAGGTTCAGGTGGGGCGGACGCCGTTGAGCGTGGTCGCGACGTCGACGTAGACGCCGTCGTCGCGGACCTCCACCGGGAAGGTGGTGACCGGCTCGGTGGCCGGGAATCCGCTGGGCTTGCCGGTGCGCAGGTCGAAGAGCGAGCCGTGCAGCCAGCACTCGAGCATGCAGTTCTCGACCTCGCCCTCGCTCAGCGCCACCGCAGCGTGGCTGCAGAGGTCCTGGAGCGCGAAGAACTCCTCGCCGTCGCGGGCGATCGCGACGTCGATGCCGCCGATCGTGACGGCGAGGGCCTGGTCGGCCGTGACGTCGCTGGGCGCGCAGGCCAGCTCGAAGCCCATCAGGCGATCTCCTTCAGCACGTTCTTCGACAGCTCGTCCTCGACCGTCGACATCAGCTTCTCCTCGAGGGCGGGCACGCCGACCTTGCGGATCAGGTCGTTGAAGAACCCGTGCACGACCAGGCGGTGGGCCTCGGCCTCGGAGATGCCGCGCGAGCGGAGGTAGAACAGCTGCTCGTCGTCGAAGCGGCCGGTGGCGGACGCGTGGCCCGCTCCCTCGATCTCGCCGGTCTCGATCTCGAGGTTCGGGACCGAGTCGGCCTGGCAGCCGTCGGTGAGCACGAGGTTGCGGTTCTCCTCGTAGGTCTCGATGCCCTCGGCGACCTGGCGGATCAGCACGTTGCCGATCCAGACCGTGTGGGCACCCTGGCCCTGGAGCGCACCCTTGTAGACCACGTTGCTCTTGGTGTGCGGAGCGTTGTGGTCGGCGAAGAGCCGGTGCTCGAGGTGCTGACCGGCGTCGGCGAAGTAGAGGCCGAGCAGCTCGGCCTGCCCGCCGGGGCCGTCGTACTCGACGTTGGCGTTGAGCCGCACGAGGTCGCCACCGAAGGAGATCGCCGTGTGACGCACGGAGGCGTCGCGGCCGACCCGGATGGCGTCGCGGCCCAGGTGGACCGCGTCGTCGTCCCAGTCCTGGAGCGAGAGCACGTTGGCGTTGGCGCCGTCACCGACCAGCACCGAGGTGATGGCGGAGTACGTCGCCGAACCGGTGTGCTCGAGCACGACCGTGGCGCGCGCGTGGGCGCCGACGCGCACGACGAGCTGGCTCCAGACCAGGTCGTCGACCGACTCGCCGTGCAGCCGCAGCCACACCGGCTCGTCGAGCTCGAGGTCGGCCGGGACGTCGAGCAGCAGCGCGCCACCGGCGCGAGCGACCGCGAGCGCGGAGGGCCGGTCGTTGGGCGCGAGCTCACCGATCTCGGCCGCCTCGGCGGCCGTGATCTCGGTCAGCGTCACTCCCGCGGGGAGGTCGGTGGACCAGGTCAGCTTGGCCTCGGAGCTCGCGCCGTCGAGCAGGCCGCGCAGCCGCTTGAGGGGGGTGAACCGCCAGATCTCCTCGCGACCCGTCGGCACCGGATGGGTGGCGAGGTCGTAGGACGGCGGGGGGTTGAGGTGGGACAGGATCTTCCCTGCGGGGGCAGTCTCGACCGCCCCCGCCACGGAGGCGGGGGTCTGGGTGAGCGTCATCAGCCGACTGCTCCTTCCATCTGGAGCTCGATCAGCCGGTTGAGCTCGAGGGCGTACTCCATGGGCAGCTCCTTGGCGATGGGCTCGACGAAGCCGCGCACGATCATCGCCATCGCCTCGTCCTGCTCCATGCCCCGCGACATGAGGTAGAAGAGCTGGTCGTCGGAGACCTTGGAGACGCTGGCCTCGTGGCCCATCGACACGTCGTCCTCACGGATGTCGACGTAGGGGTAGGTGTCGCTGCGGCTGATCTGGTCGACCAGCAGCGCGTCGCACAGCACGTTGGACTTGGAGCCGTGGGCGCCCTCGTTGACCTGGATCAGGCCGCGGTAGGACGTGCGCCCTCCGCCCCGGGCCACCGACTTCGACAGGATCGAGGAGGACGTGTGCGGCGCGGCGTGCACCATCTTGGCGCCGGCGTCCTGGTGCTGGCCCTCGCCGGCGAAGGCGATGGACAGCGTCTCGCCCTTGGCGTGCTCGCCCATGAGGTAGATCGCGGGGTACTTCATCGTCACCTTGGAGCCGATGTTGCCGTCGACCCACTCCATCGTCGCGCCGGCGTCGCACGTGGCGCGCTTGGTGACGAGGTTGTAGACGTTGTTGGACCAGTTCTGGATCGTCGTGTAGCGGCAGCGGCCGCCCTTCTTGACGATGATCTCCACCACTGCGGAGTGCAGCGAGTCGGAGGAGTAGATCGGCGCGGTGCAGCCCTCGACGTAGTGCACGTAGGCGTCCTCGTCGACGATGATCAGCGTCCGCTCGAACTGACCCATGTTCTCGGTGTTGATCCGGAAGTAGGCCTGGAGCGGGATGTCGACGTGCACCCCCTTGGGCACGTAGATGAACGAGCCGCCCGACCACACCGAGGTGTTGAGCGCGGCGAACTTGTTGTCACCGACGGGGATGACGGTGCCGAAGTACTCGCGGAAGAGCTCGGAGTGCTCCTTCAGCGCGGTGTCGGTGTCGACGAAGATGACGCCCTGCTCCTCGAGGTCCTCGCGGATCGAGTGGTAGACGACCTCGGACTCGTACTGGGCGGCGACGCCGGAGACCAGGCGCTGCTTCTCCGCCTCGGGGATGCCGAGCCGGTCGTAGGTGTTCTTGATGTCCTCGGGCAGGTCGTCCCACGTGGCCGCCTGCTTCTCGGAGGAGCGCACGAAGTACTTGATGTTGTCGAAGTCGATGCCACCGAGGTCGGAGCCCCAGGTCGGCATCGGCTTGCGGCCGAAGAGCTTGAGGCCCTTCAGGCGCAGGTCGAGCATCCACTGCGGCTCGCTCTTCTTGCTGGAGATGTCGCGGACGACGTCCTCGTTGAGACCGCGCTTGGCGGTGGAGCCGGCCTCGTCGCTGTCGGACCAGCCGAACTGGTAGCGGCCGATGCCCTCGAGCTCGGGGTTCAGCTCTTCGATGGAGGTCATGAGGTGACCTTCTCCTTCACGTTGCCGGTGATGGACATGTCTGGGATGCAGGTGGTGCAGACACCGTCGCCGTGGGCGATGGTGGCCAGGCGCTGGACGTGGCGGTCGAGGACACGGCTGATCGCCGCGGTCTCGGCCTCGCACAGCTGGGGGAACTCGTGGGCCACGTGGGACACCGGGCAGTGCTGCTGGCACAGCTGCTCGCCCACCGGCAGGTCGCGCACCGAGGCGACGTAGCCCTCGTCGGTGAAGACCTGGGCCAGCACCTGCGCCGGGCTCAGGTCGGGCTGCGCGCCCGTGACGACCTCGAACTGCTCCTCGATGAAGGCGACCCGGCGCTCGGCGAAGGCGCGGACGGCGCCCTCACCGCCGGTCTCGTCGAGGAAGCGCAGCGCCTGGACCGCGAGGTCGTCGTACTGCTGGTCGAAGCCGTCGCGGCCGGTCTCGGTGAGCGCGAAGACCTTCGCCGGGCGACCTCGGCCGCGGGCGGCCTGGCTGCGCGGCTCGCGCGCCTCGAGGGCCCCCTCCTCGAGCAGCTGCTCGAGGTGACGGCGTACGGCGGCGGCGGTCAGGTCGAGCCGCTCGGCGAGGGCCGCGGCCGTGGAGGGACCGTCGATGAGGATCGACCGGACGACGCGCTGACGCGTCGGCTGGTCCTCTCCTGCACGGCTCTCCATGAATTCCACAACATCAGTGTGCCGTTAATGCTTCCCGCCATTCAAGTAAGGCGAGGCTTAGTCCGTGCTGGCCGGTGCCGCTGCAGCCAGAGGAGCCCCGCGACGGGCAGCACCAGCGGCAGGAACCCGTACCCCTGACCGAAGTGCGACCACACGGTGCGGTCCGGGAAGAGCTCGGGCGCGGCGTAGCTGAGCGCGCCCACCGACAGGACGCCGAGCAGCTCGACGGTGACCGCGGCGGCGGCCGCCGCCCAGGCCCGCGGCCCGCCGAGCAGCAGGCAGGTGGTGGCGACCAGGTAGAGGACGGCGGCGAGCAGCGAGAGCGAGTAGGCCAGCGGGGCCCGGCCGGCGTCCTGGCCGAGCTGGAGCAGCGAGCGTCCGGTGGCGGCCACGGCGAAGACGCCGTACACGAAGACCAGCGCCCTCCCCCAGCCCGAGGAGAGCTCGGCGTTGCGCTCAGGCACCCGCGCCGGCCCAGATCGCGACGAGCCGCAGCTCGAGCGCCATCACGGTCAGCACCGCGAGGCCCAGCACGGCGGTGCCGGAGCGGCTGCGCTCGGCCAGCGACCAGAAGGCGCCGATCGGGAGCACGAGCACGATGCCGACCAGGTAGCTGACGAACAGCAGCCCCGACACCTCGCGGGAGGTGCCGGCGAGCGCGACGGCGCCGGTCGCCAGCTGGACCAGCAGCAGCAGCTCGACGAGCGCCAGGAGCACGAACATCGGGTCGCCGGCGACCCGGTCGCGCACCAGCAGCACCACGCAGCCGACCAGGGCGATCGCGCCGACGGCGTACACCAGCACCTGGAGCCAGAGGTTCACGAGCCGAACCCTAGACTCCTGTCGTGTCCGACCAAGCCGCCGTCCTCGTCGAGGGCCTGGTGATGCGCTACGGCGACAAGCTCGCGGTCGACGCGCTCAGCCTCACGGTCGAGCCCCACACGATCACGGCGGTGCTCGGGCCCAACGGCGCCGGCAAGACGACCACGCTGGAGACCTGCGAGGGCTACCGCAAGCCGCAGGGCGGACGGGTGCGGGTCCTCGGGCTGGACCCGGTGCGCGACCGGCGCGACCTGCTCCCCCGGATCGGTGTGATGCTCCAGTCCGGCGGCGCGTGGAGCGGCGTGCGCGCGCTGGAGATGCTGCGGCACGTGGCCCGGCTGCACGCCCACCCGCTCGACGTCGACGCACTGGCCGAGCGGCTGGGCCTGGGCGAGTGCGGGCGGACGCCGTACCGACGGCTCTCCGGGGGCCAGCAGCAGCGGCTCGGGCTGGCCATGGCCCTGGTGGGGCGGCCCGAGGTCGTCTTCGTCGACGAGCCCACCGCCGGCATGGACCCGGCCGTGCGTCGCACCACCTGGGACCTGCTCGAGGAGATCCGGGCCGACGGCGTGACCGTGGTGCTCACCACGCACTACATGGACGAGGCCGAGCGGCTCGCCGACCGGGTGCACATCATCGACCACGGGCGACTCGTCGCCTCGGGCACGCCGCTGGAGCTGATGCGCGGCGGGACCGTCTCGACGATCCGGCTCGTGGTCACCGAGCCCTTCCCGCCCGGGGCCCCCGACTCGCTGCGGGCGATGCTCGGACCCCGCACCGAGGTCCGACAGCTCGACTCGCTCAGCCTTGTCGTGACCGGGCCGGCCGACGCGTCGACGCTGGCCAAGGTCTCCGGGTGGTGCGAGCGGCACGGTGTCGTGCCGGAGTCGCTCACGCTGGGCCAGCGCAACCTCGAGGACGTCTTCCTCGACCTCACCGGACGGGAGCTGCAGCCGTGACCGGCACCTACGCGCCCCGACCCGGGGCCGCGCCGTTCACCCAGCAGGTGGCGGCCCAGGCCTCGATGGAGACCCGCCTGCTGCTGCGCAACGGCGAACAGCTGCTGCTGGCCGTCGTGATCCCCGTCATCGTCCTGGTCGGCGGGGTGGCCGCGGCCGGCCGCATCGGGCTGGACTTCTCCCGACCCGTCATCGACGTGCTGGCGCCCGGCGTGCTCGCCCTGGCCATCATGTCGACCGCCTTCACCTCGCTGGCGATCGCCACCGGCTTCGAGCGCCGGTACGGCGTCATCAAGCGGCTGGGCTCGTCCCCGCTCTCCCGCACCGGGCTGCTCGCCGGCAAGGTCGTGGCCCTGCTCATGGTCGAGGCGCTCCAGGTCGTCGTCATCGGCGCGGTCGCGCTGGCCCTGGGCTGGTCGCCGGAGGTCTCGGTCCTCGGCGCGGTGCTGGCCGTGGTGCTCGGCACCGCCGCCTTCGCCGCTCTCGGGCTGCTGCTGGCCGGCGCGCTGCGCGCCGAGGCGACCCTGGCGGCGGCCAACCTGGTCTACCTGCTGCTGATGGCCGGGGGCGCCGTGGTGCTCCCGCTGTCGGCGTACGGCGGGATGGGCGAGGTGCTGCGCTGGCTGCCCTCCGGAGCCCTCGGCAGCGCGATGCGCTCCGGGCTCGGTGACGCGGCGGTGGCCTGGCGCGAGCTGGCCGTCCTCGGCGTGTGGGCGGTGCTGGGAGCCGGACTGACCGCACGGACCTTCAAGTGGGAGTGACCGCGGCGGCGGCCGGACCCGGTCTCGCGCGCTGGGTGCGTCCGCTGGGCTGGGCCAGCCTGGTCGCCAACATCGGGATCGTGGTGACCGGTGGAGCCGTGCGGCTCACCGGCTCGGGGCTGGGGTGCCCCACCTGGCCGCGCTGCACCGAGACCTCCTTCACCCCGCACGGCGAGCTCGACCTCCACTCGGCGATCGAGTTCGGCAACCGGATGCTCACCTTCGTGCTGGTGGCCGTGGCCGTCGCCACGTTCGCCGCCGCGTGGGCCACCGGCCGGCGCGACCTGCGGAGGCTGGCCCTGGTGCTGGCGCTCGGCATCCCGGCCCAGGCGGTGGTCGGCGGCATCACGGTGCTGACCGACCTCAACCCGTGGGTGGTCTCGTTCCACCTGCTGGTCTCGATGGCGATGATCGGCGTCGCGGTCCTGTTCCTGCGCCGCCTCGACCAGCCCGACCCCGTCGTCCACCGCGGCCCGCTGGTCGCCCTGGCGCAGGGCACGTTCGCGGCGACCTGGGTGGTGCTCTACCTCGGCACCGTGGTCACCGGCTCCGGCCCGCACGCCGGCGACGTCGACTCGCCGCGCAACGGCCTCGACCCGCTCCAGCTCAGCCAGCTGCACGCAGACGCGGTCTTCCTCCTCGTCGGCCTCACCCTCGGGCTGCTCGCAGCGGTCCTGGCGCTCGGCGACCGCCCCGAGGCCCGCCGGGCCGTGCTGGTGCTGCTCGCCGTCGAGCTCGGGCAGGGCGCCATCGGCTTCGTCCAGTACGCCACCGACCTCCCCGAGATCCTGGTCGGCCTGCACATGCTCGGTGCCGCGCTGGTCGCGGCGTCCGCGACCTGGGTGCTGCTGGCCGCCCGCACCCCGATCGTCGTCGCGACCGGCCGGGCTCAGAAGGGCAGCGGGAGGATCGGGTCGAGCGCCACCGCGACGAACAGCAGCGAGAGGTAGAGGTTCGAGGTGTGGAACAGCCGCATGGGCTGGATCACCGAGAGGTCCTCGGTGCGGCGGGTGCGTCCCCACATCCGGTGGGCCTGGACCAGGAAGACCGCGCCCAGCACGGCCGCGACCACGGGGTAGAGCACACCGGTGCCGGCGACCGGCCACAGCAGCAGCGACGTGGCCACCATCACCCAGCTGTAGAGCACGATCTGGCGGCCGACCACGCGAGCCGGACGCACGACCGGCAGCATCGGCACGTCGACGTTGGCGTAGTCCTCGCGGTAGCGCAGGGCCAGCGCCCAGGTGTGCGGCGGCGTCCAGAAGAAGACCACCGCGAACAGCACGATCGGCACCCACGACAGCTCGTTGGTGACCGCCGTCCAGCCGATCAGCGCCGGGAAGCAGCCCGCGATGCCGCCCCACACGATGTTCTGGGTCGTGCGGCGCTTGAGCAGGATCGTGTAGACGAAGACGTAGAAGGCGTTGGCGCCCAGTGAGAGCCCGGCCGAGAGCGGGTTGACCAGGGTCGCCAGCACGACGGTGGAGACCACCGCCAGGACCGTCGCGAAGACCAGCGCGGCCCGCGGCGTGACCATGTGGCGGGGCAGGGCCCGGCGCCGGGTGCGGCGCATCTGCTCGTCGATGTCGCGGTCGTAGACGCAGTTGTACGCCGACGCCGACCCCGCCGACAGCGCCCCTCCGACCACGGTGGCGGCGACCAGCCCCAGCGGCGGGACTCCGCGCGCGGCGAAGAACATCACCGGGACAGTGGTCAGCAGCAGCAGCTCGATGACGCGCGGCTTGGTCAGCCCGACGTACGCCGCGACGACGTCCTGCCACGACGGGCGGGACGAGGTCGGGGACGACGTCTCACGCCGGGGCACCCGCCCGGCAGGGGCCTTCGGGTCGCCGCTCGACCGGTCGGGCGGCTCCGGCTGCCCCAGGGCAGCGGACGGATGGCCGACGTAGGTCACAGGGGTCCTCGGGAGGCGACGGGGTGCGTTGGACGAGCGAGTATGAGTCTAGCCGCCGGGGTGAGTAGGGTCGGCAATGCCCGCTCGAGCGGGGCGAGAGACACGTCACGAGAGGACACTGGTGAGCACTTCCCTGGACTGGACCGAGCTCGACGACAAGGCGGTGGACACCACGCGGGTCCTGGCCATGGACGCGGTGCAGAAGGTCGGCAACGGCCACCCCGGTACCGCGATGAGCCTGGCCCCGGTGGCCTACCTGCTGTTCCAGAAGGTGATGCGGCACAACCCCGCTGACCCGCACTGGCCCGGCCGCGACCGGTTCGTCCTCTCCGCCGGGCACTCGTCGCTCACCCTCTACCTCCAGCTCTACCTCGGCGGCTGGGGCCTGGAGCTCGACGACATCAAGGCGCTGCGCACCTGGGGCAGCAAGACCCCGGGTCACCCCGAGCACGGCCACACCGCCGGCGTCGAGACCACGACCGGTCCGCTCGGCCAGGGCGTCGCCAACGCCGTCGGCATGGCCATGGCCGCCCGCCGCGAGCGCGGCCTCCTCGACCCCAACGCCGAGCTCGGCGCCTCGCCGTTCGACCACCAGATCTACGCGATCTGCTCCGACGGCGACATCCAGGAGGGCGTCAGCAGCGAGGCCTCCTCGCTCGCCGCCACCCAGGACCTCGGCAACCTCACGGTGATCTACGACGACAACCAGATCTCCATCGAGGACGACACCAGCATCGCGCTGTCCGAGGACACCGCCGCCCGCTACGAGGCCTACGGCTGGCACGTGCAGACCGTCGACTGGACCAACGGCGGCACGGGCTACGTCGAGGACGTGCAGGGCCTCCACGACGCCCTGGTCGCGGCCGAGGCGGTCACCGACCGACCCAGCTTCATCAGGCTCCGCACGATCATCGCCTGGCCCGCGCCCGACGCGCAGGGCACCGGCGCCAGCCACGGCTCCGCCCTCGGCGAGGAGGAGGTGGCCGCCACCAAGAGGGTCCTGGGCTTCGACCCCGACCAGACGTTCGAGGTGCCCGCCGAGGTGATCGAGCACACCCGTCTCGCCGTCGACCGCGGCAAGCAGGCCCAGGCCGCGTGGGACGACGACTTCCAGCACTGGACCACCAAGCCGTCCGCCGACGCCTCGCTCTTCGAGCGGCTCCAGACCCGCACGCTCCCCCAGGGCTGGGCCGACTCGCTCCCGACCTTCGAGGCGAGCACGAAGGGCGTCGCGACCCGCAAGGCGTCCGGTGCGGTGATCAACGCGATCGCCGCCGTGGTGCCCGAGCTGTGGGGCGGCTCCGCCGACCTCGCGGGCTCCAACAACACCACGATCGAGGACGCACCGTCGTTCCTGCCCAAGAAGCGCTCCAGCGCGATGTTCCAGGGCGACCCGTACGCCGGTCGGGTGCTGCACTTCGGCATCCGCGAGCACGCCATGGGCGCGATCCTCAACGGCATCGCGCTCCACGGCGGCACCCGGGTCTTCGGCGGGACGTTCCTGCAGTTCTCCGACTACATGCGGCCCGCGGTCCGGCTCGCCGCCCTCATGGGCCTGCCGGTCACCTACGTCTGGACCCACGACTCGGTCGGCCTCGGCGAGGACGGCCCGACCCACCAGCCGATCGAGCACCTGGCGGCGCTGCGGGCCATCCCCGGCCTCGACGTCGTCCGCCCCGCCGACGCCAACGAGACGGCCGCCTGCTGGCGGACCGTGCTCGAGCACACCGACCGCCCGTCCGGGCTGGCGCTGACCCGTCAGAACGTGCCGGTCTTCCCCCGGGGCGTCGACGGCTTCAGCGACACCTCCAACGTCCACCGCGGCGCCTACGTGCTCCTCGACGCCCCCGACCTCGACGGCGCCGCCGGCCAGCCCGACGTGGTGCTGATCGCCACCGGGTCCGAGGTCCAGCTCGCCGTCGAGGCCCGCGAGATGCTGGCCTCCGACGGCGTTCGCGCCCGGGTCGTCTCGATGCCGTGCCGCGAGTGGTTCGACGCCCAGGAGGCGTCCTACCGCGAGACCGTGATCCCCCCGATCGTCAAGGCCCGGGTCTCCGTGGAGGCCGGCATCGCCCTGGGCTGGCGCGAGGTCGTGGGCGACCACGGCCGGATCGTCTCCATCGAGCAGTACGGCGCCTCGGCCGACTACGAGCGCATCTTCACCGAGTACGGCGTGACCGCTCAGGCGGTCGCCGACGCCGCACGCGACAGCATCGCCGCGGCCACCGGCTGAGCCGGAGCCGCCTCGGGTACCTGCCCCACCACTCCAATCGCTTTCGGGAGGAAACGATGAACGAACGACTCAAGCAGCTCTCCGACGCAGGCGTCTCGATCTGGCTCGACGACCTGTCCCGCGAGCGGATCGAGACCGGCAACCTCGCTGAGCTCGTCAAGGACAAGTCCGTGGTCGGGGTGACCACCAATCCCACGATCTTCGCCGGCGCGATCTCCGACGGCGAGCGGTACGACGACCAGGTGCGCTCGCTGGTCGCCGACGGCGCCGACGTCGACAAGGTGATCTTCGAGCTCACCACCGAGGACGTCCGCAACGCCTGCGACGTGATGGCTCCCGTGGCCGACGGCAGCCCCGCCGACGGCCGGGTGTCCATCGAGGTGGAGCCGTCCCTGGCCAACGACACCGCGGCCACCATCGCCTCCGCTCAGGAGCTGTGGCAGGCCGTCGACCGCTCCAACGTGCTGATCAAGATCCCCGCGACCCAGGAGGGCCTGCCCGCGATCACCGCGGCCATCGCCCAGGGCATCAGCGTCAACGTCACGCTGATCTTCAGCATCGACCGCTACCGCGCGGTCATGGACGCCTACCTCGCGGGGCTCGAGCAGGCCCGTGACGCCGGGCTCGAGCTCGGCAAGATCCAGTCGGTCGCCTCCTTCTTCGTCTCCCGCGTCGACAGCGAGGTCGACGGCCGGCTGGAGTCGATCGGCTCCGACGAGGCCCTCGCCCTGCGCGGCAAGGCGGCGGTCGCCAACGCCCGCCTGGCCTACGCGGCGTACGAGGAGGTGCTGGCCAGCGACCGGTGGCAGGGGCTGCTGGCCGCCGGCGCCCAGCCCCAGCGGCCGCTGTGGGCCTCGACCGGGGTCAAGAACCCCGACTACCCCGACACGCTCTACGTCACCGACCTGGTGGTCGCCGACACCGTCAACACGATGCCGGAGAAGACCCTCGAGGCCTTCGCCGACCACGGCGAGGTCGAGGGCGACCAGGTCACCGGTCGGGCCGACGACGCCCAGCAGGTCTTCGACGACCTCGCGTCGGTCGGCATCGACTTCGACGACGTGCTGGTCGTCCTCGAGACCGAGGGTGTCGACAAGTTCAAGAAGTCCTGGGACGAGCTGGTCGAGACCGTCCGGGGCCAGATGGAGGCGACGCGCTCATGAGCGACGCCGGGGGGTCGACCACCGACTGGAGCAGCGTCACCGGCGAGGGCCACGCCCTCACGTTCCGCTTTCCCGACGAGCAGGCGTACGCCGCCACGGTCGAGGGCCTGGTCGCCGACCGGTTCGCCAGCCGGCTCTTCGCCCGCGACCACACCCTGTGGGGCGAGCCGGCCGAGGCGGAGTCGGCCCAGCGCCTCGCCTGGGTCGACCTCGCCGAGGCCTCGCGCGACCTGGTGCCCGACATCGCCACGCTGCGCACCGAGCTCGTGGGCCGCGGCATGACCCACGTGGTGCTCTGCGGCATGGGCGGCTCCTCGCTCGCGCCGGAGGTCATCTGCGAGGCCGTGGGCGTCGAGCTCACCGTGCTCGACTCCTCCGACCCCGACGCGGTGCGCACCGCGCTCGAGGACCGCCTCGCCGAGACCGTGGTCGTCGTCTCCAGCAAGTCCGGCGGCACCGTCGAGACCGACAGCCAGCGACGCGCCTTCGAGAAGGCCTTCACCGACGCCGGTCTCGAGCCGGCGGAGCGGATCGTCGTCGTCACCGACCCCGGTTCACCTCTGGAGGCCTCGGCCCGTGAGGCCGGCTACCGCGTCTTCGCGGCCGACCCGGAGGTCGGTGGGCGCTACTCCGCGCTCACCGCGTTCGGACTCGTCCCGTCGGGCCTGGCCGGGGTCGACGTGGCCCTCCTGCTCGACGACGCCGCCGCCGCGCGCGACGCGCTGGCCACCGACTCCCCCGACAACCCCGGGCTCCGCCTGGGCGGGCTGCTCGGCGCCGCCAACCTGGCCGGCGTCGACAAGATGGTGCTGGCCGACGCCGGCGCGGCGTTCCGGCACCTCGGCGACTGGGCCGAGCAGCTGGTGGCGGAGTCCACCGGCAAGGACGGCCTGGGCATCCTGCCCGTCGTGGTCGACGCCCTCGACTCCCCCGGATTCAGCCCCAGCACGCCCGATGCCGTGCTGGTCACCTACGGCCCCGACGACGTGTCGGCCTCCGTCGACCCGGCCTCCGGGTGGGCCGCGAGCGTCGACGCCCCGCTGGGGGCCCAGCTGCTGCTGTGGGAGGTCGCCACCGCGGTCGCGGGACGCCTCATCGGCATCAACCCCTTCGACCAGCCCGACGTCGAGAGCGCCAAGTCAGCCGCGCGCGAGATGCTCGAGGGCGGCGGCACCAGCCCCGTCCCCGCGTTCGTCGACGGTCCGGTCACCGTCTACGCCTCCGAGGGCTGGTTGCCCGAGGGCACCTCCACCGTCGACGCGGCCGTCACCGCGCTGCTGGAGCACCTCGACGCCGACCACGGCTACGTGTCGGTCCAGGCCTACCTCGACCGGCACCGCGACGCTGCGCTGGCCGACGTGCGCGACACGCTCGCGCGCCGCACCGGACGGCCGGTGACCTTCGGCTGGGGCCCGCGCTTCCTGCACTCCACCGGGCAGTACCACAAGGGCGGCCCCGACACCGGGGTCTACCTCCAGGTGACCGGCCAGCCCGAGGCCGACCTCGCGGTCCCGGACCGGCCGTTCACGTTCCACGAGTTCCTGACCGCACAGCTGGTCGGCGACGGCCAGGTCCTGGCCGACAAGGGTCGCCCGGTGCTGCGGCTGCACGTCAGCTCACCGGCCGACCTGGCCGGCGTGCGCGACGTCCTGGCGTGACGACGGACCTCGGGCGATGAGCTACGTCAACCCGCTGCGGCAGGAGCAGGACCGGCGCCTGCCCCGCATCGCGGGCCCCTGCGGGATGGTGCTCTTCGGGGTCACCGGCGACCTCTCGCGCAAGAAGATCATGCCGGCGATCTACGACCTCGCCAACCGCGGGCTGCTGCCACCGGGCTTCAGCCTGGTGGGCTTCGCCCGGCGCGACTGGGCCGACCAGGACTTCGCCCAGATCGTCCACGACTCGGTGAAGGCGCACGCCCGCACGGAGTTCCGCGAGGAGGTCTGGTCGCAGCTCGCCGAGGGCTTCCGTTTCGTGCCGGGTGCGTTCGACGACGACCAGGCCTTCGCGCAGCTGCGCCGCACCATCGAGGAGCTCGACGAGGCCCGAGGCACCGGCGGCAACCACGCCTTCTACCTCGCGATCCCGCCGGGCTACTTCGGCACCGTCGCCCAGCAGCTCAAGGAGCACGGCCTCGCGCAGTCCGACTCCGCCTGGCGGCGGGTGGTCGTCGAGAAGCCGTTCGGCCACGACCTCGAGTCCGCCCGCGAGCTCAACGAGACGTTGGCCGAGGTCTTCCCGTCGGGGTCGATCTTCCGGATCGACCACTACCTCGGCAAGGAGACGGTCCAGAACATCCTGGCGACGCGCTTCGCCAACACGATGTTCGAGCCGCTGTGGAACAACAACTACGTCGACCACGTCCAGATCACGATGGCCGAGGACGTCGGGATCGGTGGCCGGGCGGGCTACTACGACGGCATCGGGGCCGCGCGCGACGTCATCCAGAACCACCTCCTCCAGCTGATGGCCCTGGTCGCCATGGAGGAGCCGACGTCGTTCGGCGCCGAGGCCCTGCGGATCGAGAAGCAGAAGCTGTTGGCCAGCATCAGCCTCCCGTCCCGGCTCGACCTGACCACCGCCCGCGGGCAGTACGACGCCGGCTGGGCCGGTGGGGTCGAGGTCCCGGGGTTCACCGACGAGGACGGCATCGCCGCCCGGTCGCACACCGAGACCTACGCCGCGGTCACCCTGCACGTCGACAACCGCCGGTGGGCGGGCGTGCCGTTCTACCTCCGCACCGGCAAGCGCCTGGGTCGTCGGGTCACCGAGGTCGCCGTGGTCTTCAAGCGGGCGCCGCACCAGCCGTTCTCGGCCACGTCGGTGGAGTCCCTCACCCAGAACGCCCTGGTGATCCGGGTCCAGCCCGACGAGGGGATGACGCTGCGCTTCGGGTCGAAGGTGCCCGGAACCCAGCTCGAGATCCGCGACGTGAGCATGGACTTCGCCTACGGCGGCACCTTCACCGAGTCCTCGCCCGAGGCCTACGAGCGGCTGATCCTCGACGTCCTGCTGGGCGATCCGCCGCTGTTCCCCCGGCACGCGGAGGTCGAGCTGTCGTGGCAGATCCTCGACCCGATCCTGGAGCGCTGGGCGGCCAAGGGCAGCCCTGAGAAGTACGCCCCCGGCACCTGGGGGCCCGCGTCGGCCGACGCCATGCTCGCTCGCGACGGCCGGGTCTGGAGACGACCGTGATCGAGCTCACCGACACCACGTCCTCGGCGATCGCGGCCGAGATCGTCCGTGCCCGCACCCGCGCCGGCAGCCCGATGATGGGCATGGTGATGACGCTCGTCGTCGTCGTCGACGAGGAGCACTGCGAGGAGGCGATGACCGCCGCCCGGCGGGCCACCCACGAGCACCCCGCCCGGGTGCTCGGCGTGGTGCTGGGCAGCCCCCGAGGAGCCCCGCGGGTCGACGCGCAGGTCGGGGCCGGCGCCGGCTCCGGCGGCGAGACCGCGACGATCCGGCTGCACGGCGCCGTCGTCCGGCACGCCGACTCCGTCGTCCTGCCCCTGCTGCTCCCGGACTCCCCGGTGTCCATCTGGTGGCCGCACGACCCGCCCAGCGACCCGGCCGCCGACCCGCTCGGTGCGCTGGCCCAGCGCCGGATCACCGACGCCGCCGAGGTCACGCGCGGCAAGACCAAGGCCCTCGAGGTCCAGTGCGCGGCGTACGTCGCCGGCAACACCGACCTGGCCTGGACCCGGCTCACGCCCTGGCGGGCCCTGCTCGCCGCCTCGCTCGACCAGCACCCGCTCAAGGTCGTCTCGGCGTCGGTGGTCTCCGAGCGGATCAACCCGAGCGCCGACCTGCTCGCGGCCTGGCTGCGCCATCGACTCAAGGTCGAGGTGACCCGGTCCAGCTCGGGCGGCCCCGGCATCACCGAGGTCACGCTGGAGACCCGCGAGGGTCCGATCCGGATCGCCCGCGCCGACGGCCGCCTCGCCACGTTCACCAGCCCCGACCGGCCCGACCGGCCGATCGCGCTCAAGCGCCGCAAGCTGCCCGAGCTGCTGGCCGAGGAGCTGCGCCGCCTCGACGAGGACGACGTCTACGCCGCGACGATCAGGTCGCTGGCCAAGAAGCCCAAGGAGAAGTGATGACCGAGCCTCGGGTCGAGGTCCACGACGACGGGCCGGCGGTCGCCACCGCGGTCGCCGGTGAGCTGCTCAGCCGGCTGGCGGACGCGCAGGCGTCCGGCCACGAGCCGCAGATCGCGCTCACCGGAGGCAGCATCGCGGAGGCGGTGCACCGAGAGCTCGCCCGGCTCTCCCCCGGCTCCGAGGTCGACTGGTCGCGGGTCGGCGTGTGGTGGGGTGACGAGCGCTTCGTCGAGCCCGGCTCCGAGGACCGCAACGCGCGCGGGGCTCGCGAGGCCTTCCTCGACGCCGTCGGCGCCACCACGGTGCACGAGATGCCCTCCACCGACGACGCGCCCGACGTGCAGGCCGGCGCGGCGGCGTACGCCGAGCGCGTGCGCGAGCACGGCGGGCCGGGGGGCGGGGAGTTCGAGGTCGTGATGCTGGGCGTGGGCCCCGACGGTCACGTGGCCTCGTTGTTCCCCGGCTACCCGCAGCTCGACGACGACGGCATCGCGGTCGCTGTCACCGACTCCCCCAAGCCACCACCCCAGCGGATCAGCCTCACCTTCGCCGCCCTCAACCGCACCCGCTCGGTGTGGCTGCTGGTCAGCGGCGACGGCAAGGCCGAGGCCGTCGCGGCGGCGCTGGCCGCCGATGGCCAGGTCCACGACACCCCGGCCCGCGGTGTGGCCGGTCAGGACGAGACCGTGTGGTTCCTCGACCGGGCGGCGGCCAGCCGGCTCTGAGTTCGAGGTCCGACCGAGTGTCGGCTTGCGGTGGACCAGACCGGGCGAGCAGGATGCCGTGGTGACGGTCACAGACGAAGAAGCAACCAAGCGGGGCGCCTTCACCTCGCGCAAGGTGTTCATCCTTGCGGCGATCGGTTCCGCGGTCGGCCTCGGCAACATCTGGCGGTTCCCGTACGTCGCCTACGAGAACGGCGGCGGGGCGTTCCTCATCCCCTACCTCGTCGCGTTGCTCACGGCCGGGCTGCCGTTCCTGCTGCTCGACTACGGGCTCGGCCACCGCAACCGTGGCTCGGCGCCGTTGTCGTTCGCGCGCCTGCGTCGCGGCACCGAGTTCATCGGTTGGTGGCAGGTGGGCATCTGCTTCCTGATCGCCGTCTACTACGCCGTGGTGATCGCCTGGGCGGTGCGCTACACGTTCTTCTCCGTCGACCAGGCCTGGGGCGACGATCCGGTGGGCTTCTTCGCCGGCGACTTCCTCCAGCTCAGCGAGCCCGGGGTCACCCTCGACTTCGTGGCCGGAGTCGCGGTGCCGCTGCTGCTCGTGTGGGTCGCGGTGCTGGTCATCATGAGCCTCGGTGTCGAGAAGGGCATCGGCGCGACCGCCATGGTCTTCATCCCGCTGCTGGTCCTCACCTTCGCCGTCCTGGTCATCCGCGCCCTGTTCCTGCCGGGGGCGACCGACGGACTCGACGCGCTGTTCTCGCCCGACTGGGGGGCCCTCACGGACGCCGCCGTGTGGGCGGCCGCGTTCGGGCAGATCTTCTTCTCGCTCTCGATCGGCTTCGGCATCATGATCACCTACTCCGCCTACGTCGGGCGCAAGACCGACATGACGGGGTCCGGGCTGGTCGTGGGCTTCGCCAACTCGGGCTTCGAGCTGCTCGCCGGGATCGGCGTCTTCGCGGCCCTCGGCTTCGTGGCGCAGGCCCAGGGGCTCAGCATCGACGAGGCCGCGCAGGGCGGGGGTGTGGGCCTGGCCTTCTTCGCCTTCCCCGCGATCATCAGCGAGGCGCCGGCGGGCGCCCTGATCGGCGTGCTGTTCTTCAGCTCGCTCGTGATAGCGGGGTTGACCTCGCTGGTCAGCATCATCGAGGTGGTGATCTCCGCGGTCCGCGACAAGTTCGAGCTCGGGCGTCTCGCGGCCACCGGGGTCGTCGTGATCCCCGCCGGGTTGATCAGCCTGGTCTTCCTCGGCACCACCAGCGGGCTCCACGTGCTCGACATCGTCGACCACTTCATCAACCAGTACGGCATCCTGCTCGTCGCGGTCGTCAGCATGCTGGTCGTGGCGTGGGGCGTCCGGGCGCTGCGCGACATCGCCGCCCACCACAACCTCACCGGCTCCTTGCAGCTCGGCCGGACCTGGCTGTCCCTGGTCTCGGTGGTGACTCCGCTCGCCCTGACGTACGTGCTGGTCGACGGGTTCATCACCGAGCTGCGCGAGCCGTACGGCGGGGGCGCCTACCCGACGTGGATGCTCAACACCCTGGGCTGGGGCAGCGCCGTCGCCGTCCTGCTCTTCGGCGTGCTGGCCGCCCGCGTGCGGTGGCGCCCCGAGACGTCGCTCGAGATCCCGAGTGAGACCACCGAGGAGAACGCATGAGCATCGACGCAGTCATCCTGATGCTGGTCGCCATGACCATCCTGTGGGGAGGCCTGGCCCTGGCGGTCGTCCGCCTCAACCGGCACACGCCCCCGACGCTCGAGGAGTCCCGCCGCGACCTGTAGCCGGGGGCGGGCCGGGCGGCCTCAGAAGATGATGTCGCCGGACTTGCGGCGCGAGCGCAGCAGCTGGAGCGCCTCGGCGAGGATGACCTGGGCCTCCTGGTCGGAGCGGCGCTCCTTCACGTAGGCCAGGTGCGTCTTGTAGGGCTCGATCTTGGGGGCGGGAGGCGGGTTCTCGGAGTCCATGGAGGCCGGCAGCCCGCACTTGGGGCAGTCCCACGACTCGGGGGCCACGGCCTCGACCGCGAAGGTGATCACCGAGCGGTGCTCGTGGGAGCAGAAGTAGGTGACGGCCTGCCGGGCCGCGGCCTCGCCGCGCTCGGCCTCGCCCATCGGGCCCGCGCCGACGCGGCTCCCACGGATCGCGCTTCCTCCACCAGCCATGTTGAGCCTCTCTCCTTCGACCAGGGGGTCGTGACTAGTTCTGGTACGCGAGCAGCAGTCCGAGAGCGATGACGCACGCGAACCAGATGACGCCGGTACCGACGGTGAAGCGGTCCAGGTTGCGCTCGGCGACCGACGAGCCGCCCAACGAGCTGGAGACACCGCCGCCGAACATGTCCGAGAGTCCCCCGCCGCGGCCCTTGTGGAGCAGCACCAGGAGGATCAGGATCGCGCTCGTGATGACGAGCAGGACGGTAAAGAGCAGTTCCACGGGCGAAAGCCTACGTCAGGCTCGCCGCGCCGGCCGACCCCGGCATCACAGCGCCGGCATGTCGTAGAAGCGGCAGACCCCGCCGAACTCGTCGACCTGGAGGCTCGCGCCGCCGACCAGCGCGCCGTCGACGTCGGGCTGGGCCATGATCGCGGCGATGTTGGCCGCCTTCACCGACCCGCCGTAGAGGATGCGGACGGCATCGGCGGCCTCGTCGCCGTGAGCCTCGCGCACCTGGCCGCG
Source organism: uncultured Actinomycetota bacterium (assembly GCA_963845645.1). Classification (GTDB taxonomy): domain Bacteria; phylum Actinomycetota; class Actinomycetes; order Propionibacteriales; family Nocardioidaceae; genus Nocardioides. The sequence continues at coordinate 107,031 of CAWJSY010000017.1, forward strand.
GATGGCCTGGCACACCTCCTGGGCGTCGTCGGGCGTGGCCACCTCACCGGTGCCGATGGCCCACACGGGCTCGTAGGCGACCACGAGCCCGGCGACCTGCTCGGCGGTGAAGCCGGCCAGCGAGCCCTCGACCTGGCTCATGGTGTGGGGCACGTGCTCGCCGGCCTGACGCACCTCGAGACCCTCGCCCACGCAGACGATCGGGGTGATGCCGGCGGCCAGGGCCGCGTGCGACTTGGCGTTGACCACGTCGTCGGACTCGGCGTGGTGCTCACGGCGCTCCGAGTGCCCCACCAGGACGTAGGAGCAGCCGAGCTTGGCCAGCATGCCCGCAGAGATCTCGCCGGTGTAGGCGCCGGACTCGTGGGCGGAGACGTCCTGGGCGCCGTAGCGGATCGGGAGCCGGTCGCCGTCGACGAGGGTCTGGACCGAGCGCAGGTCGGTGAACGGCGGCACGACGACCACCTCGACCCGGCTGTGGTCGTGCTTCTTGTCCGACAGCGTCCACGCGAGCTTCTGGACCAGGACCACCGCCTCCTGGTGGTTCAGGTTCATCTTCCAGTTGCCCGCCATCAGCGGGGTGCGTGCGTGCGTCATGCGTTGTCCTCCAGGACCGTGATTCCGGGTAGTTCCTTGCCCTCGAGATACTCCAGGCTGGCCCCACCGCCGGTGGAGATGTGGCCGAACGCGGACTCGTCGAAGCCGAGGCTGCGCACGGCGGCGGCGGAGTCGCCCCCACCGACGACCGTGAGGCCGTCGACCTCGGTCAGCGCCTGGGCGACGGCCCGGGTGCCGTCGGAGAACTCCGCGACCTCGAAGACCCCCATGGGTCCGTTCCAGAACACGGTACGGGCCCCGGCCAGCGCGGCGGCGAAGTCGGACGCCGATGCGGGACCGATGTCGAGCCCGAGGGCGTCGGCCGGGATCTCGGAGGCGGGAACGACGCGGGGTTGCGGCGTCCGGTCGCCGGACGGGAACGCGGTGTCGACCACGATGTCGCCGGGCAGCAGGATCTGGACGCCGGACTCCTCGGCCCGCTGGAGGTAGCTCCGGCAGACGTCGAGCTGGTCGGCCTCGAGCAGGCTCTGTCCGACCTCGTGGCCCTGGGCCTTGAGGAAGGTGAAGACCATGCCGCCGCCGATGAGCAGACGGTCGGCCTTGCCGAGCAGGTTGTCGATGACGCCGAGCTTGTCGGAGACCTTCGACCCGCCGAGGACCACGACGTAGGGCCGCTCGGGGTCCTGGGTCAGCCGACGCAGGACCTCGATCTCGGTGGAGACCAGGGCGCCCATGGCGTGCGGCAGCCGCTGCGCGACGTCGTACACACTGGCCTGCTTGCGGTGGACCACGCCGAAACCGTCGGAGACGAACGCGTCGGCAAGGGTCGCGAGCTCGTCGGCGAAGCGGCCGCGCTCGGCGTCGTCCTTGCTGGTCTCGCCCGGGTTGAACCGTACGTTCTCGAGCAGCGCGACCTGCCCGTCACCGAGCGCCTCCACCACCGCACGGGCCGACTCCCCGACGGTGTCGGAGGCGAAGGCCACCTCGCTCCCGAGCAGCTCGCCGAGGCGGGCGGCGACGGGGCGCAGCGAGTAGCGGTCCTCGGGCGCACCCTTCGGGCGCCCGAGGTGGGCGGTGACGACCACCCGAGCCCCGGCGGCCGCCAGGGCGGCGATGGTCGGGACGCTGGCCCGGATCCGGCCGTCGTCGGTGATCCGGCTGCCGTCGAGCGGCACGTTGAGGTCGGAGCGGACCAGGACCCGCCGCCCCGACACGTCTCCCAAAGCGGCGTAGTCGCCCACGGTCAGAGGGTCTCGCCGATGTAGGTGATCAGGTCGGCCAGCCGGTTGGAGTAGCCCCACTCGTTGTCGTACCAGCCGACCACCTTGACCTGGTTGCCGATGACCTTGGTCAGGGGCGCGTCGAAGATGCACGACGCCGGGTCGGTCACGATGTCGGAGGAGACGATCGGGTCGGTCGAGTAGCGCAGGAAGCGGCCGTCGGCCGCCTTCTCGACGATCGCGTTGACCTCCTCGACGGTGGTCTCGCGCCCCGCCTCGAAGGTGAGGTCGGTCGCGGAGCCGGTCGGCACCGGCACGCGCAGCGCGTAGCCGTCGAGCTTGCCCTTGAGCTCGGGCATGACCAGGCCGATCGCCTTGGCGGCGCCGGTCGAGGTCGGGACGACGTTGAGCGCGGCGGCGCGGGCGCGACGCAGGTCCTTGTGGATGTTGTCCTGGAGGTTCTGGTCGGCGGTGTAGGCGTGGATGGTGGTCATCAGGCCCTTGACGATGCCGAGGTCGTCGTGGAGCGCCTTGGCCATCGGGGCGAGGCAGTTGGTGGTGCACGAGGCGTTGGAGATGACGTGGTGCTGCGCCGGGTCGTAGTCGGCGTGGTTGACACCCATCACGACCGTGAAGTCCTCGTTGGAGGCGGGCGCGGAGATGATGACCTTCTTGGCACCGCCGTCGATGTGGGCGTGCGCCTTGGTGGCGTCGGTGAAGAAGCCGGTGGACTCCACGACGACGTCGACGCCGAGGTCGCCCCACTTCAGGTTCGCCGGGTCGCGCTCGGCGAACGCCGTGATCTTCTGGTCGCCGACCATGATCGCGTCCTCGGTGGCCGAGACGTCGGCGTCCAGCCGTCCCAGGATCGTGTCGTACTTGAGCAGGTGCGCCAGCACCGCGTTGTCGGTCAGGTCGTTGACGCCGACGATCTCGATGTCGGCTCCCGAGGCGCGGACGGCCCGGAAGAAGTTGCGGCCGATGCGGCCGAAGCCGTTGATGCCTACACGAACGGTCACGGGAGTTGCTCCAGGTGGGTCAGGTGGCTGAGACGCCATCGACCCTATCCCCCGCCGTGGGGGGTGAGCATCCACCGGTCCGCGGTACGTGCCGGTAACCGGGCGAGCGCCCGGGCCGGGCTCAGGCGTCGTCGGCCAGCATCTCGGGGGTGAGGGACGACTCGGTGTCGGGGATGCCGAGGTCCTCGGCGCGCTTGTCGGCCATCGCCAGCAGCCGGCGGATCCGCCCGGCGATCGCGTCCTTGGTCAGCACCGGCTCGTGGAGCTGGCCGAGCTCCTCGAGCGAGGCCTGCTTGTGCTCGAGGCGGAGCTCGCCGGCCATCCGGAGGTGGTCGGGAACCTCCTCGCCCATGATCTCCATGGCGCGCTCGACCCGGGCGCCGGCGGCGACCGCGGCGCGGGCCGAGCGGCGCAGGTTGGCGTCGTCGAAGTTGGCCAGCCGGTTGGCGGTGGCCCGGACCTCGCGCCGCATCCGGCGCTCCTCCCAGGCCATCAGCGACTCGTGGGCGCCGAGCCGGGTCAGCAGCTGGCCGATGGCGTCGCCGTCACGGATCACCACGCGGTCGACCCCGCGCACCTCGCGCGCCTTGGCCTGGATGCCGAGCCGTCGCGCGACGCCGACCAGGGCCAGGGCCGCCTCGGGCCCGGGACAGGTCACCTCGAGCGAGGAGGACCGGCCGGGCTCGGTGAGCGAGCCGTGGGCCAGGAAGGCGCCCCGCCAGGCCGCGACCGCGTCGCAGCCGCCACCGGAGACGACGGCCGGCGGCAGCCCGCGCACCGGACGTCCGCGCTGGTCGAGCAGCCCGGTCTGGCGCGCCAGCGCCTCACCGTCCTTGACCACGCGGACGATGTAGCGGCTGCCCTTGCGGATTCCGTTGCCCTGCACCATCACCACGTCGGACTGGTGGCCGTAGACCTCGGAGATGTCGGTGCGCAGCCGGCGGGCGGCGGCGCCGGTGTCGAGCTCGGCCTCGACCACGATCCGACCGCTCACGATGTGGAGACCGCCGGCGAAGCGCAGCATCGTGGCTACTTCGGCCTTGCGGCAGCAGGTCTTCGTGATCTGCGTGCTCGAGAGCTCCGCCTTCACCTGAGCCGTCATCGCCATGGCGCTGATCCTGCCACGATCCCCTGCGCGACGGCTCGGGTCCCGTCCCCGCCGGCCCGGGCGACGGCTGCGCTCACCCCGGCTCGAAGATCGCCGAGAGCGCCGCAGCCAGCTTGTCGGGGTCGTGGCGAGCGGTCCCGCCCTCGGCCGCGAGGTCGGCGACGACCAGCTCTGCGCCGTACGCCGCCACCGTGGCGCGCAGCTCGTCGAGCTCGGTGCCGACCCGCGCCCCGTCGGCCAGCACCGTGTGGACCTTCAGGTCGGGGGCGTGCTCGCCGAGGACCGCCAGGTGGTCAGCCGGTCCGAACCCGCCGGTCTCGCCCGCCTGCTCCTCGAGGTTGAGCACCACGACCACCGCCGCCTCGGTGGTGACGATCGCCTGGCGCAACGCGGGGACCATGAGGTGCGGGATGACGGAGGTGAACCACGACCCGGGCCCGAGGACCACCCAGTCAGCTCCGCGGACCGCCTCGACGGCCACCGGGCTCACCGGGGGGTCGGGCGGCTCGAGGCGGATCGAGGTGATCACGCCCTCGGTCGTGGCCAGCTCGACCTGCCCCCGCACGGTGGTCAGCTGCTCGGGGTCGGTGGCGAGGCCGCGGACCTCGGCGCGGATGTCCATCGGCGTGAGCGCCATCGGCAGCACCCGCCCCTTGGCACCGAGCAGCCGGCCGACCCAGTCGAGCGCGTCGACAGGGTCGCCGAGCAGGTCCCAGAGCCCCACGATCAGCAGGTTGCCGACCACGTGGCCGCTCAGGTCACCCTCACCGGCGAAGCGGTGCTGGAGCACCTGGGCCCAGGTGTCGCCCCACGGGTCGTCGCCGCAGAGGGCCGCCAGGGCCATCCGCAGGTCACCGGGCGGCAGGACGCCGAACTCGCCGCGCAGTCGGCCCGAGGAGCCGCCGTTGTCGGCCACCGTGACGATGGCGGTCAGCTCGTCGACGGTGAGCTCGTCGACGAGCAGGCGGAGCGCCGAGAGCGAGGCGTGCAGCCCGTGACCCCCGCCGAGCGCCACGACCGACTGGGCGCGCTGGGCCACCACTCACTCCCGCCCGAGGTCGCGGTGCATGACGCGGGCCGCGTAGCCGAGGTCGGACAACCGCGTCGCGATCTCCTCGGACATCGCCACGCTGCGGTGCTTGCCGCCGGTGCAGCCGATGGCCACCCGCATGAACCGCTTGCCCTCGCGGAGGTAGCCCTCGGCGACGGTCGCGAGCATCGGCACGTAGGCGTCGAGGAACTCCGCGGCCCCCGGCCGCTCCTTCACGTAGGCGGCGACCTCCTGGTCGCGGCCGGTGTAGGGGCGCAGGTCGGGGATCCAGTAGGGGTTGGGCAGGAAACGCATGTCGGCCACGAAGTCGGCATCGATCGGGATGCCGTACTTGAAGCCGAAGCTGACCACCATCACCTTGAGCTGGGTGGTCTCCGGGGAGCCGAAGGCGTCGGCGATCCGGTCGGTGAGCTCGTGGACGTTGAGCGCGGTGGTGTCGATGACCAGGTTGGCGTCGGCGCGCAGGTCGGCCAGCACCCGGCGCTCGCGCTCGAGCCCGTCGAGCAGCCGCCCACCACCCTGGAGGGGGTGCGGCCGCCGGGCGGCCTCCTGGCGGCGGACCAGCACGTCGTTGCTGGCGTCGAGGAAGACCAGCGTGGCGGTGCGGCCGGTGACGCCCTGGGCCAGAGCGGCCTGCAGGGTGTGGAAGAACGAGCCGGAGCGCACGTCGACCACGACCGCGACCGGCTGTGCGGGACCGAGGTTCTGGTCGACCATGCGCACGACGTCGGCAAGCAGGTTGGGCGGCAGGTTGTCGACGACGTAGAAGCCGAGGTCCTCGAGCTCCTTGGCCGCGGTGCTGCGCCCGGCGCCGGTCATGCCGCTGACCACGACGAGCTCACCGGGGGCGGGCCCGTGGGTGACGGGCGGCGGGACGTCGGTCACGACTCCTCGACCTCCCCGGTGGCGGTGTTCACGGTCATCACGGGTCCAGTCTGACGGGTGCCGGCGGGTTGCTCGACCGCTGCCTTGATCGCGGCGGCGGTGCGCGGCCCGATGCCCGGGACCAGGGCCACCTCGTCGGCGCTGGCCTCGCGCAGCTTCTTGAGCGAGCCGAAGTGCTTGAGGAGCGTGCGTCGACGTACCTCACCGAGGCCCGGCACGTCGTCGAGCACGCTCTCCACCATCGACTTGGAGCGCCGGGAGCGGTGGTGGGCGATCGCGAAGCGGTGCGCCTCGTCGCGCACCCGCTGGAGGAGGTAGAGGCCCTCAGAGCTGCGGGGCAGGATCACGGGGTCGTCCTGGCGGGGCAGCCAGACCTCCTCGAGCCGCTTGGCCAGCCCGCAGATCGGGATGTCGTCGATGCCGAGCGCGTCGAGGGCCTGCTGGGCGGCCGCCACCTGGGGCGGCCCGCCGTCGACGACCACCAGCCCCGGGGCGTAGGCGAACTTGCGGGGCCGTCCGGTCTCGGGGTCGACCAGCATCGGACCGGAGGCGGGGTCGCTCGGGTCACCGGGCTTGAGCTCGGAGCGGGCCTGCTCGTCGAGCAGGCGGCGGAAGCGGCGGGTGATCACCTCGTGCATGGAGGCGACGTCGTTCTGCCCGTCGACGCCCTTGATCACGAAGCGGCGGTACTCGCTCTTGCGAGCCAGACCGTCCTCGAAGACCACCATCGAGGCGACCACCTCGGTGCCCTGGAGGTTGGAGACGTCGTAGCACTCGATGCGCAGCGGCACCTCGTCGAGCTCGAGCGCGCCCTGGATCTCCTCGAGCGCGCGGTTGCGGGTGGTGAGGTCGCTGGCCCGCTTGGTCTTGTGGAGGGCCAGCGCCTGGGTGGCGTTGCGGGCGACGGTCTCCTGGAGCGACTTCTTGTCGCCGCGCTGCGGCACCCGGATCTGCACGCGGCTGCCGCGCAGGTCGCTGAGGAGCTGCTCGAAGGTGGCCGCGTCGGGCGGCTGGGCCGGGACCAGGATCTCGCGCGGGATCGCGTCGGCGGCGGAGTCGGGGTCGGTGCCGGCGTAGAGCTGGAGCAGGAAGTCCTCGACCAGCTCGGGGGTCTCGCCCGCCGCGACGCGGTCGGCCACCCAGCCGCGCTGCCCGCGGATCCGGCCGCCGCGCACGTGGAAGATCTGCACCGCGACCTCGAGCGGGTCCTCGGCGAGGGCGATCACGTCGGCGTCGGCGCCGTCGCCGAGGACGACCGACTGCTTCTCGAGGGCCTTGTGCATCGCGCCCAGGTCGTCGCGCAGCCGGGCGGCACGCTCGAAGTCGAGCGCCTCGGAGGCGGCGTACATCTCCTGCTCGATGCGGCGCACGAACGGGCGCGTGCGACCGGCCATGAACTCGCAGAAGTCGTCGACGATCTCGCGGTGCTCCTCGGGCGTCACCTGGCCCACGCAGGGCGCCGAGCACTTGCCGATGTAGCCGAGCAGGCACGGCCGCCCGATCTGGGCGCTGCGCTTGAAGACGCCGTTGCTGCACGAGCGCATCGGGAAGACCCGCAGCAGGATGTCGACGGTCTCGCGGATGGCCCAGGCGTGGCTGTAGGGACCGAAGTAGCGGGTGCCGCGACGCTTGGCGCCCCGGCCCACCATCACGCGCGGGACCTCGTCGCCGACGGTGACGGCCAGCCAGGGGTAGGACTTGTCGTCGCGGTACTTGACGTTGAAGCGCGGGTCGAACTCCTTGATCCAGGAGTACTCCAGCTGGAGGGCCTCGACCTCGGTCTTGACCACGGTCCACTCCACGCTGCGGGCGGTGGTGACCATCGAGGCGGTGCGCTGGTGGAGGTTGCCGATGTCCTGGAAGTACGACGACAGGCGTGGTCGCAGGCTCTTGGCCTTGCCGACGTAGATCACCCGACCGCTGGCGTCACGGAAGCGGTAGACCCCGGGCTGGGTGGGGATGGAGCCCGGCTCGGGGCGGTAGCTCAGGGGGCCGCGGCTCGTGCGTGAGGGGCGGGAGGTCGGCACGCGCCAACCCTACGGGCGGGCACCGACCCTCAGGCGGCGAGGATCTGGTCGCCCTCGACCGTGATCGCGACCGGTGCCAGCGCGGACGGAGCCGGGCCGCCCTCCACCTCGCCGCTCGCGGCCGAGTAGGAGCTGCCGTGGAAGCTGCACTCGATCGTGCCGTCCTCGACGGAGGTGACGGTGTTGCCCTGGTGGGTGCAGACCGCGGTGAAGGCCTTGAACTCCCCCGCGGTGGGCTGGGTGAGGACGATCTTCTGATCGGCCAGGATGAGTCCCCCGCCCACGGGCACGTCGGCGGTGGCGGCCAGGGAGGCGCCGGCCTCGGGCGCGGCCGCGGCTCCCCCGTCGTCACCGCCACCGCCGCCGCAGCCGGCGAGCGCCGCGGCCACGCCGAGCGCCCCCAGCCCCTGGAAGACGATGCGGCGCGTGGCTCGCAGGTCGGTGGGGTCGCTCATGGTCGGCTCCTCGCCCCGTGGATCACGCCACGGTGATCTGATCACCCGAGACCGTCAGCTCGATGGTAGCGAGCGGAGCGTTCGCCGGGCCGCTCGTCGGCTCGCCGTCATCGATGGAGAACGTGCTGCCGTGGCACGGGCAGCGGATCTCGCCGTCGACCACCTCGGTGACCGGGCACCCCTGGTGGGTGCAGACGACCGAGAAGCCGAGGAACTCCCCTGCCGTGGGCTGGGTGACCACCACCCCGGCGTCGGCGAAGATCGTGGCGCCACCGACCTCGATCTCGGACGTGGTCGTCAGCGGACCGGTGGCCGCCGGCTGGTCGGTCGGGCCGTCGCCGCCTCCAGGATCGGTGGCGACCGAGTTGGCGGGGTCGTCGGAGCCGGCGCAGGCGGCCAGGACCGGGAGCCCGAGACCGAGACCGGCGGCACCGCCCAGGGCCCGGCGCCGGCTGAGCCTCGGCGAGACGTCGTGGTCGGCCACGCTCAGGCCCGCTTCCGGGCCGTGGTCGCTGTCGCTGGCCTCACAGCAGCCTTCTTCACAGCAGCCTTCTTCGCAGCAGCCTTCTTCACAGCAGCCCCCTTGGTGACCGACTTCTTGACGGACGGCTTCGCAGCCGCTGCCGTCGCAGCCGCGGCCTGCTTCGCGGCGGCCTTCTTGGCGGCCTTCGTGGTCGGGGGCGGAGGCACGGCAGGAGCCGGCCGTCGCGGCCTCGACTGGGTGACCGAGCGGCCCTCCAGCACCGGCTTGAGGAACTGTCCGGTGAAGCTGTCGGGGTGGGCGGCGACCTCCTCGGGCGTGCCCTCGGCGACGACCAGGCCACCGCGCGAGCCACCTTCGGGGCCCATGTCGACCAGCCAGTCGGCGGTCTTGATCACGTCGAGGTTGTGCTCGATCACCAGCACCGAGTTGCCCTGGTCGACCAGGCGTCCCAGGACGAGCAGCAGCTTGCGGATGTCCTCGAAGTGCAGCCCGGTGGTGGGCTCGTCGAGGACGTAGACCGTGCGGCCGGTGGAGCGCTTCTGCAGCTCGGTCGAGAGCTTGACCCGTTGGGCCTCGCCGCCGGACAGCGTGGTCGCCGGCTGACCCAGGCGGACGTAGCCCAGCCCCACCTCGACCAGGGTCTTCATGTGGCGGGCGATCGGCGGGACGGCGGCGAAGAAGTCGAGCGCCTCCTCGATCGGCATGTCGAGGACCTCGGCGATGGTCTTGCCCTTGTAGTGGACCTCGAGCGTCTCGCGGTTGTAGCGGGCTCCGTGGCAGACCTCGCACGGCACGTAGACGTCGGGCAGGAAGTTCATCTCGATCTTGATCGTGCCGTCACCGGAGCACGCCTCGCAGCGGCCGCCCTTGACGTTGAACGAGAAGCGGCCCTGGAGGTAGCCGCGCATCTTGGCCTCGGGCGTCGAGGCGAAGAGCTTGCGGACGTGGTCGAAGACCCCGGTGTAGGTGGCCGGGTTGGAGCGCGGGGTGCGGCCGATCGGCGACTGGTCGACGTGGATCACCTTGTCGACGTGCTCGAGCCCGGTGATCTTCTGGTGGCGTCCGGGCACGGTGCGGGAGCGGTAGATCTGCTTGGCCAGCGAGGTGTAGAGGATGTCGTTGACCAGCGTTGACTTGCCCGAGCCCGACACCCCCGTGACGGCCACGAACAGGCCCAGCGGGAACGTCACGTCGATGTCGCGCAGGTTGTGCTCGCGGGCGCCGTGCACGACGAGCTCGCGACCCAGGGTGCGGGGCCGACGTACGGCGGGCAGCGGGATCTCGCGGCGTCCGGAGAGGTAGAGGCCGGTCAGCGAGTCGGGGTGGTCGAGCAGGCCCTGGACCGAGCCCGCGTGGACGACCTGGCCGCCGTGCTCGCCCGCGCCCGGGCCGATGTCGACCACGTAGTCGGCGGTGCGGATGGTGTCTTCGTCGTGCTCGACCACGATCAGGGTGTTGCCGAGGTCCTTGAGCCGGACCAGCGTCTCGATCAGCCGGTGGTTGTCGCGCTGGTGGAGGCCGATGGAGGGCTCGTCGAGGACGTAGAGGACGCCGACCAGCCCGGCGCCGATCTGGGTCGCCAGCCGGATCCGCTGCGCCTCGCCGCCCGACAGCGAGCCCGAGGGCCGGTCGAGGGAGAGGTAGTCGAGGCCCACGTCGAGCAGGAAGCGCAGCCGCTCCTGGATCTCCTTGAGCACCCGCTCACCGATCTGGCGCTCGCGAGCGGTGAGGTCGAGGTCGGACAGGAACTCGGCGGTCTCGTTGATCGGCAGCGAGCAGACCTCGGCGATGTTGCGGCCGCCGAGGGTGACGGCCACCGAGACCGGCTTGAGCCGGCTGCCGCGACACGTGGGGCACGGCACCTCGCGCATGTAGCCCTCGAGGCGCTCGCGCGTGGTGTCGGAGTCGGACTCGCGGTACTTGCGGTCGATCCAGGGCCGGACGCCCTCGAACTGCGCGTAGTAGGCACGCTCGCGGCCGTAACGGTTGCGGGTGACGACGTGGACCTTGGTGGAGTGGCCCTCGAGCAGCGAGGTCCGGCCCAGGGCCGGCAGCGACTCCCACGGCGTGTCGATGTCGAAGCCGAGCTCGTCGCCGAGCGCGGCCATCAGCTTGAGGAAGTAGTCGGCGACGTGGGCGGCGCTCCAGGGCTGGAGCGCGCCCTCGGCCAGCGACGCGGTCGGGTCGGGGACGACCAGCTCGGGGTCGACCTCCATCCGGGTGCCGAGCCCGCTGCAGGCCGGGCACGCGCCGAAGGGCGAGTTGAACGAGAACGAGCGCGGCTCCAGCTCGTCGGTGTCGATGGGGTGCTCGTTGGGGCAGGCCATCCGCTCGGAGAACCGCAGCTCGCGCCCGGGGTCCTTGGCCGGCAGGTCGACGAAGTCGAGCAGCACCAGGCCGCCGGCGAGGTTGAGGGCGGTCTCGACCGAGTCGGTGAGCCGGCGCTTGGCGGAGCCCTTGACGGCGAGCCGGTCGACGACCACCTCGATGGTGTGCTTCTTCTGCTTGTCGAGCGTGGGGGGCTCGTCGAGGGTGTAGGTCTCGCCGTTGACCCGGGCCCGCGAGAACCCCTGGGTCTGGAGCTGCCGGAAGAGCTCGAGGTACTCGCCCTTGCGGCCGCGGATCACCGGGGCCAGCACCTGGAAGCGCTGACCCTCCTCGAGCGAGAGCACCTTGTCGACGATCTGCTGGGGGGTCTGCCGCTCGATCGGCGCGCCGCACGTGGGGCAGTGCGGGCGCCCGGCGCGCGCGTAGAGCAGACGGAGGTAGTCGTAGACCTCGGTGATGGTGCCGACCGTGGAGCGCGGGTTCTTGGACGTGGACTTCTGGTCGATGGAGACCGCGGGCGACAGGCCCTCGATGAAGTCGACGTCGGGCTTGTCCATCTGGCCCAGGAACTGGCGCGCGTACGCCGAGAGCGACTCGACGTAGCGGCGTTGGCCCTCGGCGAAGATCGTGTCGAAGGCCAGCGAGGACTTGCCCGAGCCGGACAGCCCCGTGAAGACGATCAGCGCGTCTCGTGGGAGGTCGAGCGAGACGTCCTTGAGGTTGTGCTCCCGGGCCCCCCGGATGATGAGCTGGTCCGCCACTGCTGTCCTTGGTGTCGTCGTCTGAGAGCGTGTCCGGCGAGATCGCGGTTCGAACACGCGTTCGCCATCGTAGCGGGCGCCCCAACCCGCATCCGCGACCGTGGACCTCGCCGTCGCCGAGCCTCTCACGACCCACCGACAGCGTCCGAGCCGACGACGACCGCCCTCGGGGCATGATGACGCCATGGCGAGCTACGACGGACAGGTCACGACCGGAGGAGACGCTCAGAGCCGCGAGCTCGAGCACCTGAGGATCACCAAGGTGGCGGTCGACGAGGAGATGTCCAACAACGCCTACCTGCTGCGCTGCCGGGCCACCGGCGAGCAGGTGCTCGTCGACGCCGCCGCCGAGCCGGAGACGCTGCTGGCGCTGGTCGGCGACGGCGGCCTCACCACGGTGGTCACGACCCATCAGCACTGGGACCACCACCGGGCGCTCCGGGCCGTCGTCGAGGCCACCGGGGCCGCGGTCGTGGCCGGCGCTCCGGATGCCGCGGCGATCACCGAGCAGACCGGCGTCGAGGTCACCCGCACGGTGCAGCAGGGCGACACGGTAGCGGTCGGCTCCTGCACGCTGGAGGTGATCGCGCTGGCCGGTCACACGCCGGGCTCGATCGCACTGCTCTACACCGATCCCTCGACCGACGGGCACCCGCACCTGTTCACCGGCGACTCGCTGTTCCCCGGTGGCGTCGGCAACACCTTCGGCGACGAGGCGGCCTTCGTGCAGCTCATCGACGAGGTCGAGACCAAGGTCTTCCAGCGGCTGCCCGACCAGACCTGGTTCTACCCCGGTCACGGCGGCGACTCGACCCTGGGCGCCGAGCGGGCCTCGCTCCCGGAGTGGCGCGCGCGCGGCTGGTGAGCCTGCTCACGGACGGTGCAGGACGAGGGTGAAGCGCGAGCCCACCAGGTGGTCGAGCAGCGCCACGACGAACACCGTCAGGCCCAGCATCTCCGCGAGCTCCTCGAGCGCGCTCAGGGAGATCGACGTCAGGGTCCCGGTGCCGTCGACCTCGTCGCCGAGGCCGGCCAGGACCTCCAGGCCTCCTGCACCCGCCACGAAGACGACGCCGCTCAGGAGCACGAGATAGCGGGTCCGGGCGGGCAGCGAGCGCAGCCAGCCGAGCTGCACGAGCGCCACGATCCCCGCGAACGCCACGGCCGGCACCACCCACACGTAGTACAGGACACCGGAGGTGTCGAGGAGGTCGCGCAGCGCCGATCCGAGCCTCTCGTGCACCGAGACCGCCTCGTCGATCGAGAGCGCGACCATGACGACGGCCAGGAAGGTCCAGCCCCGCGTGGGCTCGTCCTGGGCCACGGCTCGGCGTGCACCGAGGAGGAGGACGAGGGCCGCGAGCACGAAGAGCAGCGTCTCGAACCACGTGGCGAGGCTGACCTCGTCACCGACGTCGAGCGCGGCGACCGTGTCGGCGCCGGCGGCCCGGGTCACGAGGTGCATGGCGTAGCTGGCCAGCGACAGGCCCAGCGTCATGGCCAGCAGCACGGCCCCGACGACGCGGACGCCTATCGCGACCGGCAGGGCGTCTGTCACCCGACGGGCCCCCGAATCCATGCCGCAGTATAGGACGGCGTGCGGGCGGCGCCGGGTAGAACAGGCGGACGCGCGTCATCGACCGACCTCCGCACCCGGGAGGTCGCTCGGACTGCGTCCGTACGCAGGTCGTGCCGTTGCCTGTTCTACGCCGACGCCTCGTCGCGTGGCGGCATCCCCATGCTGTCGCCGCGTGACGGGTCCCGAGCGTTGGGTCCCACGGCCGCTGTGCAGCGGCCCGGGAGGGCCTAGGAGGCCAGGACGACGGTGTGGGGCAGGTCCTGCGGCAGGGTCATCAGCACGAGGTGCTCGACCAGGTCGTAGCAGGACAGGCCGGCGCCCAGGAGCTCGGCGAGCTCGACGCCGTCGTGCTCCGTGATCCAGCGCCAGATGACCGGGGGGCTCACGGGGAGCTGCTCCAGGGCCAGGCAGGTGTGGCGCAGCCGCTCGCCGACCACGCCGTGCGCGATCAGCAGCAGGTGGACGTCCTCGCCGACCGCGATCTCGGGGGACTGCTCGACCTCACGGAGGCGACGGTCCTCGGCGCGGCTCAGCGGGGAGCCCTTCGCGGAGTTGTGGAGGCGGTTGCTGAGGTTGGTGCGGAGCGATGCGAAGGTGGAGAGCATGGCCCCTCCTCTCGGGGGGACGATGACGGGTCCGTGGCCAGCCTGTTGCTTGCCTGTGGGGGGAACGTCGACATCGGTGGGGGGTGCTGTCCGCCGGGATCCGAGTCTCCGGCTAGATCACTCATACTGACGCTCTCCAGCCGCACAGGGAAACAGGTCTAGACCAGCGTATACCCCGAGACGTCACGCGGGCTTGTTGACCGGGTGTCGCCGTCGTGTGGAGATTCTGTTGCCGAACCGTGCACGCCCGCGCACGTCCCGCTCCGCCTCGGGCGGGTGGCGGGCGCATCAGACGCTCAGGAGTAGCTGACCCGCACGTGATCGGTGACCGGCAGCGCCTGGCAGCCCAGCCGGATGCCCTCGGCGAGGTCCTCGTCGTCGAGGACGTCGTTGTGGACCATCTCCACCTCGCCCTCGAGCAGGCGGATGGCGCACGCCGAGCACTCCCCCTCGCGGCAGGAGTACGGCGCCTTGACGCCCTTGCTCTCGAGGAAGTCGAGCAGCTTCTGGTTCGGCGTCCAGTCGTCGAAGGAGTGCACCTGGCCGTCGAGCTCTACTTCCACCGAGGCCGGCCCGCGGGCCGCCGCCGCGGCGTCGGCGGCGGCGTCCTGCTCGTCGCTCTCCGCGGCCGTGATCTCGCTCTCCGCGGTCTCGACGTCGCTCAGGTCACCGAAGGGGTTGCCTCCCAGGGAGATGAACTTCTCCTGGTGTCGGCGCTCGCGCGGGAGGCCGAGCTCCTTGGTCGCCGCGATCGTCATCTTCATGAACGGTCCGGGTCCGCAGACGAACACGTCGCGCTCGGCGTAGCCGGACACGAAGGCCTTCATCTGCTCCGACGTCGGCAACCCCTGCACGGACTCCAGCCAGTGGAGCACCTGGAGCCGCTCGGGGTGGGCGGCGGCGAGCGCGGCGAGCTCCCCGGCGAAGATCACCGAGCGCTCGTCGCGGTTGGCGTAGAAGAGCACGATCCGACCCGAGGCCTCGGCCAGGGTCGTGCGGATGATCGACATGATCGGGGTGATGCCGCTGCCGCCGGCGCACAGGAGCAGGTCGGCGTCGAGCGAGGCTGGCGTGAAGATCCCGCTGGGGGGCAGCACCCGCATCGTGTCACCGACGGCAAGGTGCTCGCAGATCCAGTTGGAGGCGTAGCCCTCCGCGGTCCGCTTGACCGTCACGGTCAGCGGGCCGCCGTCGTGCGGGCTGCTGGAGAGGGAGTAGCAGCGCGCGGCGACCCCGGTCCGATCGCTCGGCACGGCCAGGGTCAGGAACTGTCCCGGCCGGTAGGCGAAGTGCTCCTCCTGGCCCTCGGGGACCTCGAAGGAGATCGACCGGGCATCGCCGGTCTCGTCGACGACGTCGACGACCTTGAGCTCGAACGACTCGGTGTCCATGTGCTCAGTAACCGTCCTCGGCGCCGATGGGGATCGCGCCGTCCTGGACGGCGGCCTCGATGCTAGCCAGCAGCCGCGGACAGGCCCGGTGGAGGTCCCGCCCGGTGGGACCCGGCCCGTGACGGCTCAGCTCCGGACACCCGGCGGTCGCCTCGGCTGTCCACTGGATCGAGGTGTGGTGGGTGCTGTTCTTCTTCACCCCCACCGTCGCCAGGCAGTCCAGGCAGGCCACCTCGCTCAGCCGGGCTCGTGTGTAGAGCCGCTGGTCCTCGAGGGTGTCCGGGCTCGTCGGGACGAACGACGCCATGCTCAGGTGCCCGTCATGACGGGCGGCGGCGAGTCGGAGCCGGCCTCCGCCCGCGCGTCCTCCTCGGCCCTCTTGGCCAGGTTGGCCGCCACCTCCTCCTGCCAGTACTCGTTGGCCAGCGTGGTGTCGACCTCGAACTCGAAGCGGGCGGTCATCTCCGGGCGTACGTCGGCCGCGTCGACGTAGAACTGCTCGTACCAGCGTCGCAGCTGGTAGACGGGGCCGTCCTCCTCGCAGAGCAGGGGGTTCTGCACCGGCACCTTGTTCTTCCAGATGTGCACGTCCTGGAGGAAGCCCCCACCGAACATCTCGGCGTACTTCGTGCTGATGTACTGCACGGACGCCTCGTCGAGGCCCTCGGGCTTCTTGACCGTGATGCCGTACTGGAGCGTGAACGAGTCGGGGCCCGTGGGCAGGTGGCAGTTGATCAGGATGACCTCGGTCTGGAAGCCCTTGTAGTCGACGTCCAGCCAGTTGATCATGTACGACGGCCCGTAGTAGGTGGCCTCGGACTTGAGGAACAGGTCCTCGTCGCCGTAGCCGCCGCTCATGTCCGGGCGACCCTTGCTCTCCATGAACTGGGTCGCGACGTGACCCTCGAAGACGTTGCGGAAGCTCGTCGGGAACGAGAGGTGCACGTAGTAGAAGTGCGCCATGTCGACCACGTTGTCGATCAGCTCGCGGCAGTGGGAGTCGGTGATCGGCACGACCTCCCAGGTCCAGTCGGTGTAGTCGCCGGTGCCGACGCCGGGCAGCTCGGGGGGCAGCAGGTCGTGGTCGGCGGCCGAGCCCTCGACGTCGTGCCAGACCATCAGCTGGCCGTTGCGGACCGTCGCGGGGTAGCGCTGGGTGCGGGCGCGCAGCGGCACCCGACGGGCGTAGGGGATCGCCTTGCACTTGCCGTCGCCACCCCAGCGCCAGTCGTGGAAGGGGCAGGCCACCTCGTCGCCCTTGACCGTGCCCTGGGTGAGGTCGCCACCCATGTGGCGGCAGTAGCCGTCGAGCACCTGGAGGTCGCCGTGGCTGTCCTGCCACACCACGAGCTTGCCGCCGAACGCCTCGATGCCGTGGGGCTTGCCGTCGCTGAACGTGCTGGCCAGCCCCAGGCAGTGCCAGCCCCGGGCGAACCGCTCCGGGGCGGTGCCCTGGTCGAGCATCCGCGCGTCGCTCATCAGATCCCTCTCGTCCACTGTCGTCGTCGTTCCGAGGCTAGCCGAAAACGAGAACACGTTCTAGTCTGGTCCGCATGCGTGTAGCCCTCGATCCCGAGCACCTCGCCCTGCGGGCCGAGCTGCGTGAGTACTTCGCCCAGCTGGTCACCCCCGAGCGTAGGGCCGGGCTGGCCTCCGCCACCGGCGAGTTCGGCGAGGCCGGCGTCTACAAGGAGGTCATCCGCCAGATCGGCACCGACGGGTGGCTGGGCATCGGCTGGCCCGAGGAGTACGGCGGCCAGGCGCGTTCGATGATCGAGCAGCTGATCTTCACCGACGCCGCCGCTGTCGCCGGGGTCCCGATCCCGTACCTGACGCTCAACACCGTCGGCCCCACGATCATGCGCTACGGCACCGACGAGCAGAAGGAGTACTTCCTCCCGAAGATCCTCGCCGGCGAGCTGCACTTCTCGATCGGCTACTCCGAGCCGGGCTCGGGCACCGACCTGGCCTCGCTCAAGACCCGGGCGACCCGCGAGGGCGACGAGTGGGTGATCAGCGGCCAGAAGATGTGGACCTCCCTGATCCAGTACGCCGACTGGCTGTGGCTCGCCTGCCGCACCGATCCCGACCTGCCGCGGCACAAGGGGTTGTCGATGATCCTGGTGCCGGCCGACGCGCCCGGTGTCTCCTACACCCCCGTGCACACCGTGGCCGGGGTCGGCACCAGCGCCACGTACTACGAGGACGTCCGGGTGCCGGCGTCCAACCTGGTCGGCGAGCTCAACGGCGGCTGGTCGCTGATGACCAACCAGCTCAACCACGAGCGGGTCGCGCTCACCTCCGCCGCTCCCCTGGTCCACTCGCTCACGCTGGTCCGCGAGTGGGCCCAGGAGACCAAGAACCCCGACGGCCAGCGGGTGATCGACACCGAGTGGGTCCAGATCGCGCTCGGGCGGGCGCACGCCCGCATCGAGGCGCTGAGCCTGGTCAACTGGAAGCTCGCCGCCGACGCCGACGCCGGCGTCGACCTCTCCCCCGCCGAGGCCTCCGCGACGAAGATCTACGGCTCCGAGCTCGCCACGGAGGTCTACCGCGCGCTGATGGAGGTCGTGGGGCCCAACGCCGGGCTCACCGGCGACTCCGAGGGGTCGGTCCTGGCCGGCCGGCTGGAGCGCTACCACCGCTCGTCGCTGGTGATGACCTTCGGCGGCGGCACCAACGAGATCCAGCGCGACATCATCGGCTACGTGGGCCTCGGCCTGCCGGCAGCGAAGAGGTAGACGCCCGATGGACTTCATCTTCACCTCCGACCAGGACGACGCGGCCCAGCTGGCCGCCCGGATCCTGGGCGACCACGCCACCACCGACCGGATGAGCGCCGTCGAGGCCGCCGGCGACCGCTTCGACCGTGACCTCTGGCGCGACCTCGGCGCTGCGGGCCTGATCTCGCTGCACCTCCCCGAGGCGCACGACGGCGCGGGTCTCGGCCTGCTCGAGCTCTGCCGCGTGCTCGTCGAGGTCGGCCGCACGGTCGCGCCCGTCCCGCTGGCGGTGCACGGCGCCGTGTCGTTGCTGCTGGCCGAGCACGGCGACGCCGAGCAGCGCGACCAGTGGCTCCCGGCCGCCGCGACCGGCGAGCGACTCCTGAGTGCCGCGGTCTCGGAGGAGCGGGCCCACCTGCCGAGCCGCCCCACCGTGACCGCCGTCCGCGAGGGCGCCGGTTGGACCCTCACCGGCACGAAGGCCGTCGTCCGGGCCGGCACCACCGCCGACCTGCTGGCCGTCACCGCCACGACCGACGAGGGCGTCGGTGTCTTCCTCGTCGAGGCGGGCGGTCCCGGCGTCGGCGCGGTCGCCCAGCGCACCAGCGACGGCGACACCGTGGCCCGGCTCGATCTCGACGGCGCCCCCGCGCAGCTGCTCGGCGTCGCCGACGGTGCGGCCGCGGCCCGGCTCGGGCAGCTGCTGATGATCACCTCGGCCGCCGAGCAGCTCGGGGTGACCGAGGGCGCCCTGGCCCTCACCGCGGCGTACGCGAAGACGCGCGAGCAGTTCGGGCGTCCGATCGGCACGTTCCAGGCCGTCTCGCAGCGACTGGCCGACGGCTACATCGACGTCCTGGGCCAGCGGCTCACGCTCTGGCAGGCGGCCTGGCGACTGTCCGAGGGGCTGCCCGCCGAGACCGAGGTCGCGACGGCGAAGCTGTGGGCGGCCGACGCCGGCCACCGCCTGGCCCACACGACCGTGCACGTCCACGGCGGGGTCGGCATCGACCTCGACGGCGAGGCGCACCGCTACTTCACCAGCGCCAAGCGCTTCGAGCTGCTCTACGGCGGCGCCACCGACCAGGCCCTGACCATCGGACGAGCGCTGGCCGCCGAGCCCGTGTGACCGGTCAGCCGTCGTAGGGGATCTCGCTGCGCCAATCGGCCTCGTCCTGGTCGAGCGCGGCCCGGATGGCCCGGGCCACGTTGGCGTGGGTGAAGGGACCCTCCTGCGCGAGGGTCCCGCGCACGGTCACCGAGACCGCGCGGATGCCGTCGGGCTCGAGCGTGGTGTCGAGGCTGTGCACGAGGTTGCGGACGGCGGCCTTCTGGACGCCGAGCGAGGCGGCGCGGTGCCACGGCTTGTCCGCAGCCATGCTGCCGGTCACGGTGACCCGACTGCCGGACCGGAGGAAGGGGCGGGCGGCCTGCACGACGGTGAGCAGCGCCCCCACGCCGACCGCGACGTCCTGAGCGAGCTCGGCCGCAGTGAGCTCGAGCGGGTCCTTCTCGCGGAACGCGCTCGGGTTGAAGTGGACGACGTCGACCGGGCCGAGCCACTCGCCCATGCCCGTGACGGCCGCCCGGGTGGCGTCCGCGTCGGTCAGGTCGACCACGGCGGTGCGGGTCGCGACGCCGTCCGGAGCGACGGCCGCGACCAGGTCGTCGAGGACGCCCTGGTCCATGCCGAGCAGCCCGAGCGGGTGGCCCTCGGAGGCGAGGATCCGGGCGAGGTGACCGCTCACCCCAGGACCCGCTCCGGCGATGATCACGGCGCCGGGCGTGCGGTCGGTCTGGTCCGTCATGCCCCCAGCCTAGGAGCGGACCCGGGCGGTCCCTGAAGACAGCCGTGGATCCGGGTCAGCCAGTGACCAGGAACCACGGCCGTCTTCACGCGGCGGCAGCGATCAGCCGCGGACCTTCTCCAGCCGGGAGACGGTGGTCTCGAACTCGGAGACCAGGTCGGCCATCACGTCGGCGACCGGGCGCACCTCGTTCATCCGGCCCACGATCTGACCCACCGGCATCGAGATCACGTCGGGGTCGTTGGTCGCGTTGATCCGGTTGTGCGCGTCGGCGACCAGCAGGTTCTGCAGCGGCATCGGCAGCGGCTCGGGGGCGTCCGCCTCGTCCCAGGCCTCCGTCCAGCGGGTCTTGAGCAGACGCGCCGGCTTGCCGGTGTAGGCCCGGGTGCGGACCGTGTCGGACGAGGTGGCGCGGGTGAAGGCCTGGGTCCAGCCCTTGTTGGCCGTGAGGTTCTGGTACTCCTCGGTGCCGAGCCAGATCGACCCGGTCCACACTCCCTGGGCGCCCAGCGCGAGCGAGGCCGCCACCTGACGCCCCGAGCCGATCCCCCCGGCCCCCAGGACCGGTACGTCGGGGCCCACCGCGTCGACGACGTCGGGGGTCAGCACCATGCTGGCGATCTCACCGGTGTGCCCGCCCGCCTCGTGTCCCTGGGCCACGATGATGTCCACGCCGTTCTCGACGTGGCTCAGCGCGTGCTTCGCCGCGCCCGCCAGCGCCGCCACCTGGATGCCGTGCTCGTGGCACAGGTCGATGACGTCCCGTGGCGGGGAGCCCAGCGCGTTGGCGATCAGCACCGGCCGGTGCTTCAGGGCCACGTCGAGGTGGGTGCGGGCGACGGAGTGCAGCCAACCGAGCACGCCGTCACGGCCCTCCCCCTCCGGCAGCGGGGGGACGCCGAGCCGCTGCAGGGTGCGCTCCACGAACGAGATGTGCTCCGCGGGGATCAGCGCCTGCAGGTCGACGGAGGTGCCCTCGGTCGGCATCGTCATGGGCATCACGATGTCGACGCCGTAGGGCTTGCCGTCGGTGTGCTCGTCGAGCCAGGTGAGCGTGCGCTCGAGCTCGTCGGCCTCGTTGAACCGCACGCAGCCCAGCACCCCCAGCCCACCGGCGCGGGAGACCGCGGCGGCGACGTGCTCGGAGGGGGTGAAGGCGAAGATCGGGTAGTCGATCCCGAACGCCTCGCAGAGCGGCGTACGCATCAGACGCTGGTGCCTTCAGGCGCGGCGTTGCCGGCCAGCACCATCTCCTTGGCCCGCGGGTACTGCGCCTTGCCGGTCGCGTTGCGCGGGATCCGGTCGACCACCACGACCGAGCGCGGCAGCTTGTAGCCCGACAGGTGCTCGCGCAGGTAGTCGCGCAGCCCGTCGAGGTCGACGCTCTCGCCGTCGCGCAGCTCGAGGACCGCGGCGACCGCCTGGCCGAACTGCTCGTCGGGCACGCCGACCACCAGGCAGTCGTAGACGGCCGGGTGACCCTTGATCGCCATCTCGACCTCCTCGGGGTAGACCTTCTCGCCGCCCGTGTTGACGCAGTTGGAGCCGCGCCCGAGCAGCGTGACCCGGTTGCCCTCCTCGATGCGGGCGAAGTCGCCGGGCACCGAGTAGCGCTGGCCGTCGATCTCCCAGAACGTCTTGGCCGACTTCTCGGGGTCCTTGTAGTAGCCGACCGGCACCGAGCCGCCCCGCCCGAGCCGACCGACGGCGCCGACGTCGCTCATGTCGAGCACGCGCCCGTCGTCGCTGATCACCACGCTGCTGGGACCGAGGCCGACGACCGGGCCGTCGGTGCTGATGTGGTCCTTGTCCTGCATGCCCATGCCCTGGAAGCCGGTCTCGGACGCACCGACCGAGTCGGTGAAGACGGCGTTCGGGAAGGCGGCCATCCAGCGCTGCTTCACCGGCGGGCTGAAGATCGCGGCGCTGCTGGCGATCGCGAACAGGCTGGAACCGTCGTACGGCGTGCCGGCGGCGGCCGCGCGCTCGTACTCCTCGATGAGCGGCCGCGCCATCGCGTCGCCCGTCATGAACATCAGCTGCACGCCCTCGCGGTCGACGATCTCCCAGGTGCGGGCGGCGTCGAAGCGCGGCTCCAGGATCGTCAGGTGCCCGGCGAAGAGGTGCATGAGCAGGCCGGCCTGTGCTCCGCCGTGCATCAGCGGGCTCAGCGGGAACGTGACCATGCGCGGGTCGGGGGCCTGCCGGGACTGGTCCATCTCCTCGAGCGGCTCACCGGAGTAGAAGTCGATGCCCCCGCCCAGGACGCGCCAGAAGTCCTCGTGGCGCCACATCACGCCCTTCGGGAAGCCGGTGGTGCCGCCGGTGTAGATGATGTGCAGGTCGTCGGGGCTGCGCTCGCCGAAGTCGCGCTCGGTGCTCTGGCCGGTGAGGGCGTCCGCCCACAGGACGCCGTCGTACGACGAGACGTCGGAGGTGTCGTCGGCGTCGATGGCGTCGGGCATGACCACGACGGTGCGCAGCGTGTCGTGCTGGGGGAAGCACCGGGCGACCAGCGGGGCGTAGGGGCGCTCGTGGATCAGGGCGACGAGGTCGGCGTTGTCGAAGAGGTAGTTGAGCTCGCCCTCGACGTAGCGGTAGTTGACGTTGATGCAGACCGCACGGATCTTCACGACCGCCAGCACGGCCACCACGTGCTCGATGCTGTTCTTGGCGTAGATGCCGACGTGGTCGCCCGGCGCGATGCCCTGGGCGGCGAGGTAGTGCGCCAGGCGGTTGGCCTCGGCCTCCAGGTCGGCGAAGGTGATCGCCTCCTCGCCCACCTTCACGGCAGGGTTGTCCGGGACGGCGTCGACGGCGTGCTCGAAGAGATCAGCGATGTTGAGGGCCACGAGTCGAGACTAGAACACGTTCTCGTTTTTCGCTACCGTGCCCGCATGACCAGCGACGACGTGTCCACCTCCGCGCCCCACTGCCTCGTCGAGCAGGAGGGTCACAAGCTCGTCGTGACGATGAACCGCCCCGAGTCCCGCAACGCCCTGTCCGGCGAGATGCTCGCGATCATGGAGCAGGCCTGGGACCGGGTGAACAGCGACGACGAGATCCGGGTCTGCATCCTCACCGGCGCGGGCGGCTACTTCTGTGCCGGCGCCGACCTGAAGTCGATGGCGAAGCGGCCACCCTCGGAGAGCTTCGAGTCCGGCGAGTACGACCCGTCGGTCATCAAGGCGCTGCTCAAGGGCTTCCGGCTCACCAAGCCGCTGATCGCGGCGGTCGAGGGTCCGGCCATCGCGGGCGGCACCGAGATCCTCCAGGGCACCGACATCCGGGTGGCCGGCGAGTCCGCCCGGTTCGGGGTCGCCGAGGCCAGGTGGTCGCTCTACCCGATGGGCGGCTCGGCCGTCCGGCTCGTCCGCCAGCTTCCCTACACGGTGGCCGCGGAGCTGCTGCTGACCGGACGCACGATGCGGGCACCCGAGGCCAAGGAGGTCGGGCTGATCGGCCACGTCGTGCCCGACGGGCAAGCCCTGGCCAAGGCGCACGAGCTGGCCGACCTGGTCGCGGCCAACGGTCCGCTGGCCGTCCAGGCGATCCTGAGGACCATGCGCGACTCCGAGGGCCGCCACGAGGACGAGTGCTGGGCCGACGACGCTCGCGTCGGCGCAGCGGTGTTCGCCTCCGCCGACGCCCAGGAGGGTCCGCGCGCCTTCGCCGAGAAGCGAGCGCCTCGGTTCACCGGCGCCTAGGGGGCTGACCGGGTCACCTGATGGGCCTCAGCCCACGCCGCGCTCGCCCGTCCAGTACTGCGCCCGCAGCGCCTTCTTGTCCGGCTTGCCCAAGCCGGTGAGCGGCAGGGCGTCGGCGGCGATGATCTGCTTCGGCGCCTGGACGGCACCCTTGCGCTCCTTGACCATGGCCTTGATCTCGGCGTCGACGGCGTCGGTGAGCTCGTGGCCCTCGCGCAGGACGACGATGGCGGTGACCGCCTCGCCCCACTTCTCGTCGGGGGTGCCGATCACGCCGACCTGTGCGACGGCGGGGTGCTCGGCCACGACGTCCTCGACCTCGCGCGGGAAGACGTTGAAGCCCCCGGTGACGATCATGTCCTTGGTGCGGTCGACGATGTACCAGAAGCCGTCCTCGTCCTCGCGGGCCACGTCACCGGTGTGCATCCAGCCGTCGCGGAAGGTCTCGGCGGTCTCCTCGGGCAGCTTCCAGTAGCCGCCGGCCAGCAGCGGCCCGGACACGCAGATCTCCCCCGGCTCCCCCGCCGGCACCGGCTGCCCGTCCTCCCCGAGCAGCGCCGTGCGCAGGAAGGCGGACGGTCGGCCGCAGGAGGAGAGCCGCCGGTCGTCGTCGGTCACGTGGTCGGCCTTCGGCAGGTAGGTGATCACCATCGGCGCCTCGGACTGGCCGTAGTACTGGGCGAAGATCGGCCCGAAGCGGTCGATCGCCTCCCGCAACCGCACCGGGTTGATCGCCGAGGCGCCGTAGTAGACGGTCTCCAGCGAGCTGAGGTCGCGGGTGTGCGAGTCGGGGTGGTCCATCAGGGCGTAGAGCATCGACGGCACCAGCATGGTGGCGGTGATCTGCTGCTCCTCGATGGTCCGCAGCACCTCGGCGGGGTCGAAGCGGGCGAGCACGTGGAGCGAGCCCCCCTTGATCACGGTCGGCACGAAGAACGCGGCGCCGGCGTGCGACAGCGGGGTGCACATCAGGAAGCGGGGATCGTCCGGCCACTCCCACTCCGCCAGCTGGATCTGGGTCATCGTGGCCATCGTCTGCGCCAGCCCCACCACGCCCTTCGGCTTGCCGGTGGTGCCGCCGGTGTAGGTGATCGAGACGACGTGGTCGGGCGGCAGGACGGCGGCGGTGAGCGGGCAGGCGTCGTACGTCGCTGCCTCGGCGACGACGTCCCGGCAGCTGCGACCGCTGTCGCCGCACGCGACCTCCACGGCCTCGGGCACCGGCCCGATCGTGAGCACCTGGGTGAGCGCGGGGCACCGGTCGAGCAGCTCGACGGCACGGGCTGCGAAGTAGGGGTCGATGACGAGCGTGGTGATCTCGGCGTCGTTGATGACGTACGCGTGGTCGTCGGCCGAGCCGAGCGGGTGCAGCGACGTACGTCGGTAGCCCTGGGTCTGCCCCGCGCCGAGGATGAACAGCACCTCGGGCCGGTTGAGCGCCAGGAGCGCGCCCGCCGTGCCGGTGCCGGCGCCCAGCGCCTCGAAGGCCTGCACGTAGCGGCTCATCTCCTGGGCGACCTCACCGCCGGTGAGGGTCGTCCCGCCGAGGTGGATGACCGGCCGGTCGCGGTGGCGGCGCAGCGCCGCGACCATCAGGTTGCCGTTGTGGGCGCCGGTGCGCAGGTCGTCGTCATCGATCACGGGAGCAGACTAGAACGTGTTCTAGGTTCGGGCAACGGTCACGCCCCCGGGTCGGGCGCCTCCGACTCCGCCCCGAGGACCAGCAGCTCGACGTCGCGGTCGACGTAGCGGGCGAGCAGCGGCCGGAGACCGGCGGCGAGGACGCGCTCGTGCACCTGCGGTCCGTCGAGCGGCCAGCCGTCCACCTCGTGACGCCAGTGGCAGAGCACGACCACGCCGTCCTCGGTCAGGCTCGCGCGGACCCGCTCGACCAGCCCGTCGAGCCCCACCGCACTGAGGAAGTAGCCGACCTCCGAGACCACGACGAGGTCGAGCGGACCCTCGGGCCAGGTCTCGGGGACCGTCCCGTGCACCACGGTGACGCGGTCGAGGGCAGCCAGCCGCTGACCTGCGAGCCGTACGGCGTGCGGGCTGCTCTCGACGACCACCAGCTCGGCACACCGCTCGGCGAGCGTCTCCGCGAGCGCGCCGTTCGAGCCGCCCACCTCGAGCCCGCGCCGGAAGCACCGTCGCGGGAGCGCGGCGAGCAGCAGCGCCCGCTTGCGCTCCTCGTACCAGCGGGTGTCGACGCCCCACGGGTCGTCGTCCTGCTCGTGCAGCCGGTCCAGGTCGCGCCGACCGGCGTCGAGGTCGTTCACCAGCCGGGCCCGTCGCCGGCCCCGCGGCCGTCGAGGACCAGTCGCCCGAGCGCGGCCTGGTCGCGCTCGGCGTGGTGCTGGCGCACGTAGAGCGCCAGGTCGGCCACGCGTCGCGCGTGGTCGGGCTCGTGGGCGAGCGGACCCGGGCCGAGCGCGTGGCCGACGCGGTGTGCCACCTCGTCGACCGCGTCCGCCACCACCTGCCGCACCCGGGCGGCGGTCAGCACGCCCGAGGTGCCGGCGGCCCGGCCGGCGTCGACCTCGGCGGCTGCCGCGGCGAGACCGGCCCGGGCCGTCATCAGCGCCGCGTCGACGGCGCCGAGGTGCACCAGGGCGACCTGGTCGGGCTCGCGGCGACCCGCCTGGTCCAGCAGCCGACGGGCCAGGCCCACGGCGCCGCCGTACCAGATCGCGGCGACGCCGAGCCCGCCCCAGGCGAAGCCGTCTCGCTCGAGGTACCACCCCGGCGCGCCCACCGGCTCGGCCGGGACGTCGTCCATCTCCACCGTGGCGGTGACGACCTCGACCAGACCGGTCGGCGACCACGCGTCGGCGGCGACGGACACGCCCCGGTGGCGGAGACCGACGCGGAACAGGCCGCGCGACTCGTCGTCGACCCAGGCCGTGACCAGCGCGTGGCTGACCTGCCCGGCGAGCGAGCACCACGGCTTGCGTCCGGTCAGCGCCCACCCGCCCGACGGCGTACGCCGGGCCTCGAGCCGAGCACCCGGTCCCTCGGCCGCGTAGACGCCGTACGTCACCCGGGCGTCGCCGGCGGGCCCCTGCTCCGGCTGCAGGTCCGGCTGCAGGTTCGGCGCCGGGTCCAACCCGGCCTCGGCGAGGATCGCCAGCGCGTCGACGTGCGGCTCGACCACCCGGGCGGCGGTCAGGTCGTGCGCACCGATCCCGGCCAGCAGCCGCCAGCGCGCGAGCGTGAGACCACCCCCGGGGGGTGGGAGCCGGTCACCCACCTCGGCCGCCCATCCCAGCAGGCGGTCCGGGTCGCGGGTGGCGGGGCAGGTGCCGACGACGGCGTCGTCCTTGTCGGTCCACGTCTGGCTGCTGGCGGTCACCTGTGGTCGGTACCCCGCCGACGGGGCTAGGTTCACGTTCTCCGGAGGAGGACGTTCGTCAGGGGGACGATGCGCTCCGGCGCCTGGCCCGGCTGTGCGACGACAGTCCCGTGTTCGGTCGGGCCGCTCGAGGCCGGGCGAGCATGCGGCGTGCGTCGCTCGTCGCCGCAGCCGCGCTCACACCGCGTCGAGGAGCTTCACCACCCGTTCCAGGAGCAGGTCGGCCGCCGCCGCGTCGTACGACGGCAGCGAGGAGTCGGTGAACAGGTGCTGGTCGCCCGGGTACAGGAAGAGCTCCGCCTGGTCGGTCGAGGCGACCAGGTCACGGGCGGCGTCGAGGTCGCCGCCCTCCTCGGCGAAGAACGGATCGGCGTCCATGCCGTGCACCTGCACCGGCAGACCGCTCGGCCACTGCTCGCTGAACTCCGAGACGGGGAGGCAGGCGTGCAGCAGCAGCGCCCCCCGGGCATCCGCGCGGGTCTGGGCGAGCTGTTGGGCGGGCATGGCTCCCATCGAGAGCCCCGCGTACACGAAGCCGGACGACGAGGACAGTGCGTCAGCCGCGGCCACACCTCGCTCCAGCAGGACGCCGAAGCCGACCTCCCGGGCGTGGGCCATGCCGTCGTCGATCGAGGTGAACGTCTGGCCCTCGAAGGAATCTGGCGTGTGCACGGTGTGCCCGGCCTGACGGAGCCGGTCGGCGAAGGCCACCACACCGGCGGTGAGCCCTTGCACGTGGTGGAACAGGACGACCTCGGCCATGAGTCTTTCTCCTCGAGATTGATCCAATAGTGCGGAACGTTCTGGGACAGTAGTCTGTTGTGGCCATGCCCGACAACCCCCCTCGTCCTCCGGACTACGAGCTCGCCGACCGGCTCGCGCTCACGACGCCGGCCCAGGTCCGCGCGGTCGGAAACCCGCTGCGCACGACGATCCTGGGCCTGCTCCACGAGCGGGCGGCGACCGTGACCGAGCTCGCCTCAGCGGTGGCTCGACCCAAGAGCACGATCGCCCACCACGTCAACGTGCTCGCCGAGACCGGGCTGGTCCGCGTCGTGCGGACCCGCCGGGTGCGAGCGATCGACGAACGCTTCTACGGCCGCACCGCGCGGATGTTCTTCGTGCCGGTCGAGCGGGGCGTCCACGCCGAGACCCTGCCGACGGACTTCAACGACTTCGAGGTAGCCGCCCAGGAGTCGGCCGAGGCCTTCCGCGACCGGCGACTGTGGGGCTTCATCCGGCACGCCCGGCTGACCGAGGAGCAGGCCGGCGAGTTCTGGGAGCGCATCGCTGAGCTGGTGCGCGAGTTCGACGAGCTGCCCCGGTCCGGTGACGCCGTCTACGGCTTCGCCGCCGGCATCTACCCCACCGATCATCCGCGGCTGCCGGAGGCTGCGCGCCCACCTGAGCCCGATGAGGCGAGCGGACCCTCCGACGAGTCCTGAACCGTTTCAGCCCGGGTGGCGGGCAGCTGCGGAAACCAGCATCTGCTGGTACTCCATCGCTTCTGGGCTGTTGCAGTGGCCCAGAAGCGCCAGAACAACAGCAGATGCTGGTACGCCGACACCCAGCGGCGCGGCCGATGTCAGCGACAGACCGCGGTGCGCTCCTCCTCGAGCAGGTCGACCAGGCTGGCTGCGGGCATGGGCCGGTGGAGGGGGGCACCCTGACCGGCCCAGTGCGCCGCGAAGCCGGGGTCGCCGGCAGCCCTCGCGACCGTGTTCAGCGCCTTGCTGGCGTCGTAGGCGATCGGGTACTCGGGCGCTGCGACGACCTGGTCCGAGGCCCAAGCGGTCAATCGGTTGTCCACGCAGCGGGCGGGACGACCCGAGATGGCGGTGGTCATCACCGTGTGGTGAGCGCCGGGCCCGGCGAGCGCGGCGCGGTAGGCGTCGTCTGCGCTGCTCTCGGGGCAGGCGATGAACGCCGTCCCCATCTGCACAGCCGTCGCGCCCAGCGCGGTCATCGCGCGCACCCCGTGACCGTCCATGATGCCGCCCGCGGCGATCACCGGCAGGTCGAGACGGGCCAGCAGCAGGGCGGTCAGCGCGGCGGTGTCGAGCATGTCGTCCCTGGCCCCCGGGGAGAACACGCCACGGTGACCCCCGGCCGAGAAGCCCTGGGCCACGACCGCGTCGACCCCGGCCTGCTGGGCGAGCTCGCCCTCGGCCGGGCTGGTGACGGAAGCGAGGAGCAGGCAGCCGGCAGCACGGAGCGCGGCGATCCGGGCAGAGTCGGGCAGACCGAGGTGGAAGCTGACCACCGGCGGTGCCGTCTCGACCAGCACGTCGAGCAGGTCGTCGTCCTCGGCGAAGCTCTGCAGGATCGTGCGTAGGGCCGCAGGCGGCTCCGAGCCGAACTCCTCGAACAGGGGACGCATGGCCTCCAGCCACGCCGCCTCGCGCCTCGAGTCGCCCTGCGGCGAGCGATGGGCGAAGACGTTGACGTGGAACGCGCGATCGGTCAGGGCGCGGGTGGCCTCGATCATCACGCGGCCACCCGGCGCATCCGTCCCGGCGAGGCCGATCGAGCCGAGACCTCCCGCGTTCGAGACCGCCGCGGCCAGCGCCGGCGTGGCAACGCCTGCCATCGGCGCCTGGATGATGGGACAGGTGACGCCCAGACCGTCTAGCCACGACATGCGGCCCACGGTAGACCAGCCAGCACCTCGACCTCGCGGTCGACGGCGCGGCTCGGCATCGCGGTGTCCTCGACCAGGATCCACCTCCGTGGATCGAGGCCGGCCAGACCAGAGGCGATGAGGTACGAGCGCGCGCTCGTGGTGCTCGTGGAGCCGAGGGACGTGATGGTCCGACGGAACCGCGGAGCCGACCAACCCCGCCGCAAGCCCCCCAGCATGGGCGTGGCCCCGTGCGATCAGGCGTAGTCGGCCCACAGCCGCCGGGCCTCGCCGTCGACGGTGACCTCGCCGCCGTACGGAAGGATCCACTGCGGCCGGGTGTGACCGAAGGGCACGCCGACGACGATCGGGACGTCGGGGTGGTAGCGGTGCACCGTCTCGATCACCACGTCGCGCTGCTCGGCGCGCTGGGCCGCCCGCTCCTGCGAGGTCGGCCGCACCTCGAAGGTCGAGGTCGGGGGCCGCGCCACGACCACCGCGTCGACCGCGGCGAGGATGCCGCGCTCGCCGAGGGAGCGGACGATCCAGCCGAACTCCCGGGCCGGGATCAGCTCCTCGGACGACTCCAGCAGCAGCACTCCCCCGGCCACGACCGACGGGTCGGTCGGAAAGCGGCCAGCAGTCAGCAGCCACTGCAGGACCTCCACGCAGCCGCCCCAGGTCCGCCCGGTGACCGAGCGCGCCGACCCGGCCCAGGTCCAGGGCTCGGTCGGCTCGCGGTCGCCGTACGTCGTGAGGGCGGCCGGGTCCTTCCAGTCCTTGCCGATGTCTTCCGACTCCCCCGGCTCGGTGACCTCCAGCCGCTCGCCGGTGAGCAGCGCCGCCCGCAGGGCCGCGACGTGCACCTCGTCGACGGCCGGCCCGGGGCCGAGGTGCACCTGGGTGGAGCCGCCGTAGAAGGCCGCGACGCCGTGGGTCCACAGCCAGTTGAGCAGGTTGGTGTTGTCGCTGTAGCCCAGGAACGGCTTCGGATCGGCGCGGACGACGGCCGGGTCGAGGTGTGGCACGACAGTGATCTGGTCCTCACCACCGATCGTGGCGAGCACGGCGCGGATCTCGGGGTCGGCGAAGGCGGCGTTGAGGTCGGCCGCCCGGTCCTGGGCGGACGCGTCGAGGCGCCGGGTCGTCGGGTACTCGACCGGCACCAGGCCCGTGACCTCGGTCAGCCGCCGCATCGCCTGCTCGTGCACCTCGGGCGCGAAGCCCGGCGCGGCGAACGACGGCGACAGCACCGCGACCCGGTCGCCCGGGGCGGCCTTGGGCGGGTGGATCATGCCAGCAGTCCTGCGATCGAGCGCACCTCGTCGGCGGAGTGCAGGCTCAGCAGCAGCGTGGTCACGCCGGTCTCCTCCCACTGCGCGACCTTCTCCTTGACCTCGCCCGCGGTGCCGATGATGTGCATGTCCTCGACCAGCTCGTCGGGCACCAGCGCGGTCGCGCGGTCCTTCTCCCCGGCGAGGTAGAGCTCCTGCACCTCCGCGGCAAGGGCCTCGTAGCCCATCCGCACGAAGACCTGGTTGTGGAAGTTGGCCTCCTTGGCCCCCATCCCGCCCATGTAGAGCGAGACGTACGGCTTCATCGCCTCGACCACCTGCTGCTTCTCGGCGGCGTCGGCGACCACCTGGAGGTGGCAGGTGGCGGCGATCTCGAAGTCCGCCCGGGTACGTCGGGCACCCGGTCGAGCGAACCCCTCGTCGAGCCACGGCTGGTACATCGGCGCCGAGCGTGGCGTGTAGAAGATCGGGATCCAGCCGTCGGCGATCTCCGCGGTCTGCGCGACGTTCTTCGGTCCTTCGGCCCCGAGCCAGATCGGCAGGTCGGCCCGTAGCGGGTGCACGATCGGCTTGAGCGGCTTGCCCAGACCGGTGGCGCCCTCACCGACGTACGGCAGCGGGTAGTGCGGGCCGTCGCTGGTCACCGGCGCCTCGCGGGCCAGGACCTGGCGGATGATGTCGATGACCTCACGGGTGCGGGCCAGCGGCTTGCTGAACGGCGCGCCGTACCAGCCCTCGACGACCTGCGGTCCGCTCACGCCCATGCCGAGCACGACCCGGCCGCCGCTGAGGTGGTCGAGGGTCAGTGCGTGCATGGCGATCGAGGCCGGCGAGCGGCCCGACATCTGCACGATCGAGGTGCCCAGCCGCAGCCGGCTCGTCTCACGTCCCCACCACGCGAGCGGGGTGAACGCGTCGGAGCCCCACGCCTCGGCGGTGAAGACGGCGTCGAAGCCCGACTCCTCCGCGGCTGAGACGAGCTCGCCGACACCGGCGGGCGGCTGCGCGCCCCAGTAGCCCAGCTGCAGTCCAAGTTTCATGGCGCCACTCTGGCAGATTGCTTGCGACAGACATAGAACCTGTTCTAGTTTCGGCGCATGGCCCGCACCCTCTCCGCCCCGATCACGGTCGCGTTCGACTACACCCGCTCCACCGGGCCGGTCCTGGGTCGCTTCCTGACCGGGCTGCGGGACGCCGTGGTGGTCGGCGGGCGGATCTCCGACGGACGGGTCGTGGTGCCTCCCCCGGAGTTCGACCCGGTGACCCACCGGGCCGTCGACGACTTCGTCGAGGTCTCCGACACCGGCACCGTGACCTCGTGGAGCTGGGTGCCCGAGCCGGTCGACGGGCAGCCCCTGGACCGTCCGTTCGCCTTCGCGCTCGTCACGCTCGACGGGGCCGACACCCCGCTGCTGCACGCGCTCGACGCGGCCTCGCCCGACGAGGTCTCCACCGGCATGCGGGTGCGGGTGAGGTGGGCCGCCGAGCGGGTCGGGGCGATCACGGACATCGCGTGCTTCGAGGGGGTCTCGGCACGCTCGACCACCGGGGACGGCTCGACCACCGAGGGCGGGGTCTCGGCGGGCTCGACCACCGGAGCGCCGGTCACCATGGTGGTGACGCCCACCGCTCTCGACTACGTGTACGCCGCCTCGCCCGAGGAGTCGGCGTTCTACCGCGGCCTGGCCGAGGGTCGGATCGTCGGGCAGCGCTGCCCCACCTGCCACAAGGTCTACGTCCCGCCGCGCAGCGCCTGTCCGGCCGACGGGACTCCCACCACCGACGAGGTCGAGCTCTCCCACACGGGCACCGTGACGACGTTCTGCATCGTCAACGTGCCGTTCCTGGGCCAACGGATCACGCCGCCGTACGTGTCGGCGTACGTGCTGCTCGACGGGGCCGACATCGCCTTCCTCCACCTGATCCTCGACATCCCGGCCGCGGAGGTCCGGATGGGCATGCGGGTCTCGGCGGTCTGGAAGCCCCGCGAGGAGTGGGGCACCACGATCGAGAACATCAGCCACTTCGCCCCGGCCGACGAGCCCGACGCGGACTACGACACCTACCGGCAGCACCTGTGATCTCGGCAAGTCTCGATCACCGAGAGCCCGATCAACGGAGAGTGGACATGAGAGACGTCGCCGTCGTGGGGTTCGCCCAACGACAGATGCGGGAGTTCGACGGGTCGCCCACGTGCGTGGAGCTGCTCGTCCCCCTC
Organism: uncultured Actinomycetota bacterium; assembly: GCA_963845645.1. Classification (GTDB taxonomy): domain Bacteria; phylum Actinomycetota; class Actinomycetes; order Propionibacteriales; family Nocardioidaceae; genus Nocardioides. The sequence goes on from CAWJSY010000017.1 coordinate 140,225, forward strand.
TTCGCCGAGTGCTACGAGCAGACCGGCTGGACCCGTCAGGACGTCGGCTTCTGGTGCTCGGGATCCTCCGACTACCTGGCCGGCCGTTCGTTCTCGTTCGTCCAGGCGGTCGACGCCATCGGAGTGATCCCGCCGGTCAACGAGTCGCACGTCGAGATGGACCTGGCCTGGGCGATGTACGAGGCCTGGCTGAAGATCCAGACCGGCGAGGTCGACACCGCCCTGGTCTACGCCTTCGGCAAGAGCTCCGCGGGACTCCTGCGCCGCACCCTCGCCCTCCAGCTCGATCCCTACACGATGACGCCGCTGTGGCCCGACACCGTGTCGCTGGCCGGCCTCCAGGCCCGTGCGGGGATCGACGCCGGTCTCTGGGACGAGCGCGCCATGGCCGAGGTGGCGCAGCGCTCGCTCACCGACGCGGAGGCCAACGAGTACGCCGTCCGCCAGGGAGGCTCGTCGGTCGAGGAGCTGCTCGCCCGCCCCGTGTACGCCGACCCGTTGCGCAAGCACGACTGCGCCCCGGTCACCGACGGTGCGGCCGCCCTCGTGCTGGCCGCCGGCGACCGGGCCCGCGACGTCCGTGACCGGCCCGCGTGGATCTCGGGCCTGGCCCACGTCGTCGACCCGATGAGCCTCGGCACCCGCGACCTCACCCGCTCGCCCTCGACCGCCGCGGCCGGTCGCGCCGCGGGCGTCGAGGGCGTCGAGGTGGCCGAGCTGCACGCGCCGTTCAGCCACCAGGAGCTGGTCCTGCGCCGCGAGCTCGGTCTGGCCGACGACGTACGGATCAATCCGTCCGGCGGGGCCCTGACCAGCAACCCGATGTTCTCCGCCGGCGGCATCCGCGTCGGTGAGGCCGCGCGCCGGATCTGGTCGGGCGAGGCGTCCCGCACGCTGGCGCACGCGACGTCCGGCCCGGCGCTGCAGCAGAACCTCGTGTGCACCATGGAAGGACGCAGCTGATGTCGAAGCAGCCCGCCGCCGTCATCGGCATCGGCCAGACCCACCACCGGGCCAAGCGCGAGGACGTCTCGATGGCCGGCCTGTGCCGCGAGGCCATCGACCGGGCGCTCGAGGACGCCGGGATGACCCTCGACGAGGTCGACGCGATCGTGGTCGGCAAGGCCCCCGACCTCTTCGAGGGCGTGATGATGCCCGAGCTCTTCCTGGCCGAGTCGCTCGGCGCGGCCGGCAAGCCACTGCTCCGGGTGCACACCGCCGGCTCCGTGGGCGGTTCGACGGCCATCGTGGCTGCGTCCCTGGTCCAGGCCGGCGTGCACCGCACGGTGCTCACCGTCGCCTACGAGAAGCAGTCCGAGTCCAACGCGATGTGGGCCCTCTCGGTGCCGGTGCCGTTCAACATGCCCGTGCACGCCGGAGCCGGCGGCTACTTCGCCCCGCACGTGCGCTCCTACATCCGACGCTCGGGTGCGCCCGACCACATCGGCGCGATCGTCGCTGCCAAGGACCGCCAGAACGCCCTGAAGAATCCCTACGCCCACCTGCGCAACCCCGACACCACCGTCGAGTCGGTGCTGGCCTCGCAGATGCTGTGGGACCCGATCCGCTACGACGAGACCTGCCCGTCGTCCGACGGCGCCTGCGCGCTCGTCATCGCCGCGGAGGACGTCGCTGCGTCGTCCCCCAACCCGGCGTGGATCCACGGCACGGTCATGCGGTCCGAGGCGACCTCCGCAGCAGAGCGCGACCAGGTCAACCCGCAGGCCTCCCGCGACGCGGCGGCCGCGCTGTGGAAGCAGGCCGGGATCACGGATCCGCTGCAGGAGATCGACGCCGCCGAGATCTACGTGCCGTTCTCGTGGTTCGAGCCGATGTGGCTGGAGTCGCTGGGCTTCGCCGAGGAGGGCAAGGGCTGGCAGCTCACCGAGTCGGGCGGCACCGCCATGGACGGCGTGCTGCCGGTCAACTGCTCCGGAGGCGTGCTCTCCTCCAACCCGATCGGCGCCTCGGGCATGCTGCGCTTCGGCGAGGCCGCCCTGCAGGTGCGGGGCGCGGCGGGCGAGCACCAGGTCGACGGCGTACGTCGGGCGCTGGGCCACGCCTACGGCGGCGGCTCGCAGTTCTTCGCGATGTGGGTGGTCGGGGCGGAGAAGCCGGGCCACTGAGCCGCCCGTAGATTGTCCGCATGATCGAGCTCCGCACCCGTGCCCAGATCGAGGAGATGCGCCCCGCCGGGCAGTTCGTGGCCTCGGTGATCACCGCGCTGGCCGAGAAGGCCGACGTCGGCGTCAACCTCCTCGAGCTCGACGAGCTGGCCCACCGGATGATCCGGGAGCGGGGCGCGGAGTCCTGCTACATCGACTACCACCCCTCGTTCGGCGCCTCGCCGTTCGGCAAGGTGCTGTGCACGTCGGTCAACGACGCCGTGCTCCACGGGCTCCCCCACGACTACACGCTCGTCGACGGCGACCTGCTCAGCGTCGACTTCGCGGTGAGCGTCGACGGCTGGGTCTCCGACTCGGCGTACTCGCTCGTGGTCGGCACGCCTCGCCAGGAGGACCTCGACCTGATCGAGACCACCGACCGGGCGCTCGCGGCCGGCATCGAGCAGGCGGTGCCCGGCAACCGTCTCGGCGACATCTCCCACGCCATCGGGTCCGTGGCGCGCGCAGCCGGTCTCGGCGTCAACCTGCAGTTCGGCGGCCACGGCGTCGGCCGCACGATGCACGGCGACCCCCACGTGCCCAACGACGGGCGCCCGGGCCGCGGGTTCAAGCTCAAGCCGGGCCTGGTGATCGCCATCGAGCCGTGGTTCCTGCACACGACCGACGAGATCTTCATCGACAAGGACGGCTGGACGATCAAGAGCCAGGACGGCTCGCGCGGCGCGCACATGGAGCACACCGTCGCGATCACCGACGACGGCCCGCTGGTCTTCACCGCGCGCGACTGAGCACGCGCGGCGAGCCAACCTTGGCGCCGACCCGGGCGCGGGCTTCGGACCACTGACAGCGGCTTCGTCATGGCCAACCACGGCAAGCGGCCGCCCCTGGCCCGGATGTCGCCCGGCGACAGTGCATTCATCTACTCGCCGACGACCACCTGTCCCCACGGTGAGTCGCTGCGCGCGCTGACCATCGTCGGCGACGTCACCGGCGCCGAGCCCGAGCCGAGCGACGTGATCCCAGGCGGATTCCGTCGTGCCGCAACGCTCCGTGAGATCGAGCCGCTGCCCCTGGAGCAGATCCGTGAGCACCTGCCCGTCTCGCGCATTCGGTTCGGGTTCTTCGAGCTTGCCACGACGGACGCCGACGCCATCTGGGCGCTCGTCGCGGGCCGGTGAGCAGGGAATGCCAGGTCGCGGATCCCGTCCGGTCGCGTGTGGCGAGCCCGCAGCTGCCTTGCCCCGCGCCACCGCTGAGCGGCGGGCCCCCAGCCCTCCGCGACGTGGATCAGGCGGGTGAGGACTTGAAATACCTGTTCGACTCCGGGCGGTTCTGCCTCCAAGGACGGGTCGGTTCGGGAACCCCCTCACCCTCCGACGAGACCGTGCCGAAGATCCATGACGTCCGAGGTAATGGCACGCCCACCGGCCGAGGACGAGCCTGGACACCGCTGCGCCGTCACGCCAATCCCGCTTCCTCGCTGACCGGGTAGGACTCCATCGAGCCATGGACGTCGCAGACGGCCGCCAGGGTGTTGTAGACCGTGCCGAACTTGCGCAGGTTCTGGTGGGCGAGCTCGACGCGCCTGTCGGTCTCGTCCGTGGCGACCCGCAAGGTGTAGGAGATCCCGACGAAACGTGGCGGACTGTCCTGGCGCCGGGCGACGACCTCCACGTGGGCCTCGACATAGCGGAACCCGAGCAGCTCGTGACAGCGGGAGAGGTTCTTGAGCAGGCAGGCCGCGAAGGCCGCGGCGAGCAGCTCGGCAGGTCCAGGCTCACCGACCCCCTCCCCGCCCCAGCGGGTGTCGATGCCGAGAGACGTTTCGCCGGCGGTCGCGGTCGCAGCACCGTGCGGTTGCGCGGTGGCCGTGATGCGGTACTCGGTCTGCGCGGGAGTGGACACCCTCAGAACGTAGTCGGGTCCAGCACCGTCCCCGAGGGGCTTTCGACCCTGACCGCGAGGCCTTCGTCCACCTGTCCGGCACGCTGTTCTAGCGTGGAATGGCACCCGGAGCACCGTCGACGATCAGGAGAGCACATGACGATCAAGGACATCGGGCCTGCGCCCCAGAGCTTCGACCTGGAGAAGGCGACGCTCGAGAACGACCACTACCGGACCGTCGCCTGGTCGGGCACGTACCTGCAGGTGACGCTCATGTCGATCCCGCCCGGGGAGGACATCGGCCTCGAGGCCCACCCCGAGACCGACCAGTTCCTCCGCCTCGACGGCGGGCGTGGCCGCGTGCAGATGGGCCCCACCGAGAGCCGGCTCGACTTCGACCAGGAGGTCGAGGACGGTTGGGCGATCATGGTCCCCGCCGGCACCTGGCACAACGTCACCAACGTGGGTGAGGAGCCGATGCGCCTGTACACCGTGTACGCACCGGTCCACCACGCGGCCGGCGCGCTGCAGGCAACCGCCGACGACGCCGAGCGCGACGAGGAGTCCGGCGCCGACGAGCCGCCCGAGTGGTCCGTCCAGCCGGGCTGATCAGGCGTAGCGGACCTGGAGCTCCTTGATGCCGTTGATCCAGGAGTGCCGCAGGCGACGCGGCTCGGCCAGCTTGGTGATGTCGGGTGCGTGGTCGGCCAACGCGTTGAACACCAGGCGCACCTCTTGGCGGGCCAGGTTCGCGCCGATGCAGTAGTGCGCCCCGTGGCCGCCGAACGCGACGTGCGGGTTGCTCTCCCGCGTGATGTCGAAGGTGAACGGGTCGTCGAAGACGTCGGTGTCGAAGTTGGCGCTGGCGTAGAGCAGGCCCACCCGCTGACCCTGCTTCACGGTGACCCCGCCCACCTCGACGTCCTTGAGCGCGGTCCGCTGGAAGGCCAGCACCGGGGTGGCCCACCGGATCACCTCGTCGACCATCGTCTCGGGCCGCTCCTTCTTCCACAGCTCCCACTGCTCGGGGTGCTCGAGGAAGGCGTTCATGCCGTGCGTGATCGCGTTGCGGGTGGTCTCGTTGCCGGCGACCGTGAGCAGGATGACGAAGAAGCCGAACTCGTCGTCGGTCAGCCCGCGGCCGTCCTTGTCGGCGTGCACGAGCTTGGTGACGATGTCGTCGCGCGGGTTGGCCTTGCGATCGGCGGCCATCATCATCGAGTAGCCGAGGATCTCGGCGGCGGCGACGTCGGGCTGACCCTCGATGTCGGGGTCGTCGGAGGCCAGCATCTGGTTGGACCAGTCGAAGAGCTTGAACCGGTCCTCCTGCGGCACACCGATCAGGTCGGCGATCGCCTGCAGCGGCAGCTCGGCGGCCACCTCGTCGACGAAGTTGCCTTCGCCGCGGACCACGGCGTCCTTGACGATCTGGACCGAACGGTCGCGCATGACCTCCTCCAGCTCGGCGATCGCCCGCGGCGTGAAGCCGCGGCTGACGATCCGTCGGGTGGCGGTGTGCTCCGGCGCGTCCTGGTTGATCATGATCGCGCGCTGCATCTCGACCTGCTCGCGCTCGATGCCCTCCGAGAAGCGGATGATCGCGCCGTTCTCGGAGGAGGAGAAGTCCTTGCTGTTCTTCGACACGGCGGCGACGTCGACGTGCCGGCTGACCGCGAAGAAGCCCGATCCGGACTCCGGGGCCATGCCGTCGTAGGACCCCGCGGCCTGCTCGACCCAGTGCACGGGCGCCGTGCTGCGCAGGGCGAGGAACTGCTCGTGCGGGACGTCCTCCTCGTTGAGGAAGGGGTCGGTGGGGTCGAACCCGTCGGGGATCGAGGACGGGTGGGCCGGCTCGGTGGTTGCGGTCACGAGGGCTTCCTTCGTTTGCCTGGACTGGAACACGTTCTAGCCGCAGACTACATAGTGTCGGGTAAATAAGAAAGCGTTTCGTCTCGCTCAATCGGATCCGGCTTGTGGCCAACAAGAACGTGTTCTACTTTTGGCCCATGGGCACTCCGGTCATCATCGACGCCGTCCGCACTCCCCTCACCAAGCGCAACGGCTGGCTCGCCGGGGTGCACCCGGCCAACCTGCTCGGGTTCGTGCAGGCCGAGGTCCTGCGCCGGGCCGAGGTCGACCCCGCGCTGGTCGAGCAGGTCGTGGGCGGCTGCGTCACCCAGGCCGGTGAGCAGTCCAACGACATGGTGCGGCGGGCCTGGCTCCACGCCGGTCTCCCCCAGCACACCGGCGCGACCGTCATCGACGCCCAGTGCGGCTCGGGACAGCAGTCGGCCCACCTGGTCCACGACATGATCGCCGCCGGCACCATCGACGTCGGGATCGCCTGCGGCGTCGAGGCGATGTCGCGCGTCCCGCTCGGCGGCAACGTGCCTCCCGGCCTGGGCGACCCCCGTCCGGAGGACTGGACCATCGACATGCCCAACCAGTTCGAGGCGGCCGACCGGATCGCGGCGCTGCGCGGACTGTCCCGCGCCGATCTCGACGAGCTCGGCCTGGCCTCGCAGGCCAAGGCCCGGGTGGCGGTCGACGAAGGACGTTTCGTGCGCGAGATCGCGCCGCTCGAGGCGCCGGTGCTGGACGGCGACGGGAAGCCGACCGGTGAGACCCGGGTGGTCGACACCGACCAAGGCCTGCGCGAGACCACGCGGGAGGGCCTGGCCCAGCTGCGTACCGTCCTGCCCGAGGGGATGCACACGGCCGGGACCTCCTCACAGATCTCCGACGGCGCCTCCGCGGTGCTGATCATGGACGAGGACAAGGCGCGGTCGCTGGGCCTGACCCCGCGTGCCCGCCTCGTCACGCACTGCCTGGTCGGCTCCGACCCCTACTACCACCTCGACGGGCCGGTCGAGGCCACCCGCAAGGTGCTCGATCGCGCCGGCATGAGCATCGGCGACCTCGACCTCTTCGAGGTCAACGAGGCGTTCGCGTCGGTCGTGCTCTCCTGGGCCAGCCAGCACCGCCCCGACCTCGACAAGGTCAACGTCAACGGTGGCGCGATCGCCCTGGGCCACCCGGTCGGCTCCACCGGCACCCGGCTGATCACCACGGCGCTCCACGAGCTCGAGCGCCGCGACGCCTCCACCGCCCTGATCTCGATGTGCGCGGGCGGCGCCATGGCCACCGGCACCATCATCGAGCGCCTCTGAACCTCACCGCGCCCGACCGAGCGGTCAGGCTCCGGGTACGTAGCCCCGCGGGGGCGCCCACTGCCCGCTGTCGCGCAGGTGGGAGTAGATGTCGTACTCGGGCGCGAAGTAGCCCTCGAGCTCGGCGCGCAGCGCCGGCGTGATCTCCGGCTCGCGTCGTTCGCTGGAGATGTTGTCGGTGCCGATGGCGAGGTCCTTGCCGATCTGCTCCGACAGCCAGGGCTGCCAGACCTCGGGGCGCTCGAGCGCGAAGAGCCGGTCTACGCCGATGTCCATCGCGTCGCTCATCGCGATGAAGCGCGCCGGACGCCCGCGGACCTTGCTCTTGCGGTCGAGGTAGTCGCGGGTGAACTCCTCGAAGGTCTGCTCGCCCGTGAACCGCTTCGAGCCCTCCTCCGCCAACGCCGGCCGGCGCCGGTAGCGCCACCACGACTCCAGCCACTCCACCGGCTCGCGGAACAGCGAGACGACCTCGTAGTCCTTGCGCTGGTAGCCGCCCTTGCGCAGCAGCGGCACCATCAGCTCGTGGAACTGCGCGCAGTTCAGGTGCTTCAGCTTCGGGTTGATGCGCAGCACGACCTCCGCCTGGCCCGCGGCGGAGCGGACCAGCGACGTCGAGGCGCACTTGGGCATCGAGAGCATGACGAACCCGTGGGCGGGCAGGGCGAGCACGGCCCCACCGTAGCCGCCCCCCTCACGCGTCCCGCTGGTAGTTCACCGCCTGGTGCACGACCCGGTAGCCGAGCGCCTCGTTGACGGCGATCATGTGGCGGTTGGACGCCGCGTTCCAGGTGTCGATCGACGCCACCTCCGGGCGCGTCTCACGGAGCCAGCCCAGCATCTCCGCCTTCAGCAGCAGCCCCAGTCGGTGACCGCGGTGCGCCCGCACCACCGAGGTGTCGTGCTGCTCGGCGAGGTGCGGTCGGTCGGGCTCGACCACGACGACGGACTGGCCTGCGAGCCGGCCGCTGGTCCGGTGGCGCGCCACCAGGCGGTGGAAGCCGGCGCCGCTGGCCAGCTGGGCCGTCTCGTAGGCCCGGATCCGCTCCGGTGAGAAGACCTCGTCCTCGATGTCGAGGTCGTCGGTGGGGGCGTCGTTGATGGCCGCCGTGAGCTCCGCCAGCGCCGGCAGCTCCGCGTCCGGGGTGCGCCCCGGGTAGCGGACGAGCTCGTAGTCGGCTGCCGCTCGCCACGCCTCCACCCGCAGCCGCTCCACCTCGTCCCAGTCGACCTCGGCGATCAGCTGGCGGCGGTTGACCTCGACGGCCCGCGCGGTGAACCCGTGCCGTGTGGCGAAGGCCGCGGTGCCGTCGAGATCCCAGGCGGCTCCGGCGAGGCTGCTGCGGCCCAGCCCGAGCACGGTGTCGCGGAGCATCTCGAGCATGGCGGTGCCGTGACCTCGCCTCCGGTGGTCGGGATGCACCTCGAGGTCGAACCATGCCAGGTGCGGGTTGTCGTAGTCGCTGACCGAGTACGCCGCCACCGCGACCGGCGTACCGGCCTCGACGCCGAGGAACGGGACGAACGGCTCGCCGTCCCATCCGTGGCGGTACATCCGCTCCATCTGCACCAGCGTGCTCGGGTGCGCCCACGGCGACTCGTGGGCGACGAGCGCGTTGTGCAGGTCGACCGAGGCCTGGAGGTCCTCGGTGTCGTCGGGGCCGAACGGCCGGATGTCCATCGCTCGAGGATGCCGCGACGCCCCCCACCGGCGCCACCCGATATCGTCCGAGGCATGAGCCAGCTCGGTCGCGTGTGCCTGCTGGCGATGATCCCGGTCAACCTGCTGCTGATCCTGTGGGTGTGGTTCGGGCGCGTCGCCTTCGGCGTCGGCGGGTGGTTCCTGCTCATCTACCTGGTCACGGTCGTCCCCGCCCTGCTGCTCGGGCTGCTGGCCAGCACCGTCCTGGCCTACACCCAGCGGGAGCGGCCTCGCCGGCTCGACCGCGGGCAGGCCTGGGCCCAGGTGGCGGTGTGGCTCGGAATGTTCGGGTTCGGCCTCTTCAGCCCTGACTTCGGCGACACCTCCGACAGCGAGGTCTCCCTGCTCACCCAGATCTTCGGACGCTCCGACGCCTTGCTCGACCTGAGCTACCAGCTCACGATCGGCGCCGCCGTGCTCACCGTCATCGCCTGGCTCGTGCTGATGAGCCGGCTGATCTTCGCCCGGCAGCGCGGGTCCACGGAGACCTCCGAACGGGCGTACGCCGGATGAGCGCGCCCGAGCCGTCCGAACCGCGTCGGGCGCGTCACCTGATGGATCCGCACGCTCCTCGGCCGGCCCCGGACCCGGAGGCGATCGCCCGGCTGGAGCGGGTGCAGAAGTGGGTGCTCTCGGTGCTCGTGGCCACCACGATCCTCCACCTGTCGGCGGGGCTGGCGATCTCCGCGGCCTTCGTCGACGAGGACCGTCTCGACGCCGTGATCGGCCTCAACGTCCTGGCCGGTCTGTTCGGCGTCATGGCGGTGGCGGCCGGCCTGGCCATCCACAAGCGGTCGCTGGCCAGCCCCTGGTTGCTGCTCGGCCTGCTGCCGGGCGTCATCGGGCTCGCGCTGGTCCTGTCCTGAGCGACTGCCCGGTCAGGGCTGCAGCAGTCGACGCGCCGCGCTCGACACAGGTGCGACCACCGCCACGGTCGCGACGACGGGGGGCTGCGCGAGCGGCAGCGTGAAGGAGAAGGTCGCGCCGGCTCCCGGCACGCTCTCCACCCAGATCCGACCTCCGTGGGCCTCGACGATGTGACGGGTGATCGTGAGGCCCAGGCCGGCGCCGCCCTTGGCCTGGTCGCCGATGGGGTCGACCTGGTGGAAGCGCTCGAAGATCCGACCGACCTGGTCGGCAGGAATGCCCCGCCCCTGGTCGCGCACGCTGACCCGCACCTCGTCACCCACCGGCTCGGCGTCCACCACGATCGACGTGCCGGCGGGAGCGAACTTCAAGGCGTTGCTGACGAGGTTGTTGAGGGCTTGGATGACCCGGTCGCCGTCGCACCACGCGCGCACACCGGGAGTGCTGACGACCAGGTCGACCCCCTTGCCCCGGGCCACCGGCCCCAGCGACGCGGAGAGCTCCGCGAGCACGGCACCGAGGTCGAGGTGGCGGGGGACGATCGCGAAGGTGCCGCTCTTGAAGCGCTCGAGGTCCATGATGTCGTCGACGATGCGCGCCAGGCGCTGGGTGCCGCGGGCGGCGATCGCCACCACCTGCAGGCCGTGGGGGGTGAGCTCGCCACCGTCGCCGTCCTCCAGCAGCTCCAACGAGCCTCTGATGGCGGTCAACGGGGTGCGCAGCTCGTGGCTCACGGCGCTGAGGAAGGCGTACTTCATGGCTTCCAGCTCGCGGTGCCGCTCGGTGATGACCGCGACCTCCTCGGTGCGTTCCGCGATCCGCCGCTCCAGCTCGGAGCGCCAGCGGTGCGCTCGGCTGGTGCTGAAGAGCTGGCGGGCCCCGGTGAGCACCAGCACCGCGGCGGCGAGACCTCCGGTGACCGAGTCCTCGAGCCACCAGACGACCGAGACGCCGAGCGCGGCCAGGGCGGCGAGGTCGGGCAGCACCGCGGCCCAGGTGCCCGGGAGCCGTCGCTGCAGGAAACGCGACTCAGTGGTGAACGTGATGCTCCCGAGCGCGGAGAGCGCGAGGAACAGCGGGGCGGCGACGTACGCGACCGCCGGGAGGCCCTGGGCGTAGTCCTCCCCGCGCGCGTACGCGAGTGCGTAGGCGTTGTCGGCCAGCGCGAACGTCAGGAAGGTCAGACCCAGCAGCGCCACGTCGACCCGCGTGTCGCCGACGCTGCGCAGCATCAGGATGAGCACGAGAGAGGCGAGCAGGAGGTCCGTGACCGGGTAGATCAGCAGGATGAACGGCTCGCCCGGGTCGGTCAGGGTGACGACCTCGCGGAAGACGAACACCTGGCTGGCGAGGATGACCGAGCACGCGAGCAGCGCCGCGTCGAGCAGCGTCGGTCCGAGCGCGGAGCGCAGCCCCCGCGTCACCGGGTAGATGATCAGCCCGAGGGCGCCAGGCACCAGCGCCGCGAGGTACAGCGAGTCGGCGAGGGACAGGATCGGAAGGGTGTCGGACGCGCTGGCGTAGATCAGCCACAGCACGTCGCCGCTGGCGTAGAGCGCGACCATGGCACCGAGCAGCAACCAGCTCGCACGCAGTCGTCCGCGACCGTGAGCCGCCGCCAGGACGCAGCAACCCGCGGCCACGACGCCGCCCACGACCGCGAGGTGGTCGACGTTGAGCCCCCAGAACGGCGGTGTCCATCCGCCGTACGCCATGGCGATCGCGGCGGCGACCAGCACCAGTGCGGCGAGGCACGAGGGCACGATGACGCGGGTCGACGAGGTGCGCATGGGCGGGGGGCTCCTGGGGGATGTCGCCCGGCCACCCGGGGAGACGCCTCAGTTTCCCAAACCGGCGCCTCCCTGTCCGGCGTTTCAGCGCACCCGGTACACCCGCCACGGCTGTCGTCGCGACCGGTTGTTCACAGTGTCGACCGCCACGACCTTGACGCCGTAGCGTCCGCGCGGCACGCGCAGGGTGCGGCTCCACGACGTGGAGCGGGCCCGCGGGCGGCCCAGCCGCACGTCGTGGCGGCGGAAGCCGCCCCAGCGTCCGCGCGCGCCCAGCCAGCGTCCGGTCCGCTCGCTGCGCACCGCGACCTTGACCGCCTTGACCCCACGGTTGTCCGTGGCCCTGCCGTGCAGCCGCAGGACCCGGCCCCGCGTACGACCCCGGAAGGAGACCCCGGGGGCCTGACCGTCGCCGGCCGAGGTCCGCGAGCCCGCCACGCTCACGATGTCGCCGCTGTTCGGTGCCAGGGTCAGGGTGCTGGCGGAAGACCCGTTGAGACGGCGCATCGACCGGCCGAGCGGCACGCTGACGGTGCGGCCGGTGGGGTTGACCACGGACATCCCGTTGGCGAACCGGCGGACGTAGGCGCCCGAGGCCTGCCGCTGCATCGATCCGGACGGCGCACCCAGCGACTTCGGCATCCGGTAGGGCAGGTTCGTGCCGAGCACGCCGGCGCGGTCGCGGGACCGGGTGAAGGCGAAGAACGAGCGACCGTTGGCGCCCATCAGGAAGGTCGCCATCGCGTAGGCCTGCCACTGGGCGGCCTGGGCGCTCGAGGCGGAGGACCACAGCTTGGTCGTGAACAGCCCGACCTTGCCCGCGGCCTCGAGGTCGCGGACCACGTCGACGTTGCGGACCCAGTCGGCGGTCGCCGGGAACGCGCCGGCCCCGGCGCCGGCGCCGCGGAGGAAGTCCTCCATCTGCACCGACGGCATCTGCAGGGCAGCGGTGCGCGACCGGACGTCGCTCTGCCAGTAGCGGTAGGAGTTCTCGACCACGTTGCCGGTGAACGTGAGCCCGGGGCTGCCGCTGCGGATGGACGCCGACAGCTGCACCATCTGGTTCTGGTACTCGCCCTGGGTGTACTGGCGCCCGGTCGCGGGGTTCTTCGGCAGCGAGCTGACGAAGCCGCGGGAGAAGATGCCGAGGGTGAGCATGTCGAGCAGGCAGCCGTCGAAGCCACCGCGTCGGGCGCGGTCGGCGCACAGGTTGCGCGACCGGGTGCGCCACGCCGGGTTGGACGACTCCATCAACGCGGTCCCCCAGCCGGTGGCCGTGATCCGGCGCCCCGACGTGTCGTGGGCGAACGCACTCTCGCCCAGCCCCGAGGTCTCGCTGCCGTTGGCCAGCGTGGCGTTCGCGTAGGCCAGGAGCGAGAGGTCGGGGTTGACCGCACGCATCGCGTCGCGGTGCCGCCCTAGCGCCACGGGCATGGCCACCACGAGGTCGTTGTCACGGGCGAGCGTGCGGGCGTCGGTCACGCTGTAGTCGTGGCTCCCGCTCATGTACGTCGGGCTCCAGGTGAGCGCGACCCCTCCGGGCAGGCGGGGGGCGGTGGCGTCGGCGGCAGCCGGCCCGGGAGCGGGTGCGGCGGCCAGGGCCGGCGACGAGGTCGGGACCAGCAGCGCCGTCGCCGTGGCGGTGGCGACCACCGTGGTCGCCAGCCCCACGATGCGAGGGCGGTCAGGGAGTCGGAGGGCGCGCAACAGGCGCGCGGGGGACGTGGAGGGCATGGTCTTCTCGCTCACAGACGGTGGCGGGGCAGGTGGCGCACGCGCCCGAGAGGGGGCACGTCACTCCTCGACCATAACCACAACGGGTACTGGGGCGGGCATCCGCGCGGCCCCCCGCTCGAATTACCCAGGGAGAGTCCCGCCATACGCCGGGCGCGCCCACCAGGCCCTGCGCCCAGCACGGCACGCAGCCTCAGCAGAACATCGCACCGACGGGCGTGGTGATCAGGATCACCACGCCACCGGCCCCGGGTCAGCTCTCGGTGGTGGCGTACTTGCCGCGGTAGAACAGGAGCGGGTCGACGGCGTCGGCCTCGACCAGGTCGAGGACCCGGCCGATGACGACGTAGTGGTCGCCGGCCTCGTGCACGGCGTGGATCGAGCAGTCGACGTGGGCCAGGGCGCCCTCGAGCACCGGCGAGCCGGTCTCGGCCGCGGGCCGCCAGGCGACGCCGGCGAACTTGTCGCCGCCCCGGCTGGCCATCTGGTTGGAGAGCTCGGCCTGGTCGGCAGCCAAGAAGTTGACGCAGAAGCGACCCGCGCGCTGCATGAGGGGCCAGGCTCGCGAGGTGCGGGCGGGCACGAACAGCACCAGCGGCGGGTCGAGCGAGACGCTCGAGAACGACTGGCAGGTCATCCCGACGGGCTCACCGTTGCTCAGCGCGGTGACCACCGTGACGCCGGAGGCGAACCGCCCGAGCACGTCGCGGAAGCGTTGGGCCGCCTCGACCGCTGCCGGGTCGTCGCCGTGGACCGTGGTGCCCTCGCCGGGGCGCCACTCGACGTCGAAGTCGGCGTCGCCGAGCCACGAGCGGATCAGCTCGGGGCTGGGCCAGGTCTCGCGGGCGTCGGCACTGATCCCGTCGGGAATGTCGTCGTCGCTTGCCGAGGCGGGGGGAAGCGAGGTCATGGACCCCATGGTTTCACTGCGCTCCGCCGCCGAAGTCGTGACCCCAGTAGGACACGGCCGTGGACTCCCGAGCGACCCACCGCGTGTCGTCGACCGTCAGGCCCTCGGTGCCGAACTCGATGTCGAAACCGCCTGGCGACCGCACGTAGAACGAGATCATCTCGTCGTTCATGTGCCGCCCCAGGGTGGCCGACAGCGGCGCGCCGTGCTTGCGCACCCGCTCCAGGGCCCGGCCGACGTGGTCGAGCGCGTCGACCTCCATCATGATGTGGACGCACTTGCTCGGGTTGGGCATCGGCAGGAAGGCCAGCGAGTGGTGACGCGGGTTGACGCCCAGGAACCGCAGCCAGACCTTGGAGCCGGGCTCCTTGCCCACGAACTCCCCCGGCATGCTCATCGAGTCGCGCAGGCGGAAGCCCAGCACCTCGGTGTAGAAACGCAGCGCCTCGACGTCGTCGAGCACGGGCAGCACGATGTGGCCCATCCCCTGGTCGCCGGTCACGAAGGTCGCGGCGTACGGCGTCACCACCGGTCGCGACTCGTAGGTGATGCCGTGGAAGAGCTCGAAGACGTTGTCCCACGGGTCGCTGAACCGCACGAGCTCCTGCACGCGACGCTCCGCGAGCTCCTCGGCCGTGCCCTCCTCGAAGGTCACCCCGGCCGCAGCCAGGTGCTCACGGGCCCGTTGGAGCGCGGCGTGGTCGGCGAGCTCCCAGCCGACACACTCGAGCTGGTCGGTCTCGGCCGGAACGACGACCAGCCGGGCCGAGACCTGGTCGATGCGCCAGTACTGGTGCTCGGGGTTGGGACCCCGCCCGGCGGCCAGCCCCAGGACCTTGCCGGCGAACGTCGTCCACTGGTCGAGGTCCGTGGAGGCCACGCGCACGTAGCCCATGGACCGGATGTCGATGCTCAACGAGGGTTCCTCTCGACGTGACGGGCCAGGAAGGCCCTGGTGATCTCCTGGAACTCCTCGGCCGCCTCGATCTGCGCCCAGTGCCCACAGCGCGGAAAGACGTGCAGCTGGGCCTTCGGGATCAGCTTGAGCGCCGCCAGCGCCCCGTCGAGCGGGTTGACCCGGTCCTCGCGGCCCCAGGTGAGCAGCGTGTGCTGGCGCAACCGGTGGGCCTCGCGCCACAGCATGCCGTCCTCGGCGGTCTCGGGGTTCCAGAACGACATGCCCATCGAGGCCATCGCCTCCTGCGCCCCGGGCGCCGTCGCGTCGGCGTAGCGCTGCTCGACCAGCTCGTCGGTGACCAGCGACTGGTCGACGACCATGGTCGAGATGAACGCCCGCAGCGCCTCGCGGGTGGGGTCGGCGCCGAAGTCCATCAGCCGCTGCACGCCCTCCGTGGGGTCGGCGTGGAAGAGGTTCAGCGAGAGCCCGCCCGGCCCCATCAGCACGAGCCGACCGACGCGGTCGGGGTGGCTGAGAGCCAGCCGGACCGCCGTACCGCCGCCCAGGCTGTTGCCGAGCAGGTGCACGCGCGCGATGCCGAGCTCGTCGAGCAGCTGCACGACATGGTCGGCGGAGTGGCGGTAGTAGTTGCCGACGACGGGGGGCTTGTCGGAGGTCCCGAAGCCGGGCTGGTCGACCAGCAGCGTGCGGAAGGTCGCGGCGAAGCCGGGCAGAGCCGACCCGAAGTTGGACCACGCCGAGGCACCCGGTCCACCCCCGTGGAGCATGACCAGGGGCAGCCCTCCGCCGACCTCGGTCGGCTCCCCCGCCTCGTAGTAGCCGAGGGTCAGGTCACCGGACTTCGCCGAGCGGTGGGTGGCCTGCTGGGTGAGCGGCTCGCTGGGGGCCATCGCTCAGTACATCCCCGGGTCGACCTTGTGGCCGAACTCGTGGGCCCCGAACATCTGCAGGGCGCGCTCGGGGTCGTTGGCGGCGTGCACCCGCCCGGCGTGGGCGTCGCGCCAGGCCCGCTGCAGGTAGGTGCCGGTGGCCAGGGCCCGACCGCCGGAGGCCTCGAAGAGCTGGTCGATGGAGTCGATCGCGCGCTGGCTGCCGATCACCTGGTCGCGGCGGACCTTGAGCCGGGTGCGCAGCGGGATCTTCTCGCCCTTGGCGACGAAGTCCTGCTCCTCGCGGATGTTGTTGACCAGCAGCGCCCAGGCCGCGTCGATCTCGGAGGAGGCGCGGGCGATCCGCACCATCGCGAACGGGTCCTTGGATGCCTTCTCGCCGAGGTACGCCGCCCGGCTGCGCTGCTGCTGCATCTCGACGTGCTCGGCGTAGGCGCCCATGGCCATGCCGATGATCGGCGTGGTGATGGTGCCGGTGAAGATCGAGTGGAAGGGCAGCTTGTAGAGGTCGGAGGTGTTCTGCTCCTGCCCCGGGCCCCGGCACTGACCGGTCTCGCCCATGCTGAGCGTGAAGGCCTCCGGGATGAAGACGTCCTCGACGAGGATGTCGTTGGAGCCGGTGCCGGCCAGACCGACCATGTGCCACACGTCGATGATCGTGTACTGCTCGCGCGGCACCAGGAAGGTCTTGAAGTCGATCGGGTTGCCGTCGCCGTCGAGGACCAGCCCGCCGAGCAGCACCCACGAGCAGTGGTCGCAGCCGGAGGAGAAGCTCCACTTGCCCGACAGGACGTAGCCGCCGTCGGTGACGGTGGCCTTGCCGGTCGGGGCGTAGGAGGAGCTCAGCCGGGTGGTGGTGTCCTCTCCCCACACCGCCTGCTGCGCCTCGTCGGCGAAGAGCGCGACCTGCCAGGGGTGGACGCCGACCACGCTCGAGACCCAGCCGGTGGAGCCGCAGGCCGACGCGATGTCGCGCACCGCCGTGTAGAACGTGACGGGGTCGGCCTCGTGGCCGTCGAAGCGCTTCGGCTGCAGCAGCTTGAAGAAGCCGGTCTCCTCCAGCTCCTTGATCGAGGCCTCGGGGACCACCCGCAACCGCTCGGCCTCGTCGGCCCGGTCGCGCAGGGTCGGCAGGAGGTCACGGACTCCGTCAAGAACTGCTGTGGACATGCGGGTTCTCCTGTCTAGGGGTGGTGCCGCTGGCAATACTAGAACACGTTCTCGTTTTGGACCAGGCTGCTCCCGCCCATTCGGGCCCCGTTCTGGACTACTCGCCCAAAACCCTTCATCCCCCACCGCCCACGGCATACGCTGAGGGCTCCACAGCCCTGTGAAGGACCAGCCGTGCTCCGCTGCGTTGCCCGCCTCACCGCCATCGCCGCTGGTGGCGCGCTCGGAATGGCCGGGGTGCTCGCCACCGTCGCCCCCGCGCACGCCGACGAGCAGATCACCATCCGCGGCGCCGGCTTCCCCGAGACCCGGACCGCCCAGCTCACCCTGGTCGGCTGCGGTTCCCTCTACGACCGCACCGAGGAGGCCCTGGCGCCCTTCATCGGCAGGGGGCCTGCCCAGGCGCCGATGGGCGAACGGAGCCTCGGCTACGACCTCCAGGGCGGCAACGCGGTCGGGTCGCTGCACTACGTCGACTCGATGGTCTCGACCACGACGGCCTCGCTGTCGGTCCACGCTGCCGAGGGCGCCGACGGGGTGGCGTACGCCGGCTTCCAGGACCTCTCCGACGCCGGCACCACGCGGCTGTGGATCGGGCGGGCCCCGCTGAGCGCGCCGCCCGGCTCCTGGGTCGGCGTCGAGGCCACCGGGCTGACCTACACCTGGACCCAGTACGACATGGTCACCCACGTCCCCGTCCCGACGGCCGCCCCGGCCGAGCCGTCGACGGTCGCGACCTTCGCCCAGGCCCACGGGGGCGACGGCGCCGGTTTCTACACCATCGGCTTCGGGTGCGACGGGTCGGCGTTCAACATGGACGCCTGGCAGATCGGCGGCCCCGCCGGCACCCGCCGCTACGACCTCGAGGGCCTGGCCACGACCACGTCCATCGTCGGCTCGACCACGAAGATCCGCGAGGGCGAGGAGGTCCGGCTCACCGGTGAGCTCCGCCTCGGGCGCGGTGACCGGATGCGCAGCGGGTCGCTGCTGCTCGAGTCGCGTCCGCTCGGGGGCGGCCGGTTCCGCGTCGAGGAGGTCGTCGATGCCGACGTCGCGTCCGGTGACCCGACCGTCGTCGTCCGCCCCACCGAGTCCACGGCCTACCGCTTCCGCTTCGCGGGTCGGCCGATGGCGGAGGCCAGCGAGTCGTCCCTCTTCGTGGTCACCGTCGTGGCCGGCGAGGAGGCTCCGCCGCCGCTTCCCGACCTCCCGGCCCCCTCTGACCCCCCGTCCGACCCGGCTCCGGAGACCCCCTCCGAGACACCCAGCGACCCTCCCCGCGAGGAGCCCACGGCCACCCCCGAGGCGCCGCCCACGCAGACGCCCACCCCGACCGACGAGCCGAGTGACGGGCCCAGCTGACGGGCCCACTGACGGGCCCACTGACGGGCCCAGTGACGGGCCCTCGGGCTCGCCGAGCGAACCTGCGTCACAGACCGCCGGGCCCGGCAGCGGCTCCTAGCGCGGCGCTCTCCACCCGCGCGTGGTGCGCGGCCCAGTCGTAGGACGCGTCGGGCAGGCAGTCCGAGGACCGGCTCCGGCCGACCGCGCCGTCGACCTGCTCGCGCAGGACGTCGGCGTGCCCGGCGTGCCGGGCGGTGTCGACCAGCACGTGCACCAGCATCTGGTGCAACGTGACCCGCTGGTGATCCGGTGGCCACCACGGCACCCGGCCGGGCGCGTCGAGGTCGAGCGCGTCGAAGGTCTCGGCGGCGTGCGCCCACGCCTGGCGGTAGACCCCGACGACGTCGGAGCGGCTGTCCTCCGCGCTGACCCACAGGTCGTCGTTGGCGTCGGCGCCGGGCACGTCCCAGGGCAGGAGCATCCCGTGGGGGCGCCCGAACGTGTCGCCGAAGTAGGCCAGCTCCCAGCAGGCCAGGTGCTTGACCAGGCCGAGCAGGTTGGTCGCGGTCCGGGTGAGCGGACGACGTACGTCGTGCTCGGACAGGCCCTCGAGCTTCCACAGCATCGCGTCGCGCACGTGCTGGAGCTGGTCGACCAGCTCGAGCTTGAGGTCGGTGGAGTCGAGCCATGGCGACAGCCTGCCAGCGATCCCGCCCGGTAGCCCGCCCGGTTGTCCCGCTGGTAGCCCGCGGACAGGGCACACTGGCTCCATGGAGCCGGTCCGCGTCTACCGCCACGACGACCTGGTCGCCGCCGACCCGACCTCGGGGATGACCCGCGAGCGGGCCTTCGAGCTGCCGGCGCTGTGGGCCGGGCGGGTGACCACCGCCCCCGGCGCCGTGTCGGGCTGGCACCACCACGACCGCAACGAGAGCAGCCTCTACGTCGTGTCGGGCCTGCTCCGCCTGGAGTTCGAGGGGTACGACGGGCACGTCGATGCGGGGCCCGGCGACTTCGTCCACGTGCCGGCCTTCACCGTGCACCGCGAGAGCAACCCGACCGGCGAGCCGTCGATCGCCGTCATCGCCCGCGCCGGCGGGGGCATCCCCACGGTCAACGTCGAGACGGCCCCGCCACCGCACCTGTCCTGATCGCCACGTAGCCACGCGGCAGGATCCTCGTTGGGCAGGTCATGACGCGTCTGATCCTCGCTGCCCTGCTGGCCCTGACGTCGCTCGTCTCGGCCGGCTGGATGGCGCCGGGTCAGGCGACCAGCGTCGCCGCGAGCCCGGCCTCCGCGCCCGCCGGGCCGGCGCTGACCGTGCCCGCGCGTCGGCTCCGCGCCGCGACCACCTGCCCGTCCAGGGCTCGGCTGCGCGCGGCGCGCGGCGTCGTGCTCCTGGTCCACGGGACCGGTGAGAAGAAGGAGGAGACCTGGTCCTGGAGCTATGAGCCTGCCCTGAAGGCCGACGGCTTCGCCACCTGCTCGGTCCAGCTGCCCGACCACGGGCTGGGCGACTTCGACGTGGCCGCGCAGTACGTCGTGGTGGCGATCCGCAAGGCCTCCCGACTCTCGAGGGGCCGGATCGCGGTGGTCGGGCACAGCCAGGGCGGCGCGCTCCCGGTGTGGGCACTGAAGTTCTGGCCGGACCTGCCGGCGAAGGTGACCGACGTGGTCAGCCTGGCCGGCCCCTTCGACGGCACCCAGCTGGCCAACGAGCTCTGCACGGCCGGGCGGTGCGCCCCTCTCGCGTGGCAGCTGCGCCGCGGATCCGACCACGTGGCCGCCCTGCGAAACGCACCGCGGCCGAGAGGTCCGGCGATCACCTCGATCTCGACCCGCTACGACGAGGTCGTGCGTCCGCAGCCGCAGGCCTCCCGGCTCGGCGGCGCCCGCAACGTCATGCTCCAGGACGTCTGCGCGCAAGACCCCTCCGAGCACGGGCTGATCCTCGGCGACCCGGTCGCCTACGCACTCACCCTCGACGCACTGACGCACCGGGGCTCGGCCCGACCCGCCCGGCTGCCGGCCGACACCTGCGAGCAGTACTTCATCCCGCACGGCGACCTGGCCGGCTCCTACGTCTTCCTGCAGGGGGTCGCCCGCTTCGCGACCGGCCTGAACGACCCGCGCCGCTGGGTGGACGCCGAGCCGCGGGTGCCGGCGTACGCGCGGCGCTGGGTGCGCTGACGGCTCCCGGCGCTCAGCGGTCAGCGGTCAGCGGTCAGCGGTCAGCGGTCAGCGGCAGCCTTGTCCGCCTCGGCCTTGAGCATGAGAGCGATGTCGATCAGCTGGTCCTCCTGGCCGCCGATCAGCTTGCGCCGTCCGGCCTCGAGCAGGATCTTCGCGCCGCTGACGCCGTAGCGGTCGGCGGCGTTGCCGGCGTGCTTGAGGAAGGAGGAGTAGACGCCGGCGTAGCCCATCATCAGCGTCATCCGGTCGAGCTGGCACTCCTCGGGCATCACCGGCTTGATGACGTCCTCGGAGGCGTCGACGACCTGGAGGAAGTCGACGCCGGTGCGCCAGCCCAGCTTGTCGCAGACCCCGATGAACGCCTCGAGCGGCGTGTTGCCGGCGCCGGCGCCGAAGCGGCGCACGGAGCCGTCGATCTGGGTCGCGCCCGCACGGGCGGCGATCACGGTGTTGGCGACGCCCAGCCCGAGGTTCTCGTGGCCGTGGAAGCCGACGGTGGCCACGTCACCGATCTCGGCGACGACCGCCGAGACCCGGTCGGCGGTCTGCTCCATGACCAGCGCGCCGGCGGAGTCGACGACGTAGACGCACTGGCAGCCGGCGTCGACCATGATCCGCGCCTGCTGGGCCAGCACCTCCGGCGGCTGGGTGTGGCTCATCATCAAGAAGCCGACCGTCTCGAGGCCGAGCTCGCGGGCGAGCCCGAAGTGCTGGCCGGAGGTGTCGGCCTCGGTGCAGTGGGTGGCGATCCGGCAGATCTGGCCGCCGTTGTCCTGGGCGGCGCGGATGTCGTCCTTGGTGCCGACGCCCGGAAGCATCAGGAACGCGATCTTGGCCGTCTTCGCGGTCTCGGCCGCGATCTTGATCAGCTCCTGCTCGGGAGTGCGGGAGAAGCCGTAGTTGAACGACGACCCGCCCAGCCCGTCGCCGTGGGTCACCTCGATCACCGGGATGCCGGAGGCGTCGAGCGCCTCGACGACGTCGCGCACCTCCTGCCCGGTGAACTGGTGCCGCTTGTGGTGGGACCCGTCGCGCAGGCAGGTGTCGGTCAGGCGCAGGTCGAGGTCTCCCCCGTGGGTCTGCTTCCAGGTGCGGGTCAGGGTGTCGCGCTCGTGCGTGCTGGTGCTGATGCTCATGCGGGGCTCCCGATCAGGGCGCGGGCGACGGACTCGCCCACCTGGGTGGCGGCGGCGGTCATGATGTCGAGGTTGCCGGCGTACGGCGGCAGGTAGTCGCCGGCGCCCTCGACCTCGACGAAGACCGACACCTTGATCTGTCCGCGGGTGGCGTCGGAGGGCCCGTCGATCTGAGGCTCCTGGAGCAGCCGGTAACCCGGCACGTACTCCTGCACGGCCTTCTCCATCGCCACCACCGAGGCGATGATCGCGTCGGTGTCGGCGTCGGGGGGCACGGCGCAGAAGATCGTGTCGCGCATGATCATCGGCGGGTCGGCGGGGTTGAGGATGATGATCGCCTTGCCGGTCTCGGCGCCGCCGATCTCGGTCACGCCCCGACTGGTGGTGCGGGTGAACTCGTCGATGTTGGCGCGGGTGCCGGGGCCGGCCGAGACACTGGCGACCGAGGCGACGATCTCGGCGTACGACACGGGAGCGGCGCGCGAGACCGCAGCGACCATCGGGATCGTGGCCTGACCGCCGCAGGTGATCATGTTGACGTTCATCGCCTCGAGGTGCGCCTCGCCGTTGACCGGCGGGATCACCGCGGGGCCGACCGCGGCGGGCGTGAGGTCGATCGCCCGGATGCCGGCCTCGGCGTAGCGCGGGGCGTACTCACGGTGCACGTAGGCCGAGGTGGCCTCGAAGACCAGGTCCGGCAGCACGTCCTGCTTCAGCAGCCAGTCGACGCCCTCGTGGCTGGCCTCGACACCGTGGTCGGCGGCCAGCTTGAGCCCCTCGGACGACGGGTCGACCCCGATCATCCAGCGCGGCTCGATGACCTGCGAGCGGAGCAGCTTGTAGAGCAGGTCGGTCCCGATGTTGCCGGGCCCGACGATGGCGGCGGTGAGCTTGGACATGCGTCCCTCTCGGTCGGTGGAGATCAGTCGGTGAAGGCGAGGCGGACGGAGCCGAGACCGTCGAGGACGGCTTCGAAGTCGTCACCCGGGGCGACGTCGATGGCCCGGTGCACGCTGCCGGGAAGGATCACGTGGCCGGCCTCGAGCGTGACCCCGAACGACGCCACCTTGCGCGCCAGCCAGGCGACCGCGGTCACGGGGTTGCCGAGGACGGCGTCGGAGCGTCCGGCGGCGACCTGCTGGCCGTTGCGCATCAGCCGCGCCTCGATACCGCGCAGGTCGAGGTCGCCCGGCTCGACCCGCTCCTCACCGAGCACGTAGCCGGCCGAGGACGCGTTGTCGGCGATGGTGTCGCCGATCCGGATGTCCCAGTCGAGGATCCGGCTGTCGATCAGCTCGATCGCCGGCGCCACGGCCTCGGTCGCGGCCAGCACGTCCTCCTCGGTGCAGCCCTCCCCCGGCAGGGTGGCGCCGAGGATGAACCCGACCTCGACCTCGACCCGCGGGAAGCAGTAGCGCCCGGCGCTGACCGGCGTCCCGGCCGCCCCACCCATCGGCAGGGCCATGTCGGAGAGCAGGTGGCCGTAGTCGGGTTCGTCGACGCCCATCATCTGCTGCATCGCCTCCGACGACAGGCCCACCTTGTGGCCGTGGACCGTCGCGCCCGCCGCCACCCGCTCGCGGATGTTGCTCAGCGCGATCTCGTAGGCGTCGACCACGTCGAGGTCGGGGTAGGTCTCGCGCAGCGGGGGGATCGGCCGGCGGTCGCGTTCGGCCGTCGCCAGGGCCTGGGCCGCCTGGCGACGGAGGGCGTCGGGGAGCATGGGGACGATTCTAGAACCTGTTACAGTTTTGCGCCATGAGCGGTCAGCAGCCGGACCCCCTCCCGCGCGAGGTGGATGTCGTCGTGGTCGGCGCCGGAGCGGCCGGGATGTCGGCCGCCCTGAGGGCCGGGGCCGAGGGTCTCGACACGGTGCTGCTGGAGAAGAGCGCCTACTTCGGCGGGTCGACCGCGCGCAGCGGCGGCGGGGTCTGGATCCCGGGCAACTACGCGCTCAAGGCTGCCGGGGAGGACGACGACCTCGCTCACGCCAAGACCTACCTGGACGCGATCGTCGGCGACGTCGTGCCCAAGGTCCGCCGCGACACCTACCTCGACCGCGGCGCCGAGGTGATGGACTTCCTCAAGGCGCGCACCCCGGTGCGCTTCACCTGGGTCCCCCACTACGCCGACTACCACCCCGAGCGTCCCGGCGGTCGCGCCCGGGGGCGCACGGTCGAGCCGGTCCCGCTCGACGCCCGCTTCCTCGGCGACGAGCTCGAGCGCCTGCACCCGGCGTACACGAAGGCGCCCGCGAACCTCATCGTCACCCAGGCCGACTACCGCAAGATCAGCCTCGGCCTGCGCACGCTGCGCGGACCGCTGACGATGGTCAAGGTGGTGCTCAAGCGCCTGCTCGCCGGCGTGCGCGGCCGGCGGATGTACGCGATGGGCAACGCGATCGCGATCGGGCTGCGCCAGGGCCTCATCGACGCCGGCGTCCCGGTCCACTACGAGACCGAGCTGACCGGCCTGGTCGAGGAGGACGGCCGCGTCGTCGGCGTCCGCGTGCGGCACGGCGGCGTCGAGCACGTCGTCCGCGCGCGCCGCGGCGTCGTGCTCGGCAGCGGCGGCTTCGAGCGCAGCACCGAGCTCCGCGAGAAGTACCTCCCCCGACCCACGTCGGCCGAGTGGACGACCGGCTCGCAGTTCAACACCGGCGGCGGCCTGACCGCAGGCCTCGCCAGCGGCGCCGACACCGACCTGCTCGACGACGCCTGGTGGGGGCCGACGATCCCGCTCCCGGGCGGACCGTGGTTCTGCCTGGCCGAGCGCAACCTGCCGGGCTCGATCATCGTCAACCAGGCCGGGCGTCGCTACATGAACGAGGCGCTCCCCTACGTCGAGGCCGTGCACGAGATCTACCGGGGCGAGGAGACCGGCGTCGGCCACGTCCCGTCGTGGATGGTCATCGACCAGCGTTACCGCAACCGCTACGTCTTCGCGGGCCTGATGCCGCGCCAGCCCTTCCCGGGCCGCTGGTTGAAGAGCGGGGTCATCAAGACGTCCGACAGCCTCGCCGGGCTCGCCGCCGAGATCGGGGTGCCGGCCGACGTGCTGAGCGAGACCGTCGAGCGGTTCAACGGCTTCGCGGCCGCGGGCACCGACGAGGACTTCCACCGCGGGGAGAGCGCCTACGACCAGTACTACGCGGACCCCACGGTCAAGCCGAACTCCTCGTTGCACGCCATCGACCACGGCCCGTTCTACGCGGCCAAGATCGTCCCGGGCGACCTCGGCACCAAGGGCGGCCTGGTGACCGACGAGCGGGCCCGGGTGCTGCGCCCGGACGGCACGGTCATCGCGGGTCTCTACGCCTCCGGCAACGTCTCCTCAGCCGTCATGGGGCACACCTACCCCGGTCCGGGCGGGACGATCGGGCCGGCGCTGGTCTTCGGCTTCCTCGCTGCCGAGGACCTGGCGGGGGTCTCGGCGAGCTCGACCACCGGGGTCGGCTCGACCACCGGGGTCGGCTCGGCCACCGGCACCACTGACGCGAAGGAGACCGCCTGATGCCCATCGATCCCGCAGTCGCGATCGGCGCCGACCTCGGCGCCCGCACCTTCTCCTGGGCCGAGAGCGACGTGCTGCTCTACCACCTCGGCATCGGCGCCGGCTCACGCGTCGGCGACAACCTCGACCCGGCGGCGCTGCGCTACACCTACGACGGCCCCGGCCTCCAGGTGCTGCCGTCCTTCGGCGTGGTGGCCCCGACCTTCCACGAGACCGACCCACCGCCGCTCGACCTGCCCGGCTGCGACATCGACCTCGCCCAGGTGGTCCACGGCGCACAGTCGATCACCGTGCACGCGCCGCTGCCGACGTCCGGCACCGCCACGCTCACGACCACCCTCACCGACATCTGGGACAAGGGTCGGGCCGCGGTGATCTGGCAGGAGGGCACGGCCGTGTCCGAGGCGGGCGACCCGCTGTGGACCGTGCGCTCCTCCATGTTCGTCAAGGGTGAGGGTGGGTGGGGCGGCGACCGCGGCAGCAGCACGTCGGTCGACCTGCCCGAGCGCTCCCCCGACGCCGAGACGACGTACGCCGTCACCCCCCAGCAGGCCCTGCTCTACCGGCTGTGCGGTGACCGCAACCCGCTGCACGCCGACCCCGCCTTCGCGGAGTCGGCCGGCTTCCCGGCCCCGATCCTGCACGGGCTGTGCTCCTACGGGATCGTGCTGCGCGAGCTCACCGAGGCGCTGCTCGACGGCGACGCCTCGGCCGTCGGTGGGTTCGGCGGCCGGTTCGCCGGGGTGGTCTTCCCGGGCGAGACGATCCGCGTCCGGGGGTGGCGCGAGGACGGCCGGATCGTCGCCTCGGCCACGATCGCCGGCGAGGGCGAGCGCGACGGCGCCCCCGTGCTGGCCGACTGCGTGCTGGACCTCGTCTGATCCGCTTGGCCACGCGTGGCATTGTCTTGTGGACAAGGCACAGCCCCGCTCAGCGACGAAAGGACGACCGCATGCCCACGCGCACCGCTCGTACCGCCTGGAACGGCACCCTGCAGGACGGCTCCGGCCAGGTCGAGCTCTCCAGCTCCAAGGCCGGCACCTTCGACGTCTCGTTCCCCAAGCGCGCGGCCGAGGACGCCGACGGGACCACCAGCCCCGAGGAGCTCATCGCCGCCGCGCACGGCTCGTGCTACTCGATGCAGCTCTCGGCCGTCATCGCCGAGGCCGGCGGCACCCCCCAGTCGCTCGACGTCACCGTCGACGTGGACCTCGGCGAGGACCCCGCCGGCGGTTTCCGGCTCACCGGCATCAAGATCACCGTGCGCGGCGAGGTCGAGGGCCTCGACGAGGCCGGCTTCCTCAACGCCGCCGAGGCCGCCAAGTCGAGCTGCCCGGTCAGCAAGGCCCTCACCGGTGTCGAGATCTCGCTGGACGCCGCGCTCGACAGCTGAGCATCGCCGCCGGGGGCGGCCGCCGACTCACCCGGGCGAGCGCGCGAGCACGTAGAGCCGCTCGTTGTTCTCCCCGCGTGACGCCAGCGGCCCCCGGTGGTACCACTCGACCTCGCCGAGCCCCGCGCGCTCGACGAGCCCGACGATCTCTGCGGGCTCGTGCAGCACGAAGTCGAGCCCGATCGGCTCCTCGAACCACGTGCCGGGCGTGAGCACCGCACTCCCCACGTGGAGGGCCAGGACCAGCAGGCCGCCCGGTCGCAACGGGCGCACGAGCGCCTCCAGCGCCCCCGGCAGCTCCGAGGGCGCGAGGTGGATCAGCGAGTACCAGGCCAGCACCGCCGCCCAGCCGTCGGAGGTCGTGGGTCGCATCAGCCGCCGCAGGTCACCGACCTGGTAGTCCCCTTCCGGGTAGCGCCCGCGCGCCTGCTCGACCATGCCCGGCGACAGGTCGATCCCGGTCGCGTCGGCGCCCGCCTCGGCGAGGTAGGCCGTGATGTGGCCGGGCCCGCAGCCGACCTCGACCACGGGTCCGGGCTCGGTCGCGACCCGCTCCAGCAGCCACCGCTCCAGCGGCAGCGAGTCCAGCTCGGCGACCAGCGACCCGGCGTACGCCGCCGCGATCCGGTCGTAGGACGACCGCACCCGGGCGTCGCGCTCCTCGGCGCCGTGGGCGAGCACGACCTCACGGTCGGCGTCCGGCTCGGGGACGTTCCGCGGCGCGGCCTCCTCGACCGGACCCAGCAGGTGGATCCAGCGGTGGTCCTGCTCACGCGGGCGCCGGGGCTGCTGCACCACCAGGGCCGGCTCGGCGGCCGCCATCCGCGCCAGGCAGGCCTCGACGGCGTCGCGGTCCGCGAAGTCGTGCAGCCGCTCGGTGCGGGCCTTGAGGGCGCCGGGCGCCTGGGGCCCCCGCAGCAGCAGGACGGTGAGCAGGGCCCGTTCGTCGGGCGCGAGATCGAGACGCTCGGAAAGAGTCTGGTGGTACTTCAGGGTCCGGCGACCGCTGTCGGACCAGACGATCCGCAGCAGACCGCGGTCCTTGAGGGCCCGCGCCGTCTGCTCGACGGTCTGCTCGTCGTAGTCGACCACCGGCTCGCGACTGCTCGACTGGTTGCACGCCGTCCGCAGCGCGTTGAGGCTGAGCGGGTAGGACGCCGGGACCGTCACCTCCTTCTCGAGGAGGCTCCCGAGCAGCCGCTGCTCCGCGGCCGAGAGGACGGGCAGGTCCTCGGGTGGGGTCACGGGTGTGCTCACGGCACGACCCTAAGCCAGACCGACCGCCGACGGGCTCAGGTGAAGGGCAGGATCACGAGCAGCAGGGCGACCAGCCCGGCCAGGCCCGCCGGACGCAGCTCCGGGGCCAGGTTCCGGGCGACGTGGGCGAGGGCGACGACACCCGCGACGGCCAACGTCGGGCCGGCGAACATCCCCAGGAAGGGCGTCATCACCACCAGCAGGAGCGACCACACGGCGAACGCGTGGCCCGCGGCGCGCAGCGTGTCCTCCGGCGTACGGCGCGTCGGCACGGCCCCGGCCGGCAGCCACGACGGCGGCCGGTCCAGGTCGTCGAGCTCACTTCTCCCCATGTCCCACCTGTCCACGTGCTGACAACGCAGCAGGTGGGCCGAGGTCATGCCCGTCTGGTCCAGTCTTCAAGGAGATTCAGGGGCCGGGCGCGGCCGCCAGCGTCCGCACCTGCCCGAGATCCGGGTCCCAGCGCCGGAGCCGGGCCAGGACCAGCTCGATCGAGGTGTGTCCGAGCACGTCGACGGCCCGCTGCAGGTCGGCCCGGCGCAGCCGTCGGGCCAGGGTCACGTGCGGCAGCCAGCCCGCGTGACGGTGGCCGGCGGTCGTGGCCCGGAGGTCGAGCACGGCCCGAGTGACCTCGTCGTCGACGTCGAGCGTGCGCGCCAGGGTCACCGAGGTGCCTCCGAGCAGCGCGAGGCCCGAGGTGACGGTCCGGATCGGGAGCAACCCGGCGATCAGCTCGACGGCGCGGGCCTCGTCGTGCCCGCTCAACGTCGCCGTGGCCAGGACCGTGACGTGCGGGGTGTTGGTGTCGCCGCGGTGGTCCAGCTGGGAGGGCAGGCCCGCGTCGCGCAGGGCCTGCCACTCCAGGCGGCAGGCGGCCTCGCCCGCGTCGTCCGGGACCAGCTCGAGGGCGTGCAGGCGCGGCATCAGGCGTCCTCGGCCTGCACGTCACGCCGAGCCACGGCCCGGCCCGACGGGTGTGCCGGGCCTTGGTGGCGGGGGCCAGGGCGTCGTACGCGCGGGCGACCAGGCGCGAGCGCGGGTTGGCGGCGAGCACGTCGTGGTGGTCGCGCACGAAGGCCCAGTAGAGGCCGTCCCAGTCCTCGCTCCACTCCCCCCGCGGCAGGTCGGACATCTTCCGGAGGTAGTTCGACCCCGAGACGTAGGGCTTGGTGGTGATCGCCTCACCGGCGGCGAACTGGCTCATCGCGTAGACGTTGGGCACCATGACCCAGTCGTACGCGTCGACGAACATCTCCATGAACCATTCGTACGCCGCGTCGGGGTCGGTGCGCAGCAGGCACATCGCGTTGCCGAGCACCATCAGCCGCTCGATGTGGTGGGCGTATCCGTGCTCGAGCACCCGGCGCAGCACGAGGTCGACGGGGTCCAGGCCCGTGTCGGCCGTCCACCAGCCCTCGGCGAGCGGTCGCGCGTGCTCGAGTCGGTTGCTGCGGCGCATCGTCCGACCGTGCTGCACGTACGTCGCCCGCATGTACTCGCGCCACCCGATCACCTGCCGCACGAAGCCCTCCACCGACGCCAGCGGCACGTCGTCCTCGGCGGCGACCTCCAGGGCGCGGCGCAGCACGTCGTCCGGCGAGAGGAGCCCGACGTTGAGCGACGGCGTGAGCAGGGAGTGGAAGAGGAAGGGGTGCTCGGTCGACACCGCGTCCTCGTACGGGCCGAACTCGGCGAACCGCTCGGCCAGGAAGGTCTCGTACGCCGCCTCGGCCTCGTCGTGCGAGGTCGGCCAGGCGAAGGCGTCAGCCCGGCCGGGGTTGTCGGGGAAAGCCTGCCGCACCCACGCGACGGCCTCCTCGACCTCCGGGTGCCGGTCGGGCGGCGGGACGCGCGGGACCGGGTGGCCACGGGGCAGCTTCTTGCGGTTCTCGGCGTCGAAGGACCACCGTCCGCCGACCGGGCTCCCGTCGGTCTCGACCAGGACGTCGAGCCGTCGGCGCTGCCAGGTGTAGAAGTGCTGCATCCGGGCCGGCCCGGCGGTCACCTGCTCGGCCACCTGTGCGCGGGTGGTGAGGAAGTTGGGGGTCTCCAGCACCTCCTCGGGCCGCAGGTCGTGACCGGCGTCGGCCAGCGCGCGGGTCAGGTCACGGCTCAGCCAGTCGTCGACCACGTCGTACACCGACACCTCGGTGGGCCGCAGGCGCTCCAGGAGGCGGGTCAGGGACGCCCGGCTGGTGGTCCGGCCGTCGGTCTCGACCACCTCGACGTCGAACCCGTGCTCGCGCAGGCGTGTCGCGAAACGCCGCATCGAGGCGCGGTGGAGGACGAGCTTCTGCTGGTGGAAGCGGTACTGGCGGAAGAGCAGGTCGTGCTCGACCAGCACGAACGTCGTGCCCTTCGGGGCGTCGAGGTGCGCCGAGAAGAGCTGGTGCGGCAGCACCAGGCGGACGTGTCGGGCCGTCATGCGCCCGAACCTAGCCATACTCCCCACATGAGCTTCCTCGACGACTGGACCCGCAGCGAGCACACCGGCGACGGGCGCACCTTTGAGACCTACCGCAAGGGCAGCGGCCCCGGTGTCGTCGTCATCCACGAGATCCCCGGCCTGACCGAGGAGGTGGTCGGCTTCGCCGAGGAGGTCGTGGCCGCCGGCTTCACGGTCGTGCTGCCGCACCTGTTCGGTCGCGTGCCGTCGGGGACGGGCGTGCGCGACGTCGCCGGGACGCTGCGCCAGGTGTGCGTGAGCCGCGAGTTCACCAAGCTGGCCACCCGCCAGACGACCCCGGTCGCGGGCTGGCTGCGCAGCCTGGCCCGCGAGCTGCACGCCGAGCTCGGCGGCCCCGGGGTCGGCGCGCTCGGCATGTGCTTCACCGGCGGCTTCGCGCTGGCGATGATGGTCGACGACGCCGTGGCCGCGCCGGTGCTCTGCCAGCCCTCGGCGCCGTTCCCGGTCGGCCGGAAGCGCGCCGCCGACCTCAACCTCTCCCCCGCCGACCTCGACACCGTCAAGGAGCGGGCCCGCGGCGGCTGCCAGGTGCTGGGCCTCCAGTACGACAAGGACATCGCCACCGGCACCCGGTTCGAGACCCTCACCCACGAGCTCGGCGAGGCGTTCATCCGGGTCGAGTTCCCGGGTCGCCAGCACTCCACCGTGACCGCCCACCGCCAGCAGGAGGGCGTCGACCGGGTGCTGGCGTTCTTCCGGGAGAAGCTGGCCGGCTGACGGTGACCGAGCCCGACCTGGTGATCGAGCCTGCCCTGGTGATCGAGCTCCCGAGGTGGCGGGCGGGTGCGGGCGACGTGCGTGGGGGGCAGGATGTGCCGCATGAAGCTCGCCCACCCGCCCGCCGGCGGGGTGCCGCCGCTGCTGGGGCTGCACGCGTACGAGGCCAGCGCGCGTCACCTGAGCTTCGCGGCCGCGGCGGCCGAGCTGCACCTGTCGGCCTCGGCGATCAGCCAGCGGGTGCGGACGCTGGAGGCGCACCTCGGGGTCGACCTCTTCGAGCGGCGGCCGCGGAGCCTGCGGCTGACGGAGGCGGGGCAGGCCTACCTGCCGGCCGTCCGCGACCTCTTCGAGGACCTGGCCGCAGCGACCGACGGGCTGTTCGGCACGGCGGCGCACTCGAGCCTGACGATCCGGGTCCAGGTCTCGTACGCGACGACCTGGCTGGCGAGTCGGCTGGCCGACTTCGCCGCGGCGTTCCCCCACATCGAGCTCCAGGTGGTGACCTCGATCTGGGCGGACTCCCTCCTGGCGAGCGAGGTGGACCTCGAGATCCGGCAGGGCAACGGCTCGTGGCCGGGGTTCCGGGCCTCGAAGCTGCACGACGACCATGCCGTCGCGGTGTACGGCCCCGGCTATCTCGACCAGCACGGCCCGGACGTCGAGCGGAGCTCGTTCATCGACCACCCGCGGGTGCACGTGCTGGGCTTCGACGACCTGTGGCGTCGCTTCCTCGACCGTGGCACCACCACCACGTCGCGGGCCGCCCTCACCGTCGACACCTCGGTCGCCGCCATCGAGATCGTGGCCACCAGCAGCCTGTGGGCCATCCTCCCCGAGCGCTTCGCCCGGCAGAGCGTCAAGGACGGACGGATCTTCCTCGCCCCCGGCGACCCCATCCCGATGCGGCAGGCGCACTACCTGCTCCGGCCCGACACCGCCGAGCCGCTCAGCGGCCAGGCGGTCGCCTTCGCCCGCTGGCTGCGTGACCAGGACACCATCGACCCGGCCGTCGCCTGACCCCGCACGACCCGGTCCAGATCCCTGTACGTCCGGGTCCGCCCAGGACATGATGCGCGGATGAGAACCCGCCGCCGCCAGGCCCCGTCCGTCGACGGCCAGGTCGTCCTGATCACCGGAGCCGGCAGCGGCATCGGTGCCGCCACGGCAGAGTCCCTGACCTCCCTCGGTGCGCGGGTGGTGCTCTGCGACGTTGACGCGGCGGGACTGGCCGCCACCGTGGCGAAGGTGGGCGAGGAGCGGTCCGTGGCGCAGGTGGCCGACGTCCGCTCGCTGGAGGCGATGGAGGAGGTCGTCCGGGCCGGGGTCGCGCGCTTCGGCGGGATCGACGTGGTGGTCGCGAACGCCGGCATCGGCAGCTTCGGCTCGGTGCTCAACGTCGACCCCGAGGCGTTCCGCCGCGTGCTCGACATCAACCTCCTCGGCGTGTTCCACACCGTGCGCGCGGCGCTGCCGACGGTGATCGAGCGACGGGGCTACGTACTGGTGGTCTCGTCACTGGCTGCGTTCACGGCCTCGCCGGGCCTCGCGGCCTACCACGCGTCCAAGGCCGGGGCGGAGAACTTCGCCAACGCCCTGCGGATGGAGGTCGCCCACCTCGGCGTCGACGTCGGGTCGGCGCACATGTCGTGGATCGACACCCCCATGGTGAGCGACGCCCGCACCGAGCTGTCCGTCTTCGACCGCACGATCAAGCAGCTGCCGCCGCCGCTCAACCGGACCACCGACCTCGCGAGCTGTGTCGACGCCTTCGTCGACGGCATCGCCCGCCGCCGGCGCCGGGTGTTCGTCCCGGGCTGGGTCGGCACGATCTCGCGGCTGCGCGGCGTGCTCAACACCGCCGCCGGCGACCGGCAGACGATCAAGAACGCACAGCAGAACCTCGCTGAGCTGGACGCCGAGGCGTTGCGGCTGGGCCGGTCGGTCTCGGCCCGGGTCGCCGAGCACACCGACGACTGACCCCCTCAAGCTGTGAGCCAACCGTGACCTGAGGGGCTGTGCACAGCCCCCGATTCCGGGGTCGGACTGTCGGTGGCTCAGTGCTTGAGTAGACCCATGAGCAGGCACCTCGACGGCACCGGATCGGCCCACGCGATCCTCCAGTGCCTCGACGTCCTCGAACGCGCCCTCGACCAGGTCGTTGACGCACCCACCTGGTCCCTCGACGGGCCCGACACCACCCAGGTCCTCACCCGCATCGCCGCCGACCTCGCTCGGTTGACCGAGCTCGAGGCCCGCACCCTGCACCAGGCCGAGACCCTCGGTGTGCCGGAGGAGCTCGGGGTCCGTTCGCTCTCGTCCTGGCTCGCGAGGCAGACCCGGGTCACCCGCCCCGAGGCCGCCCGCAAGGTCCGGCTCGCCAAGACCCTGGCGTCGCACCGACCGACCCGCGAGGCGATGGCCCGGGGTGAGGTCCACGCCGACCAGGCCCTGGTCATCGGCAGGGCGGTCGACGACCTCGGTCACGAGCACGCCGAGCACCACGAGACCGCCGAGAAGCACCTCATCGAGCAGGCGGCCGACTTCGACGCCGCCCAGGTCGCGGTGCTGGGTCGACGGGTGCTGGAGGTCATCGACCCCGCCCGCGCCGACGAGCACGAGGCCACGCTCCTCGAGGCTCAGGAGAGGCGGGCGTGGAAGAAGACGAGCCTGAGCCTCTACGACGACGGCGACGGCATGACGCACGGCCGGTTCACGATCCCCACTGCGCAGGGCTCCATGCTGCGCAAGGCCCTCCAGGCGTTCGCCGCCCCCAAGCACGTCCGCGCCACCGACGGTGCCGGCAGCTACGACTACTTGAAGCCGACCCCCGACAAGCTCGGCAAGGCCTTCTGCGACTACATCGAGCGATTCCCCCGCCACCGCCTCCCCCGGCTGGGAGGCCTGAGTGCCACCGTCGTGGTCACCGCCGACCACGGCATCCTGGCCGGCCTGCACAAGGCCGCCCACCTCGACACCGGCGTCGCCGTCTCCCCCGGACAGCTACGCCGCTGGGCGTGCGAGGCGCGACTCTTCCCCGCCGTCCTCGACACCGACGACCACGTCCTCTCGCTCGGCCGCAGCGCCCGGTTCCACACCGAGGCCCAACGCCTGGCCCTGATCGTCGAGCAGAAGACCTGCCAGCACCCCGCCTGTGACGTCGCCGGCGCCTTCTGCCACGTCCACCACACCATCGCCTGGCACCAGGGCGGCCTCACCGACACGATCAACGCCGTGCTCCTGTGCCCCTTCCACCACCACCAGACCCACGCCACCGGCGCCACCTACCCGATGCGGACGTAGGCCGCGCGAGCGATCTCGAGCAGGTGCGACTGCTCGCGTTCTCGTGCTTCCACTGGTTCGGGTCGGGTCTTTCCACCCAGAACGGGCTAGCGGCCGAAATCAGGGCGGCGTGTTCTCCCCCGCCATGCATGCCCCTGAGCCCGTCGCCGGGTCTCGGTCACCCGGTCTGTGTCGCTGCCTGTCGCGACATCACCGTCGTTCGCGGCGCGGCCGTCTCCCTCGCGAGCAGGGCTATCGCGAACATCGTCGGGATGTCGGTGTTGCCCAACGACGTCACCATGCTGATGGCGAAGAGGAACGGGATGTTCATCAGAAGGAGGACCGCGGCGAGCTTCGGCCGCGCACCTCGTCGGAGCAGCGTGATGCCCAGTGTCGTCGCCCCGATGGCACCGACGAGCGCGGCGGGCAGCTGCATCCAGGAGACCCATGTCCTCCAGGACGTTGTACGAGGTCCACTGGCCCCAGTAGTACGCCGTCACGCCGACGGTCAGCAAGCCGTAGCCGACCGTGAAAAGCCTCCAGCCCCACTTCTCTGCACCGTACGGCTGCCGGAGCCGCATGACCATGACCGCCGCTGCGACCATGACGCCCAGGGCGACGGTCCACCACTTGCCGTACGAGAGGTAGACGGTGTCGGGGCCGGCCCAGTCGAGTAGAGGGTCCAGTGCGCGCCCGGCGGGTTCGGCCCACCACGAGGTCGCGGCAAGGTCGAGGTCGGACTTGCCATCTTCGGTCCGGTGGCGCGCGAGGGCATGCAACTGGCCGATCACCAGGGTAGCGAGGGAGGTGAGCCATGCCCAGCGGGTGATCCTCAGCTGCTGGTCTGCGGTGTCGAACACGAGGTGCTCCTTGCGTGTCGGGATTGCTGTCGGGATTGATGACCTCGACGCTAGGAACGACGGCGGGTCGCGGTCGTCGGCGCCGAGGTCGCACCTCTCTCCACCCCAGGGTTGACGTGACAGGAAGCGTCACGGCGTTATGTTCGGGTGGTGCGGGTGTCCTTGCCTCCGGTTCGGGACACCCTCTTGCCCGCAGCGCTCTTCGTGCTCTCCACGATCGAGCTGACACTGAGCGGGCTGCCCATGTGGGGCCTCGGTGTCGGTGGCAACGCGGTCGCCTGTGCCCTGCTGGTCTGGCGGCGGCGAGTCCCGCTCGTCGCAGCCCCACTCGCGGGCTGGGCGGCCACCGTGGCTTCGCTGATCGAGCCGGAGTTGTCGGAGCCGGCCTCCGGGATCGCGATCATCGTGGTCGCCTGCTACTCCTGCGCCCGGTACCGGGCTGACCTGTGGGGAATCGCCGCGATCGGGGTGATGCTGACGTCCGCGATCCCGCAGTACTTCGTGTTCCCGAGCGACAACGACATCACCGACGTCTTCTTCGTGGGAGCGCTGCTCGTGCCGCCGTTCATCTTCGGCCGGGTGGCGAGGAAGCTCGACGAGCAGACGGAGCTGCTCAAGGAGCAGCAGGCCGTGATCCAGCAGCAGGCGGCGCGCGACGAGCGCGCTCGGATCGCGCGCGAGCTGCACGATGTGATCGCCCACTCGATCAGCGCGATGGTCGTCCAGACCTCGGCTGCGCAGGACCTCGTCGGGTCGGACCCGGTGCGCGCCCGCGCCGTCCTTGAAACCGTCGCAGGGACCGGTCGACGTGCGCTCGCCGAGACAGCCCGCCTGCTGCACCTCGTGCGCGACGACGCCGACGAGCTCGGCCTGGCGCCGGTCCCGGGCCTAGCAGACCTCGACCGCCTCGTGGAGGGCGCCGACGTCGAGCTGGAGAGGTCGGGCGAGCTCGACGGGCTGCCCGCTGGCGTCGACGTGTCTGCCTATCGCATCTGTCAGGAAGCAGTGACCAACGCCCGGCGCTACGGCCAGGGACCGATGGCGCTCGCAGTGGCGCGACAGAACGGTTCGGTCCGCATCAGCGCCTCGAACGCCGTCGGCTCGTCGACGTCGGAGGGCGGTGGGCTCGGGCTGCTCGGGATGGCGGAACGCGCCTCGGTGCTCGGCGGCACGTTGACCCACGGGGTCCGGGGCGGCCGGTTCGAGCTCGAAGCCGTCCTGCCGGTGGTCGAGGCGTGAGCCGTCCCTCCGTCCTCGTCGTCGACGACCAGGACCTCGTGCGCAGCGGG
The DNA here is from genome assembly GCA_963845645.1 of uncultured Actinomycetota bacterium. GTDB lineage: Bacteria > Actinomycetota > Actinomycetes > Propionibacteriales > Nocardioidaceae > Nocardioides. Next base: position 176,839 of record CAWJSY010000017.1, read on the forward strand.
CTCGAGCTCCTCGTCGCGGGCCGCGGCTGCGCGGTCGTCGGCACCGCCCCCGACGGTCGGGAGGCCGTTCGGCTGACGCGCGAGCTGCGCCCGGACGTGGTGCTCATGGACATCCGGATGCCGGTCATGGACGGGATCGCAGCGACTCGCGCGATTGTTGGCGAGCAGCTGCCCAGCCGCGTACTGGTGCTGACGACGTATGACGTGGACAGCCTCGTCTACGACGCGCTCGCCGCCGGGGCAGCCGGCTTCCTGCTCAAGGCGACGCCACCCGACAGGCTCGTTGAGGGGATTCACACCGTCGCCGCGGGGGAGGCTCTGTTGGCGCCCAGTCTGACCCGGCGGCTGATCGAGGAGCACGTGCGCCGGCCACCCCCGCACGACGGGGTCCCCCACCGGCTGGCCGGGCTCACCGAGCGCGAGCTCGAGGTGGTCAGCCACATCGCGCGCGGCCTGCCGAACGATGAGATCGCCGCCGCACTCGTCGTCTCACAGGCCACGGTGAAGACCCACGTCAACCGAATCCTGGCCAAGCTCGACCTGACGACGCGGGTGCAGGTCGTAGTGCTCGCCTACGAGACCGGCCTGGTGACCCCGGGCGGCTAGGGCGCCGCGCCGACGGTCGGGTCTGCGGCACGGATCGGTGTCAGCGGACATAGCCCATTCCGCCGCGTCGCGGACGCGTCCGGATCTGCGAGCCGATCAACGGGCGGGCGGCGTCGGCTCCAGCGAGTGGGAGCACGCGGGAAGCCAGCGCCGGGATGCGTGATCGAGGATGTGCGCGGGCGCGTGTGCCGACCCGAACTCGTCGCTGCCGAGCGTGGTCAGCTGGCTTCGTAGCCGGCACGACCGAGGACGTGCATCGGAACGACCGGTCTGCCGCGATCCTCGCAGGCAACCCGGCGCGCGCCCGGAGGCGCACGGCTGCGGACGGCTGGGAGGCGGTTCCCCGATCCAGCGGGGCGTTCACCCTTGTGGACTACGACCGGCGAGCGGATCATCGGAATTCCCAGAGTTCTGTCGGAGCGCGCACTCCCCTAGGGGTTCAGATGGACGCAGACTTCCTGCTCGACCGGGCCGCGGACCTCGCGGTGCTCGGGATCCACCTCCACGACTTCGACATCGTTGGGGGGACGGCCACGGCTTCCTCCGCCGACTCGTGCATCGTCCTGGTGCTGCCGCCGCAACACGTCCAGGAGCAGACAGTTCCGGCCGTCCCCGGCAACGCGGACGTCCTGGTCGGAGAACTGGCCGGCACCAGCCGGCTCGCGTACACCGTCGCCCCAGGCACAGCCGTGACGCTGACAGGCGAGGGTGTACTGGGCGCGTGCACGACTCTCCGGCCGGGCGGACGCGGGCCTCTCGACACCTCGATCGAGATGCCATCCCGGCTTGCGCTGGGGCAGCTGGCAGGGGTGAGTCGGCACCCGGCGACGCCGCTGACGAGCGCGGCCGTGGCCGGGGTGTGGCTGGCGCGGTTGTCGTCCGGGACCCCCGGACCGCTGGCCCTCCGCGCACTCGACCCCCAGCTCGCCGGATCGGCGGACGGCGTACCCGACCCGTCCCTGAGCGCGGACCAGCGCGCCAAGATCGCAGCGCAGGCCACCGACGCAGCGCCGATCCGCGCGACGCGGTTGGAAGTGACGACCCGTGGTGGCAACCTGACCGCGGACCGTGAGTGGGACGGCATCTCCTGGTCGCACCGGGTGAGCGGCGGCCGGGACCAGTACGTCCGGGTGGACGAGCGGGTACTGCTGTACCCCTTCGGCTTCCACGCGGTGCTGACGACGCTGACCGAGCGTGACCCCGACGTCACCGCCGTCCTGCCCGGCGGTCCGGCAGCCCTGCGACGCACGGTGACGCTCCGGATCAGCGACCCCGTCCACGCCACCACCGACGGCACGGCGATGAGCCGCACCTTCCCCTTCGACCGGATCGAGGTGACCAGGACGCTCTTCGAGGGACTCGGCACGCCCGAGCCGAGCTACGTGCACACCCGGGTCACCCCCGACACCCAGGTCCTGATCGACGAGTCCGCCACGCTGGCCCAGGACGCCGCGCATCAGCGCCTCGTGTGGGGACCCCACGTCGACTGGCAGGTCCGCGACCACGAGGACCTGCGGCGCCGTGGAGACGGCCGGGTCGACCAGCTCTACGCGGCCTGGGCCGAGCAGGCCGCAGCCGGCAGCGATCTCGCCTGGCTCGGGGAGGAGGACGCGGCCCACGCCGCCGCTGCTGCCCGCGCCGCCGAGATCGACGCCCAGATCGACGACCTCCAGGACGACTTCCAGGGTCCCGACGGCCCCGACCCCTCGGTGGCGACGCAGATCGCCGAGCTGAGCCAGCAGGCCAGCGCCCTCTGGGCCGAGGCCCGCACGCACATCGTCCCGTTCGACACCGCCGAGCGGATCCGCACCCGGGCACGCGCAGCCGACGCGCTCGTCAACTCCTTGGTCGACAGCCTGGCCGGGGCCGTAGGTCAACCGCGCGACGTGTGGGACGCCGTCTACTACGACCTCGACCCCGCGATCTCGACCGCGGCGCAGACCTGGCTGAACGGGCAGGACCGGATCGCCGACCTGGAACGGCAGGTCCGCGAGATCACCGCCCTCCAGCGCTCCGAGACGATCACGGCGTGGCCGACGGCCGGGGCCGGTGGGCGGCTGGAGTTCCCGGTGCGGCTGAGTCGCGGCGAGCAGGTCGTCGACCTGCGGATGCGGATGCTGCTGGTCTACGACTACGCCGTCCCGGAAGCACCGGAGTTCAGTCTTCCGGCCTACCACTCGCTGGAGGACCCCGACCTTCCGACCGCGCTCGACATGGCCTGGGCCGGCTCGCAGCTCGAGGGCGTCGTTCCTTCTGGTGGCTCCCAGATCGACGTCGGCCGGGTGCACCTCGACGTGGTGGGAGCCGCAGTGCCCAAGCCGTCGGATGTCCACGTGGTGCGCACCCTCAACCTGGTCGGCGGGCTGGGGCTCGGCGACGCTCTCTTCACCCCCAGCCTGGGTCGGGCCGCATCCGCGGGAACACCGGGACGGTGGGCGATGCAGGTCGACCTCCCCGAGGTACAAGCCCTGACTGGTCTCGGCGCCGAGGACTCCGCGGCCAGGGTGTCGTTCGCCGCCGACTACCTCGACCTCGGTGATGCGGCGCAGGTCCTCTTCGACATCCAGGGCGACGTGCCCGTCGACTTCACGCATGCCGCGGACCGCTCCGGTGGCTTGGCGGCACTGCAGCTCGCCGCCGACGGGATCTCCCGCGACCACGGCCCGGTGCAGGTCGCCGGCCTGCTGGCGGATCCTGACCCCGCCGCCCTGCTCGGTGAGGCCGCCACCCTGCTCGGCTTCAGCCTGCGCGACCTGCTCGAGTTCGCGCCCGACCTCCGTCCGCCGACGATGGTCTCCGAGCTGGTCGACGGCGGTCGGCCCCGGATCCGGATGGAGTGGCGGGCCGGGCCGCTGGGCAAGGTGCTCGCGTTCCAGCCCGCCCCCGACAGCCGGCTGGAGCTGACCGTGCTCGCCCAGGTAGACGGCACGGTGACCGACTGCGCGGTGGGGGCCTTCGCGCTGCAGTTCCCCTTCGACGGCGACCCGCTGGTGCGGCTGGACTTCGGCGGGCTGCGCTTCCACCAGCAGACGACGTACGGCGTCGACGTCACCCCGGGGGTGGGGCTCGGTGCCTCTCCCGGCGTGTCACTGGACGTGACCGGTCAGGTCACGACCCACCCGCCGACGCTCGACATCGACTTCCGCAGCATCGACTTCCTGGGGCCGCTGCAGCTGCTCGAGGCGCTGCAGGACGCGGTCGACCTCGCCGGCAACGTGCCCGGCATCAAGGCGACCCCGACCGGCGTCACAGCGTCGTACGCCGTCCCGGTCCCGCCGCTGTCGTGCGGCGCGTTCTCCCTGAGCAACCTGTCCTTCCACAGCGAGGTCGACGTGCCGTTCGACAAGCGACCGGTCACCGTTTCGATCGGCTTCGCCAGTCGCGACAAGCCGTTCTCGCTCAGCGTGCTGTCCTTCGCGGGCGGGGGATACGTCGACGTGCGCATCGACGCCGACGGTCCCGCGATCGAGGCGTCGCTGGAGTTCGGAGCCCAGCTGTCGGTCGACTTCGTCGTCGCGAAGGGAGAGGTCCACGCACTGGGCGGTGTGCAGTACAACCAGGACGGCAACCACGTCGGCATCACCGGCTACCTCCGCATCGGAGGGAGCCTGGAGATCCTGTCGGTCGTCTCGGTCTCGGTCGAGCTGCGGATCGCGCTCACCTACGTCATCACCCCCCGGCCGCGCCTGGTCGGACGCGCGACCCTGGTCCTCGAGATCGACCTCACGCTGTGGTCGGACAAGATCGAGATCGACAGCGGCGAGTGGGAGCTGCAGGGCGGCCGGTCCGACACCGCGGAGATCACGGAGGCGTTCGAACCGCCCAGCGGCGTCCTCGACGATCCACCGTCCGCCTTCGCCACGCTCGACGCCCCCGTCACCGACGCGGAGCTGGCCCGCTGGCAGGCCTACCGCGCGAGCTTCACCGGAGGTGCGCGATGAGCGAGCTGATGCTGGTCAGCGTGCCGGGCGTCCGGCTCGACGCAGACGGTGCGCTGCTGCGAGTGCTGCTGGTTCCCCGGCTCTCCGGCGGCGGGGGCACCCTCGCGTCGTACGGCCTGGCGAACTGGCCCCAGCGGCTGACGGAGTCGGCCTCGCCGATGGTGGTGCGGCTGCGCACTGCCGCCGGTCAGGATCTCCCCCCCGTCGAGGCGGAGGTGCGTGACGACGCCCAGCCGGAGGTGTGGAAACAGTTCTTCGGCCGGATCACGGTCACGCCGTACGCCGGCACCGCGACCTACCCGCGCACCTCGGTGACCCCGACCGGCCAGCACGCCCGCGACGTCGACGACGCCTACCAGGCGACGGTCCAGGCGGTCGGCGACCCGGCCACGGTCGATGCCCAGTTGGACGCTCTGCACTTCCAGGCGGCACCGCCCGAGCCGGACGCGAACGCGCCGGTCCCGACCGCCACCGACCCCGACTTCCACCGGGTGGTCGCGCTCATGCGGCAGCATCCGGTCGTCCTGCGGGCGCTCGGACTCGTCGTGGACCTCCGCGTGCCACGGGCGTCGATCACCGCGTGCGGGGCCAGCGGCGAGGTCGCGGTCGAGTGGCCCCTGGTGCCGGTGACGTTCAGCGAGGTCACCTCGCCCCGGACGGCATTCGTGGTGCGCCAGGGCCGGTTCCTCGCCGCGCCGTCCACCGCCGTCGTCGCCGGCGCGACGACGGTGGTCGGCACGGTGGTCGACGGCATGGTCGACCTGACCCGCACCAGCGAGTTCCCCGACCCCCTCACCGGCGAGACCACCACCCGGCCCGACTGGGCCATCCACACCTTCGACGTCGATGCGGCCGTCGCCCGGCTCGCCGACGCGAAGCTGGCATCGGCCAGGAGGCGGCGCCGTACCGACCACAGCGCTGGCGCGCCCGATCCCGATGCACCCAGCGGAGCGGTCATGCCGGCCCTGCGGACCGTCGGCCTGCAGCTGGTCCACCGTCGTCGGGGCGACTGGTACGCCGACCGGCAGGCCCGGGCGGAGCGCAACGCGGGTGCGGCCAGGCGGGCTCGCGGCGGCGTCAGCGCCCTCCCCGTGCTGACCGCCGACGACCTCGTGCTGGGCTACCGGCTCGACGTGCGCTACAGCGGCTCGGACTGGCACTCGATGATGCGGCGGTCGGCGCACTACACGGTCAACGACCTCACCATCGGGCCCGACCGGATCCTCGAGGAGGGCCACCTGCTGGCAGCCGCCGGCGTGAAGGGCACGGGCGACGAGGTGTACGCCGACGGCGTCGTCGCGCGGTGGGAGGGTCACCGCCTCTCGTTGCCGCGACCGCCGCTCGACGGAGGTCCTGCCCGCGCCGCGGTCGTCCACGACGCGCCCTACCGCTTCGCCTGGGAGTTCGGCACCGATGACACCGAGCCGCTGGCCCGGCCCGAGCTGCGCTTCGGCAACGGCTACCAGATGCGGCTGCGGGTCGTCGACCTGGCCGGTGGCGGTCTCGGCGTCGCCGACGTCGCTGGAGACACCGCCGCGAGCGAGCTGATCACCTATGCCCGGCACGAGCCGGTGCTGCCGCCCGAGATGCCGCCGCCCGCGGGGCTGCTCGAGGTGGCCACCGACGACCAGGGGCGTCGACGCCCGACGGTCGACCCCGACCTGCTGGGACCCGGTGGCTCGCTCACCCGGCTGGTCGTGCGCAGCGACCCGGCCGGAGCGACGCCGGCGACGGTAGCCGACCTCGCGGCGTCGTACCCGGCCAACGACAGCCGGCTGCTGCTGCCGCCCGCGACGACGTTCACGCTCTCCGAGTGGGACGACCGCCTCAACGGTGTCGGGCCGGAGACCTGGCGGCTGGTCCGTCGCGCCCGCGCGGTGCCGCGCTCGAGCGAGGCGCCGCAGGCGGGGCGTCACTACACGTGGGTTCCGGACCCGGGGGCCGACAGCGTCTCGCTGACCACCCGGCCGGTAACGCGTCGGCTCGCTCAGAGCGGCCCGTCGCTCGCCGACTGGGACACCGCGGCGTGGCCCGACCATGCGCCGAAGCAGGTGCGCGTGATCGGGGTCGAGCCTGGCGCGATCACCGAACCGCGGGTCAACTGGGAGTCGGCCGTGCGCGGCGAGGTCCGGGTGCCACCGGCCGGGCGTGCGATCCTCGAGGTGTCCTCGGCGGTCGAGGCGCAGTACTTCCAGCGCTTCGCGGCCAGTGCCTGGGCGCCTGTCGACAGCTCTGCCCAACGGGCCGTGGTGACCGGGCGACACCCCGTCGTCACCCCAGCGCTCAGGCTCGAGGTCGTGCACGCCGTACGCGCGCCTCTCGGCAAGCCGGCCGGGACGCTCGAGGCGGTACGCTCCGAGGGCGACCTCGCCGCCGAGCTGGTGGACAAGGGGAACCCGCGCCTGGGCATCGACCGGGACAGCACGGCCCAGGTCGACGTCGCCGCGTCCTGGCAGGAGTGGGCGGACCCCGGGCCTGCTGCCCCGCCCGACGCGCCGGTCTCGTCACCGATCGTCCAGTCGGTCGGGTCCTTCCCGGTCGATCTCGACGCCGCGGTGCTCCTGCCGATCATCCACCGCTTCGGCGACACCCGTCATCGCCTGGTCACCTACCGGTTCGCCGCGCACAGCCGGTTCCGGGAATTCTTCGCCGCCACTGACCCGGAGTCCGCGTTCGTCCGGGAGGCCGAGCTCGCACCTGTGCACGTGCCGAGCACGGTGCGGCCCAACGCTCCGGTGGTGCTGGCCGTCACCCCGGCGTCGCGCACCGACGTCGGCGTCGAGCTCGGCACCGCCTTCGTCGACGAGCCGGTCGACCCGGACGACGTCGACGCCGACGGCATTCCCGACGACATCGACGGGTTCGTCGATACGCCGATCCTCGGGATCCCGATCGGCGTGACCACCATGACGCCGGTCGTGACGCGGGAGGGCGGGATCCTGCGGGTCGAGCTCGCGGCGCCCTGGTTCACGACGGGGGATGGAGAGCAGCTCGGGGTGGTGGTCTCGCCTGGTCCTGACGCGGCGAACCTGCCGCGCGAGGCGGGCGCCGACGGTGAGATCGCCGCGACCGACAACGCTCACGCCTCGCTGGTCACCCGGGCCTACCGCGACCCGCTGATGGCCACGACTGCCCCGACGCAGCCGACAGCGGCGTCGCTGACCCACACCGCGGGCGACCCGCTGGTCGTGCGCGACCACGAGAGCGGCGTCCCGATCTGTGTCGTTCCCTTCGACGTGGTCCGGGTGGGTGGACGGTGGTTCGCCGACATCGGTTTCGGCGGACTCGCCGACGCCTCGGCGCCCCCGTTCGTGCGTCTCACCCTGGTGCGCTTCCAGCGGCACAGCCTGCGCACCATCACGACCTCGCCGACGGTGTCGACGGACCTGATGGTCCTGCTCCCCGGGCGGACCTTGCGCGTCGACAACCTCGACCCCGCCGACGGTGGCCGACCGGTCGTCACCCTCTCCGGACTGGTCGGAGCCGGAGCCGTGGAGATGCGGCTGGAAGCGGCGGCGTCCGGCATCCCCTCCGACGGCCTGACCAGCCTCGACCCGACCGTGCCCGGGTGGACCACCGTCTGGCGCGTCAGCGGGTCCCTCAACGTGCCCTTCGGCGCGTTCGAGGTGCCCAACGATGGACTGCGACATCGCCTCGTCGTACGTGAGTACGACGCCCTCCCCGCCCGCAACGGCCCGGCCCCGGCCGGTGTGCTGGAGCAAGAGGGCTCCCGGCTGCCGGTGTTCGTGGGAGTGGTTGCCGTATAGGGACACCGGCGCCGTGTGACCGTCCCCGTGGCCGGTGAGGAGGGCGCCCGTCGAGAAACCGCAGCCAGGTCGCGGTCACCTCGCCCCTGCATCCGTCAAAGCGGGCGCCATGGCTCTCCGACGTCGTCGCGGTTGAACCGCCCGGATCTGCGGTGCGTGGAGCATGGCTGTGACTTGATGACCTGCGACACGTGGCCTGCGGGATACTCCCTCGCATGGAGCTGTCCATAGGTCCCATGACCGAGAGCGAGTGGCCGGCTGCGCGCGCGTTGCTTCATCGCTCGTTCGTCAACGAACCCTTCACCGTGGAGATGTACGGTCCAAAATCCTGGAACGGTGGGGTGGGTCCTGGAGTCTGTATTCCTCACTCAGGAGTGACGACGCGACCGTCGTTCTAGGCGCCCGTGTGAGTGGTGTGCTGGTCGGCGTCGTGATGGGCAGCACGTCTGGTCACTGCCGGCTTTGTCAGGTGTTGGCGCGCGAGCCTCGGCCCGACGACCACCTCCTCGCCATCGACTGGCAGTTTCACCAGAACGTCGCCCACGTCCATGGACAGCTCGGAGAGCATGCCTGGGTCGAGAAGGCTGCCGTCGAACCTGCGCTTCACGGACTGGGTATCGGGCGCCGACTGCTCGAGGCCGTTGCGACCGCGCTCGAGAACGGGGCACCAGCAAACCTGGTTCTCGAGTGCGCCCCCGATCGACTCAACTTCTATGCAGGCTTGGGTTACGAGGTGCTCAGTACCTTCGCAGATCCCGCGGGCCCCGATGCGTACTCGATGCGACGCAGGATCCGTTGAGACGTCTGCTCGCTCAGCAGGAACGGCGCGTAGTCCGCCCCGCGCCACGAGCCATCAGGCCGTCGCGGACGTCGCCTCCGACCACCGCGCCAGCGGCTCTTCCACCGCGCCGGTGACGAACCTGGAGATGGTTGATGATCTCTTCGCGGTGCTGGATCACTGTGGAGTCGAGCAGCGCGTGCTCGCGGGGTGAATCGATGGGATCTTTGATCGTTGAGCGCGGTGTCGCGCGAGCCCCTGATCGCTTCACCCACTGAGTGGTGGTTGCTGGGGCGGCACGGGGCCGTCGACCTCATCGTCCCCCTGCCCGGCGTCCACTTCCTGACCGCCTACGTCGCAGGTGTACGACCCAGGGCGAGCCAAGACCAGAGGTAGGTCGACTTCACCCACGAAGGGCGCCTCTGGGATCAGGGGCCCTGTCCCGTTGAGCTGCGCGCATTGCTAGGACGTGTTCGCGACTCCGGACGACTGCTCGTTCGACGAGTCGGCGCGACCTGGGTCGATCCGAAGCGTCGACGAGCCCGGGCCGAACCACAGCGTGCGCTGAGGGAAGGGGATGACGACACCGGCTCCGTCGAAGGCCGTCTTCACAGCTATCGCGACTGCATTGCGCGTCCGCCATCTGCTGGCGATGTCAGAGGCGTGCCAGTAGCGGACCTCGATGTTGATCGAGGAGTCTCCGAACTCCTGCACCCACGCCTCCGGCTCGGGGGTCGTGCTGACTCCCTCGGCATCACCGCAAGCCCTCAGCAGCAGGTCGCGCACTCCCTCGAGGTCGGAGTCGTAGGCGACGCCGACGGTGATGGACGTCCGGTTCAACGGGGTCCTGGTGAAGTTGACGATCGGGGTCTGCAGCACCTCGGCGTTCGGCAGGTAGACCGTGAGTCCGTCATAGGTCCTCATCCGCACCGTGCGGAGGTTGACGTCGATCACCCGGCCCTCGTAGTCACCGCTCCTGATCTCGTCCCCGGCGTGGAAGGGTCGGCTGACCTGGAGCAGCACGCCCGCGATGAAGTTCGACAGCATGTCCTGGGCAGCGAACGCGAGAGCGATCCCGCCGATACCCAGTGCGCCGAGCATCGGGCCCACCCGTACGCCCGCAATCTCGAGGGCGTAGACGAGGCCGCTGAGAACGATCACGACCCCCACCAGGCGGCCGAGCATCTTTCCCGTCTGCCGGTCGGAGTCACCGCGGTCGACCACCTGGACAAGCACCCGACGCACCACGGCGGCCAGCATCAGGGCCAACGCGAGTACACCGACAGCCCAGAGCACTTGCCCAGTCTCGACCCCATCGATCATGGATCCACTCTGCGCCATGACTCTGCGCAGAGGCCGCACGAAACGCCCCGCCGCGCACGCGGATACCGCCGGCCGACGTGGGGTGCAGCTACGTCCTTGCGCGTCTGGTCTCACCTTCGTGAGCCGTCGACCTCACGGTCAGAGGCAGCATCGTCAATGCGTGAGGAGCGCGTGCTCTGGGGTTGCGCCAGGCAAGTACAACGTGGGGACCGAACTCAGGTACTGACGTCCTGCGTCCTTTCCGGGCGATCCACCCGAACCTCGGACCCCGCGACTCTCCACCGCGAGTCGGGTGAGGACCGAGCGTCGCGCACCGAGGGCTGAAGTGCGGGTCACCCCTGACGCAGCACTCGGTAGATGGTCTCGGACTTCGGCGCCGGTCGAGGTTCGTCGTGCCAGCCGATCTCGTCCGCCTTCTGCGCGATTGCGGACTTGACCTCGGCGACGTCGACATCGTCATCAAAGAAGGCAATCGACAACCCATTCCCGGTCGCGGGGTCGAGGAGGTGGTACGCGTCCAGCACGCCCGGAACGCTCTTGGCCGCATCGATGACCCACTGACGGTCGTCCTCGGGCATCGGCTCCCAAATAGCAATACGCGCGATCATGGCTCGCCTCCCTGGGTGTCGAGCCCAATGTAGTGGCGAGGGAAGCTTCTGGCGTGCTGTCCAGGCGCGTCCCGCCACCGCCTGTCGACGCGGCCCTACCCCCAGTAGGAGAAGTACGGCCTAGACCCGAACTTGTGATACTCGGTCCGGTAGACCCGCGTACTCCCGCAGCGGTCGTACTTGCGCCATTGGGTGCGTTGGGTTTCGCCCCCGGCCTCGTACTCACTGTGGCGGTAGACGGTCCCGCTCGTGTCGAAGACAGCCCTGATGTGGGCCCTCGTGCCCGCGCTGCCGCCCATGTACGGATTCACAGCCCGGTACTCACCCACGGTCACGCATAGACGAGTATCCGCCTCCCCGGCGAGGGCAGCGGGCGGTGAGAGAAGTGCGGCCGCAGCCAACAGAGCGGCGGATGCCATCGCTGTTCTGTTCACCCGTCATAATCTGGCTCGGCGAATCAAGGCGCTGGCAGTCACAACTGACGAGCGCCGGGGCAGGTCGGTGACCACACCGGACCCACGACCTCCCGCGTCTCGCACACGTCCGTCGACTGCGCTTACGCCTTCGAGCTCTCGGAGTGGTGGAAGACGGTCCTCGACTACGTCGACCTCGTCGACGACCCGAACGAGCCCGGTCACGAGGAGTGCCGGATCCTCAGCCGGGACGGCGCCCACCGGTTGCACGAGTCTTGCAGCCTGCGCAACGCGGCCGAGGGCTCGCAGGCCTGAGCGGGCGAGCCTCCACATCGACCTTCAGGGCTGGTCAGGCCGAGAGCACCAGCCCGCTGGTCGGTACGCCGGTGCCGGCGGTGACCAGCACGTGGCTCGAGGCGGCGGCCTCGACGGGGTTGACCGACGTGCCGCGGATCTGGCGCACGCCCTCGGCGATGCCGTTCATGCCGTGGATGTAGGCCTCGCCGAGCTGACCGCCGTGGGTGTTGAGCGGCAGTCGGCCGCCGACCTCGATGGCCCCGTCGGCGATGAAGTGGCGCGCCTCGCCGCGCCCGCAGAAGCCGAGCTCCTCGAGCTGCATCAGCACGTACGGCGTGAAGTGGTCGTAGAGGATCGCCATCGGCATGTCCGCGGGGGTGAGCCCGGACTGGCGCCACAGCTCGCGGCCGACCACGCCCATCTCCGGGATCCCGATGTCGTCGCGGTAGTAGGAGGTCATCACGAACTGGTCGGTGCCGCTCCCCTGCGCCGCAGCCGCGACGTACGCCGGCTTCTGCGCCAGGTCGCGGGCCCGCTCGGCCGAGACGATCACCAGCGCGACCGCGCCGTCGCTCTCCTGGCAGCAGTCGAGCAGGTGCAGCGGGTCGACGATCATCCGCGAGGCCTGGTGGTCCTCGAGCGTGATCGGCTTGCCGTGGAAGAACGCGTGCGGGTTGGTCGCGGCGTGCCGGCGGTCGGCGACGGCGACCCGGCCGAAGTCCTCGGACGTGGCGCCGTACTCGTGCATGTAGCGGCGGGCCTGCATCGCGACCGTCGCGGCCGGGGTGCCGAGTCCGAGCGGGTAGGTCCAGGCGTTGTCGAGACCGTTGGTGTTGACCTGGGTGGCAGCGGCGACCGAGACCTGCCCGAAGCGGCTCTCGGAGCGCTCGTTGAAGCCGCGGTAGGCGACGACGACGTCGGCCACGCCCGTCGCCACGGCCATCGCGGCCTGCTGCACCGTCGCGCAGGCCGCTCCCCCGCCGTAGTTGATCCGGCTGAAGAAGCGCAGCTCCGGGATGCCCAGCTCGCGGGCCACGGCGATCTCCGAGGAGGTGTCCATCGTGAACGTCGTCAGCCCGTCGACGTCGGCCGGCGTCAGGCCGCAGTCGGCCAGCGCACTGCGCACCGCCTCCACCGACAGCTGGAGCTCGGAGCGACCCGAGGCCTTCGAGAACTCCGTGGCGCCGATGCCGGCGATCGCGGTCGCCCCGCTGAGCGTGCCCATCAGGCCCCCACCTTCACGGTGGCGATCACGTGCTGGCCCAGCGAGACGGCGCCGATCACGTCGATCGTGGCCACGCCGTCCTCGACGCCGGTCACCGTGCCGGTGAAGGTCAGCGTGTCGTAGGGGTAGGCCGGGGCGCCGAGGCGCAGCGAGATCCCGCGCAGCTCGAGGTCGGGCCCGGCCCACTCGGAGACGAACCGCTCGACCAGCCCGGTCGAGGTCAGGATGTTCATGAAGATGTCCTTCGACCCGGCCGCCTGGGCGATGTCGCGGTCGTGGTGGACGTCCTGGAAGTCGCGGGTCGCGATCGCCGTGCTCACGATCAGCGTCGGGGTGAGCGGGACCTCCCACGCGGGCAGGGTGTCGCCGGGCTGCAGGGTCCTCACAGGTCCTTCTTCCAGATCGGCAGGGTCAGGTCGTCGTCGACCCGGCGGAAGTCGACCCGCAGCGCGGTGCCGATCTCGATCTCGGCCTCTCCGTCGGCGGAGACGGCGTCGACGACCTCGCCGACCATCCGGACGCCCTCGGCCAGGTCGATCAGCGCGATCACGATCGGCAGCTCCTTGCCGGGCACGGGCGGGTGCCGGTGCACGACGTAGGAGAAGACGGTGCCGGTGCCCTCGGCGACGACGTACGTGCGGTCGAAGGCCTCGCACTCGGTGCAGGCGGGTCCCGGCGGGAAGCGCAGCGCACCGCACGCCCCGCACTGCGGGACCCGCAGCTCACCGGCCCGGGTGCCCTCCCAGAAGAACGCGGTGTCGCGGTTGACCATCGGGCGGATCACGACGCTGCCCTCGGGACGAACTTCAGCACCCGGAAGAGCATCGTCGCGACCACGTCGCGCCCACCGTCGGCATCGGTGACGTACCAGGTGTTGCGCGAGGTGACGAAGTAGCCGACGCCCATCCCCGTGGTCTTGGGCCCGACGACCGAGTCGAGCCGGTTGCTCATCCGCACCTGCTCGCCCACCCGCAGCGTGCGGTGGTACTCCTGCTCGCAGTTGGTGCCGAGCACGGCGGTGTAGCCGGCCTGCGTCAGCACCGACATCATCGCGTGCAACGGGTCGTCACCGGGGATCCGCCCGGCCAGCCCCGGCATCGTCCACACCTGGGCCATCGAGGGCGGCGCCTCACCGGCGGACCACCGCGGGTTGGTGTTGCCGAGCGCCTCCAGCCAGTTGTTGATCGCCGGCTGGTTGACCGGGTCGCGACCGATGCGCTCCGCGGAGTCGCCGGTGGCCCTGATCCGCTCGGCCTCGGCCATGATCTGCTCGTGGCTCGCCTGCTCGTGGCTCGCCTGCTCGGGGCTCATCGGGGCACCCGCGGCAGCCCGAGCCCGAACATGCAGATCAGCTCGCGCTGCACCTCCTGCACGCCGCCACCGAACGTGAGCACGAGGTTGCGCTTGACCTGGCCGTCGAGGTAGTCGACCAGCTCGCCGGTCTCCGGGTCGGCCGGGTCGCCGTAGCGGTGCACGAGCGCCGCCAGGTCGGCCCCGACGTGCTGCACCTGGTCGGCCGCGAAGACCTTCGAGGACGACGCGTCGCCGACCGAGACCTCACCCGACGCCCCGGCCCGGGCGACCTCCCAGTTCAGCAGCTCGTTGACCCGGAACGCCGCGGTGGCGCGGCCGAGCACCGCGCGCACGTCGGGGCGGTCGACCACACCCGCCCGCGTGGCCCACTCCACGACCCGGTCGCGCAGGCCCTCGATCCGGCCCGCCGGCCCGAGCATCACGCGCTCGTGGTTGAGCTGGGTGGTGATCAGCTTCCAGCCCTGGTTCTCCTCGCCCACCAGCATGTCGACCGGCACCCGCACGTCGTTGTAGTAGGTCGCGTTGACGTGGTGGGAGCCGTCGGCGGTGATGATCGGCGTCCAGGAGTAGCCCGGGTCGGTGGTGTCGACGATCAGGATCGAGATGCCCTGGTGCTTGGGGGCGTCGGGGTCGGTGCGCACCGCCAGCCACACGTAGTCGGCCTGGTGACCGCCCGTGGTCCACATCTTCTGGCCGTTGACGACGTAGTGGTCGCCGTCGCGCCGGGCGGTCGCCCGCAGCGCGGCCAGGTCGGTGCCGGCGTCCGGCTCGCTGTAGCCGATCGCGAAGTGCACGTCGCCGGCCAGGATGCGCTTGAGGAACAGGTCCTTCTGCTTCTGCGTGCCGTAGCGGATCAGCGTCGGGCCGACGGTCTGCAGGGTCACCGCGGGCAGGTGCACGTCGGCGCGCTGCGCCTCGTTGGCGAAGATCGTCTGCTCGACCTCGCCGAGCCCGTGGCCGCCGTACTCCGTCGGCCAGCCGACGCCCATCCAGCCGTCGTCGCCCATCTGCCGGATCACCCGCTGGTACGTCGCCCCGTGGCGGTCGGTGGACCCCTCGGGGCCCGGGTCGCCGTGCAGGGTCTGCCCGGCGACGCCGGTGAAGTAGGTGCGCAGCTCGGCCTTGAGCGCCCGCTGCTCGACGCTCAGCTCGAGGTTCTTCGCGGCCTCGCTCTCCACGGGCACGTCGGCAGCCAGCGTGTCGATCGCGTGGGCCAGGTCGGTCATCCAGGCCGAGTACGCCGGCAGCGGGTAGGTGACGTCGAGCCCCATCCCGCCGTGCAGGTGGTGGCAGGTGCGCAGCGCGGGCGGACCCTCGGCGCCGACCCAGTAGGCCGCGACGGCCAGGTCGTCGGCCGCGTCGAGACCCTCGGTGACCCGCCAGACGGCGTTCTGGGCGGCCAGGTCGAGGGTGCGGGAGGCGATGTAGACGTCGGCGGCCTGCATCGCGACGGCCTGGAACTCCGCCAGCGACCGCCCGAACTGCGTGCGGCCCTTGACGTAGTCGGCCGTGAGGTCTCGAGCCCCGGTGACGATCCCGGCGGCGAGCACCGCGAGACCGGCCACCGCGTGCCGGACCAGGACGTCGGCCGCGCCGTCGGCGAGGACCTCGGCCGGGGCGCCGTCGAGCACCACCGTGTGCTGGGCGGGCGCTCCGGAGGACGGGGTCGGCACCAGGGTCACGCCAGGCCCGTGGGGGTCGACGAGCGCGACGACCGGGCGGTCGCCGTCGAGGGCCGTCACCAGCAGCCGGTCGGCCCCGTCGGCGTAGGTCACCCCGACCTTGCGCCCGGACACGGTGGGGGTGCCGGTGGGGGTGCCGGTGCCGGCCTCCAGGCGCGTGGTGGGCGTCCCGGTGAGTGGCACGCCGGGCTCGCGCACGGCCGGCGTGAGCAGGGCGTCGCCGGTGGCGACGCGCGGCAGCCAGGTCTCCTGCTGCTCGGGGGTGCCGGCGACGGCGAGGGTCAGGACGCCGCAGCAGAGGGTCTCCCACAGCGGTTCGTGCACGGCTCGCGCCCCGGCCTCGTGCAGCAGGACCGCGACCTCGGGCAGTCCGAGGCCCTCCCCGCCGTGCTGCTCGGGCACCGGCAGCGCCAGCAGCCCGGCCGAGGCCAGCTCGGCCCATGCCCCCGCTCCGGTGCCGCCCTGGGCCCGGTTCAGCACCTCGGTGGCGACAGCACGCACCGCTTCGATCGACTCGGAGTCCACGGTCGAACTGTAACGTGTTCTAGTATTGCGTGCATGCTCTCACCACGTGATCTCGGCCGCCGGGTCTACCTGCCCTGGGCCCGGATCCCCCACGGTCAGCTGGTCGAGCTGCCGGGCCGCGGGTCGACGTACGTCACCGACACGCCGGGCCCCCACCCCGACTCCCCCACGGTCGTGCTGCTGCACGCGCTGGGCTGCACCGGACTGCTCACCTGGTACCCCGCCATCGAGGGGCTCTCGAAGCGCTACCGCGTGGTGACGCTCGACCAGCGCTGGCACGGCCAGGGCATCCGGAGCGCGGACTTCTCCCTGGCCGACTGCGCCGACGACGTCGCGGCGCTGGTCGAGGTGCTGGGCCTGGAGGAGGTGATGGTCTGCGGCTACTCGATGGGCTCGATCGTCGCGCAGCGGGTCTGGCGCCAGCACCCGCAGATCGTCAAGGGCCTGATCCTCTGCGCGACCACCGACCGCTTCCGGCTCTCGGCCGGCGAGCGGCTGTTCTTCACCGGGATGGGCACCACGATGCCGGCCCTGCGCGCGGTACGTCGGGTGGCCACCGGCCGTCCGCCCCGGCTGCGCGACGACGAGCCGCGCCACGTCCAGGACTGGGCCCTGCGCGAGCTGCGCTCCACGAGCGCCTGGTCGGTCGCGCAGGCGATCACCGCGCTGGGTCGTCACCACTCCCGGCCCTGGCTGCGCTCGATCGACGTCCCGACCGCGGTCGTCGCCGGCCGGGGCGACCGGGTCATCCCGGTCGAGCGTCAGATCGCCCTGACCCGCGCCGTCCCCGGCGCGACGTGGCACGACTTCGACGGTGGGCACGCCGCCTGCGTGCTGGAGGCGGAGAAGTTCGTGCCCGTCCTGCTCGAGGCGGTCGCCACGGTCAACGCCCGCCGTCGCGACCTCAGTCGCCGGAGACCGGCTCCTCGACCAGAGTGAGGCTGCTCCCGACCACCGCCGCCTTCAGGGCGGCGAGCTCGGACTCGAAGCGCTGCGCCAAGGTGTCGACGTCCGGCATCGACTCGCGACAGGCGATCACCCCCACGTGCACGATCCCGTTGTTGGACAGCACGGTGATGTTCAGCCCGGCTCCGTGGAAGACCGGTCCGAGGGGGTAGAGCGCCCGGACCTGGGCGCCGGAGAAGTACATCGGCACCGGCGGGCCGGGCACGTTGGAGATCACCAGGTTGTGCACGACGGGGTGCTTCTCGGCCAGTCGCAGGCTGGCGTAGGCGCGCACGGCCAGACCGAAGGTGCGCGGCGCCGCGAACTCCGCCCAGTCCTGGAGGGAGTCGGCGCTGATCGCCTGGTGGTGGTCCTTGGCGTTGCGGTTGTTCTCGGCCATCTGCTCCAGCCGCTCGAGGGGGTCCTCGACGTCGGTGCCCAGCCGCGAGAAGAGCGCCGAGACCTTGTTGGCCCCGGACGAGCGCTGCGAGTCCTCGCGGACGGAGACCGGGACCGTGGCCAGCAGGGAGGAGTCGGGCAGCTCGTCGCGCTCCTCGAGGTAGGAGCGCAGGGCGCCCCCGGCGACGGTGAGCACGACGTCGTTGACGGTGGTGCCGGTGGCCTTCTTGATCGCGCGGACGTCGTCGAGGCTCAGGTCGGCGAGCGCGATCGACCGGTGACCGGTGATCGTGCCGTTGAAGGACGTACGGGGGGCGGTCAGCGGTGCCGCCATCGCGGTGCCGGCCCGGGCCCGGCTGATGGTGCGGGTGATGCCCTTGCTCGTGGGCGCGAGCAGCCTCACCGCGTTGAGCGGCCGGGTCACGTTGCTCACGAGCGCGCGGCCCAGCAGCTCGGGCGGCTGGACGTCGCGCCCGTGCCGGCCGGGGTCCTGACCTGCTGCGGGGGGCTCGGCGTCGGGCTCGAGGCTGCACAGGTGGGAGATCAGGTTGGCTCCCGACACCCCGTCGACCGTGGCGTGGTGCATCTTGGTGAAGAGCGCGACCGTCTCGTGGCCGAGGCCGGCGTCGTACCCCTCGATGATCCACATCTCCCACAGCGGCCGCGACCGGTCGAGCGGGAGGCCGGCCAGGTGGGCCGTCAGCTCGGTGAGCTCGCGGTAGCCGCCGGGGCTCGGCAGCGCCAGCCGGTGCACGTGGCGCTCGATGTCGAACTGCTTGTCGCGCACCCAGATCGGGTGGTCCAGCCCCAGCGGCACCCGGCGCAGCTTGCGCGTGAACGACGGCACGTCGCGCACCCGCTCGTCGATCTGCGCGCGCACCGAGTCGAACGAGTACGGCGTGGTCATCGTGCTCGGGTCCAGCACCATCACCGCGCAGACGTGCATCAGCTGAGCGGGCGTCTCGAGGTACAGGAAGCTCGCGTCGAGCCCCGAAAGTCGGTCCATGCCCGCAGCGTACGTCATTCGCGAAGCACTTTCATCTATCCGTGAATGTGACTCGCACCCCACTCCGTCGTCCTCCGGAGCGCGGGACCTAGCCTGGCGCCCATGGGCTTCCTCCGTCGCCAGGTCATCACCGCCGCACTCACCGCCAACGCGATCCGTCCGCTCCCGGTCGAGCGCCTCGGTTTCCCGGCGTTCTTCGCCGGTTGGCTCGCCGGTGAGCTCGCCCCCCACGCCCTGGCCGTCACGCTCGCCGACGCCGCGACCCACACCCGTGGCCGCCGGCGTGACCCCGCTGCCCTGGCCCTCGCCGCCGCCAGCGTCGTCGGGCAGGCCTACCTGATCAAGCAGTCCCGCGACGTGCAGCAGCAGGTCGAGCAGGCGCTGGCCGACGGGATCGGCGCCGACTACGTCGAGCATCTCGACGCCGCCCCCACGCCGGCCGACCTGGCCGTGCCGTGGCGCCAGCTGGTCTACCCCTTCCGGATGCGCGGGGTCGGGGTGCACGTGGAGCGCGACATCGCCTACAACGACCACGGCGCGCGGGGCCTGCTCGACATCTACACCCCCGAGGGCGGGGTGCCCGACGGCGGCGCCCCGGTGCTGCTCCAGGTGCACGGCGGGGGGTGGTCGATCGGCAAGAAGGACCAGCAGGGGCTGCCGCTGATGCACCACCTCGCCGCGAAGGGATGGGTGTGCGTCGCGATCAACTACCGACTCTCGCCCCGCGACGCCTTCCCGGCCCACATCGTCGACGTCAAGCAGGCGATCGCCTGGATCAAGCAGCACATCGCGGCCTACGGGGGCGACCCCGACTACATCGCGATCACCGGGGGTTCCGCCGGAGGCCACCTCGCGGCGCTCGCCGCCCTCACCGCGGACGACGTCGCCTGGCAGCCGGGGTTCGAGGACGCCGACACCACGGTGCAGGTCGCGGTCCCGCACTACGGGGTCTACGACTTCGCCGGCTCGACCGGTCTCAAGGCCGTGGAGGTGATGCGCGACAGCTTCCTCGCCCCCCGGGTCCTCCAGGCGTCCTACGCCGACTCCCCCGAGCTCTTCGAGGCGGCCTCACCGCTGCAGCGGATCACCCGCTCGGCGCCGGACTTCTTCGTCCTGCACGGCCGGTCCGACACGCTGGCCCCCGTCCGGCAGGCCCGGCTCTTCGTCGAGAAGCTCCGCGAGACCTCGGGGGCGACGGTCGTCTACGCCGAGCTCCCCGGGGCCCAGCACGCCTTCGACGTCTTCCCCTCGATCCGGTCGGCCCACGTCGTGCGAGCCATCGACCGCTACCTGCACTGGCACTGGAACCAGCACCGGAAGGGCGCCGCCGCTCAGCCCTCGAGCTGAGCGCCGGCCCGCAGCTCGAGCTCGACGGCCAGCGCGCTCACCCGACCGACGATCTCCTCGACGCGGACCGCGAGCTCGGGCACGCTGCCCGCCCCGGACCCCCCGGAAGCATCCGTCCCCTCGGTCGTCGTGGCCCGTCGCCGCAGCAGGTAGACGGCCACCCGCAGCGCGGTCAGCGCGTTGTTGAGCTCGTGGGTCAGCGCCGCCGTGCCGAGGGCGTGGGCGCGCGCGGAGTCGTCGGTCGCCGCGGCCTGCTCAGGCTCAGGGTCGGGCCCGGCATCAGGCCCGGCATCAGGCCCGGCATCAGGCTCGGCATCAGGCTCGGGGTCCGGCTCGTCGACGACCGTCTCCCGGCCGATCCAGCGATAGCCGGCACCGCTCTCGGTCCGCACGTACGTCGGGTCGTCGGCGGCGTCGCCGAGCTTGGCCCGCAGCGACCGGACGTGGGCCCGGAGCGCCACCTTGGTCTCGTCACCGTGCGCGGAGTCCCAGACCTCGTCGAGGATCCACTGGTGGCTCAGCAGCCGCCCCGGCGAGGCGACCAGGACCTGGAGCAGCCGCCACTCGGTGGGGGTCAGCCGCACCTCCTGGTCGGCCACCGCCACGCGATGCGCCTGGAGATCGATCATCAGCTCCCCGAACCGACGTACGGTGTCGGGGTGGTTCTCGCCCCGGCCGGCCGTCCGGCGCAGCACGGCGTGCACCCTGGCCACCAGCTCATCGACGCTGAACGGCTTCTGCACGTAGTCGTCCGCGCCCGCATCGAGCGCCTCGACCCGGCGCCCCTGGTCGGTGGCCCCCGACAGGATGAGCACGGGAGCGTGGCTCCAGCTGCGCAGGTCGCGCACCACGTCGAGGCCGTCACGGTCCGGCAGGCCCAGGTCGAGGACCACCAGGTCGGGATCGGTCGTGACGATCATCTCCAGGCCCGTGGCCGCGTCGGAGGCGACGTGCGCGTCGAAGCCGCGGCGCTGCAGGGCCACCATCAGGACATGGGCCAGCTGGACGTCGTCGTCGATGACCAGGAGCCGAGCCGCCATCCGTGGAGGATAGGCCACCGGCCCTCACACGATCTTCACGGTCAACCGGACCGGGCACACCTCTCGTTCACGCCCGGCTGCGAGGATCGAGCCATGAGCAGGCGGCTCGACGCCTGCGGCACGAGGGGAAGAGGAGACCGAGATGGCACAGATCTTGGTGTTCGTCCAGGACCACGACATCCGCGCCCTGCTCTCGATCTCGCTGGACATGCACGGGCACGAGGTCACCGTCTCCACCGATGCGGGCTCGGCACTGGACCTCGTCGGGCGCGAGGCCTTCGACCTGGTGCTGCTCGACGACGACGACCGCCGTCCGTCGGGCTTCGAGGTGGCCCGCGACCTGTGCTCGGGCGAGCATCCCCGTCCCGCCGTCGTGCTGCTGACCAACCAGCGGTCCCACCCCGAGCCGGGGCTCGGCCAGGTGCCTCGCGTCGACCAGTACGTGCACAAGCCGTTCCGGGTCGCCCACCTGCTCGACACCGTCCACCGCATGGTGTCACCGCAGACCGCGTGAACGGTCTCTCGTGACCGGTCACGCGACGTACGAGCCCGGGCCGCTGGCCACCGCCGCCTCCTTCGCCGCGATCTTCGGGCTGTGCGTGTCCGCCGTCCACTTCTCCCCCGGCGATTCCGACGTCGCGGCCTGGTGGCCGGCGGCCGGGGTCGGCACGGGCCTGCTCGTCCTCTCGCGCGCCCGGCGCTGGCCGCTGCTGCTGCTGCTCACGGTGGTGGTCACCGGCCTCGCCAACGTCGTCGGCGGAGACCGCACCGTGCTCGTCTCCGGCCTCTTCGGACTGGCCAACGCCAGTGAGGGGCTGGTCGTCGCCGTGCTGCTCGGGGCGCACCGCTCGCGCCCCTGGCTGCGCACCCGCGGCGACTTCGCCCGGCTGATCGTCGCGACCACGGCCGGGGCCACCACGATCGGCCTGCTGGCCGGCGGGATCGTGCACGTCGTCCTGGACGGACCCTGGCTCGGCACCACCTTCGACGCCATGGCGTCGCACGGTGCCTCACAGCTCCTCGTCATCCCGGTGGCCCTGCTGCTGACCGACCCCCGCGCCACCGGTCGCCGCGGGCTCCGGCCCCGCCTGGGGGCCGTGGTGCAGATCGTGGCCACCCTGACGATCACCGCGCTGGTCTACCGCAGCGGGCAGACCCTCCCGATCTCGTTCCTGCCCCTCCCCTTGCTCGTCTGGGGCGCGCTCGTCCTCTCGCTGCGCGCGGTCGCGGTCGAGGCCCTGGCGGTCGGCGCCGTGACGACCGTGCTCACGGTGCGCGGCGGCGGACCCTTCGGCGACATCGTCGAGCTCTCCAACCACACCACCGCCGCCCTGGTCCAGCTCAACCTGATCGTCATCGCGCTCGCCACCCTTCCGTTGGCGCTGGTCGCGGCGGAGCGCGAGTCGGCGCTGCGCGAGGCCATCGCGGGTCGTGAGGACTCGCGCCGGGCCCAGGACGAGCTGCGCCAGCAGCAGGAGTTCACCGCTGCCCTGCTCGACGCCACGACCGGGACCTCGATCGTGGCCGCGGACAGCCACGGCGTCATCACGTTCGTCAACCGGGGCACGGAATCCCTGCTGGGGCTGGAGGCCGCAGACCTGATCGGTCGTGACCTGATCTCGCTGCACCTCCCCCGCGAGCTCGAGCAGCGGGCCGGCGAGCTCGGGGTCGGCGGGGGCTTGGCCGCGCTGACCGCCGAGGTGCACGGCACCGGCCGGCCGGAGCGACGGGACTGGACCTACGTGGGCGCCGACGGCGTCCACCTCACGATGAACCTCAACCTGAGCCCCCTGCGCGACGCCGACGGAGCGCGGATCGGCTACCTCGCGGTCGGCGAGGACGTCACGGCCCGCGAGCAGGTCCAGGAGTCGTTGCGGCACGCCCTGGAGAAGGAGCGCGACGCCGTCGACAGGCTCTCGGAGCTGGACCGGTCGAAGTCGGAGTTCCTGGCCACGGTGAGCCACGAGCTGCGGACCCCGATGACCAGCATCCTGGGCTTCAACCAGATCCTCTCCGGCGAGGTCGTCGGACCGCTCAACGAGCGTCAGCGCGACCTGCTCCGACGCGTGGACCGGGGCGGGCAGCGGCTCTTCGGCCTGATCGAGAACATCCTCGCCCTCTCTCGTGTCGAGACCATGAAGGACCGGAGCAGCCACGTCGAGGTGGATCTCGCGACCGTGGTGCGCAGCGCCGTCGAGGCCACCGAGCACCTGCGGTGGGACCGTGCGCTGACCCTCGACGTCCAGGTGTCGACGTCCGGGTCGCCCACGGTCCTCGGTGACCCCACCCAGCTCGAGCGCGCCATGGTCAACCTGGTCTCGAACGCCACCAAGTTCACTGCGGACGGCGGCTCGATCCGGGTCAAGCTCGACCTCGACGCCCCGCACGAGGTCTCGATCGAGGTCGCCGACGACGGCATCGGCATCCCGGCGGACGAGCAGGACCACCTCTTCGACAGCTTCTTCCGCGCCAGCAACGCCGTGGCCGGCACGATCCAGGGCACCGGCCTGGGGCTGACGATCGTGCGCACGATCGTCGAGGCGCACGACGGCGCGCTCACGCTGCGCTCGGCGCCCGACGAGGGCACCACCGTCACCATCACCGTCCCCCGCACCGGCAACGACAGCCGGCGGCCGGGGCCGGATCAGGACCCGTCGAGCAGCCGTCGCACGCGGGACACCAGCTCGCCGGCGTCGAAGGGCTTGACGACGTAGTCGTCGGCTCCGGACCGGAGTCCGTGGGCCACGTCGGCATCGCTGGCCCGCGCGCTCAGCAGCAGCACCCGTGGCGGGCTGCCGACGCCCTCCGCGCGCAGCGTGCGCAGCACATCGATGCCGTCGAGCTCTCCTGGCAACGAGATGTCGAGCATGACGAGGTCGGCGCCGCGGGCTCGGTAGGCGGCCAGCGCGGCGGCACCCTCCACGACCATCTCGACGTCGTGCCCCTCCTCCTCGAGCAGGATCTTCAGCAGCACGGTGATGTCGGGGTCGTCCTCCGCGACGAGGATGGCGGCCATCTGATCTCCCTCCGGCGCGACCTTCACACTACCTTCACGGGGCGTCCTCCCATCTACACAGCGCGTTGATGACCGGCCGGTTGACTGGTCAGCGGAGGTACACCATGACCAGCACCAGCGCACGGCCTGCACGAACCCGGACCGCACCGCACCGTGGGTCGACGACTTCCAGACCCTCGTCGTCCTGTGCGTGGAGAACCGCGCGTTCCGGGCCGACAACGGCTTCACCCGGGAGGCCCGACGACTCGCGGACTGTCTCGTGGCCGAGCGACTGGGTGCCCGTGACGTCGCGGCCCTCCACCGGGCGGCGCTGGCCGCCATGGTCGACGGCGAGTCCGCCGAGCGGGCGCACGGGCTCCTCGACGCCGGCGAGGAGACGCTGATCGCCGTCCTGGGCTGCCTCGCCGACGGCTATCTCGCCGTGCACGGCTCGGACCCGCGGCGTCAACGCTCCGACGGCGCGACCGTGCGAGCCTCCTCGCCGCGACCCCGCACGTCGAGCGCGCAGGACCCTGACGCGGCGGTGATGCTCCATCTCGTCGTCGTGGGGCAGTCCGCGCGGACCCGAGGTCTCGAGCGCGCTCTCCACGAGATCGCCCGCCGACGCCACCCCGCCGAGACCTACGTCAAGGTCAGCGACCTCAACGAGCACCCCGAGCTGTTCTCGGAGCTCCAGGTGCTGGCCACGCCCGTGGTCATCCGTGAGCTCCCCGGCCCGGCGCGACGGCTCGTGGGCTCCACCCACGACGTCGAGCGCATCATCTCCGGGCTCGAGCTCGACGTGCCGGCCTCCCGGAGGTCGGCGTCGCCGTCCACCCCCGCCGTGGCCCTGGTCCGGTCAGGGGCAGGCAGCCTCACGGCGGAGGCCGGATGAGCCAGACCGAGGGAGCGCCCGAGGGAGGCGAGGTGGCGTCGGAGCAGCGAGTACGGCTGCGGCTCTTCGTCGCCGGAGACTCGGCCCGCGCGAGCGTCGCCCTCCGGTCGCTCCAGTCCCTCATCGGCACCAGCCTCCCGCCGGACACCGAGCTCGAGGTCGTGGACATCCTCGAGCACCCGGAGATCGCCGAGGAGGTGGGCGTGCTCGCCACCCCCCTGGTCATCAGGGTCTCACCCCCACCCCAGCGCCGAGTGATCGGCGATCTGGCCGACCTCCCCCGCCTCGCCGACGCGCTGGGCATCGATCGCGTGCTGCGCAGCACCTACCAAAGGCCTCACCTGTGACCATCACCAGCCCCGGGATCACCCGGGTCTCGACCGGTCAGGTCGGGATCGACCACATCCTCTCCGGAGGCCTCCCCGCCGGTCGCTCGACGTTGGTCAGCGGGACCTCGGGCAGCGGCAAGACCGTCTTCGCGTTGCAGTTCCTGGCCACCGCCGTCCAGAGCAACGCGGAGTCCGCGGTCTTCGTCACCTTCGAGGAGCCGCCGGACGCGCTGCGCCGGCACGGCGAGTCCCTCGGCTACGACATCTCCGCCTTCGAGCGCGAGGGGCGTTGGGTCTTCGTCGACGCCACGTTCGACCCCACTGTCGAGGAGGAGGTCGTCGGGAGGTTCGACCTCTCCGGCCTGATCACCCGCATCGAGCACGCCGTCGCGAAGGTGGGTGCCACGCGGATCTCGATCGACTCGGTCGGCGTCGCGTTCACGCGTTTCCCCGATCCCCCGGTCGTCCGCCGTGAGCTGCTGCGCCTGGTCAACTCGCTGCGGTCCCTCGGGGTCACCGCGGTGATCACCGGCGAACGCGACGACGAGTACGGCGCGATCGGCCGCTTCGGCGTGGAGGAGTTCGTCTGCGACAACGCCATGGTGCTGCGCAACGCGCTCGAGGAGGAGACGCGTCGACGCACCATCGAGGTGCTGAAGATGCGGGGCACCCACCACCTCACCGGCGAGTTCCCGTTCACGATCCTCCCCGACGAGGGCCTGGTGGCCATCACGATGGTCGGCACCGGCCTGAACGCCGAGTCGTCCAGCGAGCGCATCGTGTCGGGCATGCCCGAGCTCGACGCGATGTGCGGCGGTGGCATGTTCCGCGACTCGGTCAGCCTGGTCTCGGGCGCGACCGGGACCGGCAAGACCCTGCTGGTCACCGAGTTCGCCAGCGGGGGCGCAGAGAACGGCGAGCGCTCGCTCATCTTCTCCTTCGAGGAGAGCCGCGCCCAGCTGGTCCGCAACGCCCGCGGCTGGGGCAAGGACTACCCCACCTTCGAGCAAGCCGGCACGCTGCGCATCGAGGCCGCCTACCCGGAGATCCGGTCGCTCGAGGACCACCTCGTCGCGATCAAGAACGCGATCGAGGAGTACGAGCCCACCCGCGTGGCGATCGACAGCCTCAGCGCGCTGGAGCGGATCGCGCCGGCGCGCAGCTTCCGCGAGTTCCTGATCAGTCTCACGGCCTTCCTCAAGCACCGCCAGATCGCCGCCCTCCTGACCTCGACCGCGCACTCGTTGCTCGGTGGCGAGTCGACGACCGAGGCCCACATCTCCAGCCTGACCGACATGATCATGCTGCTGCGCTACGTCGAGATAGGCGGCGAGGTCAGGCGCGGGTTCACCGTCCTCAAGCTGCGAGGCTCCCTCCACGACAAGTCGATCCACGAGTTCCTGATCGACCACGACGGGATGCACATCGGGGCCCCCTTCCAGAACGTCACGGGCATCCTCGCTGGCAACCCCCGCGAGAGCCGCATGGTCAGCACCCGCCTCGACGGGATCGATGCTCTCTTCGAGGAGGAGCGGTGAGCTCGATGTTCGACGACGATGGTGACCAGAGCACCGCCCTCGACCCGATGGGGGCGGGTCTCGCGACGGACGAGATCGTCCGCTGCCTCGACCAGTCCGACGACGGCCTGCTCATCCTCGACGACGACGGCTGCATCCGCTACGCCAACCGCGAGGCCCGGGAGACCCTCGGCGGCGCCAGGGACAGCGACGT
The DNA here is from genome assembly GCA_963845645.1 of uncultured Actinomycetota bacterium. Classification (GTDB taxonomy): domain Bacteria; phylum Actinomycetota; class Actinomycetes; order Propionibacteriales; family Nocardioidaceae; genus Nocardioides. The sequence continues at coordinate 204,005 of CAWJSY010000017.1, forward strand.
CGTCGGCCGACAGTTCGGGCGCCCGCTCGACACCGGCGACACCGACCGCCTCGAGCTGGTGACGGCGTCCGGCCGGACCCGCACGGTCGACATCCACGCGACGAGGGTGACCGACGTGGAGCTGGGCGGGTGGGTGCTGGTCCTGCGCGACGTCAAGGACGACGCCGACGGGCTCGCCCTGGCCTACCACGAGCTCCGCAACACCCTCACCTCCATGGTCGGTGCGGTCGAGGCGCTGCAGGACGACTGGGACACCGGCCCGGCGACCCGTCGCCACGGCTACCTCGACCTGCTCCAGCGCAAGATCGGCCGGATGGCCAGGACGGTCGACGGCTACCTCACCTCCGCGCGCACCCAGACCGGCGCCCTGGAGCCTCGCGGCCAGCGCACCGACGTGCTCACCGCGGTCGCCGACTACCTGCAGAGCGTCGGCATCCAGGCCGAGACCCCGGAGATCCGGATCCCGGTCGGGCTCCCGGTCTGGATCGACCCGAGCCACCTGCAGGCGATCCTCGACAACCTCGTCACGAACGCCACCAAGTACGCCCGCTCGCCCATCGTGGTCCGGGCCGAGGTCGATCAGTCGCTGGTGCGCCTCGAGGTGCTGGACCGCGGGCCCGGTGTCCCCCTCGACCTGCGCGAACGGCTCTTCGAGCGCTTCACCCGCGACGACTCCGAGGTGGCGGTCGCCGGGTCGGGCCTGGGCCTGTGGGTCGCCCGGTCGCTGGCCGAGGCCTACGGCGGCACCCTGGTCTACCGGGACCGCACCGGCGGCGGGTCCTGCTTCCGGCTGACCCTGCCGGCCATCGAGGCCGGCTCCCACCTGGGTGTAGCGGCGGCCGAGGACTGACCCGCCTCAGCGCGGGAGCCCGAGGATCCGCTCCCCCACGACGTTGCGCAGGATCTGGGTGGTGCCGCCCGCGATCGAGAGGCAGCGGGTGTTGAGCATCTCGCGCGCCGCCTCCTGCACCTCGGTGTCCCCCGCCGCTGCGGTCACGACGCGGTCGCCGAGCAGGGACAGCACGAGCTCGGCGCCGTCCTGACGGTTGCGCACCCCCAGCAGCTTGGCCACGCTGGACTCCGCGCCCGGCCCCTGACCGGCGAGCGAGCGCAGCACGGTGCGCACGCCCAGCAGGGAGCAGACCGTCGAGAGGGTCACGGCTCGACCCACCGAGACCTCCTGGGTGGGCTCGAGGTCGCCGGCCGCGGCGAGGGCGACGGCGCGTTCGGTGCTCCTGTCGAGCCGGTGGGTGGCCATCGCCACCCGCTCGTTGGCCAACGTCGTGCGGGCGAGCTTCCAGCCGTCGCCCAGGCCCCCGACCAGGCAGTCGTCGGGGACCAGCACGTCGTCGAGGAAGACCTCGTTGAACAGCGCCTCCCCGGTGATCTCGCGCAGCGGGCGCACGTCGACACCGGACGAGCGCATGTCGACCAGGAAGTAGCTGATGCCCTGGTGCTGCGGGACGTCCGGGTCCGTGCGGGCCAGGCAGATGCCCCAGTCGGCACGCTCGGCCACCGAGGTCCAGACCTTCTGCCCCGACAGCCGCCAACCCCCCTCGACCCGTTCGGCTCGGGTGCGCAGGCTCGCCAGGTCGGAGCCGGAGCCGGGCTCGGAGAAGAGCTGGCACCACACGAGGTCGCCGAGCAGTGACGGGCCGACGAAGCGGTCGCGCTGCTCGGGAGTGCCGTGCTCGAGGATGGTGGGCAGCGCCCACCCGGCGATGACGAGGTCGGGGCGCTCGACCCCGGCGCGGGCGAGCTCCTGGTCGATGACGAGCTGGAGGACCGGGTCGGCCCCCACCCCCGCGGGGGCGGGCCAGTGCGGCGCGAGGTAGCCGGCCCCGACCAGCGCGGAGCGCGTGTCCGCAGCCGCCGCGACCGACTCGACCGTGGCGCGGACCTCGGCCCGGACCTGCTCGTCGCGCCCCTCGAGGTCGACCTCCAGCCGCCGACGTACGCCGTCGACCGCGCGACGGGTGAGCCGACCGGCCGCGCGCTCCTCGCGCCCGAGCAGTCCGCGGAGCGCCAGCGCCCGCCGCAGGTAGAGGTGGGCGTCGTGCTCGAAGGTGAAGCCGATCCCTCCGAGCACCTGGATGCAGGTCTTGGCCACCTCGACGGCTCCGTCGAAGCAGGTCACCTCGGCCACGTCGGCCGCGAAGGCCCACTGCTCGTCGTCGCCGAGGGCCACGGTGGCGACGTCCCAGGCGGCAGCGGTGACGGCCTCGGCGGTCTCCAGCATCTCGGCGCACAGGTGCTTGACGGCCTGGAAGGAGCCGATGGGGCGGCCGAACTGCTCGCGGACGGTCGCGTGCTCGACGGCGGTCGCGAGGCACCAGCGGGCGAGCCCCGCGGCCTCGGCGGCGGCGAAGGTCACCGCCGTGCGGCGGACCAGGTCGTGGGTGAGCCCCTCGACGGGGACCCCGTGGTCTCGCCCGGACACGGCTGCGCCCTCGGGGAGCGAACCGAAGCGCCGGGTGAGGTCGAACCCGACTGCCGGCTCGCCGTGCCGGCCGTCACCGACCAGGGCCTCGGCAGCGACGACGAACCAGCGGTCCTCGGCGTCGGGGAGCAGCACGTGGGTGGCCGAGGGCAGGTCCCAGACCGCGCCACCGAGCGCCAGGGCGACCACCGCGCCGTCGCCGAGCTGCTCGGCGACCCGGGTGGTGCGGCCCAGCAGGGCCGCGGCCACCGCGGGGCCGAGCAGCGGCCCGGGCACCAGCTCATGGGCGCAGGCCTCGAGGGCCACCGCCTGGTCGAGCGGGCTGCCGCCGCCCCCGCCGGCCGCCTCGGGGAGGCCGATCGTGGCCACGCCCATCTCGGTCACGGCCTTCCAGGTGGAGGCGAACGCCTCGGCGGGCTCGTGCTCGGCGGCGCGGGCGACCTCCGAGCCGTCGAGGCCGGCGGCCCACCTGCGCAGGCTCGAGGCGAGCTCGACGTGCTCCTCGGAGATCCCGATCGACATGACCACTCCTGGCTGGGCTGGTGGGGCAGAAACTAGAACGTGTTCCAATCCTACTAAACTGTGCGGGTGCCGCCCCTCCCCGCCGACCTGCTGGACCTCGCCCGCGCCGCGAAGGGCTTCATGCCCGACGACGAGGGACTGCTGCTGCACCGCGTCGCGGGCGAGCGGCTGCCCCACGGCCCGGCGCTGGAGGTCGGCACCTACTGCGGCAAGTCCGCGGTCTACCTCGGTGCTGCGGCCCGCGAGGTCGGAGGCACCGTGGTGACCGTCGACCACCACCGCGGGTCGGAGGAGAACCAGGCGGGGTGGGAGCACCACGACCCCACGCTGGTCGATCCGGCGACCGGGCGGATGGACACCATGCCGACCTTCCGCGACACGATCTCCGCCGCCGGTCTCGAGGACCACGTCGTCGCGGTCGTCGGGCGCAGCACCACGGTCGCGGCGCTGTGGCGCACCCCGCTGTCGCTGCTGTTCATCGACGGCGGCCACTCCGAGGAGCACGCCCAGAACGACTACTCGGGGTGGGCGCCGTGGGTGATGCGCGGTGGGGCGCTGGTGATCCACGACGTCTTCCCCGACCCCGCCGACGGCGGCCGACCGCCGTACGAGGTGTACCTGCGGGCGCTGGCCGGCGGCGCGTTCGAGGAGGTCGAGGTGGTCGGGTCGATGCGGGTGCTGCGGCGCTCAGCGGGTCAGGCCGGAGACCAGGTCGGCTGAGCCGCACCCGCACTCCAGCGCGATCTCGCGGAAGTGCGGCGCGAGCGAGACGCCGCGCATGATGCCCGAGCCCGGCGAGCTGTGCCCGTAGGTCTCCCCCAGCGCGTCGACGGCCAGCACCACGGCAGCTGCCGTGTACGTCGTCTGCTCGCCCGGCCAGTAGACGTCGTCGCCGAAGACCCACCCGGTCCAGTAGCTGCCGTCGGCGGCCCGCAGGTGCTGCATGTCGGCCAGCAGCTGGAGGGCGCGGCGCTGCTCGCCGATGCCGTCGAGCGCCATCACGAGCTCACAGGTCTCGGCGCCGGTCACCCAGGGGTTGGTGTCGACGCAGCGGATCCCGAGGCCGGGCTCCACGAAGTCGTCCCAACGCGTCGCGAGCAGCGCGTGCGCCGCCTCGCCGCGCACCGCCCCGCCCAGCACCGGGTAGTACCAGTCCATCGAGTACGTCGCCTTGTCCTCGAACAGGTCGCGGTGCGCGCGGATCGCGTGGCCCAGCCGTCCGCCCGCGAGCTCCCACTCGGGTTGCGGGTCGTCGAGCAGCTCGGCCAGCGCGACCCCGGCCCGCAGCGACTGGTAGATGCTCGAGGAGCCCGCCAGCAGCGCGAACGACTCGGTCGGGGTCCAGCGGATGCCGCCGAACGCCTGCTGCTGGGAGACGACCCAGTCGAGCCCCGCCCGGACCGCGGGCCACAGGCGCTGCACGAAGGCGATGTCGTGGCGGACCAGCCAGTGGTGCCAGATCCCGACGGCGAGGTAGGCGCTCATGTTGACCTCGCCCCGGGGGTCCTCGACCTCGCCACCGACGATCTTCATCGGCCACGAGCCGTCGGCCCGCTGCATGGTCGGCACCCAGTCGTAGGCCCGCTCGGCCGCCTCGACCTGGCCGCCGACGAGCATCGCCATCGCGGCCTCGACGTGGTTCCAGATGTCGACGTGCTCGCCCACGGTCCACGGCACCGCGCCGCAGGGCTCCTGCATGCCGGCGATCGAGGCCGCCGTGGCGGCCACCTGGCCCTCGCTGACCACGTCGCGGACCCAGGGCAGCGGCTCAGGCATCAGCGTCCGGGGTCTCGGCAGGCTCGACCAGCGATTCCTGCTCGGGCTTGCGGAAGTACAGCACCATGCTCTTGCCGATGAGGGGGTCGAGCACGCGTCCGGCCAGGCGCAGGGCCAGCGGCTGCTTCATGATCTCCCAGACCAGGAGCTTGTGGTAGGCCCGCGCCAGCGGGTGGCGGTCGTTGGTCACGCCGACCGCGCACTTGATCCACCAGTACGGCGAGTGCAGGCCGTGGGCGTAGTCCTTGTCGGTGTGCACGAGACCGGCCTTGGTCACCTTGTCGACCAGCTCGGCGTCGGTGTAGATGCGGATGTGCCCGCCCTCGACGTTGTGGTAGTCGTCGGAGAGCTTCCAGTTCACGACCTCCGGGAACCACCGCGGCACCGAGACCGCCATCGACCCGCCCGGACGCAGCACGCGCACGAGCTCGGCGATCGCCTGGATGTCGGCGGGGATGTGCTCGAGCACCTCCGCGGCGACGATGCGGTCGAACTCGCCGTCGGCGAAGGGCAGCTGGAGAGCGTCGCCCTGCTTGATGTCGGCCTCGGCGCCCTCGGGCACCTCGCCGGCCTCCTTCATCGCCCCGAAGAGCTCGAGCACGCCGGCCAGCTCGTCGGCGTCCATGTCGAAGGCCACGACGTCACCGCCGCGGCGGTACACCTCGAACGCGTGGCGGCCCGCGCCACAGCCCATGTCGAGCACCCGGTCACCGGGCGCGAGGCCCAGCCGGTCGAAGTCAACGGTCAGCACGGGGGTGCTCCTTGTCGTAGTCGTCGATCACGCCTTGGTAGGCCCGGGCGACCTTCTCGGCCACCGCCCGCCAGCTGAACAGCTCTTCCACGCGCCTCCGCCCGGCTGCGCCCATCCGGGCCCGGCGCTCGGGGTCGTCGAGCATCGCCTCGAGGGCGAGCTGGAGCTCGCCCACGTCGCCGGGGGTGACCAGGTCGGCGCAGACGCCGTCGTCCCCGACGACCTCCGGGATCGCGCCGGCGCGGGACACCACCAGCGGGGTCGCGCAGGCCATCAGCTCGGCGGTCGGGAGGGAGAAGCCCTCGTAGAGCGACGGGACGCAGGCCAGCTCGGCGGACCCCATCAGGTCGACGAGCTCGTCGTCGGTGAGGCCGTGGGCGAAGCGCACCGCGTCGCCGATCGAGAGCCGCTCGATGAGCTTCTCCGTGCGGCCGCCGGGCTGCGGCTTGGTGACCAGGACGAGCTCGACGTCGCGCTCGGTGCGGAGCTTGGCGAAGGCCTCCAGCAGGGTCGCGACACCCTTCATCGGGGCGTCGGCGCTGGCCATCGCCATGATCCGGCCCGGCACCCGAGGTGTGGTGGGCGGCCGGAAGCAGTCGTCGACCCCCAGCAGGATCACCTCCATGCGTGCGGGATCCACCCCGAAGTCGCGGGCGATGTCGCGCTTGGAGGCCTCGGAGGGCGTCATGATCTTGCGGGCACTGCGGGCGACCTTGGCCTGCATGCGCAGGAAGCCGTACCAGCGCCGCAGCGTGAGCTTGCGCCACGGGTTGCGGGTCTGCTGGAGGTCGATGCGCCGGTCGAAGGTGATCGGGTGGTGCACGGTGGTGATCAGCGGCAGGCCGACCCCGCCGGGCTTCTCGATGTCGAGCATCCCGTGACCCAGCACCTGGTTGTCGTGCGCGATGTCGAAGTCGCCGGCCCGCTCCTCGAGCAGCCGCGCGACCCGCCGGCTGAACGTGCGTGGCTCCGGGAAGCCGGCCAGGCACATGATCGCGAACTCCTGGACGTCGACGAGGTCGCGGAACTCGCGCCAGTGCGGCACCCGGAACGGGTCCGGCTCGCGGTACAGGTCCAGGCTCGGCACCTCGGTGAGCCGGACGCCCTCGTCGAGCACGGGGTAGGGCTGGCCCGAGAAGACCTCCACCTCGTGGCCGAGCCGGGTGAGCTCACGGCTCAGGTGGCGGAGGTAGACGCCCTGACCGCCGCAGTGCGGCTTGCTGCGGTAGGACAGCATCGCGATGCGCATGAGGCTTCGAACCCAACCTTTCTCGTGGCTCCCACGGTGGGAAGCCTTCTCCGGACACGCTCCGGATGCGAGGACACGCCGGGCCGGACCAAGTGGAACTTGTTCTCATTATGACCCACTCCTTGGTAGCCTAGTTGCGCGGATCAGCCCGCGAGCCCCAGTCCGCCAGATCCGTTGCGAGGAGACCTGCGATGTCCACCGCCAGCTCGCTCCCAGCCGAGGCCCTGGGCTCGGCCTCGCAGCGCGAGCGCCGCCAGCGGATTCTCGACGCCACGTACGTGCTCGCGGGCGAGGGCGGCTTCGACGCGGTGCAGATGCGGGCCGTCGCCGACAAGGCCGAGGTGGCCCTCGGCACCCTCTACCGCTACTTCCCCTCCAAGATCCACCTGCTGGTCTCGGCGCTCGGTCGCCAGTTCGAGGCCGCCGAGGTCAGCATGCGCGGCAAGCCCGTCCCGGGCGACACCGCCGCGGAGCGGGTCATCTTCGTGCTCAAGCGCGCGACCCGGGGGCTCCAGGCCGACCCGCACCTCGCCGAGGCCCTCACCCGGGCCTTCATGTTCGCCGACTCCTCGGCCGCGCCCGAGATCCACAAGGTCGGCATGCTGATGACCTCGATGCTCACCCGCGCCATGGACCCCGACCGGGTCGAGCCGGTCACCGACGACGACGTGGCCATCGCGCGCGTCATCGGTGACGTGTGGCTCGCGGCCCTGGTCGGCTGGGTCACCGGTCGCGCCACCGGCGAGCAGACCTCGCAGCACATGGAGACCGCCGTCCGCATGCTGCTGCGCGACTGAGCGACCCTGCCCACCGGGTCGACCCAGCGGGTCGCTCAGCCCCCGAACGCGTGGGTGCTCGTCACCCCTCCGTCGACCGCGATCTCGGCGCCGTTGGTGTAGGCCGACTCGTCGGAGGCCAGGTAGACGTAGAGCGGCGCGACGTCGGCGGGCTGGCCGACCCGCCGCAGCGGCACCTTGGCGGCGCCGTACTCCATCGCGGCGTCGCCGCCGTGCACCCGCGTCATCGGGGTGTCGATCATGCCGGGGTGCACCGAGTTCACCCGGATCTGGTGCCGCCCGAGCTCCATCGCCCCGCACTTGGTCATCCCGCGGATCGCCCACTTCGTCGCGGCGTACGCCGTGCAGCTGGGCATCCCGGCCAGGCCCTCGACCGAGGAGGCGTTGATGATCGAGCCGCCGCCGTTCTTGCGCATGGTGCGCGAGACGGCCTGCATGCCCAGGAAGCAGCCGAGCTGGTTGACCCGGAAGAGCAGCTCGACCTCGTCGACGCCCATCCGCTCGATGTCGCCGAAGCGGAGGATGCCGGCGTTGTTGGCCAGCACGTTCACCGGGCCCCACCGGGTGGTGGTGTCCTCGACCAGGGCGGTCCAGGAGGCCGGGTCGCTGACGTCGTGGTGCACGAAGTGCGCCGCCTCGCCGAGCTCGTCGGCGAGCGCCTGACCCTCGTCCTTGGCGATGTCGGCGATGACGGTGCGGGCGCCCTCGGCGACGAAGGCCCGGACGATCGCGGCCCCCTGGCCCTGCGCGCCGCCGGTGACGATGGCGATCTTGTGGTCGAGTCGACCCATGGTGGTGCCTTCCGTGTGGGAGGGGCTAGACGCTGAGCTGCATGATCGAGTCGGCCGCGAACCCCTGCTGCGGGTCGCGGCGCTCGAAGAAGCCACCGAGCTGGGTGTCGAGGTCGCTCAGCGACCACGTGGCGCCGGTGGCGTCGAAGCGCTGCTCGACCACGGGCGCGGCCACCAGGGCCACCATGCCGCCGTACACGACGAAGACCTGGCCGGTGATCGTCGCGGCGGCCGGGGAGGCGAGGTAGGCCACGAGCGGGGCCACGTGCTCGGGCGAGTAGGGGTCGACGTCCTGCCCGGAGGAGTCCTCGCCGAAGACCTGCGCGGTCATCGCGGTGCGGGCGCGCGGGCAGATGGCGTTGGCCCGCACCCCGACGCGACCCAGGCCCCGGGCGGTGGAGAGGGTGAGCGCCGCGATGCCGGCCTTGGCCGCGGCGTAGTTGGCCTGCCCCGGCGAACCGCCGAGGAAGGCCTCGGAGGCGGTGTTGACGACGCTGGCCTCCACGGGGGCCCCGGTCTCCTTGGCCTTGCTGCGCCAGTAGGACGCGGCGTTGCGGGAGAGCAGGAAGTGGCCGCGCAGGTGGACCCGGATGACGTCGTCCCACTCCTCGTCGGAGAGGTTGAACAGCATCCGGTCGCGGGTCATGCCGGCGTTGTTGACCACCACGTCGAGCGAGCCGAAGCCCTCGACCGCGGCCGCGACCATGGCGTCGGCGGTGGAGCGCTCCCCCACGTCGCCCTCGACGACGGCGACCTCGCCGCCGCGGGACCGGATCTCCTCGGCCACGTCGTCGGCCGCCCCGGGCAGGTCGTTGACCACCACCCGGGCTCCCGCGTCGACCAGGGCGAGCGCCTCCGCCCGGCCCAGGCCGGCCCCGGCGCCGGTGACCACAGCGACCTTGCCGTCCAGCGACGGTGCGGTCGAGGGCCCCGTCGAGGCGTCAGTCACGGGGTCAGTCCTCCAGCGAGATCGCGGCGCGCGGACAGGCCGCGACGGCCTGCTTGACGTTCGCGATGTTCTCGTCGGTCGTCTGGTCGGTCTTGAGCTGGAGGAAGTCGTCGTCGTCCAGCTCGAAGACCTCCGGCGCCATCGCCTCGCACAACGCGTTGGACTCGCACAGGTCGAAGTCCACCTTGATCCTCATCGACAGTCTCCTCATCTCATCTTGCGGTGGTCCCAGGTCGCGACGTGGTCGGGGTGGATGACCACCGCCACGCGCTTGTGGGCCTGCTTCTCCACGGTCTCGCGACCGAAGTCTCCGAGGGCCTCGAACGAGTCGGCGCCGACCATCCGGGTGGCCACCTCCGCGCCGATCGCGTAGATGCCGTCGTAGTCGCGCACGATCTCGGCGCGGCCGCTGATCGAGACGCCGCGGAGGTCGAAGTAGTCGACCCCGGCCTCGACCAGGGCGCTGACCCGGGGGTCGCGCTCCAGGTTGCGGATCTTCTGGCTGCGGGCGTAGGTCCAGAAGGCGATCCGGCCGTCGCGGACGACGTAGAACAGGGTCGTCAGGTGTGGCGCGCCGTCGGGACCGAGGCTGGCCACCTGCACCTTGAGGTTGTCCGCGAGCAGCTCGGCCACCTCGGTGTCGTCCATCCGCACGCCGTCGCGCCCGCCGCTGGTCGTGGCCATGCTCAGGACCCTTCCGAGGAGTGGCCCGGGAAGACCTTGGCCGACGGGTCGAGCGCGACGGTGGCGTTGTTGACCGCGGTGGCGGCCTCGCCGAAGCCGACGGCGATCAGGCGCACCTTGCCGGGGTACTCGGTGATGTCGCCGGCGGCGAAGACCCGCGGCAGGTTGGTGTGCATGCCGGGGTCGACCAGCACGTGCCGCTTGGACACCTCGATCCCCCACTGCTGCAGCGGTCCGAGGTCGGCCAGGAAGCCCAGCGCCGCCACGACGGCCTGCGCAGGACGGCGGACCACCTCGTCACCCACCTGGACGTCGACGCCGGCGAGACGACCCCCCTCGCCGGACTCACCGCCGTCGTCGCCCCGCAGCGCGACCACCTCGGCCTTGGTGATGATCTCGACCGAGGAGTCACGCACCTGCTGGACGGTGCGCTCGTGGGCCCGGAAGGCGTCGCGCCGGTGCACGAGGGTGACCGACGCAGCGATCGGCTCGAGGTGCTGGGCCCAGTCGAAGGCGCTGTCGCCCCCGCCGACGATGACCACGTCCTTGCCGGCGTACGGGGCGAAGCTGGGCACGAAGAACTCCAGGCCGCGCCCCAGCCACCCCTCGCCGGCCGGCAGCGGTCGGGGGCTGAACTTGCCGATGCCGGCGGTGATGATGACCGCCCCCGCCCGGACCTCGCTGCCGTCGTCGAGACCCACGGTCACGCCGTCGTCGTCGCTGGTCAGGGTCGCGGCGGTGCGGTCCAGGAGGTAGTCCGGCGAGGCGGTCGCGGCCTGCTCGACCAGGCCCTCGACCAGGTCGCGGCCCTTGACGGCAGGGAAGCCGGCCACGTCGAAGATCTGCTTCTCGGGGTACATCGCGGTGATCTGGCCGCCGAGCTCGGGCAACGAGTCCACCACCGCCACCCGGTGGCCGCGGAACCCCGCGTAGTAGGCGGCGTAGAGCCCCGTGGGCCCGGCACCGATGATCAGGAGGTCGCACTCGACGGTGGTCACGTCGGGGATCCTTCCTCGCTCGCTGTCCGGGATCCAGCACCGTCCGCCCGCGGGTCGGTCACCGGACCAGAACTATAACGTGTTCTAGTTCTCCCGTCACGCGGTCTCGAGGTCGGCGACGAGCCAGCCGTCCTCGCTGTTGACCACGGTGACCAGGGCCCGGTAGGGCGTGAAGACCGGGTCCTTGCCGTTCTTGGTGACGAACTGGTTGAGGAAGACCAGCGCCCGCACCTCGGTGTCGTTGGCGCTGACCACGCCCTGGGCGACCACGCTGACCTGGACCTCGGTCTTGGACTTGACCAGGTCGGTGCGCACGTCGCCGGCGGTCTGGCGGTACTCCTCGGCGAACGCGGTGGTCATCAGGCCCGCGGCCTCCTCCACCTGGGCGTCGTAGTCCTCGTAGGAGGTCGCCACGATCGTGTACGCCGCCTGCGCGGCCACGGCGGTGGCCGTGCGCGCGTCGTCGGTGGAGATCGTGAGCAGCGCGTCGCCGTCGGGCGCGGTCGCCGCGACCGGGGCGGGCGGCGAGTCGTCACGCAGCAGCAGGTAGCCGCCGCCGGCCAGGCTGGCCAGGGCCAGCAGGGCGATCACCACGAGCAGGACGGTGGTGGTGCGGGCGGAGGCGAGCAGGCCGGAGGGGGTCTCGGCAGGCTCGACCTCCGGGGTGGGGGTCTCGGCAGGCTTCACCACCGGGGTGGGGGTCTCGAGCACCGGATCGGCAGGCTCGACCACCGGGTCGGGGCCGCGCCCGGCGAGGCGGCGGGGGCGTGAGGTGGGGGCGCTGGAGGTGCGGCGACGGGGGGAGCCATCAGGTCCTCTCCTCGACGAACTGGAGGTCGTTGGCCTTCCACTCGCCCTCGACGTTGGCCAGCGAGAGCTGGAGCCGGAACGTGCGGGCCACGGGCTTGTTCTTGGTCAGCGTGTTGGCCACGGTGCCGCTGGTCGCCACGATCACGGTCGCGGAGTCGGCGTCGGCCGAGACCACGCCGGCCCACACGACGTCGCCGATCATCACGGCCTTGCTGCCCCCGAGGACCTCGAGCAGCGCCTCGGTCGACTTGTCGTACTGGTCCGCGAAGTCGCCCGTGGCCAGGGCCTTGACCCGCGCGATGGAGGCGTCGACGTCGTCGTAGCGGATGTTGACGAACGCGTTGGCGACCTCGGTGGCGGTCTCGACCACGTCGTCGAAGCGCTCCTGCTCCGAGGCGGTGGCCGGGCTCAGGTCACCCTGAGCAGCGGCCGTGGCCTCCGGCGTCGCACCGGTGTCGTCCTGGGCCGCACGGACGGCGGTGACGCCCACCAGCACGCACGCGCAGGCCGTCAGGAGCGCCACGACGTACAGGACGACGTTGGTGCGCAGCCGCGAGCGAGTGGGGTCGGACCCAGCACTCACCGGTCGACCACCGGTCCTACCAACATCCACTTCCATGCGTCCTCTCCCAGGAGCCCGACGGGCGGGCTCCCCAATCTAACGGGGTTGCCGCGCCGGTCCACGGCGCTGTCGCTCATTCCGGTGCGCGGGTCGTAGTAGCCGACGGCCACCCGACCCGGGTTCGGGTTGGCACGAGTGCCCGGCGAGTAGTTGAACCCCCGGTAGGTCTGGTCGAAGCGCGCGCAGCGGGCGGGGAAGATGGGCGAGTCGGTCAGGTCGTTGCCCTGGCGCCACTGGCTCTTGGGCTTGTAGCCGTCGGTGCAGGGTCCGGGGTCGTTGTCGTACTGCAGGTTGACGTGGCCGTAGCCGTCGGGCGTGGTGCCGGTGAAGCCACCCGCGATGACCCGCGGGAAGGTGACGAGCAGCTGCTCGAGGCCGCGCAGGTGGCTCACGGCGACCTGCTGCACGCTGATCGCGTTGCTGAGCAGGATCGGGATCGTGGGCTCGAGGTCCTCCAGCAGCCGCTGCAGCTCGCGGACGGCCGGCGGCGTGTCGGTCACCACCGTGCGCAGGTCGGCGTCGCTGTCGCGCAGCGCCCGGGTGATCTTGTTGAGGTCGCGGGAGAACGACGTGATGTTGTCGCGGTTCTCGGCCTGGGTGCCCAGGACGGTGCGGAGCCGGTCGAGCAGCGCGATCGTGTACGGCGTGTTCTCGGTGGCCGCGTCGACGAACGTGCCGCCGTTGTCGAGCAGCTTCTGGAGCGGCTGACCGGTGTCGTCGAAGAGCTGTCCGAGCTCGGAGACGACCGTGCGCAGGCTCGGCTTGTCGACCGAGTTCACGAAGGCGTCCAGCTCGATCAGCAGGTCGGCCTCGTCGACGGGGATCGACTCCGCGCTGCCCTCCAGCCGGTCGCCGTTCTCGGCGTACGGACCCTCGTCGTCGGCGGGCTCGAAGTCGAGGTACTGCTCGCCCACCGCCGAGAGGTTGTGCACGTACATCGGGGAGTCGAGCGGCAGCTCGGTGCCGTCCTTCAAGGACAGGGTCAGCAGGATGCCGTCACCGGTGGGCCGCACCTTCGAGACCTTGCCGATCTTGACCCCGCGGTAGGTCACCTCGCTGCCCGTGAAGAGTCCGCCGGACGTCGGCAGGGTGGCCTCGACCGTCACGCCGCGCCCCAGCACCTTGTCGACGAAGCCGAGGTAGGACGCCGCGATGTAGACGATGCCGACGGCGCTGAGCACCACGAAGGCGACCAGTCGGGCCTTGACTGCGCGGGTCATGCCCCGCCTCCGTAGAGACTCGTGCTCGACGGCGCCGGCGAGGCCGCGCCGCTGGTCAGGGCCGCATCGAACCGACCCAGGCCCAGCGCTCCACCCAGACCGGGCAGCGAGGGCAGGTCGGGGAGGCCACCACCACCGCCACCGGGGAGGTTGACCACCCGGCAGACGGGGTTGTCGCGGTTGCGGGGCTGCTGGCAGGACTCGCGCAGCTGCCGCAGCAGGGCCGGGTCGCGCAGCAGGCGCTGGCAGGCGCGGCTGCTGATGTTGCGGCTCTCGAGGCAGGCCCGCACCTGGTTGAGGGTCGGCGGGATCGGGTTGTCGTCGAGATCGATGTCGGGGAGGCCGAGGGCCTCGTAGAGGTTGTCGATGCTGACCTCCATCCGGATCGAGGTGTTGGCGTAGTCGCCGCGCACGATCTCGGAGGCCTCCTGCGGGAACGGGAAGCTGACCAGCAGGTTGAGCCCCGGTGCGAGGGAGTCGCCGGCCGCCGTCAGCCGGTTGAGCACCGGCCGCAGGTCGCGCAGCGCGCGCAGCAGGTCGGTGCGGCTGGCGTTGATCACCCGGGTGCCGACGACGCCGAGCTCGTCGAGCGAGGTGAGCATGCCGACCAGCTCGTCGGTCTGGTCGGCCAGCACCCGGATCGCCGGTCCGGTGGCGTCGAGGGCGTCGGTGATCACCGTGCGCTGGGCGTTGAGCGTGGAGGTCAGGTTGTTCATCGACTCCAGGGCCCGGATGATGTCGCCCTTCTGGCCGTCGAGGGTGCCGACGACGTCCTCGAGCGTGCCGAGCAGGTTGCGCAGCCGGTTGGTGCGACCGCTCATCACGTTGTTGAGCTCGGCGGTGATCGTGCCGAGCTGGGCCACTCCCCCGCCGCTGAGCAGGAAGGACAGCGCGCCCAGCACCTCCTCGACCTCGGGGTTGCGGCCGGTGGCCGCCAGCGCGATGTTGTCGCCCTCACCCAGCCGTCCCTGCGGTGCCTCACCGGTGGGGGCCTCGAGGGCGACGTACTTCTCGCCGAGCAGGCTGACCTGGCGGATGTCGGCGATGACGTTGTCGGGCAGCTCGACGTCGTCGCGCACCCGCAGCGTGATCCGGGCGTGCCAGTCGTCGCGGTCGACCTCGATCACCTCGCCCACGGTGACGTCGTCGACCATCACCGGGGAGCGCGGGACGACGTTGAGGATGTCGACGAACTCCGCGGTCACCTCGTAGGCCTCGTCGGCGTCGACGGGCGATCCGGGCAGCGGCAGGTCGTAGGCGCCGTCGAACTCGCAGGCCGAGACCAGGAGCGCCCCGGCGAGGACGCCGGCGGCCGCGCGGGCCAGGCGGCGCAGCCGGGGCCGGGTGGACGGGAAGGCGGTCACGAGCCACCTCCGAGCAGGCCCTGGACGCTGGCGTCGTCGCCGACGGTCACCGGCTCACGGCTCGCGCCGCCGAGGCCGGGCGCGGGACGCGGCGCCTGACCGGTGGAGGCTGCCTGGCGCCCGGGGAGAGGCAGCGGCAGGGGAGGCTGGCCGCCACCCTCGGCCAGGATCGGCTCGAGCAGCTGCTCGAAGAGCCGGCAGGCGAGGTCCTTGCTCGCCCGGGGCATGTCGGACTGCTGGACGACGGCGCAGAGCAGACCGTCGGCGTCGGCGACGTTGCCCTCGAAACCGATCCGCGAGCCGATCGAGCCGGACTGGGTGTCGAAGGCCAGCACCAGGTTGCCCATCGCCACCGGGGCCACCGTCAGCGCGGTGTCGAGGGACTCGCGCTCGGAGTTGATGGTCTTCATCACGCGCGAGAGCTTCTCGACGTCGGTCACCAGGGCCTTGCGGTTGTTGCGGACGAAGCTCTCGACGGTGCCGACCGAGCGGGCGACGGCCGACAGCGCGGCCTGCAGCTCGTCGCGCTCGGTGACGAGGTCTTCGGAGACCCCGGCCAGGTCGGCGACGAAGGCGCGCACGAGCTCGTCGTTGCGGGCCAGGGTGTCGGTGAAGATCGCGAGCTGCTCGACGGTCTCGAAGAGGTCGCCGCTGCCCTCACCGAAGGTGGTCGCCGCCTCGGAGAGGTTGCGCAGCATCTGGTTGCCGAGGGCGCCGTTGCCGCGCAGCGCCTTGGCGCCGGCCCGCAGGGTGCGGTCGAGGGTGCCGTCGGCGTTGACGCCCTTCGGTCCGAGAGCCGAGGTGAGGTCGCGCAGCGCGGCGTAGATGCGGTCCAGCTCGACGGGGACGCCGGTGTCGGTCAGCGCGATGTCGGCGCCGTCGGCCATCACCTCGCCCCCCGAGTAGGCGGGGCTGAGCTGGACGAAGCGGTCGGCGACCAGGGTCGGGGTCACGACGGCCGCCTGGGCGTCGGCGGGGATCTTGTGCTCGTCGTCGTACTCCATCTCGACCCGCACGGAGTTGCCCTCGGGGATCACGGCGGTCACCCGTCCGACGTTGACGCCGAGGATGCGGACGTCGGTGCCGGTGTAGACGCTGACCGCGCGCGGGAAGTGGGCGGTGACGCGACGCGACGAGTCGTCCTCGCCACGGGTGAACAGGAAACCGGCCAGCAGCACGAGCACGAGCGCGGCCGCGAGGACGCGCCAGCTGAGCAGGCGCGAGAGAGCACCCATCAGTTGCCTCCTCGGGGCGGGGCCGGCGTGAACTCACCGGTCGGGATCGAGGCGAGGTTGACGGCGTAGGCATCGAACCAGGGTCCGGTGCCGATGATGTTGGACAGGATGCTGGCGTAGGGACCCAGCGCGTTGAGCGTGGCCTTGAGCTCCTTCTCCTTGCTGATCAGCAAGGAGAGCAGGTCGTCGACCTCGCGGAGGGCGGGCCCGATCTGAGCCTGGTTGTCGTCGGCCACGCCCCGCAGCTCGATGGCCAGCACGCGCGCGTTGACGAGGAGCCGGTGGATGGCCTCCTTGCGCTTGCTCACCTCGCGGAAGACCAGGTCGCTGCTGCCCATCAGGTCGACCAGGTCCTCGCTGCGCGCCGCCAGCAGGGTGCTGACGTTGCGCGAGCTGGACAGCAGCCGCTTGATCTCGCCGTCACGCGAGGCGATGGTCTCGGACAGCCGGGCGATGCCCTCGAAGCTGGCCTGGATCTCGGGCGCCGCCTGGTCGGTGGTCTTCGCGACCTCCTCCAGCGCCTCGACCAGTCGGTCGGTGTTGATCTGCTCGGTGGTCTCGGTCAGGTCGCCGAAGACCCCGACGATGTCGTACGCCGACTCGGTGCGCTCCAGCGGGATCGCGACGTCCTTGTCGAGCTGGCCCTCGCCGGCGGGCTTCAGGTTGAGGTACTTCTCGCCCAGCAGGTTGAGGACCTCGACCGACGCGCTGGTCTCGTCGCCGAACTCCGGGCCGTTGTCGACCTCGAAGGTCACCACCACCCTGTCCTCGACGAGCTCGACGCCCTTGACCCGTCCGGCCCGGATGCCGCCGATCTGCACCATGTTGCCGCGGTGGATGCCGCTGGCGTCGCTGAAGACAGCCGTGTACGTGGTCCCGCGGAAGCCCGGGAAGCTGGACAGGTTGAAGGTCGCCGCCAGCAGCAGCAGCATGACGACGATGGTGACGGCGCCCAGGCGCAGCGACCGGGCCGGAGAGACACGACTCATGGGTTCGTGCACCTCGGAGCCGTGCTGCGGAAGTTCATCTGGTTCAGCTGGCGGTTGAGCTGGTCCATGACGCCCTGCGGGATGCCGTCGACGTCCGGGAGCGAGATCTCCGCCGAGAAGCCGCAGACGTAGTAGTTGTACCAGGAGCCGTACGTGCCGGTGCGGGTCTGGTCGGTCATCGACTCGGGCAGTCGGTCGAAGAGCTCGATCACCTGCGTGCGCGAGGCCTTGGTGGTGAGCAGGGCCGAGAGCCGGCGCAGCTCGCGGACGTCGGACTTGATCAACGGCCGTCCGTCGCGCAACAGGTCGGCGACCACCACGGTCAGGTCGGAGATGCTCGAGAGCGAGGACCCGATCGTGTCGCGGTTGCGGGCGAGGTCCTGCATCCAGCCCTTCAGCTCGGTGACCAGGGTGGTCAGCTGCGCGGAGCGGCTGTCGACGGTCTCGAGCGTGGTGGTGAGGTTGCCGATCACCTCACCGATCAGCTGGTCGCGGTCGGCCAGCGTGCTGGTCAGCGAGGCGGTCTTCTGCAGCAGGCCCTGGACGGTTCCGCCCTCGCCCTGGAGCACCTGCACGAGGTTCATCGTCAGCTCGTTGACCTGGTCGGGCTGCAGCGCCTGGAACAGCGGCTTGAAGCCGTTGAAGAGCGTCGTCAGGTCGAGCGCCGGCGTGGTCTGGGTGATCGGCAGGACGTCGCCGCTCTCCAGCGCCTTCGCCCCCTCGCTGTCGCCCTTCTCGAGCGCGAGGTAGCGGTCGCCGACGAGGTTGAGGAAGCGGATCTCCGCGAGGGAGGCGGTGGTCAGGGGTACGTCGTTCTTCACGCGGAAGGTGACGATGGCCTGCGAGCGCTCGTGGTGCTCGACCTTCTTCACCTCGCCGACGCTCACCCCGGCGACGCGGACGTCGTCACCCTTCTCGAGCATCGAGGCGGTCGAGAAGACCGCCTGGTACTCCTGGCCGGCGCCGAAGCCGATGTTGCCCATGATCGCGGCCAGCAGCCCGGTGACGAGCACCGAGACGACCGTGAAGATCGCCAGCTTGACCCCGGCCGCGATCGTGACGGAGTTGCGGCGGTTGCGGATCCGGCGGGTCGTGGCGTCGGCTCTCACGAGCCACCACCCCCGCGGACCACGGGGCCGTAGAGGAGCGAGCCGAGCGCGCCGTAGGAGTCGGCGGCGCGACCGCTGCGACCGGCCAGCACCGCGTTGACGACGGCCTGGTCGGCCGGCGTGCCGGCGTACCCGCCGGACATCGAGCGCGCGGCGTTGGCCGGCGCGTCGGCGTAGCGCGGAGCAGCACGCCCGGAGCCGCCCGGGGCGATGCTCCTCGGCGGGTTCTCATCGATGTCGGTGCCCTCGTCGAAGGAGTTGGGCCCGATCGGGATCGGCGGGTTGGGCAGCCCCGAGCACCAGGGACCGTGGCCGACCTCGCCGTAGACGGGGATGTCGTCGCGCCCGTACGCCTCGTACTGCGGCGTGAAGAGCTCGATGTACTGCTTGACCTCGTTGTCCTCGAACGTCTTGGCCAGCAAGGGCTTGTAGACGGCGGCGCCCCGGATCAGGCACGGGAACTCGGGCGAGTAGTCGGCCAGCAGGCCGAGCACGGGCGCGGTGACCTCGCCGACGCGCACCAGGTTGGCCTCGTTGTCGGCCAGGAACCGGGTGGAGGTGTCGGCCAGGCCGCCGATGTCGCTGAAGAACACGTCGATCTCGCGCTGCTTCTGCACGATCGTCTTGCTGGTCACGGTCAGGTTGTCGAGCGTGGCGAGGAGGTCGGGGGCCGCGACGTCGTAGATGTCGGCGACCTCGGCGAGCCGGATCATGTCCTCGCGCAGCGTGGGCAGGCTGCCCTCGATCGCCACGAGGTAGGTGTCGAGGTCCTCGAGAGTCTGGCCGAACTGCTCGCCCCGGCCGTCGAGGGCGGTGGCCAGGGCGTTGAGGGTCATGTTGAGGTCGGCCGGGCGGACGGCGCGCAGCAGGGGGAACAGATCGGCGAGGATCTGGCTCAGCTCGACGTTGACGTCGACGCGGTCCGAGGGGATGACGGCCTTGTCGGCCAGGCTCTCCGACGAGGGATCGTCGGGCACCACGAACGAGATGTACTTCTGGCCGAAGAGCGTGGTGGGCAGGATCTCGACCTTGACGTTGGCCGGGATCTCGCTCGCCACCGACGGCTGCAGCGCGACCTCGATGGAGGCTTCCTGGCCGTCCTGACCGATCTTGCGGACCTGGCCGATCAGGGCGCCGTTGAGCCGGACGTCGCCGAACTTGGCCAGCTGGAGCCCGGCCCGCTCGGACTTGATGGTCACCATCGTGACCTTGTCGAAGACCTTCTGGTAGACCGCGATCGACAGCCCGATGAGCAGGGCGATCGCGGTGATGAACGCGACGCCGGCGACCAGCAGGCCCGCGTGCTCGCGCTTGCTGTCGTGGTGGATGTTGACCAGCACCGTCCCGTCCCCCGCTACCCGGTGATCCGCACGGTGGTGGTCGAGCCCCAGATCGCGAAGCTGAGGAAGAAGTCGGCGACGACGACCGTGACGATGCTGGTGCGGATGGCCCGGCCCACGGCCATGCCGACCCCGGCGGGGCCACCCGACGCGGTGTAGCCGTAGTAGCAGTGGATCAGGATGATCGCGGTAGCCAGCACGAGCAGCTTGCCGAAGGACCAGAGCATGTCGATCGGTGGCAGGAACTGCAGGAAGTAGTGGTCGTAGGTGCCGGGTGCCTGCCCGTAGATCAGCGTGACGATCAGCCGCGGCGAGAGGTAGGAGGCGCTCAGCGCGACGACGTACAGCGGGATGACGGCGATGAAGGCGGCGATCATCCGGGTCGTGACCAGGAAGGGCAGCGACGGCACGCCCATCACCTCGAGGGCGTCGATCTCCTCGGAGATCCGCATCGCCCCCAGGCGGGCGGTGTAGCCGCAGCCCACCGTGGCGGCGAGGGCGATCGAGGAGATCAGCGGAGCGACCTCGCGGGTGTTGAAGTAGGCCGAGATGAAGGCGCTGAACTTGGCCACCCCGATCTGGCTGAGCGAGGCGTAGCCCTGGATGCCGACCTCGGTGCCGGCGAAGAAGGCGAGGAACGCGATGACGCCGACCGAGCCGGCGATCAGGCTCAGCCCACCGGCGCCGAAGGTCACCTCGGCGAGGGTCTTGCTGATCTCGCGGGGGTAGCGCCGGATCGCGCGGGGGGTCCAGGCCAGCGCCTTGGCGTAGAACAGCAGCTGGTCGCCGTACTGCTCCAGCGAGCGGCGGGGCGGTCCGTAGACGGCTGCCGCGATGGATTGCATCGTCGCCATGGCTCAGATCCCCGGGGGCGGGACGACTTGGAAGTAGATGGCGGTGATGATCGCGTTGAGGAAGAACAGCAGCATGAACGCGATGATCACCGACTCGTTGACCGCACGGCCGACCCCGCTGGGGCCACCGCCGGCGTTGAGCCCCTTGTAGGCACCGACGATGGCGGCGAGCGCACCGAAGACCACGGCCTTGATCATCGCGATGTAGAGGTCGGGCAACGTCGCCAGGGCCGTGAACGAGGACAGGAAGGCCCCGGCCGAGCCGCCCTGGATGATCACGGTGAAGAAGTAGCCGCCGCCGATTCCGGCGCCGATGACGAGGCCGATGATCATGACCGCGACGAACATCGTGGCCAGCACGCGAGGGGCGACCAGCCGCTCGAGCGGGTCGACACCGAGCACCTCCATGGCGTCGATCTCCTCGCGGATCTTGCGAGCCCCCATGTCGGAGCAGATCGCCGACCCGGCCGCTCCGGCGATGATCAGCGCCGCCGCGATGGGGGCCGCCTCGCGCACGACGGCCAGCACCGCGGTCGCACCCGCGAAGGACTGAGCCCCGAGCTGGCTGGTGAGGTTGCCGACCTGCAGGGAGATGACCGCGCCGAACGGGATGGAGACCAGGATCGTGGGCATCACCGTGACGCTGGTGATGAACCAGGCCTGCTCGATGAACTCACGGAACTGGAAGGGTCGGGTGAAGATGATCTTGATGACGTCGACGACCATCGCGGCGAGCTCACCGGGGCCACGCACGACAGACATCGCGTTGAACGCCATCACGCACCTCCCCCGTAGCTCGCCGGCCGACAGACTAGAACGTGTTCTCGTTTTCGGCAACGAGACCCGTCTTACCCGATGTCGGATCCCGACATCCACTCGGTTCAACGAGGTGACGCCACCCTAGGTACGTGCGACGTGCCTAGGATGCGGAACCGTGAAAGAGCAACCGTGTCGCGACCGGGGGTGAGACGATGAGCGATCCCGACGCCTGGGCCGGCTTCGCGCACGACCCCCGCGACCCCGCCCACGCCGGTCTGCGGGCCTCCGACCAGGAGCGCGACCTGGTCCGGCAGATGCTGGCCGCGGGCTTCGCCGACGGCCGCCTCGACCGCGACGAGCTCGACGAGCGCGACGACGCGCTCGCGGTCACACGCACGCTCGGTGAGCTGGTGCCGCTGGTGTCCGACCTGGTGCCCCTGCACCCCGTCGTACGTCGGCCGGGCGACGCGCTGGTCGAGGCGGGCCCCGCTGACCTGCGGCGACGGGCCGAGACGACCTGGGAGGCCGAGCGGCGCAACGCGCTGCTGAGCCTGATCGGCGCCTCCCTGGTGTGCTGGGCGATCTGGGTGGCCACCTCGTTCAGCGGCGGCAGCTTCGAGGTCGACTTCCCCTGGCCGCTGGTCGTCTCGGCCGCGCTGCTCGCCCGCGTCGTCCGGATCCAGATGACCCGGCAGCAGGCCATCACCGACGAGGTCCACCGACTGGCGCGCAAGCAGGCCAAGGCGCTCGAGCGCCGCGAGCGCCAGGGGCGCCGCGGCTGGCGCGGGCTCGAGGGTGGCGCGTGAGCGAGCACACCGGCTCCAGCACGGTGCGGAAGGCCCTGGGCGGCCACCCCTCCGCCGTCCTGCTCATCGCCCAGCTGCTCGCCGTCCTGGCCTATCCCTACCTCGACGAGTCGACGTCGGGCCGGGCGGTGCTGGGGGTGGTGCAGGTGCTGGTCGTGGCCCTGGCGCTCTGGGCCGTGCGCCGCACCCCGGCGCTGACCTGGGTCGCGGTCACGCTGGGCGTGCCCGCTGTCGTGCTCAGCGTCCTGGAGCCGCTGCAGCCCGAGACCGGCTGGATCATCCTGGCTTCCGCCACCTTCCACGCGCCGTTCTACTTCTACGTCTCGTTCGCGATGATCCGCTACCTCTTCCACGACGCCCGGGTCACGCGCGACGAGCTCTACGCCACCGGAGCAGCGTTCACCGTGGTGGCCTGGGGCTTCGCCTACCTCTACTCGGCCGCGCAGGTGGTCTGGCCGGGCTCGTTCGTGGCGGCCGACGGCAACACGGACCCGTCGTGGTTCGAGCTGCTCTACCTGTCCTTCACCACCCTGACCAGCGTCGGCCTCTCCGACGTGGTGCCGGTCCTCGACCACGCCCGCTCCCTGGCGATGCTCGAGATGGTCGCCGGCGTGTTCTACCTCGCGCTGGTCGTCACCCGGCTCGCCGGCCTCACCGCCCACCGGTTGGCCCAGCGCGAGCTGTGAGCCGGCGGCTCAGTCGCGCTCGAGCCCCAGCTCCAGCTCGGGGTCGTCGGACTCGGGCGCGGACTCGGGCGCGGATCGCTCCGGCTCCGGCTCCGGCTCCGGCTCCGGCTCCGGCTCGGCGTCCCAGCCCTCGGGCCGGTGGGCGACAGGCAGTGCGGCGACCACGCGGCGGTAGGAGTCGTCGATCGCGTCGAGCAGCTCCTCGTCGGGGATCGCGCCGCTGAGCAGCAGGTCGTTCCACCCGGACCGGCCGATGTAGGCCATCACCGTCACGTCGTCGGGATAGCGCTCCAGCCAGGCGTCGGCCTCGTCGCGGCCGGCGCCGGCCTTGACCCCCACGCCGCCTCGGCCGAGGAAGGCGAAGATCTTGCCGCGTCCCTCCGGGCCGACCTTGACCACGGGGTGCTCCGTGCCCCACGGGTCGTCCGCCCAGGCGCCGGGCTTGGCCAGGCAGTGCTGCGTGACCTGCTCGATGTCGACCATCGCCGCGGGTCAGTCCTCGTCGTCGTGGTCGAGCAGCCCCTCGCGTCGAGCGGAGGCGACGATCGCGCGCAGGTCCTCCAGCGACCCGCGGCCGGCGTCGACGTGCTCGTTGCGGGCGACGGCGAAGGCCTCGCCGAGGCGGGCCCGCTCGTCGTCGGGCACGTCCTCGCGCGCCGGGTTGAGGATGGTCAGCTCCTCCTCGGTGAGGTGGTGGTTGACCGCCGTGGCCAGCTCCTCGACGGCGTCGTCGAAGGCCTGGGTGTCGGTCTGCTCGAGCTCGAGCACCGCGAGCAGCGCCTCGTGGGCCTCCGCGTGCTCCTCCTGCCCGTGCTCGGCCTCGTGGTCGGTGATCGCGTCGCGCTTGCGCAGCCGGGGATAGACGTGGTCCTCCTCGGCGAGGGCGTGCGCGACGTGGAGCGTGGCGAAGGCGCGGCGTACCGCGTCGCGGTCGCTGGACGCGTCGCGCAGGTCGCGCAGCAGCTGCTCGAAACGGCGGTGGTCGTCGAGGATCAGCTCCACGGCGTCACCGGCCAGCGGACGGCCGAGATCAAGGGGGGTGGTCATGCGTCCCACCCTAGGCGGGCCGGGTCAGCCGGTCAGGCCCGACTGGAGGGCGAGTCGGTCGACGACCGCACGGGTACGTCGCCGGTAGCGCCAGATCTGCACCAGGCCGGCCGTCCACAGCACGTACTGGGCGCTCATCGCCCAGCGGAAGGCCGAGGGCGTGTAGGCGGTGGAGTCGCCCGGCGTCCGCCAGTCGAGGATCAGCCCGACCGAGATCACCAGGACCAGCGAGGCGCTGAAGCCGGCCTGGTTGATGATGCCGCTGGCGCTGGCCAGCCGCTCCGCGGGATTGGAGGTGCGTCCGAGGTCGAAGCCGATCATCGAGGCCGGACCACCGACCCCGGTGACCACCATCAGCGCGACCAGGAGGCCCAGCGGGGCGGGCCCGGGCCAGGCCAGCACCGCCGTCCAGACCCCCACGATCGACCACACGATCACCAGCACGATCGTCGACCGGTGCCACGGGTGGCGCCCGATCAGCCAGCCCAGCACCGGGCCGCCCACCATCACCGCGACGATCATCAGCGTCAGCAGGAGCCCGGCCGCCTCGGTGGAGCGACCCTCTCCGCGCACGAGGAACGGGTAGCCCCAGAGGAGGGACAGCGACGTGGCGCTGAACTGCGTGGTGAAGTGCATCCAGAAGCCGAGCCGGGTGCCGGGGTGGGACCACGACGCCGCCAGGCTGTTGCGCACCGACCGGATCGAGAGCCGCGGACCGCGCACGTAGCGGCTCTCCGGGGCGTCGTCGACGACCACGAGCAGCGCCGTCGCCAGCACCACGCCGAGGGCGGCGGCGCCCAGGTAGGCCGGTGTCCAGCCGAACCGGCTGAGCGCCCAGATCATCGGCACCGCGGCGCCGACCGCCCCGAGCTGGCCGGCCGTGCCGGTCAGCTGGGTCATGAAGGGCACCCGTCGGGCCGGGAACCACCGGCTGACCAGCCGCAGCACGCAGATGAAGGTCAGCGCGTCGCCGACGCCGACGAAGACGCGGGCGACGACGGCCAGCGGATAGCTCTCGGCCAGGGCGAAGCCCGCCTGGGCCGCGGCCAGCATCAGGGTGCCGACCAGCATCACGCTGCGCGAGCCGAAGCGGTCGACGAGCACGCCCACCGGGATCTGCATGGCGGCGTACACGAGCAGCTGGAGCATCGTGAACGTCGCCAGCTGGGCCGCGCTGATGTCGAACCGCTCGCCGGCCGCGAGGCCCGCGACCGCGAGCGAGGACCGGTGGAAGACGGCCAGCATGTAGACCAGCAGGCCCACGACCCACACCGACCACAAGCGCGCCGCAGTCGGCGCAGCGGGGTCGGTCACCGGGTCACTTTACCGGCGCACGGACCTCGCGCTCCCATCGCGCTCGGCGCTCCTGGGCGCTCTGCTCCCACCACGGGGTGCCGCGCTCGCCCAGGGCCTCCTTGGCCGCCTGCACCCCGGCCCTCACCTCCGGCTCGCGGTCGGTGCCGCGGGCGGTGCGGACCTCGCGGCGCCACGCCATCAGCACCCGCTGCAGCTCGTCGCGACGCTCGGGCGGGATCTCGGGGTCGGTCGCCCGCCACCGTCGGCCGTTGACGACGATGTAGCGGCCGTCGGGGGTCTTCTCGGGGGTGGTCAGCGCGCGCCCGCCTCCATCATCTGGCGCAGCTCCTTCTTCAGGTCGGAGATCTCGTCGCGCAGCCGCGCCGCGAGCTCGAACTGGAGGTCGCCGGCGGCGGCCTTCATCTGGTCGGTGAGCTCCTGGATCAGCGCGGCCAGCTCGGCGCTGGGCAGCCCGGCCAGGTCGGCGGCGTGCTGGCCCGAGGCGCTCGCGGCCAGCGCGGGGACGGGCTGCTTGGCCTTGACCCCGCCGGCCCGGCCCTTGGCCTCGGTGCCGGCCCAGGTCTGCAGCAGCGCCTGGGTCGACTCGTCCTCGCGGGCGAGCATCTCGGTGATGTCGGCGATCTTCTTGCGCAGCGGCTGGGGGTCGAGGCCGCGCTCGGTGTTGTAGGCGACCTGCTTGGCGCGGCGACGGTTGGTCTCGTCGATCGCCTTCTCCATGGACGGTGTGATCTTGTCGGCGTACATGTGCACCTGGCCGGAGACGTTGCGGGCGGCACGGCCGATGGTCTGGATCAGCGACTTGTCGGAGCGCAGGAAGCCCTCCTTGTCGGCGTCGAGGATCGAGACCAGCGAGACCTCCGGCAGGTCGAGGCCCTCACGCAGCAGGTTGATGCCGACCAGCACGTCGTAGTCGCCCAGCCGCAGGTCGCGCAGCAGCTCGATGCGCTTGAGGGTGTCGACCTCGGAGTGGAGGTAGCGGGTGCGGATGCCGGCGTCGAGGAGGTAGTCGGTGAGGTCCTCGGACATCTTCTTGGTCAGCGTGGTGACCAGCACCCGCTCGTTCTTCTCCGCGCGGGTGCGGATCTCGTGGATCAGGTCGTCGATCTGGCCCTTGGTCGGCTTGATGACCACCTCGGGGTCGATCAGGCCGGTGGGGCGGATGATCTGCTCGACCGTGTCGCCGTCGACCTTGTCGAGCTCGTAGTTGCCGGGGGTGGCCGAGAGGTAGATGGTCTGGCCGATCCGGTCGAGGAACTCCTCCCACTTCAGCGGCCGGTTGTCCATCGCGCTGGGCAGCCGGAAGCCGTGCTCGACCAGGTTGCGCTTGCGGGACATGTCGCCCTCGTACATGCCGCCGATCTGCGGCACCGCGACGTGGGACTCGTCGACCACGAGGAGGAAGTCTTCGGGGAAGTAGTCGAGCAGGCAGTTGGGCGCCGTGCCGCGACCGCGACCGTCGATGTGCATCGAGTAGTTCTCGATGCCGGAGCAGGAGCCCACCTGACGCATCATCTCGACGTCGTACGTCGTGCGCATGCGGAGCCGCTGGGCCTCCAGCAGCTTGCCCTGGCGCTCGAACGTCGCCAGCTGCTCCTCGAGCTCGGCCTCGATGCCGGTGATCGCCCGCTCCATCCGGTCGTGACCGGCGACGTAGTGGGTGGCCGGGAAGATGTGGAGCTCTTCGTCCTCGGTGAGGACCTCGCCGGTGACCGCGTGCAGGCTCATCAGCCGCTCGATCTCGTCACCGAAGAACTCGATGCGGACCGCGTGCTCCTCGTAGACCGGGAAGACCTCGAGGGTGTCGCCCCGGACCCGGAAGGTGCCGCGGGTGAACGACATGTCGTTGCGGGTGTACTGGATCTCGACCAGCCGGCGCAGGATCGCGTCGCGGTCGTGCTCCTCGCCGACGCGCAGCCGGATCATCCGGTCGACGTACTCCTGGGGGGTGCCGAGGCCGTAGATGCACGACACCGTGGACACCACGATCACGTCGCGACGGGTCAGCAGCGAGTTGGTCGCCGAGTGGCGCAGCCGCTCGACCTCCTCGTTGATGGAGGAGTCCTTCTCGATGTAGGTGTCGGTCTGGGGGACGTAGGCCTCGGGCTGGTAGTAGTCGTAGTAGCTGACGAAGTACTCGACGGCGTTGTCGGGGAAGAGCTGGCGCAGCTCGTTGGCGAACTGGGCCGCGAGTGTCTTGTTGGGCTGCATCACCAGCAGCGGGCGCTGCACCTGCTCGGCGACCCAGGCCACGGTGGCGGTCTTGCCGGTGCCGGTGGCGCCCAGCAGCACGACGTCCTCGACCCCGCCGCGGATCCGCTTCGAGATCTCCTCGATGGCGGCCGGCTGGTCACCGGCGGGCTGGTAGTCGGAGACGACCTTGAAGGGCGCGACGCGGCGCTCGAGGTCGGTGACGGGACGCATGCTGCGAGCCTACGACCCGCCACCGACAACGCCGCGGTGACGGCGACGGCGTCAGAGCAGAGGGCGCAGCGGAGCCAGCACGAACTCGGTGAACTTGCGGTGCACGTCGCGCGCGTCCCACTCGTGCTGGGTGAGGGCCAGGCAGTGCGACTCGTCGACCAGGAAGATCTCCTCGAGCGTCTTGGCCAGCGACTCGTCGATCACCTCGACGTTGATCTCGTAGTTGCCCTGCAGGCTGAGCCGGTCGATGTTGGCGGTGCCGACCGTGCTCCAGGTGCCGTCGACGGTGGCGGTCTTGGCGTGCACCATCGCGTCGCGGTAGCGCAGGATCTTGACGCCCGCCCCGAGCAGCTGCGCGAAGTAGCCGCGAGAGATCCAGTCGGCCACGATGTGGTTGGACTTCAGGGGCAGCAGCAGCCGCACGTCGACGCCGCGCAGGGCGGCGTCCCGCATGGCGTCGACGAAGTCCTGGTCGGGCAGGAAGTAGGCCTGGGTCATCCACACGTTGTGGCTGGCCCGGTTGATCGCCTCCAGGTACATCGACCGGATGGGGAACATCCACAGCCGCGGGACGTTGCGCTGCACGCGGATCTTCGGCTCCCACGTCGAGGCCGTCTCGAGCAGCAGCGGGCGCTCGCTGTGGCCGAGGATCCGGCGGCGGTTGAGGTTCCAGAAGTCGGCGAAGGCGCGCTTGAGGTCCCACACCGCGGCACCGGTGATCCGCACGTGCGTGTCGCGCCACTCCGTCTCGTACGCCGACCCCACGTTGTAGCCGCCCACGAACCCGGTGTCGTCGTCGACGACGAGGATCTTGCGGTGGGCGCGGCCGTAGCGGCGCAGGTCGAAGAAGCGCCACCCGGCGCTGTAGACGGGGTAGCGCAGCACCTTCATGGAGCTCGGGAAGCGCAGGAAGACCGGCGACACGACCAGGTTGGCGAACCCGTCGTAGACGCAGTAGACCTCCACCCCCCGGGCGGCCGCGGCGGCCAGCGCCCGCTTGAAGCGCTCGCCGGTCGCGTCGGCCTTCCAGATGTAGGTCTCGAAGAGGATCTGCCGCTGGGCGCCGTCGATCGCGGCGAGCATGTCGTCGTACAGGTCGCGACCGAACGTGTACGTCGTCACGGTGCCGTCGCCGACGGTGACCGTCTGCGGCGGCGAGACCGGGAACGGCTTGGGCTTCTTGCCGCGCCGCCGGTAGGAGTCGACCGCGGACATCGCGAGCGCGATCGCGATCGGCACCCCGACGACGGCGAGCAGGGTGCGGCGCAGCACGGCCAGCAATCGTCCGAGGTCCACCGTCACGCTCACGCGGGTCAATGTACCGAGCCGGGGCACGGGGTCAGCGTCTGGTGACGCGCGCGGGCAGGTGACCGCGCGGCGCCATGCGCGGGCCGTGCCGTGGCCGGTGGAGGCCGGCCATGCCCACGAGCGCCACGACCCGGCCCCGCTGTGGTCGCCACGGCTCGAGGTAGGCCTCGAGCTCGGCGTCGTCGAACTCGTTGCCGGTCAGCGCCCAACCCACGTCCTTGGCGACGTGGTAGTCGCCGAACGAGACCGCGTCGGGGTCGCCGAACGCGCGCTGGCGCACCTCCGCGCAGGTCCAGACCCCGAGGCCGGGCAGCGACCGCATCCGTCGCTCGGCCTCCTCGGGCGGCAGGGCCGCGGTGCGCTCGAGCGACTCGGCCACCCGTGCGGCGGTGACGATGGTGCGCGAGCGGGCGTGGTCGATGTGCATCTTCAGCCACTCCCACGACGGGACCTGGCGCAGGGTCTCCGGGCCGGGCTGCACCCACAGGCGGCGCCCGGTGGCGGGGCCGGGCCCGGGGGCGGGCTCGCCGTAGCGGTGGACGAGCATCCGGAAGCCGGCGAACGCCTCCTGGCCGGTCACCTTCTGCTCGATGATCGCGGGCAGCAGGGCCTCCATGACCAGGCCCGTCCGGCCGAGCCGGGCGTGGGGGTGCCGGCGCCAGGCCTCCGCCAGCACGGGGTGCCGCGGCTCGAACCCGGTCCAGTCGTCGTCGGCCCCCAGCATCGCGGGCACCGACTCGAGCACCCAGGCGGCGCCCGGCCCCCAGGCCTGCGCGTGCACCTCGCCGAGGCTGGCGCGATGACGGATCCTCAGGGTGACCGGACCCTCCGGTGTGCCGATCCCCCGCCAGACGGCGCCCGCCTCGTCGACCTGGTACGTCGGGTCGCCGGCACCGCGGCGGTGGACGCGCAGCAGCCCGGCGACGTGGCAGGGCCAGTCGGGTCGCCAGACGCGCTCCGCGGGGGCGTCGGTCATGCTCCCAGCCTAGGCGGACCAGCGTAGGCGGACCCGTCGACGGTAGAACCTGTTCTACCCTGAGGCATGGCCCTCCAGATCGCTGACTCCTGCCGCGTCCGCACGATCACCCTCGACCGGCCGGAGGCGCTCAACGCCTTCGACGAGGCGCTGTACGACGCCACGACCGAGGCGCTGCTGGCCGCCGCCGAGGACCCCGCGGTCGCGGTGGTGCTGCTCACCGGCGCCGGCCGCGCGTTCAGCGCCGGCACCGACCTGCTCGAGATGCACCGGCGCGCCACCGACCCCGACTTCGTGCCGGGCACCCACGGCTTCGTGGGCCTGCTCGACGCACTGGAGGCCTTCCCCAAGCCTCTGGTGTGCGCGGTGAACGGGGTCGGGCTCGGCATCGGGGCGACGATCCTCGGCTTCGCCGACCTCGCGTTCATGTCCAGCACAGCCCGGCTCAAGTGCCCCTTCACCAGCCTGGGGGTGGCGCCCGAGGCGGCGTCGTCGTACCTCCTCCCCCGGCTCGTGGGTCGCCAGGACGCCGCGTGGATGCTGCTCTCGGCGGAGTGGATCGGAGCGGAGCAGGCCCTCGAGATGGGCCTGGTGTGGCGGGTGTGCGCCCCGGAGGACCTCCTCGAGCAGGCGCACGCGCACGCGGCCGTGCTCGCCGCGCGGCCGATCTCGTCGTTGATCGCGGTGAAGCGCACGATGACCGAGCCGCTGCGCCCGGCGATCCGAGCCGCGCGCGACCGCGAGAACGCCGCGTTCGCCGAGCTGATGGGCGGCCCGGCCAACCTGGAGGCGCTGGCCGCCTTCGCCGAGGGCCGCGACCCCGACTTCACCGCACTTCCCCCTGGCTGGTGAGGACACACCACCGCGTCGAGAGGTAGAGTCTTCGCACGAGCGCGAAACACTTTCGTGCCGGAGGCAGAGGAGCGCGACATGCAGCCCGAGCCCACGCGGCCACGCCGCCCGCGTCTCGACCAGGAGACGGTCCTGCGCGCCGCGGAGGCGTTGGTCGACCGCGACGGCTTCGACGCCCTGTCGATGACGCTGCTCGCCGGAGAGCTCGACACTCGCGTCTCCTCGCTCTACAACCACGTCGCCAACCTCGAGGACCTCCGGGCCGAGGTGCAGGTGCGCGCCATGCAGCTGCTCGGCCAGCACGTCAGCCGCGCGGCGATGGGCCACGCGGGGGCCGACGGGCTCCGCGAGCTGAGCCATGCGCTCCGCGCCTTCGCCCGTGAGCGCCCCCACCGCTACGGCGCGCTGACCCGCCCGCCGATCAAGCGCGAGGAGTTCTACGCCGCGGCCGCCGACACCATCGGGGCCATGTCGGTGATGGTGCGCTCCACCGGGCTCGCCGACGAGCGCATCCTCTCCACCGGAATGGCGATCTTCTCCGCGCTGCACGGCTTCGTCTCGCTCGAGGCCAGCGGCTACTTCGGCGGCGTCCCCGAGCTCGACGAGGTCTTCGAGCAGGTGATCCGCGGTGCGGTCACCTCGGCCGTGCTCGAGGCGACCCAGCCGATCTCCGCCCAGGCCTGAGCCGCACGCCCGCTCGTCCGGACCGTTCGGCACGGCGCGGCAGACTGGGGGCGTGCTGCTCGCCGAGGTCGTCGCCACGTCCACCACCGTCGCCGCCACGCGCTCGCGCAAGGCCAAGGTCGCGGCGCTCGCGGCCCTGCTGGACCGCCTCGACCGCGAGACGGACGGCGCGGAGGAGGCCGACGAGGCCGAGCTCCTCGTCTCCTACCTCGGCGGCGCGCTGCGCCAGCGCCGTACCGGCCTGGGCTGGCGCGGCCTGACGTCGCTGCCGGACCCGACGGACGCCCCCTCGTTGACGGTCCGCGAGGTCCACGAGGCGTTCGAGCGCCTCGCGGCGCTGAGCGGCGCCGGCTCGCAGGCCGCACGCGGGGCCGCGGTCGGCGAGCTCTTCGGCCGGGCCACCGCCGAGGAGCAGGCGTGGCTGCGCGGCCTGGTCACCGGCGAGCTGCGCCAGGGCGCGCTCGACTCGCTGGTGCAGGAGGCGCTGGCCGTCACGACCGGCATCCCGCTGGCCGCCGTACGCCGGGCCGCGATGCTGAGCGGCTCGACCGTGGCCGTGGCGCGGGCGGCGCTCACGGGAGGCGAGGCGGCGCTGGCCGAGATCGGGCTCGAGGTGGGGCGTCCGGTCCTGCCGATGCTCGCGGCCAGCGCCCCGACGCTCGCCGAGGCCGTCGAGAAGGCCGGCGGCGGACGGGTCGCGGTCGACGCCAAGCTCGACGGCATCCGGATCCAGGTGCACCGGACCGGCGAGGAGGTGCTGGTCGTCACGCGCTCGCTCGACGACATCACCCACCGACTGCCCGAGGTGGTCGAGGCCGCGCGCGCCCTGCCGGTGACCTCGGTCGTGCTCGACGGCGAGGTGCTGGCGCTGGACGACGACGGCCGGCCGCGTCCCTTCCAGGAGACCGCGTCGCGCACCGCGATGGCCGAGGGCGTGACGGTGACGCCGTACTTCTTCGACGTCCTGCACCTCGACGGCGAGGACCTCCTCGACTCCCCCGGCGACGAGCGGATGGCCCGGCTCGAGGCGCTCGTGCCCGAGGCCCACCGGGTGCCGCGCGTGGTCACCGACGACCTCGCCGAGGCCGAGCGCTTCCTCACCGACGTGCTCGCGCGCGGGCACGAGGGCGTCGTGGTCAAGAACCCCGGCACGCCGTACGCCGCCGGCCGCCGCGGCGCCGGCTGGGTCAAGGTCAAGCCGGTCCACACCCTCGACCTCGTCGTCCTCGCGGTCGAGTGGGGCTCGGGTCGTCGTCGCGGCTGGCTCTCCAACCTCCACCTCGCTGCTCGAGACGGCGACGGCGACGGCCTGGTGATGCTCGGCAAGACCTTCAAGGGGATGACCGACGAGATGCTCGCCTGGCAGACCGAGCGGTTCCTCGGCCTGGAGACGCACCGCGAGGGCCACGTCGTGCACGTGCGTCCCGAGCAGGTGGTCGAGATCGCTCTCGACGGCGTGCAGCGCTCGACGCGCTACCCGGGCGGTGTGGCGCTGCGCTTCGCCCGGGTCGTGCGCTACCGGGACGACAAGCGGCCGGAGGAGGCGGACACGGTCGACGCTGTGCGGTCGATGCTGACCTAGATACGACGAAGGCAGGTGGAGCGGACGCGAGGATTTGAACCTCGACCATTTCCCTGGAAGGGAAGCGTGCTGCAACTACACCACGTCCGCGAGGCCAGCCTCTGACGAGCCTGACACGCCCCCAGTATGAACCACCGCCGGCGACGTCGGTGCGCGAGGGTGCCTCTCCGGCTCGGACCGTGGGCCGGCGTGGGGTCGTCGGCAGGACCCTCGGGATCGCCGGATCATGCCGTCGGAAACCCTTGACGCAGACGTGGTAGGGCGTCACAATAGAACACATGTTCGACTCGCCGGACGACCTCGCCGCCCTCCAGGGGGCTGTCGCCTGCGTCGAGCCGGCTACCGACGACCGCGCGATGGTCGAGCAGCTCGAGGCCCTGGAGCGCATCGCGTGCGCCGCCGCCGCCGCTCAGGCGCGGATCACCGAGCGCCTCGACCAGCAGCGAGACGGGTGGGCCGACGCCAGTGTGGGCGCGGAGGTGGGGCTGGCCCGGCACGAGAGCCCGCACCGCGGGCGTCGGCTGCTGAGCCTGGCCCGGGCGCTGACCACTGACCTCCCGGAGACCCTGGCCGCGCTCCAGCGGGGCGACCTCAACGAGCACCGCGCGCTGATCATCGCCGAGGAGACGCGCGACCTCGACCACGCCGACCGGCTCGCGGTCGACCTCGAGCTGGCCCGGTCGCGCTCCCTGCCCAGCCTCGGCGACCTCAAGCTGCGCTGGGCCGTACGCCGTCTGGTGCTGCGCATCGACCAGGCCGGCGCGCTGCAGCGTCGCGAGAAGGCCCGCGGCCGCCGGCACGTGACCGGCCGTCGGCTGCCCGACGGGATGGCCCAGATCAGCGCCATCGTGCCCGACCTCGAGTACGCCGCGATCCTCACGAGCCTCCACGAGCGGGCCGCGACCGAGATCGCGTCCGGCGTCGCAGGCGACCGCAGCCGCAACCAGCTCGTCGCCGACGCGTTCGTGGGCCGGCTCACCGGTCAGGTCACGGCGACCGCGGTGCCCGTCACCCTCAACGTCGTGATGTCGGCCGAGACCTTGCTGGGTGACGGCGACGAAGCCGCCGAGATCCTCGGCCACGGTCCGATCCCGGCCTGCGTCGCGAGGCAGCTGGCCACCGCCTCCTCCGACGCCGTGGCCGGCATCCGCCGGCTCTTCCGCGTCGACGAGACCGACCGCCTGGTGGCCATGGACGCCACCACCCGGGCCTTCACCGGGGCCCTGGCCACGTTCGTGCGGATCCGTGACCAGGTCTGTCGCACCCCCTGGTGCAACGCGACCATCCGTCACCTCGACCACGTCGACCCGGTCGCGCACACCGGAGCGACCGCCGAGAGCAACGGCCAAGGGCTGTGCGAGAGCTGCAACTACGTCAAGGAGTCGCCGGGCTGGCGCCACCGGGTGACCAGCGAGGGCTTCGCGGCGCACGCGGTCGAGGTCACGGCGCCCAGCGGGACCACGGTGGAGTCGCACGCTCCCCCACCACCTCAGGGCCAGCGCTGGCGGCGTCACCCACGGCACGCGTCGGTCTGGACCCTCATCGCCTGAGCACCTGAGCACCTGAGCACCTGGTCACAACTGTTGCAACTGTGAGTTGCACGAGCCGTACACTGCTGCGCATGACTCCCGCGCCCGAGAACGACGGACGACGCCGGGCAGCGGCGACGCGGCGCCGGGCGCGCGAGCAGGAGATCATCGCCGCCACCCGCATGCTCTTCGACACCCGCGGGGTGTCGGAGGTGCAGATCGAGCACATCGCGGGGGCCGTCGGGATCAACCGGGCCATCGTCTACCGGCACTTCACCGGCAAGGAGGAGCTCTTCGCGCTCACGCTCGTCGGCTACCTCGACGAGCTGCGCGAGTCGATGACGGCGGCGGCCGACGGGGCCTCGACCTCGCGCGACCGTCTTGCGGCGATCGTGGGGGCCTTCGTCGACTACGGCGTCGCCCACCCGCCGTTCGTCGACTGCGCCCAGGCGCTGATGCGGCGCTCCGGGCCCGACCTGCTGGCCGAGATCTCCGAGAGCGCGCTCTTCCGGCTCGGGCGGGCGATCTCCTCGAGCCTCGCCGTGGTGTCGCGCGTCCTGGAGGACGGCGTCGCGGACGGCGAGCTCCGGCTCGACATCGACCCCACCCTGCTGGCCAACATGCTCTACGCCAACGGCCTCGGCGCGCTCCAGCTCGCCCGCGTCGGCATCCTGGTCAAGGAGGCGGCGCCGGGCATCCCGACCGTCGGGGAGATCACGGCGGCGCAGGTGCGCGACTACCTCATCGTCTCGACACTGGCCCTGGTCGCCGGCTGAGCTGGGCCCAGCCGGCGACCCGCTCAGGTCAGGGGCGCTCGAGGATCGCGGTCACGCCGATGCCGCCCGCGGCACACACCGAGATCACGCCCTTGCCGGAGCCCTTCTCGGCGAGCAGCTTGGCCAGCACGTTGAGGATCCGGCCGCCGGTCGCTGCGAAGGGGTGGCCCGCGGCGAGCGAGGAGCCGTTCACGTTGAGCTTGCTGCGGTCGATCGAGCCCAGCGGGGCGTCGAGGCCCAGGCGCTCCTTGCAGAACACCGGGTCCTCCCAGGCCTTGAGCGTCGAGAGCACCTGCGAGGCGAAGGCCTCGTGGATCTCGTAGAAGTCGAAGTCCTGGAGCGCGTGGCCCTCGCGCTGCAGCATCCGCGCCATCGCGTACGCCGGCGCCATCAGCAGGCCCTCGCCGCCGTGCACGTAGTCGACCGCGGCCGTCTCGTAGGCCGTGAGGTAGGCGAGCACGGGCAGGCCGCGCTCCTTGGCCCACTCCTCGGAGGCCAGCAGGATGAGCGAGGCGCCGTCGGTGAGCGGCGTGGAGTTGCCGGCCGTCATCGTGGCGGCCTCGCCCTTGCCGAAGACCGGCTTGAGCTTGGCGAGCTTCTCGGCCGAGGAGTCCGGGCGCAGGTTCTGGTCGCGCTCCAGGCCGCGGAACGGCGTCACCTGGTCGTCGAGGAAGCCGGCGTCGTACGCCGCCGCGAGGTGGTGGTGGCTGGCCGCGGCGAGCTCGTCCTGCTCCTCGCGGCCGACCTGCCACTCCAGGGCGGTCAGCGCCGCGTGCTCGCCCATCGACAGCCCGGTGCGGGGCTCGCCGTTCTGGGGGATCGACAGCCCGATGTCGCCGGGGCGGATCGCGGCCAGGGCGGCCAGGCGCGACTTCGTGTCGCGGGCGGCGTTGACCTTCATCAGCTTCTTGCGCAGCTTGTCGCTGATCGCGACCGGCGCGTCGGACGTGGTGTCGGTGCCACCGGCGATGCCGACCTCGATCTGACCGAGGGCGATCTTGTTGGCGACCTGGATGGCGGCCTGGAGGCCGGTGCCACAGGCCTGCTGGATGTCGGTGGCGGGGGTCTCGGCCGAGAGCTTCGAGCCGAGCACCGCCTCGCGGGTCAGGTTGAAGTCGCGCGAGTGCTTGAGCACCGCTCCGGCGACGACCTCGCCGAGGCGCTCGCCCTCGAGGCCGAAGCGGACCACGAGGCCGTCGAGAGCGGCGGTCAGCATCTCCTGGTTGGACGCGTCGGCGTACGCGGTGTTGGACCGGGCGAAGGGGATTCTGTTGCCGCCGATGATGGCGACACGACGAGTGGAGGAGTTCATGCGACGATTGTCCCCCGACTACCCATCGGTAACAACCCGATGAGGGTCAGGTCACGATAAGTGGACACCGAGTTACACACATAGTTACATCGAGGCGGACGCCGCCCACCCGCCGCGCGCGGGAGCCCCCAGGAAGCACGAGGAAGAGACGATGAGCGACAAGTACCAGGGTTTCACCGCCACCCCGATCGGCAAGCTGCTGGTCAAGAACCTCGGCCTGCCCAACCCGACGAAGCTCGAGCGCTACACGCCCGGAGCCCCGCTCGTCGACGGCACCGTCCTCGTGGGCGGCCGTGGCCGGCTCGCGGAGTCGCTTCCCGGTCTGCTCGGCACCCTCGGCATCGCCTCGACCCAGGTCGCCGGCGAGGAGCAGCGGTTCAAGGGCCTCGTGCTCGACGCGACCGGTCTCACGACCCCCGCCGAGCTGGTGGCCCTGCGCGACTTCTTCACCCCCGTCCTGCGCCGCCTCGAGCGCTGCCCCCGCGTCGTGGTGCTCGGCACCCCTCCCGAGCAGGTCTCCGGCTCCGAGCGCGTCGCCCAGCGCGCGCTCGAGGGCTTCACCCGCAGCCTCGGCAAGGAGATCGGCAAGGGCGGCACCGTCCAGCTCGTGTACGTCGCCGAGGGCGCCGAGGCCGCGACCGCCAGCACCCTGGGCTTCCTGCTCTCCCCCAAGTCGGCGTACGTCTCCGGCCAGGTGGTGCGCATCGGCGCCCACGGCCTGCCGAAGAACGCCGGCAGCGAGCCTTCCGACCTCACCCGCCCGCTCGAGGGCAAGATCGCCCTGGTGACCGGCGCCAGCCGGGGCATCGGCGAGCAGATCGCCCGGGTGCTCCACCGCGACGGCGCCACCGTCGTCGGGGTCGACGTCCCGCAGGCGGCCAGCGAGCTGCAGGTCCTGATGAAGGAGCTGGACGGCGACTGGCTGACCCTCGACATCACCGGCAAGGACGCGCCGCAGCGGATCGCGCACCACCTGAAGGAGAAGCACGGCGGGGTCGACGTCGTCGTCCACAACGCCGGCATCACCCGCGACAAGAAGCTCGCCAACATGGCCGAGGACCGCTGGGCGTCCGTGATCGCGGTCAACCTCACCGCGCCCGAGCTGATCAGCCGCGAGCTGCTCGACCAGGGCGTCATCAACGCCGGTGGCTCGATCATCGGCGTCGCCTCGATCGCCGGCATCGCCGGCAACGTCGGGCAGACCAACTACGCGACCTCCAAGGCCGGCGTCATCGGGCTGGTCGACTCCCTCGCCGACGAGCTGGAGGACGGCATCACCGTCAACGCCGTCGCTCCGGGCTTCATCATCACCGCGATGACCGCGGCGGTCCCGCTGGCCACCCGCGAGGTCGGCCAGCGGCTCAACGCCATGGCCCAGGGCGGCCTGCCCGTCGACGTCGCCGAGACCATCGCCTGGTACGCCGCTCCCGGCTCCCGCGCGGTCAACGGCAACGTCGTGCGGGTCTGCGGCCAGATGATGCTGGG
Organism: uncultured Actinomycetota bacterium; assembly: GCA_963845645.1. GTDB lineage: Bacteria > Actinomycetota > Actinomycetes > Propionibacteriales > Nocardioidaceae > Nocardioides. Next base: position 242,045 of record CAWJSY010000017.1, read on the forward strand.
GGCCTGAGATGACCCCCACCGACCGCCCCACCCCGCGGCAGATCGACGCCCCGGCCGCGGGCCTGCCCACGCTGCTCAAGGCGGCGCTGCCGTCCCTCCCGGTGCTCAACGCGCTGCCCGGCATCAAGAAGGCCTCGGCCTCCGGCTTCGAGGGCCTCGCGTTCTCGCGGCCGCCGGTGACGGTGGAGCGCTCCGCCGTCGACGCGTACGCCCGCGTGTGCGGCTTCCCGACCAAGGACGTCGCTCCGCTGTCCTACCCGCACATGCTGGCGTTCCCGCTGCACATGGCGATCATGACCGACAGCGCCTTCCCGGCCCCGGCCATCGGCACCGTCCACCTGGAGAACTCCCTGACCGGGCACCGCCCGATCGCGATCGGCGAGCAGCTCAGCGTCACCGTCGCCGTCGGCGCGCCCCAGCCGCACCCCAAGGGCACGGTCTACCTCTTCACCACCGAGGTCGAGGACGCCGACGGCGCGCGGGTGTGGGAGAGCACGTCGACCTACCTGCGCCGCGGCAAGGGCGACAAGGACGCGCCGTCCGGCTCGTCGTTCCCCGACGCGCCGCCCCACGGCCTGGAGTGGCGGCTGCCGGCCGACCTCGGGCGTCGGTACGCCGCGGTCTCGGGCGACCACAACCCGATCCACCTCTACCCGCTCACCGCCAAGGCGCTCGGCTTCCCCCGCCAGATCGCCCACGGCATGTGGAGCAAGGCCCGCTGCATCGCGGCGCTCGAGAACCGGCTGCCCGACGCCGTCCGCGTCGACGTGGCGTTCAAGCGCCCGATCCTGCTGCCCGGGACGGTGGCCTTCGGCTCGGCCCCGGTCGACGGCGGCTACGCGTTCTCGCTCACGAGCCCGTCCTCGGGTGCCCCGCACGTGGTCGGGCGGAGCACCGCTCTCTAGACACCGATTGGGGCTAGCCGCCTACTGGGGCTTGCGCGGCCGGATCAGGCCTTCCTGGGCGACGGTCGCCACCAGCGTGCCGTCGGCCTGGAAGACCCGCCCGAGAGCCATCCCGCGCGCGCCGCTGGCCGAGGGCGACCACTGGTCGTAGAGCAACCACTCGTCGGCCCGGAAGGGCCGGTGGAACCAGATCGTGTGGTCGAGCGACGCCATCTGGATCTCGCTGGGGCTGGTGTCGTGCGCGGCCAGGGTGGCGCCGAGCAGGCTCACGTCGCTGGCGTAGGTGAAGGTGGCGAGGTGCTCGACGGGGTCGTCACCGAGCCCGTCCTGGATCCGGATCCACATCCGCGCCTGCGACGGGCGGTCGGGGTCGGGCTCCAGCCCGTGGCGGGAGTTGCCCAGCCAGCGCACGTCGAGCGCCGCCCACTCCCGGCCCAGCGCGTCCGCGTCCTCGTTGCCCCCCTCGCGCATCAGCTCGACCAGGTCGAGGCCGTCCTCGGGCGCGCCCACCTCGGGCATCGTGTCCTGGTGGTCGTAGCCCTCCTCGGGCCGCTGGAAGCTCACCGTCTGGTAGTAGATCGGCCGTCCGTGCTGACGCGCCATCACCCGCCGCGTGGCGAAGGACCGTCCGTCGCGGATCCGCTCCACGTCGTAGATGATCGGCACCCCGTAGTCGCCGGGCAGCAGGAAGTAGGAGTGCAGCGAGTGCACGGCGTACTCCTCGTCGACCGTGCGGGTGGCAGCCACGAGGGCCTGGGCGGCCACCTGGCCGCCGTAGACGCGCTGGCGCACCGACTCGGGCTGGCGGCCACGGAACAGGTCGATGTCGAGGTACTCGAGGTCGAGCAGGGCGACGAGCTCCTGCGCCGGGGTCAGCGAAGCGGGCTGGTCGTCGGTCATGAGGAGTCTCCGTCGCTCGGCAGGTCGTCGTCGGTGCCCTCGAGCCCGGCCAGGAACTGCTCGAACTCGTGGCCGATCTGGTCACCGGTCGGCAGCGGCTGGTCGCCGGCGAGCAGGTTGGAGCCGGTCGTCTCGGCCCGCTCGAAGGCGTCGTACTGGCGCTCGAGCGCCGAGACCACGTCGGCGACCTCCTCGTTGTCGGCGAGGTGCCGCTCGATCTCGGTCTCTCGACGCTCGGCGGCGTCGCGCAGGTCGGAGAGGTCGATGGTCAGCCGTCCCCCGAGCTCGAGCTGCTCGAGCAGGGCCACGGCGGCGCGGGGGTAGTCGAGCTGGGCCAGGTAGTGCGGGATGTGGGCGACGAAGCCGAGGCCCGCGTGGCCCCACTCCCCCAGGCGCAGCTCGAGCAGCGACTGGGCGCTGCTGGGGATCCGCAGCTCTCCGCGCCACCGGCTCTCGCCGGTGATCAGGCCCTCGTCGTTGGCGTGGTGGGTGATCGCGATCGGCCGGGTGTGCGGGACGGCCATCGGCACCGAGCCCAGGCTCACCACCCGGGTGACGCCGAAGCGCTCGACGACCGAGCGCACCGCCCCGACGAAGCCCTCCCACCGGTTGTCCGGCTCCGGGCCGTTGAGCAGCAGGTACGGCGTCCCGCCGGTGTCGTGGAGCAGCCGGACGACCAGGCGGGGAGCGTCGTACTCCTCGTAGTGGTCGCGCACGAACGACAGCGCCGGGCGCCGCGCCCGGTAGTCGTGCAGCTGGTCGACGTCGAAGGTCGCCACGACGCTGGTGCGGTCGCTGCGGCCCCGGGAGCCGTCGAGGAGGTGCGTGGCCGCCAGAGCGGCGGCGTTGCCCGCGTCGAGGAAGCCGTCGAGGACCACGACCAGGGTCAGCGCGGTCAGATCGTCCAGCTCCGGCACCTCGTCGACGATGTGCACGAGTCGTGGGTCAGCCGTCACGCGTGGAGCCTATGCCCCCGACGGAGTCCGGGACGGGCCGGGCTCCGACGGGGTGGTCGAGGGCGAGGGGCTCTCGCTCGGAGGCGGCGAGTAGGTCGCCACGATGAGCTTCGCCGCCTTGCGGGCGAGGGTCCGCGTGTTGAACGAGGTCAGGTCCTCGACGCGGGCCTCGGCCTCCTCGGTGGTCCCACCGAGCCGGTCGAGGTCGTCGAGCAGGGCCCACAGGCTGGCCTCGCCGAAGGAGCTCGCGAGGAACTCGACGGCCCACCAGGACTCGGCGTAGTGCAGCGCGTAGTCGTCGTCGTTGAACGTGGCGTCGTCGGGCAGATCGGTGATCTGCCCCTTCCGGGCGGCCCTGCGCACCTCCGGCGGGACCCGACGGTCCTCCGGCGCCAACGGCCGCACCGAGACGTACTCGGCCAGCCCCTCGCTGAGCCACAGCGGTACGTCGTCGGCCCGCGCGCCCACGGCCAGGTGGGTGAGCTCGTGGCGCACCAACCGGTCGCGGGCGGCCCCGGACAGGTCGAGCAGCCGCGGGTGGAGGGCGATCCGGGTGGAGGCGGGCTGCTCGCTCCCGGCGCCCGCCGACAGGCTGAAGGCCAGGCCGTCGAGGCGCTCGGGGTCGCCCCCGCGGGGCGGCTCGAGGGTGGAGAGGAACGCGGTGTCGCTGAGCGCGTAGACGACGGCCGACCGGCTCCAGTCGTAGGGCACGGCCGCCGAGACCTGGCTGAGGCCGCGCTCGAAGGACCCCATCAGCGGTGGGGCGGCCGCGACCGACTCCTCGTCGAAGATGCCGAGCACGCCGACCCGGCTGCGGACGACCACCGGCCCCTGGTCCCAGGGCTGCGACCAGATCTCGCGCGCCTCCTCCCACGCGGGGTCGGTGACCGAGCTGACCGTGAAGCCGCGACCCCGGGCGCGCGGGGAGAAGCGGTAGCGGTCGCGCGAGACCACGGGGGCGGCGTCGAAGCCGGTGAGCTGCAGCGACACCTCGACGACGCCCCAGTAGTCGTCGCCCACCCGGACCAGGCTGCTCGGGTCGACCCGGTAGGCGAGGCGCTCGATCGGGAGCTGCGCCAGGTTGTCGAAGTACGTCGCCTGGTCGAGCACGAACTCCGGCTCGCTGCGGGCCACGCCGGCCGCGAACGCCTCCCGGTCGCGGTCGCGCAGCGCCTGCGACCGCTCACGCAGCACGCGCTGCAGGGCCGGCGTCAGCGCCCGCGGCCGGGTGACCGCGACGCCGCCCTGGCCCACGCTGGGGGCGCCGGACGTGGCGGGCGCGCTCGAGGGCGGGCCGCTCGGGGCAGCCGGGGCCGCCTGCTCCTCCGGGTCACCGCCGCAGGCGGTCAGCGTCAGGCCCAGCGTCAGGCCCAGGGCCAGCGGCACCGCGACGATCGGCCCCCGGATCGGCCGCCATGACCGACCCCGCCGCGGAGCGCCGGGACCGACGTCCGGTGAGCCGCGGGTCAGCCGGGCTGGTCGGCATCGATCTTCGGCTCCTGGCGCGCGGTCGGGTCCGCGTCACCGTCCAGAGCCGAGACGTGCTCCACGATCCCGCGGGCCAGCGCCTGTGCCGTGAGCCCGATCCGCTCGAGGATCGCGGCCCGCTTGGCGTGCCCGAGGAACTCCTGAGGGATGCCGTGCACCTGCACCGGCGTGTCGACCCCCGCGTCGGCCAGCGTCTGCATCAGCACCGAGCCGCACCCACCGACACGTCCGTTGTCCTCGACGCTGACCACCAGGCGGTGGTCGCGGGCCAGGTCGACGATCGCGGGGTCGACGGGCTTGACCCAGCGCGGGTCGACGACCGTGACCCCGATGCCCTGCGCGTCGAGGAGGTCGGCGACCTCGACCGCGACGGTGGCCATCGAGCCCACAGCCACGACCAGCACGTCGCGGCGCCCCTTGCGGACGAGGACGTCGGCTCCCCCGGCGCGGCCCACGGCGGGGACGTCAGCGGGTGGCGGGCCCTTGGGGAAGCGGACGACCGTGGGCGCGTCGTCGACCTCGACCGCCTCGGCGAGCAGCTCGCGCAGCCGGGTGGCGTCGCGCGGCGCGGCGAGCCGCAGCCCGGGCACGACCTGGAGCACCGACATGTCCCACATGCCGTTGTGGCTGGCGCCGTCGTCGCCGGTGACCCCGGAGCGGTCGAGCACGAAGGTCACACCGCAGCGGTGCAGGGCGACGTCCATCAGGATCTGGTCGAAGGCCCGGTTGAGGAACGTCGCGTAGAGCGCGACCACGGGGTGCAGGCCGCCCATGGCCAGGCCGGCGGCCGAGGTGGCCGCGTGCTGCTCGGCGATGCCGACGTCGAAGGTGCGATCGGGGAAGCGGGCCTCGAACTTGTCGAGCCCCACCGGGTGCATCATCGCCGCGGTCATCGCCACGACGTCGGGACGCCGGGCGCCGATGTGGACCATCTCGTCGGCGAAGACGTCGGTCCAGATGCGGCCCTTGGGGTTCTCCTCGCCGGTGTCGACGTCGAAGGGGCCGGGTGAGTGGAACTGGTCGGCCTCGTGCCGCTCGGCGGCGTCGTAGCCGAAGCCCTTGCGGGTCAGGGCGTGCACGATGACCGGGCCGCCGAAGCGCTTGGCCTGCGTGAGCGCGTGCTCCATGGCGGCGCGGTCGTGGCCGTCGACCGGGCCGACGTACTTGAGGCCGAGGTCCTCGAACAGGCCCTGCGGGGCGAGGGCGTCCTTGACGCCCTTCTTCATCGCGTGGAGCGCGTCGTAGGCGGCCGGCCCGACGCCGGGCACGGCGTTGAGCCGCTTCTTGACCAGGTCGAGCAGCTGCTCGTAGCGCGGGTTGGTGCGCAGCGTGGTCAGCGCCGTGGCCAGGCCGCCGATGGTCGGCGTGTAGGAGCGGCCGTTGTCGTTGACGACGATGACCAGGCGGCTGGTCTGGGCGACCGCGATGTTGTTGAGCGCTTCCCAGGCCATGCCGCCGGTGAGCGCACCGTCACCGATGACCGCGACCGTGTGGCGGTCCTCGCCGCGGATCGCGTAGGCCTTGGCCAGCCCGTCGGCGTAGCTGAGCGCCGTCGAGGCGTGGGAGTTCTCGACGATGTCGTGCGGCGACTCCTCCTGGCTGGGGTAGCCACTGAGGCCGCCCTCCTGCCGGAGCCGGTCGAACTGGGCGGCCCGCCCGGTGAGCATCTTGTGCACGTAGGACTGGTGACCGGTGTCGAGCACGATCCGGTCGCGCGGCGAGTCGAAGACCCGGTGGATCGCCAGGGTGAGCTCGACGACCCCGAGGTTGGGGCCGAGGTGTCCGCCCGTGCGGGCGCAGGTGGTGACGAGGAGGTCGCGGATCTCGACCGCGAGGGCGTCGAGCTGGTCGTCGCCCAGGTCGCGGAGGTCCCGGGGACCGCTGATCGACTGGAGGAGGCCCATAGCGTCCGAGTTTACGGGTTCAGGCATCGACCACGGCGACCGCGGGTTCGGGCGCCGCCTCGCAGGCGGGGCGGGCGGGCGCGATGACGGTCATCGAGGCTCTCCTCGAGCGATCCGGTGGTAGAGCGCAGAGCCGAGCAGCGGCGGCAGGGCCACCGAGGCGGCGGCGGTGAGCGGCAGCGACCGGGCCCGCCCGGGCTCGACGAACACGATCTGGCGGCCCTCGTGGCACTCGACGTCGGCGTCGGTGACGGTCGTGGGCGCGACCCAGAGCGTGAAGGCGTCGTCGCGCCCGCCGGGCCGGTCGCGGTGCTCGTGGAAGACGGCGAACTCGCCCAGCAGGGTCAGCGGAGCGCCCGTGGGGTCGAGCACGAGACCGGTCTCCTCGGCCAGCTCGCGGTAGGCGGCCTGCTCGTAGGTCTCGCCGGGCTCGACCCCTCCGCCGGGGAAGCCCCACCGCTCCGGGTCGATCACCGGGTGCTCGTCGCGCTCCTGGAGCAGCAGCCACCCCCGCGGGTCGATGAGGGCGATGCTCGAGAACCGGTGCACCCGCGCGAGGCTACCGAGGTCCCGTCCCGGCCTATCCTGCCGACATGCTGATCGGGGTCCTCGGCTCCACCACCGCGGGGGACGAGCGCGGCCCGGTGACGGTGGGCGGCCCCAAGCAGCGGGCGCTGCTGGCGGCGCTGGCCCTGCACGCCGGCCGGGCCGTCTCGGTCGACCGGTTGGCCGACCTGGTCTGGGACGGCACTCCCCCACCGGGCGGGCCGACGACGCTGCAGACGTACGTCGCCGGGCTCCGCCGGGTGCTGGAGCCGGACCGCTCGACCCGGGGCGCCGCTGTGCTGCTGGTGACCGAGCAGCCCGGGTACGCCCTGCGCCCCGGCCCGGACGACGAGATCGATGCCGTGGTGGTCGAGACCTCGCTCGCTGCGGTGCACGCCCAGGTCGCCCCGTGGGCGGCCGGACTGCTGCACGAGCGACCGCAGCCGCCCCCGGTGCGGGCGGGCGGTGTCGTCGAGCTGCAGCGCCGGCTCGCCGACGCGGAGGCGCGCTGGCGCTCGACGCCGTACGCCGACCTCGGCGACGACCCGGAGGTGGGGGCCGAACGGGGCCGGCTCCACGAGATGCGGCTGCTGGCCCACGAGGACCGGGCGGTGCTGGCCCTGCTGCTGGGGCGACACGCGGCGGCAGCCGCCGAGCTCGAGGCGCTGACCCGGCAGCACCCGCTGCGCGAACGGCTGTGGGCGTTGCGCGCGCTCGCGCTCGCCGGGTCCGGGCGCCAGGCCGAGGCCACCGCGGTGCTCGCGCAGGTGCGGGCACTGCTCGACGCCGAGCTCGGTCTGGAGCCGGGCCCCGAGCTGCGCGCCGTGCTGACCGCCGTGCTGCGCCAGGCGCCGCTGCCCACGCTGACCTCGACCGCGGCCGGTACGACGGGCGGGCCCGCCTGGCCGCTGGTCGGGCGCGCCGCCGAGGTGACCGCGCTCGCCGACCTGGTCGACCAGGTCGTCACCGGCACCGCCACGGGCCCCCTGCTGGCCGCGGTGACCGGCGAGCCGGGCATCGGCAAGTCACGCCTGTGCGCCGAGGTGACCGACCGGGCCGGCGCGGCCGGGGTCCCGCTCGTCGTCGCTCGGTGCTCCCAGGACGAGGGTGCGCCGCCGCTGTGGCCCTGGGCGCAGGTGCTGGCCGCCCTCGGCGCCGAGCTGCCCACCGCGACCGGTGCCGCCGACGGCGCCGCCGACTTCCGCGCCCGGCAGAGAGTGGTGTCCCTGGTCGCCGCGGCAGCGGCCGAGCGCGGACTCGTGATCGTGCTCGACGACCTGCACTGGGCCGACGTCTCGAGCCTCCGGGTGCTGCGGATGCTGGTGGAGACGGCCGAGGCCGGTGGCCGGCGACTGCTCGTCGTCGGCACGTGGCGCGAGCACCCCGCCCCCTCGCCCGCGCTCGCCGACGTCGCTGAGGCCTTCGCCCGGGCCCACGCCGTCCGGCTCCGACTCGGTGGGGTCTCCGCCGGCGACGCGGGCCGGCTGGTCGAGGCGGTCACGCGGGTCGCTCCCGGGCCGTCCGAGGTCGAGGAGCTCTACCGCCGCACCGACGGCAACCCGTTCTTCCTCGTCGAGCTCGCCCGCCTGGCCCGCGACGACGGCGACCTCCCGCGCCTGCTCGCCGAGCGACGTACGCCGGCCGCCGTGCACGACGTGCTCAGCCGCCGGCTCGACCGGCTCGGGGCCCCGACCGCCGACCTGCTCCGACACGCGGCCGTCCTGGGCCGCACGGTCGAGGTCGACGTGCTGGCGGCGGTCGCCGACCTCGACGAGGAGTCCGTGCTCGCGATGCTGGAACCCGCCGTGGGCGCCGGGTTGCTGGCCGAGGAGGACGTCGACCGCTTCCGCTTCACCCACGCGCTGGTGCGCGACACGGCGCTGACCGGCCTGCCCCTGAGCCGCCAGGCCCGGCTGCACGCCCGCGCCGCCGAGGCGCTCTCGAGCCGGCCCGACCGGGTCGGCCGGGTCGCCGACGTGGCCCGGCACTGGGCCGCGGCCGGGCCCCGGCACCGTCGGGCGGCCTGGCAGTCGGCGGCCGCCGCAGCGCGCGCGGCCGCCGGCGTCCACGCCCTCGCCGAGGCCCACGCCCTGCTGACCGACGCCCTGGCCACCCAGACCGACGATGCCCGGAGCACTCCGGCGGAGCGCTACGGGCTGCTGCTCGACCTCGCCGGAGTGCTCGGGCCGGCGGGCCGGCGGCTGGAGCTGCGTGAGGTCGCCCACGCGGCGTACGCCGTTGCGGCCGAGCTCGGCGACCCGGCGCTCGAGGCGCGCGCGGTCACCCTGACCAGCACCGGCGCCCTGTGGCAGGGATCGTGGCGGGTGGACGAGGCGATGGTCGGCCACCTGCGCCGGACCCTCGACCGGCTCCCGCCCCACGACTCCCCCGATCGGTGCCGGGTGATGCTGGCCCTGGCGTTCGAGACGTACTACGGCAGCACCCCTCAGGAGCGCGTGGCCCTGTCGGAGCAGGCGCTGGCGATGTCGGCTCGACTCGCGGACCCCGAGCTGCGGCTGTGGGCGGCGCTGCAGGCCGGGGTCGCGATGTGGCGCGCGGGCAACGGCCCACGACGTCTCGAGCTGGCGGAGGAGGCCGCGCGCCTGGCCGCTCACCTCGACGACGACCTGTCGCGCGTCTCGGCGCGCACCCTGCTGGCCACGGCGGCGGCCGAGGTGGGCCGGGTCGACGTCCTGGACGCCGAGCTGGCGGTGGCGCGTGAGGAGGCGGAGGCCGGCCGCCACCTCCACGCCCTCGTCACGCTCGACTCGCTCGAGGGTTCCTGGCTGGCGATGCGCGGTCAGACCGAACGGCTCGAGACCCTGATCTCCCACCTCGGTGTCCTCGGGGGCCAGGTGACGATCTCGGGCACCGAGGACGCCGTCCCGGCCCTGCGGCTCTCCCGGCTGCTGTGGGAGGGCCGGGACGCCGAGACGCTCGCGCTCGCGGTGCTCATCGACGAGCAGAGCCTGCTGCCCACGGCGACCTTCCGCACCGCGATGCTGTGCCGCGCCGGTGACGCCGCCGCGGCCCGCGACTACGTGCGGCGCCACCCCGATCGCATCGCGCGCTCGATGGACCACGACACCTGGTACAGCCCGCTCGGGTGGAGCGCCGCTGCTGAGACCGCTTTGCACCTGGACGACGCCGCGCTCGGGGCGAGGGCGTACTCGTTGCTGCGACCGCTCTCCGGCGGGTCCGCCAGTGCCGGGAGCGGCATCTCGATCGGTCCGATCGACCTCTACCTGGCCTTCGCGGCCCTGGCGACCGGGGAGCGGGCGGTGGCCGTCGGGCACGCCGAGGCGGCGGCCGAGCAGTGCGAGCGGTGGCGTGTCCCGCTCGCGGCGCAGTGGGTGCGCCGCGAGCGGGACCGCTGGGGTCTCTGAGCGTCGGCTCGCTCTCAGACGTGGGCGAAGGTGCGCTCCTCGCGGCGTCCGAAGCCGCGCCGGGTCAGCCACAGCACGACCTTGAACGGCAGCCCGGCCTCGTCGAGCACCCGGTCGAGGGCCTCGGTCGGCACCCGGTAGGCAGCCCACGGGACCATCCGCAGGATGAACCCGAGCGTCATCCCCTTCTTGAAGTGCTTCTCGTCCATGTAGTGCCAGTCCTCCGGGCTCATCACGCGCTGCACGATGGCCAGTGCGTCACCCTCCTCGTGCGCGAGGTGGCGGCCGAGGCTGTCGCGGGTGGCCACCGACCCGCACCTCGAGCGCGGCGCGCGCGTCGTCGTCGGGGGCGTCGGCCAGGCGCTGGAAGCCCTCCGCGCAGGCGGCCAGGAGCGGGTCGATCTCGGCGTGCTCGCGCTCCATCGCCTCCAGCGTGGCCCGGTCGTCAGGGCCGGAGCGCTCGAGCAGCACCGGCCACAGGCCGGCGTCCTCGCCGCTGTGGTGGTGGTGGAGCATCTCGCCGAACACGCCCCACCGCGCCGCCAGCAGCCGCCAGGTGGGGCGGTCGGAGACCGGGGTGGTCCGGACCGCTGTCGCGAAGGCGGCGAGGTCGCGGCGGAAGGCGTAGTGCATCAGGAACATCACGGCGAGGTCGACCGGCCCGTCGGGGGCGGCCGCCTGCCCGGGGAGGTGGAGCTGGGTGGGCCAGGCGCTGCGGTCGGTGGACCGGCCCGTGGGCGGTGTGGGGTGCGTGGTCATGGTCGGGTCTCCGTCTCTGCTTCGGTGGCCAGTGGCGGCCGGTGAGCAGACTCTGCGCGCCGGCGCTGGAGATCGGCTTGGAGTCGGCTGGAGGTCAGAGCCGGGCGACGTAGCGACGTCCGCGCACGGCCTCCTCGACCAGCCCGACCTCGCGGCGGAGCCCGCCGAGCCGGGCGTCCTCGGCCAGCCAGGTCTCGACGGCGGCGTCGACGACGTCGGGGCCCGCCACCTCGCGCAGGTCGGCCCGGGCCTCGCTCAACCCCTGCCGGACGGCGGCCTGGCAGGCCTCCACGTGCAGCACCGCGAACCGGGCGAGCACCACGAGGTGGCGGCGCAGGGCCGGGTAGGAGCGGTACTCGGGCGGGCAGAGGTCGAGGAACCAGTTGCCGGCGGTGCGCTCCCAGTCGGGGGCGTCGGGCGGGCGGACCTGACGGGGCCAGCCGGGAGGAGCGACGAGAGGCATGCCAGGAGTCTAGCCCGAGATCGAACAGGTGTTCGATCTGGTCGGGGTGGATCTCGTCAGCCGGCCAGGAAGCTCAGCCGCACCTCGCGCTCGGCGTTGTCGACGTTGAGGTCGACCAGGCAGATGCTCTGCCAGGTGCCGAGGGCGAGACTGCCGCCGAGCACCGGCACGGTCGCGTACGGCGGCACCAGGGCCGGCATCACGTGCGAGCGGCCGTGGCCGGGGGTCCCGTGCCGGTGGCGCCAGCGGTCGTCGGCCGGGAGCAGGTCGCCGAGCGCGGCGAGCAGGTCGTCGTCGCTGCCGGCGCCGGTCTCGAGGATCGCGATGCCGGCGGTGGCGTGCGGGACGAACACGTGCAGCAGGCCGTCGCCGCGGGCGGCGCAGAACGCGGCACAGTCCCGGGTCAGGTCGTGCACCCGCTCCTGGTCGCCGGTGCGGACGGTCAGGGTCTCGCTGTCCATGGCGCCGATGCTGCCAGAACGTTCTGCGTCGACGGCTGGTCGGGCTCGTCGGGCTGGTCGGGCTGGTCCGGCTCGTCCAGGTCGTCGAGCTGGTCGAGACGAGCGCCGCCGGCGCAGGACGCGGAGGGCTCCGGGGCCGTGGCTCCCCCGCCGAGCTCGCGGACGAAGAGCGGCAGGCGCGGGTCGTCGGCCCCGGTCAGGTCGAGCTGGCGCTCCCACACGGTGACCACGACCGGAGCGGCCTGGTCGGCGTACGGCGAGAGGATGCCGTTGGAGGGCAGCAGGTCGGCCAGCGCCGCCACGTCGGCGATCGGGAGGTCCGGGTGGTGGGTGATCCAGACCGTGCCGTGCTCGAGGTCGTGCACGACGTGCTCCTCGGGCAGCTCGACGGCGTAGACGCCGCAGTCCAACCACACCGGATGGTGCTCTCCCCCGACCGGCGGTGACTCGGGGTAGTCGATCGGGCCGCTGCGGTGTCCCAGCCGCACCTCGTAGGTGCGGACGTCGGCCAGCGTGAGGTCGCGGGGCTCCGTCCCGGCCCCGCCGCTCGACTTGGCCGCCGCTCCTGACCGATCGACAGCACCGACCAGGACCGGCACCAGCAGGAGCGCCGCGACGACGGCGGTGGCGACCACCAGCGAGAGCAGCAGCACGGTCCCCGACGATCGGTCCCGGCCGGGCTCACCTGCACCATGCTCCGACATCGGCGCCACTCTACGGACCGCGGCCTCGCACACCCGCAGTCGCCCGGGTCGCCCGGGTCACCTTCCGTCCGCCAGCGCCTCATCGATCCGACGCACCTTCGCGGCCATCTGGCCCTCGAACCCCGGCCGGATGTCGGCCTTGAGCACGAGCCCGACCCGCGGCGACACCGCCGCGACGGCGTCGACGGCGGCCTTGACGACCGCCATCACCTCGTCCCACTCCCCCTCGATGTTGGTGAACATCGCATTGGTCTCGTGCGGCAGCCCCGACTCGCGGACCACGCGCACCGCGGCCGCGACCGCGTCGGTGACGCCGCCGTCCTCGGAACCGGAGACAGGACTGAGGCTGAAGGCGACGAGCATGCGCCCAGGCTACGCAAGACCGAGGCACAACCTGCCAAACCCCGAGCTGCCCGACCTTGAGCTGCCCGACCGTGGGGCTCAGAAGATCTGGTAGCGCCCCTTGCCGAAGAAGAACCCCTGCTGGTCGCCGGTCTCGAGGCAGGTCACGCCGATCGCCTCGTAGAGGCAGCGCACCGACAGGTCGGGCCAGCTGGCGACGCCGCTCTCGCCGAGCGTCGGCGCTCCGGGCTGCCGGATCGTGTCGGTGTTGCAGAAGGCGTTCCACCCCCGGCTGGTGAGCTCGATCCGGCCGACCTTCTGGCTGGGCGAGTCTCCGCACGACGCGGGGTCGCGCACCGCGCCGTCGAGGATCTCGCAGCTGGGCGGGATGTACTCGTCGTCCAGCACGCAGTAGAAGTTGCCGTCGGGGCTCTGGAACCGGCTGAGCTCCTGCTGCCCCGAGGCCGCAGCGAAGTGGGCCCGCGCCTCGTCGTAGGTGCTCGGCGGCTGGCTGAGGTCGACCGCCGGCTCGGTCGGCGCCGCGGAAGAGGCGTCCGGGGACGAGGACGCCGTCGCCGTCTCGTCCACCTGGTCGCTGGGTGACGCGCTCGCCGACTCGGTGGGCGAAGCCGTCACCGTCTCGGTGACGGTCACGGGGTCAGCTGGGGCGGCGCCGTCGTCGCCAGTGCCACAGGCAGCCAGGATGCAGGCCGACGCCAGCACGAGCGCGATCTTCCGCAGTGCATTCACGCCGCCCAGGCTTCCAGACCACGGCGACCCCTCTCGGGTCCCACGCCGTAGCCGGCGCGGCGCATCACAGAACCGGCTGGCTCCCGACCCGAGGGCCGGGAGCCAGCCGAGGTGCGACGTACTCAGCCCTGGAGCAGGTTGCGCAGGACGTACTGCATGATGCCGCCGTTGCGGTAGTAGTTGGCCTCACCGGGGGTGTCGATGCGGACGACCGCCTCGAACTCGGTGTCGTCAGCCTTCACCGTGACGGTCTTGGGGGTCTCGCCGTCGTTGAGCTTGGTGACGCCGGTGACCGAGAAGGTCTCCTCACCGGTCAGGCCGAGCGACTCCGCGGTCTCGCCCTCGGGGTACTGCAGCGGCAGCACGCCCATGCCGATCAGGTTGGAGCGGTGGATCCGCTCGTAGGACTCGGCGATGACCGCCTTGACCCCGAGCAGCGCCGTGCCCTTGGCCGCCCAGTCGCGCGACGAGCCGGAGCCGTACTCCTTGCCGCACAGCACGACCAGCGGGGTCCCGGCGGCGAGGTACTTCTCCGAGGCCTCGAACACCGTGGTCACCTCGCCGTCGCCGCCCTCGGACAGGTCGCGGGTGAAGCCACCCTCGGTGCCCGGCGCCAGCTGGTTGCGCAGCCGGATGTTGGCGAAGGTGCCGCGGATCATCACCTCGTGGTTGCCACGGCGCGAGCCGTAGGAGTTGAAGTCGCGCTGCCCGACGCCGTGCTCGGCGAGGTACTTGCCGGCCGGGCTGTCCTTCTTGATCGCACCCGCGGGCGAGATGTGGTCGGTGGTGACCGAGTCACCCAGCTTGAGCAGCACCCGGGCCCCCGCGATGTCCTCCACGGGCGCCGGCTCCTCGGGCATGCCGTCGAAGTAGGGAGGCTTGCGCACGTACGTCGACTCGGGGTCCCACTCGAAGGTCTTGCCCTCGGGCGTGGGCAGCGAGCGCCACTGCTCGTCACCGGCGAAGACGTCGGCGTACCCGTCGTCGAACATCTCGGAGGTGATCGCGGAGGCGACGACGTCCTCGATCTCCTGGGCGGTGGGCCAGATGTCCTTCATGTAGACGTCGTTGCCGTCGGTGTCCTGGCCCAGCGGGTCCTCGAACAGGTCGACGTCCATCGAGCCGGCGAGCGCGTAGGCCACGACCAGCGGCGGCGAGGCGAGGTAGTTCATCTTCACGTCGGGGTTGATCCGACCCTCGAAGTTGCGGTTGCCCGACAGCACCGAGACGACCGCGAGGTCGTTGTCGTTGACGGCCTGGCTGACCTCGGGGATCAGCGGCCCCGAGTTGCCGATGCAGGTGGTGCAGCCGTAGCCGACGAGGTTGAAGCCGAGCTTGTCGAGGTACGGCGTCAGGCCGGACTTCTCGTAGTAGTCCGAGACGACCTTGGAGCCCGGGGCCAGCGTGGTCTTGACCCACGGCTTGGTGGTGAGACCCTTCTCGACCGCCTTCTTGGCCAGCAGCGCCGCGCCGATCATCACCGACGGGTTGGAGGTGTTGGTGCACGAGGTGATCGCGGCGATCGTCACGGCGCCGTGGTCGACCTCGAACGACGTCCCGTCCTCCAACGTCACCTGGGCCGGGTTGCTCGGCCGTCCGCCGGCACCGCTGCCCGCGGCGACGTGGTCGTTGGGCGGAGCCTCGCCGTGACCGTTGTGCGGGGTGTCCGAGGCCGGGAAGGACTCCTCGACGTTCTCGTCGTAGCCCTGCGTCTCCTGGGCACCGCTGTCAGCCTCGTCGACGTACTCGGCCAGCGCCCCGCGGAAGGACTGCTTCGCCTCGGACAGCGAGACCCGGTCCTGGGGCCGCTTGGGCCCGGCGAGCGACGGGACGACGGTGGCGAGGTCGAGCTCGAGCTTCTCGGAGAAACGGGGCTCGGCGTCGGGGTCGTGCCAGAGGCCCTGCTCCTTGGAGTAGGCCTCGACCAGCGCGATCTGCTCCTCGGTGCGCCCGGTGAGCCGGAGGTACTTGACGGTCTCCTCGTCGATCGGGAAGACCGCGATCGTGGAGCCGAACTCGGGGCTCATGTTGCCGATCGTGGCGCGGTTGGCCAGCGGCAGCACGGAGACGCCGGGGCCGTAGAACTCCACGAACTTGCCGACCACGCCGTGCTTGCGCAGCATCTCGGTGATCGTCAGGACGAGGTCGGTGGCGGTCGCGCCCTCGGGCAGGTCGCCGTTGAGCTTGAAGCCGACCACGCGCGGGATCAGCATGGAGACCGGCTGACCGAGCATCGCGGCCTCGGCCTCGATGCCGCCGACGCCCCAGCCGACCACGCCGATGCCGTTGACCATCGTGGTGTGCGAGTCGGTGCCGACGCAGGTGTCGGGGTAGGCCTGCTCGACCTCTCCCCCGTCGGTGGTCGAGACCCGCGTGAACACCGTGCGCGCCAGGTGCTCGATGTTGACCTGGTGCACGATGCCGGTGCCCGGGGGCACCACCTTGAAGTCGTCGAACGCCCCCTGGCCCCACCGCAGGAACTGGTAGCGCTCGCGGTTGCGCTCGTACTCGATCTCGACGTTGCGCTCGAAGGCGTCGGGCGTGCCGAAGACGTCGGCGATGACGGAGTGGTCGATGACCATCTCGGCCGGCGCCAGCGGGTTGATCTTGGTCGGGTCGCCGCCGAGGTCGGCCATGGCCTCGCGCATCGTGGCCAGGTCGACCACGCAGGGCACGCCGGTGAAGTCCTGCATGATCACGCGGGCCGGCGTGAACTGGATCTCCTGGCTCGGGTCGGCGTCGGCGTCCCAGCCGGCGATCGCCTTGACGTCGTCGGCCGTGATGTCGGCCCCGTCCTCGGTGCGCAGGAGGTTCTCCAGGAGCACCTTGAGCGAGAACGGCAGCGACGCCACGTCGAGCCCCTCACCGCTGACGGCGTCGAGCCGGAAGATCTCGTAGCTCTTGCCGTCGACGTCCAAGTTCGACCTCGCGCCGAAGCTGTCCAAGCTGGTCATCCGCCATCTCCTCGCTGAGTGCTGTGGGGGTGCTGCCGTGGGGCCGCTGCCCATCTTGCCGTCGGGGCGGGCAACGGGGGAAGTAAGGCATTCCTAACGGACCCACCACGACTGATCTCTTGACATCAAGATACATGACGTCGAGCAAGGAGACCAGCAGGTCGGCGGACCCAGTTGTCCCGCGGCCCGACCAGCCGGCCGAGCGGATCAGGACTGCGCAGCGCTGTGCGTCCGCATTCCGGAGGGCACGGCCCGTTGCACGCCCGCGGCCGGTCTTTGGTCCCGGAGTCGTAGCGGAACGCCCGGCGACCGTGAGACGCTGTGAACGAGGGAGAGACATGCAGAACTTGGACGCCCAGCTGATCCACGACATGCGTAACGCCGTGTCGGTGATTCGTGGCGCGGCCCTGCAGCTCGGCGAGGAGGAGCACCTCCCCGCCTCGGTGGTCCACCGGCTCGCCGAGATGATCGCCCGGCGCGGCGACCTGCTCGGTCACCTGCTCGACGACCTGTCCACGGCCGACAGCCTCGAGCGGGGTGAGCTGTCGATCGCCCGCCAGCGCGTCGTCCTCGACGACGTCTGCCGTGATGCCCTGTCCCACCGCACGCTGCCCGGCCAGGTGGTGGTCTCCCTCGACGCGGCTCCCGAGGCGGTCGCGCTCACCGATCCCACGCGGGTGCTGCAGATCCTCGACAACCTGGTCACCAACGCGGTGCGCTACGGCGGCCCGCGCATCGCGATCCGGGCCCGACGGGACGGCGACGTCGTCCGGCTGCAGGTCTCCGACGACGGCCCCGGGGTGCCCACCGTGCTGCGGGAGTCGATGTTCGACGCCTACTCGCACGGCCGTGACTCCGCGACCTCCGGCGGCAGCGGCCTGGGGCTCTCGATCGTCTCGCGGCTGTGTCAGTCACTCGGCGGCGAGGTCGACTACGTCGACGACCACGAGCCCACGTTCACCGTGACGCTGCCGGCCGTGCCCCAGGCCTCGCGGGTGCCGCACAGCGACCTCGCCGACCACGGCCACAGCGTGGCCTTCTGGTTCGACGAGGCCTCGCTCGTCCAGCGCATCACCGGCTACGCCGCCCTCGGGCTCACCCGTGGGGAGGCCGTCCTGCTCGCCGTCACCGCCCGCCGGGGCGACGCCGTGGAGGCGCAGCTGATCGAGCTCGGCATCGACGTCGGCAGCGGCGACCCGGTCCGGTCAGCTGGTCCGCGTCGACGCCGACGCGCTGCACGACGGGCTCGTGCACGATGCCCGGGTCGACCCGACTCTCTTCGAGGCCCTGATCGGTAGCGCCGTCGAGGGCATGCGGTCGCGCTGGAAGACGATGCGCGCCTTCGGCGAGATCGTCGACCTCTACTGGCAGCGCGGCGACGGCCACCTGGCGCTCGAGCTCGAGAGCTGCTGGAACGACCTCCGACGCCGCCACGACTTCCCGCTCCTGTGCGCCTACGAGGTCGCCGAGGACGCAGCGGTGGGCGAGCTCACCGACTGCCACGACGCGGTCGTCGCCGCCTAGCCGTTCTGCTCCAGGGCCGACGTACGCACCCCGGCCCGGCGCACCGCCACCTCGGCGCACCGGGCCCGGGTGAGGCTCTCAGGCGAAGGCCGGCATCACCTTGTCGTGGACGAGCTGCAGCTGGGCGTTGATGTCGGGGACCCCCTCGACCTCACGCCCCATCAGGGCCTTGACCAGCGCCCGGTCGGTGATGGCCAGGATCATGTGGTTGATGCCCGCTGCGGCGATCTGGGTCTGCAGCTTCTCCGTGCACTCCTCCGGGGTGCCGGCGACGGAGAGCCGCTCGGCGAGCTCGGGCGACGTCAGCTCGATCCCCCTGGCCATGTCGCCGGCGCCGATCGCCTCGATGATCGGCGCGACCTCCTCGGGGTCCACGCCGTTGCGGCGCAGCTGGTCGTGCGGCATCGAGGAGGCGTAGAGCCCCACCATGCTGCGGGCGGCGTCCTTGGCGACGGCGCCGTCCTCGGCGACCGAGAACACGATCCAGGCGCCGAGGTCGAGGTCCTGCACGTTCTTGCCGGCGCGCTCGGCCCCGATCGTGCAGTGCTTCATCATGTAGTCGTAGGCCTCGCGGGTGTAGCTCAGGGCGTGGTGGCAGCCGTCGGAGAACTCCGCCGACACCTCGAACGACTTCGGTCCCTTCATGGCGCCCATCTTCACCGGCAACCGCTCCTGCACCGGCCGGGCGAACGTGAACAGCCCGCTGTAGTTGAAGAACTCGCCGTCGAAGGTGATCACGCCGTCGTCGAGCAGCGTGCGGATCACGTGCACCCCCTCCTTCACCCGCGACAGTGGCTTGGTCTTCGCCCAGTCGATCCCGTACTGCGCGAGCAGCCCGAAGTTGCCGCTGGAGAGGACGACCTCGGCCCGCCCGTCCGTCAGCTCGTCCAAGGTCGCGGCGGCCTGCGCGATCAGGGTCGGCTCACGGAGCACCACGCCCGAGACGCTGGGTCCCATGCGGATCCGGGAGGTCTCGGCCGCGGCCGCGGCGAAGAGCAGCCACAGGTCCTTGTGCCAGGTCTCGTCCGCGGCGTAGACCGCATGGAAACCGAGCTCGTCGGCCTTCTTGATCGAGGCGATGGACTCGCTGAGCGGGTAGTCCGGGAGCATGACGTAGCTGAACTTCATCGCTTCTCCTTCGCGGGCTCGCGGCCCTGGTTCTTCATTGGTTGACGGTGTCGGAGGTGTGAGAGGAGGACGGGCCGGTCGGGACGGCGTCCCCTGCGACGGCCGCGCTGCGCAGGTGCGGCTTGCCGAGGACGAGGTACACCGCGCCGACCCCGACCCCGACGGCCGCGGACAGCAGCACCAGCCAGTCGTCGTACCAGGGGACGTCCGGGGTCCGCGGCCACGCCATGTTGACCATCGCCAGCACGCCGTACCCCAGGGCCGCCACGTTCACGGCCATCCCCCAGTGCCCGAGGCTGAACGGGCCGCTCGGCCGCCATCCCTTGAGCCGCGCTCGCAGCGCGGCCAGCACGACCATCTGGAAGCCGAGGTAGATGCCGAGGGTGGCGAACGAGATGATCGAGGTGAGTGCCTTGGTGGAGAACACCGAGCCCAGCACGATCAGCGCCGGCACGGCGGCGGCCACGGCCATGGCGTACGGCGGCACGTGGCGGGTGGGCTGGAAGTGCCGGAGCAGGTGCGAGAAGGCGATCATCTCGTCGCGGGCGTAGGAGTACATCAGCCGGCTGGCGGCGGCCATCAGGCTCAGGGCGCAGGAGAGGAACGACACCATCACCACGGCCAGCACCACCTTGGTGCCGGTGACGCCGAAGGCGTCGTGGAGGATCGTGGTGACCGGGTCGGGGTCCGTGCCGTCGATGACGGCCGCATAGTCCTTGACGGCGAGCAGCAGCGAGAGGCAGACGAAGATGGCGGCCGCTCCGCCGACGTAGATCGTCATCCGCATGGCCTTCGGGATCTGCCTGGTCGGGTCCGGCACCTCCTCCGCGACGTCACCGCAGGCCTCGAAGCCGTAGTACTGGAAGACGCCGATGAGCGCCGCGGCCACGAAGGCGGAGAAGTAGCTGCCGCCGTCGGCCACGCCTGAGGTGTCGAAGAGCACCGACAGGCCCTGGACCCGCTCGGAGATCAGCAGCCACGCCCCCACCGCGAGCGCGCCGAGGAGCTCGGCGCTGAAGCCGATGATCGCCGCGTAGGCCAACCACTTCGTGCCCATCAGGTTGATCGCCAGCGCCACGGCCAGCAGGAGCAGCGCGCAGGTGACCGTCGCGGCGGTGCCGGCCTCGAAGCCGAGGAGCTGGGCGAGGTAGGGACCGGCGCCGTAGACGACGCTCGCGATCGTCGCGAACAGCGCGATCAGGTAGACCCACCCCGTCATCCAGGCCCACTTGGCGCCCCAGAGCCGCCGGGCCCACGGGTAGACGCCCCCGGCCACCGGGAACTGCGAGACCACCTCCCCGAAGACCAGCGCCACGAGCAGCTGACCGAGCCCGACGATGACCAGCCACCAGATCATGGGCGGGCCGCCGGTGGCGAGCGCGATCGCGAAGAGCGTGTAGATGCCGACGACGGGAGACAGGTAGGTGAACCCGAGCGCGAAGTTGGCCCACGGGCTCATCTCGCGCCGGAACTCCGAGGTGTAGCCGAGCCGCTCGAGGAGGTCGTCGTCGTCGGAGCGCGGGCCGGGCGCGCTGCCGGTCGTCAGGACGCACCGCCCTGGTCGGTCAGGGTCTGCGTCTCGGCCTCGACCTCGGCCAGCAGCTCCGAGCCGGTGACCACCTTCGAGGCGAAGTGTCGGTGCATCCAGTCGAGGTGGTCGTTCCGACTGTTCATGATCCGGAGGCTGTCCCAGTTCGGGAACGTCTGCTGGAGCACCCAGCGCTCCATCAGCCGGGGGTCGACCTCGAACACGTGCGGGTGGGTCGTCACCGCGACGTCCGAGACGCGCACCGCTTCCGGCGGCGTGTGCTGCTCGGCGTACCGGTAGCCGATCGGCGTGCCGTCGGTCGACGCCTCGTCGGTCATCGCGAGCCTCCCCCGTCGTAGGCCCGGTCGAGGAGGTACTTGCCGGGGTTCATGATGTTGTGCGGGTCGAGCTGGCGCTTGAGGTCGAGCATCACGTCGAACCCGCGGCCGAGCTCCTCCGGCACGAGGTCCACCTCGCCCTCGCGGCAGGAGCCGTGGCAGGCGCTGATCGAGCCCTGGTGCGCGAGGGCGACCGCGGCGATGTCGCGCTTGGCCTTGACCCACATCTCCCAGGCGCGGTCGTCGAGCTGCTGCTCCCAGATGCCGACGTCGATCTCGGTCAGGTAGTCGACACCCGTGCTGCCCGAGGTGTAGGTGAACATGCCCCAGTCGTCGAAGACGTCGGTACGTCGGCGCAGGTCGGCGACGATCTCGTGCCAGGCCTTCGACACCGCGGGCAGGTGGGTGTAGTTGATGGCGGCGTCCTCGCAGTGCCAGCTCATCGGCACCACCTGGCCGTCCTTGGTGCGGCCGTGCAGCGGGGTCGCGTAGCGATCGTGCCGGGCGGCCCAGTCGCCCTCGGAGATCTCGTCGCCGAGGTAGCGGGCGCCGTGCTCCTTGGCGATCCGGAACAGCCGCCTGCCGGCCGGCCGCACCTCGTCCTCGTAGCCGTACATCACGGCGCACACGAGCGCGCGCACGTCGCCGGGCTGGGGGATGTAGGCCTCGTCGTCGCGACGCAGGTAGGCGACCTTCCACTCGTCGAAGAGCACCGCACCGGCGAACGTCGCGACGCCCGCGCGAGCGAGGGCCCCGACGCAGCGGTACGCGTCGTCGTAGTTGTCGAACGACCAGAACGGCGACAGCTCGGCCTCTGGCTTCGGGAACAGCTTGAGGGTGGCCTCGGTGGCGACGCCGAGCGTGCCCTGGTGACCCATGAACAGGTGCTTGAGCTGGTAGCCGCTGGAGGACTTGCTGATCTTGTGGCCGATGCCGTCGCCGACGTGCAGCACCTCGCCGGTCGGGAGCACGTGGTCGAAGCTGAGCACGAGGTCGCGGGTGTGTCCGTAGCGCGAGCCGATCAGCGACCAGCCGCTGGTGCCGATGCGGCCACCCACGAGCGAGCAGGGGTACGACGCCGGGTCGTCGGGGTAGAACAGCCCGTGCTGGGCCAGCTGCTCGTTGAGCTTGAGCATGCTGATCCCGGTGCCGACCGTCACCGTCCGGTTCTCGAGGTCGAGCTCCTTGACGGCGTTCATCCGCTTGACGTCGAGCACGATGCCGCCGCGCAGCGGGACCGCGCCGTCGGTGAGGCCGGTGCCGCCGTCGCGGGGCACGACGGGCACGCGCAGCTCGTTGGCGATGCGGACGACCCCGGACGACCTCCTCCGTGCTCGTCGGGAGCACCGCGAGGTCGGGGAGGCGCTCGGCCCACCGGTGCACCGGGAACGGCGCCGGGACCCGGGCCCGGTTGTAGCGGTCCGGCTTGGAGGTGAGGATCTGCTCGTCGCGCAGCACGGTGCGCAGTGCGGTGACGAGCTCGTCGAGACGCTCCACCGTGATGGTCATGCCCCGGCCCCGGCCCCGGCGCCGCGCGAGCCGCCCACGGTGATGCCGAGCGACTCCGCCAGCAGCTCGTGGATGTCGACGACGTCGATGTTCACCGCCTCGCCCGCCTCGGTCAGCGGCCGCTCGGACCACGGGCACGCGCTGACCAGGGTGTCCACCTCGAGCGCCGCGGCCTTCTCGAGCCGGCTGGCCGAGATCGCCGCGGTGAGCTCGGGCTTCTCGACCGGGAGCCCCCCGCCGCCCCCGGAGCAGTAGGACCACTGCGTCACCCGGTCGACGTCGGAGAAGTCGAGTCCGGGGATCGACCGGAGGATCTCGCGGGGCTCCTTCCAGATGCCCTTGCGCTTGTTGAGCCGACAGGGGTCGTGGTAGGTGATGGCGCGCTCGATCGGCACCGACGGGGTCAGCCTGCCCTCACGGATCAGCTCGGCGAACAGCTCGACGACGAGCACGACCTCGATGTCGAAGTCGGCGCCGAAGTACTTCGGGTAGTCCTCGGTGAACGAGATGTAGTCGTGGGGGTCGAGCACGAGCACGCGCGTGGTGCCGGTGGAGCGCCAGTTGTCCAGGTTGTGCTGCGCGAACCGCTTCGCCTGGTCGACGTACCCCATCTCGGCGGCGGGACCGCCGCAGCACCACTGCTCCCCCATCAGCCCGAACTCGTAGCCCGCCTGCTGCAGGATCTGGGCGACGGCGCGGGGGACGGAGGTGCGGTAGAACGCCGCCTCGCAGTCGACGAAGAGCACCGTCTCGCCGCCGATCGGGAGGTCGAGGCCCTCGGACCAGTCGCGCACGTGCTCCTGGCTGATCGGGGTGTCGCCGAGGACCGGCTCGTGGGTCAGCTCGTCGGTGCGGGCGTTCCAGGACTGCCAGGCCGGCTGGTGCACGCCGCTCTCGACGGCCAGCGCACGGACCGCCTTGACGACGTCGACGGTGCGGGTCCGGAACCGGTAGAAGTCACCGGTGAAGAGCGTGTTCGGGCAGCGCAGCTCGCAGGCGCCGCACTGGGTGCAGTTGACGTAGTCGGAGGCGACCTCCTCGATCGTCAGCTCGCCCCGGTCCATCGCGACGACGTTGGCGTGGAACGCCGTCGGGGTCCACGACTCGTTGCGGGTGACCTGCATGACCGGGCAGACCTCGCGGCAGAACTTGTGGCCCGAGGAGAAGCAGTTGTACGACGCGTTGCGCCACTCGGCCGCGAACTCCTCGGTGGGCGTGGGGTCCTCCGGCTCCTCGAGCTCGCGCGCGATCTGGTCCGGGATCTCCGACAGCTCGTCGGGGTTGTCGCGCATCCCGGGCGTGAACGGGACGGACAGCGGATCGTTCGGGCCCTGCCGGTCGAGCTGCGTCATCGAGACCCCTTGAGAGGAGGAGCGTGAGTCAGGTCACAGGCTTGGCAAGATACGGTTCGGCGGCTCGCCGCCACAAGGGGTGGCGGCGACGACGATCGGTCGGCTCGCGTTCCTCGGTGCCTGGCTGCGGTACTGGGTCGTCTACCGGATCAAGGTCCCATCAGCGCTGGGCCGCTGCGCTTGGCGGCGGCGTCACCTGCGTATCTGCCCCTGATCTCGGCGCAGTCTCATGTTTCGCCTCGGGCCAGCGGGCCGGGGCGACGCGGGTCCTAGCGGTGTGCAGCGACATCGTGGACATGGAGCTTGCCGATCAGCGAACGCCAAGCTCCTTGGCGATTGCCCTGGCCGCGTGCCTGGCCTGTTTGGCGGCATACCCGATCTGTGCGGCGCGCGGGACAAAGCCGATGAAGCGCAGCCCGGGTGCGGCGGGCACCTTGCCGGTGGCTGTGGGGCGGCCCCGCCCGTCAAGCACGTCGAGGTGGCCGACCAGCTTCGCCAGCCCGCGGCTGAAGCCGGTCGCGCAGACGATGGCGTCAGGGCGGATGCTGCTGCCGTCGGTCAGATGGACGGCGTCAGGGGTCAGCGACTCAACAGCGCCGACGACGTCGAAGGCACGGTCACGGATGGCGGTGATGACCTCGCGGTCGACGATCGCGGGAGCAACCCCGAGCCGCTCACTCCGGGCGAAGATCCCCTCTGCGGGTGCGGGGAGGCCGAAATCGCCCAGGTCACCGATGGCGACCCGGCGTCCGAAGCGGGCGATGGCGTCCGCGATCCGGATCGGCGAGTTGTAGAGAGGGATGGCGATCACATCGCCGGGAAGGCCCAACGGGCCTTCGCGGAGCATGATGTTCGGCGGTGTTCGCACCGCCAGCCAGACCTTGTCTGCGCCGCCGGAGGTCAGGTCGAAGGCGATCTCCATCCCTGAGCTTCCGGCGCCGACGACGAGAACCTTGCGCCCGGCGAAGGCAGTGGGGTTGGCGTAGCTCGAGGAATGAATCAGTTCGCCGGTCCACGACTCGCGACCGGGCCATTCGGGCACGAAGGGCTCGTGGTCGTAGCCCGTCGCCATCACCACCTGGGGAGCGTCTATGGCGCCGTCGGAGGTGCTGATCCGCCAGCCGTCCTCGCTCCGTTCGATCCGCTCGGTCGAGCAGCTCAGTCGCAGCTCGATGCCGCCCTCGGTGGCGTGCTGCTCGAGGTGCGCGATCACCTGGTCGCGGGTGGGATAGGTCGGCGTTCCCTTGGGGTACGGGCGACTGGGCAGGTGCGAGAACTGCCGTCCGGTGTTCAGGCAGAGTCGGTCGTAGCGGCGGCGCCAGGACGACCCGACCTGGTCGGCTCGGTCGATCACCACTGGTTGGATGCCGCGGTCAGCGAGCGCGACCGCGGCCGAGAGGCCCGAGGTGCCGGCCCCGATGATCACCACCTGGTGGGGGTGCATGTCAGACTCGCCTTGCGATGACGGCGCTCTGTGGCCCGGCCAGCGGCTGGTGCCGTTCGAGCTGCCAGCCGGTTTCGTCCAGCCAGCCCGTGACTTCCTCGACGCTGTAGACATCACCGTCTGAGTTGTGTGCGGCGAACTCGCCGGCCATCAGGGCTGCGGGGACGGGCTGGGTGTGGGTGGGGTCGGTCCAGAAGTCGGCCATCACGAGCAGCGCATCGGGCTCGACGGCCTGCGCAATCCGGGCCAGCAGTGTCGTGTTCGCGTCCGGCGTGTAGTAGTGGATGACGTTGTTGAGCATCACGAGGTCGTGGCCGGTCGGGATCGGGTCGGTGAGGATGTCAGCGCCCAGCACCCTCGCACGGTCGGTCAGACCGGCTGCTGAGAGGTGCTTCTCCGCAACCCCGATGGCGATCGGAAGGTCGACGAGGGTGGCCGTCAGGTCGGGGTTCGTCTTCAGCGCGGCGGAAGCCCACGAGCCGCTGCCGCAGCCGAGGTCGAGGAGCTGGCGGCGACCGCTGAGATCCACGCTCGCAGCCAGGACGTGCGTGGGTCCGGCGAGGAAGGCCTCGATGCCGTCGAGCATGATCTGCTGTGTCTCGGGCGGCAGCTCGACGGCCAGCTGGCTGGGTCCCTCCGCCAAGCTGTCGGCGAATCGCGTCCATGCCGGAAAGCTGATCTGGTCCCAGAACCGCAGACCCGGGGCGAGCCCGCCACCGGTGAGGAACCGGTCAGCTGGCGCGCTGTTGGAGTAGACCCCGTCCTGCTTGTGCAGCAGGCCGATCGCCACGCACCCGTCGGCCAGGATGCGGGCGGAGCGCTCGGTCAGGCCGGTCCGGGCCGCGAGCCCGGCGAGGCCGACCGGGGAGTCCTTGAGCGCGTCGAAGAAGCTGAACTCGTTCGCGGCGAAGAGGAACTTGGCGGCCATGAAGCCGCTGGCGATCTGCATGATCGGGTCGGGGGTGATGTCGTCCATGCCTCCAGCATCCGGCTCCCGCGTGCGGAGGTAACTCCCAGAATTCTGGGCTGTTCAGCAGTTCCTGCAGGCCTATCGTGGAGCCATGGACGCCGATCGGCTCGCCGACCAGCTGCGAGGCCTGGCCCGTGACGGTCTGGACTGGACCGACTACGTGGCCGCGGCCGACCAGCTGCTCGGCCGAGCCATCGACTTCGACCGGTCCTGCTGGCACACGGTCGACCCGGGCACGGTCTTGCTGACCGGCAGCGTCAACCGGGCAGTGGCCTGCAGCGGGTCGTGGCTGGCGGAGTACGAGTACGTTGTCGAGGACGTCAACAAATGGAGCTTCCTCGCACGATCGGGGCAGCTGGCGGAAGCCACGAGTCGAGCGACTCACGGCGACCTGGCGCGCAGCGCGCGTCACCGATCCCGCCTCGGTGCCGGGATCGGCGATGAGTTGCGCGGCAGCATGGTCGACCCGGACGGCTACTGGGCCGCCGTCGGGCTGCTCCGCGACGAAGGACGCGCCTGGTTCAGCGACGAGGACGCCGCCCTGCTCGCCCGGCTCTCCGCCATCATTGCGGCCGGCGCACGGCGGGCTCTGGTGAGCACGATCGCGACCGAGGCGATGGCGGACACGGTGGGCCCCGGGGTGGTGACCTTCGACGCCGACGGCAACGTCGAGTCGCTGACACCCGCGGCCGTGCAGTGGATCGGCCTCATGACCGAGAACCCGCCACCGGACACGCCCGGGGAGTCGAAGGTCGTTCAGGCCGTGGCGGCCCGAGCCCGCAACGCGACGGATGGTGACCCCCTGGAGGCGGCGGCACGCGCCCGCCTGCGAGCCGCGGACGGCACCTGGCTGCTGCTCTACGGCAGTCCGCTCAGCGGCGGCAAGGGTCGGACCGTGGTGGTCATCCAGCAGGCCTCGCCCTCGGAAGTCGCGCCGCTCGTTGCTCTCGCGTACGGGCTGACCCCACGCGAGGTTGACGTGACCCGCATGTGCATCGCCGGCCTCGCTACCAAGGAGATCGCCGACCAGCTGCACCTCTCGGCGTACACGGTCCAAGACCACCTCAAGGCGATCTTCGAGAAGACGGGTGTGCGGTCGCGTGGAGCGCTGCTCGGGCAAGTTTTCCTCGAGCACTACATTCCCCGTTGGCAGCCCCTGCAGAACGCACCCGAAGGCTGGCACGGCTACCAGTCCCGGACCCCCTGAGCCCGGTCTTGGCGAGCCGGTGGCTTCAGTGCGAAACGCTCCGCCGCAGGTCAGAGCCGGTTGTCTCCAACAGCGCCACGCATTCGACGTGGTGCGTCATCGGGAACAGGTCGAAGGCACGCAGCTCGCGCAGCAGGTAGCCGTGCTCGGCGAAGACGGCCAGGTCGCGCGCCAGGGCGGCCGGGTCGCAGGCGACGTACGCCACCGCGCGGGGTGTCCGCGCGACGACCTGCTCGACCACCGCGCGCTTGGCCCCGGCGCGGGGCGGGTCGAGGACCACGAGGTCGACCGGCTCCGGCGGTCGTCCCCCGAGCACCTCGGCGACGTCACCGGGCACCGCGAGGACTCCCGGGCAGTTGCGGCCCGAGAGGCGTGAGGCCGTCGGGTCGCCCTCGACGGCGGTCACCCGACCCTGGTCGCCCACGGCGTCGAGGAGGAAGCGGCTGAACAGCCCGACGCCGGCGTACAGGTCGAGCGCCGACTCCCCCGGCCGGGGAGCGAGCATCTCGAGCACCGTCGCGACCAGGATCGCGGGCGCGCCGGGATGGACCTGCCAGAAGCCGCCGGGCGCGACCTCGAACCGACGTCCGAGCACCTCGTGCGCCGGGCCCGACCCGGCCTCGATCAGGCAGTCGTCGACCGGCACCACCTCGTGCGAGCGGTGCTTGCGCATGCCGCGGCGGCCGTCACCCAGGTCGACGTAGCGCTGGCGGGTGCGCCACCGCAGTCCGTCGGTGTCACCGGGCACCGCCTCGACCTCGAGCTCGACCTCGAGCCCGGCGAGGCGACGCAGCTGTTCACGGACGACGTCGGCCTTGAGCGCGCGCTGGCGCACGGGTGTGACGTGCTGGAAGTCGCACCCCCCGCAGCCGTCGGGGCCGGCCACCGCGCAGGGCGCCGCCACCCGGTCGGGCGAGGCGACGAGCACCTCGACCGCGTCGCCGCGCCAGAAGCGGTCGCCGTCGGTGCCCTCGGTGAGCCGCACCACGACGTGCTCCCCGGGGAGGGCGTGCCGCACGAAGACCACCCGGCTCGTCTCGCCCTCGGCCACGCGGGCGACGCAGTGCCCGCCGTGGGCGACCGGCCCGACCTCGACCTCGAAGCTCTCCCCCACCCGCGATCGACCACGGGCCGCGCGCGGACGCGGCCGGCGGGTCACCGGCGGGTCTTGCGCACGGGGCCGCGAGAGACCTGGCCGCGCCGCAGGTCGCCGGGACGCACCCGGAGCCGGTCGCGCTCCTCGCGCTCGCGCGCGATCTGGGAGGAACGCAGCTGGTAGGGCACCGAGGTGACCATGACCCCCTGCGTGAACAGCAGCCGGCCCTTCAGACGCAGCGCGGTCTGGTTGTGCAGCAGCTGCTCCCACCAGCGACCGACGACGTACTCCGGGATGTAGACCGCCACGACCCCGCGGGGGTTGGCCTTGCGGATCTCGGTGGCGTACTCGACGATCGGCCGGACCAGCTCGCGGTAGGGCGAGTGCAGCACCTTCAGCGGGACGCCGAGGTTGCGCTGGTCCCACTCCTCCAGCAAGCGGTTGGTCTCGGCGGGCTCCGCCGCGACGTAGACGCCCTCGAGGACGTTGGGGCGTGAGGCCTTCGCGAAGGCCAGGGCCCGCAGGGTGGGCTTGTGCAGCTTGGAGACCAGGACGATGGCGTGGACCCGCGTGGGCATCACGTTGTCCTCCTCCTCGGCCGC
Organism: uncultured Actinomycetota bacterium; assembly: GCA_963845645.1. Taxonomy (GTDB): domain Bacteria; phylum Actinomycetota; class Actinomycetes; order Propionibacteriales; family Nocardioidaceae; genus Nocardioides. Next base: position 271,261 of record CAWJSY010000017.1, read on the forward strand.
CAGCTCGATCTGGACCCGGTCGTAGTGGGTCTTGATGCCGCGCATCACCACGAAGAAGAAGGCCATGGCCAGGAGCGTGATCCAGGCGCCGGCGAGGAACTTCGTGACCAGCACGATGACCAGCACCACGGCCGTGAAGAGCAGCCCGACGGCGTTGATCAACCGCGAGCGCATCATCCGGCGCCGCTCCGCCGGGTCGGTCTCGGTCGCGAGCAGCCGCGTCCAGTGCCGGATCATCCCGAGCTGGCTGAGGTTGAAGGAGATGAACACACCCACGATGTAGAGCTGGATCAACCGGGTGGGCTCGGCGTCGAAGACCACGATGAGCGCGATGGCCATCAGGGCCAGGAAGACGATCCCGTTGCTGTAGGCGAGCCGGTCACCCCGCGAACCGAGGGCCCGCGGCGCGAACCCGTCCTTGGCCAGGATCGAGCCCAGCACCGGGAAGCCGTTGAACGCCGTGTTGGCGGCCAGGACGAGGATCACGCCGGTGATCGTCACCACGAGGTAGAAGCCCGGTGGGAAGCCGTCGAAGACGGCCCGGGCGATCTGCGCGATCACCGCGTTCTGCTGGTAGGTCTCGTCGCTCAGCGGCACCCCGTCGCGGGAGAGCCGCTCGAGGTCGTGCGGGTCGACGTAGCGGATGCCCATCTGGTTGGCCAGGACGATGACGCTGACCATCATCGTGATCGCGATCATCGCGAGCAGCAGCAGCGTGGTGGCGGCGTTCTTGCTCTTCGGCCGCCGGAACGCCGGCACCCCGTTGGAGATCGCCTCGACCCCGGTCAGCGCCGCGCTGCCGGAGGAGAACGCCCGCGCCAGCAGCAGCAGCAGCCCCATCGTGGTCAACGGTCCCTCGAGACCCGGGGCGGGCTCGATCAGCAGGTCGGCGCTCTCGACGTCGGGCAGCGTGCCGCCCAGCAGGCGGAGCAGCCCGAGCCCGCACATGCCCAGGATCGCGACCATGAACGCGTACGTCGGGATCGCGAAGAACGTGCCCGACTCGCGGATGCCGCGCAGGTTGATCGCCATCAGGACCACGACGGCGACCGAGGCGAAGAGCACCTCGTGCTCGTTGAGCGCCGGGAGGGCCGCAGCCGCGTACTGGGCGGCCGAGGAGATCGAGACCGCGACCGTCAGCACGTAGTCGATCAGCAGCGCGCTGGCCACGGTGGTCCCGGCGGTGACCCCCAGGTTGACCGAGGCCACCTCGTAGTCGCCACCGCCGCTCGGGTAGGCGTGCACGGTCTGGCGGTACGACGCGATCACCGCAGCCATCACCAGGGCGACCGCCAGCGCGATCTTCCACGACCACACGTATGCCGACGCGCCGGCCAGCGAGAGCATGATGAAGACCTCGTCGGGCGCGTAGGCGACCGAGGACAACGCGTCGCTCGCGAAGACAGGCAGTGCTATCCGCTTGGAGAGGAGCGTCTCTCCCAGCTGGGAGCTGCGCAGCTTGCGTCCGAGCAGGATCCGCTTCGAGACGTCGCCGACACCCACGAGCCGAAAGAGTACGGCACGACGAAGCCGCGGCTCGGCTGCCGTACGGTGAACTCGTGCACGTCGTCATCATGGGTTGTGGCCGAGTCGGTTCCACGCTTGCCCGCAGCCTCGAGGACCGCAACCACACGGTCGCGGTGATCGACAGCGAGCCCGACGCGTTCCGGCGCCTCGGACCGGACTTCAACGGCGAGAAGATCACCGGCTACGGCTTCGACCAGCAGGTGCTCGAGAAGGCCGGCATCCGTCGGTGCGACGCGTTCGCCGCCGTCTCCAGCGGCGACAACTCCAACATCATCGCCGCGCGCGTCGCTCGCGAGACTTTCGGGATCCAGCAGGTGGTGGCCCGGATCTACGACCCGGGCCGCGCCGAGGTCTACCAGCGGCTCGGGATCACCACGGTCGCGACCGTCAAGTGGACTGCCGACCAGGTGCTGCGCCGGATCCTGCCCGCCGGAGCCGAGCCCGACTTCCGCGACCCCTCGGGCACGATCCGGGTCGACCAGATACCGGTTCCCGAGGTGTGGGTCGGCCACCGCACGGTGCGCTTCCAGGAGCAGACCAAGAGCCGCATCGCCTGGATCGACCGGCTCGGCGAGGGCATGCTGCCCAACCGCGACTCCGTCATCCAGGAGGGTGACCTGATCCACCTCGTGCTGCGCGAGGAGCTCGCCGCCCAGGCCTTCGCGGTCATCGAGCGCGGGCCCGAGGACGAGTGAGGGAGCCGACATGAGAGTCGCCATCGCCGGGGCCGGGGCCGTCGGCCGCTCGATCGCCCAAGAGCTGATCACCAACGGCCACGAGGTCCTGCTGATCGACAAGAACGCCGCCTCGATCCACCCCGAGCTGGTCCCCGATGCCGAGTGGCTGCTGGCCGACTCGTGCGAGCTGTCCTCGCTGGAGGAGGCCCGCCTCGACCGGTGCGACGTCGTCATCGCCGCCACCGGCGACGACAAGGCCAACCTCGTCACCTCGCTGCTGGCGAAGACCGAGTTCGGGGTGCCGCGCACCGTGGGCCGCGTCAACCACCCCAACAACGAGTGGCTGTTCACCGAGGCCTGGGGGGTCGACGTCAACGTCTCGACGCCCCGCATCATGTCGGCGCTGGTCGAGGAGGCCGTGACGGTCGGCGACCTCGTCCGGCTCTTCACCTTCCGCCAGGGCAACGCCAACCTCGTCGAGATGACCCTGCCCAGCGACTCGCCGTACGTCGGCAAGCCCTCAGGTCTCATCCCGCTGCCCGAGAACTGCGCCCTCGTGGCCATCCTGCGCGACGGGCAGGTCTACTCACCCGACGTCGAGCAGCCGATCGAGTCCGGCGACGAGCTGCTGTTCGTGCTGACCGCCGAGGGCGAGGACGAGCTCGAGCGGCTGCTCGCCCCGTCCGCGCACGGCGGCTGAGCGGACTGGTCCGGCCGGGTCAGGCGAGCTCGGGGGCCTGACCCGTCGTCGGGGTGTGGTTGCGCCCGAGCACCCACGCCATCGCGGCCAGGGCCGCGATCTGCAGCGGCCAGCCGAGCACGATCTTGAGGACCCCGAGCAGGGCCACCGCCGAGTCGGCCTCCATCGCCCCGGACTGGCCGGCCAGCCAGATCGGCGCCTGACCGGCGACGCGCAGCACGCACGGGAGCGCCAGCAGCCAGGTGAGCGTGGCGCACAGCCGCACCACGCGACGGTCGGCGTGCCAGGCCGTGGGGTCGCCGGTGACGCTGCCGACCATGAAGCCGATCAGCGGCCAGCCCACCACGACGCTGAGCGTCAGCAGCGCGGCGTACCCGGTGTTGTAGAGGATCCCCGGGAGGAAGTAGGCCAGGGCCTGCTCGTCCTCGCTGCCACCGCGGCTGGCGGCCAGGCGCACGAACACCCAGCCGATGCCGATCCCGAACAGCGCGTTGATCACGAACTGGGGCGTCGAGCGCTGCACCAGCCGGACGCCGAGCAGCACCAGCGCCGCCCCGACGCTGAGCACCAGCGACAGGGTCAGCTCGCGCGTGCTCAGCCACAGGACCGTGAACATGATGGTCGGCACCGCGGCCTCGACCATGCCGCGACGGCCGCCGAGGGCCTTGCCCAGCTGGCTGCGGACCACGGCCTCGACCGACTCGACCGTGGGCGGCGCGGCCTGCGAGCCGCCTTCCTCGGACGCGGTCACGGGAGCAGCTCGTAGCGCGGGTTGTAGATGGTCCGGACGCCGTCGTGGACGCCGATGCGACCCACCACCGTCATCGAGACGCCGGGGCCGATGCCGGCGATCCGGCGGCGCCCGAGCCAGACCACGGTGACCACGGCGGACCCGTCGTCGAGCTCGGCCTCGAGAGCCGGGACGCCACCGCGCGGCCGCAGCGTGACCGTGCGCAAGGTGCCCCGCAGGCGGACCACCTCACGGTCCGGCGCCCCGGCGACCGTGTGGTCGCCCGAGTCGGCGTAGGTCCGGCGCAGGTCACGGGCGTGCTGGTCCGACGTGCTCGCCCAACGGCTGATCGTGCGCCGCAGCTTGCTCTTCTCGGGCACGGGTGGAGCCTCAGGCCCCAGCCGAGGGGGCCGCGCCGGGAGCCGCGGGGGGCGTGACCCGGCGCGCGCTCTCGGGCAGCACGACCGCCAGCGGTTCGCCGACCCGCATCGCCTGCGCGCCGCGGCGTACGGCGACCCGGGTCAGGGCCGCCTCCCACTCGGTCGCGAGCTCGGGTTCCATCGCCGGTCGCCCGAGCAGCGTCGCGCGCAGCAGCCACCGCGGCCCGTTGAAGCCCATCACCCGTGAGGGCTGGACGCCGGGCGTGCCGTCGGGGCGCTCCACCTCGATCTGGCAGCGCAGCTCGGGACCGAACGGCCCCTCCTGCTCGATGGCGGTGCCGCCGCGCTGCACCATGTCGGCCGCGATCTGCGGGCGGATGTCGCTCCACAGGTCGCCGTTGCGAGGGGCGGCGAAGGCCCGGAGCTCGAGGGCGCCGTCGGCGGCGACCAGCATCACGGCCTGCACCTCGCCGGTCCGGTCGTCGACCTGCATCCGCAGCTCGCGACCCGGCTCGGGCTGGATGAGCAGGGACCCGAGATCGACCCGCTCGACCCCGTCGTCGGGGAGCGCGTCGGCGTCGTAGGGACCGGTCTCGGTGCCCTCGGTCTCGGAGCCCTCGGTCTCGGTGCCCTCGCTCGCGGCCTCGTCGGCCGTGGTCGGGGTGCTCTTGCGACGGAGCTTCACGGGCTGCCTTCCTGGGTGGGTGGTGCGGGTGGGGGGCTCTCGGACGAGGGGCGCGCCGACGTGGTGCCCGCGAACCCTCCCGTAGAACCGTAACCCCCGTCGCCACGCGCGCTCGTCGGCAGTACGTCGACCTCCTGGAAGCGGACCTGCTCGACCCGCTGTACCACCAGCTGGGCGACCCGGTCGCCGCGGCGCAGCTCGATGGGCTCGTGCGGGTCGAGGTTGACCAGGAGCACCTTGACCTCGCCGCGGTAGCCGGCATCGATGGTCCCGGGCGTGTTGAGGATCGAGAGCCCGTGGCGGGCGGCGAGCCCGGAGCGGGGGTGCACGAGCGCGACGTACCCCTCAGGGACGGCGAGCGCGATCCCGGTCGGCACCAGGCACCGCTCCCCCGGGGCCAACGTGACGTCGACGGTGGTGCACAGGTCGGCCCCGGCGTCGCCGGGATGGGCGTACGACGGCGGCGGCAGGTCGGGGTCCAGGCGCACGAGGGCGATGTCGAGCACGAGGGGACCCTATGCCCTCCGGGGCCGGTCGCGGATGGGAGGCTGTGCCCCGTGTCCGGAGCCCCGTCGAGCGAGTCCTACCGCGAACGGCTGCGGGTCCCGCTGCGCTGGTGGGTGCAGGGCACGATGCTGGTCGCGAGCCTCTGGCTGGCGCTCGTCGTCGCCGTGCCGGGAGCGATCGCGTGGGTGGTGACCGCGGCGGCCCTGCTCCTCCTGGCCGCGCTGCTGGCCTCCTACGGGTCGGCCCGGATCGAGGTCACCGACGGCCACCTCCGGGCGGGCCGGGCCCGGATCGAGGCCCACCACCTCGGCGCCGTCGAGGCCCTGGACCCCGAGGCGAGCCGGCGGTTGGCCGGCGTCGAGGCCGACGCCCGCGCCTACCTGCTGCTGCGTCCCTACCTCACCCGCACGGTGCGGGTCGCGGTCCTCGACCCGGCCGACCCCGCGCCGTACTGGCTGCTGGCCACCCGACACCCCGACGCCCTCGTGGCCGCCCTGGGGGCCGCCCTCCAGGCCGGACGTCGCACGCGCGACCGGGGACGTCGAGGAGTGACCCGGCCGTGGCTGGGTAGTGTCTGAGCATGGCATCCGACAGCTCCAAGATCTGGTCCGTCTTCTCGCTCGCCGCTGCGCTCGGCGCGGCCGCGGTCGCCAAGAAGGGCCTCAACACCTCGTGGAAGGCCGCCACGGGCAAGAACCCGCCGGCCAACCCCGCCGACCCGGACGTCGACATGTACGAGGCGGTCGCCTGGGCCGCGGTGAGCGGCGCCCTGGTGGCGCTCGCGCGGATGTTCGCCACCCGCCGGGCCGCCAACTACTACGCGAAGTCGACCGGACACCTGCCGCCCGAGCTGCAGAAGGACGGCCAGGACCCGAAGAAGCCCGCGCCCGCCTGAGCTACTGGCAGTCCTCTGAGCTACTCGCAGTCCTTGCAGATCATCTTCTTCTCGTCCGCGAGCTGACTGTGGTGGTGCACCAGGAAGCAGCTCAGGCAGGTGAACTCGTCCTCCTGCTTGGGCTTCACCTCGATGGCGAGCTCTTCGTGCGACAGGTCGGCCCCCGGTAGCTCGAAGGCCTCGGCCGCCTCCGCCTCGTCCTCGTCGACCTTGCCGGAGTTCTTGTCGTGGCGTCGGGCCTTGAGCTCCTCGATGCTCTCCTCGGACTGGTCTTCCTCGTTCTTGCGCGGGGCGTCGTAATCAGTCGCCATTGCGTCGCTCACTTCCTTCACCCTGATCTGGCGCGCCAGATTGTGCACTACTTCCGAGCCGGTGCCTAGACCGACCTGACGCCGGGCGCAGCGGCGGTCGTGGAAGTCTGCTCAACGGCGTCCGGACCGCGGCTATTCCCGGTCGCGACCGGCCTCAGTCGGTGCGCAGGAAGCCCGCGTCGCCGACGGCTGACCGCAGCTCCTCGAAGCCGTGGGCGGGTGCGCAGAGCAGCAGGTCGGCTCCGCCCACCCCCGGCAGCAGCTCGGTGCGGGCCCCGGCGGCGCGCGCCACCAGCCCGGCCGCGGCGTGGTCCCAGAGGTTCACGGCCTCCTCGACGTAACCGTCGAGCCGACCCTCGGCGACGTGGCAGACGTCGAGCGCGCAGGACCCGAGCCGGCGTACGTCGCGCACGACGCCGAGCAGCCGCGTCACGGCCGCGCCCTGGAGGGCCCGCCGGTCGCGGTCGTAGCTGAAGCCGGTGGCGATCAGCCGCTGCCCGAGCGGGGCGGGGCCGCGGACGGTGAGCGGCTCACCGTCGCGCAGGGCGACCGTGGCCCCCGTGGCGTCGGGCCGGGCGACGTACTCGACGCGACGGACGACGTCGAGGACGATCCCGGCGACCACCTCGCCGTCGACCTCGGCGGCCACGCAGACGGCGTACTGCGGGAGGCCGTAGAGGAAGTTGACGGTGCCGTCGATGGGGTCGACGATCCAGCGCACCCCGGTGGTGCCGACGACGTCGTCGCCCTCCTCGCCCAGGAAGGCGTCGTCGGGGCGCGCGGCGCGGATCACCTGGCGGATCAGCGCCTCGGCGTCACGGTCGGCCTGGGTGACCACGTCGGTGTCGCTCGACTTGGTGTCCGCCACGCTGACGCCTCCGACGGCCCGCTCGCGGACCAGGGCGGCGGCGGCGCGGGCTGCCTCGATCGCGAGGTCGGCGAGGACGCCGGCGTCGGGGCTCACCGCTCGCCCCGGGTCGCTCACGGGGACACCGGCTCGCCGCACAGGGCCGGTCGGTCGGCGCGCGGGTTCGGGCAGCAGCCGACCGGGCAGCGGTCCCACAGCGGGCCGAGGTCGCCGACGCTGACGCGCGTCACGTCCTCGCCGCGCTCGGCCGCGGCCCGCTCCAGGAGCAGGTCGCGGACGGCGGCCACGAAGCGCCGGTCGTCGCCGGGGGTGCCGGCGCGGCGCGCGGGCAGGCCCAGGCGCTCCGCCGTGGCCAGCGCCTCGGTGTCGAGGTCGTAGATGACCTCCATGTGGTCGGAGACGAAGCCGACGGGCACCAGGACGACCGCCGGCACGCCCTCGGCGGCCAGCGTCTCGAGGTGGTCGTTGACGTCGGGCTCGAGCCACGGGACCTGGGGCGGGCCCGAGCGCGAGCAGTAGACCAGGTCGTGGTCGTGGGTGGTGCCGGTCTGCTCCGCCACGCGCGCGGTCACGACGGTGGCGACGTCGCGATGCTGGGCGACGTACGCCCCGCCGGCAGAGTGCGGAGGGCCGCTGGAGTCGTTCATCGTGGTCGGGATCGAGTGGGTGACGAAGACCAGGCGGGCGCCGTCACGCACGTCGTCGGGCAGGTCGGCCAGCGCCTCGAGCACGGCTTCGACGACCGGCTCGACGAAGCCCGGGTGGTTGAAGTAGTGGCGCAGCTTGTCGAGCACCGGCGCGCCCTCGACTCCGTCGACGGCGTCGAAGAGGTTCTCGCGGTACTGCCGGCAGCCCGACCACGACGAGTAGGCGCTGGTGGTGAAGACCGCGGCGCGGCGGACCCCGTCGGCTGCCATCTGGGTGACCGTGTCGCGCAGGTAGGGGTCCCAGTTGCGGTTGCCCCAGTAGACCGGGAGGTCGATGCCGGCCCCGCCGAGGTCGGCGCGCAGGGCGGCCAGGAAGTCGCGGTTCTGGTCGTTGATCGGCGAGCGGCCACCGAAGAGGAAGTAGTGCTGGCCGACCTCCTCCAGCCGCTCGCGCGGGATGCCGCGGCCGCGGGTGACGTTCTCGAGGAACGGCACCACGTCGTCGGGTTTCTCGGGCCCCCCGAAGGAGACCAGGAGCAGGGCGTCGTACGGCGTCACGTCGGGCGCGTCGGGATTGTGCACGTCGCCATCGTATGGACCTACCCTTCGCGGACGATGATCACCACGTACCGCCGGATCCTGGTCAGGCCAGGCGCCGCCCTCTTCAGCGCGACCGGGTTGGTCGGGAGACTCCCGATCTCCATGGTCGGGCTCGGCATCGTGCTGCTCGTGGAGGCCACGTCCGGGTCCTACGGGCTGGCCGGCGCGGTGTCGGCTGCCTACATGGTCGCCAACGCCGTGCTCGCGATCTTCCAGGGCCGGTTGCTCGACGGCTTCGGGCAGGCGCGGGTCCTCAGCACCGCCAGCGTGGTCTTCGGCGTCACCATGGTGGCGTTGATCACCTCCGTCGAGACCGGCTGGCCGCTGTGGACCGCCTACGTGTTCGCGGCCCTCGCCGGCGGGTCGCTGCCCCAGATCGGGTCGTGCGTGCGCGCCCGCTGGTCCTACGTGCTCGACTCCCCCCGCGACGTGCAGACGGCGTACGCCCTGGAGGCGGTGGTCGACGAGGCGGTCTTCATCCTGGGCCCGATCCTGGTCACGGTGCTGGCCACCACCATCGATCCCGTGGTCGGGCTGGCCACCGCCGTCGTCGCCGGCGTCGGGGGCAGCCTGGCCTTCAGCGCCCAGCGGCGGACCGAACCACCGGCCCACCCCCACGACCGCAGCGCCGGGCGCCGACCGCCGATGCCGTGGCGCACCGTGGTGCCGTTGGCCCTGGTCTGCGTGGGGCTCGGGATCCTCTTCGGAGCGCTCGAGGTGACCACGGTCGCGTTCGCCGAGGAGCAGGGCTCCCAGACGTACGCCGGCCCGCTGCTCGCGGTCTACGCGCTGGGGAGCCTGGTGGCCGGGGTCGCGACCGGTGCGATCAGCTGGCGCCGTGGTCCGGCCGTCCGGGTGCGCTGGGGCGCCGCCGGGATGGCGTGCGCCATGGTGCCGCTGCCGTTCCTGGGCTCGGTCTGGACGATGGGTGCCGTCCTGCTGCTCGGTGGGCTCGCGATCGCCCCGACCTTGGTGGCCACGCTCTCGATGACCGAGCGCACCGTCCCCCGGGCCCGGCTCACCGAGGGCATGGCGATCATGCAGACCGGGTTGGTGGCCGGCGTCGCCCCCGGGGCCACGATCAGCGGCTTCGTCGTCGACCACGCCGGTGCCTCGCCGGCCTACCTGGTCAGCCTGGCCGCCGGCCTGATGGCCGCGCTCGCTGCCCAGGCCCTCCCCCGCGGCGACGTCGCGGCGCACGACGAGCTCGCGCAGCCCGCCGCCGAGAACTAGTGGTGCTGCCCGCCGAACCTTTCGACCTCCCCACCTCGTCTGGGTGGTCATGAGCAGACACAGCCGCGACCGCGCGGACTTCGCCGACCTCGTGGTCGCGCGGTCCGCGGCCCTGCACCGGGCGGCGTACCTGATGGTCGGCGACGTCGCCCTGGCCCAGGACCTGGTCCAGGAGGCGCTGACCAAGACGTACGTCGCGTGGCCGCGGCTGCGCGACACGGCGAACGCCGAGGCCTACGCCCGCAAGGCCATCACGACCACCGCGATCTCGTGGTTCCGGCGCAGGTCGTGGGGCTCGGAGCGGGTGGTCGAGCACCTGCCCGAGCACGGCGGTGGTGACCACGCGGACCAGGTCTCCCAACAGAGCACGCTGTGGTCGGCACTGCTCGAGCTGCCGGTGCGGCAGCGGGCCGCGATCGTGCTGCGCTACTACGAGGACCTCACCGAGGCCCAGACCGCCGAGGTGATGGGCTGCGCGCTCGGCACCGTGAAGAGCCAGGTCTCGGCCGGCATGACCAAGCTGCGCGAGCGCCTGGGCGACGACGCCGACCTGCTCCCGCTCGACTCCCTCGACGACTCCGACCACTCGGTGGTGACCAGATGACCGGCAACCTGCACACCCTGCTGCACGACCAGGCCGACGGCGTGGACTTCGCCGCTCCCGACGTCGAGGCGCTGGTCCGCGCCGGCGACCGGCGGGTCCGGCGCCGGCGTGCTGCGGTGGCCGCCGGGGTGGCCGCGACGGCCGTCGTCGCGGTGGCTCTCGCCTCCCAGGTGCTGCCCGGGGCCCGGCAGACGGCGCCCGAGCCGGCCGGACCGACGTACCCGGTGCAGGTGCGCGACGTGCAGCCGATGTTCACGATCGGCTCGCTCGTCGTCGAGGGCGACCGTCGGACGCGGATGGAGCACCCGGTCGACTCGCTCGTGCGCACCCGGGCGGGCTGGGTCTACCGCTCCGGGAGCACCATCTACTCCTACGTCGACGGGGTGACGAGCCGGCTCAGCGACCGGGGCGACGGCTCGCTCGTCTCCGACCAGGACGGCGTCCTCGCTGCGTGGCAGGAGGGTGTCGGGGCCGCGAGCAGGCTCGCAGTGGTCGACCTGCGTTCTGGCGAGGTCACCCGGCTCGACGTGGAGGTCGACGGCCTCAGGACCGACGACTCCTCGGAGCTCGAGCTCCATGACATCGACGGCGACGTCGTCTACTGGCGCGACGACCGCGGCGGCGTCGCCCGCGACCTCGCCACCGGCGACGAGCAGGCGCTCGAGCAGTCGGACGTGATGGACGTCGAGAACGGGGTCATCGCCTGGAGCGGCGACCCTGCCACCCAGGTGACCTCCCCCTCGGGGACCGTGGCCCTGGAGGGTGGTGACGTGGGAGTGCTCTCCCCCGACGGCGCCTGGTACGCCGCCGACGACGTGGTCGGCTTCTTCGGCCGACCCGGGTTCGCCGACACCCGCACCGGCCGGGCCACACCCTTCGTCACCGGCGCCGCCCGCGACGACCTCGTCGTCGTGGCCGGTTGGCTCGACGCCACCACGGTCTCGGTCGGTCTGATCGCCAAGGCCGACGACGCCCCCGACCGGCTGCTCACCTGCACGGTCCCCGCCGGCACCTGCACCACGGTCGTCCAGGACGTCGGCTCCTACTCCACCGCGCGTGGCGTCGCCCGCACCTTCCCCGGCGGCGGCACCCTCTGAGCCTGGAAGATCGGGAGCGGGCGACCCCCGCAGGTGTAGCTGGTGTCGAGGCTCGCCGACGCTCGCACCCCAACACCTCGTAGGTCGAGTAGGAAGGCCCCCGGGCCGACCGTATCGAGACCCCGTACGCCGACAAGCGACCCCGACCCCCGGGCGCTGGTTGAGGCGCGAGGGCCGTCAGGCCCGAGCCAAGAAACCGCGCGTGCGGCGAGGATGGTTTCGAGGCTCGCTGCGCTCGCACCTCAACCACCGACCATCGGACCACCCCGTAGGTCGAGTAGGAAGGCCCCCCAGGGCCGACCGTATCGAGACCCCGCGACCCGACAAGCACACCCCGACCTCCGCTGGTTGAGGTGCGAGGGCCGCCAGGCCCGAGCCACGAAACCGCGCGTGCGGCGAAGATGGTTTCGAGGCTCGCTGCGCTCGCACTTCAACCACCGCCACCACCCCGTAGGTCGAGTAGGAAGGCCCCCCCAGGGCCGACCGTATCGAGACCCCGTACGCCGACAAGCAACCGCAACCCCGGGCGCTGGTTGAGGCGCAAGGGCCGCCAGGCCCGAGCCACGAAACCGCGCGTGCGGCGAAAATGGTTTCGAGGCTCGCTGCGCTCGCACCTCAACCACCGACGCACCACCCCGTAGGTCGAGTAGGAAGGCCCCCCGGGGCCGACCGTATCGAGACCCCGCACGCCGACAAGCAACCGCAACCCCGGGCGCTGGTTGAGGCGCAAGGGCCGCCAGGCCCGAGCCACGAAACCGCGCATTCTTCGGGAGGTGGTTTCGAGGCTCGCTGCGCTCGCACCTCAACCACCGACCATCGGACCACCCCGTAGGTCGAGTAGGAAGGCCCCCCGGGGCCGACCGTATCGAGACCCCGCGACGCCGACAAGCAGACCCCGACCCCCGCTGGTTGAGGTGCGAGGGCCGCCAGGCCCGAGCCACGAAACCGCCTGTGGTTGAGCGGGAAAGTCGTTACCAACCCGTGACCCGCAGACCCTGTGCACAACCCTGATTTCGGGGTCGGACTGTCGGTGGTCGGTGCTGCAATAGACCTATGACCGAAGCAGCGCAGACCACCACCGAGACCCTCCTCGGTGCGCTGCGCACGGCCAACTCCGACATCGCTCAGGTGGAGATCCGCAAGCTCCGGCTCACCGTCGACTGGGCCGTCGAGAACACCGCCACCCCCGACGGCGAGTGGGCCGCCCACCAGGTCAGCTTCTTCGGCGACCGCGCCCTACCGATCGCCGGACCCGGCGCACCGTTGGTCTCGGAGTTCGCGCTCATGGAGTACGCCGCCACCTTGGGCATGTCCACCGACGCCGGCAAGGCCTACGTCGGCAAGACCCTCGAGCTGCGCCACCGCCTCCCCCGAAGCTCTGGGAGCACGTCATGACCGGCCGACTGCCGGTGTGGCGGGCGATGCGGATCGCCGAGCACACCTGCTGCCTCCCCGCGGCCGCGGCCGCCGAGGTCGACCAGGCACTCGCACCGGCCGCCAGCACATGCTCCTGGAGCCAGGTCGACCGGCTCGTCGAGGAAGCCCTCGCCCGCCACGACCCCGACCAGGCCGAGGAACGGCGCCAGCGCGCCGCCGACGGGCGACGGTTCGACGTCGAGACCGACCAGGTCGACACCGCCGGCACCGTCCAGGTCGACCGGGTGCCTCGACCTGGCCGACGCCCTCGACCTCGAGGCCGCCGTCAGCCGCACCGCCACCCAGCTCGCCGAGCTCGGCTCGACCGAGTCCCTCGACGTACGCCGCTCGATGGCCGTCGGCGAGATCGCCCGCCAACAGCTCGCCCTCGACCTGGACACCGGCGAGATCCACCATGGCCACGGCCGGAGCGTGGTGCTCAACGTCCACCTCACCCAAGCCGCCATCCACGGTGCCGGCGGCAACGTCGCCCGCTGCGGCAACACCCGCACCCCCGTCCTGCTCGACCAAGTACGCGCCTGGTGCCAGACCGCAGGCCAGATCACCATCGTCCCGATCAAGGACCTCACCGCCCACCACCACGTCGAGGCCTACGAGATCCCCGACCGGATCAAGACCCAGACAGAGCTGCTCAACCACACCTGCGTCTTCCCCCACTGCACCCGCCGCGCCGAGACCTGCGACCACGACCACATCGACCCCTGGGCACCAGACGGCACCGGCGGCGCGACCTGCTCACACAACATCGCACCCCTGTGCCGACGACACCACCGCGCCAAAACCCACAGCCGCTGGCGCTACCGCCGCATCCATCCCACCGGCTACGAGTGGACCACCCCGCACGGCTACCGCATCCTCCGCGACCACCACGGCACCCACCCCGCGACCCCACCCGACCACGCACCCGGCGAACCCTGACCACCCCGCCCCGCGGACCCGACGTACAACGCTGACGCCGGGTCCGTTGCGGCGCGCGCGTACGGGCACGGGCGCCGGTCGCCCCTCGCTGGGTCTCGACAAGCTCGACCACCGGAGGACGACCACCGAAGGGCGGCACAGCGATCTCGACAACCTCGGCCACCGAAGCGCGACCACCGAAGGGCGGCACAGCGGTCTCGACAAGCGCGACCACCGGTGCGCGACCACCGGGGCGCGACCACCGAGGCTCGACCACCGAGGCAGCTCAGACGCTCGCCGGTCCCATCGGCATCGGGGCCTGCCAGTTGCGCCAGACCGCCAGCAGCCGCCAGATGAGGCAGACGCCGGCGCCGGCCACGGTGAGCAGGACGACGGGGAGGCCGAGCTGCTGGCCGACCACGGCGACGGCCGCCCCCGCGAGGGCCGGGGTCGCGTAGAGCTCGCCGCGGAAGATCACCGGGACCCGCCCGGCGAGGACGTCGCGGACCATCCCGCCGCCGATGCCGGTGACCATGCCCATCAGCGCCGCCGGCACCGGACCCAGGCCGTAGTCGAGGGCCTTCAGCGCCCCGGCGACGCAGAACAGCGCCAGCCCGAAGGCGTCGAAGACGATGACGGTGCGCTCCATCCGCCCCACGGCGGGGTGGAAGGCGAAGGTCAGCAGACCGGCGCCGACCGGGACCATGAGGTAGCGCCAGTCGGCCAGCGCGGCCGGCGGGGCGGCCCCGATCAGCACGTCGCGCAGGAAGCCGCCGCCGAGGCCGGTGGTGCCGGCCAGCACGAGCACTCCGAAGATGTCGAGGTCCTTGCGCACCGCGACCAGCCCGCCGGAGATCGCGAACACGAAGATCCCGACCAGGTCCAGGGTCACGACGGTGGCGGGCACCGCAGCAGGTTAGTGCGGCGAGCGGCCAGAGCCCCCCGTCGCCATCAAGTTCGGCGGGCGCGCCGCGTGATGACGACGTACGCCGGTCGCGCTGGCGTAGGCTCGGCCGGAACCGCAGGCCCACCGAACGATCCGCAGGAAGCTGACCGATGGCCCACCTCACGCTCGCCGGAGCGAGCGACGACGGCAGGCGCTTGGTGCTGGTCGACGACGAGGGCACCGAGCACTCCCTCGAGGTCACGGCGGCGCTGCGGTCCGCGGTCGGTGTCCCTGAGCGCCCCGCACGTCCCGGCCCCTCACGCCCCGGTCAGTTGGAGAAGAAGATGGACAGCGTCCTTCGTCCCCGTGACATCCAGGCCCGGATCCGCGCCGGCGAGTCGGCCGAGGAGGTGGCGGAGGCCGCGCAGACCAGCGTCGACCGGATCATGGTCTACGCCGGGCCCGTCCTCGCCGAGCGCGAGCACGTCGCCCAGCGGGCCCAGCGCTCCTCGGTACGTCGCAGCAGCGGCGAGACCGGCGCACGCACCCTCGACGAGGCCGTCGCCGCCCACCTGCGCTCGGTCGGCACCGACCCCGCCACCGTCGAGTGGGACGCCTGGCGGCGTGACGACGGCCGGTGGACGCTCACCGGGCGCTTCGCCACCAGCACCCGCGAGGGCACCGCGACGTTCGTCTTCGACGCCCCGGGCAACTACGTCGTGCTCGACGACGAGGACGCCCGCTGGCTGATCGGCGAGGTCGTGGCCGCGCCTCCTGGGGTCCCGCCGATGCGCGACGACCTCCACGAGCGGCGCCGGCTGCTCAGCTCGGTGCCGGGCAGCGGCTCCGCCCACGGCGAGCTCCCGTTGGGCGTCGACGCCATCGAGCTGGTCGCCGAGCCGGCTGAGGCTGCCGCACCCGCCGCACCCGCCGAGGCGGCCGACCTACCAGCCGCGGCCGACCCGACCGCGACCACCGACATCCCGCTCGAGGCCTTCTTCGACGAGTCGGCGGCGTCCGACGACCCCGCGCAGCGCGAGCGGGCGGCCGACGCGGCGGTCGAGACGACCGACGACACCGACCCGCGCACCGACGCGCAGTCGGCCCCCGACCCGGACCAGGACGCCGACGCCGACGCGGAGCCGCCCGCTCGACGACCGGTGCAGAAGAAGCGTGGTCGCGCCTCGGTGCCGAGCTGGGACGAGATCATGTTCGGCGGCGGCGACCAGTAGTCCGCGGCGCCGCCGGTCCACCGCTGCGACGGCTCTGTCCGGAAGGGTTACCACCGAGTACCCTCCCCCTATGTCCTACTTCGTGACCGGCGCCACAGGCTTCATCGGTCGACACCTTGTGCAAGAGCTCGTCGACCACCGCGAGGGCGACATCTTCGTCCTGGTGCGCGAGGGGTCGATGAAGCGGATGGAGATCCTGCTGCGCTCCTGGGGCTCCTCGCGGGTGCAGACGGTCGTCGGCGACCTGTCCGAGCCGGGGCTCGGGGTCGACGAGGCGTGGGTCGCCGAGCACGCCGGGTCGATCGACCACTTCTTCCACCTCGCCGCGATCTACGACATGACCGCCGACGACGCCACCAACGAGACGATGAACGTCGGCGGCACCCGCCACGCCCTCGAGCTCGCCGACCAGCTCCGGGCGGGCTGCTTCCACCAGGTGTCCTCGGTCGCCGCGGCCGGCGAGTACGTCGGGGTGTTCGACGAGACGATGTTCGCCGAGGGCCAGCACCTCCCCTCGCCCTACCACCGCACGAAGTACGAGTCCGAGAAGATCGTCCGCACCGAGGCCACCGTGCCGTGGCGCGTCTACCGGCCCTCGATCGTCGTCGGCCACTCCGAGACCGGGGCGATGGACAAGGTCGACGGCCCCTACTACTTCTTCCCGCTCATGAAGCTGTTGCGCGACGCGCTGCCGGCCTGGCTGCCCATGGTCGGCGTCGACCTCGGCGACACCAACGTCGTTCCCGTCGACTACGTCGCGCAGGCGATGGACCACCTGGCCCACCTGCCCGACCGCGACGGGGAGGCCTTCCACCTCGTCAACCCCGAGCCGCAGCCCACCGTCGACATGATCAACGCCTTCTGCTCGGCCGCCGGGGCCCCGACGTTCGCGACCCCGCTCGACCGGCGCACGGCCCACGCCGGTCCGCTCGCGCTGGTGCCGCGCCGGCTGCGCCCCTCGACCATCGTCAACGGCCTGGTCAAGATGGGCCCGGTCCAGATGCTGCTCGACCAGACCGTGGGCCGCCTCGGCATCCCCGCCGAGGTGCTGGCCCACACCGGGTTCAGCGCCAGCTTCGACTCCCGGGCCACCGAGAAGGCCCTGGCCGGGTCCGGCATCGCCGTGCCCGACCTGGAGTCCTACGCCCGCACGCTGTGGGGCTACTGGGAGGAGAACCTCGACGAGACGACCGGTCGCGACCCTCGCATCCGGGCCGCCCTGATGGGCAAGCACGTCGTCATCACGGGCGCCTCGTCCGGCATCGGTCAGGTCACCGCGCTCAAGGTCGCCCAGGCCGGCGGCGTGCCGGTGCTCGTGGCCCGCGGCAAGGACAAGCTCGAGGAGACCCGCGCGCTGATCGAGATGCGCGGTGGCACCGCCCACGTCTACCCCTGCGACCTCTCCGACCTCGAGTCCATCGACCGGCTCTGCGAGCAGATCTCCACCGAGCTGCCGTCGGTCGACTTCGTGGTCAACAACGCCGGCCGCTCGATCCGGCGCTCGCTGCGGCTCTCGACCGACCGCTTCCACGACTTCGAGCGCACGATGCAGCTCAACTACTTCGGCGCCATCCGGCTGATCATGGGCATGATGCCCGTGATGCACCGGCAGAAGTCCGGCCACATCGTCAACATCTCCTCGATCGGCGTGCAGACCAACCCGCCGCGCTTCTCGGCGTACGTCGCCTCCAAGTCGGCCCTCGACTCGTGGAGCAACGTCGTGGCCTCCGAGGTGGTCGGCAACGGCATCACGTTCACCAACATCCACATGCCGCTGGTGCGCACGCCGATGATCGCGCCGACCAAGCTCTACGACAAGTTCCCCACGATCTCACCGGCGCAGGCGGCCGACACGGTGATCAAGGCCCTGGTCGAGAAGCCCCACGAGATCAACACGCTGCTCGGCAACGTGGGTGCGGTCGCCCACACCGTGGCGCCCAAGGCCGCCTTCCGCCTGCTCAACATGGCCTACAAGGTCTTCCCCGACTCGGCCGCGGCCAAGGGCCAGCAGGAGGTCCCGTCGGGCGGCACGCGCGAGACCGAGCAGGTCATGCTGGCCAAGGTCTTCCGCGGCGTCCACTGGTGAGGCGTCAGCCCCGCTCGACGGGTCGCTGCGGGTCGCCCGCCCACTCGCTCCAGCTGCCGGGGTAGAGCGCCCCGGTGACCCCGGCGAGCTCCAGCGCCAGCAGGTCGTGGGTGGCGGTGACGCCCGAGCCGCAGTACGCCGCCACCTCGGCGTCGTCGGTCACGCCGGCCGCGGCGTAGAGCGCCCGCAGCTCCGCCGCGCCCCGGAAGCGTCCGTCGGCCCGCAGGTTGGTCGAGGTCGGGACGTTCACCGCGCCCGGGACGTGCCCGGCCACCGGGTCGACCGGCTCGACGTCGCCGCGGAACCGCTCGGGCGCGCGGGCGTCGACCAGCACCGGCACGTCGAGCACGCGGTCGACGTCGACGACCGGCAGCCGACCCGGGCCGGCGACGAAGTCGCCGGGCGCGACCAGCACCGCGCCGGTCTCGACCGCTCCCCCGTCGGCCCGCCACGCCGACCAGGCCCCGTCCAGGACCCGGACGTCGTCGTGCCCGTGGTGGCGCAGCAGCCACCAGGCCCGGGCCGCGGCGCGACCCTCCCAGTCGTCGTACACGACCACGGGCCGGTCGGCTCGCACCCCCACCCGGCGCATCGCGGCCCCGAAGTCGTCGCCGGCCGGCAGCGGGTGCCGGCCGCTGGCGCCCGGGGCCCCGGCCAGGTCGCGGTCGAGGTCGACGTACGCCGCCCCCGGCACGTGACCGGCGGCGTGCTCAGCGGGCCCGGACGGTCCACCCAGGCGGTAGCGGACGTCGAGCACGGTCACGGCGACGCTCAGCCGGCCGCTGGCGGGCCCCAGCAGCTCGTCGAGGTCGGCGGTGGAGAT
This sequence comes from uncultured Actinomycetota bacterium, assembly GCA_963845645.1. Lineage (GTDB taxonomy): Bacteria > Actinomycetota > Actinomycetes > Propionibacteriales > Nocardioidaceae > Nocardioides. The sequence goes on from CAWJSY010000017.1 coordinate 290,083, forward strand.
CAGCGGTGAGGGGCGCGTCGAGGTCACCGGTCCATCCTGTCAAGCACGCCTCGTGACAGGATGACGCCCCGTGGCCGAACTGCATTTCTTCACCGGGACCATGGACTCGGGCAAGAGCACCCTGGCCCTCCAGACCAACCACAACCACGCGGCGCGTGGCCGGGTCGGTCGGATCTTCACGACCCACGACCGGACCGGCACCGCGGTGGTCTCGAGCCGTCTCGGCCTGACCCACGAGGCGCTCGACGTGCCGCCCGACCTGGACTTCTGGCGCTACGTCGTGGATGCCCTGACCCAGGGCGGGCGGATCGACTACCTGGTCTGCGACGAGGCTCAGTTCTACACGCGCGCCCAGGTCGACCAGCTGGCCCGGGTGGTCGACGAGCTCCAGATCGACGTCTTCGCGTTCGGGATCCTCACCGACTTCCGCACCGAGCTCTTCGCGGGCAGCGCCCGGCTGGTCGAGCTGGCCGACCGGATGAACGTGCTCCAGGTCGAGGCACTGTGCTGGTGCGGCAAGCGGGCCACCCACAACGCGCGCACCGAGGACGGCGTGATGGTCGTCGAGGGCGAGGTGATCGTGGTCGGCGACGTCGAGGAGGCCGGCGGGCCGCCCGCGGAGGTCGCCTACGAGGTGCTGTGCCGCCAGCACCACCGCCGCCGGCTCACCGCGGCCCGCGCCAAGGCCGTCAGCCTGGCGCCGGAGCCCCTGCCGTTCGGCTGACCCCTGCGGGCTGGCCCACCCGGACGACCCCGGACTGGCCCGCCTGGGCCATGGACACCCGTGAGCCGGCAGGTGAAAACTGGTGGGACTACCTGCGTCTCTCGGGTGCGCACCGACCCTGAGGAGCCTGCCGTGAGGAGTACCTACCGCTTCCTGTCCTACGCCGTCGCCACGCTCGTGGTGGTCCAGGCCGGCGCGATCGCCTGGGCGTTCTTCGGCATGACGCAGTGGATCAACGACGAGGGCGGGGTGGTCAACAAGGCCCTGCTGGAGTGCGACGACTGCGACATGCAGTTCACCGCCGAGTGGGGCTTCGCGATCCACATGTTCTTCAACGGGTTGCTGCTGATCCCGCTGATCTCCCTCATCCTGCTGCTCGTCTCCTTCTTCGCCAAGGTCCGCGGCGGCGTCCCGCTCGCGGCCGGCATCGTCGGACTGGTGATCCTGCAGGTCATCGTGCTGCCGATGCTCTCCCGCGAGGTGGGCTCGGGCTTCGGCGCGCTGCACGGGGTCAACGCCCTGGTGCTGCTGGGGGTGGCGATAGCCGCAGGCCGTCGGGCCTCGTCGGTGACCACGCCGGTGGCCGAGCGCGTCTCCGTCTGACCCGTGGCCGTCCGGGGCCGGCTGCGCCTGTGGGTGGCCGGCACGGCGACGGCTGCGCTGGTGCTGCCGCTCGGGTGGCTCTGGCAGGCGAGCCTGCTGCCCGACACCTACGACCTGGCCGCCATGGGCTACCCCGACTGGGGCGGCGGTCCGGTCGCCGACCACGCCCACGGTGGCACCCCGGTGGCGTCGCTGACCGCTGATGCCCAGGCGGTCGCCGACGTCGAGACCACCCTCACCGTCCGTGAGGACGACGGTCACTACACCGTCAACGGCACCTCGCCCGGACCGGTGCTCGAGGCAACCGAGGGTGACCTCGTCGAGGTGACCCTGGTCAACGACAACATCGCCGAGGGCACCACGCTGCACTGGCACGGGGTCGACGTGCCCAACGCCGTCGACGGCGTCGCCGGAGTCACCCAGGACGCGGTCGGCCCCGGCGAGAGCTTCGCCTACCGGTTCGTCGCCGACCAGGCCGGCACGTTCTGGTACCACTCCCACCAGATCTCGCACGAGCAGGTGCGTCGCGGCCTCCTGGGCGCGCTGGTGGTCCACCCGGTCGTGCGCGAGAAGGCTGTCACCGACCACGTCGTCGTGCTCCACGAGTACGACGACGGGCCCACCCTCGACGGCGAGACGGGCACGACGGTGCTCGACGCCGAGCCCGGCGAGCGGGTGCGGCTGCGGCTGGTCAACACCGACAACGGCCTGACGTCGGTGTGGGTGACCGGGACGACCTACCGCGTCCTGGCCGTCGACGGCACCGACGTGCACCGGCCCGGCGAGGTCGAGGGGAGGGCTGTCGCCGTCCCGGCCGGCGGGCGGGTCGACCTCGGCCTCGTGGTGCCGCCGGGCGGCGTCCGCGTCGACGTCGGGGGTGCGACGGCCCTCGTCCTCGGCGAGGACCCGACCGGTGGACGGCAGACGACGGTGCCCGACCGCGAGCTGGACCTGCTGTCGTACGGCGAGCCCGCCCCGCTGGGCCTGGACCCCGCGGCCGCCGACCGCGAGTTCGACTACCGGATCGGCCGTCGGCCCGGGTTCCTCGACGGCCGGCCCGGGATGTGGTGGACGATCAACGGCCACCTCTACCCGGACGTGCCGATGTACATGGTCTCCGAGGGCGACGTCGTGGTGTTCCGGATCGAGAACCGCAGCGACGACGCCCACCCGATGCACCTGCACGGACACCACGCGGTCGTGCTCTCCCGCGACGGCGTGGCGGCGTCGGGGTCGCCGTGGTGGGTCGACTCGCTGGAGGTGCGCACGGGCGAGACCTACGAGGTCGCGTTCGTCGCCGACAACCCCGGGCTGTGGATGGACCACTGCCACAACCTGCCGCACGCCACCGAGGGGCTGGTCGCCCACCTGATGTACGACGGCGTCACGTCGTCCTACCGGATCGGCGGCGACCCCGCCAACGCGCCGGAGTGAGCTCAGTCGACCAGCAGCGGGATCAGCATCTCCGCCGGGGTCAGCGACCCGTGCAGCCCGACCAGCAGGTTCTCGTAGGGGAAGTGGGTCGTCGAGACCACCGCGTGGTCGTCGCGACAGGCGACCACCACGTCGCCCAGCCGCGGCAGCACTGCGGCGTCGACGGCGCCGAACCAGCCTCGTCGGATCGCCTCGTCGCGCGTCATCACGTCGGCCCGCTCGCCCAGCACGCCGGTCCAGGACGCGACCACGTCGCCGACGGCTCCCCGGCGGCAGTAGAGGTGCCGGAACCTGGCCTCCCCGCCGAGCAGCGCCACCCCGTCGCGCAGCGCGGGGTCGTCGTCGACGTCGATGCGCCGCTCGGGCGGCGAGTCGACCATGCCGTGGTCGGCCACCACGACGAGCCGGACGTCGGCGGGCAGCGCCTCGCGCAGCTGCTCGGCCTCGGCGTCGACCATCGAGAGCTGCATCAGCCACTGGCTCGACGCGACACCCCAGCGGTGGCCGGTCCAGTCGAGGTCGCCGTCGTAGAGGTAGGTCAGCGACGGGCGCTCGCGGCAGGCGGTCACGGCCGCGGCGATCCGCTCCCCCACCATGTCGGCGCCCACGAAGGTGGCCCCGCGATGGGCGGCCACGGTCAGCCCGCTGCCCTCGAAGTCGCGCTTGCTGACCACGGTCACGCTGGCCCCCGCGGCGCGCAGCCCGGCGAAGGCCGTCGGGTGGGGCTGCCACTCCAGCGGGTCGACGTCCTGGTCCCAGAACAGGTGGTTGAGCAGGCGCTCGGTGCCGGGCACCCGCGCGGTGAAGCCGACCAGGCCGTGGGCGCCGGGGGTCAGGGCCGTGCCGAACGAGGTCAGGCTGGTGGCCGTGGTCGAGGGGACGCCCGCGGTGAGCGGCGCCTGGCCGAGCAGCAGCTCCGAGAGGTACGGCGCGGCGTGGGCGTAGCGCTCCAGCAGGCGGGCCCCGAGGCCGTCGACGAGCAGCACGACGTACGCCGGGGCGCCGGGCAGCTCGAGGCCGGTGGGTCCGGCGTCGCCCGTCAGGCCCAGCGCGCGGGCGACCGCCGGCACCACGTCACCGAGCGAGCGGTGACCGTAGGCGGGCTCGACGAAGTCGGCCGCGGGGGTCACGCGGTGTGGGTGCGCGCCGACAGCGAGTCGGCGAAGGCCAGCAGCCCGGTCACGGCATCGGTGCCGTCGGCCGCGGCCGAGACGCGCAGCGAGAAGTCGTCGGAGGCCAGGACACCGGTGTAGCCGTGGTCGGCGTCGCACTCGGGGTCGCTGCAGCCGGCCGGCTCGAGGTCGACGCGGCTCACCCCGCCCCAACCGATGGTCAGCACCGCCTCGGCGGGCGACTTCGGGCCGGAGGTCGGGTTGGCGGTCATCCGGGTGACCACCACGGACTTCACCGCACTGAGCCGCACCGACTCGGTGGAGGTGGAGGTGTAGGGCTCGGGCAGCAGGTCGTCGGGCGCGTGCTCGTCGGTGTGGGCCAGGACCAGGCGGGTGGGCGTGAGCACGACGACGCTCTGGTGGCGGCGCACCTCGTCGTGCTCGAACGTCGGCTCGTGGTGGACGAAGAACGACACCACCTGCTCGCCGCCGACCGCGCCCTGGACCCCGTCGGCCACGACCTCGGGGTAGTAGCCGGTGCGGTCGATCGCTTCGCGGAGCTCGCGAGCCCGATCGGGCTCGTCGTGGTCGTGACGAGGGTCGGGCTGGCGGACGGGCCTGGGCATGCGGTCAGTCTGTCACCTCACCGCAGGGCGGCGACGACACGGGTCAGCCCGGGATCGTGTCGCCCGCGAGCTCGGGCAGGCGCCGCGCGAAGCTGCCGGAGCGCGGGTCGGCCACCGGCGCGACCCGCATCGTGGCGGTCAGCACCGTGGCCGCCGAGCCGCCGGCGAGCACGAGCGGCAGCTGGCAGGAGGAGATCTGCGGCAGGTCGTTCTGCAGCTGGGCCACCCGGCAGATCAGCCGCTCGATCTCGGCCACGGCGACCGGTTCGGAGCCCCGGTAGCCGAAGAGCATCGGCGAGCTCTTGATCTCGCGCACCATCGCGGCCGGGTCGCGATCCCCCAGGGGTGGGATCCGGTAGGCCTTGTCGGCCAGCAGCTCGATCACCGGTCCCGAGATGCCGAAGGAGATGACCGGTCCGAAGAGCGGGTCCTCGACGCTGCTGATGGCGACCGGCACGCCGGGCGGAGCGGTCTTCTGCACGACGAAGCCCGCGTTGGCGGAGTCCTCGATGATCTCGCGCAGCGAGGTCCAGGCGTCGCGCATCTGCGCGGAGGTGTCGATGTTGCGCCACACGTGGGCCTGGTCGGGGCGCTCGCGGTAGGACTCGCCGGTGGCCTTCAGGACCACGTCCCAGCCGAGCTTCTTGCCCGCCGCCTGGGCCTGGCGCAGGGTGCGGACCGGGTGCACGTCCCACACCTCGATGCCGTAGGCCGACAGCACCGTCCGGACCTCCTCGGGGCTGAGGTCGGTGCCGGCGGGCTCGCGGGCCAGCACCCGGTTGACGACCGTCCGGGCCGCGGACAGGTCGACCTCGGCCGGGTCGAGCGCCGGCCCCTCGGGGGTGCGCAACCACACGGCGTACTCGACGACACGGGCGAGGGCCCGCACCGCCGCCTCGACGGCGGGGTACGACGGCACCGAGCCGCGGCCGGCCGTCGAGCCGGCGACGTCGGGCACCCTCAGCAGCTCGGGCACGCCCTCGGCGCCGAGGAAGGAGGAGACCAGCGGCTTGTCGGACTGCTCGCCCACGGCGGCGAGGACGTTGGCGACGTCCTCGCCGGAGACGTTGAGCGGTGGGATGTAGACCGCCACCACGGAGTCGATCTCGGGGTCGTCGATGGCGCCGTCGAGGGCGTCCTCGAAGTCCTCGGCGGTCGCGTCGGCGCCCAGCGCGCGCGTCTTGCTCACCTCCAGCCCGACCGCGGCCGCGGCGTCGGCGGCCAGCAGGCCCAGCGCGTCGGAGTTGCCGACGATCGCGACCCGGCGACCGCGCGGCAGCGGCTGGTGGGCCAGCAGCTGGGCCACGTCGAACATCTCGTCGAGCGTGTCGACCTGGATCACGCCCGCTTGCCGGAACATGGCGTCGACGGCGGCCGCCGGCGCCTCGATCCGGCGTACGGCGTGGCCCATCGGCACGCCCTGCGTGGTGCGGCCCGACCGGACGGCGATGATCGGCTTGCGCAGCGAGACCCGGCGGGCGATCCGGGAGAACTTGCGGGGGTTGCCGATCGACTCGAGGTAGAGCAGCACGACCTCGGTGGAGTCGTCCTCCTCCCAGTACTGCAGCAGGTCGTTGCCCGACACGTCGGCGCGGTTGCCGGCGCTGACGAACGTCGACAGGCCCAGCCCGCGACGCTGCACCTTCTCCAGGATCGCCGTGCCGAGCGCCCCGGACTGGCAGAAGAAGCCCGCGCGGCCCCGCGCCGGCATCACCGAGGAGAGCGAGGCGTTGACCGAGACCGCGGGGTCGGTGTTGATGACGCCCAGGCAGTTGGGGCCGATCAGCCGCAGGCCGTAGGAGCGGGAGAGCCCGACCAGGTGGCGCTGGCGCTTGCGGCCCTCCTCCCCCGTCTCGGCGAAGCCCGACGAGATCACGATCAGGCCGTGCACGCCCTTCGCGGCGCAGTCGAGCACCACGTCGGGCACCGCTTCGGCGGGCACCGCGACGATGGCCACGTCGACGTCGTCGGGGATGTCGTTGACCGAGGCGTACGCCGGCATGCCCGACACGGCCGGGGCCGTCGGGTTCACGACGTAGACCCGACCGGTGTAGTCGCCGTTGACCAGGTGGCGCACCAGCGCCTGCCCGATGGTGTCCTGGCGACGGCTGGCGCCGATGATCGCGACCGAGCGGGGGTTGAAGAAGCGTTCGATCGAGGCCGCCTCCGCGCGGTGCTCACGCCCGCGCATCACCCCCATCGCGGTGTCGGTGGGGTCGATCGGGAACTCCAGCATCAGCACGCCGTCCTCGTAGCCGCTGACCACGTGGTAGCCGGCCTCACGGAACGTGTGGACCATCCGCTGGTTGTCGGGCAGCACCTCGGCGGTGAACCGCTCGATCCCCCGCTCGCGGCCCGCCTGCGCCAGGTGCTCGAGCAGCAGCTGGGCGATCCCGCGGCCGTGGTGCTCGTCCTCGACCAGGAACGCGACCTCGGCCTCGGGGTCGTCGGTGGCCGGGTCGGCGTCGTAGCGCCCGACCGCGATCATCCGGTTCTGCAGCAGCACGACGAGCGCCACCCGCCGCTGGTGGTCGACCTGCGTGAAGCGGGCCACGTCGCGGTCGGAGAGCCGCGGCATCGGGGAGAAGAAGCGGTAGTACTTCGACTCGTCGGAGACCCGCGAGTAGAACTCCACGAGCAGCCCGGCGTCCTCGGGCTGGATCGGGCGGATGTGGGCGGTCCGGCCGTCGCGCAGGAGCACGTCGGCCTCCCAGTGCCTGGGAGCGGCGATCGGGACGTCCTCCGGGGGGCTCACCTGCCGAAATCTAGCGTGAGCACGCGAACGACGGGCGCGCCCGCCCGCAGATCGTCGGCGGCGACCGGGAGAATGGGCGTCATGGCACGGCGTAGCGCGAAGCAAGACCTTCCCGACGACTTCGAGGAGCACATCCTCGACATCGACATCGGTGACGAGATGAGGTCCTCGTTCCTGGAGTACTCCTACTCCGTCATCTACTCCCGCGCGCTCCCCGACGCGCGCGACGGGCTCAAGCCGGTGCAGCGCCGGATCCTCTACACGATGAACGAGATGGGCCTGCGCCCTGATCGTGGTCACGTGAAGAGCGCCCGCGTGGTCGGTGAGGTGATGGGTCGTCTGCACCCCCACGGCGACAGCGCGATCTACGACGCGCTGGTCCGGCTCGCCCAGCCGTGGTCGATGCGCCTCCCGATGGTCGACGGGCACGGCAACTTCGGCTCCCCTGACGACTCCCCCGCCGCCATGCGCTACACCGAGTGCCGGATGGCGCCGCCGGCGGTGGCGATGACCGCCGACATCGACGAGGACACCGTCGACTTCCGGTCCAACTACGACGGGCGCGAGACCGAGCCCTCGGTGCTCCCGGCCGCCATCCCCAACCTGCTGGTCAACGGCTCCTCCGGCATCGCGGTCGGCATGGCCACCAACATGGCGCCGCACAACCTGGTCGAGGTCGTGCAGGCCCTGCGCCACCTCATCGCCCACCCGAAGGCCGGGGTCGACGACCTGATGCGGTTCATCCCGGGCCCCGACCTCCCCACCGGCGGCAAGATCGTCGGCCTCGACGGCATCCGTGACGCCTACGAGACCGGGCGCGGATCGTTCCGGATGCGGGCCACGGCCCGCATCGAGACGATCGGGCGGCGCAAGGGCATCGTCGTCACCGAGCTGCCCTACAACGTCGGCACCGAGAAGGTCGTCGAGCGGATCAAGCTCCTGGTGCAGTCCAAGAAGCTGCAGGGCATCTCCGACGTCAAGGACCTCACCGACCGCGAGAAGGGCATGCGGCTGGTCATCGAGGTCAAGAACGGCTTCGTCCCCGAGGCGCTGCTCGAGCAGCTCTACCGCCAGACGCCGCTGGAGGACTCCTTCGGCATCAACAACGTGGCCCTGGTCGACGGCCAGCCGCGCACGCTGGGGCTCGTGGAGATGCTCCAGGTCTTCCTCGGCCACCGCTACGAGGTCGTCCGCCGTCGCTCGCAGTTCCGGCGCAACAAGGCCGCGGCGCGCCTCCACCTCGTCGAGGGGCTGATGATCGCCATCCTCGACATCGACGAGGTGATCCAGCTGATCCGGTCGAGCGACGACGCCTCCCAGGCTCGCGAGCGGCTGCGCGAGGTCTTCGAGCTCAGCGACGAGCAGGCCAACTACATCCTGGAGATGCAGCTGCGCCGGCTCACGAAGTTCTCGACCATCGAGCTGGAGAAGGAGAAGACCGAGCTCGAGCTCGAGATCGAGCGCCTCGACGCGATCCTGGCCGACGACGGCCTGCTCCGGAAGGTCGTCTCCGACGAGCTCTCCGCGGTGGCGAAGGCCTACGGCACGCCGCGGCGCACGGTCCTGCTCGAGTCGGCCGGCACGGCGGCGGTCACCGCCTCCGCGTCGCCGCTCGAGGTCGCCGACGACCCGTGCTACGCCCTGCTGTCCTCCAGCGGACTCCTGGCCCGGGCCTCCGGCGACGAGCCGGTGGGGTCGGGCGAGGGCCGCGCCAACCACGACGTCGTGGTCTCGGCCGTCGCCACCACGGTGCGCGGCGAGGTGGGGGTGCTGACCTCGGCGGGTCGCCTGCTGCGTCTCGGCGTGCTCGACCTGCCGGCGCTGCCGCCGCAGGCCAACGACCCGCACCTCCAGGGTGGCCTGCCGCTGAGCGAGATGCTCTCCCTCGAGAAGAACGAGCGCGCGCTGGCGCTCTGCCGACTCACCGCCGACGGCCCGGGCCTGGCGCTCGGCACCCGGCAGGGCGTCGTCAAGCGGGTCAACCCCGAGGTCCTCAACCGCGACGACTGGGAGGTCATCGGGCTCAAGGACGACGACGAGGTCGTCGGCGCCGTCGAGCTCCACACCGGCGAGGAGACCCTCTGCTTCATCACCTCCGACGCCCAGCTGCTGCACTTCGGGGCGTCGCTGGTGCGGCCCCAGGGCCGCTCGGGGGGCGGCATGGCCGGGGTCAAGCTGACCGCGGCCGAGCAGGTGGCGTGGTTCGGCGTGGTCGACCCGCACGCGCCCGAGGGCTCGGTGGTGGTCACCGCGTCGGGGTCCTCCACCGCCCTGCCCGGCACCGAGCCGGGTGCGGTGAAGGTCACCGCCTTCACCGAGTACCCCGCCAAGGGCCGGGCCACGGGTGGGGTGCGCTGCCACCGCTTCCTCAAGGGCGAGGACGCCCTGGTCTTCGCCTGGGCCGGCACCGCGCCGGCCCGCGCGGCGGCCGCCAGCGGGGCCCCCGTCGAGCTGCCGCCCGCCACGGGTCGCCGCGACGGCTCGGGCGTCCCCGGCAGCCAGCCGATCGTGGCCTGTGCCGGCCCGCTGGCCGCCCGGCTGCCCACCGGCGCCGAGGGCGAAGCCGGCGAGCCGCCCACCGGCGGTGTGGAAGGCTGACGGCATGCGACTTCCCCTGACCCGGCTCGCCGGCGCCCTGGCCGCGACCGCGCTCACCACCGTGAGCCTGACCGCCTGCAGCGGCGGCGACGACTCACCCGCGGCCGATGCCGAACCCACGGCCGAGGAGGTCCTCGCGCAGGCCAAGACCGACTTCGACGAGACCAGCGGGGTCTCGATCTCGCTGTCCACCGACGACCTCCCCGACGGGGTCACCGGCATCGTCGCGGCGGAGGGGGTCGGCACCCACGCGCCGGCGTTCGAGGGCTCGATCACGGTCCGTCTGCTCGGCAACTCGGTCGAGGTCCCGATCGTCGCCGTCGACGACCTCGTCTACGCCCAGCTCCCGCTGACCACCGGCTTCCAGGACGTCGACCCCGCCGAGTACGGCGCTCCCGACCCGGCGCGCCTGATGAGCACCGACGACGGCCTCAGCACGCTGCTGGTCGAGACCACCGAGCTCGAGGACCAGGGCGAGGAGCGCAACCCCGACAGTCCCGACCAGGTGCTGCGGACCATCGAGGGCACCGTGCCCGGCACCGCGGTCGAGAGCGTGATCCCCTCGGCCGAGGGCGACTTCGACGTCAGCTACGGCTTCCAGGACGGCGAGCTCCGCACCGTCGACCTCACCGGCGTGTTCTACCCCGACACGACCGAGATGACCTACGTGCTGCGCTTCGACGACTACGGCGTCGAGCAGGACATCACGGCCCCATGAGCGCGCGGCGGGTGCTGCTCGCGCTCGCCGCGGTAGCGGTGGCCTTCGCGGCCGCAGACACCTACGTCGTCGTCCTGGCGCTACCGGAGATGGTGGGCGCCGTCGGCATCTCCACCGAGGAGCTCCAGCGCGCGGCCCCGATCATCTCCGGCTTCCTGCTCGGGTACGTCGCGATGCTGCCGCTCATCGGACGCATCGCCGACCTGCGCGGCCGGACGCCGGTCCTGGTGGCCGCGCTGGTCGTCTTCGCCTTCGGGTCGCTGGTCACCGCGCTCGCCTACGACCTGCCCTCGATGGTCACCGGGCGCTTCCTCCAGGGGGTCGGGGGTGGTGCCCTCGTGCCGGCCACGCTGGCCCTGGTCGCCGACCTCTACCCCGTCGAACGACGCGCGGTGCCGCTCGGCGTGGTCTCCGCCGTGCAGGAGGCCGGCAGCGTGCTCGGCCCGGTCTTCGGAGCGGTCGTGCTGGCGGTCTCCGACTGGCGGGCGATCTTCGCGATCAACCTGGCCGTGGGCCTGGTCCTGGCCGCGGCCATCGCCTCGCTCCGCGTCGATCCGGCGGTCGGCGCGAGACCCCGGCGGCGCCTTCCCGACCCGGTGGGCGTGGTCCTGCTGCTGGTCACGCTGGTGGCCGGGTCACTGGTCTTCGTGCGCCCCTCCTCGCTGCTGCGCGACCTCACCTGGGGCCAGCTGTTCATCCCGTTCGTGAGCGACGGCCGCTGGCTCAGCCCGATCGGCGCGGTGGCCGTCGCGGGCGCCGTGCTGTTCGTCGTCCGCGCCCTGACCGCTCGCCGGCCGCCGCTGGTCGACCTGCGCAGCTGGGGACGCAGCCTGCGCGAGGCCGACCTCGTCGGGGCGACGTACCTCGCGCTCGGCCTGGCCGGCATCATCCTCGCCTTCGCCACCGCCGACGTGAAGGTCGAGGTCTTCGCCGACCAGGGCTGGTGGTACCTCCTGGGCTCCGCGGTCGCGCTGACCGCCTTCGCCTGGCACCTGCGACGCACCGACGCCCCGCTGGTGCCGGCCGGGGCGCTGGGCGCCCGCCCGGCGTGGGGCTCCGTCCTGGTGAGCTTCTTCATGGGCGCGGCGCTGATGGCCGCGGTGGTCGACATCCCCCTCTTCGCCCGCACCACCGTCCACCGTGACTCCCAGCTGCTCGCCGCCCTGGTCCTGGTGCGCTTCCTGGTCGCGCTGCCGGTGGGGGCGGTCGTCGGCGGCTACCTCTGCCGCCGGGTCAGCGCGGGGGTCGTGACCGCCGCCGGCATGCTGCTGGCCGCCGTCGGCTTCGGCTGGATGACCCAGTGGGGGGTCGACTCGCTCGACAGCGCGTGGGCGACGGTGCCCCTGGTCGTCGGGGGCTTCGGCTTCGGGCTGGCGCTGCCCGCCATCAACGCGGCCATGCTGGCCAGCACCAGCGACGACGTCCACGGCCTGGCCAGCGCGATGGTGGTCGTGGCCCGGATGGTCGGCATGCTCGTCGGCATCTCCGCGCTCACCGCGATCGGGTTGCGTCGCTACTACCAGCGTCTCGAGGACGACCCGCTCCCCTCCGCCCGCGAGGTCTGCGACGGCAAGACCCGCTGCTCGGAGTTCACCGACCTGCTGGCCGCGGCCGGCATCCCCCAGGAGCACGCCGTCTTCACCGGTGCCCTGGTCTGCGCGCTGATCGCCGGCGGGATCGCGTTGGTCGTCTTCCGCGACGCCGCCACCCGGGGTGTCTCGTCCGCGGACATGCTGCGCTCCGCCGGCTGAGGATGGGCTAGTTTCGGGTCGTGCCTGACTTCGACGACCTGCTCGCGGCCAACCAGGCCTTCGCTGCCGACTTCCGGCTCGAGGGCTTCGACGGCATCGCCCACGCGGGCGTCGCCATCGTCACCTGCATGGACTCGCGGCTCGACCCGCTCAACATGGTGGGCCTCAAGCCGGGTGACGCGAAGATCTTCCGCAACCCCGGCGGTCGGGTGACCGACCAGGCCCTCGAGGCCCTGGTGCTCGGCGCCCACCTGCTCAACGTCTCGCGGATCCTCGTCGTGCCGCACACCCGGTGCGCGATGGCCACCCACAGCGAGGCCGAGCTGCGCCGGCGCGTCGGCGAGTCGGCCGGTCAGGACGCCTCCTGGCAGACCTTCCACGCCATCGACGACCAGCTGGCCTCGCTCGCCGACGACGTGGCGAAGATCCACGCCCACCCGCTCATCCCCAGCACCGTCGCGGTCGGTGGCTTCCTCTACGACGTCGACACCGGGCTGCTCGACCACCAGGTCTAGGCTCCGAAGCGTGCACGCATCGCGCTGCTCGCCGTCGATGTGGCGAGCACACACGTACCGCTGAGGTGGGGTGCAGCCAGTCACCAGGTGCCGTGCCCAGCTCCTGTGCCCAGCTGCCGGATATCTCTGCGACAAGCGATTGTCACACCACTCCGCTCGAGAGCTCAGTAATCATTCTTTGCGGAACGATGCGATCTGAGCCCCAAGCACCTCTGGCGGTCTCTCCCCAGCCCCGCGCGCCCTCGAACCTATGTACCACTGACGGCTTCTCACGATCGCCGACGCGGCTCGTCTCCTTGCGAGCCGTGAGGAAAGCGGGACCCTGCGAGCCGTTCCGCTTCGGAACGCGTCGTCCGTCGGCTGTCGTCTTCCCACACCCAGCAGCGGAGCCCCCGTTGCAGAGCACGGTCTACCGCAGCTTCACCCAGGCTCTCCCGTAGCTCGTCGACAGTCGGGTATTGGAACGACCAAGCCTCATCCCTGTGACGCTCCACCTTCAAGAGCAGTCCACCCGACTCACGTGTCAGTAGGTCCAGATCTATCCCCGCCCAACTCGTCATCCGCATGTCTTCGCCAACTTCGAGGGAGTAGCGATTGTCAGGACGGCTGCCAGGCGATCTCTTGTCCCACCTCTTTCCGCTATCAGCCGCGAGCCAAGGCTTGCCGGGATGGCTGAGATGACCGTCGATCTGCCACTCGTCCCAGTGTTCGAGCAGGTCCCGCAGATCCCGGATCTGTTGCCGAAGGACAGTCGAGCCGACAAGAGGGACGCCACGGTCCATAAGGCGACGGACGCCTCGGTTGGCTGTCCTCACAGCCACTATCGCGAAGATCATCGCGTCATCGGCGTCTCGCTCGACTGTGACCAACTCGTCGGGGACCCAGCCCGATTCGTGTCCGACCTCTGATCGCGCATCCCCGAGCGGTGCATTAACCCGGCTCGTTCCCACGACGGCTTCGAAGCCGCGGCCACCAGCGTGGTCCTGCGTCCGACGTGAACCACGAGGCTCATCGAAGATGCCCGCAGAGCCGGTCAGACCCGACCAACCAATGACGACACGCGGCGCTAGGCGTCGAGCGCCTCGACGTCGACCTCGTAGGCGCCCTGCACGATGAACTCCTTGCGCGGAGCCACGTCGGAGCCCATCAGGAGCTCGAAGACCTGGGTGGCCGACTCGACGTCGTCGGCGGTGAGCTTGTGCAGGGTGCGGTGGCGCGGGTCCATGGTCGTCTCGGCCAGCTGGTCGGCGTCCATCTCACCGAGTCCCTTGTAGCGCTGGACCGGATCCTTCCAGCGCACGTTCTTCTTCGACAGCTCGGCCAGCTTCCGCTGGAGCTCGTCGTCGGAGTAGGTGTAGACGTACTTGTCCATCCCCTTCTTGGGGTTGGACAGCTCGATGCGGTGCAGCGGCGGGACGGCGGAGTAGACCCGGCCCTGGGTGATCAGCTCGGGCATGTACTTGAAGAACAGCGTGGCCAGCAGGCAGCGGATGTGAGCGCCGTCGGAGTCGGCGTCGGCCATGAAGATGATCCGCCCGTAGCGCGCGGCCTCGAGGTCGAACGTGCGGCCGGACCCGGCGCCGACGACCTGGATGATCGAGGCGCACTCGGTGTTCTTGAGCATGTCGCCGACCGAGGCCTTCTGGACGTTGAGGATCTTGCCCCGGATCGGCAGCAGCGCCTGGAACTCGGAGTTGCGGGCCTGCTTGGCGGTGCCGAGCGCCGAGTCGCCCTCGACGATGAACAGCTCGGTGCGCTCGTTGTCGGCCGCCCGGCAGTCGGCGAGCTTGGAGGGCAGCGAGGAGGACTCCAGCGCGTTCTTGCGCCGCTGGGTCTCCTTGTGGGTGCGGGCCGCGATCCGGGTCTTCGAGGCCCCGACGACCTTCTCCATCAGCAGCTTGGCCTGGGCCTTCTCGGCCCGCTTGGTGGAGGTGAGGAACTTCTTCAGCTCCGCCGAGACGACCTTGCGCACGACCCCTCGCGCGGCGGGGGTGCCGAGGATCTCCTTGGTCTGCCCCTCGAACTGGGGCTCGGCCAGCCGCACGGTCACCACCGAGGTGAGCCCCTCGAGGATGTCGTCCTTGATCACGTCGTCGTCGTTGACCTTGAGGGCCTTGGCGGCCCGCATCGCCTCGTTGAAGGTCTTGGTGAGCGCCGCCTCGAAGCCCGAGACGTGGGTGCCGCCCTTGGGTGTGGCGATGACGTTGACGAAGGAGCGGTTCTCGGTGTCGTAGCCGGTGCCCCAGCGGGCCGCGATGTCGACGGTGAGCTCGCGCTCGACCTCCTGCGGGGTCATGTGCCCCTTGTCGTCGAGCAGCGGCACGGTCTCGGTGAAGGTGTCCTTGCCCTGCAGCCGGAGCACGTCGGTCACCGGCTCGTCGTGGGCCAGGAACTCCACGAACTCCGCGATCCCGCCGTCGTGGCGGAACTTCTCCTCGACCGGTACGTCGCCGCGCAGGTCGCGGATGACCAGCTCGAGGCCGGGCACGATGAACGAGGTCTGGCGGGCCCGGCCCAGCAGCCCCTCGAACTCGAAGCGAGCGTCCTTGGTGAAGATCTGGCGGTCGGGCCAGAAGCGGACCCGGGTGCCGCTGGCGCCCTTGGCCACCCGGCGACCCTTGCGGGTCAGCCCGGACCGGGGGGTGAACCCGGCCGAGGGCCCCTCGGCCGTCGAAGACGCCCGGGACCCCGCGGTGGAAGCTGAGGCCCTGCTGGTGGGGCGAGCGGTCGACGTCGATGTCCATCCGCGAGGACAGCGCGTTGACGACCGACAGCCCGACGCCGTGCAGGCCGCCGGTGGCGACGTACGAGCCACCGCCGAACTTGCCGCCGGCGTGCAGCTTGGTGGCCACCACCTCGACGCCCGGGAGACCGGTCTTGGGCTCCTTGTCGGTGGGGATGCCGCGCCCGTCGTCGTGCACCTCGACCGAGTCGTCGGCGTGGAGGGTCACCTCGACCCGGTGGGCCGAGCCGGCCAGCGCCTCGTCGACGCCGTTGTCGATGATCTCCCACAGGCAGTGCATCAGGCCGCGGGTGTCGGTCGATCCGATGTACATCCCGGGTCGCTTGCGGACCGCCTCGAGTCCCTCGAGGACCAGCAGGTGTGCGGCGTTGTAGGTGTTGTCAGCGATCGTGGGGCTCCTGCGACTCGTTCGGTCCGTGCGCGGGAGCACCCATCCGGATGACCCGCGGGAACGAATCTACTAGCGACACGCCGCACCGAACGGATCCCACGCCTGACCCGGAGGGGTCACGATGTGAGCACGATCGGTCAGGATCGGTACGTTCGTGTTCCGGTCTGGGTCCTACCAGGCAGACTTGGCCGTGGCACCACCGCACGAAGCACGATAGACAGGCATGATCGACGAGCAGCACCAGCACCAACAGGCACCGCGTGGCGAGCGACACGTGGAAGCGGGAATCTTGGGAACCCTCGCTAGGTTGATCCAGTACCGACCAGATAGATGAGATGAGGCCGAAGTGACCACTGTCGTTGCCCCCAGAGCCCCACTGACGGCTGAGGACCGCTGCGACCGCTGCGGAGCGCAGGCCTACCTCCGGGTAGAGCTGCAGTCCGGCGGAGAGCTCCTCTTCTGTGCCCACCACGCCCGCGAGCACGGTGACAAGCTCAAGGAGGTCGCCGTGACCGTCGTGGACGAGACCCACAAGCTCACCGGCACCCCGACGGCTCCCGCCGAGGACCGCTGACCCGAGCCATGGTGAGCGTGCCTCACCCCTGAACCGAGCCTGACCCGACGGCCCCGGACCCCTGTGGTCCGGGGCCGTCGGCGTCCCCAGGCGTCCCCAGGGGTGGGAGGGCGGGCCGCGCGGCCCAGCGTGGGAGGCTGCCTCGGTGAGTGTGGTGCTGGCCCTCGCCGGGGCGATCTTCTACGGCCTCGCGGACTTCCTCGGCGGACTGGCCTCCCGGCGTACGTCGCCGTGGTCGGTCGCCCTCGTCACCACCGTCGCCGGGACCGCGGTCGTGCTCGTGGTCGCCGCGCTGACCGCGGGCGAGCCCACGCGGGTCGACCTGCTCTGGGGGCTGCTCGCCGGGGTCGGCAACGGCGTCGGCACGGCCTACCTCTACCGCGGTCTGGCGAGCGGTCGGATGGGGGTGGTCGGCCCGGTCTCGGCGGTCGGGTCGGTGCTGGTGCCGGTGACCGCCGGGCTCGTGGGCGGGGAGCGTCCGGGCGTGGTGGTCTGGACCGGTGTCGTCCTCGCTCTGCCGGGGCTGTGGCTGGTCTCCCGGGAGCCGGGTGCGGGCTCCGCCTCAGGCGGGCGCGACCCGGCGGCGGGACTGGCCGAGGGGCTGGCTGACGGTCTGGTCGCGGGCCTCGGCTTCGGCACCCTCTTCGCCGCGCTGGGGCAGGTCCCCGACTCGGCCGGGCTGTGGCCCCTGGCCCTCAGCCAGGCGGTGGCGGCGCCGGTCGTGGTGTCGGTCGCGGTGGCGCTGGGCGTCTCGTGGGTGCCCCGGGCCCGGGCCGCGCTGGTCGGCGTGGCGTGCGGAGTGCTCGTCGTGGCCGCGACGGGGTCGTTCCTGCTCGCCGCCCAGCGCGGCGACCTGTCCGTGGCCGCCGTGCTGGCCTCGCTCTACCCGGCGTTCACGGTCCTGCTGGCGGCCTCCGTGCTGCGGGAGCGGATCTACCGCACCCAGGCGGTCGGGTTGCTCCTGTGCGGGGTCGCGGTGGCACTCGTCGCCAGCGGCTGAGCGCCCCCAGACGCGACGTCCGCGACCTGTTCAGCCGGCCGAGAGCCCCCGGGTCCACTTGCGCGGACCCTTGAGCCAGTCGGTGATCGGGTGGGAGCCGTCGAACTCGTCGACCATCTGCACCCCGACCCGCACCTGGTCGGGGCGGCCCAGGCAACGCCGGGCGACCCACCCCTTGAGGAGGTTGCGGTCGAAGTCGAGCCGCACCCGGTGGGGGCAGGTGAGTGCGTCGCCCACGGCCCGCCACTGCTGCATCCGGACCAGCTGGTAGTCGCTCCCGCTCTGGAGCCCGGTGGCCAGCCGCCGCTCCGGGCCGCGGCGGGTCAGCCTGGAGTCGAAGAAGATCGAGGCGCCGGACGGACCGGCCTCGGAGGTCGGCTGGAGGTCGGTGAAGCCCACCTTGACGTAGACACGGGCGTTGGTGTGGCGCACCGTGACGACACGGATGTCGCTCAGCGTGCCCACGGTGTCGGCGCCGTCGTCCAGCGAGACCCGTTCGGCACTGGCCGGCGCGGCCAGCGCGAGGGTCACGCCGAGCGCGGCTCCCACGGTGACGCTGGCTGCTCGGAAGGCGCGGGTGCGAATCGTCATCGGGGCTCCTCGGGTGCGTCGAGACGGACCGTCCGTCTGCTGGAAGAGACGCATGGGGCAGCCATCTGGTTGCGGCGCGCGGCTCGTCTTCTCCTAGGAGCCAGCAGACACCCGACTGATACCGCGGGGACAGACCTCGCCGAACCTGATCGCCGACGGAGGCGGTTCCCTCCTACACTCGGCGCCATGACGAGCGCGCGGGTGTGCGAGAACGGTCATGTCGTGGAGGGCACCGAGCAGTTCTACTGCCGCCGGTGCGGATCGGTCGACCTGTCCCCGCCCGCTGCGGAGGGTCGACCCCGCGAGTCGGGCTCTGCGCCGGCGGGCACGCCGGCGGGCGACCAGCCACCGGGCTCTCGAGCCCTCCAGGCGCGAGAGACCCTACGACGGCTGGCCCTGTGGGGCGGAGGTCTCTACCTCGGCGCCTCGCTGCTCGGCGCGCTCGTGCTCGACAGCCTCGTCGACGACCTCGACGACGTCGGCGCCCAGCGGGCCGCCCTCGTGGTCTGCGCGCTGGCCGCGACCGCCGGTCTCGTCCTGCTGGCCGTCGCCGTCATCGGCTGGGGTGTCCGCCTCGGCCGTGAGGCGACCGAGCCCGACCGCTGACGCCACTGGGACGTCATACGGACGGAGCAACCGTTGGCTCCGTCCGTATGACGTCCTGGGCTCGCGGGCGGGGCTAGGCCTCGAGCGCCGGGAGGAGGACCTCCAGCGCGGCCTTCGTCTCGTCCTCGGTGCCGGGCTCGAGGACCACGGCCAGGTCGACGGTGTCGGTGGCGCAGATCCCGCCGGCGATCCGCTTGTCGAACTGCTGGGTCAGGCAGGTCCAGGCGCCGACCTCGTAGGACCCGGGCAGCGACCCGGGGTCGGAGGAGCCGGGCTCCGGGGCGGAGATCGACATCAGGCCACCCTTCGCGGCGTCGTCCCAGCTCACCCCGCAGGTGGCTCCGGACTGCTGCAGACCGACGTCGACGCTGGTCGCCTCGATCCCGGCGTCCTCCAGCGCCTGCTCGGCGATCTCGGCGCTGATCGACAGCACCTCGTCGCCGCCGGTGACCGGGAGCTCGCACCCGCCCGGGTCAGCGGCGCCCTCGGAGCCGTCCGTCGTGGCGGACGGGGCGCCGTCGCCGTCCGGGGAGCCGTCGTCGTCCGAGGAGCACCCGGACAGGGTCAGCACCACGGCGAGCGAGGCGGCTCCGGCCATCAACCCAAGATTTCGCATGCGCGCAGTCTGGCACGCGACCCGAGCGCGCCGCCGCTCAGTCCAGGTAGTCGCGCAGCACCTGCGAGCGGCTCGGGTGTCGCAGCTTCGACATCGTCTTCGACTCGATCTGGCGGATCCGCTCGCGCGTGACGCCGTAGACCTTGCCGATCTCGTCGAGCGTCTTGGGCTGGCCGTCGGTGAGACCGAAGCGCATCGAGACCACGCCGGCCTCGCGCTCGGAGAGCGTGTCGAGCACGGCGTGCAGCTGCTCCTGGAGCAGCGTGAAGCTGACCGCGTCGGCCGGGACGATGGCCTCGGAGTCCTCGATCAGGTCGCCGAACTCGGAGTCGCCGTCCTCGCCGAGGGGCGTGTGCAGCGAGATCGGCTCGCGTCCGTACTTCTGGACCTCGATGACCTTCTCCGGGGTCATGTCGAGCTCCTTGGCCAGCTCCTCCGGCGTGGGCTCGCGGCCGAGGTCCTGGAGCATCTGCCGCTGGACGCGGGCCAGCTTGTTGATGACCTCGACCATGTGCACCGGGATCCGAATGGTGCGGGCCTGGTCGGCCATCGCGCGGGTGATCGCCTGGCGGATCCACCACGTGGCGTAGGTGGAGAACTTGTAGCCCTTGGTGTAGTCGAACTTCTCGACCGCACGGATCAGGCCGAGGTTGCCCTCCTGGATGAGGTCGAGGAAGAGCATCCCGCGACCGGTGTAGCGCTTGGCCAACGAGACCACGAGCCGGAGGTTGGCCTCCAGGAGGTGGTTCTTGGCGCGGCGACCGTCTTCAGAGATCCACTCGAGCTCCTCGAGCACCTTGGGCGTGATCTTGCCGCCCTTGGCGAGCTTCTCGTCGGAGAAGAGGCCGGCCTCGATCCGCTTGGCGAGCTCGACCTCCATCTCGGCGTTGAGGAGCGGCACCTTGCCGATCTGCTTGAGGTAGTCCTTGACGGGGTCGGCGGTCGCGCCGGCCACCATGACCTGCTGCTCCGGCTCGTCGGTGTCGTCGGCGGCGGAGACGACGAACGTCGCGGACTTCTCGTCCTCGACGATCGTCGGGTCGGTCTTGACGTCCTTCTCGAACTGGTCGTCGGGGATGTCGGGCAGGACCTTCTTGCCGTCGGGGCCCACGGCCGCGATCGCGTCGGCGGCCGGCACGGCGGCTGACGCAGCCGCCTTCTTGGCCGCAGCGGTCGTCTTCGCGGGTGCGGCCTTCTTCGCGGCGGCCTTCTTGGCCGTCGCGGGCTTCGCAGCCGGCTCCGTGGCCTCGGCGGCCGACCCGGCAGCGGACGCCGCCTTCTTGGCGGCGGCGGTGGTCGTGCGCTTCGCCGTGGTCGCGGCGGCCACCTTGGGCGCCGTGGCGCTCGGGGGTGGCATCGCCACCGAGATCCCGAGGCCGCTCAGGTGGGCGAGCAGGCCCTTGAGGTGGCGGGGCTCGACGCCGGCGTCGTCGCTGGCGCGTCGCACCTCCTCCGGGGAGACGGTGCCCTCAGGGGCACCGAGAGCGATCAGGGTGGCGACCGCGGGGTGGGCGAGCACCTCAGCGGGTACCTTGCGCGCGTTCGAGGACACGAACACCTCTCGTCGGACTGACTCGGCGGTCCGCCTGGATCGGCGGGCTGCCCTTGCTTCGGGGCGCGACAAAGACCGTTGGTGTCAAGAGCCGCACGCACATTCTGCCACGCCGGGGGCGAGGGTCCGCATCGCGCCCCTGCCGATGTCGACACCGCGGCGTGCGCCGGCCGGCACCTGCGGCACGATGGGGCCATGGAGCCGCAGAGCCTGGTCGAGCCACGCCCCTCGGATGCGCCGGCATCGCGCGAGCGGGTCCTGGGCGGTGGCATCCACTGGCTGGCCCGGTGGACGTTGCGGTGGCTGGTCATCGCTGTCGGCGCTGTCTTCGTCGGCTGGATCGTGCAGCAGCTCTGGAGCATCCTGCTGCCCATCATCCTGGCGCTGGTCCTGACCACGGTCCTGGAGCCGGCGGCGCGCTGGCTGGAGCGCCGGTGGCGCTTCCCCGCCGCGCTCGCCGCGCTCTCCACCGTCCTGGGGGCGCTCGGCGCGGTCGTCCTGCTCGTCCTGTTCATCGTCCCGACCGTGGGGACCCAGATCGAGGATATCGCCAACAGCGCCTCCGACGGTCTGACCGAGGTGCAGCGCTGGGTCCAGCAGAGCCAGCTCGACATCACCCAGGCCCAGGTGGACTCGGTCACGAGCGCCGCCCAGGACCGGCTCCGTTCCAGCGCGAGCAGCATCGCGTCCGGCGTCCTGGTCGGCGTCAGCGCGGTGACCTCGGCGCTGATCACCGCGGTGCTGACGCTGGTCCTCACCTTCTTCTTCCTCAAGGACGGGCGCGCGTTCCTGCCCTGGCTGCGTGGGCTGGCGGGCGCCCAGGCCGGTGGCCACCTGGCCGAGGTCGGGTCGCGCACCTGGACCACGCTCGGGGGCTTCGTGCGCACCCAGGCCCTGGTCGGCCTGATCGACGCGGTCCTGATCGGTATCGGCCTCGTCGTGGTGGGCGTCCCGCTGGCCCTGCCGCTCGCCGTGCTCACGTTCGTCGCGGCCTTCGCGCCGATCGTGGGCGCCGTGACCGTCGGCGCCGTCGCCGTGCTCGTCGCGCTGGTCGCCAACGGCTGGGTCGCCGCACTCGTCGTGCTGGGCATCGTCCTGGTGGTCCAGCAGCTCGAGGGCAACGTGTTCCTGCCGTGGCTGCAGGGGAAGACCCTCAACCTGCACGCCGCGGTCGTGCTGCTCACGGTGGTGCTGGGCTCCACGCTCTTCGGGGTGGCCGGGGCGTTCCTCGGCGTACCCCTGGTCGCCGTGCTGGCGGTGATCCTGCGCTACCTCAACGAGATCGTCACCGAGCGCACCGCGCCCGCCCCGGCGCGTGCGTCGGGCGAGGACGAGCAGGGCGAGGAGGGCGAGGACGCGCCGGCCGACGTCTCGGCCGAGCCGGTCGAGTGATCAGTCGGACGCCGCTTGCTTCGCCGCGGCCTTCTTCTCCTTCTTGAAGTCACGCACCTTCTGCAGCGACCCCGGGTCGACGACGTCGGCGACCGAGCGGTAGCCCTCCAGGGCGTAGTCGCCCACCACCGCCTCCCACCCGTCGGGGCGTACGTCGAGCTGCTTGGCCAGCAGGCTGACGAAGATCTGTGCCTTCTGCTTGCCGAAGCCGGGCAGGTCCATCACCCGCTTCAGCAGGTCGCGGCCGGACTCGGCCTCGGTCCACAACCGCGTCGTGTCGCCGTCGTACCGCTCCTCGACGATGCGAGCCAGGTCCTGCAGGCGCGCGGCCATCGACCCGGGGAACCGGTGGATGGCCGGCGTCGTCGCACACAGCGTCGCGAACTCCTCCGGGTCCGCCGCCGCGATGGCGGCGGGATCGACGCTGCCGAAGCGCTCCAGCACCTTCGCCGGCCCCCGGAACGCGTGCTCCATGGGGTACTGCTGGTCGAGCATCATGCCGACGAGCAGCGCGAACGGGTGGTCGGTGAGCACCTGGTCGGCCTCGTCGAGTCCGGTGATGTGGATCGCCATGGGCCCATCATCGCGCAGCCGGGCAGACGACCCGGAAGCTGACCCGACCGGGCACCGCGTCGGGGGCGTGCGAGGCTGCGTCGTGTGACCTGGAGCGCAGACCGACGCCTGGCGCTGCTCCTGCTCGCGGTGGCCACGGGGACCAACGTCCCCACCCCCCTGCTCCTGGTCTACCGCGACCGGCTCGACATGAGCGACGCCTCACTGACCGCGATCTTCGGGGTCTACGCGCTCGGCCTGATGCTCGCGCTCGCGGTCGCGGGGCGTGCCGCCGACCACTACGGACGGCGGGCGGTCGTCCTGCCCGGCGCGATCGGCGCGGCCGTCGCGTCGCTGCTGTTCCTCCTCGCCGCCGACAGCGAGCCGCTCCTCTACCTCGTGCGGTTCCTGCAGGGGGCGGCGTCAGGCACGGTGTTCAGCGTCGGCAGCGCGTGGGTGGTCGAGACGGCCGTACGCCGCGGCAGCCTCGCGGGACCCCGCGCGGCGGCGGTGGCCATGACGGGCGGGTTCGCGATCGGACCTGCCTTCGCCGGCCTGATCGGTGAGTGGGGGCCCTGGCCGCTGGTCCTCCCCTACCTGATCCACGTGGGCATCCTGGGGCTGGCGCTGCTGGCCTCGTGGTCGGTGGCCGAGTCACTGGTCCGGAGGCCGGAGACCAGCGATGCCCCGCCGGCCGGGGCCTTCCGGCCCGGAGCCTGGCGCAGCGGCCTGCTCGTCGTCGCGCCGCTCGCCGTCTGCGTCTATGCCTTCCCGGCGAGCACGATCGCCGCGGTGCCCGTGCTCGTCGGCTTCCCGTTCGCGCCCGTGGCACTGACCGGCCTGATGGCCGGGCTCACCCTCGGTGCCGGTGCGTTGGCGGCGCCGCTGCAGGGTCGTCTGGGAGTGCGGACCGCACCCGTCGCCGTCGCCTGCGGCGCCGTCGGCTTCGGCGGCACCGCCCTCGCCGCGGCCGTGCCGACGCTGCTGCTGCTGTCGATCCCTTCCGCGGTGATGCTCGGCGCCGGCGGTGGTCTCGCGCTCGCCAGCGGGATCGCGCGACTGCCCGCGCTGGCCAGTGAGGGTCGGTTGGGCACGGTGTCCGCCGGCTTCTACGCCACCGCCTACATCGGCTTCGGCTTCCCGCTGCTGATCACCACGCTCGCCGACCAGGTGCCGGTGGCGGTGGTGCTGACGGTGCTCGCGGGGCTCTGCGTGGTCCTCACGGTCCAGCAGGCGCGGGCCCGGCTCTGATCACGCCTGGTCACTGGCTGACGTTGCTGCTGGCGGCGACCTGTGCCGATGGATACGCTGACCCGGCTCCCGGAGGCTCGGGATCGGACCCATCCACTCCACCAGGAGACTCGGCCGTGAAGCTCCTCCCCAGCCATGGCCTGTCCCTCGTCGCCGCCCGCGGGGCACTCACGGCGTGTGGGAGCGACTCGGACTCCCCCGACGCAGCGGGCACGAGCAGCCCGGTCTACAAGGCTGAGCTGTGCGACTCCGACAGCTGACGCTGGAGATCCTCGACGACGCCGTGGCGGTCCATGGGTTGCGGCCTGCAGTGCTCGCGCTGGTCGGGCTGCTCGACGAGCACGGCGCCCGGGCTCGATCGGACGACATCTCCGCAGGTGAGACCCGGCTCGGCGACGGCCTTGCCCTGTCGCCGACGATGGCGGCGATGTGCGCCCAGGACTACGCGCGCACCGCTGTGTTCCTGCGCGGACTCCACCAGGCGATCCGGGACGCTCACGACCGCGCGCCGCAGCGCCCGGTGCGCGTGCTGTACGCCGGGTCGGGGCCGTACGCGCTGCTCGCTACGCCGCTGATGTCGGTGCTGACGCCCGCGCAGGTGCAGTTCACGATCCTCGACATCCACGAGGAGTCGGTGGCCTCGGCACGACGAGTGGTCGACGGGCTGGGGCTGGGAGCATTCGTCTCCGCGCTCACGGTGGCCGATGCGTGCCGATACCGCATCTCGCCTACCCGGACGCCCGACATCATCGTGAGCGAGACGATGAACGCATGTCTCGCCAAGGAGCCTCAGGTGTCGATCTGGCGCCACTTGCTGGCGCAGGCCCCGGACGCCACGCTCATCCCTGATTCGGTGCGAGTCGATGCGGAGCTCGTCGACCTCGGCAGAGAGTTCGCGTTCTCCGACCCGGACGGGGGCATGAGGCAGCCGCCCGCCCGCGATCGGATCTTCGTGGGCACGGTGTTCGAGCTGACCGCGGAGACCGTGAGGTCGTGGGATCCAGCGGCGCGCGAGCGTCTGCCCGCCGGCTCGCTCGTGATCCCCTCGCCGAGACCGCCCCGTCACGACCTGATGCTGTTCACGCGTATCCGCGTGTACAGGGACGCCGTTCTCGAGGACTACCAGTCAGGGCTCACGGTGCCCCGGCCGCTGCCGTACCCGGGCAGCCTGTCGGATGGGCGTGAGATCGAGCTCCACTACCAGCTCGGCGCCCACCCGGGCCTGGTCTGCGAGTAGCCGTGCCCGGCGCCCTCGGCAGGACCCCGGCGAGGATCAGTCGGACTTGACGGCCAGCACGGGGCAGTGGGCGTCGAGCAGGATGCGCTGGGCGTTGGAGCCCAGGATCAGCTTGCCGACCGGGGTACGACGGCGCAGGCCGATGACGATCAGCTCGGCGTCCGCCTCCTGGGCGACGTGGATGAGGTCCTCGGAGGGCTCGAAGCCGCGGACGAGCTGGCGGACCTCGAAGGCGACGCCCGACTCGTTGATCTTCTGCTTGATCATCTCGACCTGCGCGTCGGCCTTCGCCGAGCTGGCCTCGTCGAAGCCGGGGCCCCCTCGGTGGGAGTAGACGACGATCAGCGTCGCGTCGCGCAGCCTGGCCTCCTGGATCGCGCTGGTCAGGGCTGCTTCGCCCTCGGGCTTGGGGACGTATCCAACGACGACGGTGGCCATGCGCGCAGGCTACCCGTCCCTGGCGCTCGGCACATCCCTGGCGCGCCTGTGGAGAGCCCGCACGTCCGGCCCGACGGTGCGGCACGCTGGGCCGGAGCAGTGCCCACGACGCGAGGAGGCCCGGTGCAGGACGGCATCGTCGAGCCCGTGTCGCGGGCCCTCCACGTGCGGCTGCGTCGCGCGGTCCTCGACCACGCGAGCCACGAGCGACGACGTGTCTTCGCGCCGGTGCTCCACGTCGGCCTGCCCGGTGAGCGCGAGGCCGGCTTCGAGATCGGGCCCGACGACGTCCTCGACCAGGCGCTGCGGGTCGACGTCGTCTCGGCCCTCGTACGTCGTACCCACCGACGCGGCGCGACCCCGCTGGTCTGGCTGGCCCGACCGGGTGACCTCTCCGAGGTCCGCGACACCGACCTCGCGTGGCTGGCCGCGACCCGGGCGGCCGCGGGCGAGCTCGGCCGCCACCTGCCGTACGTCGTGATCAACCGCCGCGCGTGGCGCGACCCCCGCACCGGGGTGGGCCGCTCGTGGCAGCGCCTGCGCGAGCGGTGAGCCGGGCGGCGACTACCAGGTGTGGACCGGCTCGTTGCTGTGCATCCGCTCGCGGTAGTCGAGCAGCGTGGCGCGCAGCGCGTCGAAACGCTCGGCCCCGGCGTCCTCGCGCACGGCCATCTGGCGCACGAACCACTCCGAGCCGTTGACGCCGAGAAGGCAACGCTGCTCGATGATGCCCAGCAGCCGGTCGGAGGTGGTCGTGTCGACGCCCCACGCGGCGAGCCCCTCGCGGGCCATCGGCAGCAGGCGTCGCAGCACCAGCTCGGTGGCGCGGACCTGTCCGACGCCCGGCCAGTAGATGTGGGCGTCGATCCCCTGCTGGGCGGCGATGTGGAAGTTCTCCTCGGCCGCGCTGAACGACATCTGCGACCACAGCGGACGTTCGCTCTCGGCGAGCGCGCGGACCAGCCCGAAGTAGAACGCGGCGTTGGCGATCATGTCGACCACGGTCGGGCCGGCGGCCAGCAGCCGGTTCTCGACACGCAGGTGGGGCACGCCGTCGTTGATGTCGTAGATCGGCCGGTTCCAGCGGTAGATGGTGCCGTTGTGCAGCCGCAGCTCGGCCAGGTTGGGGGTGCCGCCGGCCTCCAGCACCTGGAGCGGGTCCTCGTCGTCGCTGACCGGCAGCAGCGCCGGGAAGTAGCGGACGTTCTCCTCGAAGAGGTCGAAGACGGTGGTGATCCACCGCTCCCCGAACCACACCCGCGGTCGCACCCCCTGGGCCTTGAGCTCCTCGCTGCGGGTGTCGGTGGCCTGCTCGAACAACGGGATCCGGGTCTCGCGCCACAGCTGCTTGCCCAGCAGGTAGGGCGAGTTGGCGCCCACCGCCAGCTGCACCGAGGCGATGGCCTGGGAGGCGTTCCAGTACGCCGCGAACTGGTCGGGCGAGGTCTGCACGTGCAGCTGCATGCTGGTGCAGGCCGCCTCCGGCACGATCGAGTCGGCGCTGCTGCGCAACCGCTCGGCCCCGGTGATCGCGATCGTGATGTCCTCACCGCGGGCGGCGAGGATCTGCTCGCTGAGCAGCCGGTAGCGGGGGTTGCCGCTCAGGCTGCTCACGTCCATGTGCCCCTCGGCGAGCGTCGGCAGCACCCCGATCATCACCAGGTGGGCGCCGACCTCGGCGGACTTGGTCTCGGCGTCGTTGAGGCTGCGGCGCAGGTCGTCCTCGAAGCGCTCGAGGCCCCGCTCGCGCAGCTTGGCCGGTGGCACGTTGATCTCGATGTTGAACTGACCGAGCTCGGTCTGGAAGTCGGGGTCGGCGATCGCCGCCAGCGCCTCGGCGTTCTTCAGCGCCGGGTCGCCCCGGTCGTCGACCAGGTTGATCTCGACCTCGAGACCGGTCATCGGGTCGTCGGTGTCGAAGGCCGCCTCGCTGAGCATCCGGGCGAACACGTCGAGGCAACGACGTACCTTCTCGCGGTGCCGGGTGCGGTCAGCCCGGGTGAACTCCTGTGCGTCGACCTCTTCGCCCATGGGCGAACCCTAGGACCTCCCGCCTACGAGGCCCACCCGCCAGTCGACGTCGGTGTCCCAGTCGGAGGGTGGGACGGCCTGCTCGAGCAGGCTCGCAAGGATGGCCGCGAGCCGGTAGCCGGGGTCGTCGGCGCGGGCCGTCTCGACCGCGCACCACGCCAGCGCTCCGTCACCGCTCTGCCAGGCGGCCCAGCCCAGGAGCGTGGCGACCGGGGCACTCAGCCCCTGCGGCGTGCGGCGCAGCACGGAGGTCCAGAAGTCGACGTGGTCGAGGGCGTCGGCCCGGGTGAGCGGCGCGCACGCCGCATCGCGCAGCACCGGGTGGCGCACGGCCCGCAGCAGCCGCGCGACCGTCGCGTCGCCGGGGGCCGAGCGGGCGGCGACGTGGTCGGCGACGAGCGCCTCCACCCACTCCCCCTCGGTGAGCTCCTCGGCGAGCGACGGCCCCCGGGCCGGCCCGGCGCCGGCGCGGTCCTGCTCGGCGACGAGCCGGGCGACGACGGCGGCCCGCTGCTCGTCGCGGCGCAGGCCGGCGGCCAGGTCGCCGCGCGAGCCGTGGGTGACCTGGCCCTGGAGCACGGACTGCACCACGAACGGGTGGCTGCTGACGTCGTAGGCCACCCCGTGGTCGGGGAACCCGCGGACCGGGCCCAGCAGCGGCCACCACCGGGACCCGTCGGACCGCAGCATCTCGACGACGTCGACCTGCGCGCCGCCGAAGCCTCGTCGCAGCGCGCCGGCGGCCCGCCTCGCTGCGCCCGCGTCGGCGGTGTAGACGACCAGGGCCACCCGAGCGACGCGATGTCGCCGGGCCGGCTCGAGCAGCGCGGCGACCATCGCGTCGAGCTCGTCGGACGCCGGGAGGTCGACCCGGGCGTGGAAGGCCTGCTGCCCGCCGAAGGTCAGCATCGCGACCGAGTCGGAGGGGAAGAAGCCGAGCACGACCGGGACCACGGCGAGGAGGTCCTCGGGGCAGCGGGCCGTGAGGGTGACGGGAGTGCCGGACGAGCCGGAGGAGAGAGCGGTCATGCCCCGACCGTGCCTCCGCACACCCCCCGCCCGTGGCGCGGAGGGACGAGGCGGTGGACGAGCAGCCCGGGAGGCCCACCTGGGGACGACTCGTGGGCCGTTTCGGGGGCCGCGCGCCGCTGCCGGTCGCCGGCCGGGCTGGGTTGCGGCGGTAGGTTGCGCGGGTGCGGCAGCAGGCCTCGGTCCTCCACCTGGACCTCGATGCCTTCTTCGCCTCGGTCGAGCAGCGCGACAAGCCCTCGCTGCGCGGCAAGCCGGTCGTGGTCGGCGGCGTCGGCGGGCGCGGCGTGGTCGCCGCAGCCTCCTACGAGGCGCGGGCCTACGGGGTCCACTCGGCCATGTCGACCCGCGAGGCCCGCGCCCGCTGCCCGCACGCCGCGTACCTCGGGGGCCGTTTCCACGCCTATCGGGCGACCAGCCAGGTGGTGATGGGCCTGTTGCGCAGCGTCTCGCCGCTGGTCGAGCCGCTGTCGCTGGACGAGGCGTTCATCGACCTCGCCGCGGCCGGTCTGGAGGACCTGACCGTCGCCGGTGTCACCGAGGCTGGCGAGGCGCTGCGAGGACGGGTGGCCGACCTCACCGGCGGGTTGACCGCCTCGGTCGGGATCGGCACCTCGAAGTTCATCGCCAAGGTCGCCAGCGACCTCGACAAGCCCGATGGCCTGGTCGTGGTGCCACCCGGCACCGAGCGCGAGCTGCTGCGCCCGATGAGCGTCACCGTGATCCCGGGGGTGGGTCCGGCGACGGCCGAGCGGTTGCGCCGGGCTGGGGTCCACACCGTCGCCGACCTGGAGCGGGTCAGCCTCGACGAGCTCGTCCGGCTGGTCGGCAAGGCCCACGGCGCCGGGCTCCACCAGCTCGCCCGGGCCGACGACGACCGTCCGGTGGTGGCCGAGCGCGGGGCCAAGTCGGTCAGCGTCGAGGGCACCTACGAGACCGACCTCGCCGACAAGCGGCTGATGGAGGGCCTGCTGACCCGGCAGGCTCGCCAGGTCGCGGAGCGCCTGGTCAAGCACGGGCTCTCCGGGCGCACGGTGACGATCAAGGTCCGCCTGCACGACTTCACCACGCTCAACCGGTCCTCGACCCTGCCCTCACCCACCGACTCGGCGGCCACGATCGGGCGCCTGGCCCGCTCGCTGCTCGCCGACCTCGACACCTCCGCCGGGGTCCGCCTCCTCGGTGTGGGGGTCTCCGGCCTGGCCGACTGGATCCAGGACGACCTGTTCGGCGAGTCGGTGCTGCCCGCGGGGACCGACGGGGACGAGCCCGACGACCGGGTCGAGGTGCCGGACGAGCAGGGGTCGCGGCGTACGTCGTGGACCCCCGGCCTCGACGTCGAGCACGCGGACATGGGACGCGGCTGGGTGTGGGGCTCGGGCCGCGGCGTGGTGACGGTCCGCTTCGAGACGGCCGAGACCGGACCCGGCCCCGTGCGCTCGTACGCCGCCGACGACCCCGCCCTCACCGTGTGGGTCCCGCCCGACGACCCCGACGACGCCCCGGCCGACGACCCCGACGTGCCGTCGGACGGCGCGGGCGGGGCCGGGTAAACCCCTCGCGCCGCGGTCCGGGAGCCGACTAGCGTCAGGATCGTGGACGTGCGCGCGATCGACCCCTCGGACGAGACCTCCCTGCGGGAGGCCTACGGCGTCGACACCCGGTCGCGCCTGTGGGAGCGCCAGGACGCGTCGCACTGGAGCTGGCAGGAGATGGCCGGCACCTACCGCTACCCCGACAGCGGCGAGCGGGCCGACCTCCTCGGCGGGTACGTCGACGGCCGCCTGGTCGGGGTCGCGACCGTCTACTGCCCGCTGCTCGACAACACCGAGAAGGCCTGGCTGCAGGTCGACGTCGACCCGCCAGCGCGCCGACGAGGTCACGGAGCCGCACTCCTCGACGCCGCCGAGCAGCACGCCCGGTCGCTCGGACGCAGCCTGCTGATGGTCGAGGCCGTCGTGCCCGTCGACCACCGCGAGGACCACGGCTACCGCCGTTTCGCCGAGCGCCACGGCTACGGCTTCGCCAACGCCGAGGTCGTCCGCCGGCTCCCCCTGCCCGTGCCCGACGAGGCGATCGCCGGGTGGGTGGCGACGGCGGCCCCGCACCACCCGGACTACACGATCGAGACGTACGTCGACGAGGTGCCCGCCGAGCTGGTGCCGTCGCTGTGCGTCCTGCTGGGCCTGCTCGCCGTCGACGCGCCGACCGGTGCGGTCGACTGGGAGGAGGAGGTGATGACCCCCGAGCGTTTCGCCGAAGGACGCGAGGCGCTGCGCAAGCAGGGTCGCACGATCCTCGAGACCGTCGCGGTCACCCCCGAGCGGGTCGTCGCCGCGCAGTCGACGCTGTCCGTGCCGCCTCCGGGCCGCACCGACGTGTCGCAGTGGGGCACGTTCGTCCACCGTGAGCACCGGGGGCGGCGGCTGGGCCTGGCGACCAAGGCGGCCAACCTGCGTCACCTCCAGGAGAACCACCCGGAGATGCGACGGGTCGTCACCCAGAACGCCGAGACCAACGACCACATGCTCTCGATCAACGCGCTCATGGGCTTCGAGCCCGTCGAGGTGTCCACGGAGATGGTCAAGCGCGGGTGAAGCGCACCGGGTCGCCCGGTCGCAGCTGCGCGCACTGCCACAGGTCGTCGCTCTCGACGACGGCCACGACGGGGTAGCCGCCCGTCGGCGGGTGGTCGGCGAGGAAGACCACCGGCTGCCCGCTCGGCGGCACCTGCACGGCGCCGAGCACCATCCCCTCGCTGGGCAGCTCCTCGTCGCGCACCCGTCGCAGCGGGTCGCCCTCCAGGCGCAGCCCGACGCGGTCGGACGCCGCGTCGACGGCGTACGTCGTGGCGCACAGGTGGTCGAGCGCTCCTGCGGCGAACCAGTCGACCCGCGGCCCGGGCCGGACCCGCAGCGGCCCCGGCCGCGGCGCTCGGGGCGTGTCGAGCGGGGCCGGACGACCCGCCGGCTCGCCCAGCGGCAGCACCGTGCCGTCGACCACCCGGGGCGGGCCCACCCAGGCCAGGACGTCGGTGGAGCGCGAGCCGAGCACCGGCGTGGCGTCGATGCCGCCGGCCACCGCGAGGTAGGAGCGCACCCCTCGCGTCGGTGTCCCGACCGCGAGGGTGGCTCCCGCCGGCAGCCACTCGGCCCGGCCGTGGCAGCGCGCCGCGCCGTCGACGGTCACCGGCCCCTCGGCGCCGGTCACCGCGACCCAGCACCCGCGGTCGGCGCGCACCTCGAGGCCACCCAGGGTGATCTCGACCGCGGCGGACCCGACCGGGTTGCCGACCAGCCGGTTGGCCAGCGCGTACGCCGGTCGGTCCAGCGCCCCGGCCCGGGGGACGCCGAGGTGGGCCAGCCCCGCGCGCCCCTGGTCCTGCACGGTGGCCAGCGGTCCGGCGCGCAGGACGGTCAGGCTCACGGGACCGCCCGGAAGCGCACGCGGGTGCCGGGGGCCAGCAGCGCGGGCTCGGCCCGCTCGGCGTCCCAGAGCGCGGCGTCGGTGTGACCCAGCACCTGCCAGCCTCCTGGCGACGCGGTCGGGTAGATGCCGCACCACGACCCGGCCAGGCCCACCGAACCGGCCGGCACCCGGCTGCGGGGCGACTCCAGGCGCGGGACGGCGAGGTCGGCGGGCAGCCCCGAGAGGTAGGCGAAGCCCGGCGCGAAGCCGCAGAAGGCCGAGACGAACGCGATCGAGGTGTGGCGGGCGACCACCTCGTCGACGTCCACCCCCCACCGCTCGGCCACGGCCTCGAGGTCGGGGCCGTCGTAGACGACCTCGATCTCGACCTCCGCGCCCTGAGGCAGGTCGCCGGACGGGACCCACGACGCCAGCCGCCCCACCAGCGCGTCGGGGTCGGCCAACCCGTCGAACAGCACGCTCGCCGCCCCCGGGACGATGTCGGCCGCCTCGACCCGCGACGCCCGGGCCCACGCCGCCAGGTCGAGGGCGGCGACCGCGTCGTCGACCTCGACCAGCACGGCGTCGGGACCGACCGGGAGGGTGCGCACCGGACCAGTCTGCCCGGTCTGCGTCGTCGGGACGGCCACGGAGGAAATGGATGAGGGCCTCGTGGTGGTATGAGCATCACGAGGCCCTCGGCTTGTCCGGAAACGGTGACGCCCGGACGACCTGACCGCTGCTCCGATCCCGCCGTCCCCGTCACCGGGCCGACGCCACGAGTTGCCTCGTGGGATGGATCCTTGCTGCTGTCCGATCCCCGATCCGGTGCTTTCCGTGAGGTCCGCGCCGGTTCGGTAGGAAGAGTTCTACGGGTCAGGAGGCCCGTAGCGCAAGGGTTTTGGGCCTCGTGACCCGACATACTTGCGGTTGCACACGGCCCTCCACATCCGGACCCCGTCTGTCCACAGCCACCACGGGTTGTGCACAGCCTGCTGCACAGGGTGGTCCACAGGCCCGCAGGGCCGCGAGACCCCCCGAGACACCCCGGGGAGGGCGACCCGGGAAGCAGTCAGAGCCCGCGCAGGACCCAGCCGGCGGCCTCGAGCGCCGCCCGGCAGGCCCGGGCGTGTGCCACCGCCCCGGGGTGGTCGCCGTGCACGCACACCGAGTCGACCCGCGCCGCCAGGTCGACCGCCGCGCGCGCGATCTCCTCGCCGTCCTCGAGCAGGGCCCCGGGCCGGTCGCGCGGCAGCAGCCGCCCGTCGGCGCCGTACCCGCGGTCGGGGAAGCCCTCCAGCCGGGTGCCCCGGCCGGCGCGGCCGGCGAGCGCCAGCAGGTGGCCGGGCATGCCCAGGAGCGGCAGGTCGCCCGACCCCGCCAGCACGGCCGCCGCCTGCTCCTCGTCGTCGAGCACCCGGTGGTAGAGCGCGCCGTGGGGCTTGAGGTAGCGCACCTCGGTGCCGGCGGCCCGGGCGATCTCGGCGAGCACGCCGACCTGGTCGGCCACCTGCTCGCGCAGCAGGTCGAAGGCCACGTCGCGCGCGACCCGCCCGAAGTTCTCACGGTCGGCGTAGGAGACCTGGGCCCCCACCGAGACGCCCCGCTCGGCGGCCCCCGAACACACCGCCCGCATCGTCGCGACGGTGCCGGCGTGGTAGCCGCAGGCCACGTTGGCGCTGGTCACGACCTCGAGCAGCGCCGCGTCGTCGGTGACCTCCTCACCGAGGTCGGCGTTGAGGTCGACGGTGTGATCGGTGCCCACGTCCCGACCCTAGAGGCTCACGGCTAGCGTTCCTGACATGCCTGATGTCACCGATGCCGCACCCGACTCCCCCGGTCGGCCGCCCGTGGCCCAGCGCCGCCCCACCACCACCGAGCACCACGGCCGCGCCCGCACCGACGACTACGAGTGGCTGCGCGACAAGGAGTCCCCCGAGGTGCTGGCCCACCTCGAGGCCGAGAACGCCTACACGGAGCAGCGCACCGCCCACCTGGCCCCCCTGCGTCAGACGATCTTCGGGGAGATCAAGGCGCGCACCAAGGAGACCGACCTGTCGGTCCCGACCCGCAACCGCGACCACTGGTACTACGGGCGCTCCTTCGAGGGTCGCGAGTACGGCGCCAGCTGCCGCGTCCCGGTCGCCTCACCGGACGACTGGACTCCCCCGCAGCCCACCGAGGACTGCGCCCCCGACGAGCCCGCGCTGCCCGGCGAGCAGGTCCTGCTCGACCTCAACGAGCTCGCCGAGGGCCACGAGTACTTCTCCCTCGGCGGCTCCAGCATCAGCCTCGACGGTCACCTCCTCGCCTACGCCGTCGACGTCGTGGGCGACGAGCGGTACGTCGTCCGCGTCAAGGACCTGCGCACCGGCGAGCTGCTCGCCGACGAGGTCACCGGCACCCTGGGCGGTGTCACCTGGCACCCGACCGACGGCGCCTTCTACTACACGACCGTCGACGACACGTGGCGCCCGGACAAGATCTGGCGACACGTGCTCGGCACGCCCCAGGCCGACGACGAGCTGGTCCGCCACGAGACCGACGCCCGCTACTGGGTGGGCGTCGGCCGCAGCCGCAGCGACCGCTTCCTGGTCATCGCGGCCGGGTCGAAGACCACGTCCGAGTACCAGGTGCTCGACACCGAGGACCCCGACGGCGGCTGGCAGGTCTTCGCGGCCCGCACCGAGGGGGTGGAGTACTCCCTCGACCACGCCGTCATCGGTGGCGAGCACCGGTTCCTGGTCCTGCACAACGCCACCGGAGCCGACTTCGAGCTGGGCAGCGCCCCGCTGCGGCCCACCCCGGCGGAGGGCTGGGAGCCGCTGGTCCCCCACCTCTCGTCGGTCCGCCTCGAGGACGTCGACGCCTTCGCGGGCCACCTCGTCATCCACCAGCGCAGCGAGGGCCTGACCCAGCTGCGCATCCTCGAGCTCGGCGACGTCGGTGTCACCGACGACTACCTCGTCGAGTTCGACCACGAGGTCTACACCGTCGGCTCGGGCGGCAACCCCGGCTTCCACCAGCCGGTCGTCCGGCTGGGCTACACCTCGATGGCGACCCCCTCCTCGGTCTACGACTACGACGTGCGCTCCCGCGAGCTGACCCTGCTGCGGCGCGCGCCGGTCCTGGGCGGCTACGACGCGGCCGACTACGAGGAGCACCGGCTCTGGGCCACCGCCGACGACGGCGAGCGCGTCCCGATCTCGATCGTGGTCCGCCGCGGGGCGCGCGAGGGCGTCGGTGGTGGCACCGGTCCGGTCCCGACGCTGCTCTACGGCTACGGCGCCTACGAGGCCTCGATCGACCCCTACTTCTCGGTGGCGCGGCTCTCCCTGCTCGACCGCGGGGCGGCGTTCGCGATCGCCCACGTGCGCGGCGGCGGCGAGATGGGCCGCCGCTGGTACGACGGCGGCAAGCTGATGGCCAAGCAGAACACCTTCTCCGACTTCATCGCCTGCGCGCGCCACCTGGTCGAGACCGGGTGGAGCACCCCGCAGACCCTGATAGCCGAGGGCGGCAGCGCGGGCGGCCTGCTGATGGGGGCGGTGGCCAACCAGGCGCCGGAGGCGTTCGGCGGGATCGTGGCCACCGTGCCGTTCGTCGACAACCTGACCAGCATGCTCGACGCGAGCCTCCCGCTCACCGTCACCGAGTACGACGAGTGGGGCAACCCCGAGGCGGACCCCGAGGTCTACGACTACCTGGCCTCCTACGCGCCCTACGACAACGTCGCCGACCTGCCCTACCCGCCGATCCTCGCCGAGACCTCGCTCAACGACACGCGGGTCCTCTACGTCGAGCCGGCCAAGTGGGTGGCCCGGCTGCGGGCGGTGGCGCCGCAGGCCGAGGTGCTGCTGCGCACCGAGATGTCGGCCGGTCACGGAGGCGTCTCCGGCCGCTACAAGTCCTGGCAGGACCGCGCCTTCGCCCTGGCCTGGATGCTCGACCTGATGGGGCTCGCCGAGGCCCCGGAAGCCTGAGATCCGACCCTGGGGCCTGAGAACTCCCTGAGAGTTCGAAACCCGTGCAACTCCGGACCGATCCGGATCGTCCTTGATGACGAAGGAGTAGTCAAAGGGCGGTTGGTGAAGGACGCGGACGTGGGTACTGGGGAATCCACGGAGGCGGACCGACGTTGACCCACAGTACGGGGTTCGCACAACGTCCCCCGGAGCTTGAAGGAGGGTCCCATGGCAGTACGGACCGCGTCGCGCGGAAACCGAGAGATCGAAGGGCGTGACAGCGTCGGTCTCTACCTCGACGAGATCGCGCGCAACCCCCTGCTCGACGCCGCCCTGGAGGTGGAGCTCTCCAAGACGATCGAGGCCGGCCTGATGGCCGAGGCGCTGCTCGCCGAGGGCCGGGTCGGACGCCGCAAGGGCGGTGCCCCCATGCGGGCCACCGAGGAGGAGCTCGAGTGGCTCGCCGAGGAGGGCCGCAAGGCCGTCGACACGTTCATCACCGCCAACCTGCGGCTGGTCGTCTCCATCGCCCGCAAGTACGGCCGGGCCCAGATGCCGATGCTCGACCTCATCCAGGAGGGCAACACCGGCCTGATCCGGGCGGTCGAGAAGTTCGACTACACCAAGGGCTACAAGTTCTCGACCTACGCCACGTGGTGGGTGCGCCAGGCCATCACCCGCGGCATCGCCCAGCAGGCGCGCGTGGTCCGGCTCCCGGTCCACGTGGTCGAGGAGCTCAACCAGGTCGGCGGCGCGCGGCGCACCCTCGAGCGCCAGCTCGGCCGCGAGCCCGAGCCGCACGAGATCGCCCACGAGCTCGGCATGGACGTCGACCGGGTCCTCGACCTGATGGCGTGGGGCCGTGAGCACGTCAGCCTCGACACTCCGGTCGACGAGGACGGCGACACCTCGCTCGGCGACCTGATGGCCCAGGAGACCGCCCCCGGCCCCGACCTCACGATCCTCGACGTGGAGTCGCGCGACCGGCTCAACGCGCTGGTCGGGCAGCTCGACGACCGCGCGGCCGACATCATCCGCTCGCGCTACGGCCTCACCGACGGTCGCCAGCACAAGCTGGCCGACATCGGCACCAAGCACGGCATCTCCGCCGAGCGGGTCCGCCAGCTCGAGCGCGAGGCCCTGCAGAAGCTGCGTCGCCTGGGTGACCCCGACCTGGCGGCCTGACCCCCTCTCCGGCGCTCGTGCAGCCCCCGTCCTGGTGGACGGGGGCTGTCGTGCGCCCGGGGCTCAGACCGGACGGGTCGAGCGGGGCCGCAGCGCGTCCTCGACGTACGCCGGGCGGGCGATGCCGAGCCCGACCACCAGCAGCGGCACGGTCAGCGCCGTCATCGCCAGGAGCGGCACCGTCCACCCGTCGGTGACGTCGTTGAGCAGCCCGACCAGGAACGGTCCGGGCGCGGCGACCAGGTAGCCGACCGACTGGGTGAAGCCCGAGAGCGCCGCGGTCCCGGTGGCGGTGCGGGCGCGCAGGCCGATCAGCGTCAGCGCGAGCGGGAACGACGCGGTGCCGAGCCCGACCAGGACCGCCCACAGCCACGCGCCCGCGACCGGCGCGAGGGCCAGGCCGACGTACCCGACGACGTAGCAGCCGAAGAACCCGATGACCAGCGCCCGTACGTCGGGCAGCCGGGCGGCCAGGGCCGGCACCACCAGCGAGGTCGGGATGCTGGTCGCGGTGACCACGCCGAGCAGCAGACCGGCGGTGGTGCTGGAGAAGCCGGCGTCGCGGTAGATCGCCGGGAACCACCCGAAGATCGAGTAGGCCTGCATCGACTGGAGCCCGAAGAACAGCGCCATCAGCCAGCCCAGCCGGGTGCGCGCCACCTGCCCCAGCCCGACCGCCGGCTCGTCGCCGCGCGGCACGCCCGCGCGAGCGTGGGAGTCCTCGGTGGCCAGTGCCAGCCACGGCACCGCGGCGATCGCCGCCGTCACCGCCCAGAGCGCCAGGCCGGCGCGCCAGCCGCCCAGCGCCTCGCCGATCGGCACGGTCAGCACCGAGGCGGAGGTCAGGCCGACCGCCAGCGCGGTCGAGTACGCCGCCGTCACGCTCCCGATGCGGCTCGGGAAGTGGCGCTTGACCAGCGAGGGCAGCAACACGTTGGCGGTCGCCATCCCGGCCAGGGCGAGCAGCGACAGCAGCAGGAAGCCCGTGACCGACTCGACCCGGCTGCGCAGGAGCAGGCCGACCACCACCGCCAGCAGGGACGCCAGCGTCAGCCGGTGCGGCCCCACGGCCCGGGCCAGCCGCGCGGCGAGGCCACCGAAGACGGCGAAGGCCACCACCGGGAGCGAGGTCAGGAGCCCGGCCTCGGCGCCGGACATGTCGAGGTCGGCCCGCAGGTCGCCGAGCACCGGGCCGATGCTCACCGCCGCGGGGCGCAGGTTGAAGGCCAGCACCACGATGCCGACCAGCGCCAACAGGCGGCGGGTCGTCGGGTTCACGGCTGCACGCTGCCACAGGGGTGGTGACGGCCCGCGCCGCGGGCCCGGGGCCTACCGCGTCGCGGTCAGCTCGGCGTGCAGCGCCAGGACCCGCTCGCGCAGGGCGTCGAGCGAGCCGCCGTTGTCGACCACGTGGGTGGCGATCGCCAGCCGGTCCTCGCGGGTGGCCTGGGCCGCGATCCGCGACTCGGCGTCCTCGCGGGTCCAGCCGCGGTCGCGGATCATCCGCTCGATCCGGGTCTCGTCGGGCACGTCGACCACGACCACCGCGTCGAAGTCCGCAGCCCGGCCCGACTCCGCCAGCAGCGGGATGTCGTGGACGACCAGGTCGTCGGGGTCGGCCTCCGCCTCCAGCGCGGCGTACCGCTCGAAGACCAGGGGGTGCACGATCGACTCCAGCCGGCGGCGCTTCGCCTCGTCGGCGAAGACCAGCGCGCCCATGGCGGGCCGGTCGAGCTCGCCGTCGGCGGTCAGCAGCTGTGCGCCGAAGGCCTCCACCACGGCGGCGAGGCCAGGGGTGCCCCGGGCCACGACCTCGCGCGAGAGCTGGTCGGCGTCGATGACGACCGCCCCGAGCTCGGCGAGCAGGGCCGAGACCGTGCTCTTGCCGGAGCCGACGCCGCCGGTGAGTCCCACGCGCATGGGGCCACCGTAGGGGGCCACCCGACCGGTCGGGTCGGGTGGGCGGCCCGAGCCTCAGCGGGTCAGGGTCACCTTCGACAGCCCGCCGGGGTGGTCGACGTCGACGTCGCGACGCTCGGCCGTGCGCCAGGCCAGCAGCTGGGCCGCGACGACCGTGACGACGGGCTCCAGCCAGTCGGCGACGCGCGCCCCCGAGGGCAGCGTCACCGGAAGCGCCCCAGCCGCCTCTGCGCCCGGCAGGCCACCCAGCGC
Organism: uncultured Actinomycetota bacterium; assembly: GCA_963845645.1. Classification (GTDB taxonomy): domain Bacteria; phylum Actinomycetota; class Actinomycetes; order Propionibacteriales; family Nocardioidaceae; genus Nocardioides. The sequence continues at coordinate 329,652 of CAWJSY010000017.1, forward strand.
GACCAGCGGCGCGCCTCGGCCCGCCAGCTCCGGCACCAGGTCGGCCACGCTCGTCCGCGCCGCACCGCGGCCGCCCACCAGCACCACCGGCACGCCCGGCCCGACCGCCGCCACGGGGCCGTGCAGCAGGTCTGGAGGCGAGAACGGCATCACCAGCGCCCCGGTGAGCTCGGTCAGCTTGAGCGCGGCCTCCCTGGCCGTGGCGAGGCCGAGGCCGCGCCCGACGGTGACCCCACGCTCGTGCCCGGCCAGCAGCCGGGCGGCCGCGTCGACCCCGCTCGTGCCGCTCACCGCGGCGCCCAGCGCGTCCGGGACCGCGGCCACCGACTCGAGACCCCGCCCGTCGTCCAGGGCCACGCCGAGCAGGGCGAGGGCCAGCGCCGAGGCGGTGTAGGTCTTCGTGGCCGCCACCGACCGCTCGGGACCGCAGCCGAGATCGAGCACGGCGTCGGCGGCCCGGGCCAGCGCCGAGTCGGGCGCGTTGGTCACGACGAGCGTCGGCCTGCCGGCGGCCCGCGCGCGCTCGACGACCGCGACCACGTCGGGCGAGCGGCCTGACTGCGACACCGCGACCACCGCCCGTCGGCGCCAGTCGACCGGGGCGTCGTACACGGTGGTGGTGCTCGGGGCCGCCGACCCCGTGGCGACCCCGGCGCGGGTCTCCCAGAGCGTGCGCCCGTAGCGCGCCGCGTTGGCCGAGCTGCCGCGTCCGACGGTGAGCACCTGCTCGGAGCCAGCGCTGCGCAGCAGGGCGGCGTACGCCGCGAGGTCGGGGCGGACCCGGTCGACGAGCCGTGCCGCGACCTCCGGCTGCTCGCCGATCTCCTGCTCGAGGTGACTGGTCACGTCGGGCTCCCTGTTGTCGTGGGCGTCGTGGGCGTCGTGGGCACCGGGTCGACCGGACGCCCGTCGATGAGGACGTCGGTGACCGCGAGGTGCTGGTCGAGCACCACCACGTCGGCGCGCGCGCCGGGCCTGAGCGAGCCGAGGTCGGCCCGGCCGAGCAGTCGGGCCGGGGTCTCGGTGGCCGCGGTGAGCACCTCGGCGAGGTCGAGGCCGAGGGCGCAGGCGTTGGCCACGGCGCGGTCGAGCGTGAGGGCGCTGCCGGCGAGGTCGCCGGCGGGGTTGCGCACCGCTCCCCCGCGCACCCGCAGCTCGACGCCGGCCAGCGCGTAGTCGCCGTCGGCTCGCCCGGACGCCGCGGTGGCGTCGGTGACCAGGACGGTACGGCCGCGGGCCGCCGCCCACGCCAGCCGCACCACGTCGTCGGCGAGGTGGTGGCCGTCGACCACCAGCTGCACGATCACGTCGGGTCGGCTGAGCGCGGCGCCGGGCAGCCCCGGAGCCCGGTGGTGCAGGGGGCTCATCGCGTTGAAGAGGTGGGTCACGGCCCGGGCGCCCGCGTCGAAGCCGGCGTGCGCCTCGGCGGCGGTCGCGTCGGAGTGGCCGAGCGAGACCACCACTCCGTCGGCCACCAGCGCGCGGACCAGGTCGAGCGCCCCGGGGCGCTCGGGGGCGAGGGTCACCTTCACCACCGGGCCCAGGCTCCGCCAGAGGTCGAGCAGGGCGACCTCGGGGTCGTGGCGGTGCTCGGCCGGGTGGGTGCCGAGCCGCTCCGGGCTGAGGAACGGTCCCTCGAGGTGGACCCCGAGCACCCGCGCGCCCTCCGGCGGCGCCGACCGGTCCTCCCCGACCATGACCGCGAGGGTCGCCAGCGCCCGCTCGGTGGTCTCCGGCGGCCCGGTGATCAGCGTCGGCAGCCAGGCCGTCACCCCGTGGGCGGCCAGGGCGCGCGAGACGTGGCGCAGCCCGTCGGCGTCGGCGGTCATCACGTCGACACCGTCGAAGCCGTTGACCTGCAGGTCCACGAAGCCGGGTGCGGCGACCCGACCGCCCGGGGCCGGCGGCAGGCCCACCCGCGTCACCCGCCCGTCGTCCACCTCGACGTCGCCGGTCAGCAGCAGTCCGTCGACCAGCGCGTGGGCGACACCCAGTCGGCGGGCGGTCATCGGGTCTCCTTGATGAGGTGGTCGGAGCGCAGCCGCAGCCGCGTCGGGTACGTCGCCGGGTCGAGCGGCGTGGGCAGCAACAGCGGTCGCTCGCCGGGCGTCAGCCGGCCGAGCACGCGGGCGGGGTGCCGGCCGGTGCTCACGGGCACGCCGTGCCAGGTCAGCCAGCCGAGCAGGGCCCACAGCACCGACTCCTTGCCGCCGGAGGGCAGCCCGTGCTCGTCGCTGGTGACCAGCGGTACGTCGCCCAGCCGGCGCGCCAGCGCGCGCATCAGCGCCGGGTTGGCCGTGCCGCCCCCGGAGACGACCACCTCGTGCGGGTCGTGCGGGGCCAGGGCGTCGGCGACCGTGACCGCCGTCAGCTCGACCAGGGTGGCCAGCACGTCGGGCCAGGAGGCCGGCTCCCCGTCCAGCACGCCGTCCAGCACGCCGTCCAGCCAGGCGGCGGTGAAGGTCTCACGGCCGGTCGACTTGGGGGGCGCCAGCCGGAGGTAGGGGTGCGCCAGCAGCCGGGCGAGCAGGGCCTCGTGGACCGTGCCCGCGGTGGCCAGGGCGCCGTCGACGTCGTGGGCGAGCCGGCCGCCGGAGGCCCGGGCGGCGGCCACGTCGAGCAGGCAGTTGGCCGGGCCGGTGTCCCAGGCGAGGGCGCCGTCGGCGTCCACGACGGTGACGTTGGCGATGCCCCCCAGGTTGAGCGCCACGCGGGGGCGGCACCGGCCGGGTGCGGGCGCCAGCCACAGGGCGTCGAGCACCCCGGCCAGCGGCGCTCCGTGACCACCGGCCGCCACGTCTCGCGCGCGCAGGTCAGAGACGACCGGCAGGCCGGTGGCCTCCGCCGCCCACGCCGGCTGGCCGACCTGGAGGGTGCCCAGGCACCGGTCGCCCACGACCTCGTGGTGCACGGTCTGGCCCGGAGAGACGACCAGGTCGACGCCTCGGCCTTCGTCGGCCAGCCGCCGCTGCGCGTCTGCGGCGGCGCCGGCCACCGCCCGGCCGACCTCGGTGTCGAGGGCGCAGACCTCCGCGGCGGTGGTGCCGGCCGGAGGGAGCACGCCCAGCAGCCGCTCGCCCAGGCCCGGGGGCCAGTCGACGGTCCGGGTGTCGAGCACGGTCACCTCCAGGGTCCGGTCGGGTCCGGCGACGAGGTCGACCGTCCCGACGTCCAGCCCGTCGGCGGAGGTGCCCGAGGCCACGGCCACGACGATCACGACGCGCCCTCGACGCCCGGGGCCCGAGGTCCGGAGGGTGTGGCGGCCAGCGCGGCGCGCGCGTGGCCGCCGTGGGCCTCGAGCAGCGCGTCGGCCTCGGTGGTCGCCACCCCGCCGAGCAGCGACACCAGCGCCGTCTTGGTGCGCCACCCGGCCTCCTCCAGCGCGGCGAGCGCGGCCGCGTCGTCGACGCCGGTCGCCTCCCGCAGGATCCGCCGGGCCCGGCTGCGCAGCTTGTCGTTGGTGGCCAGCACGTCGACCATCCAGGCGCCGTAGGTGTGGCCGGCGCCGACCATCGCGGCGGTGGAGATCACGTTGAGCGCCACCTTCTGGCTGGTGCCGGCCTTGAGCCTCGTCGAGCCCGACAGCGTCTCGGGACCGGTCAGCACCTCGACCGTCACGTCGGCCAGGGCGGCCATCGGGCTGGCCGGGTTGTTGACCACGGCGACGGTCGCCGCGCCCGCGGCGCGGGCCGTCTCCAGGGCCGCCAGCACGTACGGCGTGCGGCCCGAGGCCGAGATGCCGACGACCAGGTCGTCGGCGCTCGGGCGCAGCGCGGCCAGGTCGCGCGCCCCGGCCGCCGCGTCGTCCTCGGCCCCCTCGACCGCGGTGCGCGCGGCCTCGTCGCCTCCGGCGCAGACGGCCACCACCCGTGACGGGTCGACCCCGAAGGTCGGGGGGCACTCGGCCGCGTCGAGCGCCGCGAGCCGCCCGGGGGTGCCGGCGCCGACGTACAGCAGCCGGCCGCCGTCTCGCAGGGCGCGGGTGGCGAGCCGGACGGCCGCACCCAGCGCCGGCGCGGCCTCGGCCACCGACACCGGCACGGACGCCTCCGCCTCCAGCAGCAGCGCCACGACCTCCTCGGGCTCGCGGGCGTCGAGGTCGTGGAGGTCGCCGCGGACCTGCTCGGTCGCCAGGCGGTCGACGTCGTCGGCGGGCGCCGCCAGCACTGGCGACGGGGCCGCGGCTGGGGCCGGCGCGGGCTTGCGCAGCCGCAGGACCGCCGGCTCGTGCGGCAGGTCGGTGCGGGCGGCCAGCAGCAGCGCTCCGTGGACGGCGTCCCCCTCCGCTGCCACGAGCCGGACGTCGGCCGGCAGGTGCCGGACGAGCCGGTCGACCAGGTCGGGGACGTCGGCGAGGCCACCGACCAGCGCCAACGCAGGCTGGCCGGCTGCGGTGACGGCGCGTCCCGCGAGGTCGGCCCAGCAGACGACGGCCCGCTCGAGCACGTCGTCCGCCACGACGTCACCGGCCCGGGCGGCGGCGAGCACGTCCGGCACCAGGGCCGCGGTCGTGCGGGCCAGGTGACCCTGGGCCGCCAGGGTCGCCGGGAGCGAGCCCAGGTCGCCGTAGCGGCGCTCGGCGGAGGCGCTGAGCAGCGTGGCCGGGCCTCGCCCCTCCCGGTGGCGGAGCACGGCGCGCAGCGCCACGCGACCGATCCACGCGCCACCGCCGTCGTCGCCGAGCCAGGGCCCCCAGCCGTCGAGCTGGGTGCGGGCGCCGCCGTCGTCGACGGCCAGCGCCACCACACCGGTGCCGACCGCGAGCACGCTGCCGGGTCGCCCCGCCAGGGCGCCCGCATGGGCCGTGACCGAGTCGGAGGCCACCGAGACCTCGGCCCCGCCCGGCCCGCCCCGCCCGCCGCACCACTCGGCCAGCCGCGCCGCCAGCTCACGGGCCGCCCCGGGAGCCGCCTCCGCGCCGGCGGCCCCGACACAGATCGACCGGGTGGTCTCGGTGGACAACTGGGTGGACAACGGGGTGGTCAACGGGGCCAGCAACGGGCCCAGCACGGTCGTGACGGCGCTCAGCGCGGCGGCCACACCTCCCGGCTCCGCGAGTCCGGGCGCTCCCGGCCCGCAGCCCTCGGCGCCCTCGTGGGCGTCGCCGCCCTCGGCGACCCGTGCGCGACAGCCGGTCTTGCCCAGGTCCACGCCGACGATCATCGGTCCTCCTCCGTTGCGTCCGTGCTCAGCGCCAGGGCCTCGAGCACCGCCGTCGCCGCCGCGCGCCCGCCACCGTGGGCGCGCACGCCGCGCGCCGGCGTCGGCGCTGCGGGGTCGTCAGGACCCAGGCGCACGATCACCGCCCCGGGGCAGGCAGCGAGCACGGCGTCGACCACCGCCCGGCTGGCGGCGGCGGGGCGACCCTCGACGACGACGGCCACGTCGGGTGCGCGCTGCGCCAGCCCGACCGCCTCGGCCGGGCTCCGCACGCCGGTGACCTGGTGCGGCGCGAGCCGCGCGACCAACGACGACCCGAGCCCCGCGGCGTACGACGTCTCGGGCTCGACCACGAGCAGCCGGCCCCCTGCGGCCAGCTGGGGCCGACCGCTGACGGTCAGGGCGCGCCGGGCGACCTCGACCCCGAAGTCCTCCTCGTCGGCCCCGAGCAGCGCGAGCGAGCGCCGCTCGGCGGCCCACTCGCCGAGCGCGGCCACCCGAGCGGCCGCCTCCTCGAGCCGGGCGACGTCGAGGTCGCCGGACCGGGCCGCCGCCACCACCGCGCCGACGACCTCAGCGAGCGCGCCCTCGGCGTCGTAGGGATCGGGGTAGGCGGGGTTGCCGACGCACAGCAGGTCGGCGCCGGCGGCGAGGGCGCGCACGGCTCCCCCGGCGCGACCGACCCCGTCGGAGATGGCCCGCATGTCGAGCGCGTCGGTGAGCACGACCCCCCCGAAGCCGAGCTCGGAGCGCAGCCGTCCGAGCACCGCGGCGCTGAGCGTGGCCGGCTGCTCGTCGAGGCAGGACACGACCACGTGAGCGGTCATCACGCACCGGGCTCCGGCGTCGACCGCGGCGGCGAACGGCGGCAGGTCGCGGGCGCGCCAGGTCGCCTCGTCGACGTCGATCACGGGGAGGGCGAGGTGGGAGTCGGTGCGGGTGGCGCCGTGACCGGGGAAGTGCTTGGCGCAGGCGGCGACGCCGGCGTCCTGGAGCCCCCGCACGAAGGCGGCGGTGTGCCGGCCGACCTGCATCGCGTCGGCGCCGAAGGAGCGCTCGCCGATGACCGGGTTGTCCGGTTGGGAGCCGACGTCGGCCACGGGGCCGAGCACCAGGTCGACCCCCCGGGCCCGGGCGGCGGCCCCCAGGGCGCGGGCCACCCGCTCGGTGGCCACCACGTCGCCGAGCGCGCCGAGCGTGGCGTGGGCCGGCCAGGGCGAGCCGGTGGCGGCGTCCAGGCGGGTGACCGAGCCGCCCTCCTCGTCGGAGGCGACCAGCACGCCGGGCCGCACGTCGTGCAGCGCCTGACCGAGGGCGGTGACCTGCGCGTCGTCGGTGACGTTCTGGCCGAAGAGGCAGACCCCGGCCAGGCCCTCCTCGAGCGCGCGGTGCAGCCAGTCAGGGACCGTGGTGCCGACGAAGCCGGGCAGCACGACACCCGCGGCCAGCCGACGCAGCGCCGGGTCGGCGGTCGACGTCGGGGTCACCCCTTCACCGCCCCGGCGACCAGGCCCTCGCTGAGACGTCGCTGGACGATGATGAACAGCACCATCACGGGCAGCGTGATGATCGTCGACCCGGCCATGACCGAGCCCCAGTCGGTGCCGTACTGGGTGAAGAACTGGCGCAGACCGGCCGCGACGGTGAACTTGTCCTCGTCGCTGAGGAACGTGATCGCGAAGACGAACTCGTTCCAGGCGGTGATGAAGGAGAAGACGCTGGTCGCGATCAGGCCCGGGAGGCAGAGCGGGAAGAGCACCGACCAGAACATCCGGGGCCACGAGGCGCCGTCGAGGTACGCCGCTTCCTCGAGCTCGCGGGGCACCGCGGCGACGAAGCCGCGCAGCATCCAGATCGCGAACGGCAGCGAGAAGGCGACGTACACGATCGTCAGGCCCAGCAGCGAGTTGAGCATGCCGAGCGAGCTGGCCTGGATGAAGAGCGGGATCACCAGCGCCTCGAGGGGCACCATCTGGATGACCAGGACCAGCACCAGCATCGTGGTGCGGAGCCGGAAGCGGAAGCGCGCCACCGCGACCGACGCCAGCAGGGCCAGCACCCCGCTCACGCAGCACGGTGCCGAAGCCCACGATCGCGGAGTTGAGCAGGTAGCGACCGAACCCGGCCTCGCCGAGCACCACCCGGAAGTTGTCGAGGGAGAGGTCCGAGGGCAGCAGCGCCCGGGAGCCGTCGTTGGCGCGGGCGTCGAAGGCGGTGGAGAACATGATCAGCGCCGGGAAGAGGCTGAAGGCCAGCACCAGCGCGAAGCCGGCGCCGTTGCCGATCCGCCCGCGGAGGCGCCGCCGTGGCTTGGGCGCCTTGCCGAGGGCGGGCGCCGGTGCCACGCCCACGCTGGCGGGGGGTGGCCGGACGGACGTCGTGCTCACAGCTCGTCCTCCTGACGGAACAGGGTGCGCAGGTAGAGCATGGTGATGGCCAGCAGCAGCAAGGTGAGCACGACGGCGATGGCCGCGCCGGCGCCGTACCTGTTCTGCGAGAGCGCGGTGACGTAGGACCACGTGCCGAGGTTGAGCACCTCGCGGTTGGTCCCCCCTCCCCCGGGCATCAGGTAGATCTGGGTGAAGACCTTGAAGTCCCAGATCGTCGAGAGGACGACGACGACCGCGAAGATCGGCTTCATCAGCGGGAACGTGACCTGCCAGAAGCGTCGCCAGGCGTTGGCGCCGTCGAGCTGGGCGGACTCCAGCACCTCGGTCGGCACCGTGAGCAGGCCCGCCAGCACGGTGATCGCCACGAACGGGAAGCCGTGGTGGACGACGTTGAGGGTCGCGATGCCGAAGAACGCGAGGCGGTCGGTGAACCAGTTCGTGGTGTCGGGGTCGACCAGGCCCAACGTCGACAGCAGCCGCATCACGAGCCCGTCGCTGGTGTCGAAGACGTAGACCCAGACGTAGGTGCCGGTGACCGCGGGCATCGCCCAGGCCACCATGATCGCGCCGGTCAGTGCGCCCCGGGTCCACCCGCCCAGGCGCAGCAGCAGCATCGCGACCAGGGTGCCGACCACCACGGTCAGCACCACGTTGACGAGCGCGAAGACCACGGTGTTGGGCAGCGCGACCCGCCACAGCATCGGGTCGGTGAGGACCTCGCGGAAGTTGTCGAGGCCCGTCCAGTGGAAGCCACCCACCTTGAGCTCACGCAGGTTGAACTCCTGGAAGGCCAGCGTGACCACCCACACCAGGGGGTAGACCAGGAGGCTGCCCAGGACCAGCAGGGCCGGGGCCTGGAGCAGCCACGGCAGCCACGGCGGGGTGAGCCGCCCGCCGCCGTCCCCCCGAGAAGGACGGCGACGGACCGGCTGGATCGTGTCGACCACGTGCTCAGCTGCCTCGCTGGAAGATCTCGTCCATCTCCTCGGCGGCCTGGGTGCTGGCCTCGGCCACGCTCGCCTTGCCCGAGAGGATGGACTGGAGCATCGCCGAGACGGTCTTCTTGCCCTGCACCTGCCCGTAGAGGGGCGTCACCGGCACGCTGCGCCCGGCCTCGGCCTCCTGCTGCGCGAACGGCGCGACCAACGGGTCGCCCTCGGCCTCGATCTCGGCGAGCAGCTCGTTGGTGCCCGGGAAGTAGCCCGACTGCTCCCCCCACGTGGCCGCCAGGTCGCCGGTGCTCATCAGCTTGACCAGGGCGAAGGCCAGGTCCGGGTCCTCGACGGTGTCGAAGACCCCGAGGTGCGAGCCGCCGAGGAACGAGGGCGAGAGACCGCCGTCGGGGCCGGGGATCGGGAACGCGCCGATCCGGCCCTCGAGGTCGGGGTTGGCCTCGACGAGCGCGTCCGGCGTCCAGCTGCCGGCGATCATCATCGCGACGTCCTCGCGGGCGAAGGCGTCGGAGAGGTCGGCCTCGTCCCAGGTGGTCGCGGCGGGGGTGGAGAAGCCGTGCTCGGTGGCCAGCCCGGTGTAGAACTCGATGCCCTCCTGGGCCTCCGGGGCGTCGATCGCGCTGGTCCAGGCGTCGGCGTCGTCGGTGGCCAGGTCACCGCCGTTGCCCCAGATGAACGGGTAGACGCCGTACTCGCTGTCGCCCGCGACCGGGAACGGCAGCAGGTCGGGGTCGGACGCCTTGATCTTCTCGCCGACCGAGACCAGCTCGTCCCACGAGGTGGGGACCTCGACGCCGGCCTCCTCGAAGACGTCGGTGCGGTAGACCACCGAGCGCACCCCCGAGTACCAGGGCATGCCGTAGAGGCTGTCGTCGACGGTGCCGGCCTGGCGCAGGCCCTCGACCAGGTCGGCGTCGAGACCCGCGTCGGAGACCGCGCCGGTCAGGTCGACCAGCGCGCCCGCCTCGGCGAACTCGGGGGTCCACGTGGTGCCGACCTCGGCGACGTCGGGTGTCGTGCCACCGGCGATCGACTTCACGAACTTGTCGTGGGCGTCGGCCCACGGCACGAACTGCACGTCGAGCTCCGCGCCGGTCTCGTCCTCGAACGCCGCCGTCAGCTGCTCGACGTACGGCTCGGCGTCGGGGTTGGTCCCCTCCATCAACCAGACCGACAGGGTCTTGCCCTGGCCGTCGACGTCTCCGCCGGCGTTGCTGATCTCCTGGTCCTCACCGGTCCCGCCGGCGCAGCCCGCCAGCACCACCGCCGAGGCCAGTCCGGCCGCCATCGAGGCGGTCAGTCTCGTCACCCTCATGCCACTTCCTCTCACCCGAGACCCGAGGAACGGGTCACTGCTTGCCCCCGCCGGCTGGTGCCGGAGGGAAGATGTCGACGACGATCCGATAGCGGTCGCCGCGGTAGGTCGAGCGGACGTACTCCGCCACCCGACCGTCGCGCACCCGAGTGGTGCGCTCGAACAGGAACACCGGGTCACCAGCGGTGACGCCGAGCAGCGCGGCCTCGTCGGCCTCGACGAGGGCCGGCTCGACGGTCTGGGTGCCGGACCCGACCGGGGTGCCGTAGCGCTCGGCCAGCAGGTCGTAGAACGAGGCGCCCTCCAGGTCGGCCGCGGTGAGGCCGGGGGCCACCGTCGACGGGACGTGGAGGTGCTCGACCGCCATCGGCACGTCGTCGGCGAGCCGGAGCCGGCACACGTGCAGCACCGGGGTCTGCGGCTCGACGTCGAGCACGGCGGCCAGCAGCGCCCCGGCCGGGGCGACCCGGCTGGTCACGGTGCGACTGTCGGGCCGCAGGCCGCGCTCCCGCATGTCGGCCGAGAACGACGTGGCCGCGAGCCGCTGCGAGACCTTGCCGCCGGCCACGAACGTGCCCGAGCCCGCCCGGCGGACCAGACGACCCTCCTCGACCAGGCCGTCGACCGCCCGGCGCAGCGTCATCCGGGCCACGCCGAGGTCGTGGGCCAGCACCCGTTCTGCGGGCAGCAGGTCACCCGGCCCGAGGGCAGCCAGCAGCCGGTCGAGATCGACCCGGAGCTGCTGCTGCTTCCCGCTCTCGGGCCGTTGCAGGGTCGTCACCTGCGGTCGCGCCCCTCTGCCTGCGCCCGTGCCGGCACCTGGGTCCGCACCTGGGCCCGACGGCTCTCCCGGTGGGCCCGGTCGAGGGCGGTCACGACGTAGGTGGAGCGGCCGGCCCTCGGCGAGCGGTCGACGAAGCGCCCACCGGTGACGACGGCGCGCAGGTGGGCGGCGTCGGCCAGGTCGCAGCGGTCGGCGCCCTTGCCGGGCACCCGGTAGACGGCGTACGCCGTGGCGCCTCCGCGGGCGGGCGCGCGCCAGGTCAGGCGCACCCGGTCGCGTCGCTGGTGTGCCCTCAGCGCGCGGACCCGGCCGGGGCGCGTGCCGGGCACGTCGGCGGTGACCGGTAGCAGCGCGGGGCGGCGGTAGTGCTCGCGCTGCACGAGGTCCATGTGCGAGAGGCGGTTGGCCCTGACCTGGACGGCGGAGAAGTAGATGTCGCCGTCGACCTCGGGATGGTCGCGGTTGAAGGTCAGGTGGCGCGACATCTCCTGGGGGTCGTCCCAGGCGGGGTCCTGGGTGGACGTGCCGACCTTGTACGTCGCCTGGCCGATGTAGAGGTGGACGTCGGTGCCGCGCACCTGGTCGCTCCACCACGGCACGAGCACGGCGTAGTCGGCCGGCGCGAAGCCGATGTTCCAGTAGACCTGCGGGGCGATGTAGTCGACCCACTCCTCGCGCACCCAGCGACGGGTGTCGGCGTAGAGGTCGTCGTAGGTCTCGGCCCCGGCGGTCGTGGCCGAGCCCTCGGGGTCGGTGCCCTGGTTGCGCCACACGGCGAAGGGGCTGACGCCGAACTGGACCCACGGCTTGGCGGCGTGGATGCGCCGGTCGAGCCCCTCGATCAACAGGTCGGTGTTGTGGCGGCGCCAGTCGGCGCGGCCCTCAGTCGTGTCGGGGAAGTCGTCGCCGTGGGCGGCGAACGTGGCGTCGTCGGGGAAGTCCTGGCCCCCGGAGGGGTAGGGGTAGAAGTAGTCGTCGAAGTGCACCCCGTCGATGTCGTAGCGCCGGACGACCTCGAGGATCACGTCGGTGGTCAGCGCCCGCACCTGAGGCAGGCCGGGGTCGTAGTAGAGCTTGCCGCCGTAGGCGACGACCCAGTCGGGGTGCTCGGCCGCGGGGCTGCCGGGCGCCAGCGCCGACCGGTCGGTGCCCATCGAGACCCGGTAGGGGTTGAACCAGGCGTGCAGCTCGAGGCCGCGTGCGTGGGCGGCGCGGACGGCGAAGGCCATCGGGTCGTAGCCGGGGTCCTGTCCCGGGGTGCCGGTCAGGTAGCGCGACCAGGGCTCGCGCGAGGAGGGCCAGAAGGTGTCGGCGGTGGGCCGCACCTGCAGGACCACCGCGTTGAGCCGCCGGTCGACGGCCTCGTCGAGCAGGGTGACCAGCTCGTTGCGCTGCTGGTCGGGGGTGAGGCCGGGCGCCGAGGGCCAGTCGATGTTGACCACGCTGGCGATCCAGTCGGCGCGCAGCTGGCGCTTCGGGACGGCCGGGTCGGTGGCGCAGCGGGCGGCGGCGCCGGTCGTGGGCGGCGCGGCGTGCGCGGCGGACCCGACCGGGGCGGGCGTCGGAGACGCGGCCGGAGCGGAGGCCGGGAGACCGGCCAGGAGCAGGGCGGGCGCGAGCAGCGCACCGGACACGAGCGGGACGAACCGACGACGCATGGGTGACCTCCCGAGAAGGAGCGGTGGATGTGACCTAGACCATTGGGCTAGTCCAAACCTCCACCCTTGACCCGCCGCCTGTCAAGGGGGTCGCGGCGGTCGGTCGCGAGCTCGTCAGGACTAGGGTCCACCGGGTGACCACGCACGACCCGACCGCCGGCGAGCTCCGGCCCGGCGACCGGGTGGCCCTGCTGCTGTCGGGCTCGTCGACGTACGTCGAGCTGGTGGTCGCCCTGCTGGCCGCCGGCGTGTTCCCGGTCCCGCTCGACCCCCGGCTGACCGTGGGCGAGCGCGAGGGGATCCTCGGCGACGTGAGCCCGGCCGCGATCGTCGAGACCGACGAGGAGGTCGCCGCGCTGCTCGCCGCCCTCCCCGACGTCGTGGGTCCGCCGCTGGGTCGTCCGATGCACGTCACGAGCGGCACGACCGGACGGCCCAAGGCGGTCTGGTCGGGGGTGCTGAGCCACGAGCACGCCGAGGCGCTGCTCGCCGAGGAGCGCTCGCTCTGGGGCTTCGCTGCCGACGACGTCAACCTCGTGGTCAGCCCGCTCTACCACTCCGCGCCGCTGCGCTTCGCGATGGGCACGCTGCTCGCGGGCGGGCGACTGAGCATCCCCGGGCCCTTCGACCCCGAGGCGCTGACCGCCGCGATCGAGCGCGACCGGCCCACCTCGATGTTCTGCGTGCCGACCCACCTGCAGCGGCTCTTCGCCCACTGGGACGCCACCTCGTGGCCCGACCTGTCGTGCTTCCGGCTGGTCGCCCACGCGGGCGCCCCGTGCCCGACCGACCTCAAGCGCCGGCTGATCGAGGTCTTCCCGCCCGGCTCGACGTGGGAGTTCTACGGGTCGACCGAGGGACAGTTCACCTCGTGCCGCAGCGAGGAGTGGCTGGCGCGCCCCGGCACCGTGGGCCGCGCCCGACCCGGCCGCGAGATCTCGGTCGACCCTGAGGGCACGCTGTGGTGCGTCGTCCCCGAGCACGCCCGCTTCGAGTACTTCCAGGCCCCCGACAAGACCGCCCGCGCCTGGCGCGACACCCCCGCGGGCCCGGCGTTCACCGTCGGTGACGCCGGCCGGATCGACGACGAGGGCTACGTCTACCTCGACGGCCGCCGCGAGGACCTGATCATCACCGGCGGCGTCAACGTCTACCCGCTCGAGGTCGAGCAGGTGCTCGGCGAGCATCCCGACGTCACCGACGTGGCCGTCTACGCCGAGCCCGATCCCGCGTGGGGCCAGCGCGTCTGCGCCGCCGTCGTCGGCGACGTCGCCGAGGCCGACCTGACGGCGTACGCCCGCGAGCACCTCGCCCCGCCCAAGCGGCCCAAGACCTACGTCTTCCACCGCGAGCTCCCCCGCACGCTCACCGGCAAGGTGCGGCGCCAGGAGCTGCGCCAGGAGCGGGGCGGGACAGGCGGGGGCGCAGCCTAGCGACGTCGTGGCCACGGGACTGCCCCCCGGCGGCCCGCGAGGGTGAGGCCGCCGGCATGACGCCCCTTGTGCCGTGGATCTGCGTCACCAGGTGACAAGGATCCACGGCACCAACACCTCGGTCACCCTGGCCCCTAGCAGGCGAAGCGGCGCCGGTAGACCTGCGGGCTGACGCCGCGCACCTTGGCGAAGTGGTGGCGCAGGGTGGCGGCGTTGCCGAAGCCGACCTCGGTGGCGATCCGGTCGACCGACTGGGAGCCCTGCTCGAGCAGCTCCTCGGCGGCCATCACCCGCTGCCGGATCACCCAGGCGTGGGGCGTGGTGCCGGTCTCGTCACGGAACCGGCGGGCGAAGGTGCGCGGCGACATGAGCGACTCGCGGGCGAGGCGGTCGACGCTCAGGTCCTCGTCGAGGTGCTCGGTGACCCAGGTCAGCAGCGGCCCCAGGGTCTCGGCGTCGCAGTCGGGCACCGCCCGCGCGACGTACTGCGCCTGCCCGCCGTCGCGGTGCGGTGGCACCACCATCCGGCGTGCCGTCGTGGCAGCGACCCGGGCGCCGAACTGCTGGCGCATCAGGTGGAGCGCCGCGTCCAGCCCGGCCGCCGAACCCGCGCCGGTGGTGACCAGGCCGTCCTGCACGTAGAGGACGTCGCCGTCGACCTTGGCCTCGGGGTAGCGCTCGGCCAGCTCGTCGACGTGGCGCCAGTGGGTGGTGCAGTGGCGACCGTCGAGCAGACCCGCCTCCCCCAGCACGAACGCCGCCGTGCAGTGGGCGAAGAGCCGGGCACCCCGGTCGTGGGCGTCGCGCAGCACCTCGACGACCTCGGGTGAGGGCAGGTTGAGGTCGCGCTTGGGCGCGACGCAGATCAGGTCGGCAGTCGCGGCCCGGTCCAGGCCGTGCTCGACGTGCAGGTCGAAGCCCGCGGTGCCCCGCACCCGACCCGGCACGGGGGTGGTGACGACGAAGTCGAAGACCGGGTTGTCGTCGTCGGGGTGGTACGGCTCCGCCCAGACCTCACAGATAGCGCCCAGCCCGAAGGGCTCGACCCCGTCCTGGACGATCACCGCCACGCTGCGCACCCGGTCAGCATGACCTGGTGATGGCGGAAAATCAACGGACGAGGTCATTCATGCCACTGGTGGCACGATCGCAGCGGGCGGAGGATTACTGCCATGATCCTTCTCGCCATCCTCCTGGCCCTGTCCGCCCTCGTCCTCGTGGACGTCCTGGTCGTCGCGCGCGACGGTCACGGTCACGACCGCCCGCCGTCGTCCCACTTCGACGACCCGCAGCTGCGCCCCCCGGCCCTGCGCTGAGCCCTCACCAGCGATCTCCCGATTCCCCTTCGCGTCGGCGGCTGCGGTGCTACTTTCGCCGGGCTCCCTCCGAGTCGCACCCCCATGTGAGTCGGCCCCACCCCAGCCGAGGAGTCCCCCCGTGTCTTTCAGCCGACCCCTGGGTGTGGCGCTGTGCCTGTCGACGGCCGCGCTCTACTCGTTCTCCAGCCTCCCTCCCGCCCTCGCCGCGACACCGGCCGCCACGGCCGCGGTCGCGGCCCCGGCGCTGAGCCCGCCCCTGGCCGGCGTCAGCTCGAGCACCGAGGCCGAGGCCCTGCACCTGACCACGCTGCGCGCCTCGTTGGGCACCCTGGCCGACGTCGGCCTGGCCCAGATCTCCGGCGAGAGCAACGGCGACCCCGCCAGCGCCTCCGCCGACGCGCGCAACCTCTCGGCCGCCCTCGGCGGACAGACCCTGCCGGCCGTCCTGGCCACCGCCACGCAGAGCGCACCCCCCGACAACCCGACCGGCGCCCGGCAGACCTCGCTCCCCGGCAGCGTCCCGGGCGTGCTCACCCTGGGGGTCTCCACCGCTGAGGCCCAGGCCCGTGTCGCCCCCGCCGACGAGTGCCTGGACGCCTCCGACGCCCTCAGCAGCTCCCGCGTGTCCACCGCCGACGTCGCGCTGTTGCCCGTCCCGGCCCTGGGCACCCTCCTCGAGCTGCCCGGCACCGTCTCGACCAGCCAGAGCACCAAGCTCGTGCGCAACCCCGCCCGCGCCGACCGCGACGGTCGCGACGTCGTGACCACGACCCGCGGCTCCTTGGCCGACCTGAGGCTCTTCGGCGGCCAGCTCTCCGTCGAGGTCGTGACCGCGCCGCTGCTCAGCGTGCGCGCCACGGGGACGTCGACGGGCTCCCAGATCAGCTACAACGCCCCTGTGGTCACCGTCCGCGGCAACGGCCAGTCTGTCACGCTCCCGGCCAACGGCAGCCCGGTCGACGTCGCCTCACCCGACAACCCGCTCCTCGTGGCCCGCCTCTCGGCGGGCCAGCTGGTGGACGACTCGGTCGCGGCCGACGGCACCAGTGCCACCGCCAGCGCCACCGTGCTCGACGTCGAGATCTCGCTCGGCACCGTGCTCTCCTCGGTCACGGTGCTCGAGGCGCAGCTGTTCCCGATGAGCGCCACGGCGACGGCGCCGGGCGGCGGCGTCAACTGCGACCCGGTCGACCCGGACTCCGACGGCGACACCCTGCTCGACAGCGAGGAGGTGTCCGGGTCGCGCAACACGCAGTACGACAACGAGCCGACCGACCCCTTCAACCCCGACACCGACGGTGACGGCCTGCGCGACGACGACGACATCCGCCGCGGGACCGACCCCAACGACCCCGACACCGACGACGACGGGATCAACGACGGCCCCGAGGTCGACGGATCCACCAACACCGACTTCGGCGACGAGCCCACCGACCCGCTCGACCCCGACTCCGACAACGACGGTCTCACCGACGGCGAGGAGACCAGTGGCTCGGAGAACTCGCGCCACGGCAACCGCCCGACGGACCCGAACGCGCCGGACACCGACGCGGACGGCGTGAACGACGCCACCGAGATCACGGACGGCACCGACCCGCGTGACGACGACACCGACGACGACGGGCTGACCGACGGCGACGAGGCCGCGATCGGCACCGACCCGCTCGACCCCGACTCTGACAACGACGGCCTCACCGACGGCGAGGAGGTCGACGGCTCCCAGAACACCGCGTTCGGCAACGAGCCCACCAACCCGCTCGACGACGACTCCGACAACGACGGCGTGACCGACGGTGACGAGGTCGACGGCTCGCGCAACGGGGGTCACGGCAACCAGCCCACGGACCCCAACGACCCCGACACCGACGACGGTGGCGTGACCGACGGCCGTGAGGCCATCGACGGCACCGACCCCAACGACGCAGCGGACGACCGCCCCGCCCCGGGTCGGCTCGACAGCGACGGCGACCGGCTCTACGACGACGAGGAGCTCGACGGCTCGGCCAACGGCGCCTACGACAACCAGCCGACGAACCCGCTCGACGCCGACTCCGACGACGACCGGCTCGACGACGGGCGGGAGATCGCCCGCGGCACCGACCCCAACGACCCCGACACCGACGGTGACGGCGTCCAGGACGGTGACGAGGTCGACGGGGCCCGCAACACCGGCTTCGGCAACGCGCCCACCAACCCCCTGGACGACGACTCCGACAACGACAACCTGACCGACGGCCAGGAGATCACCGGGTCGGCCAACACCGGGTACGGCAGGCAGGCCACCGACCCGAACGCCCCCGACTCGGACGCCGACGGCGCGCGCGACGCAGCGGAGATCTCGGTCGGCACCAACCCGCGCGACGAGGACACGGACGACGACGGACTCACCGACGGGACCGAGGCCGCGATCGGCACCGACCCGCTCGACCCCGACACCGACGACGACGCGTTGAGCGACGGCGAGGAGAGGTCCGGGTCGCGCAACACCGCCTTCGGCAACCGGCCCACCAACCCGCTGGACGACGACTCCGACGGTGACGCGCTGACCGACGGTGAGGAGACCAGCGGCTCGCGCAACACCGAGCACGGCAACCGGCCCACGGACCCCAACGACCCCGACACCGACGACGGCAGCGTGATGGACGGGACCGAGGTCCAGCGCGGCCAGGACCCGCTCGACGCGGACGACGACGTCCCGGTCGATCCGCCGGGCGACAGCGACGGCGACGGCCTGCTCGACACGGTGGAGCAGTCCGGGTCGGCCAACACCGAGTACGGCAACCAGCCGACCAACCCGCTCGACCCCGACACTGACGGCGACGGCCTGGACGACGGCAAGGAGACAAGCGGCTCGGCCAACGGCGGCTTCGGCAGCCGGCCCACCGACCCCAACGACTCCGACTCCGACGACGACACGCTGTCGGACGGACAGGAGACCAGCGGTTCGGCCAACGGCGCCCACGGTGGCCGCGCGACCGACCCGCGGGACATCGACACCGACGACGGCGGTGTCCCCGACGGGGTCGAGGTCGCCAACGGCACCGACCCCAACAACGCCGCGGACGACGACCCGACGCCGGGCGACACCGATGGTGACGGCCTGCTCGACGACGAGGAGACCAGCGGCTCGCGCAACGGTGACTACGGCAACGCCCCGACCGACCCGAACAACCCGGACTCGGACGGCGACCAGCTGACCGACGGCGAAGAGGTCAGCGGATCGGCCAACGGCGCGTACGGCAGCCGGGCGACCGACCCGAACGACACCGACACGGACACCGACCTGCTCGGCGACGGGCGCGAGGTGCTGTTCGCCGGCACCGACCCGCACGTCGTGGACACCGACGGTGACGGCCTCAGTGACGCCGCCGAGGTGCTCGACCACAAGACCAACCCGCTGGCCGGCGACACCGACGGTGACGGTCTCGGCGACGCCGCCGAGGTGCTCAGGTACAAGACCGACCCCCGACGCGGCGACACCGACCGCGACCAGCTCAGCGACAAGGTCGAGGTCACCGGGTCGGCCAACGGTCGTTACGGCCGCTGCCCGACCGACCCGCTGAAGGCCGACACCGACCGGGACGGCCTCAAGGACCTGCGCGAGATCCGCCGCACGAAGACCAACCCGTGCAAGCGCAGCACCGACAAGGACAGCCTCAGCGACGGCCGCGAGGTCATCTCGGTCAAGTCCAACCCGCTCAAGCGCGACACCGACGGTGACGGCCTCAGCGACACCATCGAGGTCAAGGTCAAGGGCCGTCAGGGCACCGGCACCGACCCGCTCAAGCGCGACACCGACGGGGACCGGCTCAGCGACGGCGTCGAGGTCAAGAAGCACCGCACCAACCCCCGCCGCCCGGACACCGACCGGGACGGGGTCAAGGACGGCGTCGAGGTGCGACGGGGCACCGACCCGCTCAACCCGCGGAGCCGCCCTCGGCGCTAGCCGGCGGCTGAGGCACCGCACCACCGAAGCGGGCACGGACCTCACGGTTCGTGCCCGCTTCGCCGTACCCGACCCTGAGGATCCTGGAAAGCCCGACGCGGGCGGCGGCACCGGTGCTACTTTCGATGGGCTCCCCCGAGTCGCACCCCCGGCGCTCGGCTCCCCCCCCAGCACCAGGAGTCCCCCCATGTCCCTCACCCGTCCCCTGGGTGTGGCGCTTTGTCTCTCGACAGCGGCGCTGTACTCGTTCAGCATCCCCACGGCGTCGGCCGCACCACCGGCTCCGGCGGCCGCGCTGGCCCCCGCCCCGGTCTTCACCTCCGCCGCCACCGCCGAGGCCCTGCACGTGACCGCCCTCAAGGCGGACGTGGGCACCCTCGCCGACCTCGGCGTCGCCCAGACCTCTGGTGACACCACCGGCAACCCCGCCACGGCGAACGCCGAGGCCCGCAACCTGAACGCCGCGCTCGGCGGCCAGACGCTGCCCGACGTGCTGTCGGTGGCGTCCCAGAGCGCACCTCCGGACAACCTCACGGGGGTCAGCGAGACCGCGATCCCCGGCGCGGTGCCGGGCGTCCTCACGCTCGGGGTCTCGACGGCGCAGGCCCGCGCCCGGGTCGCCCCCGCCGACGGGTGCCTGGACGCCACCGAGGCGCTGAGCAGCTCCCGAGTCTCGACCGCCGACGTCACGCTCCTCCCGGCGCCGGGCGTCGGAAACCTCGTCGAGCTGCCGGACACGGTCTCCACCTCGCAGAACACCAAGCTCGTCCGTAACCCGGCGAGGCCCGACAGCGACGGCCGAGACGTCGTGGTCACCACGCGTGGCTCCACGGCCGACGTCCGCCTCTTCGGCGACCAGCTGCGGGTCGAGATCGTCACCGACCCGTTGCTGAGCGCGCGGGCCACCGGCACCGCGTCCGGCTCCGCCGTCAGCTGGAACGCCCCCGTCGTGCGGGTGACCGGCAACGGTCAGACCGCTACCCTCCCCGCCGACGGCAGCCCGGTCGACTTCGCGCTCCCCGACAACCCGCTGCTGGTCGCCAGCCTCTCCGCCGGCCAGCTCGTGGACGACACGGTGGCGCCCAACGGCACGACGGCCGCCGCCAGCGCCAGCGTGCTCCACATCGACCTGACCATCGGCGGCGCGGTCACCGTTCTCGACGCCGACCTCTTCCCGATGAGCGTCAGCGCCACCGCACCCGAGGGCGGAGTCAACTGCGGCCCCGTCGACGGCGACTCCGACGGCGACGGCCTGCTCGACAGCGAGGAGCGCTCGGGCTCGCGCAACACCGAGTACGGCAACGAGCCCACGGACCCCTTCAACCCCGACACCGACGACGACGGGCTGCGTGACGGCGCCGAGATCGCCCGGAGCACCAACCCCAACGACCCCGACACCGACGACGACGGGCTGCGCGACGGCCCGGAGGTCACCGGCTCGGAGAACACCGCCTTCGGCAACGAGCCCACCGGCCCCCTGGACCCCGACTCCGACAACGACGGCCTGCTCGACGGCCAGGAGACCAGCGGCTCGGCCAACGGCCCCCACCGCAACGAGCCCAGCAACCCGAACGACCCCGACACCGACGACGGCGGCGTCACCGACAGCCGCGAGAGCACCGACGGCACCGACCCCAACGACCCCGCGGACGACCGTCCGGAGCCCGGTCGTGTGGACAGTGACGGCGACCGGCTCTTCGACGACGAGGAGATCAGCGGGTCGGCCAACGGCGCCTACGACAACGAGCCGACCAACCACCTGGACCCGGACTCCGACGACGACGGGCTCGATGACGGCCAGGAGGTCGCGCGCGGCACCGACCCGAACGTGGCCGACACCGACGGCGACGGCGTCAACGACGGCGACGAGGTCAGCGGTGCCCGCAACACCGAGTTCGACCTCGGACGCACCGACCCGCTCGACGACGACTCCGACAACGACGACCTCACCGACGGCGTGGAGATCACCGGCTCGGCGAACACCGGGCACGGCAACCGCCCCACCGACCCCAACGACCCCGACACGGACCGTGGCGGCGTACGCGACGGCATCGAGGTCCGTAACGGCAAGAACCCCCGCGACCCGGCCGACGACACCGTCTCCCCCACCCCGGGCGACAGTGACTCCGACGGCCTGCTCGACACCGAGGAGAACTCGGGCTCGCGCAACGGGGCCTACGGCAACGAGCCCACCAACCCGCTCGACCCCGACACCGACGGCGACGCGCTGATGGACGGCGACGAGGTGACGGGCGGCGCCAACGGTGCCTACGGCAACCGGGCGACCAACCCGAACGACACCGACACCGACGACGACCTGCTCAACGACGGGCGCGAGGTGCTGTTCGCCGGCACCAACCCCCACGTGGTGGACACCGACCAGGACGGGCTCACCGACGCCTGGGAGGTGGTGCGCTACAAGACCAACCCCCTCTCGGGTGACACCGACCGTGACGGCCTGGGCGACGCTGCGGAGATCCGCCGCTACCTCACCGACCCGCGGCGCGCCGACTCCGACCGCGACGGCCTCAACGACAAGGTCGAGGTGACCGGCTCGGCCAACACGCGCTACGGCCGCTGCCCGACCAACCCGCTGAAGGCCGACACCGACCGGGACGGCCTCAAGGACCTGCGCGAGATCCGCCGCACGAAGACCAACCCGTGCAAGCGCAGCACCGACACCGACAGCCTCAGCGACGGCCGCGAGGTCATCTCGGTCAAGTCCAACCCGCTCAAGCGCGACACCGACGGTGACGGCCTCAGCGACACCATCGAGGTCAAGGTCAAGGGCCGTCAGGGCACCGGCACCGACCCGCTCAAGCGCGACACCGACGGGGACCGGCTCAGCGACGGCGTCGAGGTCAAGAAGCACCGCACCAACCCCCGCCGCCCGGACACCGACCGGGACGGGGTCAAGGACGGCGTCGAGGTACGGCGGGGCACCGACCCGCTCAACCCGCGGAGCCGCCCCCGGCGCTAGTCGGCGTTGATCGGCGCTGATCGCAGCTGATCGGCGCTGATCGGCGCTGATCGGCGCTGAGCAAGCCCCCCACGGAGCGGGCACGGACCACCAGGTCCGTGCCCGCTTCGCTGTGCCGGCACGCGGTCCGCCGGTGGCTCCACCACCATTCCGCCGGCGTCGTACGTGGCCCACCCACCGCTGCTGCGGGCCGGCGCCGCCCGCCGGTGGCTCCACCACCATTCCGCCGGCGTCGTACGTGGCCCACCCACCGCTGCTGCGGGCCGGCGCCGCCCGCCGGTGGCTCCACCACCATTTCGACGGCGTCGTACGTGGCCCACCCACCGCTGCCGCGGGCCGCCGCGGGCCGGCGCCGCCCGCCGGTGGCTCCACCACCCTTCCGCCGACGTCGTACGTGGCAAACCCACCGCCGCCGCGGGCCGCCGCGGGCCGGTGGCCCACCCACCGTTTCGCCGACGTCAAGCGTGGCTCACCCACCGCCCCCTCGGGCCCGCGCCGCGGGCCGGTGGCTCCACCACCGTTATGCCGGCGTCGTACGTAGCTCACCCACCGCTGCTGCGGGCCGGCGCCGCCCGCCGGTGGCTCCACCACCCTTCCGCCGACGTCGTACGTGGCTCACCCACCGCCCCCTAAGGCCGGCGCCGCCCGCCGGTGGCTCCACCACCCTTCCGCCGACGTCATACGTGGCTCACCCACCGCCGCCTCGAGCCCGCGCCGCCCGCCGGTGGCCCACCCACCGTTTCGCCGACGTCATACGTGGCAGACCCACCGGCGCCACTGGGCCCGCTACGAAATGGCCGCAGGGCCGGCCACCTCGCGGTGGTCGGCCCTGCGGTCTGTGTGCGTGCGGGAGATGCTCCCTGGGGTCAGCTGGCCCCGCCGGTGAGCTTCTCGCGGAGCGCCTGCAGCGCCTCGTCGGAGGCGAGCGAACCGCCGCCACCGCCACTGCTGCTGCCGCCGCCGTCACCGCTGCCGCTGTCGGTCTCGGTGTCGACGTCGTCGCCACCGGAGGAGTACGACGTGGCCTCGCCGGCCTCGGCCTCGGCCTGCTTGGCCTCGGCCTGCTGCTTGACGTGGGCCTCCCAGCGAGCGTGCGCCTTGGCGTACTGCTCCTCCCAGACCGCGCGCTGGTCGTCGAAGCCCTCGAGCCACTCGCCCGTCTCGGGGTCGAAGCCGTCGGGGTAGACGTAGTTGCCCTGCTCGTCGTAGGTCGCCGCCATGCCGTAGAGCGTGGGGTCGAACTCGTCGACGTCGGAGGCCGCGGGGTTCTCGTTGGCCTGCTTCAGCGACAGCGAGATCCGGCGACGCTCGAGGTCGATGTCGATGATCTTGACCATGACGTCGTCGTTGACCTGGACGACCTGCTCGGGGATCTCGACGTGGCGCTCGGCCAGCTCGGAGATGTGCACCAGGCCCTCGATGCCGTCCTCGACGCGGACGAAGGAGCCGAAGGGCACCAGCTTGGTGACCTTGCCGGGCACGATCTGCCCGATCTGGTGGGTCCGGGCGAAGTGCTGCCACGGGTCTTCCTGCGTCGCCTTGAGCGACAGGGACACGCGCTCGCGGTCCATGTCGACGTCGAGCACCTCGACGGTGACCTCGTCGCCGACGGTGACGACCTCGGACGGGTGGTCGATGTGCTTCCAGGACAGCTCGGAGACGTGCACCAGGCCGTCGACGCCGCCCAGGTCCACGAAGGCACCGAAGTTGACGATGGAGGACACGACACCCTTGCGGATCTGGCCCTTCTGCAGCTGGGTCAGGAAGCCGTGGCGGACCTCGGACTGGGTCTGCTCGAGCCACGCACGGCGCGACAGGACCACGTTGTTGCGGTTCTTGTCGAGCTCGATGATCTTCGCCTCGAGGACCTGGCCGACGTACGGCTGCAGGTCGCGGACGCGACGCATCTCCACCAGCGAGGCGGGCAGGAAGCCGCGCAGGCCGATGTCGATGATGAGGCCGCCCTTGACGACCTCGATGACGGTGCCCTCGACGACGCCGTCCTCTTCCTTGACCTGCTCGATGGTGCCCCAGGCGCGCTCGTACTGGGCGCGCTTCTTGGACAGGATCAGGCGGCCTTCCTTGTCCTCCTTCTGGAGAACGAGGGCCTCGACCTTGTCACCGACCGCCACGACCTCGTGGGGGTCGACATCGTGCTTGATCGACAGCTCGCGCGAGGGGATGACGCCCTCGGTCTTGTAGCCGATGTCGAGCAGGACCTCGTCGCGGTCCACCTTCACGATGGTGCCTTCGACGATGTCACCATCGTTGAAGTACTTGATGGTCGCGTCGATCGCGGCGAGGAAGTCCTCTTCGGACCCGATGTCGTTGATCGCGATCTGAGGCGCGTCGTAGTCGGGGAGAGGCATCATGGTACTCGTCATAAGGGAAGTGATTCCTTGGTGGGCAGAAGTTGTACGGGCACGCCTGAAGCCAGGTTTTCACTACCGGTGGAGAGTCCCCTCCCCCCGCGAACGGGGGTGGGTTGATAGCGAGCGAGGATCCGCTCCGTATGGAACCCAGGCAGACCGCAGGCGCAACAGTGGACTTTACGCCTGCGCGCTCGGCGGAGTCCAACCGGCGTCGCCCGCCCGGGCGATGCCGAGCAGCAGGTCGTCGGCGCGCGTCGCCACGGGGTTCTGCCCCCGGCGGCCGGCCAGCTCCACCAGCGCCCACAGATCGGCGGCCCGAGCCAGGCCGGTGAGCCGCTCCGCGGTGTCGCCGAGCCGGGCAGCGTAGGCGTCCAGCACCCCCTCGACGTACGCCGGCCGGCGGTCGAGGCGCAGCAGGTTGCCCAGGTCCGTCGCGGGGTGGCCAGCGTGCGCGAACTCCCAGTCGAGCACCCCCGTGACCTCCAGGGTCTCCGGGTCGAGCAGGAGGTTCTTGGGGTTCAGGTCGCCGTGCACCACGCAGCGCCGCTCGACGGAGTCGAGCAGGTCCTGCGCGTCGGCGGCCACCTCGCCCAGGGCGTCGAGGTCACGGGTCGCCCAGTGCCCCAGGACCGGCCGGTGGTGCTCGACCCACGCCGGCAGGTCGTCGGCCCCGTCGAAGACACCGACCCGCAGGTCGGGGTCGACGAACGGGCCGAACCCCAGCACGGGCATTCCACCCAAGCGGGCCGCCACCTCCCCGACCTCCCGTCCCATCCGCGCCGCGCCGGCGTCGTCGAGGCGGGCCAGGAGCAGGTCACCGCGCTCCCCCGGCAGGTACGTCGTGACCAGCAGGCCCGGCTCGTCTGTCCCGGGACGAGCGGCACGGACCTCCACGACCTCGGCGACCGGCAGCAGCCCACGCACGAGACGCAGCAGCGCGGCGTCGACCTCAGGTGCCCGGTCGCCCCGCTCGCCCCCGCTGCCGGGTGGGTAGATCCGCACCACCTGCCGCTCGCCCGCGGTCTCGGCCAGGAACGTCTGGCCCGACCACCCACCGGGCAGCGGGGTCAGCGACGCGACCCCCAGCAACGACTCCACGGCGACGATGCTGTCACGACGAGTTCGGCCGCAGGTCTTCTCCTGGACGGCTCGGTCCTATTGACTGCTCTCTCATGTCTCGGATCTCTCGGAAGTCCCGCGCGTCCCGACGCGCCGGCCTCGCTCTGTCCACGCTCCTGTCGGCCTCGCTCTGCGCGGTGCTGCTCCCGGCCACCGCCACCGCGGCGCCACCCACCGACCCGGCTGACCGGGCCGCCCGGCCATCGCCCCGCCCGGCCCACGACGCGCTGGTGATCGGCCACCGCGGCGCCAGCGGCCACCGCCCCGAGCACACGCTCGCGGCCTACCGGCTGGCGATCCGCCAGTGCGCCGACTTCGTCGAGCCCGACCTGGTCTCCACCAGCGACGGCGTGCTCGTGGCCCGGCACGAGCCGGAGATCGGCGGCACGACCGACGTCGCCGACCACCCCGAGTTCGCCGACCGACACACCACCAAGCAGGTCGACGGCGCCCCGCTGACCGGCTGGTTCACCGACGACTTCACCCTCGCCGAGCTGCGCACCCTGCGCGCCAAGGAGCGGATCCCCGAGACCCGCCCCGCCAACGCCCGGTTCGACGGCCGCTTCCGCGTGCCCACCTTCGACCAGGTCCTCGACCTCGTCGCCGACCGGCGCACCTGCGACGGACGGCCGGTCGGGGTCTACCCCGAGACCAAGCACCCGACGTACTTCGACCGGGCCGGGCTGTCGCTGGAGGAGCCGATGCTCCGCTCGCTGGCCGCCCACGGCCTGGCGAACGCCAAGCGTCGGGTCTTCCTGCAGAGCTTCGAGACCACCAACCTGCGTGAGCTCGACCGGGTGACCCGGCTGCCGCTGGTCCAGCTCACGGGCTGCTCCGGCGCGCCCTACGACCTGGTGGTGGCCGGCGACGACCGCACCTACGCCGACCTGGTCACCCGCCGCGGGCTGCGTGGCATCAGCCGGTACGCCGACGGCGTGGGCCCCTGCAAGGACCAGGTGATCCCGCGCGACGACCGCGGCCGGCTGAAGAGCCCCACGGCGCTCGTCCGCAACGCCCACCGCTACAAGATGGTGGTGCACCCCTACACGTTCCGGCGCGAGAACCAGTTCCTGCCCACCGAGTACCGCAGCAGCAACGACCCGAACGCGCCCGGCGACCTGGTCGGCGAGATCCGGGCCTTCCTGGCGGCCGGCATCGACGGCTTCTTCACCGACAACCCCGGCATCGGGGCGCGCGCGACCTCCTGAGCCGTCCACGAGGGCTCCACGTCCGCCGCTCGCCGGTCCCGCCTAAACTGCGGACGTGGAGTCACCGTGGCCGCACCCCCCGGTGCACGTCGACCGCCGGGCCGTCGACGAGGCGGAGTCGCGCCGGGCCAACGGCCCCGACTGGGACCGCTACGCCGACGAGTACCAGGCCACCCACGGCGAGTTCCTCGGTGACGTCGGCTTCGTCTGGGGGCCGGAGGGGCTCACCGAGGCCGAGGCCGGGGTGCTCGGCCCCGTGGCTGGGCGTGACGTCCTCGAGCTCGGCTCCGGCGCCGGGCAGTGCTCGCGCTGGGTGCGCAGCCAGGGCGGGCGGTCCTACGGGCTCGACCTCTCCCACCGCCAGCTGCAGCACTCACGGCGGCTCGACGCCGCGACCGGCGTGACCGTGCCGTCGGTCCTCGCGACGGCCACCGAGCTGCCGTTCGCCGACCGGTCCTTCGACGTGGTCTTCTGCTCGTTCGGGGCCCTGCAGTTCGTCAGCGACATCGCCCACGCCGTCGCGGAGACCGCGCGAGTCCTGCGCGACGGCGGACGCTTCGCCTTCTCGATCACCCACCCGACGCGCTGGATGTTCCCCGACGACCCGTCGGAGGCCGGGCTGCTCGCGTCGCAGTCCTACTGGGACCGCACGCCGTACGTCGAGACCGACCCGCAGAGCGGCGTGGTCTCCTACGTCGAGCACCACCGCACGCTCGGCGACTGGGTCTCGCTGCTGGCCGCGGGCGGGTTCACGCTGACGCACCTGCTCGAGCCGCAGTGGCCCGAGGGGCACGACCGGGTCTGGGGCGGCTGGTCCGCCGTCCGGGGGCGGCTCACCCCGGGCACGGCGATCTTCGGCGCCGACCTGGTCAGGCGACCGCTCGTCTAGATCAGGACGGCGAGGTCAGGCAGCGCCGACGCGCTCGCGGCGCTTGGAGCGGGCCGGCTGCAGCGGGCCGCCGCGGGCGCCCAGCACGAGGAAGAGCCCGGCCAGGAGCGCCAGTGACCCGCCGACGAAACCGATGAGCGGCACGGTCGTGGAGATCAGGCTGAGCGTGCCCATCCTGTCCTTGGTGTCGGCGACGCTCTTCTTGACCTGCTCGTCGGTGAACTCGAGCTGGAGGTCGAGCGCGGTCGAGCCGTCGGCGAGGTAGCGCTGCTGGTCGTCGGTCTGGTTGACGATGGCGCCGGTGCGCGGCTCGACGAAGATCTGCTTCACCCCGTCGTAGGTGCCGGGGACGCCCTCGGCGATCTCGATGGGGGCGTCGGTGCTCGTGACCGTGAAGACGTAGGTGTCGAGACCCTCGACCTTCTCGGTGCGGTCGAACTCGGCCGGGACGGCCGCGCCGACCACGCTGTCCCAGTAGGGGTAGGTCTTCTTCTCGGTGTCGAAGGGGAACTTGTTGCGGATGCCCTCGGCCATGGGGGTGCCGGCCGGCAGGTACTTGTCGTCGTTGACCGCCAACGCCGTCACGCGGTCGGTCGCGAAGACGTCGGTGGAGGCCGTGATCAGCCGCGGGTCGGAGGCCTCGACGCACGGCGGCGGGTCGTCCTGGTCGGCGACCACGCAGCTGGTGCTGACGAAGACGACCACGTCGTCGTCGCTGGCGTTGGAGTCGGACTGGGTGATGCTCGTGGCGATCACGGGGTTGGGGACGAGCTCGCTGGTAGCAGGGTCGAGCTTGGCGACCTGACCGGACAGGATCGTGGTCGAGTCGACGTCGAGCGGAGTCTTCTCGCTCTTCGAGGGCGCCCAGGTCACGGCCAGCAGCCCGGCGAACAGCAGGAAACCGCTGAAGCCGACCAGGACGATGCCGATATTCTTCCGCACAGAGTGCCCCTCCCCAGGAACGATGATCGCCGAAGGGTACCCCACGACGGACGTGATCCCTGCCTCGTCAGACGGGCGCCCTCAGCACGACGACGAGGTTCCAGGTCACGAGCTCGCGGAGCACCGGGACCCGCGACAGCCACCACGACCACCACGGGTTGTAGCGCGGCCGCAGCGCCACGACCTCTGCGCGGCCCGCGGCCTGCGTCTGCGTGGCCCAGCGGACGCCGGCCCCCACCGTGACCGCGAACAACGACTCCCCGAACCGGTTCTTCGGCTCGCGACCGTGCGAGCGCAGGTAGCGACGGCGGGCCCGGTGGCCGCCGAGGAAGTGCCAGGGCGCGGTCTCGTGGCCGCCCCACGGGCCGAACCAGACCGTCCAGCTCAGGTAGACCAGGCCGCCGGGCCGGGTGACCCGCAGCATCTCCTCGGCCATCCGCCAGGGCTCGGGCACGTGCTCGAGCACGTTGGAGGAGTAGCAGACGTCGACACAACCGTCGGCGAAGGGCAGCCGCATGCCGCTGCCGACCACGGTCCGGGCGTCGATGTCGCCGAGGCCGGCCAGCTCGCCCGCGTCAGCGTCGAGGGCGACGTACGTCGCTCCCGCGGCCTCGAACGCCTCGCGGAAGTAGCCGGGTCCCCCGCCCACGTCGAGCAGCAGCGCCCCGTCGAGCGCGGCGTAGTCGCCCAGCTGCTCGACCGAGTCGCGGGCCAGCGCGGAGTAGAAGCGCGCCGGGTCGGACTGCTCGTGCCGGAAGTCGCGCAGCAGCCGCACGGAGCGACGCAGGGTCGCCCGGCGACGGGCGGGTGAAGCGGTCAGTTGGTGGTGCCGTACTCGATGATCGGCTGCTCGACGTTGGCCGGTGACTTGCTCGGCGCACCCGTCTGGCTGTTCACGACGCCCACGAGCGTCGCGGTGCCGACAGCACCGCCCACGACCAGCGCGGCGACGAAACCTGCGATTCCTGACACTCCCACGTCGTACCCTCCCTCAAGGTGCCGGAACCCTAGCAGTCCGGCGCCGCCGCGACGGCATCACCGAACGGGCGCCCCGCAGCAGGGCCAGCGCGGGACCGAGCACGAAGACCAGCCAGGCCGCCGTCATCGTGACGACCCAGCTCCGAGGCACTGTCATCGGGCGAGCGCCGTCGAGCCCGGTGACCCGCAGCACCGGACCGACGTACAGCTCCTCGCCGGCGACCTCCGGCGCGGTGCCGCCGGAGGTGCGGTCCTCGACGACGACGCCGATGCCCAGTCGCGCCAGGGCCTCCGCCCGGTCGCTGCCGGTCGGGGCAGCGAGGGCGTCCGCGACCGCACCCACCCGGGGGTCCTCCCCCGACATCGTCGTGCCGGACACCACCAGCTCGTCACTGGTCACGAAGTCGCGGGACTGGTGGCGGCCGCCCGGGTCGAGCACCTTGCGACCGTCGTTCCACGCGGGTCGGCGATAGCTGGACAGCGGGAGCAGCAGCACGTCGCCGGGCGGGGCGTCGTCGGCGATCACCACCCGGGCGGCGGCGTAGTCGTCGGGGTAGTCGACCGGCGCGAGACGGCCCGAGACCCCCCAGGCCGCGTCGGGGAGCAGCACCACCGGCAGCAGCACGAGCCCGCCCGCGAGCAGCACCCGGGCCGCGTCGTCCTCGAGGAACGCGACGGCGCGCTCGGCGCCGAGCGCCGCCACCGTCGCGACCGCCGGAGCGGCCAGCACGAGCAGCCGCGCACCGTCGCGGAGCACTCCCCCACCGGGCACGTGCTCGGCCAGCCAGCCCACCGCCGCCGGGGACGCCCAGGTCAGCAGGGCGGCCGCCAGCCCGACGGCCCAGCACCCGGCGAGCGTCGCGGTGTCGCGGCGACCGAGCCCCCGCCGCCAGGCCCCGAGCCCGACCGCGGCCAGCGCGAGCAGGAGGCCTAGCCACACCCAGCCGAGCACACCCTCGCGCGACACCGGCACGACCTCGGCGTTCCAGATGCCGCCCAGGCTCAGCGCAGCGAGCGGTGCCGGCACGGATCCCTCCGCCGACAGCGCGAACAGCGCGGCGCCGGCCGGGTCGGACCGGCCCGACCCGGCGTGCAGCAGGCCGGAGGCCAGCCAGGGCGCGTTGGCCAGGAGCAGCAGCCCCAGCCCCGACGCCGTACGTCGGGCTCCTGGTCGACCCACCCCGGCCACCCCCGCGAGGAGGGCCACGCCGGTGGCGATCCCGGCGCTCACGCTGAGCGAGCCGAGCGGCAGCAGGAGGAGCAGCACCGGCGGGACCCTCCCGGTGCCGCGCCAACGACGGGCGGCGAGCAGCACCCAGGGCAGCACGCCGTAGCCGATCAGCACCGGCCAGTGGCCGATCACCAGGCGCTCGACCACGAACGGGCTCCACTGGTAGACCGAGACCGCGGTCAGCCGGCCGACCAGCCCGAGGCCCGGCACCAGCCGGGCGACGCCCAGACCACCGGCGACCAGCGGCGCGAGCAGCACCACCTTCTGCAGCAGCGCACCCGGCACCACCTGGTCGAGCACCGCGACGACGGCGTCGGAAGGCACCGCGCGCGGCAGGGCGGAGCCCACGCCGAGCAGGTCGGGGCGCAGCGCGAGGTCCGGCACCCAGACCATGTCGTAGCTCAGCACGAACCCGGCGCCCAGCGCGGGCCCGAGCAGCAGCAGACCGAGGGCCAGCGACCAGCCGGCGAGCACCACCGACCCGAGGGACACACCGGCCGGCCACCGTGCGCCCCGGCGGCCGGCGGGGTGGTCACGGCTGCGGTGGGGGCTGCTGTCCGGCGTCGCCATCGCGGCGATCCAACCACGACCCCCTGCGCAGGGTGCCTCGTCTAGGCTGAATCGGTGACGGAGACGACGCAGGCGCGCCCGCGCGTCCGCGACACCGGCGCCGCGATCGCGGTGGCCATGGGTGTCATGAACGTCGCCACCTACATCTTCCAGATGGTCACCGCCCGGGTCCTGGGGCCCCAGGACTTCGGTGCGTTCGCCTCGCTCATGAACGTCCTGCTCGTCGTCGGCGTCATGTCGCTGGCGGTGCAGGCGACCGCGGCCCGACGGATCTCGGCGGAGCCCGGTGACGTCGTCGGCATCGAACGGGCCGTGCTCCACGTGACCTACCGCTCCGCCGCCGTCCTCGGCGTCGTGCTCGTGCTCGCGGCCCCCCTCATCAACCTGCTGCTCCGCCTCGACAGCCTGGCCAGCGCCGCGCTCGTCGGGGTCATCGCCGTGCCCCTCACGGTGATGGGCGGCCAGGCCGGCGTGCTGCAGGGAGAACGACGCTGGGGTCCGCTCGCACTCCTCTACGTCGCCGCCGGCGTCCCCCGGCTGCTGCTCGGCACCGGCCTGGTGATCTGGCGACCGAGCGAGTCCACCGCGGTCCTGGCCGTGGCCATCGGTGCGGTCTTCCCGGTCCTCGTCGGGGCGTGGGCCCTGCGCCGCCCCCGCGACGAGCACCACCACGAACGGCCCGCGACCCCCTCGATCCTCGGCGAGGTGGCCCGCAGCTCGCAGGCCCTCCTGGCCTTCTTCGCGCTCAGCAACGCCGACGTGATCGTCGCGCGCAACGTGCTGGAGGGCCGCGAGGCCGGCCTCTACGCCGCCGGACTGATCATGACCAAGGCCGTGCTCTTCCTGCCGCAGTTCGTGGTGGTGGTGGCGTTCCCGGCCCTGTCGACCATCCGTGAACGGCGCCGGACCCTGATCCGTGGCCTCCTGCTCGTCGCCGGGCTCGGCCTCGGGGCCACCGCAGGGGCCTTCGTGCTCTCGGGCCTGGCGATGGTCTTCGTCGGCGGCGCCCAGTACGCCGACATCGAGTCGCACCTGTGGCTGTTCGCGGTGCTCGGCACCCTCCTGGCCATGCTCCAGCTCCTCGTCTACTCCGTCCTGGCCCGCCAGGGGCGTCGCACGGTCTACGCGCCGTGGGTCGCGCTGGTCGCGCTGGTCGTCGTCGGCAGCCGGGTCGAGACGGTCGAGGCGCTGCTCACCGTCGTCGTCGTCATCGACCTGCTGCTGCTCGCGGTGCTGCTCCTCATCAGCCTGCTGCTGACCCGGTCGCCCGTTCCGCAGTCAGAACCCGCGTCCCCGGCGGCCCCGTCGGCCCCGGACCCCCCGCCTTGAAAGCCCGGTCTCGGCGCTCGATCAGGTAGCCTCCGGTCAGCCCAGGGCGTTCAGGGAGGGACACCACGGTGCGACCAACGCATGCAGCCATCACGCATGCCAGGGAGGAAGCACGGGAGCCACGGCGCGGAGGGCGCCGGCTGACCGTCCTCAACTGGCGTGACTGCTGGCACCCCGAAGGCGGCGGCTCCGAGCTGTACGTCGTCGAGGTCGCGCGCCGTCTGGCCGAGGCCGGGCGCGAGGTCACGATCTTCACCGCGCGCTACCCCGGTGCGGCCCGCAGCGAGGTCCGCGACGGGATCCGCTACGTGCGCCGCGGCGGTCACCTGAGCGTCTACCTCTGGGCGGCGGCGCTGCTGCTGCTCGGCCGACTGGGCCCCCTCGGCCGGGCCGACGACGTCCTCGAGGTGCAGAACGGCATGCCGTTCCTGGCGCGGCTCTTCACCCGCGCACGCGTCACGGTGCTGGTCCACCACGTGCACCGCGAGCAGTGGTCGATCCTGTCCCCGGCCCTGGCGCGGTTCGGCTGGTGGATGGAGTCACGGGTCGCCGTCCGCGTCAACCGCGGCAGCCGCTACGTGGCGGTCAGCGAGGTCACCCGCAGCGAGCTGGTCGACCTCGGCGTCCGCGCCCCCGACGTCACGATCGCCTGGAACGGCACCCCGCCGCTGCCCGAGCACGACCCCCGACCCGAGAGCGCCGTCCCGCAGCTCGTGATGCTGGTGCGACTGGTGCCGCACAAGCGGGTCGAGCACGCCATGGAGGTCGTCGCCGCCCTGCGCGAGCGGCACCCCGGGCTGCACCTCACCGTGATGGGGTCGGGCTGGTGGGAGCCGCAGCTGCGCGAGCGTCGCGCCGAGCTCGGCCTCGACGACGCCGTCGAGTTCCTCGGCCACGTCTCGCACCGCACCAAGTTCGAGGTCCTGTCCGGCTCGTGGGTGCACCTGCTGCCCTCGGTCAAGGAGGGCTGGGGGCTCTCGATCGTCGAGGCCGCCCACGTGGGCGTGCCCTCGGTCGCCTACGCCGACGCCGGAGGCGTGCGCGAGTCGATCCTCGACGGGGTGACCGGCCTGCTCGCCTCCGACCTGGCCGACCTCGTCGCCCAGGTCGACCTGCTGCTCTCCGACCACCGGCTGCGTCACGAGATGGGCGACAAGGCCCGGGTCCGCTCCGAGCAGTTCACCTGGGACGCCACGGCCTCGGCGTTCCAGCGCCTCCTGGGCTGAGCACCACCCCCAGGCCCCGGAGGGTGGCCGGGTCGGCCGGCCGGTCAGGTCAGCGTCAGGACCCGGGCCGGGCGACCGGGAAGCCGACCCAGACACCCACGACGCACACCGTGCCGGGTTCGCGGTCGGCATCGACCTGCTCGTCGAGGCGCATCGTGAGCCGGTCGAGCTCTCCGGAGACCACCAGCTCGACGGTGTTGAGGTCCTGGCGCAGGGTCGCGCTCGCGTCGGTGTCTCCGGCGCTCACCTCGAGCGACCCGCGGGACGCCGTGTAGTAGGCCACCCGGGCGACCATCCGCTCGCCCTCGATCTCGTCGGTGAGCGGGATGGTGGCGCCCTCGGACCGCACCGGGTAGCCACAGGTCTTGTCTCGGGCACGGCGCATCGGGACCGTCGCGACGAGGTCGATCGGCCGCAGCCGGCCCTCGGCGTCGACGATGCGCATCGCGTGGCTGGGGGTGTCGAAGACCGGGCTCTCCGGCGCGATGCCGACCAGCGTGGAGATCCGGGCGTCGGAGCCGAACCAGTTGATCATGATGTCGTCGGGGGCCCCGGCGTCGTAGATCACGGCGCGGGGCTGGGCCCGCAGCTCGGCCCGGAGGGTCTCGACGAACTGCTTGTCGGCGGTGTGGAACAGGTAGCCGGCCACCGCGTCGGTCGTGACCGCGGCCGAGACCAGGTAGGCGAGCGTGAGGCCGCCGGCGACGAGGACCGAACGCCGGGAGTCGGGCCGGAGGGCACTCGGGGGGCTGACGCGGGCGGCGAGGACGGCGCGCACGACGAGCCCGAGGGCCACCGGCAGCACCGGCACGATGTCGGCGGCGTAGCGCGGGATCAGCCCCGACGTCGAGCCCATCGCGGAGCGGCCGGCGAAGAGCAGCAGCCCGTCGACCAGCACGTAGGCGAGCAGCAGCAGCCAGCCCCAGGCGGCGGAGCGGGTGCGGCGCAACGACCAGACGACGGCGACGACCAGGACCAGCCACGCCAGCACGACGGCGTACGTCGGCGGGACCAGCAGCGAGTCGCCGACGACGGCGGGGTCCCAGGGTCCGCCCACGAAGCCCGGCACCGCGTTGCGGCCCGCGAAGTTGGCGAGCAACCCGGCACCCTCACC
The DNA here is from genome assembly GCA_963845645.1 of uncultured Actinomycetota bacterium. Classification (GTDB taxonomy): domain Bacteria; phylum Actinomycetota; class Actinomycetes; order Propionibacteriales; family Nocardioidaceae; genus Nocardioides. The sequence goes on from CAWJSY010000017.1 coordinate 364,568, forward strand.
GCCGGTGCCGGCCGAGGTGGTGCCGATGGGGGCCAGCGCGCGGTGGACCAGCAGGTAGCCCACGACGACGACCGAGAGCGAGGCCCACAGCCGCCAGTGGGCCCGCAGCGCGTCGAGCACCGCCCGCGGACCGGCCACGGACGACGAGGCGGCCGCGACGAACCCGAGGACCAGCGGGAACAGCATCGCGCGCTCCTGGAACAGCAGCCCGCCGACCGTGGCCGCGACCACCGTGACGGCGGCCCAGCGAGGGCCGTCCTGCAGCAGCACCAGCAGCGCCCAGGTGGCGATCAGCAGGGCGATGCTGACCGGCAGGAACTGGATCGCCACGCACCACCACAGCGTCGGCCACAGGGCCAACGGGCAGAACAACGCCACCGCCAGCAGCGGCACCCGCGTCCAGGAGCCCGGGAGCAGCCGGGAGAGCACCAGCCAGGCGAGGGCGGCTGCGACCGCCTGGAGGACCAGGATCTCCGCGACGGCCACCGACCAGTCGAGCGGGGCGTGGTGGGCGTGGGCCCAGGCGATGAGGAAGCCGCCCGGGAACAGGTGTCCGGAGTAGTCCTGGAGGAGCAGACCGCTGCTGAGCGGCTCGGCACCCAGCCGGAGCATGAGGTAGTCGTCCTGGGTGAAGTAGCCGCGGCTGAGCAGCACCCCGCGCCAGACGGCCTGCGTCACGATGAGGAGCACGGCGACCACAGCCGCCCGTGAGCGCCACGGTGCGGCGGCGACCGACCACCACGGCGTGTGCGTGGGAGCCGGGGTCGAGGTCTGCGTCCGGGTCCGGGTATCAGCCACGGGTCAGCTCCTGACTCTCGACGCGCGCGGCCAGGGTAGCCGCCACGAGACCTACCCCGAGCGCCGTCACGGCGTCGCAGGCCACCGGCGGCAGTCCGGTCGTGAAGGCCGCGACCACCCCGGCGACCGCCCCGGCGACCCCGATCAGCACGGCGCCGATCGCGCCCGGGTCAGGCAGGACCCGTCGGGCGAAGGCGCCGGCCAGGAAGCCGACCAGGAGCGCCGGCCCGCCCACGAGCCACGCGAGTGCCGCGGCGGCCAGCCGCCACCGGGGTCGCCAAGGCTCGGGTGGGGAGGTGTCCGGGGCGCGGACCTCGAGCCGGGTGGTCTCACGACGGGCCAGCAGCCCCCAGGCGGCGACCAGCAGCAGGGCCATCAGTCCCCCGACGACCAGGGCCGCCTGGTACCACCGGTGGGGCACGAAGCTCAGCGTGACCTCGCCGCCCTCGCCGGCGGGCACGACGTACCCCTGCTTCCAGCCGTCGACGCGCACCGCGTCGAGACGTCGGCCGTCGAGGGTGGCCACCCAGCCGTCGTTGACGTTCTCGGGCACCATCAGCACCGCCTCGTCACCCGGTCCGACGTCGAGCACGCGGCGGCTCGTGGTCCAGGAGCGGACGTCGGTGTCGCGCCGCGCCGGCGGGCTGGGTCGGACGACGCCCTCGGGGCTCAGGGAGACCTCGGTGGGCGCGAACTGCTCGGTCGAGTCGAAGCGCAGCCGGTGGGTGCCGGCGTCGAGCTCGACGGGGTCACCGCACCCCTGCACCCGCAGCGGGGTGCCGTCGATGACCTGCCCGAGCGTGCCGGACACCTCGGTCGGGTGGACCGTGCCGTCGATCTCGATCTCGGGGCCCAGTCCGCACACGGAGCCGGTGGCCAGGTCGCGGTCGAGCTCGTAGCGCTCCTGCTCGAGCCCCGGGAGACCGAGCTCGGCGACACCGATCGACGCCCCCTCGGGAGCGGGCGCGAACCGGATCGTCATCCGGCGCGTCCGCAACGGCTCGAAGCTGCCCGCCCCGTCGCTGAGGTCGACCGTGCGCGTCTCGCCGCGCACCCGGATCGTCGCGCTCGTCGGCGCCACCGCCGTGCCGCTCGGCGCCATGACCGACAACGAGTCGAGGGTGGTCATCTGCGGCCACCGCAGCCGCAGCGTGGGCGCCGGGTCGCCCTGGGCCGCGGCCCAGAACGTGCGCGGGTCGGCGTCGAAGGCCATCTGCGCGGCGACGCCCGGCTCGCCCAGGTAGGTCGACGACGACCGCACCCGGGTGTCTTGGAGGATGGGCTCCAGCAGCCGCTGCCCCGCCGGGGTCGAGCGCACCACGACCTGTCCGTCGATCGACCAGCGCCCGTCGTCGTCGACGGTCAGCTCGCGGGAGAGCCCCGACTCCTCCTCGCTGGGCCGGGCGTCGGTGACGAAGCCGCAGCTCGTGCCGTAGCCGGCGTCGATGCAGCCACGGCGTGCCGGCCGCGCCCTCAGGACGAAGGAGGTCTCGGAGTCGGCCCCCACGTCGGGCAGGACCAGGCGGCGTCCGATGTCGAGCGCGGGGAACGCGATGTCGCGCAGCGCCACGACGCCGTCCTCGCCGGCGACGTCGGTGACGGTGACGCGGAGCCGGTCGTAACGCCCCTCGAGGGGCACCTCGACCACCCCGGTCTCGGGGTCGACGGCGACGGTCGCGCTCTCGCGGCCCGCGGTGACCCGGACCTCGCGGACCGGGACGCCGGTGACCCCGTCGGTGCCGGCCGTCACCCGCACGCTCGGGTGGTCGACCGGCTCGTCGAAACGCACCTCCACCCACTGCCCCACGGGGTCGATCAGCGGCGAGGACTGCCAGAACGTCGAGGTCAGGCCGTCGACCGCGGAGTAGGGCCCCAGCTCGGGCCGGACCGGACCGAAGGTGTCGGTGTAGCCACCGGAGGACGATGCCACCACGGCCTCGATGCCGTCGTAGCTGGCGTACACCCGCTGGCTCGCCTCGGGTCCGGGGTAGTCGTTGGCGGAGCGGACGGTGCGGTAGTCCTCGTCCTGGCCCATGACCTGCCCGACTGCGTCCTCGAGACGACCGAAGCCGCGCTCGCGACGGCGGTAGCCGTCACCGACGAGGTCGGGACGGTCGGCGTCCCAACCGTCCTCGCCCGCCATCACCACCGGGGTGTCGGGGTCGAGGACGTCGGCCTCCATCGACGTGAGGATGTCCTCCGGCCCGCCGGCCAGGGTCGCGATGCCGTCGCGCTCCACGGTCTCGACCCGGGGCACGTCGCGGTCGACCGCGAGCACGTCGATCAGCCCCTCGTCGCTGAAGCCCGACGAGCCGAACGACGCCACGCGGGTCAGCCCCGGGCTCCGCTGCAGCGCGAGGTCGACCCGGGCCGGGTCGGGAGCACCGCTGGCGAACAGGTCGAGGTCGCGGCGGACCACGACGTACTCGACGCCGGCGCGGGAGAGCAGGTCGGCCAGGGCCGGTGAGCCCTGACCGTCGCTGATGCGTTCCTGCACCGAGTCGAGCAGGCGGATCGTGCTGCCGGGGGTGAGCGGCACCTGGCTGCGGGTCACCCACGGCGTCGTGGCCAGGCCCTGGATCGGCTCGTCGATGGTCCAGCCCCACCACTGCTGCCCGAAGCCGGACCCGGGCAGGACCAGCGCGGAGCCGGTGCCGTCGACCTGGTCGAGGTAGGCGGCTGCCTGCTCCCAGGCCTCGGGGACGGCCTCCCACCCGGGCTTGCGCAGCGACCCCGACCACATCGGCTGGGCCGCGACGAGCAGGATCACGAAGGCCAGGGCCGAGGCCAGGACCCGCGCCCCGGCTCGCGTGCGGTGGGCCGCCGGCGTCCACGAGGTGGCGACGTGGGCCAGGCCGAGGGCGAGCGGCAGGCGGAGCAGCGGGTCGACCTTGTGCACGTTGCGCAGCATCGAGAGCGGGCCGTCGAGCAGGAACTGGAACGGGGCGTGCAGCGGCGAGGCCAGGGCCCCGTCACGCGAGATCGTCAGGAGCACGGCCCCGAGCAGCAGGCTGGTCAGCAGCGGCACGCGGTAGGGCATCGAGCGACGGGTCAGGCCGAGGAAGCCGACGGCCGAGACGATCGCGGTGACGGCGATCAGCAGCGGCGTGGTCGCCAGCGAGTAGGCCCCGGGCCACCAGGGCTGTCCACCGACGTAGAGGAACGACAGCCAGTGGTCGGCGCCGCGCGCGACGTTGGTCCAGCCGAGGGGGCGGACCACCGCGATCGAGGTCTCGATGTAGTCGAGGAACGGCGGGCTGTAGCGGCCCAGCACCAGCAGGGGCAGCATCCACCACGCACTGGCGAGCGCGACGGCGCCGACCCACCAGCGCATCAGCACGGCGCCCCCCGGTCGACGTACGCCGACGAGCACGACCAGCAGCGCCAGCGGCAGGGCGGCGAGGTTCTCGACGGCGTTGACCCCGCCGAAGAACAGCAGCGCGACCCCCGAGGCGGCGGCCGCGGAGCGCGGCCCCATCCGGCCCTGCTGGGCCAGCACGACCGGCAGCACGACCCAGGGCAGCACCGCGGTCGGCAGGACCTCGGCGCTGAGCACGCCGGCGAGGCCGAGCAGGCGCGGGGCGACGGCGAAGGCGACCCCGCCGAACCAGCCCGCCCAGGGCGAGCTGTCGGGCGACATCGCCCGGAAGAGCCGCCGGCAGCCCTCGAAGGCCACCACGAGCAGCAGCCCGCTCCACAGGCGCTGGACGACCCAGTCGGGCAGCCCGACGAGCTCACCGAGGAGGAAGAAGCTGCCCTGCGGGAAGAGGTAGCCGTAGGCCTGGTTCTGCAGCTCTCCGAAGGAGGAGTTCTGGTTCCACAGGGAGAGGCTGCGCACCATGAAGGAGCCGGGGTCGGCGGTGAGGTCGAACTTGGTGTCGAACGTCGTGTCGCCCAGGCGCTGCAGCGACGAGAGCAGCATCAACCACGCCCAGGTCAGCGGCACCGCCCACCAGGCCAGGCTCCTGCCCCGCAGCCGGTTTCCCAGGTGGAGCCAGGCCACCGGCCGCACGCGTGCGCCGTCGATCTCGATCCCCTCCCGTGTGCCGCTGGTGTGCGGCGTCCCCCTGGCGTGTCCCGGGCCCGTGCCGGCCGCCGGTACTGTGCCGCCCGTGATCCTAGATGCTGGTGACGACGGTCAGCCGGGCGCCGCCTTCGAGGACGTCTGGGCGGTCGCCGACGAGATCCCCGGCTGGCTGACCCGCGACCAGGCACAACTGCTCCACGACCAGGCGCGCCGGTTGCGGCCCGGCGCCCGGTTGCTCGAGATCGGGAGCCACCAGGGACGGTCCACGGTGGTGCTCGGCCGCGTCGCGCGAGCAGGTGGCGGCGAGGTCGTGGCCATCGACCCGTTCGTGGAGGGCCGGCTCTTCGGCGGTGCGCCGACCAAGCAGAAGTTCCTCGACCACCTGCGACGGGCCGGGGTCGAGGACGTCGTGCGTCACGTCGAGGCCTACTCGACGCAGGCCCGCCCTGGCTGGACCCAGGAGATCGACTACCTCTACATCGACGGCAAGCACGACTGCTGGACCTTCACCGACGACCTCCGGTGGCACCGCTTCCTGGCTCCCGGCGGGCCGGTCCTGGTGCACGACGCGTTCTCCTCGATCGGGGTGACGCTCGGCATCCTGGCCCGCATCCTGTTCTCGCGCGAGCTGACGTACGTCGGCCGCGAGGGCTCGATGGCGCTGTTCCGCAAGAGCCGACCGGGACTGACCGACCGGTGGCGGATCGTGCGCGAGATGCCCTGGTGGATCCGCAACGTCGGGATCAAGGTGCTGCTGCGGCTGCGGCTGCGACCACTCGCCCGGCTGGTCGGTCACGACTCGCCGTACGACCCCTACTGACCTGTCTGCACCCCGCTCGGCCACAGGCCCGCCGAGACGGCGTCGAGCAGCGCGGTGTGCTCGGCTGCGGTGAAGTCGCGGCGGCGCGTGCGCAGCGAGAGGGTCGTGGTCGCGGCCGTGGACGCCAGCCCCACCGCGACCGCACGCGGGCCGCTGCTGGCGGGGAACATGACGACCGACTCGATCCCGGGCCCGCTCACGACGCCGAGGTTGCTCAGCATCGCGGTCGCGCCGAGCCGGTGGCGCAGCACGCGGACCAGCCGGGGGCCGACGCCGCGCGCGGACGTCTCGGGGAAGTCCGGCTCGGGCGGCGTGGCGGCCAGGAGGCCGCCGATCGTGGAGGCCGTCACGACGGGGCCCAGCCGCAGCCGCAGGTACGCCGTCTGCCGGTCGGGCCGCGGCAGGTCGGCGGTGCGCCGCGACGCGCCCACCACCAGCACCGCCGGCGCCGACCCCGGCGCGGCCCGGTCGGACCAGGCCGCGAGCACCGCGGCGGCCAGGGCGCTGGAGCCGACCCCCAGGCGAGACCCGGCGCGCGTGCTCAGGTCCTCGACCAGCGCTCCGGGCTCCCCCGTGCCGGGGAAGCGCGGCGGCGGCGAGACCAGGGCCTCGCCCACCCGCCGGGCGCTCGAGCGCAGGAACCCCCGGGGCGCTGCGCGGTCGCCGATGCCCCGGGCCGCCGAGCGCACCTCGATGCCCAGCGCGGCCCCGGCGACCGCCAGCAGCCCGAGGCCGTCGATGACGCCGTGGTGCGCGCCGACGACCAGCCGGCGGCCCTCGTCGTCGCGCCCCACCCGGAGCAGCGGCGACGTCGGCCCGTAGGGGCGGGAGGCGAGGTCGGCCCGCAGGCCGGTCCAGCCGTCGGCTCCCGGGCGCTCCAACGCCGGGACGGCCCCCAGGTGGGGCTCGCGGGCGCAGAGGCGCCGCAGCCGATCGGCCACGGCTGCGTCGTCGACGCGGGTCGAGGCGTCGAGCGTGACCTCGGCGCAGATCCCCCAGGTGGTGTCGGGATCGCCGTACATGCCCACGACCTCGCGCGCGTCGCGGACGGCGGGGTCCACTGAGGCGCGACCGGCGCGCGGGGCGGAACGCACTCCAGGCACCTCGGGCATAGTTGGGGCGGAAAGAGGACCAACGTACAGCGAAGCGACAGGATGCGGATGACACACACCGAGGCGGCCCGCCCCACGCTGGCCGCAGGGGTCCTCCGCGCTGCGCGACCACGCCAGTGGAGCAAGAACCTCCTGGTGCTCGCGGCGCCGCTGCTGTCGGGGCGGGCGACCGAGCCCGAGGTGCTGGCCCAGGCCGGGCTCGCGTTCACGGCGTTCTGCCTCGCCGCGTCGGGGGTCTACCTGGTCAACGACGCCCGCGACGTCGCCGAGGACCGGGCCCACCCCACCAAGCGGCACCGTCCGGTGGCCGCGGGGGTCGTGCCGCTGTCGACGGCGTACGCGGTGGGCGCGCTGCTCCAGGTCGCGGCGCTGGCCGTGGCCCTGGTGTCCGGACCGCCGCTCGTGCTCGTCGTCGCCCTCTACCTGGCCCTGACCCTGGCCTACAGCTGGTGGCTCAAGCACGAGCCCGTGCTCGACATCGCGATCATCGCCACCGGGTTCCTGCTGCGCGCCGTGGCCGGCGGGGCCGCGGCCGGCATCGAGCTGTCGCAGTGGTTCCTGCTCAGCGCGACCTTCGGCTCGCTGTTCATGGCCGCCGGCAAGCGCTACGCGGAGGCGCGGCTCGAGCCCGTGGGCACCGGACCGGTCCGGCGGTCGCTGGCCGGCTACACGCCGACGTACCTGCGCTTCGTCTGGACGATGTCGGCGGGGCTCCTGATCATGACCTACGGCCTGTGGGCCTTCGAGCTCGGCGACGCGGCCGCGACGGGCTCGGTCCTGTTCGTGGTGTCGATGGCGCCCTTCGTGCTGGCGGTGCTGCGCTACGCGGTGGCGATCGACGCCGGCACCGCGGGCGAGCCCGAGGACATCGCGCTGCGCGACCGGGTACTCCAGGCCCTGGCGCTGATCTGGCTGGTCACGGTCGCCGCTGCGGTCTACGTCGCCTGATCAGAGCAGGCGCTTGGCCAGACGGAGCAGCCCCTGCTCCGCCGAGCGCCGGTGGGCCGAGCCGGGGTCGCTGACGTGGTCGCGGTGCTCGAGGAACCAGCGGTAGGAGTCGGCGAACATGGCGTCGGTCGTCCACCGGGCCGACCAGCCGAGCTCGTCGCGAGCCGGCGTGAGGTCGAACCACAGCGAGCGGCTGTACATGATCCAGTGGTACGGCGCGAACGGCGTCAGCCCCAGCCGCGCCGACCACTGCATCGCCCAGGTCGTGGGCCCGGCCGGGACGTGGCGCACCCGCGCGCCGGTGCCGGCGTGCTCGCAGAGGTGGCCGACGGCCTCGCCCATCGTGCCGAACTCCTCGGCCCCGATGTTGTACGTCGCCGGGCCCGGGCGCCGTGCGGCGAGCAGGCAGGCGGAGGCGAGGTCTTCTGCGTGCACGAACTGGTAGACGTTGCGGCCGTCGCCGAGCACGGGGACCGAGCGTCCGTCGGCGATCCAGTCGAAGAGGATGCCGAAGATGCCGAGGCGTCCGTGGCCGAGGATCGTGCGCGGCCGGATCACGCTGACGTCGAGCCCCCGCGTGGTCGCGGCACGGCAGAGGTGCTCGGCGTCGAGCTTGGCCTGTCCGTAGGCCTCGACCGGGCGCGGCACCGTGTCGCGGCCGACGGGGTTGCTCTCGGGGATCCCGAAGACCGCCGACGAGGAGGTGTGCACGACCTTGGTGACCCCCGCCTCCTCGCAGGCCGCGAGCAGGACCGCCGTGCCGTCGACGTTGACCGTGCGCAGCAGCGCGAGGTCGCGCGCCAGCGGCACCTGCGCGACGTTGTGGAAGACGTAGCGAGCACCGTCGACGGCGCGCCGCACGGTGGCCGGGTCGCGGATGTCGCCCTGCACCAGCTCGACGTCGGGGGGCCGGTCGGAGGCGTCGACCAGGTCGAGCACCCGGACCTCGAGGCCGGCGCGGCGCAGGTGGTCGACCAGCAGCGAGCCGAAGTAGCCGCTGCCGCCGGTGACGAGGGCGAGGTCGCTCACGGGACCCTCCGCGGCGCGACCTCGAGGCCCTGCTCGACGCACCAGCGCACCGCGACCCGCATGCCCTCGGCCAGGGACACCTGGGGGTCGTAGCCCAGCCCGCCGAGCGACGGCGCGGCCTCGGTGGCCGCGATGTCGCAGGCGATCGTCTTGTCCATCTCGCCGAGCACGTGCATCTCCTGGTGGTAGTGGCCGCGACCCTGGATCGCGCGGTCGATGCGCTCGGCGACCCGGCCGACCAGCGCCGGCGCGCGCAGCACCCGCCCGCTGGTCGCGAACCCCTCCTCGTCGAGCACGCGGGCCACCGTCGTGACCACCTCGCGCATCGGGTAGGCGCGGCGGTCGGCGACCCAGAAGGCTTGGCCCGCGGCGCCGACGGCGTGCTCGGCGCGGGCCACGCCCTGCACGAGGTTGTCGGTGTGCACCATCGAGCGACGTTGGCCGCCGTCGCCGAGCACCGGGAACCGGCCGGCGGCGATCATCGTGAAGAAGCGCGCCTGCCGGTCGGGCGCGAACGGCCCGTAGAACCACGGCGGCCGCACGACCACCGTGGACAGCCCGTGCTCGGCAGCAGCCCGCTCGACCAGCAGCTCGGCCTCCATCTTCGAGACGCCGTAGCCGAGGTAGGGACGGTAGGGCTCGTGCTGGCGGAACGTGTCGTCGGGCGTGGCGTTGACGCCGACGGCGGAGTTGGACGACACGTGGACCACCCGACGTGCGCCGGCCCGGACGGCGGCGGCCAGCACCGCGCGGGTGCCCTCGACGTTGACCGCCGAGAAGCCGACCACCCGCCGCGGGTGGATCACGCCGGCCGCGTGGACGACCGACGCCCCCTCGGCCCCGGCGAAGAGGCGGGCCAGGCAGGCGGGGTCGGCCACGTCACCGACGTGCACCACCGCCCGCGGCAGCACCGCCAGCACCGCGTCGACCTCGGTCGGAGACCCGGCGAGCACCCGCACCTCGCCGTCGCGGGCGACCGGACCGTGCTCGGACCGGGGCCGGGCCACCGCGTCGAGGAAGCTGCGACCGAACCAGCCGCCGCCGCCGGTGAGCACCGTGACCGGGGCCGGGCCCCACCAGTCGGGCTGCTCGGGCTGCTCGGCCTGCTCGGGCTGGGAGGTCATCCGGCACCGCCCAGCAGGCGGTCGACGTTGCGGTGGGCCACGGCCATCAGGGTGCCCTGCGGGTTGACGCCCGGTGCACTCGGGAGGAGGGAGGCGTCGTTGACCCGGAGGTTGGCCACGCCCCGTACCCGACCGAAGGAGTCGGCCGGGCAGCGGCGGGGGTCCTCCCCCATCGGGACGGTGCCGCACAGGTGGACGGTCATCAGCGCCGCGGACGACGCGGTGAGCCCCGACGCGGCGCCGTCGACGCCGCGACGGTCGGTCACCCGGGGCGCGTCGCGGTAGGACGGCACGACCAGCTCTGCCCCGGCCGCGAGCAGCAGCTCGACCAGCCGGGCCAGGCCGGCGCGCAGCCGGCTCAGGTCGCCGCGGCTGAGCGCATAGGTGACCAGGGGGTCGGTCGAGCCCGGGACGGCGAGCACCCGGCCGGTGCCGCTGCTGCGGATGCTGGCGTAGCCGACGCTCTGGCGGCGCCAGTGCTGGACCAGGTCGCGGTCACGCGCCCACGTGCCCGACAGCCCGAGCGCGATCATGCCGGGGCGGCCCGCCGAGCCGCCGAGGGTCAGCGCCGGCCCGAACTCCTTGACCTGGTAGCCGGCGAGGTCGTCGGGGTCGTTGACGACGTCGGGCAGCTGGGCCAACGCCTTGACCGTCGGGTGCACCGACAGCCCGGCGCCGACGTGGCGGCGTACGCCGCTGCGCTGCAGGAGCGCCGGGGTGTGGATCGATCCGGCGCAGACCACGACCTGCTCGGCGTGCACGACGCCGGCGTCGGTCTCGACGCCCGTGACCCGGCCGCGCTCCACGCGCAGCCGCGAGACCCGGGTCGAGGGCCGCACCTCGGCCCCGGCGGCCTCGGCGTCGGCCAGGTAGGTGCGCAGCATGGTCTGCTTCTCCGGCGGCGCGTCGCCACCGCGCTCCCGGACCCAGCGAGGCACGTCGAGACCGGCCCACCCCAGCGCCTGCGCCCCCCGGCGCAGCACGTCGGAGGCGGGTGAGACCACGCTCGGTGGGGCCACCGACAGCCGGGCCTCGACCAGGTCGTGCCAGGGGGCGAGGTCGTCGACCCCGAGCCCCTCCACGGCGAACCGGCGGCGCCACTCGTCCAGCACCTGCGGGTCGGCCCGGTGGTGGAGGCCGGAGTTGACCTCGCTCCCGCCGCCCACGCACCGACCCTCGGTGTAGGCGACGGGCGGCCGGCCGAGGGCCACGGTCATGCCGGCGTTGCGGTACTGCGACCGCATCTGCGCGAACGAGTACGCCGGCACCGACCCGGGCTCCACCCGGTCGCCCTCCTCGAGCACCAGCACCTTCAGGCCCCGGCGGGCGCACTCGCGGGCCGTGACGCTGCCCCCGGGACCCGACCCGACGACCACGACGTCGTAGGTCACCGAGCAGCCAGGCTCTCGTCGTCCGGCCCGTCGTCCGGCACGTCGTCGTGGTGCACGACGAGCGCGACCCCGCGCAGCAGCCGCAGGTAGTCCGCGACCAGCGGCACCCGGCCGCGGGCCAGCCGCTGCAGGGCGGCGGGCCGGTCGTCGCGGTCGACGACGGCCGCCGCGGCCGTGACCAGGGCCTGGGAGGCCAGCACGCCGAGCCGGACCGGACCCGGGAGCCGGAGCACCTGGGCCGCGGTGGCCCGCCCCTGGCGCAGCGCGGCCGCGTCGTCGAGGTCGGGCAGGTCGCCGCGCAGCAGATCGGTGGCCAGCGCCGCCATGGTCGCCTGCACCGCCACTAGTGAGCGGCCTCGTGCCAGCTCAGACCGGTGCCGACCGAGACGTCGAGCGGGACGAGCAGGTCGGCGGCGCCGCCCATCTCGCGCCGGACCAGCGCGTCGAGCCGCTCGGACTCGCCCTCGGCGACCTCGAGCACGAGCTCGTCGTGGACCTGGAGCAGCATCCGGGAGGCCAGGCCCTCCTCGGCCAGCGCCCGGTCGACGCGGAGCATCGCGATCTTGATCAGGTCGGCGGCGGAGCCCTGGATGGGGGCGTTGAGGGCCATCCGCTCGGCCATCTCGCGCCGCTGACGGTTGTCGCTGGTGAGGTCGGGGAGGTAGCGACGGCGACCGCGGATGGTCTCGGTGTAGCCGGTCTTGCGGGCCTCGTCGACGACGCCGCCGAGGTAGTCGCGGATGCCGCCGAAGGTCTCGAAGTACTCCTCCATCAGCCCCCGGGCCTCGGCGGGCTCGATGCCGAGCTGCTGGCCCAGGCCGAAGGCGGACAGCCCGTAGGCGAGGCCGTAGTTCATCGCCTTGATCTTGGCCCGCATCTCGACCGACACGGCGTCGGCGGGCACGTCGAACACCCGGGCCGCGGTGATGGAGTGGAAGTCGCGGCCCGACCGGAACGCCTCGATCAGCAGGTCGTCCTGGGAGAGGTGGGCCATGATCCGCATCTCGATCTGGCTGTAGTCGGCGGTGAGCAGGCACTCGTAGCCCGGCCCGACCACGAACCCCTCGCGGATGCGCCGCCCCTCCTCGGTGCGGACCGGGATGTTCTGGAGGTTGGGGTCGGTGCTGGAGAGGCGTCCGGTGGCGGCGATCAGCTGGTTGAACGTGGTGTGGATGCGCCCGTCGGGCGCCACGGTCTTGAGCAGGCCCTCGATGGTCTGGCGCAGCCGTGAGACGTCGCGGTGGCGCAGCAGGTGGAGCAGGAAGGGGTGCTCGGTCTTGACGTGGAGCGCGGCCAGGGCGTCGGCGTCGGTGGTGTAGCCGGTCTTGGTGCGCTTGGTCTTGGGCATCTCGAGCTCGTCGAACAGCACCGTCTGCAGCTGCTTGGGCGAGCCGAGGTTGATCTCCTTGCCGATCACGGCGAAGGCTTGGTCGGCGGCCTGCTTGACCTCTGCGGCGAAGTGGGACTCGAGCGCGGCGAGGTGGTCGGCGTCGACGGCGATGCCGGTCTGCTCCATCACCCGCAGCACACCGATCAGCGGCAGCTCGACCTCGGCCAGCAGCTGCTCGCCGCCGTGCTCGTGGACCGCGCCGTCGAGCGCCTCGGCGAGCTCGAGCACGGCGCGGGCGTGCAGCATCGCGGTGGTCGCGGCGTCGGACCCGTCGTCGAAGAGCTGGCCCTGCTCGGTGTCGCCGCCCTGCTTCAGCTCGCGCTTGAGGTAGCGCACCGTGAGGTCGGGCAGGTCGTAGGAGCGCTGGTCGGGGCGCACGAGGTAGGCCGCGAGCGCGGTGTCGCTCTGCACCCCCGCGAGCGCCCAGCCGTGGGCGGCCAGCGCCAGCGCCGGACCCTTGGCGTCGTGGAGCACCTTGGCTCGACCGGCGTCGGCGAGCCAGTCGGCCAGCGCCGCGTCGTCGTCGGGGCTCAGCGCCGCCGTGTCGACGTACGCCGCCTCGCCGCTCGCGGTGGATAGGGCCAGGCCGTCGACCCGGCCCGTGCCGGCGCCCCACTCGCCCCGGACGAGCAGCCCGACGAGCGTCTCGCCGAGCGCGTCGAGCCACGCCCGCACCTCGCCCTCACCGAGGAGCGCGCCGGCCAGCTCGAAGCCGCCCTCCTCGATCTCCTCGACGGAGGTGAGCGAGTCGAAGAGCCGGGTGCGCAGGACCTGGAACTCCAGGCTGTCGAAGAGGTCGTGCACCTGCTGCCGGTCCCAGGGCCGCTTGGCGAGGTCGGCCGGACCGAGCTCGAGCTCGAGGTCGGTGACCAGGGCGTTGAGGCGCCGGTTGCGCAGCACGTCGCCGAGGTGGGCGCGCAGCGCCTCGCCCTTCTTGCCGGTGATCTGGTCGGCATGGGTGATGACGTTGTCGAGGCCGTCGTAGGTGTTGATCCACTTCGCGGCGTAGCCGGGACCCACGCCGGGGATGCCGGGCAGGTTGTCGGAGGTCTCCCCCACCAGCGCCGCGAGCTCGGGGTAGCGCGCGGGCGGCACGCCGTACTTGGTCTGGACGGCCTCGGGGGTCATCCGCGCCAGGTCGGAGACGCCCCGCATGGGGTAGAGCACGGTCGAGCGCTCGGTCACCAGCTGGAGGGAGTCGCGGTCACCCGTGAGGATCAGCACCTCGTCGATGCCGGAGCCCTCGGCCTGGGCCTGGGTGACCAGGGTGGCGATGATGTCGTCGGCCTCGAAGCCGTCCTTCTTCAGGAACGGGATGTTGAGCGCGTCGAGGACCTCCTCGATCAGCGAGACCTGACCCTTGAACTCCGTGGGCGAGGCCGAGCGGTTGGCCTTGTAGTCGGCGTACTCCTCGGCCCGGAAGGTCTGGCGGGAGACGTCGAAGGCGACTCCGACGTGGGTGGGCTCCTCGTCGCGCAGCACGTTGATCAGCATCGAGGTGAACCCGAAGACCGCGTTGGTGTGCTGACCGGTGGTGGTGGAGAAGTTCTCCACCGGCAGCGCGAAGAAGGCGCGGTAGGCCAGGGAGTGTCCGTCGAGGAGCAGCAGGCGGGTCTTCGGCACGGCGCGACTCTATCCGCCGCCACCGACGCCGGGTCCGGTCGGTAACTTGACCCCATGAACGAGCAGACTCCGTCCGGGACCGCCGTCGACATCGAGGAGTTCCTCCGAGCAGATGCCGATGGGCGCCCTCAACGAGAAGATGGGCATCGAGCTGCTCGAGGTGTCCCTCGAGCGGGTCGTCGGGACGATGCCGGTGGAGGGCAACACCCAGCCCTACGGACTGCTCCACGGCGGCGCCTCGGTCGTGCTGGCCGAGAGCCTCGGGTCGGTCGGCTCAGCACTGCACGCGCACGCGCTGGACAAGGTCGCGGTCGGGGTCGACATCAACGCCACCCACCACCGCGCGGCCACCTCCGGCACCGTCACCGGCGTGGCCACCCCGCTCAACCTGGGTCGCACGATGGCGTCGTTCGAGATCGTGATCACCGACGACCGGGGCAAGCGGGTGTGCACCTCGCGGATCACCTGCGCGCTGATCCCGGCCCAGCACGTCGACCAGACCGCGCCGCCCCCCGGCTGACGCCTACGTGGCCGGGTGGGCGTCGGCGGCCACCGACGTCTCGTCCGGCTGGACCGCCCACTCGGTCGCCGACTCGACGACCGACTGGGCCGACGACTGGGCCGACGACTGGGCCCGGCGCAGCGAACGCCGCGCGGCCAGCACCCGGGTGACCTGCCGCCCGCCACTGGTCGAGGTGGCCGGCCGTTGCGCGGTGAGCTTGCCCCGCACGGCGACGGTGGGGGCGATCCGGGTCGTGGCGTGCGGACCGAGGGCCAGGCGAGCCATGAAGCGGTTGGCGTCGCGCGAGCCGGCGCCGGCCGCCGTGGTGAGGTGGTCGATGCCGAGCTCCTCGGCGAAGGAGACCGCGCAGTCCATCAGGGCGCGACCGATGCCGCGACGACGGAAGGCGTCGAAGACGTGCGGCGAGATGATCTGCACCGTGGGCTGGAGGTTGAGCGCCGTCAGGGTCCCGACCTTGAGCAGCACGGCTCCGGCCGGGTCGCCGTCGTGCTCCGCCACGACCAGGCGGGTGTGCGGGTCGGTCCGGGCCGCCGCGATGATCTGCTCGAGGTCGCGGACGTGCTCGTCGTGGTCGGTCCGGCGCAGCGCCTCGGACCAGAGCACCGCCAGGACGGGTGCGTCGGCGTGCACGGCCGCACGCAGCGACACCAACG
This sequence comes from uncultured Actinomycetota bacterium, assembly GCA_963845645.1. Taxonomy (GTDB): domain Bacteria; phylum Actinomycetota; class Actinomycetes; order Propionibacteriales; family Nocardioidaceae; genus Nocardioides. The sequence continues at coordinate 380,006 of CAWJSY010000017.1, forward strand.
ACCGGCTCATCGGCCACCGCCTTCCTGGGGGACGCGGGCCGTTGAATGATTGACCACGCGCGCCGAGACTACGCTCGGCGGGCCGCCCTGTCAGCAGAGGGCTCACAGACCCCCGACCCGCCCCGCCGAACCACCCGGAGGAGAGATCGTGATCCCAGGTCTCGGCACCGTCGTCAACGTCGCGACGGTGCTCCTCGGGTCCGTCGTGGGACGGCTGCTCGGCCACCGGCTGCCCGAGCGCACCCGCGACCTGGTCACCGACGCCCTGGGCCTGACCACGCTGCTGATCGCCGCCACCTCGGCGATGGCGGTGCTCGACCCCGACCTGTCGGACAAGGTCGGGAGCAGCGCTCCCCTGCTCATCGTGCTCGGGTCGGTGGTCCTCGGCGGCCTGATCGGCTCGTCCCTGCGCCTGGAGAGCCGGGTCGAGTCCCTCGGAGGGTGGCTCCAACGGCGCCTCGCCGGTGGAGCGGACTCGGTCGAGCGGGCGCGCTTCGTCGAGGGGTTCGTCGTGGCCTCGCTGGTCTTCTGCACCGGCCCGCTCACCATCCTGGGCTCGCTCAACGACGGCCTGGGCAACGGCGCCGACCAGCTGTTCCTGAAGGCCACCCTCGACGGGTTCGCCGCGATCGCCTTCGCGGCCTCCTTCGGGTGGGGAGTGGCCGCGAGCGCCCTCACGATCGTCGTGGTGCAGGGCTCGCTGACGGTGCTGGGCGTGGTCCTGGGTGACGTGCTCCCCGCTGCTGAGCTCGCCGCCGTGACGGCGGCCGGGGGCCTGCTGCTCGTCGGCGTCGCGCTGCGGTTGTTGCGGATCCGCGAGATCGCGGTCGCCGATCTGCTCCCGGCCCTGGTCGTCGCTCCGGTGCTGGTCCAGATGGCCGCGCAGTTCCGTTGACGTAACGGTTCGCTAACGAGAGAGTTCCCTGCCACCACACGGGCGGTCCACGACCTACCGTGTCAGGGCTCACACCCCGCCATCCGGCGGGGACGCGGCTGAAGTGCATCCAACGCGACAAGGAAGGTTCACAACGTGAATCGATCGACACCTGCTTCCTGGGTCAAGGTGATGGCCGGCGCCGCCGCGCTCAGCCTGACCTTGGCTGCCTGCGGATCCGACGACGAAGCGGATCCCCAGGCTGAGGAGACCAGCCAGGCTCCCACCGACGACGCCAGCAGCAGCGGCGAGGTCACCAACGACGAGTGCGAGGGCGGCTCGACCAGCGCCGACACCTACAAGGTCGGCGCGATCCTGCCGATCACCGGCAACCTGGCGTTCCTCGGGCCGCCGGAGATCGCCGGCACGGGCCTGGGCGTCTCCGACATCAACGCCGCGGGTGGCGTGAACGGCGCGATGGCCTGCCACCAGATCGAGGACTCCGGCGACACCGCCGACCTCGCCGTCTCCAGCAACACCGCCGACAAGCTGATCCAGGGCAAGCCCTCCATCGTCATCGGGGCCGCGTCCTCCAGCGTCACCGAGAACGTCGTGAAGACCTTCGAGGACGCGCAGATCACCGAGGTCTCGCCGGCCAACACCGCCACCTCGCTGAGCGGCGTCTCGCCGTTCTACTTCCGCACGGTGGTGCCGGACGGCGTCCAGGGCAACGCTCTGGCCACGCTGATCCAGAGCGACGGCTACAGCAAGCTCGCCTTCCTGGTGTTCAACGACACCTACGGCACCGGTCTGCGCAACGAGATCGAGAAGACCTTCGCCGGCAACGGCGGCGAGTGCACCTACGGCTGCAAGGGTGACGGCAACGAGTTCCCGGCCAACCAGACCACGTTCTCGGCCGAGGTGGGCGCCGCGCTGGCGACCAACCCCGACGCGATCATGATCCTGGCCTTCGACGAGACCAAGGCGATCATCCCCGAGCTGGTCAACCAGGGCTGGGACATGTCGAAGACCTACCTCTCCGACGGCAACACGTCCAACTACGAGGAGACCCTCCCGCCCAACAGCATGGAGGGTGCCCAGGGCACCATCCCGGGTGCCGACTCGTCCGAGGACTTCAAGGCCAAGCTCAACGCGTGGGCCGAGCTCGGCCTCGGCAAGGCGCTGAGCGACTACTCCTACGCCGCTGAGTCCTACGACGCCGTCATCCTCGGCGCCCTGGCCGCCGTCCGCGGTGGGGCGACCGACTCGGTCACCATCAAGGACAACTACGCCGCGGTCTCGGGTGCCACCGACGGCGAGGAGTGCACGTCCTACGAGGAGTGCGTCGCCCTGCTCGAGGACGGCAGCGAGATCAAGTACTCCGGCCCGTCGGGCATCGGCGCGCTGAACGACAAGAACGACCCGTCGTCGGGCCTCGTCGGGATCTACTCCTACGACGGCACCAACGCGAACACCCGGGCCGCCACGATCGAGGGCGTGTCCTGATCCGCAGCTAGACCCGCTCACGACACGAGCCCCCGGACCGCGAGGTCCGGGGGCTCGTTCGTCGTACGGGAGCAGGTGGGCCGGGCAGTCGCTCAGCCGCGCCGCGGCGACTCAGCCGTGGGTCTGCTGGCCCTGTTCCTGCGGCAGGTCGTCGCGCTCGGAGTCGACGTCGGCGGCGAGCGTGCCGAGGTAGAGCTCGATGACCTTGGGGTCCTTGGCCAGCTCGCGGCCGGTGCCGGTGTAGGCGTCGGTGCCCTGGTCCAGGACGTAGCCGCGGTCGCAGATCTGCAGGCAGCGGCGGGCGTTCTGCTCCACCATGACCACGCTGACCCCGGTCTTGTTGATCATCCGGGTGCGCAGGAAGGCCTCGTCCTGCCGCACCGGCGACAGCCCGGCCGAGGGCTCGTCGAGCAGCAGCACCGAGGGCTCCATCATCAGGGCCCGCGCCATCGCCAGCGACTGGCGCTCACCGCCCGAGAGCGCGCCGGCACTCTGGTTGCGCCGGTCGTGCAGGACGGGGAAGAGGTCCCACATCGCGTCGAGCCGTTCGGAGAGCTTCTTCGGGCGCAGGTAGAGACCCATCCGTAGGTTCTGCTCGATGCTCAGCGACGGGAAGACGTTGTTGGACTGCGGGACGAAGCCCACCCCCATCTTCACCAGCCTGTTGGCCCGGAAGTTCGTGATGTCACGTCCTCCCATGGTCACGTTGCCGGAGTGGACCTTCACCAGGCCGAACATCGCCTTCAGCAGCGTCGACTTGCCGGCGCCGTTCGGCCCGATGATGCCGATCATCTCGCCCGGGTAGGCCACCAGGCTGCACCCGTTGAGGATGTTGACCCCGGGGAGGTAGCCCGCGACCAGGTCGCTGGCCTCGATCACCGGCTGCTCGGTGTGTGCGGTGGTCATCAGCGCTGCTCCTTGCGATCGTGCGCGACGTGGGACCCACCGTGCGTGGGAGCAGGGTGGTGCTCCTCGGCCTCCGCCTCGGCCTCGTACGCGTGGAGGGTCTCCTCCTCGAGCAGGGACTCGTCACCGAGGTCGGTGTCGTGGTGCGCTCCGAGGTAGGCGTCGATGACCGCGGGGTTCGACATCACGGTGCCTGCGCTGCCCTCCGCCACGATCTTGCCCTCGGCCATCACCACGACCCAGTCGGAGATGTGGCGCACGACGTGCATGTCGTGCTCGACGAAGAGCACGGTCATGCCCTCGTCGCGCAGCGACTGCACGTGCCCCAGCAGCGACTGCGTGAGCGCGGGGTTCACGCCGGCCATCGGCTCGTCGAGCATGATCATCTTGGGGTTGCTCATCAGGGCCCGGGCCATCTCGAGCAGCTTGCGCTGCCCACCGGAGAGGCTGCCGGCGTAGTCGTTCTGCTTCTCCAGGAGCTTGAACCGCTGGAGAAGGTCCTTCGCCCGGGTCTCGATCTCGGCCTCCTGGCCGCGCCACAGCGGCCGCACCATCGAGGCCAGCAGCGACTCGCCGCGTTGGCCCCCGGCGCCCAGCATCATGTTGTCCATCACCGTCATCCGGTTGAGGGACTTGGTGAGCTGGAAGGTGCGGACCATGCCGGCCTTGGCGACGCTCGAGGCCCCGGTCTTGTCGAGCTTCTTGCCGTCGAAGGTCCAGTGGGCTCCCTTCCCGGCCGAGGTCGGCTTGTCGAAGCCGGTGATCAGGTTGAAGAACGTCGTCTTGCCGGCGCCGTTGGGGCCGATCAGCGCGGTGATCAGACCGCGCTGGACCTCGAGGTGGTCGACGTCGACGGCGGTGATGCCGCCGAACTGTCGCACGATGGTGTCGACCTTGAGGATCGGGTCGGGCTTCGTCGAGCCAGGCTCGGCGACGAACGTGTCGGTCAGCGTCCGACGGACCTGCGGGTCGTGCAGGCCGGCCGGTGTCACCTGGGTCTCAGACATTGATCTTCAACTCCCTCTTGTCTCCCAGGATGCCCTGGGGTCTGAAGATCACCAACAACATGAGCACGACACCGACCACGACCAAGGAGAAGGTCTCGGTCTGCTGGTTGCTCATGATGCTGTTGGGCACGTAGGCGTTGGCCACCTCGCGCAGCAGCACGCGACCACCGAAGAAGAGCACGGTGCCCAGCACGGGTCCGAAGATCGTGGCCGCCCCGCCCAGCAGCAGCGCGGTGTAGGCGAAGAACGTGAGCGCACGGCCCATGGAGTCGGCCTGCACGGTCGAGGGCAGCACGTAGATGATGCCACCCAGGGCACCGAACAGCCCTCCGATGATCAGCGCCTGGATCTTGATCGCGTAGACGTTCTTGCCGAGGCTGCGGATCGCGTCCTCGTCCTCCCGGATGCCGCGCAGCAGGCGGCCCCACGGACTACGGACCAGCAGGGCCGCGAGCAGGACGCTGAGCAGCACCGTCGACCAGGCGACGAGGCGGATCCACCACCCCTGGGCCACGTTGTTCTGGTAGGCGATCGGGAAGACGAAGAACAGCGCGAGGATCGCCAGCACGCTGAGCCCGACTACGGTTGCGGAGCGGACCAGTCGGGCGTTGCGGGTCTCGACCCGGGTGGCGCGGAAACGTCGCACGACCAGCACGATGGCGACCACGAGGGCGATGGCGAGGACCCCGCCGACCGCGCGCATCGCGCCCGAGCCGTCGAAGGTGTCGCGGTAGTTGAAGGGGCTCAGGGTCCAGCGCGTGTCGGGCAGGAACGAGAGGTCGAGGAACGGCCCCTGGTAGCGGCTGCCACGAAGTCCGAGCGCGCCGCCCGTGAAGTCCTCGAAGGCCGACAATCGCCCCACGAAGCGGACGATCTCGGCGGCCGAGATGGTCACGATCGCCAGGTAGTCACCGCGCAGCTGGAGCGTCGGGACTCCGAGCACCAGCGCGAAGACCAGCGCGACGCCGAGCCCGATGAGCACGGCCAGCGGCAGCGGCACGCCCTCGATGGTGGAGATGGCGAAGCCGTAGGCCCCCAGCAGCATGAAGCCGGCCTGGCCCATGTTGAGCAGGCCGGTGAAGCCGAAGTGGATGTTGAGGCCGACGACGGCGATGACCACGGCCGCCGTGCTGGGCGAGATCGCCTCGCGCAGCGATTGGTTGAGGATGCTCAGGATGGTGTCCATGTCGGTGTCCTCTCAGCCGATCCGGTCGGCGCGGCCGAGCAGGCCCTGGGGGCGGAACAGCAGCAGGACGATCAGCATGCCCAGTGCCACCGCGTACTTCAGGTCGCCGGGAGCGCCGAGCGGGCCGGCCAGCTCGATCACCAGCCCGATGATCAGGGAGCCCACGAGGGCGCCGAACGCGGTCCCGAGCCCCCCGAGGGTCACCGCTGCGAACAGCAGCAGCAGGATCTGGAAGCCGGTGTCCCAGCGGATGCCGTTGGAGACCGACAGCGCGTAGAAGACCCCCGACAGCCCCGCGAGGCCGGCCGAGGCCGTCCACACGATGCGGACGATGCGGTCCACGTCGATCCCGGAGGCTGCGGCCAGCGCTGGGTTGTCGGAGACCGCGCGCGTCGCCTGACCCAGGCGGGTGCGGAGCAGGACGTAGCCGACCAGCATGATCATCAGCGTCGAGACGCCCATGGCGATCAGCGAGATGCTGTTGGTGTCGATCGGCCCGAACGAGTAGTTCTTGAAGACCTGCAGGGTGACCTTCACCTGCGAGGCGCCGATCGTGTACTGGAAGGAGTACTGCAGCGCCAACGAGAAGCCGATCGTCACGACGAGCAGCTGGGTCAGGCCCAGACCCCGCCGTCGCAGCGGTTTCCACATCACGACGTCCTGCAGCAGGCCGCTGCCGGCGCACAGGAGCACCGTGAGCGCGATGCCGAGCCACAGGTTGAGCCCGAGGTGCTGGCCGCTGATCAGGAAGAACGCGACCACACCACCGAGCGTCACCTGCTCGGCGTGGGCGAAGTTGGAGAGGCCGGTCGTGCCGTAGATCAGGCTCAGGCCCAGCGAGGCGAGCGCCAGCAGCAGACCGAGCTTGATCCCGTTGAACGTGCTCTCGACGAGCTGGTCGCCCTTGGACGTGCCGGAGGCGTCGTAGTCGGTGGAGCGCACGGACAGCGCGGGCACCGTGGTGCGACCGAGCTGCACGTCGACCTTGAGCGAGTCGTCGGGGCCGGCCAGCGCCTCGTTGGTCGGAGGGATCTGCTCCTGCCCCTCGGGCAGCGAGTCGTTGTCGAGGCGCACGAAGTAGGTGCCGGCCTCGGAGACGGTGAAGGCGAACTTGCCGTCGGCCTCGGTGGTCTGCGTCTCGACCTCCTCACCGGCCTCGTCGAGCAGCACCACGTCGGCACCCTCGACCGGGTTGGCGCGCGAGCCGACCGTGCCGCTGACGCAGCCGGTCTTGTCGCTCTGCGCGAGGCAGAGGGGGGCCGCGTGCGCCGGTGAGGCGCCCAGGGCAACGATCAGCAACGGCGCGGTGAGCACCGTCATCAGCAGGGCTACGAGCGGAGCCGACAGCCGACTGTCTCCCCTCCGCGGCGACCCCTGCGGAGCTGGGTGACGTGACTTCACTCGGTCCTCCTCCCACGCACCCGGCTGGATGCTGTCGAGGAGTCTAAAGGTGCGGAGCGTGATCCGCGCCACTCGGGGATGCGCGCGTCTCCAGCGCGGCCGTGCTGCAACCGGAGCGTTACCGAGCCGTGATCGAACTGCGCTCGGCTCGGACGTCGGCCAGGGGTCCGCGACGCCGACTCAGGCGTCCGCGATCGACGGCCCGTGCGTCACGACGCCCTCGGCCACCTGGCGCATCGAGAGCCGCAGGTCCATCGCGGTCTTCTGGATCCATCGGAACGCCTCGGGCTCGGAGAGCTTGAGCTGCTCCTGCAGGATGCCCTTGGCCCGGTCGACCGACTTGCGCATCGCGAGACGCTCGGACAGGTCGGCGACCTCCGCCTCGAGCATCGACAGCTCGGCGAACCGACTGAGGGCCATCTCGATCGCCGGCACCAGGTCGTTCTTCGTGAACGGCTTGACGAGGTAGGCCATCGCCCCGGCCTCGCGCGCCCGGTCGACGAGGTCGCGCTGCGAGAACGCCGTCAGGATCACCACGGGCGCGATCCGGTCGTGGGCGATCGCCTCCGCCGCCGCGATCCCGTCGAGCTTGGGCATCTTGACGTCGAGGATCACCAGGTCGGGCCGCAGCTCCTGGGCCAGCTCGACGGCCCGGGCGCCGTCGCCGGCCTGTCCGACGACGTCGTACCCCTCCTCGCCGAGCATCTCGGCCAGGTCCATGCGGATCAGGGCCTCGTCCTCGGCGATGACGACGGTGCGGGGGGCGCGGGTGGTGGCATCGCTCACCGGATCAGGCTAGTGCGTGCGCGCTGCCGGGGCGGTCCTGGTCTCGGATAGGCTGCGCTGCGATCTGGAGCCCCGGTATTCCAATCGGCAGAGAATGCGGTCTCAAACACCGTCCAGTGTGGGTTCGAGTCCCACCCGGGGCACACGTGCGGCTCAGGTGATCTCGCGGTAGGCGGGTGCGACCTGGTTGATCGCATCGCCCATCCGGTGGATGCGCAGCGCGTTGGTCGACCCGGGGATTCCCGGGGGGCTACCGGCCACGATCACCACCAGGTCGCCCTCGGAGACCCGGCCGATGCGCAGCAGCTGCTCGTCGACCTGGCGCACCATCTGGTCGGTGTGGTCGACGGTGTGCGTCTTGAACGTCTCGACGCCCCAGGTCAGCGAGAGCTGGGACCGGACCCGGGCCTCGGGGGTGAAGGCCAGGACGGGGATCGCGCTGCGGATGCGCGCCAGCCGCTGCGCGGAGTCGCCGCTCTGGGTGAAGGCCACGACGTACTTGGCCCCGACGCGACTGGCGACCTCCTCGGCCGCCTTGGCGATGACTCCCCCGCGGGTGTGGGGGTCCCAGTCGATCAGGCCGAAGTTGCTGACGCCCTTCTGCTCCATGGCGTGCCGCTCGGTGGCGGTGATGATCCGCGCCATGGTCTCGACCGTGTGGATGGGGTGGTCGCCCACGCTGGTCTCCCCCGACAGCATGACGGCGTCGGCGCCGTCGAGGACCGCGTTGGCGACGTCGTTGGCCTCGGCCCGGGTCGGGGAGGGGCTGGTGATCATCGACTCCAGCATCTGGGTCGCCACGATCACCGGCTTGGCGTTGCGCCGGGCCTTCTCGACGATCTGCTTCTGCAGGAACGGGACCTCCTCGAGCGGGCACTCCACCCCGAGGTCGCCCCGCGCCACCATGAAGCCGTCGAAGGCCGCGATGATCTCGTCGATGTTGTCGATCGCCTGGGGCTTCTCGATCTTGGCGATCACCGGAAGCAGGTTGCCGACCTCGCGCATCACTCGACGCACGTCCTCGACGTCGGCGGCGTCGCGCACGAAGCTGAGCGCGATGTAGTCGACCCCGAGCGCCAGCGCGAAGCGCAGGTCCTCCTCGTCCTTGTCGGACAGGGCCGGCACGGAGACGGCCACGCCCGGCAGGTTGATGCCCTTGTTGTTGCTGACCCGACCACCGACGACGACCTCGGTGGTGACGTCGGTGTCGTCGACCGCGGTGACGCGCAGCCGGATCTTGCCGTCGTCGATCAGCAGCGGGTCGCCCGGCGCCACGTCGCCCGGCAGGCCCTTGTGCGTCGTCCCGCAGATCTTGACGTCGCCGGGGACGTCGCGGGTGGTGATGGTCCACTCCTGGCCCTGCTCGAGCACCGCCTCGCCGTCCGCGAACGTCTCGAGCCGGATCTTGGGGCCCTGGAGGTCGGCGAAGATGCCCACCCCGTGCCCGCTCGAGTCGGCCGCCTCGCGCACCAGGCGGTAGCTCTCCGCGTGGTCGGCGTGGGTGCCGTGGCTCATGTTCAGGCGCGCGACATCCATGCCGGCGTACACCAGCTCACGGATCCTCCGCTCGCTGCTGGTCGCCGGGCCCAGGGTGCACACGATCTTTGCTCTCCGCACGCCCCGAGCCTAGTGGCACACTTGGATCGTTCCAAACGACCGCGCCGCGTCCCACCTCAGACGACCAGCGGACGCTCGGTCGGCGGGATCGGGGCCGGCAGGGTGGTGGAACCGGTGAGGAACGCATCGACGCCGGCGGCGGCGGCCCGGCCCTCGGCGATGGCCCAGACGATGAGCGACTGGCCGCGGCCGGCGTCACCGGCGACGAAGACGCCGCGCTCGCTGGTCATGTAGTCGCCGTCGCGGGCGACGTTGCCGCGCGCGTCGAGGTCGACGCCGAGCTGGTCGACCAGCCCGGAGCGCTCGGGGCCGGTGAACCCCATCGCGAAGAGCACCAGCTCGGCCGGGATCTCCCGCTCGGTGCCGGCGATCTCCTGCGGTCGCCCGTCCTCGAAGACCACGTCGACCAGGCGCAGCGCCCGGACGTTGCCGTCGTCGTCACCCAGGAACTCCTGGGTCGAGACGGCGTAGACGCGGTCGCCGGCCTCCTCGTGGGCTGAAGACACCCGGAAGACCATGGGGTACGTCGGCCACGGCTGCCCGTCGGGGCGCGAGTCGGGCGGCTCGGGCATGATCTCGAGCTGGGTGATCGACAGCGCCGCCTGGCGGGTCGAGGTGCCGAGGCAGTCGGCGCCGGTGTCTCCCCCGCCGATGATCACGACGTTCTTGCCGGTCGCGGTGACCTGGTCCTCGACGGCCTCGCCGAGGGCCGCGCGGTTGGCCTGGGGCAGGAAGTCCATCGCCTGGTGGATGCCGCCCAGCTCGCGACCGGGGGCCGGCAGGTCACGTGCCTGCGTGGCGCCCATGGCCAGCACCACCGCGTCGTAGCGGTCGCGCAGCCGGTCGGCGGTCAGCGCGTCCTCGCCGACCGTGACACCGGCGCGGAAGATCGTGCCCTCGCGCTTCATCTGGTCGATCCGCTTGTCGACGTGCGACTTCTCCATCTTGAACTCCGGGATGCCGTAGCGCAGCAGCCCGCCGATCTTGTCGGCCCGCTCGTAGACGGCCACGGTGTGGCCGGCGCGGGTGAGCTGCTGGGCGGCCGCGAGGCCCGCGGGGCCCGAGCCGACCACGGCGACGGTCTTGCCCGAGAGCCACTCCGGCGGCTGCGGACGCACCAGCCCGGTGTCCCAGGCCTTGTCGATGATCGCGACCTCGACGTTCTTGATCGTCACGGGGTCCTGGTTGATGCCCAGCACGCAAGCGGTCTCGCAGGGCGCCGGGCACAGCCGCCCGGTGAACTCCGGGAAGTTGTTGGTGGCGTGGAGCCGGTCGATGGCCCCCTCCCAGTCGTCGCGCCAGACCAGGTCGTTCCACTCGGGGATGATGTTGCCCAGCGGGCAGCCCTGGTGGCAGAACGGGATGCCGCAGTCCATGCAGCGCCCGGCCTGCTCGGTGATGATCGGCAGCAGGGCCCGCCCGGCGCTGCCGGGGTAGACCTCGTTCCAGTCCTGCACCCGCTCCTCGACGGGACGGCGGGTCGCGACCTCGCGGCCGTGCTTCAGGAATCCCTTGGGGTCAGCCATGCTCTTCGGCCCCCTTCATGGTCGAGCGGCAGGCACCGCGGTGGTCATCGTGGTGGTCATCGTGGTGGGGGCGCCGCTCAGCCATGGAGTGCCTCCATCATCGCGTGGGCGGTCGCGTTCTCGTCCAGGCCGTCGGCCTCGGCCTTCGCCTTGGCCTCGAGCGACTTGCGGTAGTCGCTGGGCACGACCTCGGTGAACCGGGGCAGGGAGTCCTCCCAGTCGGCGAGCAGCGCCTCGGCCACCGTCGACCCGGTCTCCTCCAGGTGACGGCGCACCATCTGCTCGAGCTCGACGGCGGCGTCCTCGGTGACCGGGCCGAGCTCGACGAGCTCCTTGTTGACCCGGTAGTCCTTCAGGTCCAGGACCCACGCCACTCCCCCGGACATGCCGGCGGCGAAGTTGCGGCCGGTCGGGCCGAGGACGGCGACCCGTCCACCGGTCATGTACTCGCACCCGTGGTCGCCCACCCCCTCGGTCACGACCCAGGCGCCGGAGTTGCGCACGCAGCAGCGCTCGCCGACACCGCCGCGGATGAAGATCTCGCCCGCGGTGGCGCCGTACCCGATGACGTTGCCGGCGATGATCTGCTCGGACGCCTCGAACGTGGCCGCCCGGTCGGGCCGGACCACGATCCGTCCGCCCGACAGCCCCTTGCCGACGTAGTCGTTGGCGTCGCCCTCGAGGCGCAGCGTCATCCCCTTCGGCACGAAGGCGCCGAAGGACTGGCCGGCCGACCCGATCAGGGTCAGGTCGATGGTGCCGTCGGGCAGGCCCTCGCCGCCGTACTTCTTGGTGACCTCGTGGCCGAGGATCGTCCCGACGGTGCGGTGCACGTTGCGGATCGCGACCTGGGCCCGGACGGGCTCCCCCGACTCCAGCGCCGGCTGGGCCAGCGGGACGAGCTCGGTGACGTCGAGCGAGCGCTCGAGCCCGTGCTCCTGGGTGCCGGTGCAGTGCAGGTCCTGGTCGGGCCAGTGGCTGGTGTCCGGGGCGTGCAGGATCGGCGACAGGTCCAGGCCCGAGGCCTTCCAGTGGTCGACCGCGGTGGCCACGTCGAGCGAGCCCACCTGGCCCACGGCCTCCTCGAGGGTGCGGAAGCCGAGCTGCGCGAGGAGCTCGCGCACCTCTTCGGCGATGTAGGTGAAGAAGTTGACGATGTACTCGGCCTTGCCGCTGTAGCGCTCGCGCAGCACGGGGTTCTGCGTCGCGACGCCCACGGGGCAGGTGTCGAGGTGGCAGACCCGCATCATGATGCAGCCCGAGACCACCAGCGGCGCGGTCGAGAAGCCGAACTCCTCGGCCCCCAGCAGCGCCGCGACCATCACGTCGCGGCCGGTCTTGAGCTGGCCGTCGGTCTGCACGACGATCCGGTCGCGCAGCCCGTTGAGGAGCAGGGTCTGCTGGGTCTCAGCGAGGCCGAGCTCCCACGGACCACCGGCGTGCTTGAGCGAGGTCAGCGGCGAGGCGCCGGTGCCGCCGTCGTGCCCGGAGATGAGCACCACGTCGGCGTGCGCCTTGGAGACACCCGCTGCGACCGTGCCGACGCCGACCTCGGAGACGAGCTTGACGTGCACCCGGGCCGCCGGGTTGGCGTTCTTCAGGTCGTGGATCAGCTGGGCGAGATCCTCGATCGAGTAGATGTCGTGGTGCGGCGGCGGGCTGATCAGCCCGACACCCGGGGTCGAGTAGCGGGTCTTGGCCACCCAGGGATAGACCTTGTTGCCGGGCAGCTGGCCGCCCTCGCCGGGCTTGGCGCCCTGCGCCATCTTGATCTGGATGTCGTCGGCGTTGGTGAGGTACTCCGACGTCACCCCGAAGCGGCCCGACGCGACCTGCTTGATCGAGCTGCGGCGCTCGGGGTCGTAGAGCCGGTCGGCGTCCTCGCCCCCCTCGCCGGTGTTGGACTTGCCGCCGAGACGGTTCATCGCGATCGCGATCGTCTCGTGGGCCTCCTGCGAGATGGACCCGTAGGACATCGCCCCCGTCGAGAAGCGCTTCACGATCGCGGAGACCGGCTCGACCTCCTCGATCGGGACCGGTGCGCGACCGACCGCGTCGGCGTCCTTGAAGCGCAGCAGCCCGCGCAGGGTCATCAGCCGCTCGGACTGCTCGTCGACCGCGGAGGTGTACTGCTTGAAGACGTCGTAGCGACCCGAGCGGGTGGCGTGCTGGAGGCGGAAGACCGTCTCGGGGTCGAACAGGTGCGGCTCGCCCTCGCGGCGCCACTGGTACTCGCCGCCGATGGCCAGCTCGCGGTGGGCGGGCAGGATCCCACCGCGGGGGTACGCCGTCGCGTGACGCCGGGAGACCTCCTCGGCGATCGTCGCCAGGTCGATGCCGCCCAGCTTGGACGTCGTACCGGTGAAGTAGCGGTCGACGACGGTCTGCGACAGGCCGACGGCCTCGAAGATCTGCGCCCCGGTGTAGGAGGCCACGGTGGAGACGCCCATCTTGGACATCACCTTCAGCACCCCCTTGCCGAGCGCCCGGACCAGGTTGGCGACGGCCTTCTCCTGCTCGGCCTTCACGTAGTAGCCCTCGCGCGCGAGGTCCTCGACGGACTCCATGGCGAGGTAGGGGTTGACCGCAGCCGCGCCGTAGCCGACGAGCAGCGCCACGTGGTGGACCTCGCGGACGTCGCCGGCCTCCACCAGCATGCCGACCTGGGTGCGGGTCTTCTCGCGCACCAGGTGGTGGTGGACGGCACCGGTGAGCAGCAGCGACGGGATCGGCGCGAGCTCGGCGGTGGAGTGGCGGTCGGACAGCACGATGATGCGGGCGCCCTCGGCGATCGCCTGGCTCACCTCGGCGCAGATCTCCTCGATCCGCGAGGCCATCGCCTCCCCGCCACCCTCGACGTCGTAGAGGCCGCGGGAGACGTGGGTGATGAAGCCGGGCATGTCGCCGTCACGGTTGATGTGACGGATCTTGGCCAGGTCGTCGTTGGAGATGACCGGGAACGGCAGCACGACCTGGCGGCAGGACGCCGCCTGCGGCTCCAGGAGGTTGGACTCCGGACCGATGGTGCCGTTGAGCGAGGTCACGAGCTCTTCGCGGATCGCGTCGAGCGGCGGGTTGGTGACCTGGGCGAAGAGCTGGCTGAAGTAGTCGAACAGCAGCCGCGGCTTCTCGCTCAGCGCCGCGATGGGCGTGTCGGTGCCCATGGAGCCGATCGGCTCGGCGCCGGTGTTGGCCATCGGGGTGAGCAGGACGCGCAGCTCCTCCTCGGTGTAGCCGAAGATCTGCTGGCGCCGCGTGACCGACGCGTGCGTGTGCACGATGTGCTCGCGGTCGGGGATGTCGTCGAGGTGGATCAGACCGGCGTGCAGCCACTCGCCGTAGGGGAGCTCGGCGGCCAGCTCGGCCTTGATCTCCTCGTCCTCGATGATCCGGTGCTCGTCGGTGTCGACCAGGAACATCCGGCCCGGCTGGAGCCGGCCCTTGCGGACGATCGTCGCCGGGTCGAGGTCGAGCACGCCGACCTCGGAGGCGAGCACGACGAGCCCGTCGTCGGTCACCCAGTAGCGCGAGGGGCGCAGCCCGTTGCGGTCGAGGACCGCACCGATCTGCGAGCCGTCGGTGAAGACCACGCAGGCCGGCCCGTCCCAGGGCTCCATCAGCGAGGAGTGGAAGGAGTAGAAGTCGCGGCGCTTCTGCTCCATCTCGGTGTGGTTCTCCCAGGCCTCCGGGATCATCATCAGCACCGAGTGGGGCAGCGAGCGGCCGCCCATGTGCAGCAGCTCGAGCACCTCGTCGAAGGACGCGGAGTCGGAGGCGCCGGTCGTGCAGATCGGGTAGAGGCGCTCCAGGTCGCCGGGGATCAGGTCGGAGTCGAGCAGCGCCTCCCGCGCGCGCATCCAGTTGCGGTTGCCCATGACGGTGTTGATCTCGCCGTTGTGGGCGATGAACCGGAACGGGTGCGACAACGGCCACGACGGGAACGTGTTGGTCGAGAAGCGCGAGTGGACGACGGCGAGCGCCGAGGCGATCCGCTCGTCGACCAGGTCGGGGTAGAACTTGTCGAGCTGGTCGGTGGTGAGCATGCCCTTGTAGGCCAGCGTGCGCGAGGAGAGCGACGGGAAGTAGACGTCGGTCTCGCGCTCGGCGCGCTTGCGCAGGCAGAAGGCCATCCGCTCCAGGGCCATGCCGGTCAGGCGCGGGCCCTTGGCGGCCACGAAGAGCTGGCTGAAGCTCGGCATCACGCCGAGCGCCGTGCTGCCCAGGAGGTCGGGGTGCACCGGGACCTCACGCCACCCGAGGACCGCGAGGCCCTCCTGGCCGGCGAGGTCCTCGATCTGCTGGCGGGTCTTGGCGACCGCCTCGTCGTCGCCGGGCAGGAAGGCCGTGCCGACCGCGTAGGCGTGCTGGTTGGGCAGCTCGAAGCCGGCCTCGCGCGCGACCTCGCGCAGGAAGGCGTCGGGCAGCTGCATCAGGATGCCCGCACCGTCGCCGGAGTTGGGCTCGGCGCCGGCGGCGCCTCGGTGGTCCAGGTTGCGGAGCGCGGTCAGGGCCTTCGCAACGATGTCGTGGCTGGCCTCACCCGTGAGGGTGGCCACGAAGGCGACGCCACAGGCGTCGTGCTCGTTGGCAGGGTCATAGAGCCCCTGAGGCGGCGGGAACGCGTGCATATAGGGCACTGGGGTTCTCCCGTCGTCGTGCGGACCGGCCGAGGCCGGTGCTGCTGATGAGCGCAGGGGACATCGTTGGCCCACGCGGCGGAGAGCTCAGACTATCACCGGGGTCACCGGCCGGCCTTCGTTCAGGGGGCGGTGGACAGCCCCGGCCGGCTCAGGTCGTGCTGCTCCCGGGTCGGGGGTCGTCGGGGACCGGCGCAGCAGGCGGCTCGTCACCGGGTACGTCGGCCGGCTGGCCGGTCGTCGTACCGGTGGTCGTGCCGGTCGTCGTGCCATCGGGTGCTGCGAGCGTCTCGTCGGCGACCGGCTCGCGCCCTTCGACGTACACGGCGTCCTCGCGGCCCGGACGTCGTCGGCCCTGCCACACGAAGAAGGCGGCGGCGACCGTGAAGCACACGATCGAGACCCACACGTTGAGCCGCAGTCCGGCCACGTCGTCGAGCTCGACGGGGTCGATGCGGAGGTACTCGATCCAGCCGCGGCCCGCGGTGTAGGCCATCACGTAGAGCGCGATCACCCGGCCGTGGCCGAGGCGGAAACGGCGGTCGGCCCAGATCACCAGCCCGAAGGCGCCGACGTTCCAGAGGGCTTCGTAGAGGAACGTGGGGTGGAAGGTCGTGCCGGCGTCGAAGCCTGCGCCGCGGGCGGTGTCGTCGCTGACGCTGAGCGCCCACGGCAGGTCGGTGGGGCGGCCGAAGAGCTCCTGGTTGAACCAGTTGCCGAAGCGGCCCAGCGCCTGGCCGATCAGCACCCCGGGGGCCATGGCGTCGAGGACGGGGAGCAGCCGGATCCCCTTGGTGCGGGCGCCGAGGACCACGCCGAGCGCGCCGAGCGCCACCCCGCCCCAGATGCCGAGCCCACCGCGCCAGACGTAGAGCGCCGCCACGGGGTTCTGGCCCTCACCGAAGTAGAGGCCCGCGTCGGTGATCACGTGGTAGAGCCGGGCGCCGACGATGCCGAACGGCACCGCCCAGACCGCGAGGTCCTGGACGTCGCCGGGCCGGCCGCCGCGGGCGACCCAGCGCCGCTCGCCGATCCAGATGGCCGCGACGATGCCGAGGATGATCGCCAGGGCGTAGCCGCGCAGCGGTACCGGTCCGAGGTACCAGACGCCCTGCGAGGGGCTCGGGATGGTCAGTACGGTGGCCGCGGCCAGGGTTGTCACGTGACTCAGTCTTCCAGCAGGGAGTGGATGTCGGCCGCGAACTCGGCCGCGGAGGTCTGCTCGCTCCAGTAGACCGGGGAGGTGTCGTCGCTGTCGACGCCCATGATCGAGGTCGTGTGGCCACCGGGGTCGACGCGGTCGACCCCGATCGCCAGGTCGGCGCCGATGTCGACGATGGTGTCGAGGTCACCGGTCAGCCCGATGAACGAGGGGTCGAGCCGGTCGAGGTAGGTGCGCAGCGCCTCCTCGTCGTCGCGGGTGGGGTCGGTGGTCACGAAGACCACGTCGACCTCGTCGCGGTCGCTCGGCTCGAGCCGGGTCATGGCCGAGGCCAGCGCTCCCATGACGGACTGGCAGATGTCGGGGCAGTTGACGTAGCCGAAGAAGACCAGCGTCAGCCTCTTGTCGGTGTCGCCGGCCAACGAGAACGGGTCCCCTGAGGTGTCGGTCAGCGGCGTGGTCGGCACGTCGTAGGGGTTGTCGAGCACGGAGCCGCTGAAGGCCGCGTCGGACGACTCTCCCCCGCAGGCGCTCAGCGCGAGCACGGACCCCACGAGCAGGGCGGCCAGGCGATCACGCACGGACGCCCCCGGCCAGGTCCTCGGTGAGCGTCGCCAGGGCACGGAGCCCGGCGGCCCGGTCGTGGGGGTGGTCGAGCAGCGCGCGCACGAAGGCGGAGCCCACGATCACCCCGTCGGCGTACGCCGCCACCTCGGCGGCCTGCGCGCCGTTGCTGACGCCGAGCCCGACGCCGATCGGCAGGTCGGTGGCGCGACGGGTGCGCTCCACGAGCGGCCCGGCCAGGTCGCTGCTGGCCGCGCGGGCGCCGGTGACGCCCATGACGGCGGTGGCGTAGACGAACCCGCGGCAGGCCGCGGTGGTCATCGCGATCCGCTCGTCGGTCGACGACGGCGCCACGAGGTAGATCTTGTCGAGGTCACGCGCGTCGGCCGCGGCGTTCCACTCGGGCGCGAAGTCGGGCGTCAGGTCGGGCGTGATCAGGCCCGCTCCCCCGGCGGAGGCCAGGTCGGTCGCGAAGCGCTCGACGCCGTAGCGCTCGACGGGGTTCCAGTAGGTCATCACGACCGTGGGCGTGCCGGTGGCGGCCACGGCCTCGACCGTGCGCAGCACGTCGGTGGTGCGCACGCCCAGCTCGAGCGCCTGCTGGGCGGCGGCCTGGATGGTCGGGCCGTCCATCACGGGGTCGGAGTAGGGCAGCCCGACCTCGATGATGTCGCAGCCGGCGTCGACCATCGCGCGCATGGCGTCGATGCCGCCGGCGACGTCGGGGAAGCCGGCCGGGAGGTAGCCGACCAGGGCGGCGCGGCCGTCGGCCCGCGCCTTCTCGAAGGCGGTGGAGACGCTCATCGCAGGGCCTCCTCGCCCGGGCGCTGCCCCGGCTCGCCGACGGGCTCCGCGGTGCGCTCCTGCCCGAGCCCGAAGTACTCGAGCGCGGTCTCCATGTCCTTGTCGCCGCGGCCGCTCAGGTTGATCAGCACCGTGGCCTCCGGGCCCTTCTCGGCCGCGAGCCGCTCGGCCACCCGCAGCGCGCCGGCGACGGCGTGAGCCGACTCGATGGCCGGGATGATGCCCTCGGTGCGGCTGAGCAGGGCCATCGCCTCCATCGCCTCGGCATCGGTCACCGGGGTGTAGGTGGCTCGGCCGGTGCTGGCCAGGTGGGCGTGCTGGGGGCCCACGCCGGGGTAGTCGAGGCCGGCCGAGATCGAGTGTGACTCGACGGTCTGGCCGTCGTCGTCCTGGAGCACGAAGGTGCGGGCGCCGTGCAGGACGCCGCTGTCGCCGGCCGAGAGGGTGGCGGCGTGCCGCCCGGTCTCGACCCCGTCGCCGCCGGGCTCGAAGCCGTGGATGGCGACCGACTCGTCGTCGAGGAAGGCCTGGAAGAGGCCGATGGCGTTGGAGCCGCCGCCGACGCAGGCCGCGATCGCGTCGGGCAGGACGCCGTACCGCTCCAGGCACTGCGCCCGCGCCTCGTCGCCGATGCCGCGTGCGAAGTCGCGCACCATGCTCGGGAAGGGGTGCGGGCCCGCGGCGGTCCCGAAGAGGTAGGCCGTGTGGTCGACCGAGGAGACCCAGTCGCGCATCGCCTCGTTGATCGCGTCCTTCAGCGTGGCGCTGCCGGAGTCGACCGGGACGACCTTCGCGCCGAGCAGCTGCATCCGGGCGACGTTGAGCGCCTGGCGCTTGACGTCGACGGCGCCCATGTAGACGGTGCAGTCGAGGCCGAAGTACGCCGCCGCCGTGGCGCTGGCCACGCCGTGCTGGCCGGCGCCGGTCTCGGCGATCACCCGCGACTTGCCCATCCGCCTGGTCAGCAGGGCCTGGCCGAGCACGTTGCGCACCTTGTGGGCGCCGGTGTGGTTGAGGTCCTCGCGCTTGAGCAGGATCCGGGCGCCGACGGTGGCCCCGAGGCGCTCGGCCTCGTAGAGCTGGCTGGGCACGCCGGCGTAGTCGCGCAGGATGGCGTCGAACTCGGCGAGGAACGCCGGGTCGGCCATGGCGTCCTGCCAGGCCACCGTGAGCTCGTCGAGGGCCGCGACCAGGGCCTCGGGCATGAACCGCCCGCCGAACCCGCTCGGTCCGCCGAACCAGCCCTGCTCGTCGGCGTCGTAGGTCGAACCGGTCATGTCTGCACCCCTGTCATCGCGGCCACGGCCTCGCGCGGCGCACCGTCCTTCACCAGCGCCTCGCCGACCAGGACGGCCCGTGCGCCCTCGGAGACGAAACGCTTCACGTCGGTCGGACCCGAGATGCCGGACTCGGCCACGAGCACCCGGTCGGCGGGCACCAGCGGCGCCAGCCGGCCGAACGTGTCGGGGTCGACGGCGAGGGTCTTGAGGTTGCGGGCGTTGACCCCCACGAGCTCGGCCCCCAGGGCGACGGCCCGCTCGGTCTCGACCTCGTCGTGGACCTCGACCAGCACGGTCAGGCCCAGCTCGCGGGCCTCGTCGTGGAGGCGGCGCAGGGTGTCGTCGTCGAGCGCCGCGACGATGAGCAGGACCAGGTCGGCGCCCGCCGCGCGGGCCTCCACGACCTGGTAGGTCGAGACGATGAAGTCCTTGCGCAGCAGCGGGACCTCGACCGCCGCGCGCACGGACCGCAGGTCGGCGAGGCTGCCCCCGAAGCGGCGCTGCTCGGTCAGCACGCTGATCGCGGCGGCCCCGCCGGCGGCGTACTCGGCGGCGAGCGCGGCCGGGTCGGGGATGTCGGCCAGGTCGCCCTTGCTGGGCGAGCGGCGCTTGACCTCGGCGATGACGCTGGAGCCGGCTGCCCGCAGGTGCGGCATCGGGTCGCGGGGGGCGTCGGCGTCGCTCAGCGCGGCGCGCACCTCGGCGAGCGGGACGGCGGCCTCACGCTCAGCGAGGTCGAGCCGTACGCCGGCGACGATGTCGTCGAGCACGGACACGACGGGCCTCCGGGAGTGGGTCGGGACGAGCGCGCAGGCCGATGGCCGGGCCGCGCACGGGAATGGGGAAAGTGTGTCACGCAACCCCCACCGCACCGCTCCCGGTGGGCGGGCGTGGTCAGCGCGCAGTGGTCGGACTCACCAGGACCCGGTCAGGGAGCGAGCCAGGCTCCGGCGCCGGTGTTGCGCAGCACGGTGAAGACCCCCACCAGCGTGACGGCCGTGACCAGCAGCGGCAACCAGGTGGTCGTCGGCACCGCGCGAGGCTCGCCGCGCCAGCGTCGGACGAGCCACCAGACGAACCAGGCGGTGAAGATCGGCACGCCCACCACCAGCGCGAGGTTGCTGGAGGCGGCGTCACCGACCTGGAGGTGGGTCAGGTCGTTGACCGCGCGCAGGCCGCCGCACCCGGGGCACCACCAGCCCAGCGCAGCGCTCGGGCACGCTCCCCAGCTGCCGGCCGCGTGCGGGTCGCGCAGGCGCAGCGCCAGCGAGGCCAGCCCGAGCCCCCCGGCCACGAATGTCGGGGCGAGCAAGCGCTGACTGCGGCTCCGCGGGTCCTGTCTCGGGGCCGGCCGCGGGGCCGAGGTCGGGGTGGGCGGGGCCACCGGACCGAGGCTCAGTGGCGGGACTCCGTCTCGTGCAGGCCCATCTTGGCCATCACGACGAAGAGCGCTCCGGCCACGGCGACGATCGCCACGCCGACGTAGAAGATCGGCATGCTGACCGGCTGCAGCATCAGGCCGATGCCACCCACCACGAAGCCGACGAGCCCCACCACCACCGCGGTCCAGGCTGCCGGGGTGTTGCCGTGGTTGTCAGACATGAAAACTCCTGAGAATGCATCGGGGGTCTGGGGCAGAGGCAAATCTAGCCTCTTGCCACCACGACCCACCACCAGGATGCTGTGCTTCCGGACACTCGTCCGGGCCCCCCGGACACAAGGTGACCCACCATGACTGCACGCCGCTCCCTCCCCCTCCGCCTCGCCGTGCTCCTGCTCGCAGCGCCGACCGTCGTCGCGCTCGGGGCCGCACCGGCCTCGGCCGCCGACGAATGCGGCTCCGGCTGGCACAAGCAGTCCGACGGTCTGCTCAGCGGCTCACAGACCTACGACAACTACGGGCGCACCATGAAGGCCTCGGTCTCGGGGTACGTGCGCTACTGCACTCGGGAGCGGTCGAACCGGCCGGACCAGTACAACCAGAGCATCCACATCGGGCTGCCGAGCACAGTTGTCAGCACTGGCACCTGGTCGGGCTCGTTCAAGGCCGACAGTCAGTGCCTCAAGCAGGTCGTACAGGTGGTCTTCGCCCATCAGGACAAGACGACGGACGTCGGCATCTCCGGGAAGTCCCCCGGCTTCATCGTGTCCCACAAGGACTCGAGCGTGGAGTTCACCCGCAGCAAGTGCACCAACGCCTCCAAGGCGACCTTCGAGAGCGTCGGAATGATCCTGACCGCCTCCGACCAGGGCGGCTGCCCCCCCTTCCCGGGCGCGGGCACTTACATCTACTGCACCGAGATGCACCCGCACGTGAAGAGCATCACCGTGCACACCACGGTTGAGGGACGCTTCGTCCACAACGGCGTCGACCGCTCGCCGGCCGTCACCCAGTCCGAGCTGGACACCTCGGCCAACACCTGAGCGGTCGAACGGGGACGACCCCGCCGCCGGGTCCCCGCCACGCTCTCGCGAGGGCCTCAGGCGGTGGGGTCGTGCCCCTCGTCCATCGACTTCCACAGGTCGAGGTTCGTGGTCGAGTCCGGTTCCGGCAGCTCGACACGCTGCTGCCCCGGGGCGTCGTAGCGGGTGCCCATCTCCGGCCAGCCGCCGACGTCGCGCACCGCGAGCACAGCGCTCACGAGCACGACCAGTCCGGCGAGGATGCCGATGCCGGCCCACACGGTGCGGCCGACGACGACGTCGACCGCGCCGTACGCCGCGAGGGCGTCGACGAGCCCCCCGGGGCGGCGCGCCACGCCACCACCGCCGACGCCAGCACGCCCGCGGCGGCGAGCGCGCCCAACCAGGTGACGGCCCGCCGGAAGCGCCCGCGGCTGACCAGCAGGACGCCCCAGCAGGCCAGCACCACCAGCCCCAGCGCTGTGACGAGCGGGGCGCCCTCGCTGATCGAGGAGGCCACTGCGGTAGCGGCGATGTCGGTCGAACCGGAAGCGCCGTCCTCGGCCACCGCCCAGTCCTGGTTGCCGGCGACCGCAGCCAGCCCGCCGCCGGCGAGACCGGCGAGGACCAGCGCGCCGAAGCGGCGCCGCGCCGGCGACCGGGGCGGCGCCTCAGCCATCGAGCAGGCCGTCGTCGAAGCAGGTGCGGGTGCCGGTGTGGCAGGCCGGCCCCTCCTGGTCGACGGTGACCAGCAGAGCATCGCCGTCGCAGTCGAGGCGCACCTCGCGCACCCACTGGCGGTGACCGGAGGTCTCGCCCTTCACCCAGTACTCCTGGCGTGAGCGGCTCCAGTACGTCGCTCGCCCGGTCGTCAGCGTCCGGCGCAGCGCCTCGTCGTCCATCCAGCCGAGCATCAGCACCTCGCGGGTGTCGTGCTGCTGGACGACGGCGGCCACCAGGCCGTCGTCGGTGCGCTTGAGGCGCGCGGCGAGGGCGGGGTCCAGCGACGGGTCCAGCGACGGGTCTGGGGAGCTCACCGGTCGATTATGTCTGGCCCGCCTGCGCGACCCAGGACCGGTGGAGGCCGGCGTAGACGGAGCCCGCCTCGGTGACCAGCACCGCGTGCGGGCCGCGCTGCACGACCCGGCCCTGGTCGACGACCACCACCTCGTCGGCGGCCTCGGCGGTCGAGAGCCGGTGGGCGATGGTGACCGACGTGCGCCCGGACATCAACCGCTCCAGCGCGCGCCCGATCCGCATCTCGAGCGCCGGGTCGACCGCGCTCGTCGCCTCGTCGAGCACCAGCAGGTCGGGGTCGGCGAGGTGGGCCCGCAGCAGCGCGACCAGCTGCCGCTCCCCCGCCGACAGCGACTCGCCGCGCTGACCGACCCGCGTCTCGAGGCCGTCGGCCAGCCCGGCGACCCAGTCGCCGAGCCCGAGCTCCTCGGCGCTGGCCAGGATCTCCTCGTCGGTCGCCCCGAGCCGGCCGTAGCGGGCGTTGGCGGCGATCGTGTCGTCGAAGAGGAAGCCCTCCTGGGGCACGAGCACGACGCTGCGACGCAACGACTCCTCCGCGATCCGACGTACGTCGACGCCGTCGAGCAGCACCCGTCCGTCCTGGGGGTCCATCAGCCGGGTCAGCAGCTTGGCCACCGTCGACTTGCCCGACCCGGTCTCGCCCACGACCGCGACGCGGCGGCCGGCGGCGATCTCGAGGCTCACCGCGCGCAGCACCGGCGGCCCGCCCGGGTAGGCGAAGCCGACCTCCTCGAAGCGGACGTCGATCGGCCCGCGCGGGAGCACCTCGCCGTCGGCCCCGGGGTCCACCAGGTCGGCCGGGGTCTCCAGGATGCCGATCACCCGGCGCCAGCCGGCGATGGCGTTCTGGGCGTCGGTGAGGATCTGCGTGCCGATCTGCACCGGGCCGACGAAGAGCGTCACGAGGAACGCGAAGGCGAGCACCCGGCCCGAGGTGATGCTCTCCTCGCCGAAGCCCAGGCCCAGGCCGAGCCAGATGCCGACGATCAGCACGCCGGCGTTGGCCAGCCCGGCCGAGACGCCGCCGAGCGAGAACGAGAACGCCGTGAAGCCCTGGGCCCGGGTGCTGGCCGCCTGGTGCGCGGCGATCGCCGTGTCGATCCGGGCCTGGGTGCGCGCCTCGACGGCGTAGGAGCGGACCACCGCGGCCCCGACCACGGGCTCGGCGATCGCCGAGAGCAGCGCCCCGACCTGGCGACGTACGGTGCCGTAGGCGTCGGAGAGGCGGCGCTGGAAGAAGCGCAGCGAGAGGAACAGCGGCGCGAAGCAGACCCACACGACCAGCGCGAGCTGCCAGCTGTAGATGACCATCACCACGGTCGCCACCAGCACCTGCCCGATGCTGATCACGAAGATCAGCCCACCGAAGACCAGGAACTGGCTGACCTGGTCGACGTCGCTGGTCACCCGCGCGACCAGGGCGCCGCGACGTTCGGTGCTCTGGGTCAGCAGCGGCAGGTCGTGGACGTGGCGGAAGGCCTTGATCCGCAGCGTGGCCAGGCCCCGCTCGGAGGTGGTGAACAGCCGTCGCGTCATGAAGTACGACGACGCGCTGGTCACCACGATCGCCGCCGCGGCCAGCACGCCCATGAGCACGGTGTAGGACACGTCGGGCCCCCCGGGCGAGGACAGCCCGCGGTCGAGGGTCTGCTGCACCGCCACGGGCACCACGACCTGGCCGAGGGAGGCGAGCAACGCCAGCAGCAGCGTGCCACCGATGCCCTCCTTCAGCTCCGGCGAGTAGTGGATGCCGCGCCGGATCGTCTGCATGGCCGGCATCTCCTCGCCGGTCTCCATGGCCGTGCTCATCGGGTCACCTCCCGCGCCGGGTCGGGGTGGCCGGGGTGGTCGGGGTGGCCGGGGTGGTCGGGGTGCTCCTGCTCGTAGGCGTTGACCAGGTGCGCGTACGTCGGGTTGCGGGTCAGCAGCTCGGCGTGGGTGCCCCGGTCGGCGATCCGCCCGTCGTGCAGGTGCAGCACCTCGTCGGCCAGCGCGATCGTCGCCTTGCGGTAGGCGACCACCACCAGCGTCGCCCCTGCCCCGCCGGCGCGCAGACCGGCCAGGATCCGAGCCTCCACCTCGGGGTCGACCGCGGAGGTGGCGTCGTCGAGGATCAGCAGCCGCGGCCGTCGCACCAGCGCTCGGGCGAGTGCGATGCGCTGGCGCTGCCCGCCCGAGAGCGAGG
This sequence comes from uncultured Actinomycetota bacterium, assembly GCA_963845645.1. Lineage (GTDB taxonomy): Bacteria > Actinomycetota > Actinomycetes > Propionibacteriales > Nocardioidaceae > Nocardioides. The sequence goes on from CAWJSY010000017.1 coordinate 404,888, forward strand.
TGCCCCGCTCGCCGAGCTGGGTGTCGAGACCGTGGGCGAGGGCGGCGACGAAGCCGTCGGCCTGCGCGGTGCGCAGCGCGTCCCAGACCTCGGCGTCGCTGACGTCGGAGCCGAGCGTGACGTTGCCGCGCACGGTGTCGTCGAAGAGGAAGGCGGTCTGCGGGACGATCGCGACCACGGTGGCGAGCTCTCCTGGGGCCAGGTCGCGCAGGTCGGTGCCGTCGACGGTGACCGAGCCCTGCCGCGGGTCGACCAGGCGCGTGAGCAGGGTGGTCAGCGTGCTCTTGCCGGACGCCGTGGCGCCGACCACCGCGACGGTCCGGCCGGGCTCGACGCTGAAGTCGAGCCGCTCGAGCAGCCGCTGGTCGGAGGTGTGGGCGTAGCGGACGTCGTCCACCACGAGCCGCGCGCCACCGCCGTCACGCACGGCGACAGCGGTGCCGTACGGCATCTCGCCGGTCGCTCGCAGCACTGCCGAGACCCGGCGGTAGCCCACGACGCTGCGCGGGAACTCGCCCAGCAGCCAGCCGATCGAGCGGATCGGGAACGAGACGATCGTGAGCAGGTAGGCGATCGTGACCACGTCACCGGGGGCGGTGGCGCCGCTGGTCACGCGCGACACCCCCACCGCGAGCACGACCAGCACCCCCAGGCTGGGCAGGGCCGCCAGGGCCGGGTCGAACGCCGCCCGGATGCTGCCGACCTTGATGTTCACGTCGCGCAGCTCGTGCGACCTGGCGGCGAAGCGGGCGGTCTCCTGCGGCTCGCGGCCCAGGGTCTTGACCACCATGGCGCCGTCGAAGGACTCGTGCGCGATCTCGCTGACCTCCGCCCGCAGCTGCTGGGCCCGCGTGGCCCAGCCCTGGGCGAGGTTCTGGTAGACGATGTTGATCACGATCACGGCCGGGAAGACCAGGATGCCGACCAGGGCCAGGACGAGGTCGGCGAGCAGCATCTGGACGACGGCGATGACCATCATCGCGACGGTGCCGACCGCCATCGGCAGCGGCGCGATCGGGCCCCAGGCGGCCTCGACGTCGGCGTTCGCGTTCGACAGCAGCTGCCCGGTCGGGTGGCGCTGGTGCCACTCCATCGGGAGCGAGAGGTACTGCCTGGTCACGGCACGGCGGGTGCGGGCCTGCATCCGGTACTGCATGATCCCCGCGCCGAGGCGGCGCGCCACGATGCCGACCGCCCGCAGCAGGGCCACGCCCAGGAAGAGCGCCAGCACCGCCCACAGCAGGCCGGGGCGGATCTCGCCGTCACGGAAGGCCGGCAGCACGACGTGGTCGGTCGCCCAGCCCAGCACCCAGGCGTCGGCGACGGTCAGCGCCCCGAAGAGCAGGCTCCCGAGGGTGGAGAGGGCGAAGATCCAGGGCTCCCGACGGATCGCCACCGCCAGCACCCCGAAGCCGGCGCGCGTCGAGCCACGACCGTCCTCGCGCCGCTCGCTGCCTTGCTGGTCCATCTGCCCCCGTCGTCCCGTCTCGCGCGCAACCTGCGCCCTCGGCAGGCTATTCCCCAGGACCTAGGGTCACGGGATGAGCACCCCACCTCTCGCCCGGCGGGAACGGCACGCCCTGTGCGACCTGGCCCTGGACCTCGGGGAGGACGCGCCGACGCTGTGCGGCGACTGGACGGTCAAGGACCTCGTGGTCCACCTGCTCGTGCGCGAGCGCAGTCCCGTGGGTGCGGCCGGCATCCTGGTGCCGCCGCTGACCGGGCTGACCGACCGGGCGATGAGCCGCGTCGGGCGCCGCGACTTCGCCACGCTCGTCGAGCGGCTGCGCAGCCCGGGGCTGTCGGTCTTCGCCCTCCCTCCGGTCGAGGTGCTCGGCAACACCCTCGAGTACGTCGTGCACCACGAGGACCTGCGCCGGGCCCAGCCGGGCTGGGAGCCCCGCGACCTGCCGGAGCGCGACCAGCACACGATCTGGCGGCGGCTCGGGCCGATGTCCCACGCGTTGGCGCGCAAGGTCGACGTCCCCCTCCGCCTGTCCCGCTCCGACGCCGAGGCCACGCGCACCGTCCGCCCCGGCCGCGACCCGGCCACGGTGGTCGGCCGCCCCCTCGAGCTCGCGCTCTTCCTCTTCGGTCGCGCCCAGGTGCGCGACCTCGACCTGGTCGGGCCTCCGGCGACCGTGGCGTCCGTCCGGGCCGCCGACCTCGGTCTCTGACCCGTCGCGTCCGTGGCGTCGCTCAGACCGGCGTCGGCTCCGGGCGGACCGTGGCCCGCTCACCCAGCTTGACCCCGACGACGCCGAGCAGGATCAGCAGGCCGCCGAGCAGCTGGACCGGCCGGGGCAGCTCGCCGATCAGCAGCCACGCCCAGAGCACGGCCGCGACGACCTCGGTGAGGGCCACGAACGACGCCACCCGGGAGCCGAGCCGCCGGATCGCCGCGATGCCGGTCGTGTAGGACAGCGCGGCGGTCACCAGACCGAGCGCGACGAGCGGCACCCACCACGCCACCGAGCTGCCGGCGTACGCCGTGACCGCGGTGGAGGCCTGCATCGGCATCAGTCCCGACAGCGCCAGCAGCCCGAGCGCCGCACCACCGACCACCAGACCGCCCGCGGCCAGGGTGAGCGGCGGCAGGCCGGTGGAGTCGTCGCCGGAGATCAGGAAGTACGTCGAGGCGCCGACCATCGCGCCCAGCGCCCAGAGCACGCCGGTGAGGCTCACTGCGGTCCCGCCGAGCAGGTCGAGCACGAGCACCAACCCCAGCACCGCCAAGGCCGCCCCGACCAGCGTCACCCGACCGGGCCGCTGCCCCTGGCGCAGCCACAGCCACCCGACGACGGCGGCGGGCGCGGTGTACTCGATCATCAGCGCCGGGCCGACCTGCATGTGCTGCACCGCCGCGAAGAAGCAGAACTGCGCGCCGGCGACCGCGAGCACCCCGTAGGCGACGACCAGTCGGGCGTTGCGCCGCAGCACGTCCCAGCGACCGCGCAGCGCGATGACGCCGAAGGGGGTGACCACCGCGGCGGCGAGGGCGATCCGGACCAGCACCACCGCGCCCGGGCTCCAGCCGGTGTCGAGCAGGCCCCGGGCGAGCGCGCCGGAGAGGCCGAACGAGACGGCCGAGACGAGCGCCAGGCCGAAGCCCGCAACCGTGCTCGAGGAGGGGGCGACGGGCGGGCTGTTCCGCACGTCGTCATTCGTCAAAGCCGTCATGACGGATGACAGTAGGCGTCCGTGCTGTAACCTGTCAAAGTGGTCTTTGCCTATGACACCGGGATCGCCCTCCAGGCCGCCGTGCTGCTGGCGAACTCCGGACTGGAGCCCGACACCCTCGAGACCGTCGAGCAGCTCGACGAGTTCTACGCCGACCTCGGCTACTCCGGGCGCCGCGACGGCGACCAGGCCGAGGTCGAGGCGCTGCGGGCTGTCCGACCACGCCTGCGGGCGCTGCTGACCGCCGAGCGCGACGCCGCCGTCGAGCTGGTCAACGCGATGCTGGCCGAGGCCCAGGCCCTCCCCCAGCTCGTGCGCCACGACGAGTACGACTGGCACCTGCACGCCGTCGACGACGACCAGCCGCTGGTCACCCGGATCGTCGTCGAGACAGCCATGGCGATGGTCGACGTGATCCGCGCCGACGAGATGTCGCGCCTCGACGTGTGCGCCGACGACGACTGCGAGGGTGTCGTGCTCGACCTCTCGCGCAACCGCTCCCGGCGCTTCTGCTCCACCACCTGCGGCAACCGCAACGCGGTCGCCGCCTACCGCGCCCGGCAGTCCGCCGAGGTCAGCACCAGCGGTGCGCGCCGCCCGGGGGGCCGGCTCCGCCGCCAGGCGACGCCCGCTCAGGCGTCGGCGGCCGTCAGCGGCGGGTGTAGTCGCGGAAGCCGCGCTGGGTCTTGCGACCCAGGTAGCCCGCAGTGACGAGGTGCTCCAGCAGCGGCGCGGGCGCGAAGCCGGGCTCGCGGAACTCCAGGTAGAGCTCGCGCTGGATGGCCAGCGAGACGTCGTTGCCGACCACGTCGAGCAGCTCGAACGGGCCCATCGGCAGCGCACAGCCCTGCTTCATGGCCAGGTCGATGTCGTCGGCGGTGGCGTAGTGGGCCTCGAGCATCTTCACCGCGTCGTTGAGGTAGGGGAAGAGCAGCGCGTTGACGATGAACCCGGCGCGGTCGGCGCAGGAGACGGCCACCTTGCCGACCTTCGCGCAGAGCGCCCGGGTGGTCTCGGTGACGTCCTCGTCGGTGGCCACGGTCGAGACCACCTCGACCAGCTTCATGATCGGCGCGGGGTTGAAGAAGTGCATCCCGATCACGTCCTGCGGGCGCGAGGTCGCTTGCGCGCACTCGATGATCGGCAGCGACGAGGTGGTCGTGGCCAGGATCGCGCCCGGCTTGCAGATCTCGTCGAGGTTCGCGAAGAGCGTGGTCTTGATCTTCAGGTCCTCGGCGATCGCCTCGACCACGATGTCGGCGGTGGCGAGGTCGTCGAGCGACGCCGACCCGGTCAGCCGCGCCAGGACCTCGGCCTTGGTCTCCTCGGTCGCGCGGCCGCGCTGGATCTGCTTGTCGAAGTTCTTGGTGATCGCCGCGACCACGCCGTCGACCTTGGCCTGGCTGCGACCGACGTACAGCACGTCGTAGCCGCTCTTGGCGAAGACCTCGATGATTCCGGCGGCCATCGTGCCGGTGCCGACCACGCCGACCTGGCGGATGTCGTGCTTGAGCTCGGGCAGGGCGTCGGACGAGGGCGTCTTGTCGTCGGCGACCACGACCGGGCTGTCGGGGCCCTCGTAGGAGTAGAAGCCACGGCCGGTCTTGCGGCCCAGCAGGCCCGCGGTGACCATCTGCTTGAGGATCGGCGTGGGCGCGTGGAGCCGGTCACGGCCCTGGCGGTACATCGTCTCGAGGATCTCGTACGCCGTGTCGAGGCCGATCAGGTCGAGCAGCGCCAGCGGGCCCATCGGGTAGCCGCAGCCGAAGCGCATCGCCGCGTCGATGTCCTCGCGGGTGGCGTAGTGGCCCTCGTACATGGAGGCGGCGTGGTTGAGGTAGCCGAAGAGCAGGGTGTTGGCGATGAACCCCGCCTTGTCGCCGCAGACCACGGGGCTCTTGCCGAGCTGCTGCACCAGCGCGGTCACGTCGGCGAGCACGGTGGGCTCGGTGACCACGGTGCGGACGATCTCGACGAGCTTCTGCACCGGCGCCGGGTTGAAGAAGTGGATCCCGATGACGCGACCGGGGTGCGCGTTGGCGGTGGAGATCTCGGTGACCGACAGCGAGGAGGTGTTGGTGGCCAGGACGGCGTCAGGGGCGACGATCGCCTCGAGCTCGCGGAAGACCTGCTTCTTGACCTCGACCGACTCCACGACCGCCTCGACCACGAAGTCGGCGTCGGTCAGCTCCTTCAGCTCGGTGGTGAAGCGGATGCGCCCCAGCAGCTCGGCCTGCTCGGCCTCGGTGATCTTCTCGCGCTTGACCGCCCGTGCGGTGGAGTTCTGGAGGTGCTGGCGCCCCCGGGCCACGCCCTCCTCGTCGAGCTCGACGCCGATGACGGAGTAGCCGTTGCGGGCGAAGACCTCCGCGATGCCGGCGCCCATCGTGCCGAGACCCACCACGCCGATGGCGGTGAAGACCCGGGGCTGGGTCGCGTCGAGAGGGGTGCTGTCGGAGGCGGTCTGCGTCATGGCGCGCATCATTCCATGCCCGGACCGAGCACCCCGGGGGCCGTTCATCTGCCGATACCCGTCAGTAACCTGAGGGGGCCCCGGCACCTAGGAACAGGGGTTGGCCGAGCCCTGCTCGATCGTCCCGGCACAGCTGCGCAGCGCCTTCAGCTCGCGCACGAGCGACTTGACGTACTCCCAGCTCGGCTTCTGCGACATCGGGAGCTCGCTCCACAGCAGGTTCTCCTGCTCGAGCGGGTCGCGGTAGAACTCGCGGCGCAGCAACCGGCCGGCCCGGTAGTACTGGACGAAGAGCTCGCCGTCGCGGCGCAGCGCCACCCACGTCGGCACCCGGAAGGGCGCGAACCCGGACTCGCGGAGCACGAAGGCGGAGCGCTCGTTGGCGAACTCCAGGAGGCGACCCCGCGTGCGCTCGTAGCCGGAGAGCAGCGAGTGCCCGTCGACGACGTGACCGGGCGTGACGTCGAAGACGTCGTAGACCGTCGGGGCGATGTCGACCAGGTCGACCGGACGCTCGTCGTGGCCGCGCTCGCCCAGACCGGGCGGCAGGTAGGCCAGCAGCGGCACGTCGACCGAGGCGGCGTACGGCACCGCCTTGCCGTCCCAGCCGTTCTCCCCCAGCGCGTAGCCGTTGTCGCTGGTGAAGAGCACGACGGTGTTCTCCAGCGCGCCCTGCTGCTTGAGCAGCGTGAAGGTCTCCGCCATCTGGTCGTCGATGTCGTAGAGCGCGCGGACGCGGGTGGCCTGCTTGGCGCGGTAGTAGGTCTTGCCGCGCGTCAGGTTGCGGAAGGGCAGCAGCTTGTCGCGGGTGTCGAGCTCGGGCTGCCAGTCGAAGGGCGGGACCGCACGGCCCACGTTGGCCTGCGTCGGTTGGGGCAGCCTGCGCTTCCCCTTGCCGGTCTGCTCGTGGGGGGCGTAGAAGGCGGCGTAGGCGTAGTACGGGCGCTCCTGCGCGTCCTGGGACGAGACGAAGCTGCGCAGGTTCTCCCCGACCCGCACCGTGGTGTGGACCCTCTCCTCGGGCTGGTAGGCCTCACCGTCGTCGTCGAAGAGGTCGTAGCCGTAGGAGCCGTAGTTGCTCCAGAAGTCGAAGTCCTCGAACCCCGAGTCGAACGAGCCGTCGGCGATCAGGCCGGGGTTGAGCCCGTTGAGGAACTTGCCGACCCCGTACGTCGCCACCCCGGCCTCGCCGAGGTCGTGCTGGACCGTGTCGGACCCGACCAGGCGCTTGGCCTCGTTCTGGCGACGTACGCCGTTGTTGTGCGGGAGCTGCCCGGTGCTGAGGATCGCGCGGGCCGGGCAGCAGACGGGGCTGGCCACCGTCGCGTCCTCCCAGCAGCGACCCTGGTCGCGCAGCCAGCGGGCCGTGCGTGGGAGGTAGAGGTCGGTGTCGGCGCAGGCGAAGTCGTCCATGTCGTCGACGACGACCACGACGACGTTGTAGGGGCTGGCGGAGACGGGCGCCGTCTCGGCCGCGGGCGCCGACGGCGAGCTCGGGCTCGCCACGACCCACAACAGCGGGCCGACCACGAGGGCCAGGCCCGCGAGGATCAGAGCAGCCCGCCGAGTCACCTCCGAACTCTAACTAGGTAGATTTCACGGGTGCGAATCGTGGTGGCCAGGTGCCAGGTGGACTATGCGGGTCGGCTGAGCGCCCACCTGCCGATGGCCACCCGGGTGCTGATGCTCAAGGCCGACGGCTCGGTGCTGATCCACTCCGACGGTGGCTCCTACAAGCCGCTGAACTGGATGTCGCCCCCGTGCACGCTGCGCGAGGCGATGACCGACGAGGGGCAGGTCGAGTGGACGGTGACCGCCAAAGCCACGTCCGCCGGTCCGTCCGACACCCTGCGGATCCTGCTCGAGGAGATCGTCCACGACTCCCAGCACGACCTCGGCATCGACCCGGGCCTGCGCAAGGACGGTGTCGAGAAGCACCTGCAGGAGCTCCTGGCCGAGCACCCCGCGACGCTGGGCGAGGGGCTGACGCTGGTCCGCCGCGAGTTCCCCACCGCCATCGGCCCGGTCGACCTGATGTGCCGCGACACCACCGGCGTCAGCGTGGCGGTCGAGATCAAGCGGCGCGGCGAGATCGACGGCGTCGAGCAGCTCACCCGCTACCTCGACCTGCTCAACCGTGACCCGGCGCTCACCCGCAAGGGCGCCGTGCGGGGCATCTTCGCCGCCCAGGAGATCAAGCCTCAGGCCCGCGTCCTCGCCACCGACCGCGGCATCGCCTGCGCCCTGGTCGACTACGACCTGCTCCGCGGCATGGACGACTCCGAGCACCGCCTCTTCTGAGCGACCACCGCGTCTCGTACACCGACGTACCCATCGGGCCCTGAGCGCCGGATCCTGCGCTCGTCCAGGCGGGGCATCCGCTGCCGGGAGCCCGATAGGTACGTTCGTGTACGGCCCGTGGCCAGGGCAGCGAGCGAGCGGGTGCACCTACGATGACGCCCGTGCCCACCACCCCGCCCCCGGCCATGCACCGCTGATGCGGCTGTTCCACATCGCGACGACGGCCGACTGGGAGCAGGCGCAGCGGGCGGGGCGCTACACCACCTCGACGTACGGCGTCACGCTGGCCGAGGAGGGGTTCATCCACGCCAGCCGGGCCGACCAGTGGCAGGGCGTGCGTGAGCGCTTCTACGCCGACGTCACCGAGCCGCTGGTGCTGCTGGTCATCGACCCCGCGCGGCTCGACGTGCCGGTCGTGGAGGAGTCCCCGCCCGGCACCACCGAGACCTTCCCGCACCTCTACGGCGCACTCGACCCGGCGGCGGTCGTCCAGGTGCTGCCCCTCGGTGCCGGAGCCGACCCGGGCCCGGCCCCCGGCGTGGAGACCGGCGGGGGACCGGCGGGGTCACCAGCGGGGAGAGCTTCAGCCGACTGTTCTTCCGCGAGATGTTCCACAACCTGATGCTGGGCGTGCTGGTCATGGTCTGCGTCGCGGTCGGCGCGGTCGTCGGGCGCAGCCTCGACGACGACTGGGGCGCGTTGGCCGGCACGGCGGTCGGCCTCCTGGTCGGCGTGCCGCTCGCCGTGCTCGTGCACCGTCGCACCGCCCCCTCCTGACCCGCGGCACGAGCGGTCAACCCGCGCCCGCCAGGGCCGTGACCTCGTCGGCGCAGCCCCAGCTCAGGGTCACCCCGGAGCCGCCGTGCCCGTAGCAGTGCAGCACCCGCTCGTCGCGGGGGTCGCGCTCGAGGCGGACCGTCGGACGGGCCGGTCGCAGGCCGACCTTGTGCCGCAGCACGCGAGCCGTGCGGAGCGCCGGCACCAGCACCGCGGCGCGGGCCAGGATGTCCTCGGCCACCTCGGGTGACGGGGTGCGGCTCCACTCCCCCGCCACGTCGGTGCCGCCGACCACGATCTCGTCCTCGCGGGGCACCACGTACGTCGGCCCGTCGGCGTCGAGCCACCAGCGGTCCAGCCCGTGCTGCTCGACGTAGACCACCTGGCCCTGGACCGGCATCAGCGTGGGGTCGGCGCCGAGCAGGCGACCCCCGATGCCGGAGCAGTTCACGACCAGGTCGCCGCCCGAGGGCAGCGCGGGCAGGTTGAGCCGGGTGAGGGTGCCGCCCAGCCCAGCGACCCGCTCGGCGAGCCACCCGAGGTAGATCGGCATGGTCACCACCGGGGTCGAGAACGACCAGCCGTCGACGTACCCGTCGGGCAGGTCGTGGGCGCGGACCAGGTCCGGCACCGCCTCGCGCCACCACGGGTCGGGGCGCGGGGCGAGCAGCACCTCGGTCCCGGCGCGCATGCTCACGCCGGCCGCGGGCTCGTCCCCGGCCAGGCGCGCGAACACCTCGAAGGACCGGGCCGCCCAGGAGGTCACCCGGACCTGCGGCAGCGCCAGGTAGGGGTACCAGATCGCCGCAGCCACGGCCGAGGTCGTCTCCAGCGGCAGGTCCCGGGCCACGACGTCCACCCGGTGCCCGGCCTCGAGGAGCCGGACCGCGCAGCTCAGCCCGACGACGCCCGCTCCCACGACGATGACCCGCGACATGCGCCCAGTCTGACCGACGGGCAGCGCGCCGGCCCGCACCGACGTAACCTGCATCACCTGCTGGTCGTTGAGCGACCACCACCACCCACCGCTCGGAAGCGAAAACCCCATGCCCCGATCCGTCCGTGTCCTGCTGGCGTCCGTGCTCGGACTGCTCCTGGCGACCACCCTGCTGGGAGCCGGCGCCTTCGGACCGCTCGCCAGCCCGGCGTCCGCCCACGAGGAGCGCCCGGCCTCGTTCCCGAGCGGCAAGGGGAAGACGCCGAAGTTCCTCGGCTACAACAACCCGCGCAAGCGCGTGGTCTGCCAGGGCGACAGCCTCCAGCGGATCAAGCGGATGCCGGCCGGCGCGGTCAAGCGTCGCAACCTGCGGCTGGCTGAGCAGTGCCGCTTCCACTCGATCCAGGGTGCGATCAACACCATCAAGCAGCGGCGAACCTCGATCTACGTGCTCCCCGGCGTCTACCGCGAGCGCAAGTGGGCCCGGCAGAAGCGCTCGTCCTACTGCTCCCACCTGGCCACCTCGAGCGACGACCCGCTGCGGGCGTCCCGCTACATCGGCTCGATCTCCGGGTCGAGCATCCCCGCGCCCGACGGCCAGGCCGCGGAGGCCGAGGCGGCCAGCGACCCGGTCGCCCTCTCCTACGCCGACCAGCGACGGTGCGCCCACAACCTCAACCTGATCGCGATCTTCGGCGACCGCACCCCCGGCAACAAGTCGATCGCGTGCGACAGCAAGTTCTGCGGCACCCAGATCATCGGGACCGGCCGGAAGATGCGCGACGTCCTCATCGACAACGACTTCCAGAAGCTCAACGCCCTGCGCCTGGACCGGATGGGTGGCGCGTTCGTCGCCAACATGACCCTCCAGCAGGCCGAGTTCAACGCCGTCTACGTGCTGGAGACCGACGGGTTCACCCTCGACCGGCTCACCACGCGGGCCAACGACGAGTACGGCATCCTCTCCTTCGCCAGCGACCACGGCCTGATCAAGCGGACGAACAACTACTACAACGGCGACTCGGGCATCTACCCCGGCTCGGCCTCCGACCTCAACGCCGCCAACCCCAACTTCGCGGTCACCCGCTACGCGATCGAGATCCGCAACAACCGCAGCCACCACAACACGTTGGGCTACTCCGGCACCGCGGGCAACTCGGTGTGGGCCCACCACAACAAGTTCTACTCCAACGCCACCGGCATCGCGACCGACTCGCTCTTCCCCGGCCACCCCGGCCTGCCGCAGGACCACGCCCGCTGGAGCAACAACCAGATCTACTCCAACAACAGCAACTACTACGCCCGCTACGTCGACACCGGCGTGTGCGCGCGACCGATCCCCGAGCGCGGCTACATGCGCGGCGCGGTGTGTCCCGTCGTCCCGACCCCCGTCGGCACCGGTGTGCTGATCGCCGGCGGCAACTTCAACTCCACCGACCACAACTGGATCTACGACAACTGGCGCTTCGGCACCATGCAGTTCTGGGTCCCGGCGCCGCTGCGTGACGAGATGGACCCCGCCAAGCTCTACGACACCTCGAACAACAACCGCACCGTCGCCAACCAGATGGGCCGCCGCCCCGACGGGCGCGTGCTGGAGAACGGCTCGGACCACTGGTGGGACGACCAGGGGGTCGGCAACTGCTGGGAGGGCAACTTCTACGCCGACGGTCGCCAGGACGACAACTTCACGGTGCCCCCGCGCTCGTGCCGCGCCGGCGGATCGATCTTCCTGCCCGGTGCCGCGGTGAAGGACGCCGGCTTCCTCTCGTGCAGCCAGTACGACCGCAACGACCCGCAGCTGCGCCACCCGCCGCAGTGCAACTGGTTCGACTCGCCCTCGCGACCCTCGGCCCGCGCCGCGGCGCCGGCCGCGCCGAAGGTCGCCAAGAGCCAGGTCGACCAGCAGCGGACCTCCTCGATCGCCGACGGCGTCCCGCTCGCGCTCGTGCTGCTCGCCGGGCTCGCCCTCGTGGCCCGTCGTCGACGGTGGTCGGGGCGTGCGGCGTAGCGCGCTGGTCGCCCTCGTCCTGCTCGGGCTGCTGACCCTCGGCGGGGTGGGTGCGGCGGTGGCCGTGAGCCTCACCGGCCCCAGCCTGCGGGCCGTCGGCCCCACCTCGGTGGCCGGCACCGACGGCACGGCGGTCTTCGAGGTCGCCGACCGGACGATCCGTCAGGTGCGCTACGACGACGGCGGCACGCTGCGCTACACCTTCGACCTGGTCAACGACGGGCGTCTTCCCGTCCGGGTGCTGGGTCTGGACGACGAGCAGGCCGACCCGCGGCTGTTCTCCCTCGACGACCTGACCGCACGCGACCTCGGCCCCGGCGAGAGCACGCGCGTCACGTTGTCGCTGGGGATGTCGGGCTGCGAGACCTTGTCCTCGCGCGCCGGCTCCTTCGTGCAGCAGGTGGTCGTGCGCACCCGCCGCGCCGGCGTCTTCGAGGACACCGTCACCGTGGCGCTGCCCGAGGAGCTGCACACCGGCTCGCCGCGCGAGGCCTTCTGCCCGGACGCGACGGCCACGTCACGCCCGCCCGGCTGAGGGGACGGCGGCCGGCTCCGGTCGCCTGACCGTCATCGGCCGCGCCGAGCTCAGGCCAGGTCGTGCGCCCGGCGGATCACGTCACAGATGCCGTCCATGATCTCGGTCAGCCCGAAGTCCTTGGGGGTGTAGACCGCGGCGACCCCGAGCTCGCGCAGCCGGCGACCGTCGGAGTCGGGGATGATCCCGCCGACGATCACCGGGACGTCCTCGAGCCCCGCCTCGCGCAGCCCGTCGAGCACGGCCGGCACCAGCTCCATGTGGGAGCCGGACAGGATCGAGAGCCCGACGCAGTGGACGTCCTCGGCGACGGCGGCCGCGACGATCTGCTCGGGGGTGAGGCGGATCCCCTGGTAGATCACCTCGAAGCCGGCGTCCCGGGCACGTACGGCGACCTGCTCGGCGCCGTTGGAGTGGCCGTCGAGGCCGGGCTTGCCCACGAGCAGCCGCAACCGACCGCCGAGCTCCTCGCCGGTCAGGCGCACCTTCTCGCGCACGGCGCTCAGCTCGGCGCCGGCCTCGGCCACGCCGACGGCGCCGCTGACCCCGGTGGGGGCCCGGAACTCGCCGAAGACCTCGCGCAGCGTGGCCGTCCACTCCCCCGTCGTCGCGCCGGCGCGGGCGGCGACGAGCGTCGCGGCCATCAGGTTGGCCTCGGTCTTGGCCGCCTCGGCCAGCTCGCTGAGCGCGGCGGTGACCGCCTCCTCGTCGCGCTGCTCCTTCCAGGCCTTCATCGAGGCCAGCGCCGAGGCCTCGGCCTGCGGGTCGGCAGCCATGATCGCGTCGTCGAGGTTGGCCGTCAGCGGTGAGGGTTCGGTGGTCTCGTACTTGTTGACGCCGACGATGATCTCCTCGCCGGACTCGATCTTGCCGCGCCGGGCCGCGTGGGCGCTGACCAGCTCCTGCTTCATGTAGCCGGACTCGACGGCGGCGATCGCCCCGCCCATCGCCTGCACCCGGTCGATCTCGGCCGTCGCGCCCGCGACGAGCTCGGCGACCTTGGCCTCGATGACCTTCGAGCCGTCGAAGATGTCGTCGTACTCGAGCAGGTCCGACTCGAAGGCCAGCACCTGCTGGAGGCGCAGCGACCACTGCTGGTCCCAGGGCCGAGGCAGCCCCAACGCCTCGTTCCACGCGGGCAGCTGGAGGGCGCGAGCCCGGGCGTTCTTCGAGAGCGTCACGCCGAGCATCTCCAGGACGATCCGCTGCACGTTGTTCTCGGGCTGCGCCTCGGTGAGACCGAGGGAGTTGACCTGCACGCCGTAGCGGAACCGACGCATCTTGGGGTCCTGCACGCCGTAGCGCTCGCGGGTGATCCGGTCCCAGAGCTCGACGAAGGCGCGCATCTTGCACGTCTCCTCGACGAAGCGCACCCCGGCGTTGACGAAGAACGAGATCCGGCCGACGACCTTCTCGAAGTCGTCCTCGGACACCTGGCCCGAGGCCTTGACCTGGTCGAGCACGGCGATCGCGGTGCACAGCGCGTAGGCGAGCTCCTGCGTCGGCGTCGCGCCGGCCTCCTGCAGGTGGTAGCTGCAGATGTTGATCGGATTCCACTTCGGGATCTGGTGGACCGTGTAGGCGATCATGTCGCCGATCAGCCGCAGGGAGTGCTCGGGCGGGAAGACGTAGGTCCCGCGGGAGAGGTACTCCTTGATGATGTCGTTCTGCGTCGTCCCGGAGAGCTGGGCCGCGACGTCCTCGGGCGAGAGGTCGGGGTTCTGCTCCTCGGCGGCGACCTGGTACATCGCCAGCATCCACATCGCCACGGCGTTGATGGTCATCGAGGTGTTCATCTCGGTGAGGGGGATCTGGTCGAAGAGCTTGCGCATCTCTCCGAGGTGCGGCACCGGGACGCCGACCTTGCCGACCTCGCCGCGCGACATCACCGAGTCGGGGTCGTAGCCGGTCTGGGTGGGCAGGTCGAAGGCGATCGACAGACCCGTCTGGCCCTTCGCGAGGTTGCCCCGGTAGAGCGCGTTGGAGGCCTCGGCGGTGGAGTGCCCGGCGTACGTGCGCATCACCCAGGGACGATCCTTCGGCGGGCGCGGCGCCGCCGCGTCCGCGCTGAGCGGGCTCTCGGTGGGGGCGCTCTCCGACTTCGACACGGGCGACTCGTCCATGCGTCTGAGGGTAGGACCTCGGCTACCGCTTGGTAACCGATCCATGGTGTGGGATGTCCGACACCAGCACCACCGTCGCGGTCGCCAGCGCGAGCAGCAGCATGCCGACGACGCCGGTCGGGCTGAAGATGTGGCCCACGTGGACCAGCCAGGCCCCTCCGACCAGGACGACCCCCGCGGCGGCCGCGCCGCGCTCCCGCCTCAGCAGGAGGTCCAGGGTGATCACCGCACAGCAGACCAGGAGCGCCACCGAGCCGATCTCGCCCAGCGGCGTCCCGATCCGGAACAACAGACGCACCTCGTCGGGCCGGGGCACGCCGGGCCCCAGCTCGCGGGTCACGTAACCCGCCGCGATCCCGCTGATCACGTCGAGCGCCGAGTAGAACGTCGCGTACGTGTACGCCGCCACGCGGACCACCCAGGCCAGGGGGTCGCGCCGGCCCCGCACCAGCACGGCCAGCGCCGCGCCCACGAGCGGGAAGACGAGCAGCCCCGGCACGTGCAGCCCGAACCACAGGCCGGCCGTGTCGTGGCTGAGCGAGTGGGGGTGGAGGAGCCCGGCGCCGGCCAGGGTGAGCCCCGGCAGGGCCACCAGGACGGCCAGGCGGGTGCGGGGCTGCATCGTGCCACTGTGGCAGACGAGCGAAGCCGGACCCGGTCGGTCGGGACCGAACCGCGGGGTCGCCGGGCTCAGGCGCTGGCGACCGCGCGCTCGACCTCGACCATCCGGATCAGGTGGCTGCGGTGCAGCAGCCGGCGTACGCCGCCGTTGCAGCCGCGCAGGGTCAGGTGGTGCCCGTCGCGCAGGGCCTGCCGGGTGGCCACCGCCAGGACCCGGAGAGCGGTCACGTCGACGCTGTCGACGTCGGTGAGGTCGACCACCACGTCGGCGTCGCGCCCCTCGAGCACGTCGTAGATGGCGGTGCGGACCTGCTCGGTGCTGCGGGCGTCGAAGTCACCGGTGAGCACGATGGTCAGTCCGTCGGTCAGGATCTCCACGCGCTGCCTCCTGCAGGTCTTGTCGGTGTGCCCGTACCCCCATAGACGCGCTGGTGCCCTTGAAGGTTGCGCCGCGCGGCCGACAATCTGTCGCAGGCTCGCCGCACCAGGTGCCCCGCGGCTTGGACGCAGGGGGTTTGCTGGTCGCATGACGATCGAGCAGCGCACCCTCGGGACCATCTCTCCGCTGACCGTCTCGGGCCTCGGCCTGGGCTGCATGGGGATGTCGGAGTTCTACGGCACCCGCGACGAGGACGAGGGGGTGCGCACCATCCAACGCGCCCTCGACCTCGGCGTGACCTTCCTCGACACCGCCGACATGTACGGCCCGTTCACCAACGAGCGCCTGGTCGGGCGGGCGATCTCCGGTCGTCGCGACGAGGTCCAGCTGGCGACCAAGTTCGGCAACGAGCGGCTGCCCGACGGGACCCGGCTCGGCATCAACGGCAGCCCCGACTACGTCCGCTCGGCGTGCGACGCCTCCCTCCAGCGACTGGGGGTCGACCACCTCGACCTGTACTACCAGCACCGGGTGGACCGCTCGGTCCCGATCGAGGAGACGGTCGGGGCGATGGCCGAGCTGGTGGCGGCCGGCAAGGTCCTGCACCTCGGGCTCTCGGAGGCCTCCCCCGCCACGATCCGCGCGGCCGCCGCCACCGCGCCCATCACCGCGCTCCAGACCGAGTACTCGCTGTTCACCCGCGACCTCGAGGACGAGGTGCTGCCGACGATCCGCGAGCTCGGCATCGGTCTGGTCCCCTACTCCCCCCTCGGGCGCGGGCTGCTGACCGGGGCCATCACCCGCGAGGACCAGCTCGAGGAGCAGGACTCCCGGCGGACGGCGTACTTCCCGCGGTTCCAGGGTGAGGCGCTGGAGGCCAACCTGGCCCTGGTCGCGCGGATCCGCGAGATCGCCGACAGCAAGGGGTGCACGCCCGGTCAGCTGGCGCTCGCGTGGGTGCTGGCGCAGGGCGACGTCGAGCTCGGCGTCGTCCCGATCCCCGGGACCAAGCGGGTCCGCTACCTCGAGGAGAACGCCGCCGCGGCCGACGTCGCGCTCACCGCTGACGACCTCGCCGCCCTGGAGCAGGCGGTGCCCCGCGGGGCGGTCGTCGGCGGGCGCTACGGCGACATGAGCTCGATCGACACCTGAGCCCGGGTCGTCGCCGAGCGCCCGCGGGGTGGCCGGGGCGGATGGCTACGCTGCCTGCATGGTCAACCTCACCCGCATCTACACCCGCACCGGCGACGGCGGCGAGACCCGCCTCGGCGACATGAGCCTCACGACGAAGAACGACCCCCGGCTGGGGGCCTACGCCGACGTCGACGAGGCCAACGCGCAGATCGGGCTGGCCGTGTCGGTCGGGTCGCTCGAGGACGACGTGGTCGCCGTGCTCACCCACGTGCAGAACGACCTCTTCGACGTGGGGGCCGACTTCGCCACCCCCGTGGTCGCCGAGCCGGAGTTCCCCCCGCTGCGCGTCGAGCAGGCCTACGTCGACCGGCTGGAGGGCTGGTGCGACCACTACAACGAGAGCCTCAGCGCCCTGCGCTCCTTCATCCTCAGCGGCGGCACCCCGGGCGCGGCGCACCTCCACGTCGCGCGCACCGTCGTCCGTCGGGCGGAGCGGTCGGCCTGGGCCGCCTGGGCCGAGCACGCCGAGACGATGAACCCGTTGGCGATCACCTACCTCAACCGGCTCTCCGACCTGGTCTTCATCCTGGCCCGGTACGCCAACCGCGAGCAGGGCGACGTGCTCTGGGTCCCCGGCGGCGAGCGCGGCCACACCGCCGGCTGAGCCCCGTCGCATCACCGGGACCAGTCGGTGCCGGGTGGGCGCGCCTCCAGCCAGGACTGGAAGCCGGTCAGCGACCCCGCGCTCATCGCGAGGTCGATCTCGCCGGTCGGGGTGCGGCAGTGGATGACCTGGTGGTCGGGGTAGAGCGAGGACTGCTCGGCTCCGAACGGCACGCGTTGGCCGTCGAAGCTCAGCGAGTCGCGCGGCCAGGTGCGCTTGGGCTGGGGTGAGAGCGAGAAGACCCGGAACCACTGGAGGGTCTCGCCCGAGTAGCGACCGAGTCCGAGCACCCAACCGCGTCCGGGCCGATCGGCCCGGACGCGGTGGCTGAGCTCGAAGGTGCCACCGTGGCGGCACAGCAGCCGACGGCGTACGACGAGGGCCACTCCGTAGAGCAGCGCGAGGAGCAGGAGGACGCCGGCAATGTCGACCACCCACTGCCACAACGGCATCCTGACCCTCCGCTCACCTCGTCGTGGGGAACCCTATCGGTGGTGGGCCAGGCTCAGGACGTGCGCTCGACCGCGCGGATCCTCGCCTCGGCCCGACGGATCCGCTGCTCGGCCGCGTCGTCCTCGCCGAGCAGGCCCCGGGCCTCGTCGAGCTCGGTACGAGCCTCGTCGACCTTGATCTCCTCGGCCAGGATCGCGCGCTCGGAGAGGATCGAGACCCGGTTGTTGGCCACCGACAGGAAGCCGCCGTCGACGGCCGCGACGACCACCTCGCCGCCCTCGCCGGTGATCTCGACGACCGCGTCGGTGAGCAGCGACAGCAGGGGCGCGTGACCCTGCAGCACACCCACGTCACCCTCGACCGTCCGGGCGATGACCATCGTGGCCGAACCGGACCACACGGTCCGGTCGGCCGCGACGAGCTCCACCCGGAGGCCGGCGCCGTCCGCCATCAGAGGCTCTTCTGGATCTCAGACCACTTCTGCTCGACGTCGTCCAGACCGCCGCACATGAAGAAGGCCTGCTCGGCCACGTGGTCGTAGTCGCCGTCGGCGATCTTGTTGAACGCCTCGATCGTGTCGGCCACGGGGACCGTCGAGCCCTCGAGGCCGGTGAACTGCTTGGCCACGTAGGTGTTCTGCGAGAGGAACCGCTGGATGCGGCGTGCCCGCGAGACGATGATCTTGTCCTCCTCGGACAGCTCGTCGACACCGAGGATCGCGATGATGTCCTGGAGCTCCTTGTTGCGCTGCAGGATCTGCTTGATCCGGATCGCGCAGTCGTAGTGCTCCTGCCCGATGTACTGGGCGTCGAGGATCCGCGAGGTCGAGGTCAGCGGGTCGACGGCCGGGTAGATGCCGAGCGAGGCGATCTCGCGCGAGAGCTCGGTGGTGGCGTCGAGGTGCGCGAACGTCGTGGCCGGCGCGGGGTCGGTGTAGTCGTCCGCCGGCACGTAGATCGCCTGCAGCGAGGTGATCGAGTGACCGCGGGTCGAGGTGATCCGCTCCTGCAGGGTGCCCATCTCGTCGGCCAGGTTGGGCTGGTAGCCCACCGCGGACGGCATCCGCCCGAGCAGCGTGGAGACCTCCGACCCGGCCTGGGTGAAGCGGAAGATGTTGTCGATGAACAGCAGCACGTCCTGCTTCTGCACGTCGCGGAAGTACTCGGCCATCGTCAGGGCCGACAGGGCGACACGCAGGCGGGTGCCCGGCGGCTCGTCCATCTGGCCGAAGACGAGGGCGGTCTGGCCGATGACGCCGGCCTCCTCCATCTCGACGATGAGGTCGTTGCCCTCACGGGTGCGCTCACCGACACCGGCGAACACCGACACACCACCGTGGTCCTTGGCGACGCGGGCGATCATCTCCTGGATGAGCACGGTCTTGCCGACCCCGGCGCCACCGAACAGGCCGATCTTGCCGCCCTGCACGTAGGGCGTCAGGAGGTCGATGACCTTGATGCCGGTCTCGAACATCTGGGTCTTGGACTCCAGCTGGTCGAAGGCCGGCGCCTTGCGGTGGATGCCCCACCGCTCCTTGACGTCGAGGGTCTCGCCCTCCTCGAGGTTGAGGCACTCGCCGAGGGTGTTGAACACCCGGCCGAGGGTCGCGTCGCCGACGGGAACCGTGATCGGTTCGCCGGTGTCGGTGACCTGTGCCCCGCGGACCAGTCCGTCGGTCGGCTGCAGCGAGATCGCGCGGACCATGCCGTCGCCGATGTGCTGGGCCACCTCGGCGGACAGGGTCCGCTTGACGCCGTCGAGCTCGAGCTCGACCTCGAGCTTGTTGTAGATCTCGGGCATGTTGTCGACGGGGAACTCCACGTCGACGACGGGCCCGATCACACGGGCGATCCGACCAACGCCCGCGGCGCCGGCCTGCTGGGTCTCTTCCACCGTTGCAGTCATCTGTCTCTCACTCACTCGTTGGCGGCTTGTGCGTCGGCGAGCGCGTTGACGCCCCCGACGATCTCGCTGATTTCTTGGGTGATGCCGGCCTGCCGGGCCTGGTTGGCGATCCGCCGGTACTTCTTGATCAGCTCGTCGGCGTTGTCGGTGGCCGACTTCATCGCCTTCTGGCGCGCGGCCAGCTCCGAGGCCGCGGCCTGCAGCAGGGCGAAGAAGATCCGGCTCTGGACGTACTGCGGCAGCAGTCCGTCGAGGACCGCCTCCGGCGAGGGCTCGAACTCGTAGAGGGGCAGCAGCTCGGAGGCCTCGGGGGCCTCCTCGCCCTCCACGACCTCCAGCGGCAGCAGGCGGATCGCGGTCGGCTCCTGGGTCAGCATGGAGCGGAAGCGGGTGTAGACGACGTGGACCTCGTCGACGTCGCCCTCCTCGCCCTGCTCCTTGAGGAAGGAGTCGATCAGCGCCTGGCCGATCTCCGCGGCGACGTCGTAGGACGGCTGGTCGGAGAAGCCGGTCCAGGTCTGGATCGTCGGGCGCTGGCGGAAGCGGAAGTACGCCTCGCCCTTGCGACCGGCGATGTACCAGTCGATCTCCTTGCCCTCGCCGCGCAGCTTCTCGGCGAGGCGCTCGGCCTCCTTGAGCACGCTGGAGGAGTAGGCCCCGGCCAGTCCGCGGTCACTGGTCACGACCAGCACCGCGGCCCGCTGGGGGTTCTCCTCCTCCTTGGTCAGGGGGTGGTCGACGTTCGAGAACGTCGCCACCGCCGAGACCGCGCGCGTCAGCTCACGCGCGTACGGCGCGGCCGACTGGGCCCGCTGCTGCGCCTTGATGATCCGGGACGCAGCGATGAGCTCCATGGCGCGCGTGATCTTCTTCATCGACTCGGTCGACTTGATCTTCGCGCGGTACTCACGCAGCGAAAGGGCCATGAGTTCCTCAGCCCCGCTTCTGCTTGACGATCTGCTCCTGGTCCTCGTCCTCCAGCGCCTCGACCTCGGGCTCGTGGCCGACCTTGATCGAACCACCCTCCGAGGTCTCGAACTGGTCGAGGAAGGAGTCGTAGGCGCTCTCGAGGGCGTTCTCGGTCTCGTCCTCGAACTTCAGCGACTCGCGGATGGCCGACAGGGCGCCCTCGTGCGAGCGACGGAGGTAGTCGAGGAACTCGTTCTCGAAGCGCAGCACGTCGTCGACCGGCACCTTGTCGAGGCGACCGCTGGTGCCCAGCCACAGGGAGACGGTCATCTCCTCGAGCGGGTACGGCGAGTAGGCCGGCTGCTTGAGCAGGGCCATCAGGCGCTGCCCACGGTCCAGCTGCTGGCGCGAGGCCGCGTCGAGGTCGGAGGCGAACATCGCGAAGGCCTCCATGGCGCGGAACTGCGCCAGGTCGACCTTCAGCGAGCCGGTGACGGCCTTCATCGCCTTGGTCATGGCCGAGCCACCCACGCGCGACACCGAGACGCCGACATCGATGGCCGGGCGCTGGTTGGCCGCGAACAGGTCGGACTGCAGGAAGATCTGGCCGTCGGTGATCGAGATGACGTTGGTCGGGATGAACGCCGAGACGTCGTTGGCCTTGGTCTCGATGATCGGCAGACCGGTCATCGAGCCCGCGCCCAGCTCGTCGGAGAGCTTCGCGCAGCGCTCGAGCAGCCGGCTGTGCAGGTAGAACACGTCGCCCGGGAACGCCTCGCGGCCCGGCGGGCGGCGCAGCAGCAGCGAGACGGCGCGGTAGGCGTCGGCCTGCTTGGACAGGTCGTCGAAGATGATCAGGACGTGCTTGCCGTCGTACATCCAGTGCTGGCCGATGGCCGAACCGGTGTAGGGGGCGAGGTACTTGAAGCCGGCCGAGTCGGAGGCCGGCGAGGCCACGATGGTGGTGTACTCGAGCGCACCGGCCTCCTCGAGCGCGCCGCGCACCGAGGCGATGGTCGAGCCCTTCTGGCCGATCGCGACGTAGATGCAGCGGACCTGCTTGGCCGGGTCACCGGAGTCCCAGTTCTGCTTCTGGTTGATGATCGTGTCGATCGCGATCGTGGTCTTGCCGGTCGCCCGGTCACCGATGATCAGCTGGCGCTGGCCGCGCCCGATCGGGGTCATCGAGTCGATCGCCTTGATGCCGGTGGCCATCGGCTCGTGCACCGACTTGCGCTCCATCACGGTGGGCGCCTGCAGCTCGAGCGCGCGTCGCGACTCGGCCTCGATGTCGCCGAGACCGTCGATCGGCTTGCCGAGCGGGTCGATGACGCGGCCCATGAAGCCGTCGCCCACGGGCACCGAGAGCACCTCGCCGGTACGACGGACCGTCTGGCCCTCCTCGATCCCGGCGAAGTCACCGAGGATCACGACGCCGATCTCGCGGGTGTCGAGGTTGAGGGCCAGGCCGCGGGTGCCGTCCTCGAACTCGAGCAGCTCGTTGGCCATCGCGGAGGGGAGTCCGCTGACCCGGGCGATGCCGTCGCCGGCGCTCGCGACCGTGCCGACCTCTTCGCGGCTGGCGGCGTCCGGCTGGAACTCGGCGACGTACTTCTGGAGAGCGTCGCGGATCTCCTCCGGACGGATGGAGAGCTCCGTCATCGTTGTGCCTTCTCTCTCTGCTGTCTGTTCGTCAAAGGTATGCGTCGGCGGGTCGCGGTGCGTGACCCTCGGGGTCAGGTCAGCCTGCGAGCAGGCGGCGGGCGTCGTCGAGACGGCTGGAGACGGTGCCGTCGATGACGTCGTCCCCGATCTCCACGCGGATCCCACCGATGACCTCGGGGTCCACCAGGATGTTGAGGTGGACAGGGCGGTCGTACTGGCGAGCCAGCACGTCGGAGAGGCGCTGCCGCTCGCCGTCGCTCAGCGCGCGGGCCACCCGGACGGTCGCCACGCCCTGGCCGTGGACCTCGGCGGCGACCTTCTCGTACTCGGCCAGCGCCACGCTCAGCGTGCGGTGGCTGCCCGAGATCGCCTGCTTGGCCAGGGTCACCGTCGCCGGCAGGGCCTTCTCGCCCAGGAGCCGGTCGAGCAGGGCCTGCTTGTCGGCGGTCGAGCGCGAGGGGTCAGAGAGCGCGTCGCGCAGGTCGGGGTTGTCCTTGACGACCTGGCCGAACGAGAAGACCTCGTCGGCCAGCCGACCCGCGTTGGCGCCGGCGGACCGCACGGCCACGACGACGCTGAGGTGCTCGAGCGCGTCGGCGAGGTCACGGGCCGAGGTCCAGCGACGACCGACGGCCGAGGTCAGCACCTTCATCGTGCCCTCCTCGACCTTGCCGCCGAAGACCTCGCCGACCAGGCCCGTCTTGGCCTCGGTCGGCACCGAGCCGTCGGTGACGAAGCGCCGCAGCGCCCCCTCGCCCCGCACGGTCAGGGCGACCGTGAAGAGGTCGTCGGCCATCGTCGCTGCGGCCCCGAGGGTGCCGGCTGCGCGCTCCGACTCCTCGGTGAGAGCGGCGACGGCGTCAGCGGAGGCGCCACGGAAGGTGAAGGACATCTCAGTTCACTCCCGGCGTTTCGGACTCGAGGTCGGCGAGGAAACGCTCGACCACGCGGGACTGGCGCTCGTCGTCCTCGAGGCTCTCGCCCACGATCCGACCGGCCAGGCCGGTGGCCAGGGCCCCGACCTCGGCCCGCAGCGAGGTCACGGCCTGCTGCCGCTCCGCCTCGATCTGGGCCTTGCCGTTCTCGACGATCCGACCGGACTCGGCCTGAGCCTGCTCACGCATCTCAGCGATGATCTGCGCGCCCTGCTCCCGGGCCTCCTCGCGGATCCGGGCCGCCTCGTGGCGGGCGTCGGCGAGCTGCTTCTCGAGCTCGGCGAGCTTGGCGTCGGCCTCGACCTGCTTGGTCTCGGCCGCCGCCAGTCCCCCTCGATCGCGGTCGTGCGTGCGGAGAACGTCTCCTCGAAGTTGGGGACGACGAACTTCCACACGGCGAAGAAGAGGATCCCGAAGACCACGAGCGACAAGATGAGCTCGATCGGGTGCGGCAGAAGAGGGTTCAGCTCTTCAGCCGCTTGCACCGCCAGGGGTGCGATCAGTGCTTGCATGGCAGGTCCTTCCCGGTCCTACGCGCCGACTGGGTCAGAGCACGAAGGCGAGAGCGATACCGATGATCGCCAGCGCCTCAGCGAGCGCGAAGCCCAGGATGGCGATCGACTGCAGGCGGCCCTGGGCCTCCGGCTGACGGGCGACACCGCTGATGTAGGCGGCGAAGATCAGACCGATGCCGACACCGGGCCCGATGGCTGCCAGGCCGTAACCGATCATGTTGAGGTTGCCGTCCACGGCTATTTCCTTTCGGTTGTACTTCGATGGAACTCAGGTCAGGGGTGGTGCGGGTGTATCAGTGCTCGTCCGCGAGAGCGCCCTGGATGTACATGGCGTTCAGGAGGACGAAGACGTAGGCCTGCAGGAACTGGATCAGGATCTCCAGGAAGGCCACCAGGATGAACAGCACCCAGGCCAGGACACCGACCGGAGCGTAGGCCAGCGACATCTCGAGGATGATGTACTCCCCGCCGAGGGCGAAGAGGATCAGCAGCAGGTGGCCGGCGAACATGTTGGCGAAGAGTCGCAGGGCCAGCGTGAACGGTCGGACCAGGATGTTGGACATGAACTCGAGCGGCACCAGCAGCAGCAGGATCGGGCCACCGACACCGGCGGGCACCGACTGGAGCTTGAGGTAGCCCAGGAACCCGTGCTTGCGGATGCCGACGGCGTTGTAGACCAACCAGCTCAGGACGGCCAACGAGTAGACCATGCCCGAGCGCGACATCGTCGGGAACTGCAGGAACGGGATCGTCGCCATCAGGTTGTTGAACAGGATGAAGAAGAACAGCGCGAACAGGTAGGGCACGAAGCGCTGGAAGTCGTGGCTGCCGATGATGTCGCGGCCCATGCCGTTGCGGACGAAGCCGTAGGCCTCCTCCGCGACGTACTGGAGGCGGCCCGGCACCATCGCGCGCCGGCGCGAGGCGACGTAGAAGAGCGTGAAGACGAGCACCGCGGCGAGGACGATCTGCAGCATCGGCTTGGTGACGCCGGCGATCTGCTCCTGACCGAGGAACATGAAGGTGCCGTCGCCGCCGAAGACGGCCGGGAGGTTGAAGTCGCCCGGTCCGGGGGGCGTGAAGCCCTCGGTGCTGATGATGAGGCTGCTCACCTGGTCTCCTGAGTCGTCGAGATCGTCACTGCGCTGCTCATGGCTCTGGGTGCTGCAAGGGGTCGTGCGGAGGGTGCTGCGGGGAGTCCTGCGGCAGCTCGTCGATCATCTTGAACCGCGCCCAGGTCTGGAAAGTGCCCAGACCCGCGCCGAACAGGATCCCGATCACCACGACGAAGCTGGTGCCCCACCAGCGGTCGAGCCCCCACCCGATCGCTCCGTAGAGGAGCACACCGGCCACGAGGTACCCGAACGCCATCCAGGGATCGCCACGCGGCGTCTCGGGCTGACTCATTGCGTGCCGGACGATAGCAGGCGACGGCGGTCATCACCGACTCGCCTCCGTCAGGTCGAAGGCGGGGATCCGGGCTCGGGTGGTGAGCACCACCTGCCCCACCAGCCAGCCCGCGGCGCCGCCGATGATCGTGCCCGCGAACCAGTGGCGGTCCAGGGGGCCGTCGAGCGCGCCGGAGCGGGTGAGCGCCACGAAGACCAGCGCCATGGCTGCCACCTGCAGGGTGTAGGTCAGCAGGGCGAACAGCAGCGAGGCGGCCGGCATCAGCTGTGCGACGGCCTGCACGGCGAAGGAGCCGAAGGCGAACACCGCCAGCACGAACCCGGTGCCGGCGAGCGCACCGAACGCGGCATCGGAGCCGCTGGTCAGGGCCCCCACGAGCGTCGCGACCAGGCCGCAGACCAGGGCGACCCCAGCGGCCGCCAGCAGCGGGCTCCAGGCACCGCTGGAGGTGCCGGGCGCTCGTCGCGCGGTCTCGGTCGTCATGTCGGCGGCCGTCCTGTGGTGGGTCTGCAGCGGTCGGTCTGGGTGCTCGTGAAAACTATCACAAAGTCTCGGCGGGCTCCGCCTCGGGGGCGTGACCGGGCCGGTGCAGCACCGGGAGCAGGAAGGTCAGGCACACGGTGACCACCGCCATGACCGCGATCGAGGCCCACATCCGCGGGCCGGCGTACAGGCTGGCCACGACGGTGCCGAAGGCGATCAGGCCGGCCCAGAGCCACATGATCAGCACCGCGCGGCGGTGGGAGTGACCGATCTCGAGCAGCCGGTGGTGCAGGTGCTGCTTGTCGGGCGCGAACGGCGACCGCCCGGCCCGGGTGCGGCGGATCACCGCCAGGACCAGGTCGGCCATCGGGACGATGAGGATCAGGATCGGCAGCGCCATCGGCAGCACCATCGGCAGCAGGCTGGCGCGCGCCCCGTCGGCCCCCTGGGTCAGGTCGGTGGCCGCGAACTGGGTGGTCACGGTGATCGCGGTGCCCGACATCACGACCCCGATCAGCATCGACCCCGAGTCGCCCATGAACAGCCGGGCGGGGTGGAAGTTGTGGGCCAGGAAGCCGGCGCAGGCGCCGGCGAGCGCCGCCGAGAGCAGGGCGCCGGTGGTGGCCAGGGTGATCTGGTTGAGGTTGGCGAGCTGGTAGCAGAAGAGGAAGAACGCCCCGGCGCTGATCGCGACCACGCCGGCGGCGAGCCCGTCGAGACCGTCGACGAAGTTGACCGCGTTGACGGTGGCCACCACGAGGACGGCGGTGAGCAGCGCGCCCTGGGCCGGGTCGAGGGCGAACGTCGTGCCGTCGGGGGCGTAGAAGAAGCGGAACTGGATGCCGGAGTAGACCAGCAGCCCCACCGCGATCACCTGTCCCCCGAGCTTGGTGAGCGCGTCGAGGTCGAAGATGTCGTCGATCATCCCGACGCCGCAGACCAGCGCACCGGCGAACAGCACCGTGCGGGCGTCCTCGAAGACGAACGGCTGGCTGCGCGAGAGGAAGGGCAGCTGGGTGGCCACGACGTACGCCGCGCCCAGCCCGCCCAGCATCGCCAGCCCGCCGAGGTAGGGGATCGGCTCGGCGTGCACGTCGCGGTCGCGGACCTTCGCCACGGCGCCGGTGCGGATCGCGATCTCGCGGGCCACGACGGTGAGCAGGTAGGTCACCGCAGCGGCCACGAGGAAGACCAGGAGGTACTCGCGCACCGGCTAGCCGTCGTCCGTCAGCGTGGCGCCGAGCGGCTCGAGCACCGCGTTGAGGGTCTCCAGGCTCAAGGCGCCCACCCGCAGCACCCGGCCGATGGGGCCCGTCGCGTCGATGATCGTCGAGGCCTCGCCACCGGGTGAGGGGCCCGCGTCGATGACCACCTCGACCAGCTCGCCCAGCATCTCCTCGGCCTGGTCGGCGTCGGTGGCGGCCGGACGACCGGTGAGGTTGGCGGAGCTGACCGCGAGCGGCCCGGTGCGATCGAGCACGTCGCGGGCCAGGTCGTGGTCGGGCATCCGCACCGCCACCGTGCCGCGGGTGTCGCCGAGGTCCCACTGCAGCGACTGCTGCTGGTGGAGCACCAGGGTGAGCGGGCCGGGCCAGAACTCCTCCACGAGGGCCCGGGCGTAGTCGGGCACCTGGGTGGCCAGCGCGTCGAGGGTCGAGGCGGTGCTGATCAGCACCGGTGGCGGCATCTCGCGCCCGCGGCCCTTGGCGGCCAACAGCTCGGCGACCGCCTCGGGGTCGAAGGCGTCGGCGGCGACGCCGTAGACCGTGTCGGTCGGGATGACGACCAGGAGCCCGCGCTGGACGGCCAGGGCGGCTGCCTCGATCGCGGCGTCGCGGTCCTCGTCGGTCGCGGTCGTGTGTCGTTGGCTCATGGCAGGCTCATCGTGCCAGTCGCGCGGTCACGTAGCGGGGACGGCCCGCCAGGTCGAGGTGGTCGCGCACGTCGCTCCAGCGCCCGGCCCCCACGAAGACCGCCGGCGCCGACTCCCCCTGGGCGTCGGCGTGCTCGGCCCCCACCACTCCCCCGCCCCTCAGCAGCACCGAGGCCCGCTGCTCGAGCAGCCGCATCGCATCGAGGCCGTCGTCACCCGAGTACAGGGCGAGATGGGGGTCGTGGTCGCGGACCTCGACCGCCACCGACTCCCAGGCGTACAGGGGGATGTACGGCGGGTTGCAGGTGATCACGTCGACCTCGCCGAGCAGCTCGTCGAAGGCGGTGGCCAGGTCGCCCAGGCGCAGCTCGACGCCGGTGCCGGCGAGGTTGCGCTCGGCCCACGCGTGCGCCCCGGGGTCGAGCTCGACCGCCAGCACCCGTGCGGCCGGGACCTCGTCGGCGACGGCCTTCGCGATCGCGCCCGACCCGGTGCACAGGTCGAGCACGGTGCACGTCGCGTCGCCGCGCTCGCTGACCAGCGTCGCCTGCTCGACCGCCCACCCGGCCAGCAGCTCGGTCTCGGGGCGCGGCACGAAGACGCCCGGCCCGACCGCCAGCTCGACGTGGCGGAACCACGCCCGGCCGGTCAGGTGCTGCAGCGGCTCGCGGGCCGCCCGGCGTACGACCAGGGCGGCGTACTGCTCGGCGGGGACGTCGTCGACCTCCTCGACCAGCACGAGCCGACCCCGGCTGGTGCCGAGGACGTGCGCCAGGAGCTCGGCGGCGTCGTGCTCGGGGCTGGCGACCCCGGCCTCGCGCAGCCGGGTGGTGGCCCCGGCGAGCAGCCCACGACGCGCGACCACGCTCAGTCCTCGAGGGCGGCGAGCCGCGCGGCCAGGTCGGCCTCGACGCAGGTGTCGAGGACGGGCTGGAGGTCGCCGTCGAGCACCGAGTCGAGGTTGTGCGACTTGTAGCCGGTGCGATGGTCCGAGATCCGGTTCTCCGGGAAGTTGTAGGTGCGGATCCGCTCGGAGCGGTCGACGGTGCGGACCTGGCTGCGCCGGGTCTCGCTGGCCTCCGCCGCGGCCTCCTCCTGGGCGGCCGCGAGCAGCCGCGCCCGCAGGATCCGCATGGCCTGCTCCTTGTTCTGCAGCTGGCTCTTCTCGTTCTGGCAGATCGCCACGGTGCCGGTGGGCAGGTGGGTGATCCGCACGGCGGAGTCCGTGGTGTTGACGCTCTGGCCGCCGGGGCCGCTGCTGCGGAACACGTCGATGCGCAGGTCGTTGTCGTGGACCACCACGTCGACCTGCTCGGCCTCGGGCAGGACCAGGACGCCGGCGGCACTGGTGTGCACCCGGCCTTGCGACTCGGTCACCGGCACGCGCTGCACCCGGTGGACGCCGGCCTCGAAGCGCAGCAGGCCGAACGGGGCCTGGCCCGGCTCGGGGGTCCCCTTGGCCTTGACCGCCACGGTCACCGACTTGTAGCCACCGAGGTCGGACTCGTTGGCGTCGAGCATCTCCACGCTCCAGCCGCGGGCCTCGGCGTACCGGGTGTACATGCGCAGGAGGTCGGCGGCGAACAGGGCCGACTCCTCGCCCCCCTCCCCCGACTTCACCTCGAGGATGGCGTCCTTGTCGTCGACCTCGTCGCGCGGCACCAGCAGCCGACGCAGCCGCTCCTCCGCCTCGGCGCGCCGCACCGTGAGCACCTCGGCCTCCTCGGCGAACGTCGGGTCGTCGGAGGCGAGCTCGCGGGCCGCGGCGATGTCACCGGCGTACTGGCTCCACTCGCGCCAGGTCGCGATGATCGCGCTGAGCTCGGCGTAGCGACGGTTGAGCCGCTTGGCCAGGCGCGCGTCGGCGTGGGTCTCGGGCTCCGCGAGCCGAGCCTCCAGGTCGCGGTGCTCCTCGAGCATGCCCTCGACGGCTTCGAACACGACACTCCTCCTCGTGGGCCCGACCGACCGGGCCACGGGGACAGGTCGGCAAATCAGCGACGCCGGCCCCGCACGTGTGCGGGCGCCGGCGTCGGTGAGGAGGCTACTTGGACTCAGCGTCCTCGGCGGGGGCCTTCGCGGCCGGCGCCTTCTTGGCGTAGCGGGCCTCGAAGCGGGCGACGCGACCGCCGGTGTCGAGGATCTTCTGCTTGCCGGTGTAGAAGGGGTGGCACTGCGAGCACACGTCGGCGTGCATGCTGCCCGACGTCGAGGTGCTGCGCGTGGTGAAAGACGCGCCACAGGTGCAGGTGACCTTGGTGGCGGTGTAGTTCGGGTGGATGTCCTTCTTCATGGTGTCCTCTCGATTCGGCGCCGGGTCGACCCACGGACGTGGGACGTGAACCGGAGCCAGCGGGCAATGGTAGTCAACCCTGGGTTTGCGGCGCGAATTCCCGCTGGGTCAGGACGAGGCGCGCCGAGCGAGCAGGTCGTCGACCCGCGCGGCGAGCTCACGGGGGCTGAACGGCTTGGTGATGTAGTCGTCGGCGCCGGAGTCGAAGCCGGTCTCGACGTCGGACTCCTGCGCGCGTGCCGTGAGCAGGATGACCGGCAGGTCGCGCAGCGACTCGTCGGCGCGGATGGTGCGCACCGCGTCGAGCCCGGAGACGCCCGGCATCATCACGTCGAGCACCGCGAGGTCGGGGCGCTCCGCCCGGCAGGCCTCGATGGCGGCCCGCCCGTCTGCGACGGCCACGATCTCGTGACCCATCGAGGCCAGCTTGAACTCGACGAGCTCTCGGATGTCGACGTCGTCGTCGGCGACCACGATCTTGGCCATGTTCAGTCGTCCTGTCCGCCGGGGGTCGGGGTCGTCTTCTGCACCTGGGTCAGGAAGTCGATGTTGCTGTGCGACTTCTTCAGCCGCTCCAGCAGCAGCTCGAGGGCCTGCTGCCCCTCGAGCGCGGAGAGCACCCGACGCAGCTTCCAGACGATCGCCAGCTCCTCCTTGCTCATCAGGAGCTCCTCGCGCCTGGTGCCGGACTGGATGACGTCGATGGCCGGGAACAGCCGCTTGTCCGCGAAGTCGCGGCGCAGCCGGACCTCCATGTTGCCCGTGCCCTTGAACTCCTCGAAGATCACCTCGTCCATCCTCGAGCCGCTCTCGATGAGCGCCGTGGCCAGGATCGTCAGCGAGCCGCCGTTCTCGATGTTGCGGGCGGCGCCGAAGAAGCGCTTCGGGGGGTAGAGCGCCGCCGAGTCGACGCCACCGGACAGGATCCGGCCCGACGCCGGCGTCGACAGGTTGTAGGCGCGACCGAGACGGGTGATCCCGTCGAGCAGCACCACGACGTCGTGACCCAGCTCGACCAGGCGCTTGGCCCGCTCGATCGCCAGCTCCGCGACGATGGTGTGGTCGCCGGCCGGTCGGTCGAACGTCGAGGAGATGACCTCGCCCTTGATCGAGCGCTCGAAGTCGGTGACCTCCTCGGGGCGCTCGTCGACCAGCACCACCATCAGGTGGCACTCGGGGTTGTTGGTCGTGATCGAGTTGGCGATGGACTGCAGGACCATCGTCTTGCCGGCCTTGGAGGGCGAGACGATGAGGCCCCGCTGGCCCTTGCCGATCGGGGCCGCGATGTCGATGACCCGGCCGATCAGGTTGGCCGGGTCGGTCTCGAGCCGCAGCCGCTCGCTCGGGTAGAGCGGGGTCAGCTTGGCGAACTCGACCCGCGACTTCGACTGGTCGGCCTCGCCGCCGTTGACGCTGTCGACCCGGACCATCGGGTTGAACTTCTCCTTGCGTTCGCCCTCGCGGGGCTGGCGCACCTGCCCGACGATCGCGTCGCCGCGCCGCAGGCCGAACTTCCGCACCATCGACAAGGAGAGGTAGACGTCGTCGGGGCCGGCGAGGTAGCCGCTGGTCCGGACGAAGGCGTAGTTGTCGAGCACGTCGAGGATGCCGGCGGCCGGCACCAGGACGTCGTCCTCGAGGATCGTGGTGTCGGGCTCGTTGCGCTGCTGCTGTCCTGAGGAGGGTCCGGGACCGGAGCCCGACCCGGGGCCGGGGCCCGCGCCGGGACCGGTGCCGGGGCCCATGCCGGGGCGGTTGCGGTCGCGCCCGCGCCGGCGCCGGTTGCGGCGACCGGTGCCGTCGTCGTCGAGGTCCTGGTTGCCCTGGTTGCCCTGGTCGCCCTGGTTCGCGGCGCCGCTCTGACGGTTGCCCTGGTTGCCCTGGTTGTCCGGCTGCTTCTCGGGCTGCTTGCCGGGCTGCTTCTCGGGCTGCTTCTCGGGCTGCTTCTCGGGCTGCTTCTCGGGCTGCTTGCCGGACTGCGGCTCGGGCTGCCTCTCGCGCTGCTTCTCGGGCTGGTCCTGCTCGCGCTGGTCCTTCTCGCGCTGGCCCTTCTCGCGCGGACCGCCAGACTCACGCTCGCGCTGGCGCGGTGGGCTCTGCTCACGGCGCGGGCCGGCGGACTCGGAGCGCTGGTCCGGCTGGCGCTCGGGCCGGCTGTCCGGCCTGTCCTTCTTCTCCTCCGGCTTCTCCTCCGGCTTCTCCTCCGGCTTCGCCGACTCGGTCTTGGCGGACCGCTCGCCGTTGCGCGGGCCGCTGGCGCGGGTGGCGCCGCCCTGAGCGGCCTTGATCGCCTCGACCAGCTGCGCCTTCTTCATCGAGCCGGCACCACTGACCCCGAGGCCGCCGGCCATCTGCTTGAGGTCGGCGAGCAGCATCGAGCTGAGGCCGCCGCCACGCTTCTTGGCGGGCGCAGCGGATCCGGCCTCGCCCTGAGGGCCGGAGGATTCGACGGTGTGCGTCACGTGAGGTCCTTCCCACGGATCGTGTGGTCGGAGCCGTGCTCACCTGGGCCCTGGTTGACGACATGCCGTCGGGCGAGAGGGGAGATCGAGGGCGATGGCTCCGAGTGGGGAACGTGCTCGCACCGCGCACCCGAGAGGGTTGTCGGTGCGGCGCCGCAGCTGTCGACGCGGCGCCAATGTACCACTCCAGCCACGCGCGGCGTCACCGTTCCGACACGACCCCGCGCAGGTCCAGGGCCAGGTGGTGAGAGGTCCAGCCCGCGGGGCAGCGAGCACGCAGATCGTCCGCCGAGAGCTCCAGCGGTCCACCGGTGAAGGCGAGCACCGTCGGGCCGGCCCCGGAGACGACCGCGGGCACGCCGTCCTCGCGCAGCGCCTCGACCAGCGCCAGCGACGCCGGCATCGCCGGGCGGCGGTAGCCCTGGTGCAGGACGTCATGGGTCGCGCGCCACAGCTGGTCGGGGCGGCCGGCCAGGGCGACCACCAGCAGCGCCGACCGTCCGGCGCCGACGGCCGCGTCGGCGTGCGGCACCTGGGCGGGCAGCAACCCGCGGGCGGCCTCGGTCGAGAGCGGCTCGGGCGGCACCAGGACGACGGCCGAGAGCCGGGGGTCCACGGGCGACGACACGGCGTACCAGGCGCCGTCGTCGTCCTGGCCCGAGATGACGAAGCCGCCCATGCAGGCGGGGGCGACGTTGTCGGGGTGCCCCTCGAGCCCGGCCGCGAGCGAGACCAGGGCGTCGTCACCGAGCCGCTGCTCGCCGTCGACGACCAGGGCACGGGCGAGCGCGAGCCCGCCCACGATGGCCGCCGAGGAGGAGCCGAGTCCCCGGGCGTGCGGGATGAGGTTGGTGCACGACAGCCGCAGGCCGGGGGGCTCGACGCCCATCGCCGCGAACGCCGTGCGCATCGAGCGGACCACGAGGTGGCGCTCGTCGCGGGGCACGGTGTCGGCGTCGGTGCCGGTGACCTCCACGACCAGTCCCTCGGGCAGCACCTCGGCCTCGAGCCGGTCGCGCAGGTCGAGCGCCAGCCCCAGGGAGTCGAAGCCGGGGCCGAGGTTGGCCGAGGTGGCCGGTACGGAGATGCGGACCGGGCCGGTCACCAGCCCGTCGGGGGGTCCGGCCGTCACGCCAGTCCGGCGGCGGCTGCGGCGGCGGTCACGTCGGCGTCGATCACGGTGTCGACGACCGGGCCCAGGCCCTCCAGCGCCGTGGCGGTGTCCTTGAGCCCGTGGCCGGTCACGGTGATCGCGATCGTGGAGCCGGCGTAGGACAGGCCCGAGGCCACGTCCTGGAGCAGGCCCGCGACACCGGCCGCCGACGCGGGCTCGACGAAGACACCGTCGCGGGAGGCGAGCTCGCGCTGCGCGACCAGGATGCGCTGGTCGCTGACCGCGACGAAGCGGCCGTCCGACTCGTGCACCGCGGCCTCGGCGAGCTTCCAGGAGGCAGGGTTGCCGACGCGGATCGCGGTGGCCTTGGTCTCGGGGTCGGGGAACGGCTCCCCGGTCACCAGCGGTGCGGCCCCCTCGGCCTGGTAGCCGCGCATGTGCGGCGTCCGGGTCGCCATGCCGAGCTGGGCGTACTCGCTGTAGCCCATCCAGTACGCCGCGATGTTGCCGGCGTTGCCGACCGGCAGCAGGTGGTGGTCGGGGGCGTCCCCGAGGAAGTCGACGATCTCGAAGGCGCCGGTCTTCTGGCCCTGGAGCCGGACCGGGTTGACCGAGTTGACCAGCTCGACGGGGTAGTCCCAGGCGAGCTGACGGGCGAGCCCGAGACAGGCGTCGAAGTTGCCGCGCACCATCACCACCTGCGCACCGTGCATGATCGCCTGCGCCATCTTGCCGGCGGCGATCTTGCCCTCCGGCACCAGCACGAGCGGCTTGAGGCCGGCCTGCGCGGCGTAGGCGGCCATCGAGGCGGAGGTGTTGCCGGTGCTGGCGCAGACCACGGCCTGGGCGCCGGCCGCCTTGGCGACCGAGATCGCGGTCGTCATGCCGCGGTCCTTGAACGACGCGGTGGGGTTGTTGCCCTCGACCTTGAGCCAGACCTCGGCGCCGGTGACGCCGGAGAGCCACGCCGAGCGCACCAGCGGGGTACCTCCCTCGCGCAGGGTCACCGCAGGGGTGTCCTGGGGGATGTCGAGCAGCTCGCGGTACTCCTCGATGACGCCGCGCCACTGGTGCACCGGCTGGCGCGTGGGGCGGCCCGTCGCCCCCGTCGCCTGCTGGCTCGTCGGCTGGGGGGTGGAAGCCGCGTTCACTCGTCCCGTCCTTCCACGCGCATCACCGAGGTGACCTCGCGCACGATGTCCATGCTCCGCAGCCGCTCGACCGTGGCGGCGAGCTGGGCGTCGGTCGCCTCGTGGGACACGACCACCAGCTGGGCGTCGGCGCCACGACCCTCCTGGCGCACGGTCTGGATCGAGACCCCGTGCGCCGCGAAGGCCTGCGCCACGGTGGCCAGCACCCCGGCGCGGTCGTCGACGTCGATGGCCACGTGGTAGCGGGTGCGGGTCTCGCCCATGGGCAGCACCGCCCGGTCGGCGTACGCCGACTCGCCGGCGCCTCGGGTGCCGGCGAGGTGGTTGCGGGCCACCGTGACCAGGTCGCCGAGCACGGCACTCGCCGTGGGCGCTCCCCCGGCCCCGGGGCCGTAGAACATCAGCTGACCGGCGGCCTCGGACTCGACGAACACCGCGTTGTAGGCCTCGCGCACGCTGGCCAGCGGGTGGGTGCGCGGGATCATCGCGGGATGGACCCGGACCGAGACGCCGGTCGCGTCGGGGCCGTCGGCCCCGTCGTCGGCGCCCGTCGGCACGAGCTCGGCGATGGCGAGCAGCTTGACGACGCTGCCGATGTCGCGGGCCGACTGGACGTCGGCGGCGGTGACCTCGGAGATGCCCTCGCGGTAGACGTCGGCCGCGTTGACCCGGGAGTGGAAGGCCAGGCTGGCCAGGATCGCGGCCTTGGCCGCGGCGTCGAAGCCCTCGACGTCGGCGGTGGGGTCGGCCTCGGCGTAGCCGAGCTCCTGGGCCTCCTCCAGCGCCTCGGTGAAGCCGCTGCCGGCGGTGTCCATCTTGTCGAGGATGAAGTTGGTGGTGCCGTTGACGATGCCCAGCACCCGGGTGACGCGGTCACCGGCCAGCGACTCGCGCAGCGGCCGCAGGATCGGGATGGCGCCGGCCACCGCCGCCTCGTAGTAGAGGTCGCGGCCGGCCTTCTCGGCGGCCTCGAAGAGCCTGGGGCCGTCTTCGGCGAGCAGGGCCTTGTTGGCGCTGACCACGCTGGCGCCGTGCTCGAGCGCGCTCAGGATCAGCGAGCGCGCCGGCTCGATGCCGCCGATCACCTCGACGACCAGGTCGACGTCGTCGCGCGCCACGGTGCCGGCCGCGTCGGTCGTCAGCAGCCCCGCGGGCACCTCGACCTCGCGCGGCGCGTCGATGCGGCGCACGGCCACGGCCACCAGCTCGATGGGAGCGCCGACCCGGGCCGCGAGGTCGTCGGCCTGCTCGGTGAGCAGCCTGACCACCTGCGAGCCCACCGAGCCGCAGCCCAGCACCGCCACCCTCAGGGTCGCGCCCGGGGATCGAGCCTCACGTGATCCGAACATCTAGCCACCCACGTCCGTCGCCAACAAGTCGTCCTCAGTCTCGCGCCGAACCAGCACGCGCGCGACTCCGTCCCGCACCGCGACCACCGGGGGCCGCAGCGAGTGGTTGTAGTTGGAGGCCATCGAGCGGCAGTAGGCGCCGGTGCCGGGCACGGCGAGCAGGTCGCCGGGAGCGATGTCACCGGGCACGAACTCGTCCTTGACCACGATGTCGCCGGCCTCGCAGTGCTTGCCGACGACCCGCGCCAGCACCGGGACGGCGTCGGAGGCGCGGCTGGCCAGGGTGCAGGAGTAGTCGGCGTCGTACAGCGCGGTGCGGATGTTGTCGCTCATGCCGCCGTCGACCGAGACGTAGGTGCGCACGGCGCCGCCGTCGAGGGCCACCGGCTTGACCGTGCCGACGGTGTAGACGGTGCACATCGAGGGGCCCACGATCGCGCGCCCGGGCTCGATCGACAGCCGGGGCTCCGCGATGCCGAGCGCCCGGCACTCGTGCGCGACGATCTCGCTCATCTCGGCGGCGAGCCGGCCGGGGTCGGAGGGGTCGTCCTGGGTCGTGTAGGCGATGCCGAAGCCGCCGCCGAGGTCCATCTCGGGGAGGGTCGTGCCGAGCTCGCTCGCGATGCGCGCGTGGAGGGCCAGGACCCTTCGCGCCGCTACCTCGAAGCCGCTGGAGTCGAAGATCTGGCTGCCGATGTGGGAGTGGAGGCCCACCAGCTCGAGGTCGTCGGCGGCGAGCACCCGACGTACGGCCTCGAGGGCGTCGCCGCTGGTGATGGAGAAGCCGAACTTCTGGTCCTCGTGGGCGGTCGCGATGTACTCGTGGGTGTGGGCCTCCACCCCGGCGGTCACGCGGACCATGACGCGCTGGGGCCCCTGCGTCGCCCCGGCCGCGCGGAGGTCGGCGGTGACCTGGGCCAGCCGCTCGATCTCGGCGAAGGAGTCGACGATGATCCGGCCCACGCCGACCGCGACGGCGCGACGCAGCTCGGGGTAGGTCTTGTTGTTGCCGTGGTAGCCGATCCTGGCGGGGTCGAAGTCGGCCCGCAGGGCGACGCTCAGCTCTCCGGGCGAGCACACGTCGAGGTGCAGGCCCTCCTCGGCGATCCAGCGGGCGACCGTGGTGCAGAGGAAGGCCTTGCCGGCGTAGAAGACGTCGTAGTCGGAGAACGCGTCGCCGAAGGCGCGCGCCCGGGAGCGGAAGTCCGCCTCGTCGAGCACGTACGCCGGCGTGTTGTGGGCGGCGACGAGGTCGGCCAGCGCCACTCCCCCGACGCTCAGGTCGCCGTCGACCTTGCGCGCGGTGGAGGACCAGAGCAGCGGGACCAGCGCGTTGGGGTCGTGGGGCGGGCTCAGCCAGGACGGCCCCCGCAGGGCGCCCGGTGCGTGCGCCCAGCCTGCTTCGTGGGTCATCGCGCTACATCCGCTCCGGGGCGGAGACGCCCAGCATCGCCAGGCCGTTGGCCAGGACGGTGCGGGTGGCGGCGACGAGCAGCAGTCGCGCGCGGTGCAGGTCGGTGGGCTCCTCGTCGCCCATCGGCAGCACCCGGCAGTTGTCGTAGAAACGGTGGTAGGTGGCCGCGGTGTCCTCGAGGTAGCGCGCGACCCGGTGCGGTTCGCGCAGCTCGGCGGCGCCGGCCACGACCCGGGGCAGCTCGGCGAGCGCGCGCAGCAGCTCGCCCTCCTTCTCGTGCACCAGGAGGCTGGGGTCGAAGTCGTCGGCGCCGGCGGGGGCGAGGCCGAGGTCGACCGCGTTGCGCAGGATCGAGGAGACCCGGGCGTGGGCGTACTGGACGTAGAACACGGGGTTGTCGCTGCTCTGCCGGGTCATCTCCGCGACGTCGAGGGTGAGCGGCGAGTCGGCCGGGTAGCGCGCCAGGGTGTAACGCAGGGCGTCGACCCCGATCAGCTCGACGAGCTCGGCGAGGGTCACCAGGGTGCCCGCCCGCTTCGACAGCTTGAGCTCCTCGCCGTCCTTCATGATCTTGACCAGCTGGCCGATCAGCACCTCGATGTTGCGGTCGGGGTCGTCGCCGGCGCAGGCCGCCATGGCCCGCAGCCGGTTGACGTAGCCGTGGTGGTCGGCGCCGAGCAGGTAGATGCACCGGTCGAAGCCGCGCTGGCGCTTGTTGACGTAGTAGGCGGTGTCGCTCGCGAAGTAGGTCAGCTCGCCGTTGGACCGGATCAGCACCCGGTCCTTGTCGTCGTCGAAGTCGGTGGTGCGCATCCACAGCGCCCCGTCGGCGTCGAAGACGTGCCCCTGGACCCGCAGCTTCTCCAGCTGGGCCGCCACGTCGTCGGAGTCGTGCAGGCTGCGCTCGGAGAACCACGTGTCGAAGTGGGTCCGGAAGCCCTCGAGCTGCT
Organism: uncultured Actinomycetota bacterium; assembly: GCA_963845645.1. Taxonomy (GTDB): domain Bacteria; phylum Actinomycetota; class Actinomycetes; order Propionibacteriales; family Nocardioidaceae; genus Nocardioides. The sequence continues at coordinate 442,904 of CAWJSY010000017.1, forward strand.
CCTGCTGCTGGCGCAGCTGCAGGCCGTAGCCGGCCTCGCGGAAGGCCTCGGTGCGCTGGCCGGCGGGGAGGTCGAGGATCGCGGGGTCGGTCTTCACGATGTCGGCGGCGAGGTCGGCGACGTACTCGCCGTGGTAGCCGTTCTCCGGGGTCGGCTCGCCGAGGGCCGCCGCCTCGAGCGAGGCACCGAAGAGCGCCATCTGGTTGCCGCGGTCGTTGATGTAGAACTCGCGGGTCACGTCGGCGCCGGCTGCCTCCAGCACGCGGGCCAGCGCGTCGCCCACGACGGCCCAGCGGGTGTGACCGAGGTGCAGCGGGCCGGTGGGGTTGGCGGAGATGAACTCGACGTTGACCCGCTCGCCCGTGTGCGCGTGGCTGGTGCCGTACGACGCACCGGCCGTGACGACGTCGATCGCCAGCTGACCTTGCGCGCCGGCCTCGACGCTGATGTTCAGGAAACCCGGCCCGGCCACCTCGACCGCGCCGACGCCCGCGACGGCCTCGAGGCGTCGCTGGAGCAGCTCGGCGAGCGCGCGCGGGTTGGTGCCGGCCTTCTTGGCCAGCTGCATCGCGACGTTGGTGGCGTAGTCGCCGTGACCCTTCTGGCGCGGGCGCTCCACCGTCACGTTCGTCGGGACGCCGTCGGGGAGGGTGATCGCACCCTCGTCGACGAGGGTCGTCAGGACATCGACGATCGCGGTGGAGAGCTGCTCGGGGGTCACCGCACAAGCCTATCGGCGCGTCGCCCGCGGCTCCGAACCGGTGAAGGTCCAGCCGGTTTCACCTGGGCCGAGTGCGGCCGGTAAGGTCAGCGCCTACTGGGCCCCCGTAGCTCAGGGGATAGAGCGCCGCCCTCCGGAGGCGGAAGCGTAGGTTCGAATCCTACCGGGGGTACCACCTTCTCCACCCGCGCGAGTGCACCTCCTCGCAGGGCTCGTCCGACGGCGGGTGGGCAGGCCGGTCAGGGTCGCCGCGACGCTAGGGTGCGGCCGGTGAACTTCTTCGACTTCCTCGGCACCAACGCGCGCTACGCGGGCAAGGACCTCAACCTCAACCGCCTGAACCGGCGTCACGACTACCTCGTCGAGCCGTACCAGGACGACCTGAGCGGCGCTCGGGTGCTGGACCTCGCGTCCCACGACGGTCGGTGGTCCTACGCGCTCAGCGCGGCGGGCGCGGCCGAGGTGGTCGGCGTCGAGGCCAGGGCCGAGATGATCGAGCAGTTCGGCGACTACCCCGCAGGACCCGTCAAGGACCGGATCAGGTTCATCCACGGCGACGTCTACGAGGTGCTGCCGACCATGATCGCGGCGGGCGAGACCTTCGACGTCGTGGCTGTCTACGGTCTGTACTACCACCTGATGGACCACTACGGACTGCTCAAGCTGATCGCCCGCCTGCGTCCGCGACTGGTCATCATCGACAGCGAGTTCCACCTGAGTCCCGACGCGACGATCCGGCTGGCGGTCGAGAAGACCAGCAGCCACCTCAACTCCGTGGCCCACACCGACCACCAGGAGATCGCCCCGGTCGGCATCCCCAGCCACCGCGCCACCGAGGTGATGGCCGAGTCGCTCGGCTACGCGGTGGAGTGGGCCGACTGGAACACGCTGCCCCGGAGCCAGCGCGGCGGGCTCAAGGCCTACTACCGCGAGGAGCCCGCGGCCTGGAAGCGTCGCGACACCTGCTCCCTGCGCCCCCTCCCCACCTGACCCGCCGAGCGCGGCGGTCAGGTGAGGCCGAGGCGGCGGGCGAGCTCGGGGGCGAGCCAGTCGGCGTACGGGATCGTGACGTGCTCGAGGTCGCGGTGGGTCACGCGGTCACCGACCACGGTCGGGCAGGTGCCGTCGAAGCAGAACCACGGGACCGTGCCGATGTAGTCGCCGCCGGCGGCCAGGGTGCCGCGACGGACGGCGTAGAGCATGGTGACCGAGCGCGCGTCGGGCGGCGAGAGGCAGGCGCGGAGGCTGGCGTCGCCCTCGGTGAGGCACTCGTTGGGGTTGACGGTGCGCTGCGGCGGGTCGCCGAGCACGACCGTGCGCCCGCTGACCGGCTCGAGGCGGGCCAGCTGGGCCGCGATGCCGTCCTCGGCCATCTGCTCGACCGTCGCGTCGTCCGAGACGTGCGTCCCGTCGGGGCCCTCGTAGCCGACCTCGTCGACGTCCGTCGCCACGACGGTCAGGTCGGGTTCGAGCTCGGCGACGCGGTCCGCCGCCCACTCCTGGAACTGCTCGCACGCGACCTGGGGGCCGTCGCCGTTCTTCTGCCACGGCGTCTGGTCGAGCCCCGGACAGCCCTGGAGCACCAGGTAGTAGGCGCGGTAGCCGTAGGTCTCCGCGATCCGCTCGAGCGCCGGCACCCACATCCGCGCGTGCGAGTCGCCGAGCACCACCAGGGTCCGGTCGGCGTCGACGTCGCCGCGCGGGCACAGGGTCAGCTCGTCGACGGGGATGCCGAAGTAGTCGCACTCGCCGAGGTCGGGGATGCTCTCCCGCAGCGCGAACGGGTCGGGGTCGAGCCCCGCCGGGATCTCCACGTCGTTGCGCGCCGCCATCACCGAGGCCCGCACCAGCGCGATGTACTTGTCCTTGCCGAGCGTGGGCACCGCGTCGCCGGGCTGCTGCCCGAAGTCGGTCGTCGAGATCGCCTCGCCGCCGCTGTCGAGGTCGGCGCGCACCGCGTGGTCGGCGGCCGCGACGGTGGGCAGGACCACGAGCACCATGGCCGGGTAGAGCATCAGCGAGCGCAGCCGTCCACGGTGCGCCCGGGTCAGCACCCGGCTGGTGCGGAACGGCGTCTCGACCAGCCGGTACGTCGCCGCGGACAGCGCCACGGCCACGCTCAGGACCGCGACCCCCCGCCAGCCGCTGACGGGGCCGGAGGCGTGACCGACGACCACGATGAGCGGCCAGTGCCAGAGGTAGAACGAGTAGGACCAGTCGCCCAGCGCGCGGACCGGTCGCAGCGACAGGCCGCGCTGCGGCCCCCAGGACCGCGACTCCCCCAGGCCGCCGGCCAGGAGCAGTGCCGCGCCGGCGACCGGCGCGACCGCCGCCCAGCCCGGGAACGCGGTGGTGGCGGAGTACAGGACCGCGGCGCCGACGATGAGCGCCAGTCCGGCCCAGGACGCCACCGCCCGCGGGACGCCCCCCACCCGGGACAGCCGGGGCACCCCGACGGCCAGCAGCGCGCCCACGGCGAGCTCCCACGCGCGGGCGGTGGTCGAGAAGTAGGCGCTCAGCGGGCTGGTGGCCGTGACGTGCAGCGACCAGGCGAACGAGGCCAGGGCGACCGTCCCGGCGAGCACCCCCACCACCAGTCCGACGGGGAGGCCGAGGGAGCCGTCGGCCGCGGCCTGCTGGCGGCCCCGGCGACGCCGCACCAGGACCAGCGCGAGCAGCAGGACCAACGGCCAGACGAGGTAGAACTGCTCCTCCACCGCCAGCGACCAGTAGTGCTGGAGGGGCGAGACGGCCTGGTCGGCGGCGAAGTAGTCGGTGGTCTCGAGCGCGAACTTCACGTTGGCGGCGAAGAAGGTCGCCCACATCGCCTGCTCGCCCACCAGCAGCGCCGAGGCGCCGTCGAGGAAGATCACCGAGAGCACCACGGTCGCCAGGATCACCAGCATCGCCGCCGGCAGGATCCGGCGCGCCCGCCGGGCGTAGAAGTCGCGCAGCGAGACGCGCCCGGAGCCGTCGGCCTCACGGATCAGCAGCGAGGTGATGAGGTAGCCGGAGATGACGAAGAAGACGTCGACGCCGATGAAGCCGCCGTCGAAGGGACCCACGGCAGCGTGGTCGAGGGCCACGAGCAGCACCGCGAGGGCACGTAGCCCCTGGATGTCCCCGCGATAGCCCTGCACGGGTCGGGATTCTAGGCGGCGTTCCTCAACACTGCTTGATCGTCGCGTCGGTGCGGGCGTCATCGCCGTAGCGACGGGCCTGCTCGACGTAGGGCAGCACGACGCTGGCGCCCCCGATGTCGCCGATCCCGCCCTGCACGACGCAGCTGCTGATCCGCCGCGGGTCCACCTGCGCGACCGCATGGGCGATCCGGAACAGCTCTGCCGGCGGTACGTCGGTGACCATGTGCTCCAACACGCTCAGCACCCCCCGGCTGAGGAACCCGGGCTCGTCGCGGCGGGCGGTGATGGCCGCGTGGATGCCCCGCAGCACGATCTGCTGGTTGGCCGAGCGGTCGAAGTCGCCGCCGGGCAGCGTCTTGCGGATGCGGGAGAACGCCATCGACCCGTAGCCGTTGAGCCGGATCCGACCGGAGTCGAAGCCCTGGGGCTTGAGGTCGACGTCGGAGAAGTAGCGCGGGTTGTTGACCGAGATGCCGCCGATGTCGTCGACCATGTCCTCGAAGAACGGGAACCGCGTGACGAAGACGTAGTCGGGTTGGATGCCGACCAGGTCGCCGACCGCCTGGCCGAGCAGCTGGGGCCCGCCGTAGAACAGCGCGGCGTTGATCCGGTCGGAGCCGTAGCCGGGGATCGAGACGTAGGAGTCGCGCGGGATGCCGATGGTGGTGGCCGCCCCGGTGCGGGTGTGCATGCCGACCAGCTGCAGGGCATCGCCCCGCACCCGGGTCATGTCCTCCCCCGGTCGCGCGTCGGAGCCGACGGCCAGGATCCAGATGACGTCGCGGCCCGACTCCAGGTCGACGCCCGCCGCCCGGTCGATCTTGACCAGCGTGACCTCCGTGGGCTTCACGGCCGAGTCGGGGACGACCAGGGCCAGCACGGCCAGCGCGGCCACCAGGGCCACCGCCCGGAGCCTGCGCCCCGTGCGTCGGGTGTCGCGCCGAGGGCCTCGGGTGTCGACGGTCGGGTCGGGGGTCGGGTCGGCGGTCGGGTCGGGGGTCGGGTCGGGGGTCATGCCTTGCCTCGGTTCACGTCGTAGCCGAACACTTCCCACTCGCCGTCGCGGAAGGTCAGCGACAGGCTTCCGGCGACGCGCTGCTTGCGCGCGATCTTGGTCCGGTCGCCGCTGAGCTTCATCTCGAGCACGAACCGGGCGGTGATGCCGACCGCTCGACGCTCCACGGCCAGCACGTCGACCCGGAGGCGACGCTTGGTGGCGCGCACCGAGGAGAGCTGCTCGCCGAACGCGGCGTTGCTCATCAGCGCCGCGTCACGGCGTGCCTCGCGACGCGCGCCGCGGCTGAAGTGCGGGAAGGCGTCGCGGAAGTCGGCCCGGGGGTAGTCACCGCCGACGTACGCCGCGTCGAGCCACGCGTCGACCACCCGGGTGATGCGGCGCTTCAGGCGCGGGCCCGACTCGCGGGCCAGCTTGCCGGACACCACGCCCAGCGTGGCGTCGGTGCGCAGGGGCGGCGGGCCGGCCGACGGGGTGCCGGAGGCGGCCGGACCTGGGGCGTCGTCGTCGGTCGCCGAGCACCCGGTGGTCGCGAGCAGCCCCAGCGTGGCCAGGACGGCCAGCCCGCGGCGTACGCCGAGGCGCTGGGACGGGTCCTCGGACCCTCGGGCGGGGCGGTTGGGTGCACCCATGAACGTGCGGATCTCCCTGTCGTGTGCGTGTGTCGGTCGGCGCCTGCGGTGACCTGCGAGTTCACGCGCGACGTGGTCCTGGTGACAGCCTGCCCGAAACCACCCCCTGGCTCCGGCATTTGGTGGCCGGGGGGTCTAGCCTTGACCGCAGTCCCAGCCCCATCTCGCGCTCATCGAAAGAGGCGAAGCAAGTCGTGCCGCAGTCGTCAGGCAGCAAGTCTCCCAGCACCACCTCCGGCGGCTCACCCGAGCCCTCCACCTCCGACTTCGGAGCCAACGAGTGGCTGGTGGAGGAGATGCGCGAGCGCTACGACGCCGACCCCGGCAGCGTCGACCCCGGCTGGGCCGACTTCTTCGGCGGCAACGGCACCTCTGCGGGCAACGGCGCCGCTGGGCCCGGCGACCCGGCCGGCAAGCCGGCGGAGCAGGTCCCCTCCCAGCCGAAGGCCGAGCCCAAGGCCGAGCCCAAGGCGCGAGCCGACGGCCAAGGCCGAGCCGAAGCCCAAGAGCAGCAAGGCCGCGAAGCCGGACGCCGACGGCTCCGAGGACGGCAAGCCCGCCGCCGTGGCCAAGCCCCGACCGAGCGCCCAGGCGGCCGAGCCTGCGAAGGACACCACCGAGCCGATGGCCAAGGAGTCGCGCAAGCCCGAGAAGAGCGACGCCAGCGACCAGCCGACGTACACCGTGCTGCGCGGTGCCCCGGCCCGGACCGTCCAGAACATGGACGCCTCGCTGACCGTCCCCACCGCGACCTCGGTCCGCTCGGTCCCGGTCAAGCTGCTGTGGGACAACCGCACGGTCATCAACAACCACCTCGCCCGGGCCCGCGGCGGCAAGGTGTCCTTCACCCACCTGATCGGCTACGCGCTGGTCAGGGCGCTGCGCTCCATGCCGGAGATGAACGTCGGCTACGAGGTCGTCGACGGCAAGCCCAACCTGATCACCCCGGCCCACATCAACCTCGGCCTCGCCATCGACGTGAAGAAGAAGGACGGCACCCGCCAGCTGCTCGTCCCGAGCATCAAGGCCGCCGAGGCGATGGACTTCGCCGCCTTCTGGACCGCCTACGAGGACGTCGTGCGCAAGAGCCGCGACGGCAAGCTCACCGTCGAGGACTTCCAGGGCACCTCGATCTCGCTGACCAACCCCGGCGGCATCGGCACCGTCCACTCCGTGCCGCGGCTGATGGCGGGCCAGGGCGCGATCCTGGGCGTCGGCGCGATGGAGTACCCGCCCGAGTGGCAGGGCGCCTCCGAGGAGGCCATCGCCCGCAACGCGATCAGCAAGGTCATGACGCTCACCTCGACCTACGACCACCGGGTCATCCAGGGGGCGCAGTCGGGTGAGTTCCTCAAGCGGATGCACCAGCTGCTGCTCGGCGAGGACGAGTTCTACGACGAGATCTTCCGGTCGCTCCGCATCCCCTACGAGCCGATCCGCTGGGGCCACGACATCGCGACGTCCCACGACGACGAGATCAGCAAGCAGGCCCGGATCCTCGAGCTGATCCACGCCTACCGCGTGCGCGGTCACATGATGGCCGACACCGACCCGCTCGAGTACCGCCAGCGCAGCCACCCCGACCTCGAGGTCGAGTCGCACGGCCTGACCCTGTGGGACCTCGACCGCGAGTTCGCCACCGGGTCGTTCGGGGGCGAGGGCCGCCGCTTCATGAAGCTGCGCCAGATCCTCGGCATCCTGCGCGACTCCTACTGCCGCACCACCGGCATCGAGTACATGCACATCATGGACCCCGAGCAGCGCCGCTGGATCCAGGAGCGCGTCGAGCAGCCGCACAGCAAGCCGCCCCGCGAGGAGCAGCTGCGGATCCTGCTCAAGCTCAACCAGGCCGAGGCCTTCGAGACCTTCCTGCAGACCAAGTTCGTCGGGCAGAAGCGGTTCAGCCTCGAGGGCGGCGAGACCACGGTCCCCGTGCTCGACGAGATCTGCGAGGCCGCCGCCGAGGCCGACCTCGACGAGGTCGCGATCGGGATGGCCCACCGCGGTCGGCTCAACGTGCTGGCCAACATCGTCGGCAAGAAGTACTCCCAGATCTTCCGCGAGTTCGAGGGCAACATCGACCCGCGCACGGTCCAGGGCTCCGGCGACGTGAAGTACCACCTCGGCGCCGAGGGCGAGTTCGAAGCGGGTTCGGGCGACAAGATCAACGTCTCCGTGGCCGCCAACCCCTCCCACCTCGAGGCGGTCGACCCCGTGCTCGAGGGGATCGCCCGCGCCAAGCAGGACGTCCTCGACAAGGGCGCGGCCTACCCCGTGCTCCCGCTGCTGGTGCACGGCGACGCCGCCTTCGCCGGCCAGGGCGTGGTGGCCGAGACGCTCAACCTCAGCCAGCTGCGCGGCTACCGCACCGGCGGCACCATCCACCTGGTCGTCAACAACCAGGTCGGCTTCACCACCTCCCCGGGCTCGTCGCGCTCCTCGCTCTACTGCACCGACGTGGCGCGGATGGTCCAGGCGCCGATCTTCCACGTCAACGGCGACGACCCCGAGGCCTGCATCCGGGTGGCACGGCTGGCCTTCGAGTACCGCCAGGCGTTCAAGAAGGACGTCGTGATCGACCTGGTCTGCTACCGCCGGCGCGGGCACAACGAGGGCGACGACCCGTCCTACACCCAGCCGCTGATGTATGACCTCATCGAGCAGAAGCGCTCGGTGCGCAAGCTCTACACCGAGTCGCTCATCGGTCGTGGTGACATCACGATCGAGGAGGCCGAGCAGGTCCTCAAGGACTACCAGCAGCAGCTCGAGCGGGTCTTCACCGAGGTGCGCGAGGCGAGCAGCCAGCCCTCGGAGTGGACCACCGTCCCGGACTACCCCGACAAGCCGGCCGGCGAGACCCGCACGTCGATCCCGCGCGAGACGCTGAAGCGGATCGCCGACGCCTACGTCACCCCGCCCGACGGCTTCACCGTGCACCCCAAGGTGATGCCCCAGCTGCAGCGCCGGGCCGCCGCGATCACCGACGGCCCGATCGACTGGGGCACCGGCGAGATCCTGGCCTTCGGCTCGCTGCTGATGGACGGACGGCCGGTCCGCCTGGCCGGTCAGGACTCGCGCCGCGGGACCTTCGTCTCGCGGTTCGCCACGATCATCGACCGCAAGAACGCCGACGAGTGGACCCCGCTGGCCTCCCTCACCGAGGACCAGGCCCGCTTCCACGTCTACGACTCGCTGCTCTCCGAGTACGCCGCGCTGGGCTTCGAGTACGGCTACTCGGTGGCCCGTCCCGAGGCGCTGGTGCTGTGGGAGGCGCAGTTCGGCGACTTCGTCAACGGCGCCCAGACCGTCATCGACGAGTTCATCACCGCGGGCGAGACCAAGTGGCGCCAGCAGTCCGGCGTGGTGCTGCTGCTCCCCCACGGCTACGAGGGCCAGGGCCCCGACCACTCCTCGGCCCGCATCGAGCGGTTCCTCACCATGGCCGCGGACGACGCGTTCGTGGTGGCCCAGCCCTCCACCCCGGCGTCCTACTTCCACCTGCTGCGCCAGCACTCGCTCGGCGAGGAGCACCGTCCGCTGATCGTGTTCACCCCGAAGTCGATGCTCAAGCGCAAGGAGGCGGCCTCGCAGCCCGGCGACTTCACCGACGGCACCTTCCGCCCCTTCATCAGCGACGACGCCGCCGACCAGGACTCCGTCGACACGCTGCTGATGTGCTCGGGGCGCGTGACCTGGGACCTCATGGTGGAGCGCGGCAAGCGCGAGGACGGCCACCGCTTCGCGATCGCTCGCGTGGAGCGTCTCTACCCGCGGCCCGAGGACGCGATCCGCGACGAGATCGCGAAGTACCCCAAGCTCAAGACCGTGCGCTGGGTGCAGGACGAGCCGCTCAACATGGGCCCGTGGCCGCACTACCAGCTCAACACGTGGCCCGGTGTCGACGCCACGGTCGAGCCGGTGACACGGGAGGCCTCCTCGGCTCCCTCGGTGGGCGCCGCCAAGCGTCACACCGAGGAGCAGAAGGACCTGCTCGCCCGCGCGTTTGCCTGAGCTGGCCCGCACCAGCGGATCAGCTCGATGGTGGTCGAGCAGCGAGCGCGCCCGAACGAGGGCGCGACCGAGCGTGTCGAGACCCAGTGACGTGGAAGCGAGAGTGACCGATGTACTTCACCGATCGAGGTATCGAGGAGCTGGAGAAGCGTCGGGGTGACGAGGAGGTCACCCTGGCGTGGGTCGCCGACCGCCTCCAGGAGTTCACCGACACCCACCCCGAGTTCGAGACGGCCGTGGAACGGCTGGCCACCTGGATGGCCCGCCTGGACGACCCCGACGACTGAGCCGCTCGGCTGAGTCGCTCGGCTGGGCCGCTCGGCCGGGTCGCTCAGCCCTGGAGGCAGCGGCTGGCGCCGCGCACGACGAGCCGCGCGAGCTCCAGCTCGCCCGGGCGGGAGGGGTGCACCCCGTCGAGCAGCAGGTCGGGCTGGGTCCGGACGGCGGCCGACCAGTCGACCACGCACGAGCCGGGGCGCAGGTCCGCCGCCCGGCGCATGGCCTGCTGGACCCGACGTACCTCGGTGACCAGCCACTCGGGGTTGCCGCGGTCCTGCTGGAGCCCGCGGTGGGGGGTCACCCACACCACCCGGGTCTGCGCCGGCAGCGAGGCGACGGCGTCGAGGTAGTCGCCCAGCACCCACGCGCTGCCGGGGTTGGTGCCGAGGGCGACGACGGCGACGGCCGGCGGGCGGTGGGTGGCGAGGTAGCGGTTGATGCGAGGGCCGAGCTCATCGACGACGCGCCCGGGGACGGCGTCGAGGCTCCACCTCGGCCGCAGGTCGGCGAGCTCGTCAGCGGCTCGCCAGGCGACCGAGTCGCCCACCAGCAGCGTGCCGCGGGGTGAGGTGGGCAGCGGTCCCGCGTCGCTTCGGCAGCGGCCCCCGGCGAAGACGGCCTGCGGCCGCAACGAGCAGAGGGTCCGCGACCGGGCGGCGAGGTAGTCGCCCACCGGCTCGCCCCGGCGCAGCGCCTCGCGCTCCCCCCGGAGGGCCTGGCGTGGGAGCAGGCACTCGTCGTAGTCGCCGTCGCGCTCGCTGTGCACGACGTACGTCGTCCAGGGCGCCACGCACTCGGGAGCCCGCGGCACCAGCGGACGGTCTCGCTCGGGGACCGAGGCGCACAGGTTGACCGCTGCGACGAAGCGGCGGTGGAGGGCGCGGCAGCTCTGCGCGGGCACGGCCGTGCCGTAGCGCGAGCCGTGGCGACCTCCGCGCTCGCAGACCTCGGCGTTGATCGTCGGCCGCACCGCATCGGCGGGCCGCACGCACTGGTCGCGACGGCAGCCGTCGTCGGTCCAGCTCCGGCCCAGCAGCGCGCACGAGGACCGGTCGACCTCGGCGTCGACCATGCTCAACGACGCGGGACCGGCCGAGACCTCGGTGGGCTGCCCGAGCGCGAGGTGGCTGACCCCGGCGACCAGGGCGAGCATCACGACCGCGGGCACGACCCACCGCCGGAGTCCGAAGACCCCGCCCCGAGAAGCTCTGTGGCGTCGCCGCACCCGAGTGAGTCTAGGCGCCGCGGGCGCCGTGCGCGATTCGAGTGCTCGTCAGCGGGAGACGCGCACGACCTACGATGCGGGCATGAGCGAGAGCCCGCGGAGCCGCCCCGCCGACCTGACCTACCCCGACGCGCCGTGGCCGATGGTCGGCTCGCTCTGGGTGTCGCTGTTCCGCCTCAAGCACGGGGTCGACGAGCTGCGCCCGGCCGGCTTCTACGGCGCCGCCTTCGTCTCCTACGAGGAGGGCAGCCCGCTCACCTACTCCGAGCTGCTGGTGGCCCGCCCCATCCGCACCGGCGGCCGCACCCGCCCCGTGAGCATCACCGACATCTGGGTCGACTCCCCCGCCTCGGTCGCCGGCGGGCGCGAGCTGTGGGCGATCCCGAAGGGCCTCGCCGACTTCACGCTCGAGTCCTCCTACCGTGGCCCGCTCACCACGACCCGGTGGTCGGCGTCGCGGGAGCGCCGCCCCATCGCCTCGGCGCGCTTCACCGACCTCTCGAAGGCCGCGCCACGACAGCGGTTCAAGGCCTCCACCTGGCAGCCGGGCATCGAGGACACCGGCGGGGAGGAGCGCACGGCGGTCCTGGAGGGCTCGGCCCGGACGCTCCCCTGCCGCGGTCGGTGGGACTTCGCGGCCGATGGTCCGCTCGCCTGGCTCCGCGACGCGCGCCCCGTGGCGTCCGCCCGGATGGCCGCGTTCCGCATGTCCTTCGGCTGATCCCGGCCAGCCCCGCCGACGATCGACCCCGTGGTCGAGCCTGCCGAGACCCGGTGAGGGCTCGACGACCCGCGGGGACGGGGGTCAGGTGGGGGGCTCGAGCTCGGTGTGCTCGGCCACGGCCTTCTGCGCCGAGTCACGGATCTCGTAGACCTCGGTGGCGAAGCTGCCGACCGCCCCGACCACGTCGGAGACCGCCCGGGTGATGATCCGGGCGACCTCGCCCACGGTGCCGGCGGCCGCCTGGACCGTGGTCTGGACGGCGTCCTTGCCGATCTCGGTCCTGCTCAGGTGGTCGCTCATGCCTCGAGTGTCCCTCGCCCCCGGTCAGGCCGCCAACGTGGCGTCGACCACGTCGCTCTCGTCCGCCCGGGCGCGGGCGCGATCAGGCAGTGCGAAGCGGCAGATCTTCCGGGCCACGCTCCACAGCTGCTTGCCCAGCGGACCGGTGTTGTAGTCGAGGCCGTAGCGCTGGCAGATCTCGCGGACCTCCTCGGCGATCTCCGGGTAGCGGCGTGCCGGCAGGTCGGGGAAGAGGTGGTGCTCGATCTGGTGCGACAGGTTGCCGGTCATCGTGTGGAAGAGCTTGCCGCCGGTGATGTTGGCCGAGCCGAGCAGCTGGCGGTAGTACCAGTGGCCGCGCGACTCGTCCTCGCACTCCTCGGCCGAGAAGGTCGCGACGCCGGCCGGGAAGTGGCCGCAGAAGATGATGTTGAAGGTCCAGACGTTGCGGATCAGGTTGGCCGTCGCGTTGCCGGCCAGGGTCAGCGGGAACAGCGGGCCGGTCAAGGCTGGGAACAGCAGGTAGTCCTTGAGGGCCTGACGGCGGATCTTGCGCAGCAGGCCGGGGTAGAGCGGCTTGTTGTCCGCGAGGCTCCGCTTGCCGGAGACGATGTTCTCGACCTCGAGGTCGTGCAGCGCGACGCCCCACTCGAAGAACGTCATCAGCAGGAGCGCGTAGAGCGGGTTGCCGAGGTAGTAGGGCCGCCACGGCTGGTCCTCGTCCATCCGGAGGATGCCGTACCCGATGTCGCGGTCCTTGCCGAGGATGTTCGTGTACGTGTGGTGGATGTAGTTGTGGCTGGTCTTCCACTGGTCGGAGGGGCACACGTTGTCCCACTCGTACATCCGGGAGTTCAGGCCGGGGTCACCCATCCAGTCGTACTGGCCGTGCATGACGTTGTGACCGATCTCCATGTTGTCGAGGATCTTCGACACGCTGAGCGCGGCCACGGCCAGCGGCCAGGCCGGGGGCACGTAGAACAGCGCGCGTCCGGCGACCTCGAAGCCGCGCTGGGCCTTGACGACCTTGCGGATGTAGTCCGCGTCCTCCTCGCCGAGCTCGGAGATCACGCGCTGACGGATGGTGTCGAGCTCCTCGCCGAGCGCGTCGAGCTGCTCGGGGGTGAGCCGGGTGCTGGGGGTGGTGTCAGTGATGCTCATGGATGGTCCTTTCACAGGTCGACGGTGCAGTCGCCGACGGGGGCGGAGACGCAGATGCGGATGTCCTCGTCCGGCAGCGAGGACTCCTCGCCGGTCAGGACGTTGCGGACGGTGCCCTCGCTCTTGCGCGAGGTGCAGGTGAAGCAGATGCCCATCCGGCAGCCGTACTCCGGCTTCAGCCCGAGGGCCTCGGCCTGCTCGAGCAGCGAGGCGCCGGTGCCGGCAGCGGCCTTGCCGGAGCGGCTGAACACGACGTCGCCGCCCGCCTCGCCGGAGGGCGCGGCACGGGGCGGCTTGAAGTACTCCACCGACAGGGTCTCGGCGCCGTCGTACGCCGCCTGGACGGCCTGGATCATCGGCGCCGGCCCGCAGGCCCAGGTGGGCACCTCGCGGTAGCCGGGCACGAGGCGCTCCAGGAACGCCGGTGACAGGTAGGGGTCGCCGAGCTCGGGGTGCAGCAGGTGGACGTCGACGCCGTGCCCGGAGCGGCGTACGTCGTCGAGCTCGTCGGCGAAGATCTGGTGCTCGAGGCTCTGGGCGTAGTGCAGGAACGTGACCCGGCCACGGTGGGTGCGCCGCTGCAGCGAGCGCAGCATCGACATCACCGGGGTGATGCCGGAGCCACCGGAGATCAGCACGATGTGCTCGGGCACCCGGTCGGGCAGCACGAACGCGCCCTGGGCCTGCGAGAGGTGGACCATCGTGCCGGGCTGCGCACGCTCGACCAGGTAGCGCGAGACGACCCCGTCGGGGTTGGCGCGCAGGGTGACCGTGAACCGGTCGCCGGCGCGGGAGTCGGGGCTGGAGATCGTGAAGACGCGGGTGGTGCGACGGGCTCCGTCGACCTCCACGCCGAGCTGGACGTGCTGCCCGGCGCGATGGCCGCGCCAGGTGCCGGTCGGCTGCAGGGTCAGCGTGGCCACGGGCGGGTGTCCGGGGACGTCGACCTCGCGGTGGACCTCGACGATCCGCGCGCGCACCTCGGTGGCGGCCCACATCGGGGTGATCTGCTCGAGGTAGCGGTCGACCCCGTGCGGTGAGGCCAGCGCCGCGAGGGCGCGGGAGCGCAGGACCCGCTGGCCCAGCGATGCGGTGAGACTCATGGCGCCTCCTGAAAGTCAGTGTACGTGTGTACACCGAGAAGCCTGTCGCTCTTGTCCGGCAGCGTCAAGGACCACCACACGTGTCAGTGGACACACGTTCACTGACTAGGGTGGGGGCATGACCGAGACGCGGGGTGAGCGCAAGGAGCGCACCCGACGGGCGATCCTCGACGCCGCCCTCGACCTGTGCGAGGACAGCAGCCTGGTCGCGCTGTCGCTGCGCCAGGTCGCCAAGCAGGTCGGCATCGTGCCCACGGCGTTCTACCGCCACTTCGACTCGATCGAGGCGCTCGGGCTCGCCCTGGTCGACGAGTCGTTCGTGTCCCTGCGCGCGATGCTGCTCGACGTGCGTCGAGGCGACCCGCGCTACGAGGACATCGTCGACGCCTCCGTCGACGTGCTGGTCCAGCACGTGCGTGCGCAGCGCCAGCACTTCGCCTTCATCTCGCGCGAGCGGGCGGCGGGGCCCCCGTCGGTCCGCGTGGAGATCCGCAGCCAGATCGAGCAGTTCGAGCGCGAGCTCGCCGCCGACCTCACGCGGCTCCCCGGCACCGACGCGTGGTCGGCCGAGGACCTGCAGACCGTCTCCGGGCTGATCGTGACCGCGATGGTGGCCACGGTCGAGACGCTGATCAGCTCGCCCGACTCGCAGGAGCAGCAGATCGCGCAGACGGCCCGCACCCGGCTGCGGATGGTGCTCATCGGCGCGCTGAACTGGCGCTCACGCGCCTGAGGCAGGCTCCTGGTCCGGTCGCCCGGGCAGCAGCACCGCCAGCACGACGATCAGCACCGACAGGCCCGCTCCGACCCAGAACGCCGTCCGCATGCCGGCGAGCAGCGCGTCGACCGGGCCGACGCCGTCCGCCGTGAGAGCCCGGCTGCGCGCGGTCATCACGGTGACCACCAGCGCGGTGCCGAACGCGGCTGCGACCTGCTGGAGGGTGCCGAGCATCGAGCTGCCGTGGGAGTAGAGGTGGGGCGGGAGCGCCCCGAGCCCGAGGGTGAAGACCGGGGTGAAGACGGCCGCGAGCGAGACCATCAGCAGCACGTGCGCCGCCAGCACCTCCCAGTAGGGCATCGTGAGCGTCACCTGCGTGAGGGCCGTGAGGGCCAGCAGGATGCCCACCGACCCCGGGATCACCAGGACGCGACCCCCGCGACGGTCGAAGGCGCGCCCCACGCTCGGCCCGAGCAGTCCCATCGCCAGACCGCCGGGCATCACCAGCAGCCCGGTCTGCAGCGGGCTCAGGCCACGCACGTCCTGCAGGTACAGCGGCAGCAGGATCATCGATCCCAGCATGGCCATGAACGCCGTCGCCATCAGCAGCAGCGCGAGCGTGTACGTACGCCGGCGCAGCACCCGCAGGTCCATCAGCGGGCTGCCGGTGCGCTGCAGCCCGCGCTGGCGGAGCAGGAACGTCGCCACCGCCAGCAGCCCGCCCGCGATGATCGCCAGCGGCACCAGCACCTCGCCCGAGGCGAACCGGCTCAGGCCGTAGACGAGCCCCCCGAAGCCCAGCGCGGCCACCACGACGCTGAACCAGTCGACCGTGCCCGGCTGCGGCTCACCGACGTTCTCCAGCCGGGTCAGCCCGAGGGCGGTGATCACCAGGGCGATCGGGAGCACCACCACGAACAGGAGACGCCACGAGCCGAGCTGCAGCACGATGCCCGAGACGGCCGGCCCCATCGCCGGCGCCACCGACATGGCCAGGGTGACGTTGCCCATCACCCGGCCGCGGTCGCGCGGGGCCACCACCGTCATCAGCGTGGTCATGAGCAGCGGCATCATCACCGCCGTGCCGCCCGCCTGGACGATCCGGGCCACCAGCAGCACCGCGAAGCTCGGCGCGAGCGCCGCCAGCGCGGTGCCGAGGCAGAAGATCGTCATCGCGGTCGTGAACGCGCCCCGCGTCGAGACCCGCTGGAGGAACCAGCCCGTCACCGGGATGACCGCCGCCATGGTGAGCATGAACGCCGTCGACAGCCACTGGGCGGCCTGCGCGGTGACCTCGAGGTCGAGCATCAACCGCGGGATGGCGTTGATCATGATCGTCTCGTTGAGGATGACGATGAACGTCGCGAGCACCAGCCAGCGCACGACCGCCGGCGTGCGGGTCGGAGCCTCCGGGTGGGCGGTCGGAGGGCTGAGGGCAGGCTGGGACATGGCGGTTCCTGGGACGGGATCGGGCGACGCGGCAGCGGTCGTGGACAGAGGCTCAGACCGGCACGACGACGCTAGCTCATCGGTCGTCTGCGGCTCGACCGGTTTTTCGGGGGCGTGGGTTGGTGGCTTCAGGCTGGTGGCTCCGGGGTGGTGTGGCCCGCACGGCTCCGCCGCGCCGCCAGCGCAAGCGCGGGCCCTGCGGGCGTGGATCGAGCGATAGCCGTGGATCCAGGTCAGCCCGTGACCAGGAACCACGGCCATCTCCACGCTGGGGGCGTGGTCGGCGATCAGCTCCCCAGCGGGGCCCGCGCTTGCGCGGGCGGCGGCTTGCCGCCGCCCCGTGCGCCGCTCAGCCGACCGACCGAGGCTCGCGGTCAAGGATGGCCGCAGGCCACCGCGCAGCGGCGGAGCGAAGCGACGTCCTTGACGGCGAGTGTCGGTCGGCTACGCGCGCGGGCCCACACCAGCCCCAGGTCACCCGCGCCGCGACCCGTCCTCATCAGCGCCGGGGGCTCAGCCGCCGAACGGCTGGAGCGGTCGGATCGTCACCTCGGGGATCGTCGCGCCCTCCGGCAGGTCGAGCACGTGCAGGATCGTGTCGGCCACCACCGCAGGGTCGATCCACCTGCTCGCGTCGTAGGTGCGGCCCTCCTGCTCGTGCACCTTCTCCTGCATCGGCGTGGCGGTCCGGCTCGGGAACACCGTGGTGACCCGGACGCCGTGCTCGATCTCCTCACCGCGCAGTGCGTCGGCGAACCCGCGCAGCCCGAACTTCGAGGCGGCGTACGCCGACCAGGACGGGTTGGCGACCAGGCCCGCCGAGGAGTTCACGAAGACGTAGGTGCCGCGCACCCGACGTACGGCGGCCAGGGTCAGCCGGGTGAGCACCGCCGGGGCGAGGAGGTTGACGTCGAGGTGCTCGCGCAGCTGCTCGTAGGGCAGGTCGGCCACCGGCGCGAGGTCGACGACGCCGGCGACGTGCAGCACCGAGTCGAGCCGGTCGAGCCCGGGCACCTCGATCGAGGCCGGGTCCGCGAGGTCGGCGGCGAAGGTCTGGGCACCGGGGAACCGGTCGGCCAGCTCGGTGGCCCGAGCCTCGTCGCGGGCAGCGAGCACCAGCCGGTCGCCGCGCTCGTGCAGCCGGCGAGCCACCTCGGCGCCGATGCCGGA
This sequence comes from uncultured Actinomycetota bacterium, assembly GCA_963845645.1. GTDB lineage: Bacteria > Actinomycetota > Actinomycetes > Propionibacteriales > Nocardioidaceae > Nocardioides. The sequence goes on from CAWJSY010000017.1 coordinate 460,534, forward strand.
CCCGGCGCCGGTGAGCAGGTGGGTGCGGACGTCGCTCATCGTCGGGCCGTCCTCAGAGGGTGAAGACGATCTTGCCGAAGACGTCGCCGGACGCCATGGCGGCGAAGCCGTCGCGGGCGTCGGCCATCGGGATCTCCCGGTCGAGCAGCGGTCGGGCGCCCGTGGCGTCGAGCATCGAGACCAGCGAGGCGAGCTCGGACCTGGTGCCCATCGTGGAGCCGACCACGCTGAGCTGGAGGAAGAAGATCCGGGTCAGCTCGGCGTCGTCGAGCTGGGGGCCGGAGGTGGTGCCGGAGATGACGATCTTGCCGCCGGGCCGCAGCGCCCGGATGGAGTGCGACCAGGTCGCCTTGCCCACCGTCTCCATCACCGCGTCGACCTTGACCGGCAGCCTGGCCCCGGACTCGAACACCTCGTGGGCCCCGAGCTCGAGGGCCTTGTCGCGCTTGGCCTCGTCGCGCGAGGTCGCGAGCACGCGCAGGCCGCCCGCGCGGGCCAGCGTGATCAGCGCCGTCGCCACTCCCCCGCCGGCGCCCTGCACCAGCACGGTGTCGCCGGCCTTGAGCTCACCGCGCGTGAAGAGCATCCGGTAGGCCGTGAGCCACGCGGTGGGCAGGCAGGCCGCCTCCGCGAACGACATCGAGGCCGGCTTCGGCACCAGGTTGGCCCGTGGGACCGCGACCCGTTCGGCCATGGAGCCCTGGTAGCGCTCGCTGAGCAGCGAGCGCCGCGGGTCGAAGGTCTCGTCCCCGCGCCACGTGGGGTCGCTGATGACCCCGTGCACGACGACCTCGTTGCCGTCCTCGTCGATCCCGGCGGCGTCGGTGCCGAGGATCATCGGCAGCTGCTCCTGCTTGAGCCCCACCCCCCGCAGCGAGAACAGGTCGTGGTGGTTGAGCGAGGCGGCCTTGACGGTGACCGTGGTCCAGCCGTCGGGCACGTCGGGGTCCGGGCGCTCGCCCAGGGACAGCGCGGACAGCGGGTCGTCGGAGGAGAAGGTCTCGGCGTAGACGGCGAACATGGGGCCACGCTAGCGGCCCTCACCAGGACGTCCAGCACGACGGCCGCGGACGGCCACCGGAGGGCGGGGTCAGCGGCGGGCGACGCCGTCGCGGCGCGCCGCGGCGGCCACCGCGGCAGCCACGGCCGGGCCGACGCGGGGGTCGAACGGCGAGGGCACGATGTGCTCCTCGCTGAGGTCGTCACCGACGAGGTCGGCCAGCGCGGCGGCGGCCGCGAGCTTCATGCCCTCGGTGATCGCGGTGGCGTGCACGTCGAAGGCGCCGCGGAAGATGCCCGGGAACGCCAGCACGTTGTTGATCTGGTTGGGGAAGTCCGAGCGCCCGGTCGCCACCACGCGTGCGTGTCGGCGGGCCACGTCGGGGTGCACCTCGGGCGTGGGGTTGGCCAGCCCGAACACGATGGCGTCGGGCGCCATCCGGGCGACGTCCTCCTCCGGGACCGTGCCACCCGAGACCCCGATGTAGACGTCGGCGCCCTCGAGCACGTCAGCGAGCGACCCGTGCCGTCCGAACCGGTCGGCGGTGTCGACGGCCAGGGCCCGCTTGACGGGGGTCAGGTCGCCCCGCTCGGAGTTGAGCACGCCCTTGCGGTCGGTGACCGCGAGGTCCTCGATGCCGGCCTCGAGCAGGATCCGGGCCACGGCGACCCCGGCCGCGCCGGCGCCCGAGATCACGACCCGGGTGGAGGCAGGCTCACGACCGGTCAGCTTCAGCGCGTTGACCAGGGCGGCCAGGGCGACCACGGCGGTGCCGTGCTGGTCGTCGTGGAAGACCGGGATGTCGAGGCGCTCCTTGAGCCGCGCCTCGATCTCGAAGCAGCGCGGCGCGCTGATGTCCTCGAGGTTGATGCCGCCGAAGCTCGGCGCGAGCCGGACCACCGTCTCGATGATCTCTTCGGTGTCGGTGGTGTCCAGGCAGATCGGGACCCCGTCGACGCCGCCGAACTGCTTGAAGAGCACGCACTTGCCCTCCATGACCGGCATCGCGGCCGCCGGGCCGATGTCGCCGAGACCGAGCACGGCGGTGCCGTCGGTGACCACGGCCACGACGTTGGGGACCCAGGTGTAGTGCTGGGTCAGCGTCGGGTCGGCGGCGATCGCCTCGCAGACCAGCGCGACGCCCGGGGTGTAGGCCATCGAGAGGTCGTCACGGCCGACGAGCGGGACGGTGGCCACGGTCTGCATCTTCCCGCCGACGTGGAGGTCGAAGACAGGGTCTCCGGCCTTCGGATGCGAGGTCGAGTCAGGGGCGGGCACGGTCGTCCATACTTCCACAACCCTGCGCACAACGACCGCTCCGTCCCGATGACCCGGGTCACAGGATCCGGGGGCGGGGCCACACGCGCACCCGAGCGACCCCGAGCACGTCCGGCTCGGACACCGGCCCGCGGTGGCGCGAGTCGACGCCGACCGGGGGTCGTCGCTCAGCAGCCACCAGCCCGACGTACGTCGCTCGGCGGCGCGCTTGACCACCGTGGTCCCGTCGGCGAACCGCGCCACCACGACGTCACCCGCGCGTGGCCGGCGCCGGTAGGACACCAGGAGGCGGTCGCGGGGGCGCAGCAGCGGTCGCATCGAGTCGCCGCGCACGACCGCGAAACCCAGCCGCGGACCACGCCCCGGCCCGGCTGCGGGCCCGGGCGCCGACCCGGACGCGGGTCCGGTGGATCCCCCGGAGGGTGGGTACCTCATGCGGAGTAGTCTCCCCACCTACACGCTCATCGACGAGAGGAACCGCATGTTTGCGCGACTGTTCGCACCCACCGTCGAGGTCTCGGCCCACTGCGACCTCCCCTGCGGCGTCTACGACCCCGCCCAGGCCCGCATCGAGGCGGAGTCGATCAAGGGGATCATCGCCAAGGTCGCCGACAACGACGACGCCGACTTCCGCACCCGCGCCGTCGTGATCAAGGAGCAGCGCTCCGAGCTGGTCAAGCACCACCTCTGGGTGCTCTGGACCGACTACTTCAAGCCGCCGCACTTCGAGAAGTACCCGCAGCTGCACACGCTCTTCAACGAGGCCACCAAGCTGGCCGGCGCCTCGGGCACCAAGGGCGAGCTCGACGCCGCCAAGGCCGATGAGCTGCTCGCGAAGATCGACGAGATCGCCGAGATCTTCTGGGAGACCAAGAAGGGCTGAGCAGCCCTGGTCCCGTGCGACGGGCCGGTCGGCGGGGAGACCCGCTGACCGGCCCGTTGCGCGTCCGGGCCACGGGCCACCGGGGTCCGGCGTAGTTCGCGAAGCGCCCGACGTGAACGCGTCGCCTGGGTAGGGTCGCCCCCGGCGGGGACGCACGGATCCCCCCTTGCTCAGCAGTGGAGGTCGCACGATGTCGGAGACGGGCACCGCTCCCGCGCCCCGCGCCCAGGTCGAGCTGCGGGTGCCGGCCGACAGTGCCTACGCCCTCGTGCTGCGGACGACGGCCGCCGCGCTGGCCGCTCGGCTGGACTTCACCATCGACGACATCGAGGACCTGCGGATGGCGGTCGCCGAGGCCACCGCGCTGGTGCTCGAGCAGGCGGACGCGGGCGCCGAGCTGGTCTGCCGGTTCGCCCTGGGTCCCGCCGACCTCACCGTCAGCCTCGACGTGGCGGCGGCGGACGCCGTCCACGACCAGGACAGCTTCGCGTGGCAGGTGCTCGTGACCCTGGCCGCCCGGGCCGACGTCCGCACCCACCAGGGCCGGATCACCGTCACCCTCGCGATGGCCTCCACGGCCGGGGGAGCCGACGGCTGACATGGACACGCCTTCGACTCGGGAGAAGGCGGTGGGCACCGCGGCCCGGCCCACCGGGGACGATCCGCTCCGGCCCGACCTCACGTCGACCGAGCTGACACGGCTGCGCAGCGCTCGCTTCTTCGTCGTCCTGCGCGACGAGACGGCCGACGGCCCCGCGCGCGACGAGGCCCGCGACCGGCTCGTCGCCCTGCACCTGCCCCTCGTCGAGCACTGCGCGCGGCGCTTCCGCAACCGCGGCGAGCCGCTCGAGGACCTCGTGCAGGTCGGGACGATCGGGTTGATCAAGGCGGTCGACCGCTTCGACTGCGAGCGCGGGGTGGAGTTCTCGACGTACGCGACGCCGACCGTCCTCGGCGAGATCAAGCGACACTTCCGCGACAAGGGCTGGGCGATCCGGGTGCCGCGCCGGTTGCAGGAGCTGCGGATGCAGATCACCACGACCTCCGCCGACCTGACCCAGTCGCTGGGCCGCTCCCCCACGCCGCGCGAGCTGGCCGAGCGGATCGGGTGCTCGGTCGAGGAGATCCTGGAGGGGATCGAGTCGGGCAACGCCTACTCGACGCTCTCGCTCGACGTCTCACCGCAGGCCGACGACGGCCCCGGCAGCATGCTGGAGCGGCTCGGCGTCGTCGACGAGGGCCTGGAGCACGTGGAGATCCGGGAGTCGATCAAGCCCCTGCTCGACCGGCTGGAGCCCCGGGAGAAGAAGATCCTGCTGCTGCGCTTCTTCAAGAACATGACGCAGTCGCAGATCGCCGAGGAGATCGGGGTCTCCCAGATGCACGTCTCCCGGCTCCTCAGCCGCACCCTCGACGAGCTGCGCGCCTCGTTGGAGCGTGACGACTGACCCGTCGGTGGTCTGGACCACCCGAGGTGGACTGGTCCGGCTCAGGACGAACTTCCGGCTCAGGCGACGTCGTCCGCGAGGGCCTCGATGCTGGCCGGGTGGAGCATGCCGGCGATCACGATCAGGGCGGCCGCCACCAGCATCAGGGCCACCAGGCCGACCTCACGCAGGTTCCAGGCCAGGCCCAGCTGGATCAGCTGGGTGATCAGCACAGGACCCCGGGTCCAGCCGTGCCGACGGGTCAGCGCGATCGCGCAGACGACCAGCAGCACGCCGTAGACCAGGAAGAACACCGCCGTCGACACGCCCAGCGTGATCCGCTGCGACGAGACGTGGGCCAGCTCGACCCCGGCGAGCACGACCAGGAGTGTGCCCTGGATCACGACGACGGAGGCCGCGACGGTCAGCGGGGCAGGGAGAGTGCGTCGGGGGGCCACGACGCGCAGCCTAGCCGCGTCGTGGAGAGGGGGGTTCCCCGTCTGTGACCCAACAAACCGTCCGAAAGGCTTGAAGACACAGCGATTAGTTGGGAGTCTTGTCGTGCGCTCGTGAAAACGTTCACTTTCCGGCGTACACGCGCGCCCGCAGGCCTGAGCACCCCTGCCTGCACACAGTCAGAAAGAGAGAGCCCCCACCGATGGATTGGCGACACCGTTCCGCATGCCTCGACGAGGATCCGGAGCTGTTCTTCCCGATCGGCAACACCGGGCCTGCCATCCTCCAGATCGAGGAGGCCAAGCAGGTGTGCCGGCGCTGCGACGTGCGCGAGCAGTGCCTCGCCTGGGCGCTCGAGGCCGGCCAGGACCACGGCGTGTGGGGCGGCCTCAGCGAGGACGAGCGCCGCGCGCTGAAGCGACGCAACGCCCGGGCACGGGTGCGCACCGCCTGAGCTCACCCGACCGGGATGTCGACGGCCGCCCGGGTGCCGCCCTCGGCGCGCCGGGTCAGCTCCAGCTGACCGTCGAGCTCGGACTCCACGAGGGTGCGCACGATCGAGAGACCCAGGTGGGTCGAGGACGCAAGGTCGAAGTCGTCGGGCAGGCCCCGGCCGTCGTCGTCGATGCGCACGTGGAGGCGACCGACCAGACGCTGCACGTCGACCACGATGTGGCCGGCGGGCGCCTCCGCGACGGGTGGCTCGGCGAGTTCTGAGGAGTCCGCCGGGTAGCCGTGCTCCACGGCGTTCTGGAGCAGCTCGGTCAGCACCATGGCCAGGGCGCTGGCCGTCTCGGAGGCCAGCTCGCCGAAGGTCCCCTCCCGGCGTACCCGCACGCGACCGGGTGCCGCGCTGACCTCCGCGACCATCCGGCCGAGGCGGTCGGCGATCTCGTCGAAGGCCACGTGCTCCTCGACGGCGTGGCTCAGGGTCTCGTGCACGATCGCGATCGAGCCGACCCGGCGGACCGCCTCCTCGAGCGCCGACTTCGCCGCCCCCGAGTCGATCCGGCGGGCCTGGAGCCGCAGCAGCGCCGCCACCGTCTGCAGGTTGTTCTTCACGCGGTGGTGGATCTCGCGGATGGTGGCGTCCTTGGTGACCAGCTCACGATCGCGCCGACGCAGGTCGGTGACGTCGCGGAGCAGGATCAGGCCCCCGATGTGCTCGCCGTCGGGACGCAGCGGGATGGCCCGCAGGATGAGCGTCACCAGGTCGTTGCCGATCTCGGTGTCACGGTGGGCCCGGGCCCCGAGCACGGCGCTGAGCGTCTCCTCGTCGGGGCGTCGCCGCGGCGGCACCAGCTCGCGGGTCAGCTCGGCCAGGGAGAGGCCGGCCAGGTCGCCGGCCAGGCCCAGGCGGCGGTAGACCGAGAGCGCGTTGGGGCTGGCGTAGACCACCCGTCCGGCCGCGTCGACCCGCAGGAACCCGTCACCCACCCGCGGGGTGTCGGCGTGGTCGCTGCGCGGGCCGGGCGACGGGAAGGTGCCGGCGGCCATCATCTTCGTGAGGTCCGCCGCCGCCTGCAGGTAGGACAGCTCGAGCCTGCTGGGGGTGCGCACCCCCAGCAGGTTGGTGTTGCGCGCGACGACTGCGATGACGCGGTCGCCCCGCCGGACGGGGATGGTCTCGACGCGCACCGGGACCTCGTCGCGCCACTCGGGGTCGCCCTCGCGCACCAGCCGGCCGCGCAGCAGCGCCTCGTCGAGCATCGGACGTCGTCCGGCCGGCACGAACGTGCCGACCACGTCGTCGACGTACGCCGTCGGGCCGGTGGTGGGACGCATCTGGGCGCCGGCCCAGAACCCGCTTCCGGCGTGGTCCGGCAGCCACAGGACGAGGTCGGCGAAGGACAGGTCGGCCACGATCTGCCAGTCGGCCTGGAGCAGCTGGAGCCACGCCACGTCGGCCGCGTCGAGATCCGTGTGACGGCGCACGAGCTCGGCGAAGGTCGGCATCGGATCAGGGTAGGCTGCACGCTCTCGGGCTCGGCGACGGGCGGGGCGACCACCGTCACCCCGCGCAGCAGCGGTGGCAGTCATTTCGGCAGGATGGGGAACATGGTCTCGGCGTACTGGGTGAAGGTCATCGACCAACACCGATCGGTCCCCCGCGACCGTCCTCTCGCAGATCTCACGGCCGAGCTCACCCAGATGCTGGGCGACCCCGACCCACGGGTGCGCGACGAGGTCGCCTTCCCGACCCTGGCCACCTGGATCGAGCGCGGCGAGTACGACGACCTGCTGCCCGGCCTCGGCGACGGGATGGCGGCGGGGCTGCGCGTGGGGCTGGGCGAGAGCGGCACCGACAGCGTGTTCCGACGCAGCATGTCCGCGCTGGTGCTGGCCGAGTGCATCGCCCGCGACTCCGAGCGCCCGCTGGTCTCCGGCGGCAAGGTGCTCGACTGGGGCGACCGGATCGCCACCTGGGTGCTCGAGGAGCGCGACCTGCGCGGGTACGTCGACGGCCAGGGCTGGGCCCACGCCGTCGCCCACGGCGCCGACGCCCTCGGCGTCCTCGCCCGCTCGCCCCACATCGGGCGCAACGAGCTCGGGGTGCTGCTCGACGTGATCAGCGAGCGCCTGGTCGTGCCCACCGAGGGCGTCTTCGTCCACGGAGAGGCCGACCGGCTGGCGGCGGCCACGATGGCCGTGCTGCGCCGCGACCGCGTCCCGATCGAGACTCTCGAGCCCTGGGTGACCCGGCTCGCCGAGGCCGCGCGCCACCGCGCACTCGAGGGCGACCCCTTCCTGGTCACCGGCGACACCGAGCAGTTCCTGCGCGCCCTCTACCTCCAGCTCGCCCTCGGCACCCAGCCCCCGCCGGCCGTCCGCGCCGACCTCCTGCTGCTGCTCGTCGACGTGCTGCGCGCGACCAACCGCGACTACCTGCGCACGCCCTCGCGCTGACCTCGGTCGCCTGCGGGCCGCGCGTTGGTGACGATCAGCCACGGCGTGCGGCCGCCCCACCGGCCGGCCAGTAGCCTGCCGACATGACCCAGGAGCAGACCACCACGGACACCCCGATCGAGGGCCACAGCGGCGCGCTGACCGTGGCGGTCGCCCGGGCCCACGGGGTGGAGACCATGTTCACGCTGTCGGGGGCGCACGTCTTCCCGATGTACGACGGCGCGGTCAAGGCCGATCCCCCGATGCGGCTGCTCGACGTACGCCACGAGCAGACGGCGGCGTTCGCGGCCGAGGCCACGGGCAAGCTGACCCGGGTGCCGGGGCTGGCGGTGCTGACCGCCGGCCCGGGGGTCACCAACGGCGTGAGTGCGATCGCGCAGGCGCAGTTCGCGGGCTCCCCCATGGTGGTGGTCGGTGGTCGTGCGCCCGCCAACCGCTGGGGCAGCGGGTCGCTCCAAGAGCTCGACCAGCCGCCGATCGTGCAGTCGGTGTCCAAGCTCGCCACCACGCTCCACACCGCCGCCGACGTCCTCGGGGGCATGCACGAGGCCTTCGCCGCGGCCGGCTCGTCCCACCGCGGCCCGGTGTTCGTCGACGTACCGATGGATGAGTTCTTCAACTCCGCGAGCGGGGTGCTGCCCGCGGTCGGCAGCCGCAAGGGCGCCGACCCCGACACCGATGCGATCGACCGGATCGCCTCCCTGCTGGCCCAGGCGTCGCGGCCGGTGCTCATCCTCGGCACCGACGTGTGGGCCGACCGGGCCGAGGTGGCGGCGCTGCGCCTCGTCGAGGACCTCGGCGTGCCCGTCATCACCAACGGCATGGGCCGGGGCATCGTCCCCGGCGGCCACCCGATGCTCTCCACCAAGGCGCGCGGCCAGGCGCTCGGCGGTGCCGACCTGGTGATCGTCGTCGGCACTCCCCTCGACTTCCGGCTCGGCTACGGCGTGTTCGGCGGCAAGGAGGAGGGCTCCAGCCCCGCCCGCGTCGTGCACGTCGCCGACTCGCCCGAGCAGCTCTCGCGCCACGCCGAGCTGGCCGACTCGGTCTCAGGCGACCTGACCGCGATCCTCGACGGGCTCCAGGCGGCCGTGGAGCGCGGCACCAAGCCGGACTGGACGGCCTGGGTCGGCCAGCTGCGCGAGACCGTCGTCGCCGCCACCGAGCGTGATCTCGCGCTGCTCGGCGCGGAGGCCGACCCGATCCACCCCGCACGGATCTACGGCGAGCTCGTGCCGAGGCTGGCCGAGGACGCCGTGGTCATCGGCGACGGCGGCGACTTCGTCAGCTTCGCCGGCAAGTACGTCGAGCCCCAGCGCCCCGGTGGCTGGCTCGACCCCGGCCCCTACGGCTGCCTGGGCGCCGGCCTCGGTGCGGCGATCGCCGCCCGGATCGCCCGGCCCTCGGCCCAGGTGGTGCTGCTGCTCGGCGACGGCGCGGCCGGCTTCTCGTTGATGGACGTCGACACGCTGGTCCGCCACGACCTGCCCGTGGTGATGGTGATGGGCAACAACTCGGCGTGGGGCCTGGAGAAGGGCCCGATGCAGATGCTCTACGGCTACGACGTCGCAGCCGACCTGGCGCCGCGCACGGCGTACCACGACGTCGTGAAGGCGCTCGGCGGCGCGGGCGAGATGGTGACCGACCCGAAGCAGATCGGTCCGGCGCTCGACCGGGCCTTCGCCTCCGGCGTGCCCTACCTGGTCAACATCATCACCGACGTGGACGCCGCCTATCCTCGCGCCACCTTCGGCATCTGAGGTGCGGATCCGGCGCGCGCGTCCCGACGACCACGCCGAGATCGGCGCGATGACCGAGACGGCGTACGAGCCCTTCCTGCTGGGCGAGGAGGACTTCTACCGCGCGAAGCTCCGCGACGCCGCCACCCGGGACCGGGAGGCCGAGCTGTGGGTCGCCACGCCCGACGACAGCGAGGAGGTCCTCGGCAACGTCACGGTCTGCGGCGAGGGCTCGCCGTGGCGCGAGATCGCCGGTGCGGACGAAGGGGAGTTCCGGATGCTGGCGGTGCTGCCGACGGCGCGCGGCCGCGGGGTCGGGACGGCACTGACCGAGCACGCCCTCGACCGCGTGCGCGCGCTGGGCTCCACGCGGGTCGTGATCTCCTCGCTCGACCGGATGACCCCCGCCCACCGGATGTACCTGCGCCTCGGCTTCCAGCGCCAGCCCGACCGTGACTGGCGGCCGGACCCCGCCGTGACCCTGCTCGCCTTCACCAAGGAGCTCTGATGGACGCCACCTGCTCGTTCACCGTCACCGACGACGACACGGCGTCCGCGCTCGGCTCCGGCAGCCTGCCGGTGCTCGCCACCCCGCGCCTGCTCGCCTGGTGCGAGGCCGCCACCTGCGCCGCCCTCGAGCCGAGCCTCGCGGCGTCCTCGACCAGCGTCGGCACCCGCGTCACCCTCGAGCACCTCGGCGCCAGCGCCGTCGGCCAGCAGCTCGAGGTCACCGCCTCGACGGCGTACGTCGACGGACGGTTGCACCGCTTCACCGTCGCCGCCCGCCACGTCGGCGGCTCCTCCCCCGGCAAGGTCGTCGCGTCCGGCGAGGTCACCCGCGTGGTCGTCGACCGCGAGCGCTTCCTCTCCCGCCTCTGAGCGGCCCGGTCGCCGGGGCCGATTTCGCGAGGGGCGGCCGGACCTGGGAGGATGACCCGCACTCGATCCAGGAGGAACACCATGGGCAAGACCGGTCGCAAGCGGCGCGCACGCCGCAAGAAGAACGCGAACCACGGCAAGCGTCCCAACAGCTGAGGCTGTGGGCCGCTCCCGCTAACGCCGAACCCCCAGCCACCGGCTGGGGGTTCGTTGCGTTGCTGGTCCGGGCGGGCCGGTCGTGGCCGGCTCAGGCCTCGCGGATCTCGATCTGCACCTGCTGCAGGCGCACGCGCACGCGCTCGCGCAGCTCGGCGGGCGCCGACTCCGAGCAGGAGCGGGCCACGACCGCCTTGACGGTGCGCTGGAGGTCGTACTTCTCCAGGCAGGGGTTGCAGGTGTCGAGGTGGACCCGCACCGCGGCGCAGTCGGCGTCGTCGAGCTCGTTGTCGAGGAAGTAGACGATGCGCTCGAGGTAGTCGGCGCAGTCGGAGGCCGACACCTCGTCACGGTGCTGGTGGTCGGTCGGGTGCTCGGGCTGGTCGGCGTTCACGAGGGTGCCTCCTCGGTGGTCCCGACCCGGAGCAGGTCGTGGGAGCGGACGTAGTCGGAGAGCATGTCGCGCAGCTGACGGCGTCCGCGGTGCAGGCGGGACATCACGGTCCCGATGGGGGTTCCCATGATCTCGGCGATCTCCTTGTAGGCGAAGCCCTCGACGTCGGCGAGGTAGACCGCCATCCGGAACTCCTCGGGCAGCCGCTGGAGCGCGTCCTTGACCTGGCTGTCGGGCAGGTGCTCGAGCGCCTCCATCTCCGCGGACTTCAGCCCGCTCGAGGTGTGGGACTCGGCGCGCGCGAGCTGCCAGTCCTCGACGTCCTCGGACATCGACTGCTGCGGCTGGCGCTGCTTCTTGCGGTAGGTGTTGATGAAGGTGTTGGTCAGGATCCGGTAGAGCCAGGCCTTGAGGTTCGTGCCGGGCTTGTACTGGTGGAAGGCGGAGTAGGCCTTCGCGAAGGTCTCCTGGACCAGGTCCTCGGCGTCGGTCGGGTTGCGAGTCATCCGCATCGCCGCCGAGTAGAGCTGGTCGAGGTAGGGCAGCGCGTCGCGCTCGAAGCGCGCCGAGCGATCGGCGTCGCTCTCGGAGGCCACGTCGAGGTCGGGGTTCTCAGTCATCAAGCCCCACCCTACGTCGGCCGCGGGGCGCTGCAGCATTGCCATCACGACCGCACAACGCCCACGCGAGGCGGGTCATTCCCGGTGGGCCCGCGACCCGACGATCTCGCGCACGATCCACTCGAGCGTGCTCTCCACGATGATCGCCAGCGCCTCGTCCTGGGTGAGCGAGCCTCGCGCGGGCACCTTGAACCCGTGGTCCGCCTCGGGCACGACGGCCATCTCGAGCTCGGGCGGGAACTCCTCCGGAAGCCCCATCGGGTCGCGGCCGCCCTGCACCACCAAGGTCGGCACGCCCGCTCGGCGCAGCTCGTCGACCCGGGACTTCTCGGGCCGGCCCGGGGGGTGCAGCGGGAAGGCCAGGGCCAGGCAGCCCACCGCGCCGAGGTGCTTGGCGCAGCGCACCGCCGAGCGCGCGCCGGCCGAGCGTCCGCCCAGCACCAGCGGCGTCCGGACCCGCAGCCGGTCGTAGCCGGCCACCAGCGCGGAGTCGAGGGTGCGCGGTGCCGTGGCGATCTTGCGCCCGGCCAGCCGCCAGGGCTGCTCGAAGCGGACGACGCTGATGTCGTGGCGTGGCAGGTGGCGGGAGAGCGCCTCCAGGTCGCGCGACTCGATCCCGTTGCCGGCGCCGTGGCCCAGCAGCAGGGTCGCGATCGGCCGACGGGCGCGGTGGGTCACGAAGCGTCCCTCGCCCTCGGGGGTGTCGACCCGCAGCTCGATGCTCACCCCGTCACCCTCTCATCGTCGCGCGGTCAGCGCTCCCCCTCGGAGGGGCGTTCTGCTGGATCACCGTCGAGCGGCATCGGCTCGACCAGCTCGGGACCGTTGTTGCGCACGTTGCCGACCATCGGCGAGACGGGGTAGGCCTCCAGCCCGCCTGGCGCGGCCGGCACCAGCAGGTCGAGCAGGGAGGGGCCCGAGGCCGTGGGGTCGAGCCAGTCCGACCACCGGTCGGGCTCGACCATGAGCGGCATCCGGTCGTGGATGTGGCCCACGGCGTCCTCGGCCTGGGTGGTGATCACCGTGCTCGTCCACCGGAAGCGGTCGGGGTCGTCGTCGGCACGCGCCGGGTCGCGCCAGATCTCGTAGAGGCCGGCCATCGCCAGCGTCCCCCCGTCGCGGGGGCGGATGAAGAACGGCTGCTTGCGCGGCTTGCCCGCCTTCGTCAGCTGCTCGGTCGGGTACCACTCGTAGTAGCCGTCGGCCGGGAGGAGGCAGCGCCGCGCGGCGAAGGCCTTCCGGTAGGCCGGCTTCTCGGCCACGGTCTCCATCCGCGCGTTGATCATCCGGCTCCCGATGCCGGGGTCCTTCGCCCAGGACGGCACCAGCCCCCAGCGCAGGACGCGCAGCTGGCGCTGGGCCGGCCGGGTCTCCTCGTCGTCGGGACGCGACGGTGGCCGCTCCAGGACGGCGTACACCTCCTTGGTGGGCGCCACGTTGAAGTCGGGCTCCAGCGGCGTCGGCACCCGGCTCTCGACGACCTCGAACTCCTCCACGAGGTCCTCGGGCCGGCGGCTCGAGGCGTAGCGACCACACATGCGCGCCAATCTAGCTCCGGCCCAGCTCCGGCCCAGCTCCGCGGACCGGAGCGCTCGACCGGCGAGGGGGACCTCCCCCCAGCGGCTCTAGTCATTTCGAGCCATACGATCTAGCTACTTGGAACCAGGAAAACCACCCAGCCAGGTGCGTGCTGTCCGGGCTCCTGCTCCGTTGAGGAGTCATGGACACCCCGTCGCCAGCCCCAGGTGAGCTCGGCGAGCCCGGCGAGCTCACGGCGCTGGGTGCGCTGGCGGATGCCGAGCTGGTCCTCCGCGTGCGCTCCGGCAACCTCGAGGCGTACGGCGAGCTGCACGCGCGCCACGTCGACGCCGCCCGTCGCCTCGCCCGAGCACTCGACCCGGTCGACCAGGAGCTCTGCGTGGCCGAGGCCTTCGCCCGCGTGCTCACCCGGCTGGAGCACGGCGAGGGGCCCGACCTCGCGTTCCGGACCTTCCTGCTCCGCTCCGTGATCGAGGTGCAGGCCCGCGGTCCCCGGTCCTCACGGCCGTCTCGGCCGAGCGAGCCCGACCGCGCCCCCGGCGCGCAAGCCGCGCCCGCGGTCGTCGCGGCAGCCTTCGACACGCTGCCCGAGCCGTCACGGCTCGTGCTGTGGCACCTGCACGTCGAGCAGAGCACGCCGGAGGAGATCGCCCGCCTGCTCGGGCTGTCGGTCGGGGTCGTCCCCGCCCTCGGGGCCCACGGCCGCGACGGCCTGCGACACGGCTACCTCGACCAGCGGCGGGACCGAGCCGTGGACGAGGCGTGCACCTCCGTCCACGCCGTCCTGGTCGCCTACCTGCGCGGCTCCTGCTCCGAGGAGGCGACCGTCCAGGTCGAGACCCACCTGGGCCGGTGCCGTCGCTGCAGCTCCCTGGCCGCGGAGCTCACCGACCTCGACGTCGGGCTGCGGCTCCTGCTCGCGACCGCGGTGCTCGGCGTCCACGCCGACGCCTACGTGGGGAACGTCATCGCCGGGGCATCGTCAGGAGCCGGACGGCTCTCGACCCTCCGCGGACCCGGTGGTCACCGTCTCCGCACCCCGACCAGTGCCGGCGCTGCCGGCCTCGCCGCCGCGATGATCCTCGTCGGCGCGCTCGTCAACGCCACCGTCCTGGCCCCCTCCGCCGACGGGCCGCTCCGCGCCGATCTCCCGCTGACGCCGGAGCAACGCGCCGGGGCCACCGTGGGGCCCCCGCCGCTGCTCCGCTCCGGCACGCTGGTGCCGGCAGGCGGCTCGCTGCGCGCCACGGAGCTGTCGGCCCAGAGGTCCCTGGCTCCTGCTGTCGTCGTGCTGCCGACCCTCGTTCGCAAGGGCTCGGCCCGCCCCGACCGACGGGGCGACAAGTCCGGCAACCGTCCTGGCGGCCGGTCGCTCGGCGACCTGCGACCGCCCGTGCCCCTGGATCCCTTCACCGGGTCCACGCTGGTCCCGCCCCCCACGGGCACCATCAGCCGCCCGACCTTTCCCCCGCCCCCCGCGGTGGCCCTGAGCGGCCGCGGCAGCCACCAGCGCGACCTGGGACCGGTCAACGCGAGCGTGAGCGCGCAGGTGGACGTCCGGCTCGACGACCGCCTCAGCGACCTCGGCCCGCCGGTGCAGGCGCGGGTCGACGTCCCCGGCGTCCTCGACTTCACCATCAAGCGCGGCTGACCCGCCCGCCACCTCGACCCGGTGGCGGTAGATCCTCCCCCGATCGGGTACTACTGGGACATGTCTCTCAGCCGCGCGCTCGCCCGTCCGATGTTGGCCTCGATGTTCGTCGTCGGCGGGGTCAACGCCCTGCGCAACGCGCCCGCCCTGGCGGCCGGCGCGCGCCCGGTGACCGACCGGCTGGTGCCCCTGGTCAAGAAGGCCGTCCCGGCCGCGCCGATCCCGCAGGACCCGACCACCCTGGTGCGGATCAACGCCGGTGTGCAGGTCGTGGCCGGGCTCAGCCTGGCCACGGGCCGCGCCCCCAGGATCGCCGCCCTGGCCCTGGCCGGGTCGGTGGCGCCGACCACGCTGGCCGGTCACCGGTTCTGGGAGGCCGACGGCAAGGAGGCCCGCCAGCAGCAGATGATCCACTTCTTCAAGAACCTCAGCATGCTCGGGGGCCTGCTGATCGCCGCCGGTGACACCGACGGCAAGCCCGGCGTCGCCTGGCGCACCCGGCGCGCCGCCAAGGACGTACGCCGCGAGGCCCAGCAGCTCGCCCGGTCCGGGCGCCGCGAGGCCAAGCTGGCCAAGGCGCAGCTCACCTAGGCGCTCCGCGGCGGAGCGGCGCCCCTCCAGTAGATTGCCGCTCGTGACCGAACTCGCCGAGCCCTGGCCCGCCCCGCGCGCGCTCGGACCCGTCGAGGCCGTCGTCACGCTCCCCGGCAGCAAGTCGCTCACCAACCGCGCGCTGCTGCTGGCCTCGATCAGCGATGCCCCCAGCGTCGTACGTCAGGCCCTGCGCTCGCGCGACACGCTGCTGATGGCCGATGCGCTCACGGCCCTCGGCTCACCGGTCGACACCACCGGCGACGACTGGCGTGTCACGCCCGCAGCCTTCGCCGCTGACGCGGAGGTCGACTGCGGGCTGGCCGGCACCGTGATGCGCTTCGTCCCTCCGGTCGCAGGTCTCTCCACCGGCCGGGTCTCCTTCGACGGGGACCCGCACATGCGTCAGCGGCCGGTGGGAGAGGTCCTCACCGCCCTGCGCGGCCTCGGCGTGACCATCGAGGACGACGGCCGCGCCGCGCTGCCCTTCACCGTCCGTGGTCACGGAGCCGTCCGTGGCGGGGCCGTGGTGGTCGACGCCTCGGCGTCCTCGCAGTTCATCTCGGCGCTGCTGCTGGCCGGTGCGCGCTACGACCAGGGCGTCGAGGTGCGCCACGAGGGCCGTCCCGTCCCGTCGCTCCCGCACATCGACATGACCGTGGCCATGCTGCGTGAGCACGGCGTCACCGTCGACGACGGCGACACCGACCGGTGGGCCGTGTCGCCGGGACCCGTCCGAGCCGCCGACCACCTGATCGAGCCCGACCTGTCCAACGCCGCTCCGTTCCTGGCCCTCGCCGCCGTCTCCGGCGGCACGGTGACCGTCCGTGACTGGCCGGAGTCCACGACCCAGGCCGGCGACGCGCTGCGGGGCATCCTCGCCGCGATGGGCTGCGACGTCGCCCGTGGCGACGCCGGGCTCAGGATCGCCGGGCCCGCACGCCTCGAAGGGCTCGACGTCGACCTCCACGACGTCGGTGAGCTCACCCCCGCGATCGCCGCCCTCTGCGCGCTCGCCGCCAGCCCCTCGAGACTGCGCGGGGTCGCCCACATCCGGGCCCACGAGACCGACCGGATCGCCGCGCTCGCCACCGAGCTCAGCAGCCTCGGCGCCGCGGTGACCGAGCACGCCGACGGGCTGGAGATCCGCCCTGCCGCCCTGCACGGCGGGGTCTTCCACACCTACGCCGACCACCGGATGGCCCACGCCGCCGTGATCATCGGCGCCGGCGTCGACGGGGTGGAGGTCGAGAACGTCGCGACCACGGGCAAGACCTTCCCCGACTTCGCGGGCCACTGGTCGGGCCTGTTCCAGCGATGACGAACCGCTACACCGACCAGGACGTCGAGCACTACGACCGACCCCGACGACGTACCCGCCCCCGCACCAAGGAGCGGCCCACCTACGACGACGCCGCCGACGGGGTGGTGGTCACCGTCGACCGCGGCCGCTTCACGCTGCTGGTCGACGACGTCACCGTGATGGCGGTCAAGGCGCGACCGCTCGGCCGCAAGGGCGTGGTCGTCGGCGACCGCGTCCGGGTCGTGGGCGACGTGTCGGGCGACGAGGGGACGCTGGCCCGGATCGTCGAGGTCGTCCCCCGCACCACCACGCTGCGCCGGACCGCCGACGACGACGACCCGGTCGAGCGGGTGCTCGTCTCCAACGCCACCCAGCTGGTCGTGGTGACCGCGCTGGCCGACCCCGAGCCGCGCCCCCGGATGATCGACCGCGCCCTGGTGGCGGCGTACGACGCCGGGCTGCGCCCGCTGCTGTGCCTCACCAAGTCCGACCTCGCCGACCCCGAGACCCTCCTCACGACCTACCGCGCGCTCGGCGTGCCGTCGGTGGTGACCCAGCGCGGCGGCGACCTCTCCGCGCTCCTGGAGGAGCTCACCGGTCAGACCAGCGTGCTGCTCGGCCACAGCGGCGTGGGCAAGTCGACCCTGGTCAACGCGCTGGTGCCCCTGGCCCACCGCGAGATCGGGCACGTCAACGCCGTGACCGGGCGCGGGCGGCACACCTCGACCTCGGCGATCATGCTCTCGCTCCCCCAGGTCGCCGGCTGGATCATCGACACCCCCGGCATCCGCTCCTTCGGGCTGGCCCACGTGCAGCCACAGGCCCTGATCGGCCACTTCCCCGACCTCGACGCCCTCACCACCACCTGCTCGCGGGGCTGCACGCACGGCGACGACGAACCCGAGTGCGGCCTCGACGACGCCCTGGCCGCCGGCCGGACCGACCCGGAGCGGGTCGCGTCGTTCCGCCGCCTGCTGGCCGCACGCAGCCACAGCGACTACTGACCCCGGTGGCCCGTCGATCTCCATGGGCCGACCCCGGACCGGGACGGGGACCGTAGCCTGTGCCCGTGGCCACTGACTACACCGACGACCTCCGGCTGGCGCACGTGCTGGCCGACGACGCCGACTCGCTGACCACGACGCGGTTCAAGTCGCTCGACCTGCACGTGATGAGCAAGCCCGACCTGACGCCCGTGACCGACGCCGACCAGTCCGTCGAGGAGGGCATCCGCCGCACGCTCTCGCGGGTGCGGTCCCGCGACGCCATCACCGGCGAGGAGCAGGGCGCGTCGGGCAACTCCCAGCGCCGCTGGGTCGTCGACCCGATCGACGGCACCAAGAACTTCGTGCGCGGCGTCCCGGTGTGGGCGACGCTGATCGCCCTCGTGGTCGACGAGGAGGTGGTGCTCGGCGTCGTGTCCGCCCCCCAGCTCCAGCGACGGTGGTGGGCCTCGACCGGCAACGGCGCCTGGACCGGCCGCTCGCTGCTGAAGGCCACGCAGTGCCAGGTCTCCGACGTACGTCGGCTCGAGGACGCCTCGCTGTCCTACGCCTCCCTGCACGGCTGGGAGGAGCGCGGCCGGCTCGACGACTTCATCTCCTTGATGCGGCGCTGCTGGCGCACCCGCGCGTACGGCGACTTCTGGTCCTACATGCTGCTCGCCGAGGGTGCCGTCGACCTGGCCGTCGAGCCGGAGCTGGAGGTCTACGACATGGCCGCGCTCGACGTGATCGTCCGCGAGGCCGGCGGTCGGTTCAGCTCCCTCGACGGCACCGACGGACCGTTCGGCGGCAACGCACTGGCGTCCAACGGCCATCTGCACGAGGCCGCCCTGTCCTTCCTCGGGGGCTCGGAGACCGCGGACGACGCCGACTGGTCGGCGCCGCGACCGGGCTCCGTCTCGGACCTGCGGGCCCACCGCAACCGGCTCGACCCGGACGGCGAGGGCTGACCCTTCCGAGGGGGCGCCACGCCGTGGTGGACGGACCCTGGCCTCGGGGGCCGCGCCTGAGTACGGTCTGCCGTATGCGCATCGGTGAGATCCTCAAGGCCAAGGCCAGCCAGGAGATCGTCACGATCTCCCCCGACGCCGGAGTCAAGGAGCTCATCACCCTGCTGGCCGAGCACAACATCGGCGCTCTCGTGGTCAGCGCCGACGGCACGTCGCTCGACGGCATCGTCAGTGAGCGCGACGTGGTGCGCCACCTGCACAGCGACGGCACGGTGATCAACAACGTCGTCTCGGCGATCATGACCACGTCCGTCGAGACCTGCGCTCCCGACGACGACCTCGACGAGGTGATGGCGACGATGACCACGCGCCGCTTCCGCCACATCCCCGTCTGCCAGGACGACACCCTGATCGGCATCGTGAGCATCGGCGACGTGGTCAAGCACAAGATCGGTCAGCTGCAGTTCGAGCGCGACCAGCTCGACACCTACATCCACCAGAGCTGAGCCCTGGCTGGGCTCTGCCCGCCCGGTCGCTAGGGTCGTCGCCATGGACAAGCCTGAGATCGACTTCCCCGACTTCGACCCGCCGGCCGACCTGATGGTCACCGACCTCACCGACGGCGAGGGCCCCGAGGCCGCCGAGGGCAACACGGTGCGCGTGCACTACGTCGGCGTCGCCCACTCCACCGGCGAGGAGTTCGACGCCTCCTGGAACCGCGGCGAGCCGCTGCAGTTCCGGCTCGGCATCGGCCAGGTCATCACCGGCTGGGACCAGGGCGTCCAGGGCATGAAGGTCGGCGGACGCCGCCAGCTGGTCATCCCGCCCCACCTGGGCTACGGCGACCGCGGGGCCGGCGGGGTCATCAAGCCCGGCGAGACGCTGATCTTCGTGGTCGACCTGCTCGAGGTCCGCTAGCTGCGACGTCCGGCCAGCCCGTCACCAGGGCAGGTTGTCGGTGCCCTCGCCGCCGACCTTGGCCGACTGCGTGGCCACCGAGACCACGTCGCCGAGCTCGAGCTGGCGACCCCGACGGCTCTCGATCTCGCCGTTGACCCGGACCACGCCGCCGCTCAGCAGCTGCTTGGCCTCGGAGCCGGACTCGACCAGGTTCGCCAGCTTGAGGAACTGGCCGAGCTTGATCGACTCATCGGAGATCGGGACGTTCATCGGTTCGCTCACCGACCCAGTATCGATCCTGGCCCGGGGCCGCCCCAAACCGGCCGGCACGCACGACCGGCGCCCGCCGCCCGACGTACGCCCGACCCTCGGCCCCGGGCCGTCTCCACCCACGCCTCTGGGCCTTTCCCGGCGCTTCTGGGCTGTTGCGATGGCCCGGAAGCGCCGACTTACCAGCAGATGCTGGTAACTCGCACCCCCCCGCCCGACCCTCGGCCCCGGGCCGTCTCCACCCACGCCTCTGGGCCTTTCCCGGCGCTTCTGGGCTGTTGCGATGGCCCGGAAGCGCCGAGTTACCAGCAGATGCTGGTAACTCGCACCCCCCGACCCCCGACCCCCGACCACCCGACGCGCTAGCCCACCAGCACCGCGATGGTGTGGATCAGGACACCGACCAGGCCGCCCACGATCGTGCCGTTGATCCGGATGAACTGCAGGTCGCGCCCGACGTGCAGCTCGATGCGGTCGGCGGCCTCCCGACCGTCCCAGCGCTCGATGGTCGAGGTGATGATGCCGGTCAGCTCGGTGCCGTAGCGCTCCACCGCGAAGACCGCGATGTCGGCGCCCATCCCGTCGAGCCGCTCGCGCAGGGCCGGATCGGCTCGCAGCCGGTGGGCGAAGGCCTGCACCTCGTCGAGCAGGCGGCGGCGTACGGCGCCGTCCTGGTCCGCGAGCGAGGTCGTCAGCGCCCGGCGCAGCGCGTTCCACAGCGAGATGCCCGAGGAGACCACCGCCGGGTGGTCGAGCACGCGGTTCTTGAACCGCTCGGTGCGCTCCTGGGTCGACTCGTCCTCCAGCAGGTCGGCGGCCAGCTGGAGCAGCAGCGAGTCGAGGGCCAGGCGGGCGTGGTGGCGCGGCTCGTCACGGATGTCGGCCACCCAGCGCACCATCTCGAGGTGGATCCGCGCGGTGACCCGGTCGTTGAGCCCCGGCGGGGCCCACCAGGGCGCTCGTTCCCCCAGCACCTCCTGCACGGTGTCGGGGTTGGCCTCGAGCCACCCGTGCAGCTCGGTGAGGGCGAGGTCGACCAGCCCGTGGTGCACGTCGTCGTGCAGCGCCTCGGCCAGCAGCCCCCCGAGCAGCGGTGAGATCGGCTCCTCGCGGAAGCGGGGCACCAGTGCGTCGTTGACCAGCCCGGCGATGTGCTCGTCGCGGACCTTGCCCAGGCCGATCGCCGCGACCTCCGCCGCCTCGTCGACGACACGCCGGGCGTTGTCGGGATCCGAGAGCCACTCGGCCAGCCGCGCCGAGGGGGTGGCCGCCGCCATCCGCTCACGGATGATGCCCTCCTGGAGGAAGTTCTCGCCCACGAACTCCTGCAGCCCCCGGCCGAGGTCGTCCTTGCGCCGCGGGATCAGCGCGGTGTGCGGGATCGGGATCCCGAGCGGGTGCCGGAAGAGGGCGGTGACCGCGAACCAGTCGGCGATCGCGCCCACCATCGAGGCCTCCGCACCGGCGTTGACGAAGCCGAGGACCCCGTCGTTGCCCAGGGTCAGCAGGTAGACCACGGCCGCGAGGGCCAGCAGCGAGACTGCGACCGTGCGCATCTGGCGCAGCCCTCGACGACGGATCTCGTCGGCTGCGGGGTCGGCCGTGGTCATCGGGACACTCGTCGTCATCGCGCCCATCCTTACCCACGATCGGCTGTTCGCCGTGCCAGACTGCCAGCCATGTCTTCCCCGACACCTCGCACCGTCATCCCCGCAGGGGTCGGCGACCGGCTTCGCGGCCGTCCGCACGTGCTCGAGGCGGCCACCTCCGCGCGCTGAGCCGTCCGTCCGTCACCGCCTCCCCGCCACTTCCCCGTCGAGGATGAGGAGCCCCATGCGTCGCCGTACGCTCGCTGCCGCCGTCGTGCTGGCCGTCACCGCCACCGTCTCCCCCGTGGCGGCCTCCCCCTCGGCCAGCCCTGCGGCGTCCGCGTCCGACGCCTCCTCCGGCTCGGACGAGGGGCGGCTGGTCCCCGTGGCCGGGACGGCGGCCGACGAGGCCGCGGAGGCGACGCTCGCCCGCGCCGTGCGGATCCTGCGCCCCGTCCCGGGCCGGCGTGCCCCGGCCGTGGAGCGCGAGGAGGCCACCCCCGTGCTGCGCGACCTCTTCACGTCGCTGCCCGAGCTCGAGGGCGAGGACCGGGTGCTCGCGCAGACGATCCTGGCCCGCCCGACCGACGGTCGTGCCGACCCCCAGGCCAACGGCTACGCGACCACGCCGGTGAAGCGGTGCCGGACCCGCGTCTGCCTGCACTACGTGGAGACCACGAAAGACCGTCCCCCCAGCGATGCCTGGGTCACCAAGTCCCTCCAGGTGCTCAGCCGCGTCTACCGCTTCGAGGTCGACACGCTGGGCTACCGCGCGCCCGTGGCCGACCGCCGCCACGGCGGCGACGCGCGGTTCGACGTCTACCTCAAGGACCTCGGCACCGGCCTCTACGGCTACTGCGTGCCGGAGTACTACAAGCCGGGCAGCCGCCGGGTGGCCTCGGGCTACTGCGTGATCGACAACGACTTCTCCGCCGCGCAGTTCGCCGGCCGGCCGGTCGACAACCTGCGGGTGACCCTGGCGCACGAGTTCTTCCACGCGGTGCAGTTCGCCTACGACTTCAAGGACGACCCGTGGTTCCTGGAGTCGACGGCCGTCTGGATGGAGGAGCGGTTCGCCGACGCTGTCGACGACAACCGCCAGTACCTGCCCTACGGTCAGCTGCGCCGGGCCCGCCAGCCGCTCGACACCTTCGCCGACCCCGGCGTCCACTACGGCAACTGGGTCTGGTGGGAGTACCTCAGCAGCCGGTTCGGCGACGACGTGGTCCGGCAGGTCTGGTCGCTGGCCGACGCCGACGAGGGTCGGCCCAACCTCTACTCCACCCGGGCGATCGCCCGCGTCCTGCGGCCGCACGGCGGGCTGCGCGACGTGTTCACGGCGTACGCCGCCGCCAACACCGTGCCGGCCCAGAGCTACGACGAGGGACGGGCGTGGCCGTCCGCGATCCTGCGCGCCACCACCAGGCTCGGCCCGGACCGGGGCCGGGCGCGCTTCCGGGCCTCCGTCGACCACCTGGCCTCGGCCAGCGTCGCGGTCCGTCCCGCGGCCCGCACCGGACGGCGATGGCGGCTGCGCGTGCACGTCGAGGGACCCCGACGTACGTCGACGGCCGGGGCGTACGTCGTCGTGCGGCGTGCCGACGGACAGCTGCGGCAGACTCCGGTCCGTCTCTCGCGGTGGGGCCGCGGCACCGTGACGGTCGACTTCTCCCGGCGCTCGGTGCGCCGCGTGATCGTCACCGTCGCCAACGCCTCCGCGCGGTTCCGCTGCCGTCGCGGCACGTCGTACTCCTGCCACGGCGCGGCCGTGGACGACGGCCGTCGCTTCCGCGTGACCGCCACGGCGTTCCGGCGCTGACCGCGACGCCCGGTCACGCCTCGCAGCGGAAGCGGGCCTCCGCCCGGCAGTAGTCGAACGCGCGCCCACCGTCCACCCGGTCGCGGCCGCCCTGGCCGACCAGGAGGTCGACGCCGCCCCGCCCCCGGATCAGGTCGGCACCGCGGCGGCCGTAGAGGATGTCGCCGCGCCGGCTGCCGAGGATCACGTCCTGGCGGTGCGATCCGACGACCACCTGCACGTCGTCGAACCGCAGGCGCCCACCGTTCCACCTCGCCACCCCTCTCTCCAGGTCGACCCGCACGCGGCGGTCGGTGCCGACGAAGGTGACCCGGTTGCGCGACGCCCCACGGCCACCGTGGACCGTGGAGCGGGTGTCGTCGGTGTCGACGTGGAAGGTGTCGCGGCCGCGGCCGCCCTGCACGACGACCCGGCCGGCCCCGATGCGGACCGCGTTGACGCCAGGCCCGAGGTCGGCCGTCACCGTGTCGCTGGCCTCGACCAGGTCGTTGCCGCCGCCGCCGTAGATCGTGCCCCCGCTGCCGGCGAGACGGTCGTCCCCGCCGCGGCCACGGATCACGTCGTCGCCCGCCACCCCCCGGAGGCCGTCGTCGCCGGGACCGCCGATCATCACGTCGTCGTGCGGAGTGCCCTCGATGACCTCCACGCCGCTCACCTCGTCGCGGCCGGCACCGGTCACGATCGACCCGCTCTCGACCCGGATACCGGTGGCCCAGGGGAGGTAGGACACGACGTCCTCCCCCGGGCCGCCGACCAGCCGGTCGTCACCCGCCCCCTCCTGGAGGAAGTCGTCACCGCTCCCTCCGTCGACCTCGTCGTTGCCGTCGCCGCCGGTGAGGCCGTCGTCGCCGGGGCCGCCGCAGATCAGGTCGTCACCGTCCAGGCCGTCGAAGACGTCGTCGCCGCGGCCCAGCGCCACCACGTCACGGCCCCGCGTCCCGCGGAGCGTGTCTGCATCGTCGGTGCCGACGATGGTGGCCACCTCCCCGTGGCAGGTGGTCGGCGCCGCGCCCCGGGCCTCGGGCCACGCAGCGAGGGCGAGGGCCGCGACCAGCAGGAGGGGTCCGTACAGGCGGGTGCGGCGAGACGGTCGGGACAGGCGCATGGCGCTCCAGGACGACGAGGGGGGCTGGTCACCTCACAACGACGGGATGCCCGAAGGGTCCCGCCCCGTTGGTCGAAGGCCGGGCGGAGCTGCGAGAGGCGGCTAGGGCTGGTAGGAGCTCAACAGGCCGGTGCGCTTGACGAGCCGGTGGTCACGGGTGAGCGTCATGGTGCCGACGACGGGCGGGTCGGGCTGGAAGACCATCAGCTCCGGGCCACTCTTCCGCTCGTCCATCCCCCACAAGCCAGCCTGCTTCGCGGAGCTGGCTGCGAACTGCCGGGCCACGATCCGCATCCTCGAGCGCGTCACGTCGAAGCGCAGGTAGTTGGTGCCGCCGCTGAGGAAGGTCCCGCCGTGGACGACCTGCGCCACGCCACCGTCGATGGCGCTGGAGATGGCGTGCACCTCACCTGCGAGGTAGGCGTCGACGTCGTACCGCTTGAGCAGGCGCCAGAACGCCGAGCGCCGCCCGCCCTGGTAGAGCAGGCCGGACGTGTTGTCCGCGATCCGCACCGGCCCCACGACCGGCGTGTGGCCCTGCACGACGATCCAGTCCACGCCGTCCTCACGGGCCCTGCGCAGCACCGACCCCAGCCAGGCGAGCTGGCGGCGGTCCAGCCGGACCGCCACGTTGCGCTTGGTCCGCTGGAAGACGTCGACGGTCACGAGCTGCACCTCGGGGTGGAGGCGGTGGGCGTAGGCGGTGTCACGGGCCGGGCCGGACGGGTGGTCCCGGTAGACCGGACGACCCCGCCCGGTGCGGGTGAAGGTCTGGCCGAAGGCGCGCTTGAACGTCGGCACGAGCGCGTGCTTGCGCCGGAAGTCCGGCTTGTACGGGTGCCAGGGGTCGTCGCCGATCTCGTGGTCGCCCACCGCCGGGAACGGGCGCAGCCCGCGGCTGGTCATCCGCTGCTTCCAGGCGCCGTAGTAGGTGGCCGCCGCGTTGCCGACCACCTGCTTGCGCTGCGCGAAGGTGTCGAGGCTGCCGAAGGTCCCGGTGTCGGCGGTGTCGATCCACCAGTGCCCCTCGACGAGGTCGCCGGCCACGAGCACGTCACGCGCACCCTCGGCCGCGAAGGTGCCCAGGACGGTGTCGAGGGAGCGCGCGTAGGACTCGTTGTAGGAGTTCGGGGCCCCGGTCCGGTAGCCGGGCGCGCCTCGCACGTCGGCGACGTCGGTGTTGAGGAAGTCGGGACTCGAGAGGAACGAGTAGGCGTAGCGCCGGTCGCCCGACGGCCGGGACGCGGCCCTCGCCCCGGCAGGCAGCACAGCAGGAGCAACAGCACTGAGCGCGACAGTCGAGGAGACCGGCTGCGCCTCGGGCCCCGACCCGGCCCGTGAGGGCGTCCCGGCCGCGGCACCCGACCCCGCCACGAGGGCGACCCCGAGCAGCAGGATCCCGGTCGTGCGGGCGGCGCGGGACGAGCCGTCAGCGCGCCGGCGCAGCGGCCGGAGCGCCCGGCGCGGTCGAGGGGTCACAACGGGGAAGGCTACCCGCCCGGCAGGGGGGCCGACGCCGATCGGTCAGTCCGGGCGCGAGGGCGGCTGGCGGAGGCTGCGGTAGCCCACGACGATCCGCTGCGCCCCGCTGAGGCCCACCAGCACCGCCCACACCCAGGCGATCTGGGGGGCCACGCCCGGCAGCAGCAGCCACAGTGAATGGACCGCGATCGTCTCGGCCCCCTCGGTCAGTCCCCCGAGGAAGCTCAGCGACCGACCGTCGTCGAGCTGGTGACCCGTGCGCTCGGCGATCGAGGAGAAGGCCAGGAACGCCGTGCCGTTGACGTAGTAGGCCAGCAGGACCGCGAGGAACGGGAGCCAGGAGTGGTCCGGCCCGGCGGCCGCCGCCGTCCCGACGGCGACGCCGACGACGGTGGCGCCGTACACCGTGAAGTCGGCCGTGATGTCGAGGAAGCCGCCGGCCTCGCTCTCCCCCACCTGCGCCGCTCGCGCCGGATCGGCGCGCGCCGCGGCGGCCCGACGACGGGCCAGCGGACCGTCGAGGCCGTCGAGAGCCCGGGAGGCCAGCCAGCAACCCAGCGCCCAGAGCCACAGCTGGGTGGCTGCGGTGACGGCGCTGGCGAGGCCCACGGCGAGCCCGAGCAGCGTCAACCGGTCCGGGGTGATCCCGGGACGGTCCAGGAAGGCGGCGACGCGGTCGAGCGGGTCCGCCAAGCGGCGTCGGAGCGCGGCGTCGAACATCAGCGAGATGCCCCGCGGCGCCATCCGATGAGGGGGGTGGCACCGAAGAGACCAGTGAGACCCCTCGTCCGGGATGCTGCGGCACGACCCGGAGGGTTCCCCTCACAGCCCCCCTCGTCCCCGCAGCACCTACGCCGTCCGCTCCCGGGGCCGGCCGCAAGGAGAACCGATCCCGATGGCTCGCCCCACCCGATCCTCGCCCTCGGCATCGACACGCTCACGGTTGCTCACTTCCTGCCTGGTCGGTCTCGGCCTGCTGGCCGCCGCCTGCTCGGCTCCCACGGTCGACTCGTCGCAGGGCCCGGCCGAGGATCGTTCGTGGAACGAGATCCTGTCAGAGGCGCAGGGCCAGGTGGTCGACCTCTGGATGTACGGCGGCGACGACCGCGGCAACGCCTACGTCGACAACACCCTCACGCCGGCCGCCGCGCGGGCGGGTGTGACGCTGCGCCGCGTCCCCGTGGCCGACACCAAGGAGGCCATCCGGCGCATCCTCGCGGAGCGGGCCGCGGGCTCGACCGACGGTGAGGTCGACCTGGTCTGGGTCAACGGCGACAACTTCGCCACCGGTCGGGAGGCCGGGGCCTGGCTCTGCGACTGGTCCACCTCGATGCCCAACATGAAGTACGTCGCCACCGACGACCCGCTGGTCGCCGAGGACTTCGGCGTCGGCGTCGACGGGTGCGAGGCGCCGTGGCACAAGGCCCAGTTCACCCTCGTGTACGACGAGGCTCGCGTCGAGGACCCCCCGACGACGTTCGCCGACCTGCTGGACTGGGCCGAGGCGAACCCCGGGCGGTTCACCTACCCGGCCCCGCCGGACTTCACGGGCTCGGTCTTCGTCCGCCAGGCGCTGTACGCCGTCTCGGGCGGCGCCGAGCAGGTGCCGACCGCGTTCGACGAGCAGGACTTCGACGAGCTCACCCCGGACCTGTGGGACGCGCTCGACGACCTGGCGCCCAGCCTCTGGCGTGAGGGCACGACGTACCCGCGCGACTCGGTGGCCCTGGACCGCCTCTACGCTGACGGCGAGGTGGACATGACCATGACCTACGGTCCGGCCACCCTCACCGAGCTCGTGGCCGACGGGACCTTCCCCGAGACGACCCGGGTGCTGACCCTGGAGGAGGGCACCGTGGGCAACGCGAGCTTCCTCGGCATCCCCGTCACCGCCGGCGACCAGGCCGGCGCCATGGTGGTGGCCAACCTGGCGCTCTCCCCGCAGCAGCAGTCCATCAAGGCCGACCCGGCCGTGTGGGGGCAGTTCACGGTGCTGGACCTCGACCTCCTCGAGAGCGACCAGCGGGCGCGCTTCGAGGCGCTGCCGGACTCCCCGGTGGTCCCGCCGTACGAGGAGCTGTCCCGCGGCGCCGACCCCGAGCTCTCCTCCGACTGGGTCTCCCCGCTCGACGAGGGCTGGCGACGACAGGTGCTCGGCTCCGGACAGTGACTCCCGCTCCCCGCGCACGCGCCCTGCCCGCCCTGCTGGCGATCCTCGTGGTCGCCGGCAGCGGGGTGGGTGCCGTCGTGGCCACGTCACTGGGGCTGATGCCGCTCGTCGGCGAGCCGGTGCTGAGCCTGCAGGGCTGGTCGGACGCCGCGCCCGACCTGGTCCTCGCGGTGCGCGAGACCCTCGTCATCGCCGTCGGCTCGACCCTGCTGGCCGCCCTGGCGGGGCTGCTGCTCGCCTCGGTGATGCTCGGCCAGGGGCGCGGCTCCGGGCTGGTCCGCGTCGTCGCGGCGGCCGTGCTCGCCCTGCCCCACCTCGTCGGCGCCGCCTCCGTCGGTCTGCTGCTCTCCGACGGCGGGATGGCGGCCAGGATCTCGGGCGTCCAGGACTGGCCTCCCCTGGTGGCCGGGCCGTGGCCGGTCGCGACCGTGCTGGAGCTGGCGTGGAAGGAGTCGGCGTTCGTGGCGCTGGTCGTCGTGGCCGCGCTGGGGCCGCTGCACCGCCGGCGGGTCGAGGCCGCCACGGTGCTCGGGGCCGGGCCGTGGCACCGGTGGAGCCGGGTGCTGGTGCCGGCGTCCCTGCCGGCGCTGGGCGCGGCTTCGCTCATCGTCTTCGTCTACACCGTGGGCTCCTACGAGGTCGCCTGGCTGCTCGGGCGGGCCTACCCGGAGCCGCTGCCGGTCCTGGCCTACCGGCTCTTCGGGTCGATCGACCTCGCCGCCCGGCCCGCTGCCGCAGCGGCCGCCACCACGGGGGCGCTGCTGGCGCTCGGGGTGGCGCTGGCCGTGCTCGCCGCGACGCCGCGCCTGCGCACCTCGCTCGCGCCGGCGTCCTCCGCGCGGGGACGCGCCCGATGAGCGCCGAGCTGGTCGCCGACCATCGGCCCGTACGCCGGCCCGTACGTCGGCCCGCCCGGGGCGGCGCCCGGCTGCCGTCGTGGCTGGGGAGCGTCGCCGCGCTGGCGTGGCTGCTGGTGCCGCTCGCGCCGCTGCTGGTGTGGACCGTGGCGGAGCGCTGGTCGGCGCCGGCGGCGCTGCCCCAGGAGTGGGGCCTGCGCGGTTTCCGCGACGCGCTCGACGCCGGTCTGCTGCCGGCCCTGGGCCGCTCGGTGGTCCTGGGCCTGGCCGTCGCGCTCCTGGCCACCCCGCTCGGCGCCCTGGCCGGTCGGGCGCTCGGCTGGCGCGAGACCAGACGACCGGGGGCGGTCGCGGCGGCGCTGCTGCTGCCGGTGCTGCTGCCGCCGTTCGCGGTGTCGATGGGGCTCGACGTCATCCTGCTCCGCCTGGGCGTGCCCGGCCCGGTCGCGGTCGTCGGGGTCCTGGTGGTCTTCGCGCTGCCGTACTGCGCCTACGTCACCGCCACCGGCTACGCCGCCCTCGACCCCGAGCTGGAGGAGCAGGCCCGCAGCCTCGGCGCCACCGCCCGTCAGGCCCGCTACCGGGCGACGCTCCCCGCGGTCCGGCGCAGCCTCACCGTCGCTGCGGTGCTCGCCTTCCTCGTCGGGTGGAGCGACTACGTCGTGACCGTGCTGCTCGGCGGGGGGCGCTTCGTGACCCTGCCGCTGCTGCTCGGCTCCGCGGCCAGCGGCTCCGGCAACGAGCCCGGCGTCGCCGCGCTGGCCGTGTCCACCGCGCTGCCTCCCCTGCTGCTGATCGCGGTCGTGGGCCTCAGCACCCGCGCCGCCCGGCGTCGCAGTGCCGGCGCCCGCAACACGTCCGACCGCCCCGCCACCCAGCCCGTCGACAGCCCGGGAGTACCGGCATGAGCACGCTCACCCTGCGCGCGGTCTCGCACCGCTTCCCCGACGCCCACGACGACACCCTCCACGCGGTGACCCTGAGCGTCGACGACGGCGAGATGGTCTCGGTGGTGGGTCCCTCGGGCTCCGGCAAGACCACGCTGCTGCGGGTGGCCGCCGGGCTCGAGGCCCCCTCCGGCGGTGACGTGCTCCTGGACGACCTGGTGGTCACGGCGGAGCCGCCCGAGCGACGCGACCTCACCGTGATGTTCCAGCAGCCGCACCTGTTCACCCACCTCGACGTCGCCGGCAACGTCGCCTTCGGACCGCGCCTGGTCGGCGTGGGCCGGCGCGAGGCTCGCGCCACCGCCGAGCGCTACCTCGAGCTCGTCCACCTCGGCGGTCTCGGCGCGCGCCACCCCCGCCAGCTGTCGGGCGGCCAGCAGCAGCGGGTCGCGCTCGCCCGCGCGCTGGCCACCGAGCGCAGCGCGCTGCTGCTGGACGAGCCGTTCAGCTCGCTGGACCCCTCCCTGCGAGGCTCCATGCACGAGCTCCTCGCCGAGGTGCGGGCGGCGCTCTCCCCGACGGTGGTGATGGTGACCCACGAGCTCGACGAGGCCGCGCTGGCCGACCGCACCGCCGTGCTGGTCGACGGGCGGCTCGAGCAGGTCGCCCCGGTCGCCGAGCTCTACCGGCGCCCGGCCAGCCTGGCCGTGGCCCGGCTCGTCGGTGGCTTCAACGAGATCGCGGGCGATGTCGTCGGCGACGTCCACCACTCGCCCTGGGGGGCCACCGCGGTGGCTCCCGGCTGCGCCGACGGTCCGGCCGTGCTGCTGCGGCGGCGCGAGGACCTGCTGGTCACCGACGCGCCCGGCACCACCGCGACAGGTTCCCCGAGGGGTCCCGGCGAGGCGCTCGAGGGGGTCGTGGTCGGCGTCCGCCAGGCCGGGCCGCGGCAGCGGATCACGGTCGAGACGACGTACGGAGGCTCGGGTCGGCACGAGCGTCTCGACGTCGAGCTGCCGCTGGGCCAGCAGTCCCGGCCGGGGGCCCGGGTGCTCCTGCAGCCGGCGCCAGGCATCGTCCCGTGTGCGGTGACCGACCCGCACGGGGCCGCACGGGCCACGGTCCCGACCACGAGCGGGTGACCCACCGCGCTCCTGCCCGCGGAATGATCCCGACGACTCCCCGTGTTCCCCTCGTGACCACCGCGCGACCCGCTACCGCCAGGAGCCCCCATGCCCCGCATCCCCGTCCACACCGTCGACAGCGCTCCCGAGCAGAGCCGCGACGCCCTCAAGGCGTTGGAGTCGCAGTTCGGCAAGGTGCTCAACATCCACGGCGAGATGGCCCACTCCCCCGCCGTCCTGCTCGCCTACGTGGCTATCCAGGACGTGCTGCGTGAGCACGCCACCATCGACGCCCGAGCACGCGAGGCCATCGCCCTCGCCGTCGGCAACCAGGACGAGTGCACCTACTGCCAGTCCGCCCACACCGGCGGCGGCAAGAAGGCTGGGCTCAGCGACGACGAGATGATCGCCATCCGTCGAGGCAAGGCCGACTTCGACCCCCAGCTCGACGCCCTGCTGGCGCTGGCCCGTGAGTTCACCGCCAACGTCGGTCACACCTCGGAGGAGGCGTGGCGGGCCGCGTCGGACGCCGGCTGGAGCGACGAGCAGCTCACCGAGCTCACCACCCACGTCACGCTCAACCTGATGACCAACTACTTCAACCACCACGTGCACACCGAGCTGGACATCACCCCCGCTCCCGAGCTGTGAGCCTCGCGTGACCTTCAGCACTCTTCGACGCGGCGCCGGGGTCGGCCGATCCCGGTGACCACGTCCGAGCGGTCGCGGGACTTCCACGAGATCGTCGAGCCCGAGATCGCCGTGATGCTCCGCGTGGCCCGGAGCCTGTCGTCCAGCGACGCGGACGCCGAGGACCTGGTCCAGGAGTCGCTCATCCGGGCCTTCCGCGGCCTGGACCGCTTCGACGGCCGCCACCCGCGCGCCTGGCTGCTCACGATCCTGCGCAACACCAACATCAACCTGCATCGTCGTCGCCGTCCGGTGCTCGTCGACGACTGGGAGCTCGCCCACGCGTCGCGGCCGGCCTTCGGGGCGGCCCAGCGCGTCAGCGCGGAGGACGACTACGTCGCGGAGGAGCTGGACGAGCGGCTGGGTCGGGCCATCGCCGACCTCGACCCCAGGTTCCGCTCCGCCCTCGTGCTCGTCGACCTCCACGACCTGTCCTACGCCGAGGCCGCTGCGGTGCTCGACGTGCCGGTCGGCACCGTCATGTCCCGCCTGAGCCGGGCGCGCGAGCGCGTGCGCCGCGCCCTGGGTCCCACGTTCGTCACCCACCGAGGAGATCCGTCATGAGTGCAGCTGTGAGCGTCCCATGAGGGCGCTGCGTCAGATGATGACCTGCCGCTGGTCCGCGCGACGGGTCCAGCGCTACCTCGACGCCGACCCCGCCGCGCCGCTCACCCCCGGCGAGATCGCGCGGCTCGAGGCGCACGTCACCCACTGCGAGCGCTGCACCGAGGTGCTGCGCCAGCACCGCGCGCTCCACCGCGGGCTGGCCTCGTGGTCGGGCCGTCGTCCGGTCGACCCGGCCGCCGTCGAGCGCGTACGACACTTCCTGGACGAGCTGACCGAAGGACCACGCGCATGAGCACACCGACACCCACTCCCCCGCCGACACCGACACCGACGAGGGACGACGCCGAGGTCTGGGACCTGCTGGTCGTGGGCGGTGGCACCGCTGGCCTGGTGGGCGCCAAGACCGCCGCGCGGATGGGGGCCCGCGTGCTGCTCGTCGAGCGCGACCGCACCGGCGGCGACTGTCTCTGGACAGGCTGCGTGCCGTCCAAGTCGCTGCTCGCCGCCGCGGCGGCCGCGGCGGGAGCACGTCGGGCCGGCGACCTGGGCGTGCACGTCTCGGGCATCGACGTCGACTTCCCGGCGGTGATGAAGCACGTCCGGGGCGCGATCGACCACATCGCCCCCATCGACTCCCCCGAAGCCATCGAGGAGACCGGCGCGGTGGTCCGCTCCGGCAGCGCTCGGTTCACCGGGCCCGGCACGGCCGAGGTCGAGGGACGCACCGTGCACTTCACGCAGGCGCTGGTCGCGACCGGCGCGGCGCCGAGCCTGCCGCCGATCCCGGGCCTGGCCGAGACCCGAGCGCTGACCAGCGAGACCGTCTGGGACCTCGACGCCCTGCCCGGACGGCTGGCCGTGCTCGGCGGCGGCAGCATCGGCTGCGAGCTCGGCCAGGGCTTCGCGCGCCTGGGCGCCGAGGTCACCGTCGTCGAGGGCGCCGAGCGGCTGCTCGTCCGCGAGGACGTCGACGCCGCGGCCGCGGTGCACCGGGCCCTGGAGGCCGACGGGATCCAGGTCCTGACCGGTTCGCAGGTGACCGAGGTACGGCCCGACGCCAGCGACCCGCGCGCCGGCCACCTCGTCCTGTCCGACGGCCGCGAGGTCGGCTTCGACCGGCTGCTGGTCGCGGTCGGGCGCTCGCCACGCACCCGCGACCTGGGTCTCGAGACGATCGGGGTCGAACTCGACGAGCGCGGCTTCATCGTCGTCGACAAGCACCTGCGCACCACCAACAAGCGGGTCTGGGCCGCCGGCGACCTGACCGGGCACCCGCAGTTCACCCACACCGCCGGCGTGCACGGCAGCCTCGCAGCCAGCAACGCGGTGCTCGGCGTACGCCGCTCGGTCGACATCGGGGGCATCCCCCGGGTGACCTACACCCACCCGGAGGTGGCGGCCGTGGGGGTCGACACCGGCGGGCAGCGCGACGGTCTGCGGGTCCTGTCGTGGTCGCACGAGCACGTCGACCGCGCCGTCACCGAGGGCAGCACCGACGGTCTCACCAAGCTCGTGGTCGACAAGCGGGGCCGGATCGTGGGCGGGCTCGTCGTGGGCCCCCGCGCCGGCGAGACCCTCGGCGAGCTGGGGGTGGCGATCAACCAAGGGCTGCGCACCCGCGACCTGGCCGGGGTGGTGCACGCCTACCCCACCTGGAACGACGGGCCGTGGAACGCCGCGGTCTCCGACGTCCGCGACCAGCTCGAGCGACCGGCCACCCGACGTACGCTGCGGGCGCTGGCACGCACCCGCCGCTGGTGGCTCGCCCACCAGCCGACGAGAACGCGCACCTCATGAACGGGCCGGCCCCCGCAGGCAGCGCACCGCTCGAGGTGTTCTGGCGTCCCGGCTGCCCGTTCTGCCTGAAGCTGCGCGCCGATCTCGCCGCGCGCGGGGTGCGCGCGCAGTGGCGCAACATCTGGGAGGACCCCGAGGCCCGGGCGGTCGTGCAGGCCGCCAACCACGGCAACGAGACCGTCCCGACCGTGCGCGTGGGCGCGACCACGCTGACCAACCCGTCGTGGCGCCAGCTCCGCGGGTTGCTCGGAGATGCCTCGCCCCGCCGCGACCGTCGCGGCTCCCGTCGAGGACGTCGGACGGCATGACCCGCGTCGGCGCGCGGCGCTGGGCCGGGGCGGTCGCCCTCGGCGCTGCCGTCGTGCTGACGCTGAGCGCCTGCGGCACCGGTCCGGGATCGTCACCGGGCAGCCGGGCGTCGGACCGTGACGCGACGGCACCGCTCGGTGGTGCGTCGGCGCTCGACGACCCCCGTGACCCCTCCTTCCCGGAGCCGCTCCTCGAGGTCGACGACCTGCTCTCCGGTGGCCCTCCGCCCGACGGCATCCCAGCGCTCGACGACCCGGCCTTCGAGGCCGTTGCCGACACCACCTGGCTCGGTGACGACGACCCGGTGCTCAGCCTGACCGTCGCCGGAGAGACCCGGGCCTACCCGCTCGGGATCATCACCTGGCACGAGATCGTCAACGACACCGTGGGCGGCGTGCCGGTCGCGGTGACCTACTGCCCGCTGTGCAACTCCGGGGTGGCGTTCGAGCGCACCGTCGACGGCGAGGAGACCACGTTCGGCGTCTCCGGCCTGCTGTACGCCGACAACCTCGTCATGTACGACCGGGCCACGGAGTCCCTGTGGCCCCAGCTCACCGGCACCGCCTCGGTCGGCACCCGCACCGGCACGAAGCTGAAGGCGATCCCGATGGGCGTGGTCGGGTGGTCGCAGTTCACCGCCGAGCACCCCGACGCGCTGGTGCTGAGCCGCGACACCGGCCATGAGCGGGCCTACGGCTCCAACCCGTACGTCGGCTACGACGAACCCTCCTCGGACCCGATCTTCCCTCTCCCCGCCGGGGCGGACGACCGGATGCTGCCCAAGGAGCGGGTGATCGGCCTGGGTGAGGGGGCGTCCGCGGTGGCGCTGCGTCGCTCGGACGTCGCCCGGCTCGGGGTCGTCGCCGTCGAGGTCGACGGCGCACCGGTGACGGTCTGGCACCTGCCGGGCCAGCGTTCGGCCCTGGGCGGCCAGCAGATCACCGAGGCCGAGGAGATCGGCACCGTCGCCGTCCTCGACCCGCGGCTCGACGGTGAGGTGCTCGACTTCACCGCCGAGACCGACGGCACCGTCACCGACGTCGGGACGGGTTCGGAGTGGAACGCGTTCGGGCGAGCGGTCGCCGGACCGTTGCGAGGCGAGCGGCTCTCGCCGGTGCTCCACCTCGACACGTTCTGGTTCGCGTGGGTGGCCTTCCAGCCCGAGACCGTGCTGGCCCCCGCCTCCAGCGATTGACCCCGGCGGTCGTCCGCGCGAGACACTGGGCTCCCACGACCTACCCAACAGGGAACCCCGATGAGCCGATCGACCTGGCAGAAGGCAGCCCTGCTGGTGCTCCTGCTGTCGCTCGCCGTCGGGCTGACCGCTGTGCTCGGCACCCCCGACGTGCACGAGCTGAAGACACAGGTCCACGAGACCGGTGCCTGGGGGCCGGTGGTCTACTTCGCCGGCTACGTCGCGCTCTCCCTGGTCCCCTCCCCCAAGGCGCTGCTCACCGTCGCAGGCGGGGTGCTGTTCGGCTTCTGGGCCGGCGCTGCGCTGGCTCTGGCGGCGGCGCTGGTGGGGGCCGTCCTCTCCTTCGCGCTCGGTCGGGTCCTGGGCCGTGAAGCGGTGGACCGGCTCACCCGGGGCCGGCTCGCGCGGGTCGACCAGCTGCTCAGCCACCACGGGCTCGCCTCCGTGCTGGTGGTGCGGCTGATCCCGGTGGTGCCGTACACCGCCATCAACTACGCCTCGGGACTCACCGGCGTCCGCCTGCGCCACTACGTCGTCGGGAGCGCCCTCGGCATGGTCCCGGGCAGCCTGGCCTACGCCGCCCTCGGCGCCTACGGCACCGAGCCCTGGAAGCTGGTCGCCGCCGCCACGGCGCTCGTCCTGCTCGTCGCCGGCGGCGCCTGGTGGGGCCGTCGCCTCGGTGGTCGCGAAGCCGACCAGACGGCGCGGGCCAAGGCGGCCAGCGGACCCTGAGCTAAGCGGCTCGCCTTGGCTGCATCAGCGACGAACCAGCGCGTGAGGCGTCTGCGTCGGCTCGTCGTCGCCCAGCTCGGCGGCGACGGAGACGACAAGTCCGCCCACCATGAACGCGACGATGACGGCAGCCAGCGTCGTGGAGGACAGGTTCGGGATGTAGCGCCGAGCACCGGTGACGGTTCCGGTGTCGCCGTGGTAGGCGTGGGTGAGCGCGTGACCCTTGCCGCGTGCCAGCAGGTACCGGTTCACCGGGTACGCCGCCAGGAACGCAGCGGAGAGGGCGATCATCATCGACACCCAGAACACCCAGTTCACGAGTCCTGCTTCCATCGCGCCCGGAATGGCGGCCATGACGGCGTTGTCAACGACCTCCATGGTGGCGATGGAGAGAGTGTCAGCAGCGAACACCACGGACAGGGCGGCACCGACACCTAGCCCGGTCTTGACGAGGGGGAACGTGGAGAGGGTGTAGCCGAACAGGAACGCCAGGCCTACGGCGAGCACGACGGTCCAGCCGGTGCTCAGACCGATGGCGGTGCCAATCATCAGACCGGCGATCTCGCCGATGGCGCATCCAGTGAGGCAGTGAAGGGTCGCGGACAAGGCCATGCTCTTCAGCCCCTCCGTGTCGTGGCCCATGCCGTGCCGTGGGTGGGCCGCTTGCTCGTCGTGGTGGGAGTGCGGTGTGTCGTGACTCATTGCCGTCCTCGATTCAGTACGCGTAGGGGTGCGTTCGCACGCTTCGGGAACATACCCCCACAGGGTATCTATTCCAGAGACTTTAACACCCTCATCACGGGTCGTCCTCGAGTACCTCGGCTGGTCAATAGCGGCGGGGAACGGAGCCCGAGCGATCACCGAGATCGCCGGCGTCTGTGGTCGTCGACGGAAGGTCGGTGGTGCCGTGGGGGTCGGTGAGGAAGCGTTGGCCGTGGGGTTCGTTCCACAGGTAGACCCCGGGTTCGAGTCGGGTGTAGCGCCAGCCGGCGTGGGTCTTGAGGCGGTGGTGATGTCGGCACAGCGGCGCCAGATTCTCGGTCGAGGTTTGGCCCTCGGGGCCGTGGGGGTCGTAGGGGACGCGGTGGTCGAGGTCGCAGCTGCGGGCGGGGCGGGTGCACCACGGGAACACGCAGGAGGGTTGGGCGAGACGGACTCGGTCGGCGAGTCGGTCGGGGATCTCGTAGGCCTCGACCGCGACCTGGTCGGCGAGGTCGAGGACCGGGGTGACGGTGAGGTGGGTGTCGGTGCGCCCGCACCAGGAGCGGATCAGCTCGGCCAGGACGGGCTGGGCGGTGGTCTCGTTGCGCCCGACGGGGTCGCGGCCCTCGACGGCGTCCTGGGAGAGGTGGAGGTGGAGCACGGTCCGCTTGCTGGGCAGCGGGGCGGGCGCGCCCATCAGCAGGGCGTGGGCGCGGGCGGGGTCGGCCAGGACACCCAGGGCCATCGAGCGGCGTACGTCGAGGGACTCGTGCTCGCCCTCGGGGGTGGCGGCGAGGGCGGCGGCGACCCGGGTGAGGGCCTGATCGAAGTCGTGGAGGTCCTTCCAGTCGCCGCGCACGACGAGCTCGGCGACCCCGGTGTCGGTGATGGAGGCTTCGTCGAGCAGCCGGTCGAGCTGGACCGGGCCGACCTTGGCGGCCAGGCCGACGAGCTTGTCGTCGATCGCCTCGACCACGTCGGCGGGAGCACCGAGGACCGCCTTGGCGATCCGCCGGGCCCGCCAGGCGGGGAGCCGGCCGGCGGTGACCTGGGCCCAGGTGAGCGGGAGGCGGTGGCACAGGACCAGGGCGTCGCGGATCAGGTGGTGCCCCGCTGTGGTGGACATCTTGTTGGCGGCGGCGAACGGGGCCACCGCGGCCCAGTGCACCTCGGGGATGCCGTAGCCCTCGCACTCCTCCTCGGACGCGAACTGCGGGAGACCACCGTCGTCGTCGAGACACCGCTCCGCGCGCACCACCCACGAGGTGTCACCCGGCACCCGGGGGTGCGCATGGGCCCACTCGACCGCCAGCTCGAGGACTGCCGCCTCAGCGCGGTCGGCCTCGGCCCGCTCGGCACGGACCCGGGCGATCAACGCCGACGGCGTGGCCGCCGTGTCGGGGAGCTCGATCGCGGGTGCGGACATGTCCGCAGTTTACTCGAACGTACGTTCGAATTCAACCTCTGATATTCCGAGGCCACCGCAGGACGTCGATGCGGGCCCTGGGCGGCGACCTCGCGCAGCGGTGGCCGGGCAGGTGCTTCAGAACGCCGAGGTCGGCGACGCCGTCGCCGCGTGGCTCTCCGGCTGAGCGATCGGCTTCGCGCGCACCCCGATCAGCGACACTCCGGCGAGCACCACCATCGTGCCGTAGACCGGACTGGCCATGGTCGGGGCGACCAGGCCAAGCAGGACTGTCAGCAGGACCACTGGGCCCATCAGGCCGAGGATCAGTCCCCCAGTTCCGAGCGGGTTGCGGCCGATGACCGCGAGGCCGATCACGAAGGCGGCGAGGAAGGCTGCCGTGAGCGCCGAGAAGGCGACCAGTCCGGACACCTGGATCGCCGCCGCGTCCTCGTCCAGGCCGGCGAGGGTCTGCAGGGGGGTCACGGTGAGGAACCCACCGCCGAGGAAGAAGAGGCCGTAGGTCAGGACGGGCCGGGCCAGGCGGGCCGGGCGGCGGGCAGTCGCGAACCGGGTCGACTCGCGGTGCGCGACCCAGCCGAGGGCCAGGAACGTGAGCCCGAGTAGCGCTCCCATCGCGAGGGTGCTGAGCGCGCTGCCCCGACTGTCGTCGGTGATGAAGGTGGCGTCTCCGGTGAGGGCCGCGGTGACCCGGTCGACGATCAGCGAGACGATGGCGACGCCGGCCAGCACGACGGCCGACCAGTGGTGCTTCTGCATGGGACTACTCCTGGGTGATGCGCCCCGGAGTGGGACGACGGTGGGTCGAGGCTAGGAGCCGGCCCTTTGCGGGCGCGCCCGCCGTGGACTACCTCTTGGAACCACCGGACGGAGGATCACGGGTGGTCCTCGAGAAGGATGACGGGGCGGTCGAGCGCTTCGTAGGCTGAGCTCATGTGGCGGCCGACGACGTTCGATGCCGCGGTCGGGCTGGGTGCGGTGGCCGTGGCCGGTGCGTTGACCGTCCTGGAGTCGCAGGGCCTGCCGGAGTTGCTGTTCTACTCCGTCATGCTGGCGGTGCTGGCCCACGTTGTTCGGAGTGCGTTGCGCGCTTGGCGCCTTGCCCGCAGGGAGCGCGAGCGGGCCGCAGAACTTGTCGGCACGGCACCCGCCGCGGTGGCCCTCGTTGCCGTGCAGGACGAGCGGCGACGGCTGGCCGAGGACATCGCGTCGTCCCTCCGCGAGAGCCTGACCCTGATCCGTGCCGAAGCGAGGTCCGCTGCCGACCGCGATCCGAGTGCGTCGCTACGGCGGATCCACGAAGAGAGCCAGCGATCGACGAGCGAGCTTCGCCGTCACCTGGGTTTGCTGCGCCAGCCCGCCGAGTCCCCGCTGTCTGGCCGGGCCGGGATCGAGCTGGGCACCGGGCCCGCTCCTCGACGCGACCTCCTCCTCGGCGTGACGATGACGGCCCTGGCCGCCGTGGAGAGCGCGGCGTACACGGCCCACGAAGGACCCGCCGACTGGTCGTGGTGGTCCGTTGCCCTCTCGGCGCTCGCCGGGGCGACCGTGGTGGGCCGCACGGTGGCGCTCTCGACGGCGGCTGCGGTCTGCGCCGTGCTGTACCCGCTGGGGGCCGTCTTGGGGACGCCCATCGTCAACGGCTTCTGGTCCCTCGGCTCGGTCTGCTTCCTGGTGTGGACGATCGCGGCTCGAGTGAAACCGACGCGCGCCGAGTTGGCGGCCGGCGCTTTCCTCGTCGCCGCCATCGGGGCGAGCGGGTGGGTCGCCGACCGCGACAACGTGGGAATCATGCTGGTCGTACTGGGAATCACCGTGGTGGCCGGCTTCGCGGTCCGACACGGACGCAGACGTGAGGCCACCGCCCACGAGATCGCCTCGGCGCGCCAAGAGGAGCTGCGCTCCGCCGCCCAGACCGCAGTCCGGGCCGAGCGCGCCGGGTTCGCCCGTGAGCTCCACGACGTCGTCTCGCACGCGGTCGGTGTGATCGCGGTCCAAGCCGGAGCCGCCCAGGTCTCCTGGCCGCACGATCCCGAGACGGTACGCCGCGCGATCGCCGTGATAGACGCGACGGCGGTCTCCGCGCTGGCCGACCTCGACCGGCTCCGACCTGAGGCCCCCTCGAAGCAGCGGTCGCTCGAGGACCTGAGCGCCCTCGTGGGAAGGATCCGGGCGGCCGGGACCACGGTGGACCTGACGATGGCGGGAGCGCCGCCGACCGACACGGCCGTCGTCGTACACCGCGTCGTCCAGGAGTCCCTCACCAACGTTGTCCGCCACGCGCCGGGAGCCCAGGTCCACGTGTCGATCCACTGCGACGCCAGACGCACCGTGGTGCGCGTTGTCGACGACGGTCCGGGTCCCGACGGCTCCGGTGGCCGTGGGTACGGACTGATCGGGCTGGCCGAGCGGGTCGGGTTCGCGGGCGGCACGCTCACGACCGGCGGCGGTCCCGGGGGCATCGGGTTCAGCGTCGAGGCGGTCCTGCCGGCGCACGCCGACCTGGTGACGCCGTGACCGTGCGTGTCGTCGTCATCGACGACAACCAGCTGCTGCGGGCCGGCCTGGTGACCGTGCTCGGCAGTGACGAGGAGGTCGACGTCGTCGGCGAGGCGGCCGACGGGCCGGCGGGCGTCAGGCTGGCCCTCGAGCAGCGGCCGGACGTCGTACTCATGGACGTGGAGATGCCCGGGGGCGACGGAATCACCGCAACCGAGCGGCTGGGACGCGAAGCGCCGTCGGTGCCGGTGCTGATCCTGACCATGTTCGA
The DNA here is from genome assembly GCA_963845645.1 of uncultured Actinomycetota bacterium. Classification (GTDB taxonomy): domain Bacteria; phylum Actinomycetota; class Actinomycetes; order Propionibacteriales; family Nocardioidaceae; genus Nocardioides. The sequence continues at coordinate 501,702 of CAWJSY010000017.1, forward strand.
CCTCGACGACTACGTGCTCGAGGCGCTGCGGGCCGGCGCTTCCGGTTTTCTGCTCAAGACGACCGAGCCGCGCGCACTGATCGACGCGGTCAAGGCGTGCGCGGCGGGCGAGACCAGATTGGGCCCCAGCGTGATCGCCCGTCTCGTTGACACCTACGTGAGTCGCCCCGCCGAACCGGCACCCGGGCTGGACGATCTGACCGACCGCGAGCTCGACGTCCTGCGTTCCATGGCCAACGGGCTCTCCAACGCCGAGATCGCCGGCGAGCTGTACCTCGCCGAGACAACCGTGAAGACCCACGTAGCCCGGATCCTCAACAAGCTCGGCGTCCGGGACCGGGTGCAAGCCGTGGTCGTTGCACATCGCAGCGGTCTGGCCACCGGCTGACGCAGATCAGCGGCCCATGCCGCACCACCCACGAGGTGTCACCCGGCAGCAGGGGGTGGGCGGGGGCCCACACGACCGCCAGCTGGAGGAGCGCTGCCTCACCGCGCGGTCGGCCTCGGCACGCTCGACGGCTAGGTGCGATGCCTGGCCACGGTCGTCTCGACGAGGCCTGCGGCCTCGCTCGCTGCCTCGGACCCGGACCGCAGACGTGGACCGAGCTCGGCTGCCGCGTTGCGCACCCCGGACGAGAGCACGGACCGCAGCGCCTTCTCGAGGCCGACTCGATCGAGGTCCTTGAAGCGAAGGTGCGCGCCCACCCCGGCCTCGACCAGGCGGGCGCCCCAGAACGGCTGGTCGGCGAAGACCGAGCAGACGACCGTCGGGATGCCCGCACCGAGGCTGGCAGCCAAGGTCCCGGCGCCACCGTGGTGCACCGCACCCACGCAGTGCGGAAAGACCGCCCCGTGGTCCACCGCTCCGACCACCGTCACCGCGGGGTTGTCGGGCTCCAGCGCGTGCAGGCCTGCCCAGCCAGCGCTGATCAGCGCGCGCACACCGAGACTGAGGCTCACCTCGGTGATCAGGGCGACCAGCTGAGCCGGGTCCAGCACCGGCATGCTGCCGAACCCGAAGAACACCGGCGGGTCACCGGCGTCCAGCCAGGTCCGCAGCGCGGGGTCGAGCCCGCTCTCCCCCATCGTCCCGCGCAGCTCCTCGCTCAAGGACAGGAACCCGACCACAGGACGGCGCGGTCCCCAGTCCAGCTTGGGCACGAGCAACGGGTCGTACGCCTGGAGCTCGAGATCGTCCGGCCGCGAGTGTCGCTTGGCCAACGGGGTCCTCACCGGCGGCAGGTCGGTGTCCTGACGAGCGCGCCGCGTCTCGTCGCGCACCCCCCTCCACCAGACCTTGTCGAACAGGGCTCCGGTCGCGGCGTTGAAGGCACCACTCCTCGACCGAGAGGTGACCAACGGGTGCGCGTACGCCGAGGTACGGCGTACCGGCGCGCTGTGCAGCGTGACCAGCGGAGCACCCACTGCCTCGGCGTAGACCTCGGCGATGTCCTCGGCGAGGATGCCGCCGATCACGACGTCAGCCCCGTCGCAGGCGGCCCGAGCCTCCTTCATGCTGGTGTCGAAGTGCTGACCGGAGATCTTGGTGAGCTCCTTGGTGAAGGCCTGCACGTTGCCCGAGGCCAACCAGCGCTGGCCGGCCTCGGACTCCATCAGCTCCTGGCTGTCCGGACCCAGCGGCAGCGCCTCGAAGCCACACGCCCGAGGCAGATCGAGCGTGTTCGGCGAGGCGGCGATCACCACGTGGTGTCCTCGGCGTCGCAGCTCGGCGCCCAGGACCACCATCGGCTGGGTGTCCCCCCGCGTGCCGCACGTAAGCATGGAGACGCGCATGATCACTCCTCGTCGTGAGTGGCGGAGGGGGGTGGCGCGACGGCTCGCCGCGCCACCCCTACCGAGCCCTGTTCTACCAGCGCTGCGTGCACTCCTTCAGGTCGACCTTCGCCTGCTCACCGCGGTCGATCACGACCGAGGTCCGCTGCAGGACGCGACCGTCCTTCTCGCAGGTCAGCGTCCAGTTCTCGATCAGGCCGGGCACCTCCTCGGAGGAGACGATCTGCGAGTCGAACAGCGTCGCGGTCAGGTCGTAGGTCGGGCTCACCGAGGCGAAGTTGATCACCCGCAGCACGTAGTCGCCCGGCGCGGGCGCCGCGATCTCGGCGCGCTCCTTCTCGCCGGGGGCGTTGCCCGAGCTGCCGACCTGGGTCAGCGAGCCGTCGGCGCCCTTGCGGTAGACCTCGAGGTCGAGGTCGTCCGGGGTCGGCCAGTCGAGGTCGACCTGGAGCACGTCCATCCCGGTCTCGGTGATCGTGAACGGGTGGTCGACGGTCTGGTTGACCGCGGTCGGGCCGCCGGCATAGCTCTCGCTGCGCACCGGCTCGTCCTGGGTGATCTCGACCAGCTTGTCCATCACGACCGGGCGCGTGGACTGGTTGACGTGCCAGGTGTACTTACCGGTGGGCCCGACCTTCATCGTCGTGTCGAGCGTGTCGGTGAACGAGGACTCCCACGTCGGCGTCGCGAACTGCTTGCGCAGCCGCAGCGTCGCGCCCTTCGGGGCCTTGCCGGTGATCACGGCGTGGGTCGCGGTGTCGACGGTGTTCTCGAGCGCGGCGAGGTAGGCCTCGCGGTTGCCCTTGCCGGCGTACTCACCGGAGCCGAGGTACTCGTCGATCACCTGCGGGAACGGCGGGTGGAACTCGTCGGCACCGATCTCGAAGGTGTAGCCGTAGCCGCCGGTGGCGTTGTAGGACCAGTCCTCGGTCGTGCCGGTGGTGTCGTAGAGCTCCCACCCGTGGATGTTGCGGTAGCCGTTGGCGTCGGTCATCTTCTTGCCGAGCGCCTTGAGGCCCGCCTCGTCGGGTGCGTCGCCGACCGGGAGGCCGTCGTGGCCGATCGTGTCGGGGTGCACGCCGTTGGGCCGCAGCACCAGGTTGGAGTAGGTGTGGTTGGAGATCAGGGTCGTGACCTGACGGCTGCTGACCAGCTCACGAACGTTCTGGATCTCGGGCTCGGAGAACGGCCCCGCCCCGCGGTACGTCGGGTCCGCGAACGTGGCCGACGCACCCGGGCCGCCCCAGAAGCCGCCGTAGTTGCGGTTCAGGTCGACGCCGGTGCCGAAGCCGCCGGGGCTGGTGGCGCTGCCGGCGCGGCAGGTGCCGTCGGGGGTGTCCTGGCCGTCGACGAGCCGGCAGTTCTTGCGCTTGTAGGCGTTGCCGGGGGTGCCGAGGATCGACACGGTGCCCCCGCCGTCGGCCTCGCGGAGGTCGACCAGGGCGCCGTCGGTGCGGGAGAGCTCGAAGCCGTCGACGTTGACCACCGGGACCACGACGACGCGGGCCTTGTCGAGCAGGCCGGTGATCCGGGCGTCGGTGCCGTAGCTCTTGACCAGGTCGTAGGCGAACTCCATCGCCAGCTCGCCCGAGGGCCACTCACGGGCGTGGTGGACGCCCATCAGCAGGAACGTCGGCCGCCCGTCCTCGGCGGCCTGGACGTCGCGGCCGATCTCGATGCCGTAGACGGTGCGACCGTCGAGGGACTGGTGCGGCAGGGTGATCCGCTTGGCGATCGCGGGTCGGATGGCCGCGAGGTTGCGCAGGTCGTTGTTGTAGTCGGCCAGGGTGCGGTAGGAGTCGCGGCCCGACGGCAGCGGCGAGACGACCGTGGCCGCGGCGTACGCGGCGTTCGCGCGGTTGTTCTGGGCCGAGCGCAGCGCCAGGTCGGGGATGCGCACCTCGTGCGTGAGCCCGGCGTCGAGCAGCAGGTCGAGGTCGGCCGGGCTGTGCAGCACCACCTCGATGTAGTCGTGCCCGGCGTGCTCGGTCAGGTCCAGGCCGAGGGTCTGCAACAGCTCCTTGTCGGCGCGGGTCGGGGTGTCGACCGTGACGAGCTGCGGCGCGAAGGCACCCGGCAGCGCCGGGTCCTCCGCCAGGGCCGGTGACAGACCGGCCATCGCGACGGCGGCGGTGGCCGCGACGGCGAGCAGGCGGTAACGAGCAGGGTGGCGCAGGCGCATAGATACTCTCCCGAGCAGTCGTTGGTGTCCGTCTGAACGAGCCACGTCGTAGCCAGGTCACGGCCTCCTGGGCAAAATTCCCACGTCGACCCCGCCGTCCCAGCCCTCGAAGCGCTCCAGCCCCACGCGCGGACCGCGGTCCGGTCAGCCCAGCCTGTCCGCTGACACCACGAGCGCCCTGAGCCTCGCGGCGAGGTCAGCGTCGAAGGCGCCGGCGGACGCTCGCCAGCTCCAGTTGCCCTCGGCCGTGCCCGGGGTGTTCATCCGGCTCTCGCTGCCCAGCCCGAGGAGGTCCTGGGCCGGTATGACGGCCAGCCGGGCTCGCGACCCCAGGGCCAGCCTGACCAGGGACCAGGGCATCGCCTCGTCCGGGTCGGAGAGGCAGGCGCGGACCTGGTCGCGGGTCTGCTCGTCCAGCAGCCGCCACCAGCCCACGGTGGTGTCGTTGTCGTGGGTGCCGGTGTAGACGACGCTGCGCTCCCCGTGGTGGGTGGGCAGGTACTTGTTGTCGGCGTCGCCGTCGAAGGCGAACTGCAGGATCGTCATCCCGGGCAGGTCGTAGCGGGTCCGGAGCGCCTCGACCTCCGGGGTGATCACCCCGAGGTCCTCGGCCACCAGCGTCCCCGGCCCCGCGGCGTCGACCAGGACGGCCATGATCTCGGCGCCGGGACCGGGGACCCACGCGCCCTCCCGGGCCGTGGTCGCGTCGACCGGTACGTGCCAGGCCGCCTCGAACCCACGGAAGTGGTCGATGCGGACCAGGTCGAAGAGCTCGCGCTGACGGGCGATCCTGCGTCGCCACCACGAGAAGTCGTCCTCGGCCATCGCGGCCCAGTCGTAGTGCGGGTTGTTCCACCGCTGCCCGTCGGCCGCGAAGTAGTCGGGCGGGCACCCGGAGACCGTGATCGGGCGAGCGTCCTCGTCCAGCTCGAAGAGCTCCGGCGACGCCCACACGTCAGCGCTGTCGAGGGAGACGAAGATCGGCAGGTCCCCGAACAGGAGCACGCTCCGGGCCGCCGCGTGCTCGCGCAGGCGGGCCCACTGCACCGCGAAGACCCACTGCTCGAAGCGCAGGAGCTCGACCTGGTCCGCACGTCCCGAGAGCGCCTCCGCCACCGCGGGCGCGTGGCGGTCCCGCAGGGCAGGGGGCCAGCGCGGCCAGGGCGCGTGGTCGTGGAGCTCGCGAAGCGCAGTGAACTCGACGTAGGGCTCCAGCCAGTCCGCCTGTGCCGCGCACCAGGAGGCGAAGGCGGAGCGGTGAGCCTCGTCGAGCACCGCCGGGGAGCCGAGCCCGTGGGCGACCTGGTGCTCGCGGTTGATCAGCTCCGTGTTGCCTGCCATCGCCGACAGCGCGTTGTACGGCGACCCCTCCCCCGGGTGCGTGGGCACCAGGGGGAGCACCTGCCAGACCGAGCACCCGGCTTCGGCCAGGAAGTCGACGAACCGGTGGGCTTCGTCACCCAGGGTTCCCGAGGTCCGACCGGCCGACTCCCCGGGCCCGGATCCGGGGAGCGAGGTCACGTGCAGCAGGACACCCGCCCGGCGAGTGTCGAGAGGCAGGCGGTCGAGATCGGTGTCACCCCAGGTCATCGGGCCCAGTCCTCTCGTGTCGATGCGTCGACGGTCACTGTGCCACCCGGGTTGGTCGATGTGGTCGAGGAGGGGTGCTGCGAGGAACGCTCCGGACGGGTCAGTACCCGCCGCCGGAGGGCCAGCCCGAGGTCTGGAGGTACCAGACCGAGGAGGTCCACACGACGGTCACGAGCACGGCGAAGAGCACACCGCCGACGACCGGGAGGAACCAGCCGGGCATGGTCGCGCTGCGTACGGCGAAGACCTTGACCACGATCACGCCGTAGACCGCGCAGCCGAGGACCGAGTGGACGACCACGCGCGTGGGTGTTCCCTCACCGGCCTGGAAGCCCAGCGACCACAGGCAGTGGTAGGCCACCGGCAGGGACAGCAGGATCGTCAGCAGGCCGCCCGCGCGGTGACCGTGGCCCAGCCACGAGGGGGCCGCGACCCCGAGCCGCCCGTAGAGCCACAGCGCCCCGACGACCTGGCCCACGGCGAGGACACCGACGGCGAGGCCGAGGTAGACCTTCATCGAGATCATCGAGCCGAAGCCGAACGTCGCGATCGGCTCGAACGTCGGCTCGTGCAGGGTCCCGTAGACCCCTAGCAGCAGCGCGACGAGGCCGCCCGCCGCCACGGCCGCGACGGGCGCGACCACCGAGCGGGTGGGGGTCGGGCTCGTGCTGTCCACCATGACGTCCTCCGGTTCTCCCGAGAGTGACCTGGCTGGTGCGGCGTGGCTTCCTGTCTATCGAGACAGGTGCCGGGGCGTCAACCGGTCTCGGCACCGATCCGCAGCGACGCCCGCTCGATCACCATGAGCAGCGCGAGGTGGAGCGCGACCGCCGTCGTGACGATCAGCAGTCCCCCGGCCGCGAACGCCACTGCGCGCCCGATGCCGGTCTCGCGCACCGGCTCTACGAAGGCCAGGACCGCCATCAGCGCGACCGACAGCACGAACGTCGCTGCCGCCGCCTTCCCCAGGGCGCGATGTCGCGCGGGGGTGCCGGTCCGCCCGCCGCGCGCGGGGTCCGGAGTGGCGCCCATGGCCAGGGCCACGGCCAGGGCCACACCCGCCCACACCCCGACCAGCAGGAACGCGGCGGCCGAGTCGGCCGCCCGGTGCCAGCCGGCCGCCATCGTGGACAGCGCCACCACGCAGGCGTACGCCGCGCCCGTCGCGGCCACCACCTCCCGCAGCGCGGGCGGCACGACGAGGAGCAGCGCCACGCCGACGGAGAACGCCGCCGTGCTGTGCCCGCTCGGCAGGCTGTTGAGCGTGGACGGCGCCGACTCGAGCAGCCCCAGGTCCGGTCGCTCCAGGAGGTAGGTCTTCAGCAGCCGGGCTGACAGGTTGGCGCCGACGAGCACCGCGAGCGCCGCCAGCCCGAGCCCGCGGCGCAGCCGGACCAGGGCGATCAGCGCGACCAGCGCCAGCGCCCCGAGCAGGGAGGCCACGCTCACGACGCCGAGGGCCCGCTCGACGAGGTCGCTCGCCCCCGACCGCGTCCGCACCGCCCCCCGCAGCGAGGCGTCGGCGAACAGCCGGCCGTACGACGTGCGCACCGTGACGACGTACAGCAGCCAGAAGCCGAGCCCGCAGGCCGCCGTCAGCAGGACGAGCGGCGCGAGCGCTCGTCGTCGCGCATCCCGGTCCACGGCACCAGTATGTCGGCGGTCCGGGCAGCGACGGACCTCAGACCCGGTGCTGAGCGACCAGCTCCTCGGCCAGCGCGAGCGTCGCGGGGTCGAGCGGGGTCGGCGGCACGGAGGTGACGCCGTAGACCTCGAGCAGGGCGTCCTCGACGTCGTCGATGGTGAGATCGGGCTGCTCGGCCCGCAGCGAGCCCACGGACGCCTCGTCGAACGGCAGACCGAGGAGCGCGTAGATCTCCCTCAGGACGGGCCGCAGCCGGTCCTCGTGGCCCACGACCACCAGCGAGCTGAACAGCCAAGCGCCCTTGATCGCGCGCTGTGCCGTGCCGACCAGCTTGACCGTGCCGCGCGCGTTGATGCTGTGCGCCCCGGGGCAGTACTCCCCCGGCACCGGCCCGACCCGCGCGTCGACGCCGAGCCCGCCGAACGCGTCGGCGAGCAGCGCACCGTACGCCGCGAACCTGCTCTCCAGCCCGGCGACCGCATCGGGGTCGGGACACACGTGGTCGACCACGATCGCCTCGCCCGTGTAGGCCACGACCCGACCTCCGGTGGCCCGGACCGCGGCGGCGAACCCGGCCCGCTCCGCCGCCCGCACCGCGTCCGCGAAGCCCGGCAGCCGGGTGTCGCGGCGACCGAAGACGACGACCGGCCCCGCCGGCCGGTGGAGACGCAGCACCTCGCCCACCTCGCCCGCAGCGGCCCTCCGGACCAGGGCGTGGGCCGCAGCCGGCTCCAGCGCAGGGTCGTCCTGCGAGGAGCCGAGACGACCGAGGTGGAGCAGCACCGCGCCATCCTGCCGCACCGCAGCAGGCCCTACGTCAGGCGGACCGCACGCTGCCACACCACCGCCGGGATCAGCAGCAGCGCGAGGCACCCGCCGCCCAGCCCCAGGACGGCGAAGCTGGTGCCGCTGACGACCAGTCCCGAGAGCGCGCCGCCGGAGGCGCCGGCCAGGGCGATCAGCACGTCGACCGCGCCCTGCGTCCGTGCTCGGGTCTCGAGCGGGGTGGCGTCGACGATGAGCGCGGTGCCGCTGATCAGGCCGATGTTCCACCCCAGCCCCAGCAGCACGAGCGCCGTGGTGAGACCGGCCAGCGAGTCTGCCGGAGCCAGCGCAGCGACCACCCCGGCCGCGAGCAGCGTGACGGCGGCGACGACGGCCATCGGCAGCCGGCCGACCCGGTCGACGAGGCGCCCGGTCAGCAGCGAGGGCAGGTACATGGCCGCGATGTGCATGCTGATCACGAACCCGACCTCCTCGAGGCTGTGGCCGTGCTCGCGCATGTGGACCGGCGTCATCGTCATGATCGCGACCATGGCGACCTGGGTGAGCACCATGACCGTCGCGCCCACCGCGACGCCGCCCCGGACCTGGGCGGGCTTCGCCGCCGACGCTGCGACCTCGACCTCGACCCCCGACGTGTCTGTCGCACTGGTCAGATCGGCCGCAGCGGTGGCCGCGACCGTCTCGGCGGCTGCTGCGTCGTGGCGCGCCAGGGCGAGCGAGACCAGGTAGGGGTCGGGCCGCAGGAAGACGGTCAGCACCGACGCGGCCAGCCCGTAGGCGACGGCAGCCAGCATGAAGGGCCCGGCCAGCGCGGGGATGCCCACCGACGTGGCGAACCCGCCCGTCAGGTCGACCGACAGCGGGCCGGCGACCGCCCCCGCGGTCGTGGCGACCAGGGCGATGGACACGGCGGTGGCCCGGCCGCCCTCAGGGGCCAGGTCGGTGCCGGCGTAGCGCGCCTGCAGGTTGGTGGCCGTGCCGGACCCGTAGACGAACAAGGAGGCGAACAGCAGCGCGGGGCTGTCCACCACGGCAGCGATCACGATGCCGACCGCGCCGAGCGAACCCACCGCGAAGCCCGACGCCAGCCCCCGCCGCCGTCCCGCGCGCTGCGAGACCCGGCCGACGACGTACGCCGCGAGGGCGGAGCCGAGGGTGAACAGCGCCACCGGTACGCCGGCGATGCCCGCGCCGCCGACCATGTCCTGCGCCAGGAGCGCCCCGACGGTGACGCCGGCCGCGAGACCGGCGCCACCGAAGACCTGGGAGACCACCACGACCGCCAGCGAGCGGCGGTGCAGCGCCTGACGCTCCTCAGGAGTCAGCGGCAGGTCGTCCCGCCGTCGCGTCACCCCTGCCCCCGGCGATGTGTCCACGGGGTCTACTGAAGCAGTCGCCGGCGCCCGACCCACGGCGGGCCGGTGCTCACCAGGCAACCGCCTCGGCGAGGGTGAGACCGGTGACGGCCGACGCGTGGCGTCGTGCGGTCAACGCAGCTTCTCCATGATCTCGATCTCCGCCTTCTGCGCCTCGATGATCTGCTCGGCCAGGGCGATGGCGTCTGCGTTGCGGCCGTCGGCGAGCTGCGCCTCGGACATCTCGATGGCGCCCTCGTGGTGCTCGGTCATCATCGCGAGCCACATCTGCTGGAACGCCGAGCCCTGGGCTCCGTCGAGGTCGTCCATCCGGCCCTCGCTCATCATCCCGCTCATCTCGTCCATGTCCATGTCGTCCGCGTCCATGCCGCCCATGCCCTCGTCGTCGCCGTGGTCGGCGTTCGCGTGGTCCAGCGAGGTCTCCGGGACGGGCTCGTCCCAGGCGGTGAGCAGGTCGCTCATGGTCTCGATCTCGGGCACCTGAGCGTTGCGGATGTCCTCCATGAGGGCAGCGACCTCGGGGTCGAGCGTGCGGCCCTGGGCCATGACGACCATCTGCACCGCCTGCGCGTGGTGCGGGATCATCCCGGTGAGGAAGTCGACGTCGACGTCGGTGAACTCAGAGCCGTCGCTGGCCGTCTGCACGGTCTCGGAGGCGGCGGGGGCGTCGTCGTCGCCCCCGCAGGCGCTGAGCCCGAAGGCCAGCGCGAGACCGGCAACGGCGGCGAGGGCGACGCGGGTACGGCGGGGGGGCAGGTGGTTGCTGTTCATGGGTTTCTCCTGGGCGTGGTGCGGAAGGTGAGCAGGACCGAGCGCGTGCCGAGCCGAGGCTGGGCACGGGAGCTGGTTCCGCTCAGCAGCGCAGGATGGACAGCTGGTGCAGGTCCGGGGGCGCCGGACCGCGCGACCGGACCACGACCCCGACGCGGTCGCGCCGCGCGGTCGCCGCCGACCACGACCAGCCGCGGCCGGAGCCGGGGCGGAGCACGAGCAGCGCAGTCAGCGCCAGCACCGCGAGGCACATCAGGGCCAGCGCGCCGTGGGCGCCCGCGTGACCCGGCGGCGGCGACGGGGGGTCCCCGGCCACGGGGCCGGTGGTCAACGGGTCGTGACCGGGCACCATGGCCTCCGACATCGAAGCCGTGGCTCCGTGGTGTCCACCCGAGCCGGCGGTGGCGCTGGGGGCGGTGCTGCTGGGGGCGGTGCTGCTGTGGGCGGCCGTCACCGTCAGCGCGTGCATGGCCAGGACCAGCCCGACGAGCGCCAGCGCCAGCGTCACCCGACCGGCGCGGCGTCGCAGCAGCATGCTGACCCGGAGCGCGGGTAGACGCAGCGACGACACACCCCCAATGTACGAGGCCAGCGGTGGACCCTTGACCCACGGCCCCGAGAGGCGGACCGTGGAAAGTCCGGGCACCGCAGTCGGGCGACGGGATGAGCGACGTGGAGACGTTGGGCGAGGCGACGGTCAAGACGTACAGCTATCTCCGCCTGGGAGTGGTCGGCATGGCCTTCGCCCTGGCGGTGTCGCTCGTCATCGAGATCGTCACCGGCGAGAGCGACGGGCTGCTCGGGTCGATCAGCGCCTACTACTACACCCCGGTGCGGGCGATCTTCGTCGGCGTCCTGGTGGCGGTGGGGCTGGCCCTGATCGCGATCAAGGGCCGCGAGGGCCCCGAGGACGTGATGCTCAACCTGGCGGGCATGCTGGCCCCGCTCGTCGCGCTCGTGCCGACGCCGATCAGCGAGACCGTCTACGGCCTCGACCCGGTCCAGCGTTCCGTCCCGGCCGAGCTGGTCCCGGCCGTCGAGAACAACGTCTGGGCGATCCTCCTGCTCGGAGCCGTCGGGCTCGTGGCGGGCTACGTGACGCTGCCAGGCCCGACGGCCACCGACCGCCGCGCCATGGTGCTCGGCCTGGCGGCCGGCGCCCTGCTGTGGCTGGGCTTCGCCGCGTGGTTCGTGCTCGGGCGCTCGTCGTTCCTCGAGCTCGCCCACTACCTGTCCGCGATCCCGATGTTCCTCCTGCTCGCCGGCGTCGCCACCGTCAACGCCCGCCAAGCCGCGTCGCGCGAGCAGTCCGCCGTCGTCGGGCTGAGACCGGCCCAGTACCGCGGCCTCTACGCGCTGATCGCGTCGGGGATGGTGAGCATCCTCGTCGTCGCCGGCGTCCTCTTCGCCCTCGAGTCCCTCACAGAGGTCGAGCCGCCCTCGGCGTGGCTGTTCGTGGTCGAGGCGCTGCTGCTGGCGCTCTTCACCGCCTTCTGGTCGGCCCAGACGGCGGAGAACTGGAGGCTCGGGTCGCCGGCGATCGATCAGGCCAAGGAGCGGGTGGCGCCTCCCTCAACCCGGTAGGCCGCCCCGTCGCGTGCTGCGGCGGACCACCCGGGCCACGTTGTGCGCGACCAGCCGCGCGTCGACGGTGAACAGGATCGGCAGCGACACCCCGTCTCGCCAGGTCGGGTTGAGCTCCTCGTAGCGCTCCGCCAACCGTCGCGCCTCGGCAGAGCGGGGCAGGGAGTCGCCGTCGGCGACGTTGGCGCCCCGCACCACGCCCTCGGTCGCGTCGAACGACGTGGGGTAGAACGCCTCCGCGAACGCCACCAGCGCCTGCCGCACCCGCGGCGGGGCGTCAGGGTCCCGTAACGACCAGGTCCGGCCGGCCGTCCGCGTCAGCGAGACGTAGCTCTGCGGGAAGGCCGTGGTGACGAAGTGCAGGCTGCGCGGCCCGAATCGCCGCAGCCCGATGGGCAGCAGCCGGGGGTCCGCCGTCTGTGGTCGTGCAGGTCTCCCGAGGGGGCGGCCGGAGACTACCGCTGCCGCTGCTGCCGCCGCCTGGTCGCCGGACGAGCGCCCTAGTCTCCAGTGATGACGGTCGAGTGGCACGAGGCATCCGCGGGCGGACAGACGTTCCGGTACGTCGACACTGGTGCGGGTCCGCTCGTGGTCCTGCTGCACGGGTTCCCGGACCTGCCGAGCAGCTGGGACGGCGTCCGGGCCCGGCTCAACGAGGCCGGCTACCGGACGGTCGTGCCCTACCTGCGCGGCTACCATCCGGCCACGCTCGGCGATCGCGGCTTCGGCACCAGTGAGCAGGCCGACGACGTCGCCCTGCTCCTGGACGCCCTCGGGGAGCGGACCGCGACCGTGATCGGACACGACTGGGGTGCGGACGCGACGTACAGCTCGGCCACCAAGCACCCCGACCGCGTCACGCGGATGGTCGCCGTCGGCATCCCGCACCCGATGACGCTGAAGCCGTCGCCCGGCGCGGCCTGGGCGGGGCGGCACTTCCTCTGGTTCAAGCTGCCCTGGGCCCAGGCCACTGCGCGGCTCTTCGGCCTGCGGATGGTGGAACGGCTCTACAGCCGGTGGGCGCCCGGCTGGCACGGCCCGGAGCGCGACGCCTCCGTCGCTGCGGCCGCCGAGGCGTTCCGGGACCCGCGGGTGCTGGCCGGAGCCCTGGCCTACTACGAGGCGCTGCGTCCCGGACACCCGCTCTACCGGGAGAAGATCACCGTGCCGGCGTTGGTCGTCGGTGGGGCCGACGAGCCGCCGGTGCTCCGCGCCGGGTACGACGCGACCCCCCGCCGCTTCGCCGGCCGGTGCGAGGTGCGCCTGCTCGACGGTGCCGGTCACTGGCCGCACCGGGAGAACGAGGCGGCGTTCCTCGACGTGCTGCTGCCCTTCCTGGCGGAGCCTCTCCCCTAGCCGGTCGTCTCCCCGTGTCGGCCCGCTCCTACCGGCCGGCCCAGACCTCGCTGGTGGCGTAGTGGTTGTCGAACTCCTGAGAGGAAGCGCTGATCGCAGCCGCCTCGACCTTCCCGACGTGCACCTGCTCCAGCAGCCGGTAGTAGTCGAAGCGACGCATCCCCGGGGTGAAGACGACCAGGACGTCGGCCGCCTTCCCGCGGGGCGGCGCGAACGCGTGGGTCGTGCCCGGAGGCACGAGGAGGAAGTCGCCCTTGCTCAGGTGCACGATCTGCTCGTCGACCAGCACCTGCAGCTCGCCGTCCAGCACGAAGAAGCTCTCCGAGGCGCGGGTGTGGGTGTGCGCCGGCGCGCCCGCCGATCCGACGGCCAGCGTCGCTCGGTTGATCGTCACCGCCCCTCCGGTCTCGGGCGCGTCCGCGAGCAGCGTGATCAGGCTGGTCGGTCCGTCGACGACGGTCTCGGCCTGGTCGGCGCGCACGAGCACGGGGGTCATTGCCATGGGTTCTCCTGGGGGATGGTGGGTGCTGTTCGTGCTCGGATCGAGTGGTGTCGCTTCAACCCACGTCGCGGAAGTGCTGCAACGTGGCGTCTCGCGCCTGCGGATGGAACCGCTCCACGTCAGCCCTGATGTCACCGATGGTCTGCTCGGCCAGCGCCGATCGCCAGGCCAGGTCGGCCGTGCGCATCGCCCTTGAGATCAGGCACGTCTCGCGGTAGTCGACCCCGCTCGAGCCTCCCGGACCGTCGCGCAGCACCTGCTCGCACCGGAACAGCTCGTCGCGGCCCTCGATGGCCATCACGACGTCGAGCAGGGTGACCTGGTCGATGGGTCGTGCCAGCCGGAAGCCGCCACGGGGTCCGGAGACCGACGACAGGATGCCGGCCCGCGCCAGCGCCTGCAGCTGCTTGTTCAGGTAGGCCGCCGGGAGGTCGTAGAAGGCCGCGAGCCTGGCCGCGGTGACGGCCTCTGTGGGGTCGACCCACGACAGATTGAGGCAGCTGTGCAGTGCCCACTCCACTCCGCGACTCAGCTGCATATTCTGGATATTACCTATCCTGAATAGCACTGGCAAGCGCCTACGTGCGCAGGGGGTACGTCGCTCCGGTGGCGTGGACCTGGTGGTGGTGGAAGGGACACAGCAGGGCGGCGAGCTCGGTGTCGGTCGGGCCGCCGTGGCCCCAGGGGTCGGTGTGGTGGACGTGGCAGAACGCGCCGAGGACGTCGCAGCCGGGGTGCTGGCAGGTCTTCTGCTCCACGATCAGCGCCAGCCGCTGGGCCTCGGTGTGCAGGCGGGTACGGCGGCCCAGGTCGAGCACGTGGCTCTTGGTGTCGAGGACCGCGGGGTAGAGCCCGGCCTCACAGGCCCAGCGGCGCAGCTGGCCGGGTGAGATCGCGACCCCGGTGTCGAGGTGGGCGACCTTGTGCTTGCCCAGCAACGTCTCGTGGTCGACGGTGACGATGACCGAGGCGGTGAGCCCGCCGAGCTGGGGCAGCTGGTCGCGGGGGTAGCGCTCGAGGTAGGTGCAGAACGCCTGCCCCAGCCTTTCCGGGGTGGGCTTCTCGAACCGGTAGGAGCCGGCGCCCTCGGTGGCCCGCACGTGCTTCGGCGAGGAGAGCCCGTGCAGTGCCTTGCGCAGCATCGAGCCCTGCGCGACCGGGATCGTGAAGTGGCCGTGGGTCAGGCCCTCGCCGTCGTCCCACAGACGCATCGCGGTCCGCTTGCGGGCCCGCGCCTCCTGGGCCTCCAGCAGCCGTGCCTCGTGCTCGTCGGCGCGGTCGGGGTCGAGGACCTCCAGGACGCGGCGGCCCAAGGTGGTCAGGGCGTGGGCGTCGAAGTCGGCGGCCTGGGCGAGGAGGTGCTTCTCAGCGAGATCGCGGTGCTGTGCGTGGTCCTCGACCAGATCATCGACCGCCTTGTCGATCACCAGCGCCTGCTCGGCGTGCACCTCACCGCGAGCCATGGCCTCCCGCGTCTGCCCGTGGCCGGCGAGGGCCTTCGCGAGCCGGACCTTGCGCGCCGCCTCCGGGCGGGTGACATGGGTCAGCCGGGCGAGCCAGGCGGCGGTGGATCGGAACCCGCCAATCGTCGGCACCTCGAGGGTCTCAGCGTGCCGCACCGCCCGCGCCTCGAGCTCGTCCAGCCGGGCCTGCACGGTGGCCAGCCGACCCACCACCTGCGTGGTGTCGGGGACATCGAGCGACCACAGCGGAGCCTCGACCAGCTCATCGAGCTCACGCTCGACGGCGTCGAGCAACCGGACGATCGGGTGCGCCGATCCGGTGCCGTCGAGGTGCCTGTCCATGGATCTATTCCAGCACTCGCCACCGACAGCCCGACCCCGAAATCAGGGTTCTCCACAGGGGTCCGAGGTCACGGGATGGTAACGACTTTCCCGCTCAACCATGCGGCTCTCGACCGCGACCGTCGAGGGTTTCGCAGGCGGACTCTGGGGTGCGCATCTGCAGCGTCAGACTGCCCTGGTGACTGCCGCGAGGTGGGGCTCGACGAGAGCCAGTACTGCTCGCTGCGTGGCTGCGTCGGCCGAGACAACGAGGCCGCGGCTGGTGTTCAGTGGGTTTCCTGCCAGGTCGCTGATCAGGCAGCCTGCCGCCTTGGCAATCGCTATCCCAGCGGCGAAGTGCAGGTTCTCGTGGAACGCGCCGTCGGAAACGTATGCCGCCCGTCGACCCGCAGCCACCCAGGCCACGCCCAGCGTGGAGGAGATGACTCGAGGGCCGTAGCTAGCGCGCAGGCAAGGGTCGTGGACCAGCTGTCCACCGACGAACGGGCGATCAAGCGGGCCGTCGCAGTTGATCTCGACAAGGCCCGAGACAGAAGACGGCACGAGCGCTCGTTCCTCACCATCGAAGCGGAGGTAGGCCCCCAACCCATCGGTCCAGAAAACCTCGTCGGCGATCGGGTCGATCGACGCCGCAGCGCCGGTACCTGCGTCGTCGATCAAAGCGACATTGACCGCGAGCAGTGGGGTGGTGGCAGCGAAGTTCAGGGTTCCGCACAGCGGGTCGATCAACCAGCGCCTCGTGTTCGCGGTGAGACCGCTGTTCCCGCTTTCCTCGCCGATCAGTCGGTCCTGGGGGCGGTGACTCGCCAGCACTCCGACGACGGCAGCTTCGGCATCTACGTCCGTCTGTGTTGCGAAGTCGGTGGCGGACTTCGCAGAGCGGGCGTGGGTGGCGCCGTAGTCACGAGCAACCACTTCGGCACCCGCGAGCGCTGCGGCGATCGCGACTTCAGCATCACTCAGCGACATGACGCGACCCTAGGCGCAGGCCGCCTCATCAGCGGCCATGCGCAACGGAGTGTCCGCCCTCAGCCGCGACCCGCTGGCTTCCGGTTCTTGACCTTCGCCACCTTCATAGCCCCGCGCACGCGGACGCAGTCGCCGATCGCGTCCTCAGCCAGGTGGGGGCCCACACGGTCAGGTCAGGTCAGGCCCGCGGCCAGCTCCTGGTAGGCCGGCTGCAGCTCCTGCCACCGCGCCCGTGCGTCGCAGGGCTCACCGCCGGCGAGGTACGACGCCAGGTCCTCGACGTGGATCTGGTCTCCTGCCCCGTAGGCCGCGATCTGCTCCAGGGGCACACCGCGGTCCTCGACGACCAGCACAGTGTGGTCGCCGTCGGCGGTGAGCGTGACCTCGAAGACGCCATCAGGTTCACCGGGCGACGTGGTCAGCACCCGCAGTCGTCGCGGCGGCTCGCACACCTCCACCCGACCCGTGCCTTCCCAGCCGCTGGCGAAGAAGTGGGCGCGGAAGTCACCGCCCTGGCGAAGGTCGCCGTCCACCTCGCCGAGCCACCGCGCCAGACGGCCGGGGTCCGTGAGGGCCGCCCACAGGTCGCCGACGTCGCTGTCGAACCGGTCCTCGAGGCGGACCACGCCGGTGCCGTCTGCTGCGCGCAGGACACCGAGCGTGCGCACGTCTCCTGGGGTGTCGGTGGTCATCGGTCGCTCCTTCGCTCACGCTTGCCGCGTGCGATCTCGGTGTGCAGGGCATCCAGCTGCTGGTTCCTGGCCGCCACATGTCGAGCCAGCCACTCGCTGATCTCCTCCAGCGGCTGCGGCCGCAGGCTGTAGACCCGCCGCTGGGCCTCCTGCCGAGCCTCGACCAGGCCCGCCTCGCGCAGCACCCGCAGGTGCCGCGAGACGCCCGGGCGCGCGATCGGCAGCAGCGCTGCCAGCTCGCCCGCGGTGGCCGGGCCGTCGGCCAGCGCCTCCAGCATCGTCCGACGACTGTCGTCGGCGAGTGCTCTGAGGACGAGTTCCATGACGCTTTTGTACCAAACTGGTTACGTACCCGTCAAGGTACATGATGGGGGGTCAGTAGGGCGTCAGTAGCTGAAAGTCGTGGCGCCCTCGTCACCTATCCACTGCCACATCGGGACAGTGCCTCCGATCTCGGCGCCCTCGATGAGGTTCTCGGGGTCGAGGGCCTTGGCGTTGAAGCAGATCGGGCAGACCAGGTAGGTGCCGCCGGCCGCGGCGTAGCGGGCCAGCAGATCGGGCAACGACGGGCATCCGCCGCACGCCGTGCCGACCGCCACGCCAGGCACGGCCAGGCGCACGGCCTCCTTGGTCATGAACATCAGGGTGGATCTTCCGTGCTCGACGGCCCCGAGTGCGACGAGGAACGCCACCGTCACCGTCTCGGAGTCCTCGAGACCGGTGGACAGGCTGATCACTGCTTTGCTGGACATGGTGTCTCCCGCTGGTCGGTGACGGCGGGCTGCCGTCGTCCACGACGCTAGGAGCCCGAAGGCCTCAGCCTCATCCGCGCGGACGCGTAGTCCGGCGCCAGTGCCGGCGAGCGCGCTGGCGGCTGGCGCGTACGCCACGGTCGATCAGGCGAGCACCCGCGCGACGGCGCCGGCGCGAGCGGATCGTCCCGACAGCCCCAGCTTGAGGTAGACGTTCTGGAAGTGCCGTTCGACGGTGCGCACGCTGAGGACGAGTCGGTCGGCGATCTCGGTGTTGTCCAGCCCCTCGGCGGCGAGCATGAGGATCTCGCGCTCGCGCTCGGAGAGCCCGGTGAGCGCCGGAGCGCTGCGGTCGGCATCGAGGAAGGCGGTGACCTCCGCCAGGAAGATCCCCCACGCGGGCTCGTCGGCCAGCAGGATGTGGTTGCGCGACTCGAGCATGACCAGGCGCGCACCGGGGATCTCCGCAGCCAGGGCCGCACCCGCTCCCGGCGCCACGCGGTCCCCGTCAGCATGCAGCAGGAGCGTGGGCGCCACGATCTCGGCGAGCAGCGCCGTGACGTCGACCTGGTGCCGGGCGGTGCGGCTGCACGCGGCGTTCTCGGGGTTCGTGGACGTGCGTTGCAGCTCGTCCATCCAGGCCATCTGCTCCTCGGTGGCTCCCGGGATGAACGCGGTGGTGAAGACGCGGCGGAACAACGGGTCCGGCCGTGCCCAGCCGGCCCGGATCATGGCGAGGAAGGCCAGCTCCGCAGCCTCGTCCGGGGTGCCGAGGCCGGCGGTGGCCATGCCGCCGTACAGCACCATCCGCGTGACCCGCTCGGGATGTGCGTGGGCGTATGCGAGCGCGACCGGTGCCCCCGCGGACATGCCGAGCACGGCGAAGCGGTCCAGTCCCGTCGCCTCCACCAATGTCTCGAGATCGGCGACGCGCCGCTCGAGGGAGAAGTCGGCGACGTCCCACTCCGACATGCCGAAGCCACGCTCGTCGTAGCGGATGACGGTGGCGATCTCGCCGAGGTCGTCGAGGAAGTGACGCCAGATCGGGCTCTGCCAGTCGTGCTGGAGGTGGCTCAGCCAGCACGACGCGATCAGCAGCGGAGGCCCCGACCCGTGCCTCGCCCACGCGAGTCGGACACCGTCGTCGGCGCGCGCGAAGCGAACCTCGTGCGCCGCGGCCGGCCACTCGCCCCGCTCCATGGGCGAAGGCTACTCGCGTCCCGGGACGCCCGACCGGTGTCGCCCGAACCCGCTCGATCGACCATGT
>CAWJSY010000018.1:0-149752 GCA_963845645.1 uncultured Actinomycetota bacterium
GCAGGCGGATCCGGTACTCCTGGCCTTTCCGCAGAGCGAGGCGGTCTTCGTTCGGGTCATCGGTTGCCGAGGGTCCTGAGCAGCTCGCGTCAGGTTGGGGATCGCCGCCCGACGTACGACCGCGGGTCAATCCCGGAGAAGCTGGCTGACCAAAGCGTTGCCCAGCCACGTCTCGTAGCGCAGGTGGCCCCATCCCCGCTCGACGGCCAGCAGTTGAAAGACCTCGGGCAGGGTGAGCGCCAGGGTGAGGTCGAGGGCCGAGTCGATCGTGAGATCTGAGCGGAGTCGTGGGGCGAGGGCCTCGATGAGCTTGCGGATCTCGCGCTCGCGTGCGGCCAGGACGTTGCGCAAGGTCTGCGCCATCTGCGGGTCCGACGCCGCAGCTTCCTGGTAGATCACGACGACGTCGGAGCCGACCTGCATCTGGCGCCGGTTGAGCTCGGCGAGCATCCGCAGCTGCCGGGCGGGGTCGGGCTCGTGGAGGTACTCGGCGGCCCGCGAGGTCGTCTGGGCCTCGCTCATCCAGAGCTCGGTGATCTTGTCGAGGATCTTCGCCTTCGTTCCGAAGGCGGAGTAGATCGTCTGGACCGGGATGTCCGCCTCGGCGGAGATGGTGCTGATCGTGGTCGCGACGTAGCCGTGCTCTGTGAACAGCGCTCGGGCGACGCGTGCTACCTCCCGCTTGGTGGCTTCGGCCTGGCGCTGTCGGTGTCCGGTGGATCTCTTGACATTCACATGTCACAGTAACACTATGTTCGTCATAGTTATGCTATGACGAGTCTAGAGATCAAGGAGCGGCCATGACCGAGCCGGTGGTGTACTTCAAGCCGGGGTGCCCGTTCGGGATCAGGCTGAGGACTGCCTTGACCCTGCACCGGGTGCGTCACCAGTCCGTGCGGTTTCGCGACGATGAGGACGGTGCCGCCCGGGTTCGCGACGTGAACGAAGGCAACGAGATCTCGCCGACGGTCCATATCGCCGGCCGATGGCTCACGAACCCCCACTGGCGCGAGGTGCGGGACGCGACATCCACCGAGCTCCATGCCACCGCGCGAGACCCAGACCTCGTCTGGATCGTGGAAGTCCCGGTGGAGACCGCGCCTGGGCGAACGGGAGATGAAGGAGCTCCGATCGCAGGCAACATCACCCGCCGCATCCAGCCCACGATCGCGGGGTGCGTCACAACCGTGGGCTGGCACGGCCGGGTGGGCGCTGAACGGCGCCGTACTCGCACTGGTGGGGTACGTCGTCGTCGCGGTGACCCTCGGATCCGGCTTCGAGCAGGACTTGGCGACGGCCGCCGAGCGTGAGGGGGTGGCGGTCAACGCCGTGGCCACCTCCACGCAGGCCCAGATCACCCATGACCACCCGCGGTACGCACTCATCACCGGGCTGTTCCTGCTGCTACCGCCGGTATTCCTGCTCCGGGCCGCCGGCAAGGTCCGCACCGGGGCCGGAGGACGGCTCGCCCACCTCACATGGTGGTCGGCGCTGGCCACACTCCTCGTGTGGTGGACCTACGTGGGGCTGGGACTGGGACTGTTCGCCGACCCAGGGAATCTCCCACCGCTGGTGCGGGACTTCGGCCCGCTGACGGCCCCCCTGGTCTCCGCGTTGTCCCTGCTTGCGCTCGGTTCGCTGGTATTCGCCAGCGAGGCGGTGCGCGCAGCCGGCATCACCCGCCGTCCGGCTCGAGTGGCCACGGTCATCAGCATCCTCCTCGGAGCACTCAGCCTGGCAGCCCTCTTCGCCACTGGATTCGCAGACCCGGTGGCGCCGATCGTGATCGTGCCTGGAGCGCTGATCCTGGGCATCGCGTTGCTCCGCTCCGATCGACGACCACCAGCAACCACGGGCCCGCGATGACCAGCGGCAACGACCCTCGCGAATTCACACCAGGCAAACCCAGCCCGGTCACCGGGCGCCTCAGGCTGCCCGTCACCCGCCTGCGGCGATCGCAACGGCAGCCCAGCGGATGCTCCACTACAAGAGAAAGAGATTGCTGTGACGAACATCGTGATCAATAGGCGGACCGTCGCCCGCGCCACCCACGTCCGCTGGCGATCCGCCGCGGTCGCCATCGCCACCACCTCGATGCTGGTGGTCGGCTGCGGCTCCGAAGACTCCATACCGGCGACGGCCTCGCCAGACGGCGGGGCGACCTCCGCGACCTCGGAAGTGCCTGCCACGTCGCATACCCCGGCCGCGTCGCCCCTGGAAGGCAGCTGGCAGACCGGCCCCATCACACTCAAGGAGACCGAGGCCACCGTGCGGCGCCACGGACTCGGTCGATACGTCCAGGACTACCGCGAGAATGCCCCCTTCTTCGGTGACACTGTGTTGACGCTCACCGTCGACAACGGGGCGTGGGACCTCTACGGCGAGACCGGTCGCGGGAAGCCGGCGCCGATCGACTACGACGCGGAGTACGAAATCGACGGCGACACCGTGGTCTTCCATCACTCCGACGGCTCGAACACCTACCGCTGGCAGGTCGACCACAACACCCTGACACTGCACTTCGTCGAGTCGACGCTGCCCGGCTACCGCGGGATCCCGGACGAAGTGTTCCAGCGTGCGCTCTATATGACCGCGGCGTTCACAAGGCAAGGCTGACGGGCAGGCGGAGATGTTCGCGGTGCAGGGACCTAGACCATGGACGCTGGCACGCGCGACCCCGAGCTCAGCAGCGCGCCGCAACGGGCGGTCAGGTCTTGACGGTCGTGCTCGGGAAGCGGTGGGAGTCTTTGCCGTCAGAGTCCCCGGCCGTTTCCCATGATCGAGCGGGATTGAAAGCCCTCGGAGGGCGGAACAGGAGGAGCCATGCCCTTGGGGTTCTTGAACCCGGACGGTCACTCGGGGGCGCGAGACACCACCAGGTGGCCATAGCCTCCGGATCTACCTCTCAGGTCAGGTCTCCCCGCACAGCTGAGGGCGCGCTGGTGGGAGCCAGCGACCCGGCGGCTCAGGTCGAATAGGCCCACCTCACGTCGCCATCGCCCTCGCTGCCGCCGGTGGAACCTTCGACGACGACGCCCAAGCCTGTCCATGTGTCGGCGACTCACTACGCCGCGAGCTCACCGCTGAGCCCTTGTCGCAAGCCGAACGGCGTTCGGGACCACTCAGGCTCGCCCAGGCGGCCTGTGCAGGCTCGGGTCCCGGGACCGGCTTACAGATCGAGGACCAGTCGCAGCGCCGCCTCGACCTGGCGCAGCTCGCCGAAGGTGAGATGTCCGACCACGTCCCCAAGTCGGCCTGGGTCAACCGCTGCGGTCTGCTCGGCGAGCACTCGTGTCACGGTGCCGCCGATCTTGATCTCCGGTCGGAAAGTCGCTGCCCGAGCCGACGTCGAGGTCGGAGCCACTAGCCAGGTAGAGAGCGGCAGGGTGTCGGACTGAACTACTACGGCGAACCTGGCACCGCGCTGTTCGCTGCCACGAGCATCGCGCGACGCGCGCAGCCGGTGAACATCACCACGCACGCAGACTCTCCATGTCTCGCAAGACCTGGGCTGCCTCTGCTCGATCTTCTGCGTCGACGGCGAGTTCCTCGGCCTCAGCACGAAGCGCTGATCGGGCGCGTTCGCGAGCTGCATCTATCAGTGCCGCACGCACCGCGGCAGAGACGGGGGTTCCGTCTCGGGTCAAGACTGCCAGTGCCCGAGAAGCGTCTTCGTCGGGACGAAAGGTGATGGTGTCAGCCATGCTTCAAATGTCGCACAAAATGTAAGACATAGGAAGACTGGCGTGCCACAAGGCGAACCGCAATCGGGCGTCACAAGCGAGTAGATCGGCCGAGGACGCCGGCGTCCCGGTGGGGTGTCAGATACGGGACAGCCGGCGCCGTGGCTGGGTCAGCTTCTCGATGCCGCCTGAGCGATCCCAGCTTTGGCCGAGATCCGTTGACGTTCGATGGCTCGGTAGACGGTCGAACGGCCCACACCGAAGAGTTCGGCGACTTCGGCGGTGCTGTACTCGCCGCTGTGCACCAGTGAGACCAGGTGAGATTCTTGCTTGCGGTTGAGCTTGGGCTGCTTGCCGCGCAGCCTGCCCTTGGCCTTGGCGACCTTCATGCCCTCGCAGGTGCGAAGCCTGATGAGGTCGGACTCGAACTCAGCGACCATCGCAAGAACGTTGAACAGCAGCCGACCGACGGCGTCGGTGGGGTCGTAGACCGAGCCGCCGAGCGAGAGGCTGATCTGTCGGGTCGTCAGTTCGTCGGCGATCGCTCGAGCATCCGGCAGCGACCTCGCCAGCCGATCGAGTTTGGTGACCACCAGGGTGTCGCCGGCCCGGCACGCGGCGAGTGCTTCGCGGAGGCCGGGTCGCTCGCGGTTAGTGCCGGTCAGCCCGTGGTCGACGTAGATCCGCTCGGGCTCGACACCCATTGCGAGCAATGCGTCGCGTTGAGCAGTCAGGTCTTGCTGATCAGTCGAACACCGGGCGTACCCGACAAGCAGCGCGCTCATGGCGCACCTCCAGAGAGATGGGTCCGGCCAGACCGCGGGACGCAATCGACTCGGACGTCGGGCAACGCCCGACCCCAACAGCAGGCTCCCCCGCTCCCCGTTACCGCAACGCCCACAGCCGTCCGAATGCCGATCCCGCTGCGGGGCACGCCAGACAACCGACGCGGGTACGGCTGCCTTGGTCGCCCGGATCGCGGCATGTCCGGGAAACGCCGGGCGTCCGGCAGGGGGCAATGAGGCGCTCTGGGGACGTCTGTCGTCACGACTGCCGGCATCAGGGCAGAGCGGGGTCTGGGTGGTCGGCCGCGAAGTTCTCAGCGGCGTCGTCGTCGATGAGGCCCTGGTCTAGGAGCCATTCGACGGCACGGCGCTGGGCTCGAATGTCACGCAGTGCGTGCCAGGCAGAAATGAGCTCGGGATGGTGCTCATAGAGCTGGTGCTTGAACCGTCCGAACGCTCCCCGTCCCTGCAGCGCCCTGGCCAGGCGCCGGCCGGCCGCATCGTCGCTGATGCCCTCAGCGAAGTCGGCCATGTCCTGGTACCAGACGTACGACGGGATCGGGTCGATGGGAACGAGGTCCAGTTTCTCGATCTCGACGGGGTTCTCACCGTCGATGCCTGTGTCGCTGGTCCAGAACGCCACCTGGCCCGTTCGCGGGTCGAGCAACCAACGGTGCTCGTAGTCGGTCTGATCCGCGAGCGCGGTTGCGATCTCCTCCACGTCGATTCCGGCCAGGTCGAACATCTCCTCAGGTTAGAACCCGGGTCCAGAGCGTCTGGAAGGATGTCAGGACCGGGACGAGCCCAGGTGCGAGGTCGCGGTGGAGTGACCGGGCGGCAGGTCAGGAACTTCCCTCGCTACTACATTGGGCTCGACACGTAGAGGAGGCGAGGCCATGATCGCGCGCATTGCTGTTTGGGAGCCGATGCCCGACGACGACCGCCAGTGGGTCATCGATGCGGCTAAGAGCGTTCCGGGCGTGCTGGACGCTTACCACCTCGTCGACCCCGCGAACGGGAATGGGTTGTCGATTGCCTTCTTTGATGACGATGTCGACGTCGCCGAGGTGAAGGCCGCGATCGCGAAGAAGGCGGGCGAGATCGGCTGGCACGACGAACCTCGCCCGGCGCCAAAGTCCGAGACCATCTACCGAGTGCTGCGTCAGGGATAACCCGGACTCCAGCCGTCGGCGCGCGACACTCGGCACTAACCCGACTCGCGGCTAGACGCGGGTTGCCCGGCCCGGAGGTTCACGCGTACGGCAGCCACGACGGAGCGTCCCATAACAGGATCCCGTACCGGCACGCTCCGCGTGACCATCCCGTACCGGCACGCTCCGCGTGACCATCCCGTACCGGCACGCTCCGCGTGACGATCCACAATCGGAGCGCAAATCCCATTCAGGTGCCGAGACGCGGCCCTGGTGCGCGACGAGAAGCGGATGCCTGCCTCTGCGTCCAGACCCGATCTCGGCTCCGGTTTAGAGGTCCCTGGTTGCCAGGTTCGACAAGGCTTCGGCGATGACCTTGTCGCGGTCCTTCGCGGCGTGTTGATACCGCAACGCCGCGCCGGCTGTGGAGTGTCCGAGGCGGGCCATCAGTTCGGCCAGTGTGGCACCTGTACTCGCGGCCAGCACGGCCCCGGTGTGGCGAAGGTCGTGGAACCGGAGATCGGGCCTGCCGGCTTCCTCGCGTGCCTTGTAGAAGACCCTGTAGAGCGTGGCAGGGGCCAGGTGCTTGCTCGGGTCGCCTGCGGATGGGAAGAGCAGTCCGTCACGGCCTCCGGTGATGTTGTTGCCTAGGTGTGCCTTCACAACGGGGAGGAGGTGCGGCGGGATCGTGACGTCGCGCGTACCGGCGTCCGACTTCGGCGTGCCGATGATGAACTCACCGTCGACGCGGACAACGGCTCGGCGGATCTTGACGACGCCGTTGCTCAGGTCGAAGTCGTGGCGACGTAGCTCGGTGATCTCACCGAAGCGGAGTCCGCACCATGCGGCCAGAAGGATCATGAGCCGGTAGCGCTCGGGCATCGCCACAGTCAGAGCCTCGAGCTCGGGCAGGGTGGCGGGGCCGATCTTCTTGACGCGCTTCGTGTTGCCCGCGCCCCGGATGTGGCAGGGGTTGAAGTCGATCAGTCGGCGTTGCACGGCGTCGCTGAGGATCGTCCTCATCAGGCCGTAGGCGTGCGCGTTGGCGGTCGGGGTCGAGTTGCCCATCCGGTAGTGCCAGTCGTCGATCAGGTCGGCCGTCACGTGCTTCAAGGCAACGCCGTCGAACGTCGGCAAGATCCGGGCGTCGAGGATCTTGCGATAGTGGTAGCGCGTACGCGGCTTTAACTGGCGGTGAGTGAGCCAGCGCTCGGCGTGCTCCCCGAACGTGAGCGGCTTCTTCGTCGTGGGCGGTGTCCAGTCCTCGTTTTTGATCTCCCGGCGCCGATCAGCGAGCCACGCCTCGGCATCCTCGGTCGTCTCGAACGTGACCGGGGCCATGTGCCGAATCGTGTCGGGACCGAGATAGGACGCTTGGTAGCGCTTGCTAGGAAGCTTCCTGATCGCACCGAACCCACGCCTACGCGACATGTCCACCCCATAGCTCGTGCAACAACGTGCAATAAGGATGTCAGAATGTGCGTGCTTCTGTCCACGAGTCTAAGCGCCAAAACACGTCATTTCCGCAGGTCAGGCACGTTTTGTCCACACGTGTCCAGTGTTGCCGCATACGCCGGAATAAGATTCAAACCCAGTATCGCCCACCAGAGCACGATGGCCCCTGAGCTGCGGAGACGCAGCGAGGGGGCTCTTTTCATGTGCCATGTGCCAGCATCGCGCGACTCCCAGCTGTGCGGTGGGTCAGCCACGCTTTCCCCGCCACGTTCGGTGGATCTCCCACCGGCGCCGACCGTTGTTTGGTTTCGGCGGTGGAGCAGACACCGGTTGCTCGAGGGAAAAGGTGGCTGAGGCACCGCTGGGGGTCGCACTTCCCGGATGCCCACCTCAGCCCTTCAGGTGGGCGTCGACCAGCGAGCTCGGCTCGTTGTACGGGGTGATCACCTGCACCTGCGAGGGAAGGGACTGCGGTACGCCTGGCAACGCGCCGTGCGCTTGCATGACCAGGCGGCAGGCGCGGCGCAGGTCCGCCCGCAGGTCGTGGTGCAGCACGGCGGTGATCCGGTGGCGCCGCAGCAGGGCGAGGTTGTCGACGTCGAGGTCGTGGGCGATGAACACCGACAGCGGCCGCCCGGCCTGCTCGAAGGCCGCGGCCGTGGCCGCGTTGCCTCCGCCCGCCGAGTAGACCGCGTTGATCGCAGGGTCCGCCGCGAGGGCGGCCGACACCTTCTGCAGCATCGCGGCGTCGAGGCCGTCGGTGTCGGTCACGTCGACCACCCGCCGCTCGGGGGCCATCTGGCGCAATGCCGCCCGGAAGCCCGCCTCGCGCTCGTCCTCCCCGTGGAACGACGAGCTGCTCACGGTCACGAGCACGGTGCCGTCGGTCGGGCTGCACCGGGTGACCAGGAAGGCCGCGGTCGCGCCGGCGGCGCGGTTGTCGATGCCGACGTAGGCGACGCGCCGGCTCAGCGGCAGGTCGGTGAACAGGGTGACCACCGGGATGCCCCGGGCCACCAGGACGGCAACGGCGTCGATGACGGCGGGGTCGTCGGGCGCTTTGAGGAGGACACCGTGGGAGCCCCGGCGCGCGATCGTGGCCAGGGTGCGGGCGATCCGGGCGGGGTTGCTCTCCTCCTCGAGGTGGAAGCGGGCGCGGATCTGGGCCGGACGGAGCTCGGGCAGCTCGTGCTCGAGCGAACGGCGTACTGCGGAGCTGAAGCGTTGCGGAGCCTGCATCACCAGGTCGACGAGGAACGTCCGCCCGGTGAGCCGCAGCTGGGAGCGCTGCTTCTCCAGGTCAGCGATCGCCTGGTGCACCTCAGCGACGGTGCTGGCCCGGACACCTGGCCGGGCGTGCAGGACGCGGTCGACGGTGGCCTGGCTCAGGCCCGCCTGCTGGGCGATCTCGCGGACCAGGAACGGGTGTCCCACCGTGCTCCTCCTCCGATCCCCCGGGCTCGACCCCGAGCCGGGTGTCCTGAGGGGTTTTTGATGGCTTTCCGCGCACCACCATCCCCTCGAGCGGCCCTAGCGTGGCACTCGTCGGCGGACCCCGCCACCCACCACCCATCGTCTGGAGCGACCATGACCGCCACCACCACGACCCACGACCTGCCGGTGCGGCTGCGCGCGGCCGACTGCCGCCTCGCCGACTTCGTCGACGTCGTGAGCCAGCGGACCGACCTGGCCGACTACCCGCACGCGGACCGGGTCGAGCGCGAGATCCTCGTCTACGACTCGAGCGCCCTCCGCGCCGCGACCGCCACGGCCGAGGGCCGCGAGAAGGTCGAGGCCGAGCTGGTCCGCGGCCTCACCGACGGCCCCGGGGTCGTCGTGCTCGAGGGTGCCTTCGACGACCTCGAGGTCGTCCACAAGGTCACCGCGGTCTTCGACGCGATGATCGCCGACGAGCGGGCCGCCGGCGGGCCCGCCGGTGACCACTTCGCGGCTCCGGGTGCCAACAGCCGGGTCTGGAACGCGCTGGAGAAGCTGGCGGTGCGTGACCCCGAGGCCTTCGTCGACTACTACGCCAACGACATCCTCGCGCTGGTCTCCTCGGCCTGGCTCGGCCCGGGCTACCAGGTGACCTCGCAGGTCAACGTCGTGCGCCCCGGTGGTCAGGCCCAGGACCCGCACCGCGACTACCACCTGGGCTTCCTCTCCGACGAGCTCGCCGAGCAGTACCCCACCCACGTCCACCTCCTGTCGCCGGTGCTGACCCTGCAGGGCGCCGTGGCGCACTCGGACATGCCCGTCGAGAGCGGCCCCACGATGTACCTGCCCTACTCCCATCAGTACGCCGCCGGCTACCTCGCCTGGCGGCGCCCGGAGTTCCGCGAGTTCTTCGCCGGGCACCACGTCCAGCTGCCGCTACGGACAGGCGACGCCGCCTTCTTCAACCCCGCGTTGTTCCACGGCGCCGGCACCAACGTCTCCGTCGACATCCAGCGGATGGCCAACCTGCTGCAGGTCTCCTCGGCCTTCGGTCGGGCGATGGAGCAGGTCGACCGCGCCAAGGTGGCCGGTGCCCTCTACCCCGCGCTGCGCGCCCGTCGGGCGGCCGGTGCGGACCCGGCGGGCCTCGCGCACGCCGTCGCCGCTGGGGCCGAGGGTTACCCCTTCCCCACCAACCTCGACCGCGACCAGCCCATCGGGGGGCTGACGCCGCTCTCGCAGGCCGAGATCGTGACTCAGGCCCTGGCGGAGGACTGGGAGGCGCCCCGGGTCGACGACGCCCTCGACGCCTACCTCGACCGGCGCTCCACCGACGACATCCGATGAGCGACGACGCGCTGGCCGGCCGGGTGGTCCTGGTCAGCGGGGGTACTCAGGGAGTCGGCGCCGGCGTGGCCCGCGCCGCTGCTCGGGCCGGTGCGAGCGTGGTCGTCACCGGCCGTCGTACCGACGTGGGCGAGGCGACCGCGGCCACCCTGCGTGACCTCGGACCCGGCGACGCGCGCTTCGTCGCGGCCGACGTCACCGACGTCGAGCAGGCGCGGGCGTCGGTCGCCCGGACCATCGAGGCGTTCGGCCGGATCGACGGCCTGGTCAACGCCGCCGGGCTGACCAGCCGCGGGACCCTGCTCGACACCTCGTCGGAGCTCTTCGACCAGCACGTCGCGATCAACCTGCGGGCGCCGTTCTTCCTGATGCAGGCCGCGGTCGCCGACATGCGCCGGCGCGGTGCGCCCGGCTCGATCGTGAACCTGATCAGCATCTCCGCACACGGCGGCCAGCCCTACCTCGCCCCGTACGTCGCAGCGAAGGCGGGGCTCGTCGGGCTCACCCGCAACGCCGCCCACGCCCACCGGTGGGACCGGATCAGGATCAACGGCGTCAACCTCGGCTGGACCGAGACCGAGGGCGAGGCCGCCGTGCAGCAGACGTCCCACGGCGCCGGCGAGGACTGGGCCGCCAGGGCCGCCGCCGACCTGCCCGCTGGTCGGTTGGGCCACGTCGACGACACCGCGGCCCTCGTCGTCCTGCTTCTCTCCGACCGCAGCGGCGTGGTCACCGGTTCGGTCGTCGACTGGGACCAGCAGGTGGTCGGCGCCTACGACTGAGAGGCTGGCACCACCCCCATGTCCCGCTCACCCCGCAACACCCACCAAGGAGCCACCGTGCGTATCGGAATCATCGGCCTGGGCCGGATCGGCGCGTTCCACGCCGAGACCCTCAGCGCGCTCGACGTCGTCGACGAGCTCGTCGTGACCGACCCTGTCGCCGCCGCGCTCGAGGCGACGGCGCGCGCCCACGGCGCCACCCCCGTCGCCACACCGCAGGAGCTCTTCGCCTCCGGTGTCGACGGGGTCGTCATCGCCTCCTCGACGGCCTCCCATCCCGAGCTCCTCGTGGCCGCGGTCGAGGCCGGGCTCCCGACCTTCTGCGAGAAGCCCGTGGCCCAGGACGCCCGCGTCGGCGAGCAGGTGAAGGCGCGGCTCGCGGCCTCGGGCGTGGCCGTGCACATCGGCTTCCCGCGCCGTTTCGACCCGGCCTTCACCGCGGTGCGCGACGACGTCCTGTCGGGTCGGCTCGGGTGGCTGCACACCGTCCGGTCCACGACGCTCGACCCGGAGCCCCCTCCTGCGGCCTACCTGCGCGCCTCGGGCGGGATCTTCCACGACTGCGCGGTGCACGACTTCGACGCCGTGCGCTGGGTGACCGGCCGCGAGGTCGTCGAGGTGTACGCCGTGGGCGGCAACCGCGGGGCGGCGTTCATCGCCGATGCCGGGGACGCCGACACGGTCGCGACCGTGCTCACGCTGGACGACGGCACCCTCGCCGTGGTCTCCAACAGCCGTCACAACGGGCGCGGCTACGACGTACGCCTCGAGGTGCACGGGTCGCAGGACGCCGTCGCCGCCGGTCTCGACGACACCCTGCCGCTGCGCTCCGCCGACCCCGGCACGGACTTCCCCGCGGGCGTCCCGGCGACGTTCTTCATGGACCGCCTGGCCACGGCCTTCCGCCGCGAGCTGGCCGCCTTCACCCAGGTGGTCGCCGGCGAGCTGGAGTCGCCGTGCTCCGTCGCCGACGCCGTGGAGTCCAGCTGGGTCGCCGAGGCCGCGACGGTCTCCTGGAGGGCCGGCCGGGCCGTGCGCCTGGACGAGGTCCGGGGGGCGTGAGCGAGGGCGAGACGGAGTCGGTCTGCGCAGGCCGGACCGCAGGAGTCCGGACGCCTGCTCTCCGGGACTCACGGACAAGTCCGTAAGTCCCGGCGAGCGCGTCGTTGGCGAACCGTCTGGCTCAGGGCGTGGGCCGGAGCGGCGTCAGCCCGCGCTGGCGCTGCCGCACGCGGTCAGGCCGATCTCGTCGAACGCGGCGTCGGTCGGCGAGCTGTCCAGCTCGAAGAGCGAGGCCGGGTCGGCGTTCACCGCGTCGAGCTGCTCCTGCTGCAGGTCCATCGCCTCGGCGAACCCGTCGGCCAGGTCCTCGGACGGCGTCACCTCGTTGAGCTGGTCCTGCAGGTCCTGCACGACCGGCAGGAAGTCGCTCTCGACCATGTCTGCCGCGGCCGGATCCGCCGGGTCGAGCGTGGCTCCGACGGCGTTGATGTCTGTGTAGACGTCGGCACAGACGCCGTTCGCCTCGGCGACGAACTCCTCGTCGGTGGGCGCCTCGTCCTCGGGGGCGTCAGTGGTGGCGTCGGACGAGCTGTCGGTGCTCTTGGCATCGTCGGAGTCACCGCCGCACGCCGAGAGGCCGCCGGCGAGCGCCAGCAGGAGTGCGGCGGAGGCCGCCACGTGGACAGGGGTCGTACGGGCTCGCAGGGTCACGGCGTTTCTCCAGGGGGGGTGGGAGGGAGCAACCAGGGCGCCGGCAGCGGGCCCGATCCGGCCGTGGCGCGCGCCAGTCTAGAAACGGTCCGGCTCCTCCCACGAAGGAAACAGCGATTCTCACTGCCGCGGACTAGACGCGTGGAGCGGCAGCGGCGACGTTCTGCGCAGGCGTGCGGACCGCGTTGACCTGATCAGCAAAGCGCCGGCGCCGTGGGACGATCAGCCCATGGCTGACGACGCACCGCAGGCAGGTGTCAGGCGGGGCCGTCCCGGCTACGACCAGGCGACGGTGCTGCGGCGCTCGATCGACCTGTTCAACGCGCAGGGGTACGACGCGACCAGCATCCTCGACCTGGCCCGCGAGCTCGGGCTGACGAAGTCTGCGATCTACCACCACGTGCAGAGCAAGGAGGCGCTGCTGTCGGCTGCGCTGGACGAGGCCCTCGACGGCCTGGCAGCCGCGATCGACGACGCGCAGGCTTCCTCGGGCACGGCGGAGCAGCAGCTGCGGCAGGCGGTGGAGTCGTCGGTGCGGGTGCTGGCCGAGCACCTGCCGGCGGTGACGCTGCTGCTGCGCGTGCGGGGCAACAGCGAGGTCGAGCTGGCGGCCCTGAAGCGTCGGCGGATCATCGACGAGCGCTTGGCCGACCTGGTGCGGGCCGCCGTCGCGGAGGGCAGCATGCGCGACGACATCGCGCCCGACGTCATCAGCCGACTGCTGTTCGGGATGGTCAACTCGCTGGTCGAGTGGTACCGACCCGGCGGGCCGGTCGACCCGGACGTGCTGGCGCGATCGGTGACCGGGCTGGCCTTCGACGGTCTGCTGGCGGACCCGGGCCAGCAGACCGACTGAGCTCGCCCCGACGTCCGACGGTTCCACCGCCGGGTCGAGACGTTGTAACGTGGCGCCGATCTCACTCGGGAAGGATCACCCATGACCGGCATCGTCCGCGAGCAGGCGGAGTACGAGTACGAAGCGACCGACCGGGAGCCGTCCCGCTCCCCCAAGGCCACCTGGGGGTTCCGCGCCCTCGGGGTCGGACTCGCCGTGGTGGTCTACCTGCTGCTCGGCGGTGCCGACCTGTCCCAGGACGGTCGGGTGGTGGCCGCGATCGGGACCCTGATGGCGGTCTGGTGGATGTCGGAGGCGATCCCGCTCTCGGCCACCTCCCTGCTCCCGATCGCGCTGTTCCCGGCGCTGACTGCGCTCACGATCGACGACGCCACGATGCCGTACGCGGACCCGATCGTGTTCCTGTTCCTCGGTGGCTTCCTGATCGCGATCGCGATGCAGAAGTGGAACCTCCACCGCCGGATCGCGCTGCTGACGCTGCGCCGCGTCGGCACCCATCCGCGTCGGATCATCCTCGGGATGATGATCGCGACCGCGTTCTTGTCGATGTGGGTCTCCAACACGGCGACGACCCTGATGATGCTGCCCATCGCGTTGTCGGTGCTGACGCTCGTGATCGAGAACAGCAACATCAGCACCGGCGGCGCCGAGGCCGGCAGGAGGCTCGCCGCGTCGGAGAAGATCAGCGACATCGTCGACGACTCCGAGGTCCGGCTGTTCGGTGTGGCCCTGGTGCTGTCGGTGGCGTGGTCGGCCTCGATCGGCGGGCTCGGGACGCTCCTGGGCAGCCCGCCCAACGCGATCGTCGCCGGCTACATCAGCACCGAGCTCGGCAAGGACATCGGCTTCGCCCAGTGGATGATGCTGGGCGTCCCGATCGTCGTCGTCTTCCTCGCGGTCGCCTGGCTGCTCATCACCCGGGTGATGTTCCGGTTCAAGCTCGACTCGATCCCCGGCGGCGCTGAGCTGATCGAGGGCCAGATCGCCGAGCTCGGTCCGACGAGCCGGGGCGAGAAGGTCGTGCTCGCTGTCTTCGCCACCGCGGCGTTCTTCTGGATCGTCCCCGGCGTGCTGTCCAACATCGGGAGCCTGGGCGAGCAGCAGCCGTGGCTGGGCGGCTTCGACGACACGGTCATCGCGATCACGGCCGGCCTGGTGATGTTCCTGATCCCCGGCGACCGGGCCCGGATGACGCTGGAGTGGCAGGACGCCGAGGACGGCCTTCCGTGGGGCGTGCTCCTGCTGTTCGGCGGCGGTCTCAGCCTGGCCGCCGCGGTCGGGGCCACCGGTCTCGACGAGTGGTTCGGCACCCAGGTCAGCGGTCTCGGGGCTCTCCCGATCGTGTTGCTGCTGGCCTCGGTCGTGGCGCTGGTCCTGATGCTGACCGAGGTGACCAGCAACACCGCCACCGCGGCCACCTTCATCCCCGTGCTCGGCGGGGTCGCCGTCGGCATCGGCGTCGACCCGACCACGCTGCTGATCCCGGCGGCGCTGGCCGCGACCTGTGCCTTCATGCTGCCCGTCGGTACGCCGCCCAACGCGATCGTCTTCGGCAGCGGTGCGGTCCGGATCAGCGAGATGGCCCGCGGGGGTGCGGTGCTCAACGTGGTGGGCGTCCTGCTCATCACCTTGTTCACGGTGGCCATCGGGCCGTTCGCGCTCGATCTCGTGATCTAGCCTGACCGCGTGAGGATCGCGGGCCTGCGCGAGGAGGGTCGTCGGAGCCTCCGTCTGATGGGAGTCGCCTCGGGCCTGACCACCCTGGGGGCCCTCCCGCCGTTCCTCCTCGGCGCGCAGGCGGTCTGGGTGCGTGAGGACCTCGTGATCGGACTGGGCCTGTTCGGGGTCGCCATCAGCGGGTTCTTCGCCTCGGCGGCCGTCGGCTCCGTCCTCGCCGGACGGCTCGTGGACCAGGCCGGACCCCGGCTCGGGCAGGTCGTCGCCGGCCTCCTCGTCGCCACCGGCGGCATCCTCATGGCCACCGTCGTCCGCGGGCCGGTGTCGCTGCTGGCCACCATGGCGGTGCTGGGCCTCGGCAACGCCGGCTGTCAGACGGTCGCCAACCTGTCCATGGCCCGGGCTCTGCCCCCGGGGCGACGAGGCCTGGGCTTCGGCGTCAAGCAGTCGGCCGTCCCGTTGGCGATCATGCTGGGCGGGCTCGCCGTCCCCACCCTGGGCGGGATGCTCGGCTGGCGCAGCACCTTCGTGGCCACGGCCGCCGTCGGGGCGTCGGTCGGGCTGACCGCGCTGGTGCGGCGGGAGCCGGTCGCCGGTCTGGTCGCTGCGGTCGCCGACACACCCGACCACCCCCCGAGGTGGCCGTTGCTCCTGTGCGGCATCGGCATCACGTTCGCCAGCGCGGCGGCCAACTTCCTCGGTTCGTTCATCGCTTCCTGGGGCTACGAGATCGGGCTGACCGCCACCACGACCGGGCTGCTGATGGCCGCCGGCTCGGCGGGCTCCATCACGCTGCGGGTCTACTCCGGCTGGCGGGCCGACGGCCGGCACGGCGCCAACCTCCCGGTCGTCGCCGCCCAGATGTACGCCGGCGCGTTGTGCCTGGTCGGCCTCGCGGTCGGCACCGAGGCCACCGTGCTCGGCTTCGGCTTCCTCGCGTTCTCGATCGGCTGGGCCTGGCCCGGGTTGCTGCTCTTCGCCGTGGCTCGCCTGGGCCGCGACACACCCGCGCGGGCCTCGGGTGTCGTGCAGGCGGGCGCGTTCGTCGGCGGGGCGATCGGGCCGATGGGGTTCGGAGCGCTGGCCGGCGAGGCGGGGTTCCGGCCCACCTGGCTCCTGGCTGCCGCCAGCTTCGTGGTCGGCGGCACGCTGGTGCTGGCGGCTCGGCGCGGGTTCCGCATCGACCTCGCCAACCGTCCCCCGCGAGCACCGATCACCACCGGCGGTGGTCGGGTCCGGAGCCCGGAGGTGCTCAGGCCCGACGCCTAGCCCGTGCCTCGCGTCAGCGGAGCTTGGCCGACCCGCCGTCGGCCATCAGCGTCTGGCCGGTCATGTACTGGGAGTCGTCGCTGACGAGGAACGCGACGACCGGGGCGACGTCGGTGAGCGGGTCCCCGAAGTGGCCGAGCGGGATGCTCCTGACGACCGCCTGGGACAGCTTCGGGTTGGCGTCCCGCCACGCCGCGACGCCGCTGGTGAGGGCGATCGGACTCACCACGTTGACCCGGATGCGCTCGGAGGCCCACTCGTTGGCGACCACGCGCGACAGGCCGCGGATCGCCTCCTTCGCCGCCGCGTACGACGCCTGGGTGACCTGGCCGTCGAGGGCCGCGCCGGAGCCGAAGTTGACCACCGAGCCGCCCTGCTTGCACAGCTCCGGGTAGGCGGCGAGCATGAACTGCCGCGTCGCGGTCAGACCGGTGGAGAACGACAGCTCCCACTGCTCGTCCGTGAGGTCGACGAAGCGTGCCTGCCGCGAGGCGTGGGCGTTGTTGACCAGGGTGTCCAGGTGGCCGAAGCGTTCCACGGCCGTGGCCACGGCTCGCGCTGCCACCTCGGCCGAGCTGACGTCACCCGCCACGAAGCACAGGCTGTCGCCGATCTCCGCGGCCAGGGCCTCGCCGCTCGCCTCGTCGAGGTCGACCGCGACGACCTTCGCGCCCCGCTGGGTCAGCACCGTGGAGATGGCGGCACCGATGCCGGACGCCCCGCCCGTGACGATCGCGACCTTGCCCTCGAGCTGCATGCGCTCTCCTCCGTAGATCCTGTTCTGTCGGTGCCGGAAGCCCGGTGCTCCACGCATGGGGCCGACCGCCCGCTGCTGACAGGCTCTGGGGAGGATCGCACCGGATCGCCGGCCGTGGGGGTGGCGTCCTGCCGAGTGGGTCAGGACGGCTTCGCCGAGGTGCGGTCGACCACCGGAGTGGGGTCGGCCATCGCCCGGGCTGCGGTCAGAGGGCGGGGTTGGGGCGGCCGAGGCCGCGGCTGCGCCCGCGGAACTCCGCGATCACCGTGTCGTCGGCGGCCCGCCGCACCGTGACGTCGTACAGGCCGGAGCGGCCGCGGAGCGCGGTCTCTCGGGCGGTGGCGACGAGCACGTCGCCCAGGCGGCCGGACTCCAGGAACGTGACGTCGAAGCCGGAGGCCACCGTCACCTGGCCGCGCGAGTTGCAGGCGACGGCGAAGGCGCTGTCGGCCAGGGCGGCGATCAGGCCGCCGTGGCAGAGCTGCCAGCCGTTGACCATGTCGTCGCGCACCGTCATCGAGACGACGCACTCCCCCGGCGCGACCGAGACGACCTCCATGCCGAGCATCCGGCTGGCGGCGTCGGAGCCCCACATCTCGTCGGTGCTGAGCCGGGCGACCTCCTGGTCGTCCATCAGGCGTCGAAGTCGACGGTGACCGCGTCGCCGACCGGGAAGGTCTGGCAGGTCAGCACGTAGCCGCGCTCGACCTCGTCGTCGTCGAGGGCGTAGTTGCGGCGCATGTCGACCTCGCCCTCACCGACGAAGGCCCGGCAGGTGCCGCACACCCCGCCCTTGCAGGCGAACGGCAGGTCGTGGCGGGTGGCGGCCGCGCCGTCGAGCACCGTCATGCCCTTGGGCATCGGGGCCGTCGTCGTCCGGCCGTCGAGCACGATCGTCACCTCGCTGACCTCGCCCTCCACCACCGCGTCGGGGCGGTGCAGCTCGGGCGGCGGCTCGTCGACGTAGAACAGCTCGAAGTGCACCTTGTCGGGCGTGACGCCCAGCTCGTCGAGCACCGCGCGGGCATCGGCGATCAGCCCGAACGGGCCGCACAACCACACGTGGTCGAGCCCGTGCACCGGCACCAGCGCGGTGAGCAGCCGGCGCAGCCGGTCGGCGTCGAGCCGTCCGGAGAACAGCTCGACGTCGCGGGGCTCGCGGGAGAGCACGTGGACGAGGTCGAGCCGCGGGCCGTAGCGGTTCTTCAGGTCGGCCAGCTCCTCGGCGAACATCACCGACCCGGTGGTGCGGTTGCCGTAGAGCAGCGCGACCTGCGCGTCGGGGTGGGTCAGCACCGTCGAGGCGATCGAGAGCATCGGGGTGATGCCCGAGCCCGCGGCGATGCACAGGTGGCGTCCGCCCTGGCTCGGGTCGGCACGGAAGCTGCCGGTGGGCGGCTGCACCTCGACGACGTCGCCGACCGACACCCCGCGCACGAGCCACGAGGAGAACAGCCCGTCGGGGATCTCGCGCACCCCCACCCGTGGCGATGCCCCCGCGGGGGCGCAGATCGAGTAGGAGCGCCGGTGCTCCTGGCCGTCGATGGTGCGGCGCACCGTGAGCGACTGGCCGGCCTCGAAGGCGAAGGTCTCGCGCAGCTCGTCGGGCACGTCGAAGGTCACGGCCGCCGAGTCGTCGGTCAGCCGTTCGACGGCAGCGACGGTGAGCGGGTGGAAGTCGGCCCGCCCGGCGCGCGGCCGCGCGGCGGCGGTGCCTGTGTCGACGATCGTCATCGCTCAGATCTCCTTGACGTGGTCGAAGGGCTCGAGACAGCCCTCGCAGACGTACATCGCCTTGCAGGCGGTGGCGCCGAACTCCGAGGTCAGCCGTACGTCGGCCGCGCCGCACCGCGGGCAGGTCACCGCCCGGCGCGTCGGCGACAGGCTGAGCGCGATCGGTCCGTCGTGGCTGGGCGCGGCGCCCGGGGCGGAGATGCCGTGCGCCACCAGGGCCCGCCGGCCGCGCTCGGTGATCCAGTCGCTCGACCAGGCGGGGTGCAGGCTGACCTTCACCCGCACGCCGGCGTAGCCCTGGTCGTGCAGAGCGTGCACCAGGTCGTCGCGCATCGTGGCCATCGCCGGGCAGCCGGAGTAGGTCGGGGTGATCGTGACGACCACTCCCCCGTCGTCGTCGGTCTCGACGTCGCGGAGCACCCCGAGGTCCTCGAGGGTGAGCATCGGCATCTCGGGGTCGGTGACCCGCGCGGCGATCGCCCAGGCCTCGGCCCGGCGGGTGGTCGTCGCGGTGCTCACAGCGGGGCTCACGGCAGTGCTCACGGCAGTGCTCACGGCGGTGCTCACCAGAGCCCCCTCGGGTGGGCGCGGGCCACGACCTGCATCTCGGCCAGCAGCCGCCCCATGCCCTCGGTGTGGCGCCCGTCGCGGCCCGTGCCGCCGGCCACCGGCCCGACCTGCGGCACCTGCGGGCGCTCGACGCCGGAGACCGACAGCACCTGCTCGAGGACCACGGCGACCTCGTCGGCCACCGTTGCCGGGTCGACGCCGACGCCCTGCTCGGCCACGGTCGTCTCGACCGGGTGGGTGCGGAAGAGCTCGTCGTGCAGCGGCCACACCAGACGCAGCGCGACCTCGAGCCGGCGACGCGACTCCTCGGTGCCCTGGGCCAGGGTCAGGAACCAGCGTCCGGCGTAGTCGCGGTGGTAGGTCAGCTCCTTGACGCCCTTGGTGGCGATCGCCGCGAT
Organism: uncultured Actinomycetota bacterium; assembly: GCA_963845645.1. GTDB lineage: Bacteria > Actinomycetota > Actinomycetes > Propionibacteriales > Nocardioidaceae > Nocardioides. The sequence continues at coordinate 19,615 of CAWJSY010000018.1, forward strand.
CACCGCGTCCTTGCTGGTGACCAGCCGCTGCAGCAGCGCCAGCCGGTAGGTGGAGAACACCAGCAGCCGGGTGATCGTGACCGCGAAGTCGCCGTTGTCGGGCTCGACGAAGCGCACGTTGCGGAAGCCCGCCTCGTCGCGGAAGAACGCCAGCGCGTCCTCGGCCGGCACCGGCGAGCCCTCGGGCAGGCCCGGGACGAGGGACGAGTCGGCGGCCGCGGCGCGGGCCAGCAGCAGCCGGGCCTGACCGAGGAGGTCGAGCGCGATGTTCGACAGCGCGATGTCCTCCTCCAGGTCGGGGGCGTTGCTGGCCCACTCCGACAGCCGGTGGGAGTAGATCAGCGCGTCGTCACCGAGCATCAGGCAGTACGTCGCCAGGGCGGTCGGGTCGACACCGGCCGGGACCGTCGTGTCGACGCCCGCGAGCGGGTCCTCGAAGTCGGTGCCGAAGGCCCACTGCGACGGGTCGCCGCCGAGCAGCCCGTCGTAGACGGACTCGTGGTCGGCGTCGTGGTCGTGGCTGTGGCTGGTGCCGAGCGGGACCGCAGCGCCGGCGGCGGTGGCCTCAGCCGTCGCCGCCGTGGGGTCGTGGGAGTCGGTCATCGCGCCTGCCTCACATGTGGGGGACGTCGTCGGGGATGGCGTAGAACGTGGGGTGCCGGTAGACCTTGTCGCCGGCGGGCGCGAAGAGCGGGTCCTTCTCGTCGGGGCTCGAGGCCACGATCGCGTCGGCCCGCACCGCCCAGATGCTGACGCCCTCGTTGCGGCGGGTGTAGACGTCGCGGGCGTGCCGCAGCGCCATCTCGTCGTCGGCGGCGTGCAGCGACCCGACGTGCACGTGGTTGAGCCCGCGCTTGCCGCGCACGAAGATCTCGTAGAGCGGCCACTCGTCCTGGACCCCGCTCATGCGCCTACCTCCTTCGCCGCGAACGCCACCGCGGCCTCACGCACCCACGCGCCCTCGTCATGAGCCCGCTTGCGGTGGGCGATCCGCTGGCTGTTGCACGGCCCACCACCCTTGACCACGCGCATGAACTCGTCCCAGTCGGGCTGGCCGAAGTCGTGGTGGCCGCGCTCCTCGTTGTAGGCCAGGTCGGGGTCGGGCAGCGTCACGCCGAGGGCCTTGGCCTGCGGCACCGACATGTCGACGAACTTCTGGCGCAGCTCGTCGTTGGTGTCGCGCTTGATCCCCCAGGCCATCGACTGCTCGGTGTTGGGCGAGTCTGCGTCGGGCGGACCGAACATCATCAGCGCCGGCCACCAGAAGCGGTCGACCGACTCCTGCACCATCGCGCGCTGCTCGTCGGTGCCGCGCATCATCGTCGACAGCAGCTCGTAGCCCTGGCGCTGGTGGAAGGACTCCTCCTTGCAGATCCGGATCATCGAGCGGCCGTAGGGCCCGTACGACGTGCGGCACAGCGGCACCTGGTTGGCGATCGCCGCACCGTCGACCAACCAGCCGATCGTGCCGACGTCGGCGTACGACAGCGTGGGGTAGTTGAAGATCGAGGAGTACTTCTGCTTGCCGGAGATGAGCTGCTCGGTGAGGTCGCGACGCGAGACGCCGAGGGTCTCGCACGCGGAGTAGAGGTAGAGCCCGTGGCCGGCCTCGTCCTGGACCTTGGCCAGCAGGATCGCCTTGCGGCGCAGGCTGGGCGCGCGGGTGATCCAGTTGCCCTCGGGCTGCATGCCGATGATCTCGGAGTGTGCGTGCTGGGCGACCTGGCGCACGAGCGTGGCGCGGTACTTCTCCGGCATCCAGTCGCGGGGCTCGATGCGGTCGTGGCGCGCGATGGTCTCCTCGAAGCGGGCCAGGAGCGCGGCCTCGTCGGGGGGCGCCTGCGGGCTCGTCTGCGGGGTCGCGGTCATGTGGGTCCTCCAGAAGATCGCCGGCAGCCATTTACAGACCGTTCGGTCAGTAATACTGTGACACAGGTCCGCCTGACGCGCAACGGAAAGGTCACCGACCCGTGAGCCAACTTCTCGAGAGCTACGCCGTCGGCGCGTGGTTCCGCGCCTCCGACGAGGGCTCCCCCCTCCTCGACGCCAACACCGGTGAGGAGGTCGCCCGCATCTCCTCGACCGGCCTCGACCTCGCCGCGATGACGACGTACGCCCGTGAGGTCGGCGGCCCCGCGCTGCGCGCGCTGACGTTCCACGAGCGCGCCGGCGTGCTCAAGGCGCTGGCCAAGGACCTCACCGGTCACAAGGACGAGCTCTACGCGCTGTCGGCCCGCACGGGCGCGACCCAGCGCGACTCGATGGTCGACATCGACGGCGGCATCGGCACAGTCTTCTCCTACGCCTCCAAGGCCACCCGCGAGCTGCCCAACGACACGGTCGTGCTCGACGGCCCGCCCGAGCGCCTGGGCCGCGAGGGCACGTTCGTGGGCCAGCACGTCTACACCTCGCGCCCCGGCGTCGCGGTGCAGATCAACGCGTTCAACTTCCCCGTGTGGGGGATGCTCGAGAAGCTCGCGCCCGCCTTCCTCGCCGGTCTGCCCACGATCGTGAAGCCGGCCAGCCAGACCGCCTACCTCACCGAGCTCGTCGTCCGTCGCATGGTCGAGTCGGGCCTGCTGCCCGACGGCTCGCTCCAGCTGCTCTGCGGCAGCCCCGCCGGTCTGATCGAGGAGCTCGGCCCCCAGGACTCCGTGGCCTTCACCGGCTCCGCCGCCACCGGGGCCCACCTGCGCCAGCACCCCGCGGTGCTGCACGGCGGCGTCCGGCTCGGCGTCGAGGCCGACTCGCTCAACTGCTCGATCCTGGGGCCCGACGTCACCGCCGACGACCCCGAGCTCGACCTGTTCGTCAAGGGCGTCGTCACCGAGATGACGGTCAAGGCCGGGCAGAAGTGCACCGCGATCCGGCGGGTGATCGTCCCGGCCGCCATGGCCGACACCGTCACCGAGGCCCTGGTCGCGCGGCTGGCGAAGATCACCGTCGGCCACCCGACCAGCGAGGGCGTCCGGATGGGTGCCCTGGCCAGCCTCGACCAGCGCGAAGAGGTCCGCAAGGCCGTCCAGGCGCTGCGGGCCTCGGCCGACCTCGTCCACGGCGACCCCGACCACTGCGAGGTCGTCGACGCCGACGCCGAGCGCGGAGCGTTCATGTCACCGGTGCTGCTGCGAGCCACGCCCGGCGCCACCGAGCCCCACGACATCGAGGCCTTCGGGCCGGTGGCGACGATCCTCACCTACGACGACCTCGACGAGGCCGTCGCGCTCGCCGCCCGTGGCTCGGGCAGCCTGGTCGGCTCGCTCGTCACCCACGACCCGTCGGTGGCGCGCGCCGTGACACTGGGGCTGGCGCCCTGGCACGGGCGGATCCTGGTCCTCGACCGCGACTCCGCGGCCGAGTCGACCGGGCACGGGTCGCCCCTGCCGGTGCTCGTGCACGGTGGCCCCGGCCGGGCCGGCGGCGGCGAGGAGCTCGGCGGCATCCGCGGCGTCCTCCACCACCTGCAGCGCACCGCGATCCAGGGCTCGCCCGACATGCTGACCGCGATCACCGGCCAGTGGACCACCGGCGCGGCCCAGCCCGAGGCCGACGTGCACCCGTTCCGCAAGAGCCTGGCCGACCTCGCGATCGGCGACACGATCCGCTCGGCGACGCGCACCGTCACGCTCGACGACATCGCCCACTTCGCGGAGTTCACCGGCGACACCTTCTACGCCCACACCGACGAGGAGGCCGCCGCGCAGAACCCGCTCTTCGGCGGCATCGTCGCCCACGGCTACCTCGTGGTCTCGCTGGCCGCCGGCCTCTTCGTCGACCCCGACCCCGGCCCGGTCCTGGCCAACTTCGGCGTCGACCGGCTGCGCTTCCTCACCCCGGTCAAGGCCGGCGACACCATCTCGGTGACGCTGACCGTCAAGCAGATCACCCCCCGCACCAGCGCTGACTACGGTGAGGTCCGCTGGGACGCCGTCGTCGCCAACGCCGAGGGCGCGCCGGTCGCGACGTACGACGTGCTGACGCTGGTGGCGAAGGAGTGGCCGCAGGGCTGAGGGTGGGGGCTGCGGCCGCGTCCGGGTTGGCGGTGGGGTGAGCTCAGGCGGCGGTGGATGAGCGCGGCCGGCGGTGGGTCAGCCACGCTTCCGGCGCGAGGTTCGGTGGCTCAGCCACCGCTGCACCGGGGCGCCGCGACCGGCGGTGGGCCAGCCACGCTTTCGGGGTGAGATTCGGTGGCTCAGCCACCGCCGCACCGGGGTCGCCGCGACCGGCGGCGGGGTCGCCGCGACCGGCGGTGGGCCAGCCACGCTTCCGGCGCGAGATTCGGTGGCTCAGCCACCGCCGCACCCGGGTCGCCGGACCGGCGGCGGGCCAGCCACGCTTTCGGCGCGAGATTCGGTGGCTCAGCCACCGCCGCACCCGGGTCGCCGCGACCGGCGGTGGGCCAGCCACGCTTTCGGGGCGAGATTCGGTGGCTCAGCCACCGCCGCACCCGGGTCGCCGCGACCGGCGGTGGGCCAGCCACGCTTTCGGGCGAGATTCGGTGGCTCAGCCACCGCCGCACCGGGGTCGCCGCGACCGGCGGCGGCGGGGTCGCCGCGACCGGCGGTGGGCCAGCCACGCTTCCGGCGCGAGATTCGGTGGCTCAGCCACCGCCGCACCGGGGTCGCCGGACCGGCGGTGGGCCAGCCACGCTTTCGGCGCGAGATTCGGTGGCTCAGCCACCGCCACACCCGGGTCGCCGGACCGGCGGTGGGTCAGCCACGCTTTCGGCGCGAGATTCGGTGGCTCAGCCACCGCCGCACCGGGGTCGTCGTGACCGGCGGTGGATGAGCCACGCTTCGAATGCCACCTTCGGTGGTGGAACCACCGCCCACCGAGCCACCGCCGCACCCGGAACCACCGCAACCTGGGCCACCGGTCGTCGTGCCACCTATCCGCCGAGGCTGACGGTCGGGCCGGTGGGACCGGGCGAGACCACGACGGGGTACGTCGCTCCCAGGGGCTCGTCGTCCGGCGGTGCGGCCGGGTGCTCGTCACCGGCGAGCAGCAGCCGCGGGTCGTGGGTCAGGTGGAGCATGATCTCGGCGGGTCCGGCTGCGGGGCCACGGCCGCCAACGGCCAGCAGCGCGCCCTCGAGCAGGGCCGCGTCGTGCACGACCGAGTCCGGCGGGACCTGGTCGACCACGTACGCCGCGAAGGCGGCGGCCTCGGCCTCGAAGTAGAGGCCCGCGGGGCGGTGCTCTCGCCAGTAGCGGCCGACGAGGTCGGCGAGCAACGTCGGGTCACCGACGCGGAACGTGATGGGGAGCAGCGTCAGCAGCTTGGTCAGGCGCCAGCCCTGGTGGAGCTTGCGGCTCAGCGCCAGCCCGGCGTCGGTGGCCTGCGCCACGAGCCGGGCACGCTCGGCGGGCGTGAGGTCGTCGGCCCAGGGCGCGAGGTCGCCGGAGGCCAGCCGGGCGGCGGCGCCCGGGTCGACGATCATCGCCACCTGCGCCCGCTGGTACGCCGCGAGGCTCATGCCACGCTCACGGCACGACCACAGCGGGCTCGGCCAGGCTGGCGCGCGCCCGGTCGACCACCGCGCCCAGGCCGTCGGCGCCCACCTCGCTGAACCACGAGCCGAGCAGCTCGAAGGTGACCCCGCCGAGGTCCGGGCAGCGGGGCGCCACCGCGTCGAGCAGCGCCCACACCTCAGGCGGCGGGGCCCCCGAGTGCGCGTCGACGTAGAACCCGTCGAGCTCCATGCCGCCGGCGATGTGGATCTCTCGCACCCTCGTCAGGTCGAGCTCGGAGAGGTAGGCGTCGGCGTCCATCACGCCGTTGCGCACGTTGACGTGCAGGTTGTGAAGATCGAGCAGCACCGAGGACCCGTGGTCGGCGCACAGTCGGTCGAGCACCACCGGCTCGCTGAGCTCCTCCCCCGCGGTGGCGAAGTAGTAGACGTTGTTCTCCAGCAGCACCGGCCGGTCGAGGCGCGCCCGCAGGGCGCGCACCCGCGGCCCGACCAGGTCCACCGTGGCCTGCTCGAGCGCCACCGGCAGGGTCAGCCCGACGTTGACCGCCGCGCCACCCTCGGTGCTCGTGCAGTAGGCGAGGTGCTCGCTGACCCACGGGCAGTCCAGCCACTGCGCCCACGCCACCAGCTGGTCGACGTACTGCTCGTCGAGCGGGTCGGCGCTGCCGATCGACAGGCCGATGCCGTGGAGCAGGATCGGCATCCGGGCGCGCACCTGCTCCAGCATCCGGCGTACGTCGGCGTCCACGACGAACCGCGGCGACGCCGACGGTCCGGCGTCGTGCCACAGCGTGTCGGGGATGACCTCGAGGTAGTCGGCCGGCCAGGCCTCGGAGCCGAGCAGGCCGTCGAGCACCGGTTGGTAGAGCAGCCCCACCCCGAGCGCAGGAGACCCTGTCATCGATCGACGCGGTCAGTGGTGCTGGTGCTGCTGGGCCTGCACCTGCTCGAAGATGACGCTGTCGATGATCAGCCGGTCGAGCCCCGACAGGCACGGCGCGCAGCCGCGCGGGAAGTCGAAGGTCAGCTGTTGCTTGAGCACGTCGACGATCCGGTCGAAGTCCATCTCCGGGTCCAGCGCAATGCTCATCCTGCGCACGCCCGGTTGGCGAATGTCTTCCTTGGGCATCTCGATCCCCTCCGAGGAGTTGTGAAACATGGTGGGAACCAGGGGGCCTCCTCCAGACATATACCGGGCCTCGATGACGCCGCAATAGGTCATCTGGGTGGTTGCGGCCGCGACACGCCGAGGCCGTCGGCGTGCCATTGACGGGGTAAAGAAACCCGGAGTAACTTCGAGAACCGGTTGGGACATGGGGACCAGCTCCTGCTCGACAGTGATGCTCGACCATGTCGTGGGGGCCGTGCACCTCCTCGGGTCGGGGGCCAGGCGTCCGCTTCTGCCCACGCCTCGCGCCGACGCGTGAGACCCGACGCTCCGTCAGGAGCGCAGGCCAGGAGGCACCATGCCCCTCCAGCTGAGTCATCCCGGTGTGTACGTCGAGGAGGTCCCCAGCGGCGTCCGCGCCATCACCGGGGTCGCCACCTCGATCACCGCCTTCGTCGGCCGCGCGGCCCGGGGCCCCACCGACACCCCCGTGGTCGTCACCAGCTTCGCCGACTTCGAGCGGCGGTTCGGCGGGTTGTGGAAGGACAGCACGCTGGGCTTCGCCGTCCGCGACTTCTACCTCAACGGCGGCTCGACCGCGGTCGTGGTGCGGCTGTTCCTCGCCGACGCGCTGCCCGGCGGCAAGGCCGGCAAGTCGGTGTTCACCGTCGGGGGCACCCTGCAGCTCCGGGCCGCCAACGACGGGGCGTGGGGCAACTCCCTGCGGGCTCGGATCGACCACGCGACCCGCCCCTTCGACGCCACGCTGGGTGAGACGGCCACCTCGCTGTTCAACCTCTACGTGCACGACCGGAGCACCGGCGTGGTCGAGGAGCACCGCAACCTGGTCGTCGCGCCGCCGGACCACCCGCGGCTGGTCACCACCGTGCTGGCCAACGAGTCGAACCTGGTCACCGTCGCCGCACCCGGAGGCGCACGACCGGCTCCGCCCAGCAGCGACACCGTGGACGCCGGCCAGACCGTCTGGGACGACAACACCACGGCCACCAACGCCAAGCCGTCGGGCGCGGGGCTCGCCTCCGACGGGCAGCGGCTCTCCGACACCGAGTTCAACGGCGCCGGCAAGGAGTCCGCGCGCGAGGGGCTCTTCGCCCTCGAGAACGCCGACCTGTTCAACCTGCTGGTGATCCCGCCCTACAAGTCCGACGGGACCGTCGACAAAGAGGTGGTCACCTCCGCCGACGCCCTGTGCGTACGCCGCCGCGCGGTGCAGCTGGTCGACCCGCCGCCGGCCTGGAACGAGGCCGGCGACGTCACCGCCGACTTCGACACCGGCTTCGACTCGGTGCTCGGCACCAGCAGCGCCAACGCCGCGCTGTTCTTCCCGCGGCTGCGCCAGCCCAACCCGCTGAAGGACAACCAGGTCGAGACCTTCGCGCCCAGCGGCGCGGTGGCCGGCGTGATCGCCCGCACCGACGCCAGCCGCGGGGTCTGGAAGGCCCCGGCCGGGCTGGACGCCGCCCTCAACGGCGTGACCGCAGCTCTCGGTCGCGCTCATCGACGCCGACATCGGCCAGCTCAACCCGCGCGGGGTCAACTGCCTGCGGGCGATGCCGGGCGCGGGCCGGGTCGTGTGGGGCGCCCGCACGATGAGGGGGGCCGACCTGCTGGCCAGCGAGTGGAAGTACCTGCCGGTCCGACGGACGGCGCTGTTCCTCGAGGAGAGCCTGTTCCGCGGCACGCAGTGGGTGGTCTTCGAACCCAACGACGAGCCGTTGTGGAGCCAGATCCGGCTCAACCTCGGCACGTTCATGAACAACCTGTTCCGCCAGGGCGCGTTCCAGGGCACGACGCCGCGCGAGGCCTACTTCGTCAAGTGCGACAAGGAGACCACCACCCAGGCCGACATCGACCTGGGCATCGTCAACATCCACGTCGGCTTCGCCCCGCTCAAGCCGGCGGAGTTCGTGGTCATCCGGTTGCAGCAGATGGCCGGCCAGAGCACGGCCTGACCCCGTCGAGCCGAGGAGAGCAGTCAGATGGCCCAGTTCAGCGTCAACGCGCAACGCTTCGACCCCTACAAGAACTTCAAGTTCCGGGTGAAGTGGGACGGCCGGTACGTCGCCGGCATCAGCAAGGTCGGCGGCCTCAAGCGCAGCACCGAGGTCGTGGAGCACCGCGAGGGCGGCGACCCCTCGACCTCGCGCAAGTCGCCCGGCCGCACCAAGTTCGAGGCGATCACGCTGGAGCGTGGGGTCACCCACGACCAGGAGTTCGAGCAGTGGGCCAACAAGGTCTGGAACTTCGGGTCCGGGCTCGGGGCCGAGGTCTCGCTCAAGGACTTCCGCAAGGACGTCATCGTCGAGGTCTACAACGAGGCCGGTCAGGTCGTGCTGGCCTACAAGGTCTTCCGCACCTGGGTCTCGGAGTACCAGGCGCTCCCCGACCTCGACGCCAACGCCAACGCCGTCGCCATCCAGACCCTCAAGCTGGAGAACGAGGGCTGGGAGCGCGACTACGACGTCACCGAGCCCACCGAGCCGCAGTTCACCGAGCCCTAGCCGATGTCCCCGCCCGCGGCCTCGCGCGACCGGGTCCAGGCCGGCGACCTCCTGGACCTCTGGGAGGACGCCGCGTCCTTGGCGCCGATCGAGCGTGCGCTGGCGCTGGCCGCCGCGGGCGCCGCGGCCGGCGGGGGTACGTCGGGCCCCGACGTCGCGGACCTCCGCACCCAGCCCGTGGGGCACACCCACGCCCGGCTGCTCGACCTGCACCAGCGGCTGCGCGGGCCGCGGCTCGAGGCGCTCGCCGACTGCCCCCGCTGCGCCGCCCGCGTGGAGGTCGGCCTCACCACCGCGGACCTGCTCGCGGTCAAGCCCGGCCGTCCGGAGTCGGTGCTGGTGCACGGCGACACCGTCGTGTCCTGGCGCTCCCCCACCCCCGACGACCTGCTCGCGGTGGCCGGAGCGGCGCACGGACCGTCGGCGCTCGCGGCTCGCTGCCTCACGGTGACCACTGCCGACGGCGTCCCCCTGGCGGTGGACGACCTGGACCCCGCGGTGGCGCCCCTGGTCGACGACCTGCTCGCCGAGGCCGACCCGCTGGCCGAGGTCGTGGCCCTGGTCTCCTGCCCCGACTGCGCCACCGACTTCGAGGTCGACCTCGACCCCGTGACGCTGGTCTGGGCCGAGGTCGAGGCGGCCGCCCACCGGCTGCTGCACGAGATCGACGTGCTGGCGCGGGTCTACGGCTGGACCCAGCCCGACGTGCTGGCGCTCGGCGAGCGGCGCCGGGCGGCGTACCTCGCCCTGGTGCTGGAGGGCGCACCGTGACCCCGCTGCTCACCCGGCTGGCCCGCCGAGCCGCCGGGGCGCCGCTCGACCCGGTCGTGGTCGCCGCGCCGGCGCTCCCGGCGCGCTTCGAACCCCCGAGCCGCGACCAGGACGAGGCGGACGGCGACCGACCGGCCACGGACGGCGCTCCGGCCGTGGACGCCCCGGCCGCGACCGAACCCCGGCACGAGAGCCCCCGACCCTCCTCGGCCGCGCCGTCCCCCCGGGTGTCCGCGCTGCCGGGCCGGCCGACCACCTCGGGCGGCCCGAGGAGCCCCAGCCCCAGCCCCAGCCCCAGGCCCGGCCCCGGGCACGAGCGCGCGAGCGCGGCGACCCCTCCCGGCGACCGGCCCGCCCGGGCACCAGCAGCCCCTGCGGGACAACCCGACCGGCCCGGACCACCCGCCGACGTACGCCCTGCCGCCCGGCGCCGAGCGCCTCGACGCGGTCGCGGTCGTCCGGGTCAGCGCCTCCCCCGCGACCGAGCGTCCGCGCGCCCCGCCCGGCTCCCGGGGCACCGCGCGGACGGGCCGCGCCCACGACCCGCGAGCCGGACGTGGTGCACGTGACGATCGGCCGGGTGGAGGTCCGGGGAGCGACGCCGGCGCCCGCTCCGCCCCCCGCCCCGACGCGGACCAGCCCGGCGTCGGCCGGTCCGGAGCCGTTGTCGCTGGGCGACTACCTGCGCGGTCGGCGGGAGACGCGATGAGCAGCCCGCTGGCCCTGGCCGCGACCACCGCGGTGCTGCGCAACCTGCTCGACAACGGCATGGTCGACGCCGGGCCCGCCGTCGGTGCGGTCACGGTCACCGCGGTGGCTCCCGACTCGATCAAGCTCGACGACCCCACGCTCGGGCCGCGCCTCAACCTCTTCCTCTACCGCGTGAGCCGCAACCAGGGGTGGGCCAACGCCGCCCTCCCGTCGTACGCCGGCAACGGGACGCGGCAGACCAACCCCCCGCTCGCGCTCGACCTGCACTACCTGCTGACCGCCTACGCGAAGAGCGACTTCCAGGCCGAGATCCTGCTGGGCTACGCGATGTCGCTGCTGCACGAGCGCCCGGTGCTCGACCGGGCCGCGATCCGGACCGCGCTGACGCCGAGCCCGTTGGGGCCCTCGATCCTGCCGCCGGCCTTCCAGGCCCTGGCCGCCGCCGACCTCGCCGACCAGGCCGAGGCCGTCACGGTCACGCTCGAGCCGCTCGACACCGAGGAGATGTCGCGGCTCTGGTCGGCGATCCAGGCGCACTACCGACCGACCGCGGCCTACGTCGCCTCGGTCGTGCTCATCCAGTCGACGAAGCCGACCCGCGACGCCCTGCCGGTGCTGCGCCGCGGCGCGGCCGACCAGGGGGTCTTCGTGCAGCCCGACCTCGGCCCGCCGCTGCCGACGGTCCTGGCCGTCGCCCCGCTGACCTCGCAACCGACCGCCCTGCTCGGCGACACCCTGCGCGTGTCGGGCGCCCACCTCGACGGCACGCTGGTGCGGGTCCGCTTCGGCCACGCGCTGGTCACCGACCCGATCGAGGTCGCCGTGCCCGACAACGACGACCCCGCCGGCCTCGACGTCACGCTCCCCACGGGCGCCGCCGCCGAGCTGGCGTGGCCTGCCGGCGTCTGGTCGGTCTCGGTGCGGCTGCGGCGGGCGGGCGAGGGCGTCGACCGCGACACCAACGTCGCGGCGATGGTCCTGGCGCCCGTGCCCGTCCTGGCCCCTCCGCCCGCCATCAGCCGCGCCGCCTCCGGCGCGGTCACCGTGGTGCTCGACGTGCGCCCGCAGGTGAGGCCCAGCCAGGAGGCGCGGCTGGCCCTCGGCACCCACCTCGGCCTCGCCGAGGCACGCACCACCACCACGGGGCAGCTCACCTTCCACTGCGGTGCGGTGCCGGACGGCACGCAGTGGCTGCGGGTCAGCGTCGACGGGGCCGAGAGCCACCTGGTCGACCGCAGCGACCCCACGCCGGTCTTCGACCCGACCCAGACCGTGCTGGTGCCGGCATGAGCCCGCGCACGGCCACCGCCCCGGCTCCCGAGCGCACGCCCGCGGGCTCGTCGGCCGAGCGCGCCCGCCCAGGGCTCGTCGGCCACCTGGCCCGGCTGGCCGCCCACCTCGAGCGCCACCTGACCGGTGAGGCACCGGCCACCCTCCCGGCGGCGGCCGGGCCGGAGCCGCTCGACCGCCTGGTGGTGGCGCTCGGCCTGTCGACCTTCGAGCGCGACGTGCTGCTGCTCGCGGCCGGGGTGGAGCTCGACGCGCGGCTGGCGGCGCTGGTCGCGCAGGCCCAGCCGGACGGGATCTCGCAACCGACGTTCGCCCTGGCCCTGGCGGTGCTGCCCGAGGCCCACTGGGACGCCCTGCTGCCCGAGGGCCCGTTGCGGCGCTGGGGCCTGGTCGCCCCGGGCGGCAACGGCCCGCTGGTCACGCGCCCGCTCACGCTCGACGAGCTCGTGCTGCACCACCTCACCGGCCTGGCCGACAGCCGGACCCGGCTCGACGGGCTGGCCGCACCGGGGCTCGACCCGCCGCCGCTCTCGCCGTCGCAGCAGCGCGTGGCCGAGGAGGTCGCGGCGGCGGCCGTCGCACTCGACGGACCGGTCCTGGTCAGGCTCGACGGTGCCGACCACGAGGCCCGGCTGGGCGTCGCGGCCCACCTGGCGGCCGCGCTCGGGCTCGGGCTGCTCCGGGTCCGGGACGCCGCGCTCGGCGAGCACCGGCTCTCCGAGGCCGCCCGCACGCTCGACCGCGAGGCGCTGCTCGGCGACCGGCTCCCGCTGACCGGCCACCCCGGGCTGCTGGCCCTGCTCGAGGCCCGCGTGGTGGTCGCCGACGGCGAGCCGGGCGAGGGCACCGCCGGTGCGGCGGAGACCCCCGGCGGCCGCACCGTGCTCACCCGCACCGTCGACCCGCCGTACGCCGGGGAGCAGGAAGCGCTGTGGCGCGCGGCGCTCGACGGCGACGACACCACGAGCCCGGGCGGGCCGGTGCTCGCCGACCTGGCCCACCACTACCGCCTCACCGCCCGGAGCATCGCGGCGATCGCCGCCGAGTGGAGCGGCACCGTGCCGCGCCCGGAGCAGTCGGCGAGCAGCGGCGCCGACACCCTGCGCCGCCTGGTGCGCGAGCGCGCGCGGGTCGGGCTCGGTGGTCTCGCCGAGCGGGTGGAGCCCCGGGCCACCTGGGACGACCTGGTGCTGCCCGAGGGCCAACGGCGGCTGCTGGTCGACCTCGCCGCCCAGCTGGCCCACCGGGCCACGGTGTACGACGACTGGGGCTTCGCGAGCCGGACCACCGGCGGGCTCGGGGTCACGGCGCTCTTCGCCGGGGCCAGCGGCACCGGCAAGACCATGGCCGCGGAGGTGATCGCGGGCTCGCTCGGGCTCGACCTCTACCGGATCGACCTGTCGGCGGTGGTCAGCAAGTACATCGGCGAGACCGAGAAGAACCTCCGCCGGCTCTTCGACGCCGCCGAGGCCGCCGGCGCGGTGCTGCTCTTCGACGAGGCCGACGCGCTCTTCGGGCGGCGCAGCGAGGTCAAGGACAGCCACGACCGCTACGCCAACCTCGAGGTGGCCTACCTCCTCCAGCGGATGGAGGCCTACCGGGGCCTGGCGATCCTCACCACCAACCTGCGCGACAACGTCGACCCGGCGTTCGTCCGGCGGATCCGCTTCGTGGTCCAGCTGCCCTTCCCCGACGAGGCCGCCCGGGCCGAGATCTGGCGCCGCACGATCCCCGCCGAGGCCCCCACCGAAGGCCTCGACCTCACCGCGCTGGCCCGGCTCCAGGTCAGCGGCGGGTCGATCCGCGCGATCGCGGTGGCCGCGGCGTTCGCGGCCGCCGCCGAGGGCAGCGCGATCGGCGCCCGCCACCTGCTGCACGCCGCCACCGTCGAGTACGCCAAGGCCGAGCGCAGCCTCACCGCCGTCGAGACCGCCGCGCTCGCCACCCGCACCCCGCAGGCGGTGTCGCGATGACCCGCTACGACATCCGCGTCGACCGGCTGGTCGCCCCCGACCTCCCGTCCGACCGGGTCCACGAGGTCGGCCCCCGGGTCGAGGCCCGGCTCGCCGCGCTGGCCCGCGGCGACGCCCCGGCATCGGATCGCGACGACCCGGCCGATCGGGTGGCCGAGCGGGTGGCCACCGAGGTCTGGCAGGAGATCACCCGAGCGAGAGAGGCACCGTCATGACCGGGACCCGCGTCCACCGGCAGCGGGCGCCGGGCGCCGCCGGGCCGGCGTACGCCGTCTCACGCCCGCACGACCCCGCGGAGACCCAGGCGCACCGCGCCGCCGACGTGGTCGCCGGCGGCGGGAGCGTGCGCGGCTGGTCCTTCGAGCGGGTCCCGGCCCACGCCGTCCACCGCGACGGGCCCGAGGAGGAGAAGAAGCCGAAGGAGGGCTCGGCCGGCGACGTGGTCAAGGCGCTCGCCGCCACCCCGGTCGGCAAGCAGGTCATCGAGAAGGTCAAGGAGACCAAGGAGGTCAAGACCGTGCTCAAGGCGCTCGAGACCCCCGGCGGCAAGGTCGCCGCCGTCGGCGTGGGCGCCGCCGCCCTGACCGGCCTCGGCCTGGCCAAGCAGCCCCTGCCGGCGCCGATCCCGGCCATCCCGGTCGGCACGATCGGCGGCTACGACGCCTCGGCGACGCTGACCATCCAGGGCCCGGTCAACGCACCGACCTTCGTCGGCATCAGCTTCACCTTCAGCGGGTCCAAGCCCGCCGCCGCGCCGGCCAAGCAGCAGCCCGCCCCGAGCCTGGTCCCGCTGCGCAGCGCGAAGGACAAGGCCGCCGAGGACCAGTGGGTGCTCGACTACGTCGTGGCGCAGCAGGCCCTGCGGCTCCAGCCCTACCTGCTGCCCCTGCGCAGCGGTGACACCCCGAAGCCCGCCGACGCCCCCGTCGCCGAGCCCGCGGCCGAGAAGAAGAAGGACGAGGAGCCGGTGCAGCGCGACGCCGACCCGGCCGCCGCTGCGCACGAGCACGCCTCCGACGCACCCGCGGGCTCCGCCTCGCTCGACCGGGTGGTCGCCACCGGTGGCCGACGCCTCGACCCGGAGACCCGCCGCACGATGGAGGCCCGCTTCGGCCACGACTTCGGCGCCGTCCGGGTGCACGACGACGCCGCGGCCGGCGCCGTCGCCGGGTCCCTGGCGGCGAGGGCGCTGACGGTCGGCGGCGAGCACATCGTCTTCGGCGCCGGCCGCCACCAGCCCCGCACCGCCCAGGGCCGGCGGCTCCTCGCGCACGAGCTGGCGCACGTCGTCCAGCAGCGCCCCTCGGGAGGGCGATGACAGTGCACGCCACCGCGACCCGCGCCCGCGCCCCGGCACCACCGCCCCTGCTCCTGGCCCTCCCCGAGATGGTGCATCGGCTGGCGGAGGAGGAGCCCGGGAGCGAACCCCGGCGAGGCTTCTCCTACGCCAGCATCCCGGTGCACGCGGAGCCCGACGTGAGCCGGCCCTCCGACGCCGCCGAGCGCGAGGCCGAGGCCGTGGCGGAACGCGTGGCGGCCGGCCTGTCGGCGCGCGCCGGCGCCGGGGGCACCAGCGCCGCGGCCGACGGAGCGGCGGTGCTCGCCTCCCGCCCGGGCGGTCCCTGCCGGGCCCCGGACGGGTTCCGGGCGGCACTCGCCTCCGGCGCGCCGGGCACCACCGTCCCCCAGCCGGCCCGCGCCCGGCTGGAGTCGGCCTTCGGGCGGTCCTTCGCCGGCGTCCGGCTGCACCGCGACGCGCGCGCCGACACCCTCAGCCGCGCGATCGGCGCACGCGCCTTCACCTGGGGCTCGGCCATCCACCTGTCGGCCTCGGCGCCCGCGGCCGACACCGCGGCCGGGTTGCGGCTGCTGGCCCACGAGCTCACGCACGTGGTGCAGGGCACCGGCCGGGGCGAGGTACGTCGGGCCGAGGCCCTCTACTTCTCGACCCAGGGCCAGCAGCCCTACTACGAGGCCGCCAAGCGCTTCCACGCGGCGCACGGCTTCCCGGCCGCCGTCGAGGTCTCCTCGGTGGAGGAGATGCTCGAGCACCTGGTGGGGCTCCCGGCCGGCCTGACCCGGGTGCGGCTGGTGACCCACGCGGTGCCGTCGGGCATCTTCCTGCCCCTGCTGCGCGGCGGGAGCGCGTCGCTGTTCCAGGCCGATCTGCGCCTGCAGTCGCAAGGCCGGCTGGAGGGCGAGCTGGCCACCGAGCACGCCACCGTGGGACGAGACAACCGGGAGATCACCGTCGAGCACCACGTCGTGCCGCAGCACTGGGCCGGCCGCCTCTACCAGCGGCTGTCCAGCGACCCGACCTGGACGCGGTTCCGCACCGCGTCGGGTCTCCCGGCGACACTGGCGCCGGGTGGCGACCTCGAGACCTACCTGTGGTGGGTGCTGGACCGGGCGATGCTGACCACCCAGGAGCCGGCCGGCCAGGACCGGCGGGGCACGCCCCAGATGCGTCACGTGCTCGGGCTGCCGACGTCCGCGCGCGCGGCCAAGATCGCGAGTCTCGACCGCACGATCGCCATCTACGCCGCCCTGGCGCGCGCGCACCTGATCGCGCGGACGCCGACCCGCCTCGCGCGGGCCCAGCGGGAGCGCCGGGCGGACCAGGCCCTGGCCGACCTGCGCTCCCGGGTCGACGGCACCGCACCCGACCTGGTGCGCAGCACCGTCCAGGCCGGCGGGTTCCAGCCGGGGCGCGTGTCCGGACCCACGCCCCGCTACGGGACCGTGCAGGGCGCCCTGGAGCGAGGCACCTACGCCAACAACCTGCTGATGGTGAAGTCGCGGCTGCCGCACGGCGTGCCGTTCGAGATCAGGGGCTGCCGGATCGGGCAGAACGCGCCCTGGCTCGCGTCGTTCCGCGACTTCTGGGGCCTGGGCGTCGGCGGCCCGCCTGACGGTCGGCGCCCCCACGTCACGGCGCCCGACCTCCGTCACTTCTTCGGCGTCCGTCCGGTGGGCCGCGGACGGCAGCGTCGCCGCGTGACCGCCGAGTGGCTCGAGGGTCCCCGGGGCCGCCAGATCCAGGGCGGCACCCCCGAGTTCGACCAGCACATCGTGCACGCGAGATGAGGCCCTGATGACGTCACCACGGCTGGTCAAGGGCGGGATCGTGCAGGTCGACCCCACCACCGGCGCGACCCTGCGGGTGATCGCCCTGCAGTACAACCCCGACCAGCTGAGCCGCTCCTTCCAGGTCCAGGCCAGCGGGGGCGACGGCGGCGACCGGAGCCAAGCGCTGCGGCTCAAGGGCTCGGCGGTGGAGACGCTCAAGGTCGAGGCCGAGATCGACGCCACCGACCGGCTCGCGGCGCCCGACCAGAACGCCACCACCGTGGAGGCCGGGCTGCACCCCGAGCTCGCCGCCCTCGAGCTGCTCGTGCAGCCCTCGGCCGAGTCGCTGGTCACCAACGACGCCCTGGCCCGCAGCGGCGTCCTGGAGGTGCTGCCGCTCCAGGCCCCGCTGACGCTCTTCGTGTGGGGCCGCCACCGGGTGGTCCCGGTGCGGGTCACCGAGCTCTCGATCACCGAGGAGGCCTTCGACACCCAGCTCAACCCGATCCGCGCCAAGGTCTCGCTCGGGCTGCGGGTCCTCTCGGTCGACGACCTGGGCTTCGACCACCGCGGCGGCACCCTGTTCGTCGGCCACCTGCGCGCCCGCGAGGCGATGGCCGCGCGGGCCGGCGCCACCGCCGTCGCCGCCCTCGGCCTGGAGGCGATCCCGTCATGACCACCGACCCGCTCCAGGCGCTGCTGGGCACGGGCCTGGTGCCCGACGTGACCTTCCCGTCCTCGAGCCGGTACGCCGGCGTCGGGATCACCACCTGGGCCGCCCCGCCCGCGCCGGGCGAGGAGGCCGTGCCGGTGGCCTTCCTGAGGAGGCGGCTGGTGCCGAAGCCGCAGCGGTTCGCCACGGCGTACGAGCTCTCCTGCGTGGAGGGCGACCGCCGCGACAACCTGGCCGCCACCCACCTCGGCGACCCCGAGCTGTGGTGGCGCCTGGCCGATGCCAACGGCGTCGTCGACCCGGCCGGCATGACCCTGCCGCCGGGCCACCGTCTCCGGGTCCCCTCCGACGACGGGAGTGGCCGTGGCTGACCTGCCCCCGCCTCCCGTGCGCCTCCAGCTGTACGTCGGCCCGGTGGTGCCCGTGCCCGCCCCGCAGTCGGTGGTCGAGTCGCTGCGCGAGGTCACCGTGCAGACCGGGTCGGGCGACACCCAGAGCGGCTTCGAGCTCGTCTTCGAGGTGCCGAAGCGCTCGCCGCTGACCACCCTCTTCCTGCTCAGCGGCGGCGCCTCGATCCCGGTGCTGCGGGTGGTCGTGGCCGTCACCGTGCGCGGCGTCACCGAGGTGCTCGTCGACGGCATGGTCACCCACCACGACATCCAGTCCGGCGGAGCGACGTCCTCCACCCTGCGGGTCAAGGGCAAGGACCTCACCGCGGTGATGGACGTGATCGCGCTCGACGGCGTCCCCTACCCCGCGATGCCGCCGGCGGTGCGGGTGCTCACGGCGCTGGCCAAGTACGCCGCGCTCGGCGTCGTGCCGCTGGTGGTCCCGAGCATCGTCGAGGACATCCCCCTGCCGATCTCGCGGATCCCGCTGCACCAGGGCACCGACTACGCCTACGTGAAGGCCCTCGCCGACGAGGTCGGCTACCGCTTCTACGTCGAGCCCGGGCCCGTGGTCGGCACCAGCCGCGCCTACTGGGGTCCGGAGATCCGGGTCGGCGAACCGCAGCCGGCCCTCAACGCCGGGCTCGACAGCGCCCACGACAACGTCACGGCGCTGAGCTTCTCCTTCGACAAGGAGCGCAAGGAGCTGCCGATCGTCACCATCCAGGAGCCCTTCAGCAAGACACCGATCGGCATCCCGATCCCCGACGTGTCGCCGCTCAACCCGCCGCTGGGCCTCGTGCCGCCGCTGCCGCCGAAGATCACCTGGCTCACCGACACCGCCAAGCTCAACCCGGCCGCGGCGATCATGAAGGGCCTCGCCTACGCCGGCCAGCACTCCGACTCGGTCTTCGCCACCGGCAGCCTCGACGTCGTCCGCTACGGCCGGGTGCTGCGCTCGCGCCGGCTGGTCGGCGTCCGCGGGGCCGGAGACCCGTTCAACGGCCTCTACTACGTCACCTCGGTGACCCACCACCTCAAGCGGGGCGAGTTCACGCAGTCCTTCTCGCTCGCCCGCAACGCCCTGCTCTCCACGACCCCGGCGGTGCCCGCATGACGACCCTCGACGAGACCGCCGCCGACCGGAGCGGCGCCCGGCAGCGCTACTACGGCAAGTTCCGCGCGACCGTGGTCAGCAACGTCGACCCCGAGATGCGCGGCAAGCTGATGGTCAGCATCCCGGCCGTCGGCATCCCCACGCCGGTCTGGGCCGAGGGCTGCTTCCCGGTCACCGGCACCCAGGCCGGGGTCTTCTCGGTGCCCGAGATCGGCGCCGGGGTCTGGGTGGAGTTCGAGCAGGGCGACCTCGACCACCCGATCTGGGTCGGGGGCTACTACTCCAGCGCCGACGTCCCGGCGATGGCCCGCGCCGTCCCGCCCGGGCTCTCGGGCTTCACCTTCCAGACCCGGGGCCAGAACGGCATCACGATCAGCGACACCCCCGGGCCGACCGGCGGCATCCTGATCAAGACCCTCACCGGGGCGGTGATCTCGGTGTCGGACGTCGGCATCGTGATCAGCAACGGCAAGGGCGCCACCATCTCCCTGCTCGGCCCCACGGTCGACGTCAACGCCGGCGCGCTGACGGTGATCTGAGGTCCTGATGCCCGCACCCGTCCTCCACCTCGGCGCCACCGTGATGTGCGCCCACGCCGGCCAGGCGACGCCGACCAACCCGGTGCCGCGGGTGCTGGTCTCGGGCCAGCCGGTGGTCACCCTCCTCACCCAGTACGTCGTCGCGGGCTGCGGGCTCACCGGCAGCGGCGCCCCGCCGTGCCTCACCGGGCAGTGGGTGGTCGGGGCGGTGCGGGTGCTGGCGGCCGGCGCGCCGCTGGCCACGATGGCCGGCGCCTCGGTGACCACGCCCACCGGCACGCCGATGCTGCCGGTCGCCTCCCAGCTGCGGGTGCTCGCGACATGACCACCGACTTCCCGTACGCCGTCGACGGTCGTGGCCGCACCGCGGCCACCGACCCCGACGGCCACGTCCGCGACCTGGTCGAGCAGGTGCTGTTCACCTCGCCGGGCGAGCGGGTGATGCGCCCCGACTTCGGCTCCGGGCTGCTGCGGATGGTCTTCGAGCCGGGCGGTCCGGAGGCCGCCGCCGCCACCCAGTACCTCGTCCAGGGCGCCCTGGAGCGCGAGCTCGCCGACGTGGTCGCGGTCGAGTCGGTGCGGGTCGAGGCCCTCGACGCCGCGCTCGTCGTCACCGTGGCCTACGTCGTCCGGGCGACGCGCACCCCCGTCGTCGCGACCTTCAGCGGCCCAGGAGGTGGCGGCTGATGGGCACCCACTACGTGTGCGGCCACCCGCGCCGGCTGCAGGCGGTCAAGCTGGCCGGCCTCCTCAACGGCATCGAGCACCTCGAGGTCCGCCACACCGACGAGCCCGAGGTCGCCCTCCAGCAGCGCACGCTGCTGGTCCGGCTGCTCGACCCGGTGCCGGCCGGGCTCGACGCCGCGAGCGTGGTCATCGACGGCGGCGAGCGGGTACGCCGGGTCGCGGTCACCTGGGCCGTCCCCGCGACCGGACTGGCGGCCGTCGTACCCGCGGCGGAGCAGACGGCGCTGCTCGCGGGCCTCGAGGCGCCCGACCACGTGCTGGTGGTCCGCACCGCGGAGCGCGGCGACTTCTCCCGCTACCGGCTGGCGCTGGTGGCCGGGGCCGGCAGCGCCGAGCCGCCGTCCGGCTTCGACCCCCTGCTGGCCGAGGTGGCCTTCTCGTTCAAGGTCGAGTGCCCCAGCGACTTCGACTGCGCGCCGCGGTGCACGTGCCCGCCCGGCGTCCACCACGCCCCGCCGATCGACTACCTGGCCAAGGACTACCAGGGCTTCCGGCGGGTGATGCTGGAGCGGATGGCCCTACTGGCGCCGGAGTGGACCGAGCGGCTGCCGGCCGACGTGGGGGTCACCCTCGTCGAGGTGCTGGCGTACGTCGCCGACGAGCTGTCCTACCGCCAGGACGCCGTCGCCACCGAGGCCTACCTCGACACGGCCCGCAGCCGGGTCTCGCTGCGCCGCCACGCGCGCCTGGTCGACTACCGGGTGCACGACGGCGCCAACGCCCGGGCGTGGGTGCAGGTGCGGGTCGACTCCCCCACCGTCGTGCTGCCCGCCGGCACTCCGGTGCTGTCGCGGGTGCCCGGCCTTCCCCCGACGTTCGCGGACGGGTCCACCGAGCACGAGGCCGCCCTCGACGCCGTCCCCGTGGTCTTCGAGACCGTCGAGGAGGCCGTGCTGCACAGCGACCTGGACACGCTGCGCTTCTGGACCTGGGGCGAGCAGGGCTGCGTGCTGCCGGTCGGCGCGACCTCGGCCACGCTGCGCGGCCACCACCCGATGCTTCGGGCGGGCGCGGTCCTGGTCCTGGTCGAGACCGAGTCCGCCACGATCAGCCGCACCCCGGAGCAGGTCGCGGCCGACGGCGACGAGTCACCCGACGCCGACCCCCGGCGCCGCGTCGCCGTCCGGCTGACCGAGGTGGTCAGCGGCGCGGACCCCTCCGGACTGCTCTTCCCCGGCGGCACCCAGGACGTCACCGAGATCCGCTGGCACCGGCGCGACGCGCTGCCGTTCCCCCTGTGCCTCTCGGTGTCCGAGGGCGACCGCGAGATCGCCGTCGCCTGGGGCAACCTGGTCCTGGCCGACCACGGCGCCACCGTGACCGGTGAGCACCTGGGCACGGTCCCGGCCCCGACGCTCACCCGGGTGTCGGAGGACCCCTGCCACGACGACACCGAGCACCCCGGGGACGACCCCGCGCTCGTGGTGCCGGTGCGCTTCCGCCCGGCCCTGGCCCGCCGGCCCCTGACCCACGCCGTGGCCCGGCCGCAGGCCGTGCTCGCCGAGGTGCCGCTGACCCCGGCATTGCAGGCCGAGCTCGACGGCACGGTCTCGGCCGACCTGGTCGAAGCGGTGTTCGCGGGCCTGGGGCTGGTCGTCCCCGACGGCAGCCCGGTGCGCGGCACCTCCCCCCTCTGGTCGGTCAGCACCGGTGGTGCGGCCTGGCTCCTCCGATCCCGGGCGGGCGCGCTCCAGGTGCTCTCGGAGGCCGATCCGGCCTGCGTGGGCGCGCTCGTCCGGCCCCGCGAGGCCCTGCCGGCGCTACGGCTGGTCGGCGACCTCGCGGGGGTGCCGGACCCGTGGCTGCCGCGGCCGGACCTGCTCGCCAGCGGCCCGCTCGCCCGCGAGGTCACGGCCGAGGTCGAGCACGACGGCGAGGTGCGGCTGCGGTTCGGCGACGGCGAGCACGGCCTGCGCCCGGCGACCGGGACGGCGTTCACGGCGACGTACCGGGTCGGCAACGGGACCGCCGGCAACGTCGGCCGCAACGCCCTGGCCCACCTGGTCACCGGGATCGGCGGGGTCACCGGGGTCCGCAACCCGCTGCCGGCCGCCGGCGGGGTGGAGCCCGAGACCGGCGAGGAGGTACGCCGCGACGCACCGCAGGCCTTCCAGGTGCAGGAGCGCGCCGTCACCGAGCCCGACTACGCCTCGGTCGCCGAGCGCCACGAGGACGTGCAGCGCGCGGCGGCCACGTTCCGCTGGACCGGGTCGTGGCACACCGCCTTCGTCACCGCCGACCGCTTCGGCGGACTGGAGGTCGACGAGCCCTTCGAGCGCGACCTGCGTGGCTTCCTCGAACGCTTCCGGATGGCCGGCTACGACCTCGAGGTGGACGCGCCCGTCTTCGTGCCCCTCGAGCTGGGTCTCCACGTGTGCGTGCTGCCCGGCCACTTCCGCTCTCCGGTCGCCGTCGACGTGCGCGACGTGCTGTCGGCGCACACCCTGCCCGACGGGCGGCGCGGGCTCTTCCACCCCGACAACCTCACGTTCGGCGGGGCGGTCCACCTCTCCGCGGTGCTGGCCGCCGTCCACGCGGTGCCGGGGGTCCAGTCGGTGCAGGTGCGGACCTTCGAGCGCCTCCGGGTGCCGGCGAGCAGCGGTCTCGCCACCGGCGTGCTGCCGATGGGCCGGCTGGAGATCCCGCGGCTCGACGACGACCCGAGCTTCCCCGAGCGGGGCCTGCTCGACCTGACCTTCGGGGGTGGCACGTGACCGGCAGCGGACCGGAGCCGGCCCAGCCCGGCAGCACCTGCGGCGCCTGCGAGGGCACCAGCGTCGCCACCCCGCGGGTCGTCGACAACCGACCAGGCCTGCCCGGCCTGGCCTACCGCTCCGGGGTGCACGGCGACTTCCTGGCCAGCATGCTCGCCGGGCTCAGCCGCCGCAGCCGGCCCGCCCTGGCCGGGCTGCGCACCCGCGACGCCGACGACCCGACCATCGCCCTGGTCGACGCCTGGGCGGCGGTCTGCGACGTGCTCACCTTCTACACCGAGCGGCTGGCTGACGAGAGCTACTTGCGCACGGCCCGCGAGCGCACCTCGCTGCAGGAGCTCGGCAAGCTGGTGGCCTACCGGCTCGACCCCGGCGCGGCCGCGGAGACCCACCTGGCCTTCACCCTGGAGCGTCCACCGGCCCTGCCCGCGCTCGACCCGCCGGACCCCGGGCTGCTTCCGCCCGCGGTGCCGACGTGGGTCACGCTGCCCGAGCGCCTGCGGGTGCAGAGCGTGCCGGGACCGGGCGAGGCCCCGCAGCTGTTCGAGACCGTCGAGGAGGTCGAGGCCCGGCCGGAGTGGAGCTCGCTGCCGGTCGTGCGGACCAAGCCCCACCTGCCGACGATGGGCCGCGTCGACGCCTGGCTCCAGGGCACCGGGCTGGCGCTGGGGCGGGGCACGCCGCTGCTGCTGGCCGGCGACGACCTGGTCAACGACCGGTGGGACGTGCGGCTGCTCACGGAGGTGCGCGAGCACGCCGCCGACGGCGTCACGCACGTGCGGTGGAAGCCCGGCCTCGGCTCGTGGAACCCGTTCAACCGACCGGCCGACGTCCCGGCGGCGTACGTGCTGCGCAGGCGGCTGTCGGTCTTCGGTCACAACGCGCCGGTGTGGAAGGCGATGAACGACGACTTCCGGGAGGGTTACCTCACGGCGCTGGGCCCCGACGAGCCGGACGAGGACGAGTGGCCCCGTTTCGACGCCGTCCGCCAGCTCAGCGAGGACCGGGTGGAGGTCGACGTCGAGGGCGCCCACCCCGACATCGTCCGCGGGGCCTGGGTCGTGCTCAGCCAGGACGCCACCGACTTCTACCGCGAGCTCTACGAGGTCGTCGACGCCGCCGAGCTGTCGCGGTCCGCCTTCGCCGTCTCCGGCAAGGTCACCCGGCTCACGCTGCGCGGCGAGCCGCACGACTTCGACACCCCGCGCGACGTCACGGTCTGGGCGGTGGCCGACCCGGTCGAGCTCGCCGAGGCCCCCGACGACTCGCTGGTCGCCGCCACCACCGTGGTCGTCGAGGGCGACGCCTCCGCGATGCTCCCGGGACGCCGCCTGGTGCTGGCCGGCCGGACCCCGGGCGGGCTGGCCCAGGCCGAGGTCGTGACCCTCGACTCCGTCGCCGCCCTCCCGTCCGGGCGCAGCGAGCTGAGGCTGACCACCGCTCCCCCGCTGCCGCTGGTCCGGGCCGGCGCCGTGGTCTTCGGCAACGTCGTGCGGGCCACGCACGGCGAGACCGTGACCCAGCTGCTCGGCTCCGGCGACGGACGGCGGGCCTTCCAGTCCTTCCCCCTGGCGCAGGGGCCGCTCACCCACGTGCGGGGCGAGGGGCCGCGCGGCACCGAGTCGACGTTGCAGGTGCGGGTCGACGGGGTGCGCTGGACCGAGCGCGCCTCGGCGTACACCGCCGCTCCGGAGGACCGCGTGCACACGACCCGTGACGAGCCGGACGGCACGCTGAGCGTCGTGTTCGGCGACGGCCGCCGCGGCGCGCGACCCTCGAGCGGGTCGCACAACCTGCGGGCGACGTACCGCAAGGGCCTGGGCGCGGCCGGCAACGTCGGCGCCGACACCCTCAGCCAGGCCGTCGACCGCCCGCTCGGGCTCAAGGGCGTGACCAACCCGGCGGCGGCGGGCGGCGGCGTCGACCCCGAGCCGGAGAGCCACGCCCGGGCCTCGATCCCCCTGCCGGTCCGCACCCTGGGGCGGGCGGTGTCGCTGCTCGACTACGCCGACTTCGCCCGCGCCTACACGGGCATCGGACTGGCCTCCGCGAGCGTGCTCCCCCTGCGGGGCGGACGGACGGTGGTGGTCTCGGTCGTCGACACAGACCACCGTCC
Source organism: uncultured Actinomycetota bacterium (assembly GCA_963845645.1). Lineage (GTDB taxonomy): Bacteria > Actinomycetota > Actinomycetes > Propionibacteriales > Nocardioidaceae > Nocardioides. The sequence goes on from CAWJSY010000018.1 coordinate 44,827, forward strand.
GCCCGCCCCAGTCGTCCTCGACCTGCTGGCGGGAGAGCTGCGGCGCTCGGGCGACCCCCACGTGCTGGTCGAGGTCGTGGCCGCGCGGTCGGCGACGTTCCGGCTCTCGCTGTCGGTGCGGGTCCACCCCGACCACGTCAACGCCGACGTCCTCGCCGCGGTCGCGTCCCGGCTCCACGAGACCTACGGACGGGCGGCGCGTGCGCTCGGCGAGCCGGTGCACCGCTCGGCGGTCGTCGCCACGGCCGCCGGGGTGCCCGGCGTCGTCGCCGTCGACCTCGACGTGCTCGCGCGCGGCCCGAGCGGGCTCGCCCTGCGGCTGCTGGCCGACCCCGCGCGCGTCCAGGCCGGTCCGGGCGGGGCCACGCTCGGCGTCGAGCTGCTGACCCTCGCGGAGACGCTGCCGCCCGACTGGGTGAGGGAGATGCCATGAGCCTCGCGGGTGACGCGGTGCCGACCGGCCAGCGGCTCTTCGACCTGCTGCCGCTGGTCCACCGGCTGCGCGACGACGAGCACGGGCACGTCCTGCGCGAGCTGATGGACGTGCTGGGCGACCAGGTCGACGTGCTGTCCGAGGAGCTCGACCAGCTCTACGACGACCAGTTCATCGAGACCTGCGCCCGCTGGGTCGCGCCGTACGTCGGAGACCTGATCGGCTACCGGCCGCTGCACGGCGTGGCCCCGGAGGTCGCGTCGCCGCGGGCCGAGGTCGCCAACACGATCGCCTACCGCCGGCGCAAGGGCACCGCCGCGGTGCTGGAGCAGCTCGCCCACGACGTCACCGGGTGGCCGGGCGCGCGGGCCGTGGAGTTCTTCGAGCGGCTGGTCACCACCCAGTACCTCAACCACGTGCGGCTGCACGCGCTGGCCACCCCCGACCTGCGCGACCACGAGTCGTTGGGGTGGGCGCGGGCCGACGACGGGCAGCACGGCGCCTTCGACGACCTGGCCCACTCCGCCGACGTACGTCGCATCGACGCCGTGCGGCCCGGCACCCGCGGGCGCCACAACATCCCGCACGTCGGGATCTTCCTGTGGCGCATCCAGCCGGTGCGGGTGACCCGCTCTCCGTTGGTGGACGACGGCGACGGGCGGCGCTTCCGGGTCGACGCGCTCGGCACCGACGCGCCGCTGTTCTCGCTGCCACGCACCGAGGAGTCGATCACCCACCTGGCCGAGCCCCCCGACGTCCCGCTGGCGCTGCCGCGACGCTGGCTGCGCGACCACCTCGGCGACGCCTACGGCAGCGGCCGCAGCCTGCTCCTGGAGCGCCAGCCCGGAGCCGCCGACCCGGTGCCGGTTCCCGTCGCCCAGGTCCGGATCTGCCACCTCGGCGACCTGCCGGGCGGCGGCGGGGCGTGGGCGCACGAGCCCCCGCCGGGCGTGGTCGCGGTCGACCCGGTGCTGGGCCGGGTCTGGCTCGGCACCGCCCCCGCAGCGGGCGAGCGGCTGCTCGCGACCAGTCACGCCGGGCTCGCGGTCCCGATCGGCGCCGGGGCGGCCACGCGGGTGGCCGAGGTGCGCCCCGAGCCCCGGCTCCGGGCCACGGACGGCGAGGACCTCCAGCCGCACCTCGACGCACTGGCCGCGGGCGGCACCCTGGAGATCGGCGACAGCGACGTCTACGCGCAGAGCCTGACGATCCGGGCCACCACCGCGGCCGCCGGTGGCTCCGACACCGAGGTGCACGTCGTGGCCGCCGACCAGGCCCGACCCAGCCTCGTCGCGGCGACGGCGTTCCGGCTCGACCAGGAGCCCCGCACCACCGTCGTCCTCGACGGGCTGCTGCTCTCGGGCGGCCCGCTCGTGCTCGAGGAGGTCGGCGACGCCGAGACGCGCACGGTCGTGCTCCGCAACTGCACGCTGGTGCCGGGGCACGCCCGCACGACCGACGGGCAGCCCCGCCACCCCGACCGCGCCAGCCTGCTGGTCCTCGACCCGTTCGCCCACGTGGTCGTCGAGCGCTGCGTGCTCGGGCCGGTGGTCGCGGTCGAGGGAGCGCGCGTCACGGTGGTCGACTCCGCGATCGACGCCGGCGAGCGGACCGCGGTCGCGGTCTGCGGCCGGGCAGTCGCTGGCGGGGCGCTGCGCGCGGTGTCGACGGTCGCCGACATGGTCGTCGGCGACGGCACCGTCCCCGCCGGTGACGTCGACCTGCGCGAGACGACCGTCGTGGGCGGCGTGCACGCCACCCGGCTCGACGCCTCCAACACGATCCTGCTCGCCGCGCTCGACGCCGGCGACCCTCGCCTGGCGGCGGTGTGGGCGCGGCGCCGCCAGACGGGCTGCGTGCGCCACTCCTGGCTGCCCGAGGCCTCGCGCACCGGGCGGCGCTACCGCTGCCAGCCCGACACCGACCAGCCCCCCGACGTACGCCGGGCGACGCGGCCGTTCTTCACCTCGCTCCGCTTCGGCGACCCGGCCTACCTCCAGCTGTCGGTGACCACCCCCGACGCCGTACGCCACGGCGCCGACGACGAGGGCGAGATCGGCGCCACCCACCTGCTCCACACCCCGCAGCGCGAGGCCAACCTCCGGCTGCGTCTCGAGGAGTACCTGCGCTTCGGCCTGGAGGCGGGAGCGTTCTATGCCACCTGACGTGAAGAGGAGACCCTCATGGGAGCGGACCTGAGCCGAGTCCGGTTCGACGCACGCCACGACCACGCGGAGGTGATCCTCCAGCAGGGCCGGGTGCTGCTCGACGCCGACTGGAACGAGCTGGTGGCGCTGCTCGACCGGCGGCTGCGCGCCGACGCCGCCGACCTGGGGTCCGCCGGCCCGGCGGCCGGCGCCACCGGGGTGGCCGTCGTCCCGGCGACGACGCCCGACGCGTTCAAGGTGTCGCTCACCGGCGGCGTGCTGAGCATCGGCCGGGGCCGGATGTACGTCGACGGGCTGGTCGCCGAGAACCACGGTCGCGGACCGCTCGCCTTCGACCCGCTGCTGGAGGACCTGCGTGGCACGACCGACACGCCCTACGTCGACCAGCCCTACCTGCCCGTCGCTCCGCCCCTGCCGACCGCCGGCACCCACGTCGCCTACCTCGACGTGTGGCGGCGCGAGGTGACCCACCTCGAGCAGCCCGACCTCGTCGAGCCCGCGCTCGGGGTCGACACCACCGCCCGTCGCCAGACGGTGTGGCAGGTCAAGGTGCACGACCCGGGCGGGGCGACGGTCACCTGCGCCACCCCGGACGCCGACGTACCCGGATGGACCGCGCTGACGGCGCCGTCGGGCGCCCGGCTCACCGTCGACACCATCGCCGTGGACGACACCGACGACCCGTGCGCGCTGCCGCCGACCGGCGGCTACCGCGGCCTGGAGAACCAGACCTACCGCGTGGAGGTGCACACCCCCGGCGGGCCGGGCACCGCGACGTTCAAGTGGTCCCGCGACAACGCCTCCGTGGCCAGCGCGGTGGTCGAGGTCCTGACCGGCGGAGTCGGGGTGCGGCCCGCGTCGCTCGGTCGCGACTCCGTGCTGCGCTTCGCCGACGGCGACTGGGTCGAGGTCCTCGACGACCACCGCGAGCTGCACGGCCTGGCGGGCGAGATGCGGCTGGCCGAGGTGCACGAGGAGGACGGCACGGTCCGCTTCACCCCGGCGCTGCCCGCCGACCTGGTCATGACCGCCGCCGCGGCGGCCGAGCGCCACCTGCGGATCCGGCGCTGGGACCAGAAGGGACAGGTCCGCTCGGGTGCCGGCGGCAACCTCGACAACCTGGTCGCGGGCTCGGCCGGCGTGATCACCGTGCCCGCGGCGCTGAGCACCACCGTCGTCCTCGAGCACGGCGTCACCGTGGCGCTGGGCGGCTCGGGGTTCCGCACCGGTGACCACTGGGTCTTCGTGGCCCGCACGGCCGACAGCTCGGTCGAGGAGCTGACCGACGCCCCGCCGCTCGGCATCCACCACCACTACGCGCGGCTCGGCGTGCTCAGCCTCCCCAGCGGCGCGACCGACTGCCGGGTGCCGTGGCCCCCGCCGTGCGAGTGCGACAGCGAGGGGTGCGGCGACTGCACCGTCTGCGTGACCCCGGAGTCCCACGCCTCGGGGGCCCTGACCATCCAGGCAGCCGTCGACGACGTGGTCGCCGGCGGGGGCGGCACCGTCTGCCTGGAGCCCGGCACCTACCAGCTCGAGGACAACGGCGTGAGCGTCGACGGTGCCACCTCGCTGCGGATCCGGGGGGCCGGCCCGCGCACGGTGGTCATCGCCACCGGCGCCGGGGTCCAGGTGACCACGAGCGCCTTCGTCACGCTCGAGGACCTCACGGTGATCTCGCGCGGACAGCCGGCGGTCGACGTACGGGGCACGATCGGCGTGACCCTGCAGCGGCTGCTGGTGCTCGACCTCGGGGGCGACGACGCGACTCCCGCGCTGCGCCTCGACGGCGTCGCGCTGGCCACGACGGTCCGCGACAACGTCGTGGTCGCGCCGGTCGGGATCGGCACCGGGCTCGACCGCGAGCTGGCGCTGCTCACCGCCGAGCTGCGGATCACCGACAACCTGCTGGTCTGCCGCGACGCCGGGATCGCCCTGGCCGGGGGCCACCTGTTCAGCAACGCGGTGTGGTCCAACACCGTGCTGCGCGCTGACACGGCCGGGATCGTGCTCACGGGCGCGCTGGCGCCCGGTCACGGCTTCGAGGTCAGTGACAACACGGTGCACGGCGCCGGCGTCGGCATCACGGTCTCGGCCAGCGGCTTCACCGTCGACGACAACGACGTCCTCGGGGTCCCCGGTCAGCGGCGCGTGGGGTTCGGGGTGCTGGTCACGGCCGGGCGGTTCAGCGAGTTCCGCGGCCACACCCGGATCACCGCCAACCGGCTGCGTCGGCTCACCGGCGCCGGCGTCGGCGTGCTGGCTGCCACCGACGCGCTCACCGTCGCCGGCAACCTGGTCGAGGACTGCGCCGCCGGGCTGCTGATGCAGGGGGCGGGCCGGGCCGCGCTCGCGGACGTCTCCCACAACCAGGTCCTGCGCACCGGGGTGCCCGGCAGTCCGGCGCTGGGCATCGTGGTCGCCGGCGTCGACACCGCGCACGTCGACCACAACACGGTGCACGACCTCGGTGCGGTCGAGGCCGACAGCGGGAGCGCCGGCATCCTCGTGGTCGGCTGCCCGGTCTCGCGAGTCTCGGCCAACGACGTCGACCGGGTCGGGCCGAGCGACGGCGGCGGCCCTCTGAGCGTCGGTATCGCCGTGCTCGGTGCCATCGACTCGACCCAGGTGAGCGGCAACACCGTGCGCCGGCAGGCGGTGGACGTCGACCGCGACCCGCCGGGCGGCTTCCAGGGCATCGTCCTCGGCGAGGGCTTCCGGCTGCCGCCCGGGCTCGGCACCGCGCTGTCCGCCGAGACGTCGGGGGTGGTGCTCAGCACCCACGGCGCCCTGGCCGCCGCCGCGGTCGGCGGACCGTCGACGGTCACGCTCGAGGGCAACGTGGTGGCCGGCAACGCCGAGGTGCCGGCGGTCGTCGTGGCCGTCGAGGGCGACGTCGTCGCGCACGGCAACCAGGTCCGCACCAGCGCCGAGGGCGCCTCGGCCCTGCAGGTGCGCGCGACCTCGGCCAGCGTGGCCACCAACCGGCTGCGCGGCGGCAACCCGTCGGCGCAGCTCGACGTCGACCCCAAGCGGCTCGCGGTGCTCGGCAACCTGACCTCATCCGGCATCACCGTGGCCGGGTCCCCGCTCGGCTCGCCCTGGAGCGCGCTCAACCCCGACGGGCTCTTCTGACCGCCACCCCGACCCCGACCCGGACCTCCGACCGAAAGGACACGCCATGCCCCAGGTGCACGTCGTGAGCAAGCGCACCGACCTCGAGTCGCTGGCCGGCGACCTGATCAGCTCGCGCGCCAGCGCCGCGACCCGCCGGGCGGCGGCCGAGGCCCTGCGCGCGGCCAACCCGGGCCTCGACCCGGCCCGGATCGACCGCGGCACCGTGGTCCTGGTGCCGGGCGCCGCGGGTGCCACCCGCGTGGAGGAGGACCCGGTCGAGGCGTCCGTGGTCGACCTGGTCGACCGGGTCCGAGCCGGGGTGGAGGCGCTGGTCGCAGCGTCGGCCACCGGCGAGGAGCGCCGCACGATCGACAAGCAGGCGACCCAGCGGGTGCTGTCGCGGGCCGCGGTGCGCCGGGCGGCGGAGGGATCCACCCGGGTCGCTGCGTCGGTGGAGGAGGTGCGGGCCAACCTCAAGGAGGCCGACGCCGAGGGGCGGCGTACGGCGTCGCGGCTGGCTGCGTCGCGCGAGCGGTGGAACGCCGACCTCGACGCGCTCGCGGACCTGCTGCGCGGCCGATGACCCGCGCGTGGAGCACGCCCCGCAGCGACCGCGCCTCCGGTACGCCGGTGGTCGGGCGGGCAGACGACCGGGCGGAGCTGGAGGCAGCGTCGGACGCGGTGCGGCTCCAGGGGCCGCGACCGGCGCAGCGCGGGGCCGTGCCGAGAGCCCCTGCGCCTGACGCACCCCCGGCCGGTACCTCGGGCTTGCCGCCGGTTCCGGCGAGCGTGACCCGCGCCCTGGCCGGGCCCAGCACCCCGTTGGACGCCGCTACCCGGGCGAGCAGCGGCCGGCGGCTCGGCTACGACTTCTCCCGGGTGCGGCTGCACGCCGGCGGCGCCGCCACGGCGGCGACCCGGGACCTGGGGGCCCTCGCGTTCACGCTGGGCGACCAGATCGTGCTCGGGCCGGGGGCCGACACCCGGGTGCTCACCCACGAGCTGGCGCACGTCGCACGACCGACGCCCGGGGTGGTCCGGCGCTACCGCGACCCCAAGGCCTTCAACTTCGGCGTGAGCGACACCTCGACGCTCAAGGAGTCGTCGTTCAGCGCCAAGACCGACAAGGAGACCAAGCCCTGGGTGCAGCAGGTGAACGTCGTGTTCTCAGCCACGAAGACAGCCGAGGGCCACACGTTCTGGACCGGAACCGCGAGCGCGACCTACTACGCGAACCCGGCCAAGCTGGCCGACCTCACGTTCAACGTCTCCGGCGGGTCGAAGACACTCGGGCCGAGCGACGCCGGTGACTTCGTCGTGCACCGGATCGAGGGGGTGGGCTACAACAGCGGCAGCTTCTCCGGGACCGTCGACCCGGCCCAGCGCGAGGGACCGCTCAACCGCTACTCCAAGCCGGACTCGGCGGGCGGCCGCGCGGCCAACATGCACTACGCGGTCTTCTACAACCGGGGCGAGGCGCTGCACTCCGGGCCGCTCGACGTGAGCTCGCACGGGTGCGTGCACGTCGACTCGTCGAGCGTCGACACGATCAGGCAGCTCAACTACCACAGCGTGATCGGGCTGACGAAGGTCAAGGTCAGCTATCCGAAGACGCCGTGACGAGACTGCTCCCCGACGACCGCGGGGCGCTGGACGTCCGCGAGATCGATGCGCTCCCTCGGAGCGTGGCCGCGGCGCTGGTGCGTGGCCGATGAATGGGTGGACCGGGCGCGGTCCACCCCACAACAGGGGGGTCCTGGGACTTTGGTCCTGGGTAGGAGCCCGTCCGGGTAGTCCGCACGGACTATGCGGCGTGGTCCCTCCGGGTGGTTTCCGCGGTGTCTGCCCTCAGGGGGTTGGGGCCGCGCCCCCGGGGCGCTAACGTTCCAGTTGTTGAACCGCTGGTGACCCGAGACGCCGGCGGTTCAGCTCATTTCAGGGGTCTTTCGTTCACCTCGGCCGTTCACCTCGGCGTGGAGTCTCAGAGCGGGGTCAGGCGCGACGCCGGCAGCCACTCCTCCACCAGGCTCCACCGCCCCGGCCGCAACGTGGCGGCGTAGACCACGCGCCCCTCCCAGCCCGGGGCCGCTGACCGCCACTCCACCAGCAGCCCGGGCCGCTTCACGCCGAGCGGATCGGCGTCGACCACCCAGCAGTGCCGCGCCGGGCACTCGCTGCCGGTGGCGCTCAGGTCGCCCCGGCCGGGGCCGAGGGCGGCGGACGGGTCGTCGCGGCGTACGCGCTCGGAGAGCGGGACCCCGCTCCCCTGCTTGCCCCAGCCACCCGCCATCGGACCAGGATGACACATGATCGAACGTGTGTTCGAACGACGGTCGATCCGGTCGATCCGGTCGGCCCCCGGCTAGTCGACGTCGGTCGCGAGGTCCTCGTTGTGCGTGCCGGGCCGCGGAGCCCACGGCAGCTCCTTGGCCGGGCGGACGACGATCAGCCGGTCGCCGCGGTTGAGCAGCGACACGACGGGGTCGAAGTAGCGGTGCACCTTGTTGTCTCTTACCACCGCGATCACCTGGTCCGACAGCGTCTGCGGCTGCCGGCCGACCTCGGTGACCAGCAGCTCGCGCTCGGCCACCTCGAGGCCCTCGCCCGTGGTGAGCAGGTCCTCCATCACCGAGCCGAGGGTCGGCGACAGCGACGACAGGCCCAGCAGGCGCCCGACCGCGTCGGAGGAGGTGATCACCGAGTCGGCGCCCGACTGCTTCATCAGCGGGGCGTTCTCCTGCTCGCGGACCGCGGCCACGATCCAGGCGTCGGGGTTGAGCTGGCGCACGGTGAGCGTGGCCAGCACGTTGGAGTCGTCGCGGTCGGTGGTGATGATCACCTGGTCGGCGTCGGCCACCCCCGCGCGGCGGAGCACGTCACGTCGGGTGGCGTCGCCGGTCACGACGGCGATCCCGTCGGCGTGGGCCTCGGCCAGCGCCGTGGCGCTCGGGTCGACGACGACCACGGACTCCCGCGACAACCCGTTGCTGACCAGGGTCTCGACGGCACTGCGGCCCTTCGTGCCGTAGCCGACGACGACGACGTGGTGGTCCATGTGCTTCCTCCAGCGTGCGACCCGGAACATCTCGCGGCCCTGCGAGGCGAGCACCTCGAGGGTGGTACCGATCAGCAGCACCAGGAACGCGATGCGGAGCGGGGTGATGATGAACGCGTTGATCATCCGTGCGTGGGGGGCGACCGGCGCGATGTCGCCGTAGCCCGTGGTGCTCAGCGTGACGGTCGTGTAGTAGATCGAGTCGATCAGGTCCACCGCGCCCGTGGGGTCGTTGGCGTCGCGGTAGCCCTTGCGGTCGAAGTAGACCAGCATCACGGTGCTGACCAGGATCGCGATCGCCATCAGCAGTCGTCGGCTGAGCTCCCACCAGGGTGACCGGACCCGCTCCGGGAGCTGGACGCGACCCAGGCTGCCGCCTTGGCTCGCGCGCTGCGGGTCATCGGTCACGGTGCGAATCTAGCCGTCGTCCGGGTCACGACCCGGCAGCCCCCGCGGCCGGGGTGCCCTTGTCGTCCTCGACGCTGCCGTCGTCGTCCTCGCGCACGCCTCGTCCGGGGATGCGGACCGCCACCGTGCTACGTAGGCGCGACATCAGCTCGAGCCGCGCCCGGGTGGTGCGTTCCTGCGGGAAGACCGTGTCGAACGCCGCGTTGACCGCCGCGCCGATCAGCACGGCCAGCGCCAGGATGTAGAGCCAGAGCAGGATGGCGATCGGCGCCGCGAGCGGGCCGTAGATCGAGCGCGAGTCGGCGGCGGTGACGGTGAGGATCCAGCGCAGGAAGTAGGAGCCGAGGATCCACGCGAGCAGCGAGAACGTCGCGCCGGGGAGGTTGAAGCTCCAGTTCGTCCGCACCGGGACCGACACGTGGTAGAGCGTGGCGAGGAAGCAGATGCAGATCATCACCACGATCGGCCAGTAGAAAGCCCTGAGGAACGCGAGCTGCTCGGGGACCAGCTGCCCGACGAGCCGCGGTCCGGCCACCACCAACGGGAGGCTGATCGCGCCCGTGACCATGGCCAGGATGTAGAGCCCGAACGACAGTGCGCGGGTCTTCAGGATCCCGCGCTGGCCGCCGAGACCGTGCATGATCGTGATCGTGTCGACGAACACGTTCAACGCGCGGGAGCCCGACCACAGCGAGAGCACGAAGCCCAGCGAGATCACGTCGAAGCGCCCGCCGCCCTGCGTCACCTCGGTGATGGTCGGCTCGATGATCCCGTTGACCGCCTTGGTGGTGAGGAACTGCGACGACAGGTCGAGCACCGCCAGCCTGACCTCCTCGACCTGCATCGGGCTGAACTGGTCGGAGACGTAGCCGATCGCACCGGCCAGCGCGAAGACCAGCGGCGGGACCGACAGCACGGCGAAGAACGCCGCCTCCGCCGCGAGGCCGGCCACGCGGTAGCGCAGGCAGGCCCCGGTGGTCGTGACCACGAGGCGCCACAGCACGTGGAGCAGGCTGAGCATCCGCCGCCGGATGCGTGCGGGCCGGCCCTGCTGGGGGTGCAGCCCGGCGGACGGCTCCCGGTCGACGCCGGACGCAGCGGGGCCGCCGGTCTCCGCCGTCATGGGTCTCACCGTAGCCGTCGGCAACCCCTGCATCCCGGAGGAGGTGGAGGGTCGGAGGCCGTGGCAGGTCGGACCGGGCGTCTAGGGTGCTGGGATGGCGATGGCCCGCTTCCTCCAGCTGTGCATGGACGTGCACGGTGACGACACCCTCGGCCGCTTCTGGGCGACCACGATCGGCTCCGGCTTCGAACCCCGTGCGGGCGACCTGGGCGACGTCGTCGGCGAGCTGCCCCACCAGTCGATCGCGATGTGCCCGGTGCCGGAGGCCAAGACCGTCAAGCACCGCGTCCATCTCGACGTCGACGCCGGCAGCCTCGACGAGCTCGTCGCGCGGGGTGCGAGGGTGCTGCTGCCGCACACGGAGAGCGGCTTCGGCTGGACCGTCATGGCCGATCCCGAGGGCGGCGAGTTCTGCGCGTTCCTGCGCGACCAGCCCCCGGCGTTCCGCCTGCACGGCATCGCCGTCGACTGCGTCGACGCCCGGGCCTCGGCGGCCTGGTGGGGCGAGGTGTTCGGGGTCGAGCCGGTCCGGGAGGACGGCACGACGTGGTGGACGCTGGAGCACGCCACCCCCGACGCCGTGCTGACCTTCGACTTCTCCTCGGTCCCCGAGCCCAAGACCGTCAAGAACCGCATCCACTGGGACGTCGAGGGCCCCCCGGGCACGGTCGCCGCCCTCGAGGCCCACGGCGCCGTCCGGCTCTGGCAGATGCCGGGCTGGACGACGCTCGCGGACCCCGAGGGCAACGAGTTCTGCGTCTTCGAACGGGCGGTCAGCCCCGGCTGAGGGCCGGCTCCTGGGCGGCCTGCTCCGGGGCAGCCTGCTCCGGAGCGGCCTCGTGCTCGTCGAGCATGGTGGTCTCGTCGAAGGGCAGCCCTCCGGCGAGCACGCTGTCGAGCCGCTCCCGGTCGAGGCCGCCGGTCCAGTGCCCGATCAGGACCGTGGCGACCGCGTTGCCAGCGAAGTTGGTGACCGCCCGCGCCTCCGACATGAACCGGTCGATGCCGACGATGAGGCCGACGCCGTCGACCAGGTCGGGGCGGTGCGAGCTGAGGCCGCCCGCGAGGGTGGCCATGCCGGCGCCGGTCACGCCCGCCGCCCCCTTGGAGGCGATCATCATGAACAGCAGCAGCGAGATCTGCTCACCGATCGCCAGCGGGGTGCCCAGCGCCTGGCCGATGAACAGCGAGGCCATGGTCAGGTAGATCGCGGTGCCGTCGAGGTTGAAGGAGTAGCCGGTCGGGACCACGACCCCGACGGTCGGCTTGTCGACGCCGGCGTGCTCCATCTTCGCGATCAGGCGGGGCAGCGCGGACTCCGACGAGGAGGTCGAGACGATCAGCAGGAACTCGCGGCCGAGGTAGCGCAGCAGCGAGAAGAGGTTGACCCCCGTGGCCACCTTGAGCAGGGCGCCGAGGACGACGAAGACGAAGAGGGCGCAGGTCACGTAGAAGCCGAGCATCAGCACGGCCAGGCTCTTCAACGCGTCGGCCCCGGTCTCGCCGACGACCGCGGCGATCGCGCCGAAGGCACCGATCGGCGCCACCCACATGATCATCGAGAGCACGCGGAAGACCACGCGCTGCACGTGCCCGATCCCGCGGAGCACGGGCTCGCCGGAGCGACCCATCTGCTGGAGGGCGAAGCCGACCAGGAGGGCGACCAGCAGCGTCTGCAGCACCTCACCGGAGGTCAGCGAGCTGAACAGCGAGGTCGGGACCAGCCCGAGCAGGAACTCCGTGGTGCTGCCGTGCCCGCCGGCCGCCTGCTCCTGCCCGGCCCCGGCCAGCTCCTCGGTCAGCTGCAGGCCCTTGCCTGGCTTCAGCAGGTTGCCGACGACCAGACCGATGCCGAGGGCGAAGGTCGACATGGTGATGAAGTAGCCCAGCGCGAGTCCCCCGACCTTGCCGACCCGAGCGGCGTTGGCCACGGAGCCGACGCCGAGGACGATCGTGCAGAAGATGACCGGCTGGATCATCATCTTGATCAGGCCGACGAACGCCTGGCCCAGCGGCTTGAGCTCGACGGCGACGGCCGGTGCGACCAGGCCGACGGCGATGCCGAGGGCCACGGCCGCGATCACGGCGAGGTAGAGGTAGTGGGTCCGGTTGCGGGGCGGTCCCGTCCGGGTCGGGGTGGTCCTGCTCATGGTTCCTCCTGGCTCCTGGCGCCGCGGCGGTCCGGGCGATGTCGCCACTCTGGAGCCGTCTGTGACCGGGGTCACCGTTGTGTTCGTTGTGGTCGCGGTCACTGCGGCACAATCGCCTCATGGGTCTCGCACCGCGGCTGCGGCACGCCTCGGTGGCGCGCCAGATCCTCGTGCTCCAGGTCGGGGTGGTCGTGGTGCTGGTGGTCGCGGCGCTGGGCCTCGCGACGTACGACACCCGCCGGGACGCTCGCCTGACCGCCACCCGTAGCGCGGTGACCGTGGCCGAGGCCGTGGCCGACTCCCCCTCCGTCGTGACCGCCCTGGGGCGCAGCGACCCGTCCGAGGTGCTGCAGCCCTACGCCGAGCAGGTGCGCAGCGACACCGACGTCGACTTCGTGGTGGTGATGGGGCTGGACCGGACCCGCTACAGCCACCCCGATCCGGCCAAGCTCGGGCGGCCCTTCGTCGGCGACCTGGGCGGGGCTCCCGAGGGGCGGGTCTTCACCCAGCAGTTCACCGGCACCCTCGGGCCCTCCATGCGCGCCGTGGTGCCGGTCTTCGACGGCACCGAGGTCATCGCGATGGTCTCGGTCGGCATCACCGTGGCCGCGATCGACGCGCAGCTGCGCGGCGACCTGCTGCTGATCGGCTTGTCCGCGGGGCTGGTGCTCGGCACGGGGCTGCTCGGCGCCTGGCTGGTGAGCCGTCGCCTGCGTCGTCAGACCCACGGACTGGGCGAGCAGGAGATCACCCGGATGTACGAGTACTACTCGGCGGTGCTGCACGCCGTGCGCGAGGGGCTGCTGCTGGTCGACGGCGACCGTCGGGTGCAGCTGGTCAACGACGAGGCGCGCCGGCTCCTCGACCTTCCCGACGACGTCGTGGGCCGTGGCCTCGACGACCTCGGGCTGGCTCCAGGCCTGGTGGCGGCCGCGGGCGGCGGCACCGCCGCGCCCGACGACCTCTACCTCGCGGGCGACCGGGCGCTCGTGGTCAGCTCGGCGCCGGCGTACTGGCAGGGGCGCGAGGTGGGTGCCGTCGTCACCCTGCGTGACCACACCGAGCTGCGCTCGGTCACCGGCGAGCTCGACGTCGTCCGCGGCCTGACCGACTCGCTGCGCGCCCAGACCCACGAGGCCGCCAACCGGTTGCACACGGTGGTGTCGCTGATCGAGATGGGCCGACCCGACGACGCGGTGGCCTTCGCGACCGAGGAGCTCGAGATGGCTCAGCGGCTGACCGACCGGGTGGTCGAGGCGGTCGGCGACCCGGTCGTCGCGGCGCTGGTGCTCGGGAAGTCCGCCGAGGCGGCCGAGCGAGGCATCGACCTGGAGGTGGAGGGCGACCTCGCCGAGACCGGCGTACCGGCGCGCGACCTGGTCACGGTGATCGGCAACCTGCTCGACAACGCCTTCGACGCCGTGGCCGGCAGCGACGTCAAGCAGGTCCTGCTGCGTCTCGCCTCCGACGACGACGCGCTGGTGCTCAGCGTGGGCGACAGCGGTCCCGGCCTGTCGCCCGACGACCAGGCACACGCGCTGGAGCGCGGCTGGACCACCAAGGCCTCCGGCGCGGGCGGACGCGGCGTCGGGCTGGCCCTGGTCGTCCAGGTCACCCGCCGCCACGGCGGCGGGGTCACCGTCGGCCGCTCGCGCTGGGGCGGCGCCGAGCTGGAGGTCACGCTCCGCCCGGTGGGGGCGAGGGCCTGATGCCGATCCGGGTGCTGGTGGTCGAGGACGAGGCGCTTGCGGCCGAGGCGCATGCGGCGTACGTCGCCAGGGTCCCGGGGTTCGAGCTCGTCGGCGTGGCCCGCTCGGCGGCGGAGGCCGCGCGCTTCCTCGCCGCACACGAGGTCGACCTGGTGCTGCTCGACTTCCACCTGCCCGACGGGCACGGCCTCGGGCTGGTCCAGCGGCTCCGGGCCGCGCGACACCTCGTCGACGTCATCGCGGTCACCGCCGCCCGCGACGCCGACGTCGTGCGGCACGCGGTCACGCAGGGGGTCGTGCTCTACCTGCTCAAGCCGTTCACGTTCGCCACCTTCCGCGCCAAGCTCGAGCAGTACGCCGCGTTCCGGACCGAGCTGGCGCAGTCCTCGGGCGACGTGGCGCAGGACGAGCTCGACCGGGCCTTCGGGTCGCTGCGCACCACCCAGGACTCGCTGCCCAAGGGCATGAGCGGCGACACCATGCGCCAGGTCACCGCTGCGGTGCGCGAGGCCGACGCGGCGCTGTCGGCCAGCCAGGTCGCCGAGGCAGTCGGCGCATCGCGGGTCACCGTGCGCCGTTACCTCGAGCACCTCGCCGACGCCGGCCGCGTCGAACGCAGGTCGCGCTACGGCGGCGGGGGCGGACGCCCCGAGGTGGAGTACCGCTGGCGCGGCTGAGCCGCTCGTCGAGGCACAAGCGCAGCGAGCCACGCGGTGGTTGAGGTGCGAGGAGCGCCAGCGACGAGCCACGAAACCCCTACCGTTGAGCGGGAAAGTCGTTACCAACCCGTGATCCGGGAGCCCTGTGGACAACCTCATTTTCAGGGTCTCAGTGTCGGTGGCCGGTGCTTGAGTAGACCCATGAGCAGCCGCACCACCACCACCGCCATCGGGCCACCCGATCGCGGTCGCCGCTGCCGAGCTTCCACGCCCGTCTCGACCAGCTCACCGACCAACCCACCTGGTCGATGACCGACACCGAGACCGCCACCACCCTGGTCGAGCTCACCCGCCTCACCGCCCGCCTCGCCGAGCTCGAGCTCCGCGTCGCCGCCCACGCCCACACCACCGCCGTGGGCGATGAGTCCGGCGCCACCTCCACCGCGGTCTGGTGGGCGAACGAGACCCGACAGACCAAGGCCGAGACCCACCGCAAGATCAAGCTCGCCGCGTCCTTGGACACCCAGCACGCACCCGTCCGCACCGCCCTCGCAGCCGGTGACGTGCTCCCCGACCAGGCCGGCGTCATCGTCGCCGCCGTCCAGGCACTCCCCGACGACGTCGACCCCACCGTCGCGGTCGCGGGTGAGGAGTTCCTGCTCACCGAGGCCAAGACCCACGACGCCAAAGCCCTCCGCATCCTGGGCAAACGCCTCCTCCACGTCATCGACCCCACCGCCGGCGACGCCCACGAAGCCGCCCTCCTCGAACGCGAAGAAGCCGACGCCCACGCCGCCGCCACCTTCCGCATGGTCGACGACGGCCACGGCACCACCCACGGCCGGTTCACCATCCCCACCCTCCACGGCGCCATCCTCAAGAAGGCCCTGCTCGCCCTCGCCGCCCCCAAGCACCGCGCCGCCGTCGACGGCCACGCCCCCACCCCCGGACGACCCAGCGACCACCGCCTCGGCGAGGCCTTCCTGGAGTACCTCGAGCGCTACCCCACCGACCGACTCCCCCACACCGGCGGCACCGCCGCCTCCGTCGTGGCGATGATCGACCTCGACGCCCTCACCGGACAACTAGCCAAAGCCGGACTCCTCGACACCGGCGAGAAGATCAGCCCCAGCGCCGCCCGCCGCCTCGCCTGCCGCCACGGCGTCATCCCCGCCGTCCTCGACGGCACCTCCCACGTCCTCGACCTCGGCCGCAAACGCCGCTTCCACACCCCCGCCCAACGCCTGGCCTTCACCCTCGAACAACACGGCTGCACCGCCATCGGCTGCGACTGGCCACCCGGCCTGTGCCACGCCCACCACCCGCTCCCCTGGGGCCAGGGCGGGGAGACCAACCGTGACGGCAGGCTGCTGTGCCCCCGCCACCACACTCTCGCCCACCATCCGGGCTACCAGACCACCCACCACCCCGACGGCACAGTCAGCTTCCACCGCCGCGAATAGCCTGCCCGTAGAGGAAGCAGGTCTCGCCGTTGACGACCTCCTCGCGCTCGAAGGTTGAGCCGATCTTCTCGGCCACCCGGACCGAGGCGGCGTTGTCGCGGTGGATCACCGACACCAGGTGCGGAAGACCCAGGTCGCGGAAGGCGTGGTCGCGCACGGCCCGACCGAGCTCCGTGGCGTAGCCATGTCCCCAGGCCGACCGACCGAGCACCCAGCCCACCTCGACACCCGGCCACCCCTCGGGCTGCCACAGCCCACCGCGCCCGACCAGCCGCCCCGACGAGCGCTCGACGACCGCCGAGCTCGTCCAGCCTCTCAGCTCTCGATGTCCGACGAACATCGCGATCTGCCGCCACGTTGCTGCGCGGTCAAACGGCGAGCCGCCGAGGTAGCGGGTGACCTCAGGATCGGCCGCGATCGCGGCGTACTCGTCGAGATCCGCCTCGCGCCAGCGGCGCAGCTCCAGGCGCGCGGTTCGTAGCTCCGTCATCCGCCCAGCATGCTTGATACGCGTCAGCTAGCCAGGGGACCCGTGGCCACCGAGGGCGCTACATCATCGTCACAGCGAGGACGATCGCGGCAACGATGATGACCAACGCAGCGAGGGACACCGCGGCGAAGTAGATGCCGTGGACCCGCACACCGTTGCCCTGTCCGTGGTGGCGCGTCAGATCGGCGTCCCCACGGGTGTCGGACGAGCGGGTGAGCGACTCGGACGAGAGCAGGTGCTTGCGGTGGGGCAGGGATGGGCTCGGTGCGATCTCGTTCATGGCGTCGCCTCTCGTGGAACTCGAGGACCCCGCGCAGATTCGGGCGAGGCGGTGCGTGACCTGCCCGGCGGGCTCAGCCTGTGTGCACCAGGGTCGTGGCACGCTCGCGCACGACTCGGTGACAAGAGTTGTTCGGAGCGGCTCGCTCGAGGGCTTGCCGTACAGCGTGATCGGACGCGGACGGATGTGGCGTCCAAGCCTCCGCCCGATCGCCCCGACACCCGCTCAGGTCAGCTCGAGCCCCGGGTAGAGCGGGTGCTTGTCGAGCATCTCGGCAGAGGCGTCCTTGACCTTGTCGGCCACCCCGTCGGCCAGGGTGTACGACGCCTTCGACGGGCCGCCGGCCTTGGTGGTGCCGGCCTCGGTGTTCGACAGGACCTGGACGATCAGCTCGGCGACGTTGTCGAACTCGTCGTGACCGAAGCCGCGCGTGGTCAGCGCGGGGGTGCCGAGCCGGACGCCGGAGGTGTACCAGGCGCCGTTGGGGTCGGCGGGCACGGAGTTGCGGTTGGTGACGACGCCGGCGTCGAGCAGGGCCGACTCGGCCTGACGTCCGGTCAGCCCGAAGGACGACACGTCGAGCAGCACGATGTGGTTGTCGGTGCCGCCGGTGACGAGCGTGGCGCCGCGCTGGTTGAAGCCCTCGGCGAGCGACTTCGCGTTGTCGGCGATCTTCTGGGCGTAGGTCTGGAACGACGGCTGGCGGGCCTCCGCGAGAGCGACGGCCTTCGCGGCCATCACGTGCGACAGCGGGCCGCCGAGCACCATCGGGCAGCCGCGGTCGACCGAGGACGCGTACTCCTCCTGCGCCAGCACCAGGCCACCGCGCGGGCCGCGCAGCGACTTGTGGGTCGTCGTGGTGACGACGTGGGCGTGCGGGACGGGGTCCTCGTCGCCGGTGAAGACCTTGCCGGCGACCAGCCCGGCGAAGTGGGCCATGTCGACCATCAGCGTGGCGCCGACCTCGTCGGCGATCTCGCGCATCTTGGCGAAGTTCACCCGACGCGGGTACGCCGAGTAGCCGGCGACCAGGATCAGCGGCTTGAACTCGCGCGCCTTGGCGGCGACGGCGTCGTAGTCGAGCAGCCCCGTGGTCGGGTCGGTGCCGTACTGCTGCTGGTGGAACATCTTGCCGCTGATGTTGGGCCGGAAGCCGTGGGTGAGGTGGCCGCCGGCGTCGAGCGACATGCCGAGGAGCCGCTGGTTGCCGAGCTCGCCGCGCAGCGTCTCCCAGTCGGCGTCGGTGAGCTCGTTGACGTTCTTGGCGCCGAGCTTCTCCAGCGCGGGGGCCTCGACCCGGTGGGCCAGGATCGACCAGAAGGCGACCAGGTTGGCGTCGATGCCGGAGTGCGGCTGGGCGTAGGCGTACTCGGCGCCGAACAGCTCGCGGGCGTGCTCGGCGGCGATGGTCTCGACGGTGTCGACGTTCTGGCAGCCGGCGTAGAAGCGGTGGCCGACCGTGCCCTCGGCGTACTTGTCGCTGAACCAGGTGCCCATCGTGAGCAGCACCGCCGGTGACGCGTAGTTCTCACTGGCGATCAGCTTGAGCGAGCCGCGCTGGTCGGCCAGCTCCTGGCGGGTGGCGTCGGCGATGCGCGGCTCGACCGAGGCGATGACCTCGAGCGCCTGCGAGTACGCGGAGCTCGTCGAGGCGAGCGATGTCGGACGGAGTCGATTCAGCCATGACACCAGCCTAGTGAACCGGCGCGCGGACGATGAACCTCAGGTCAGGAGGGGTTGGCCTGCGCCTGCTTCGGCGCCTGCTTCGCCGCGGCGCCCGACGGCGCCGAGACGACCCACTGGCCGTAGGAGTAGCAGGTGCCGGTGCAGTCCCAGTAGATGCCGAAGCCGTCGCGCGAGAGGCCGTCGGGGCCACCACCGACGGCGTCCTGGTGGAAGATGTTGCCCAGCGTGGTGTTCGAGGAGTTCAGCTCGTACAAGCACGCCCATCCGACCTCGGCCACCGTCCGAAATGCGGGGCACTGCGTCGTGAAGGGTCCACCCAGGGGCACGAACGACACCCGAGATTCGGGGAGGTCCACGGCGAGGCGACTCGCGAAGGCGACGGCGTCGGCGACGTAGGCGCCCCCGCCACCCCAGGCCGACCACAGGCCGACCTGCACGCTGCCGGGCTTGGCGTCGCGCGGCACCAGGGCGGTGCTGTCCAGCCCGTCGAGGCGATCGGCGTCGGGTGCGAGCCGGATGATGTCGTCGGGCAGCCGTCCTTGGGGGTTCGTGGCCACGAGCTTGCCCGCGCGCTTGGCGATCGGAGCGCCCGCGCCCACCGCGTGCTTGCCGTCGACCTTGTCGGCGTTCTTGATCTTGGCGGCCACGCTGGGGGTCGCCATCACCAGGAAGCTCACCAGCAGAGCCACGACGACGGTGCGAGCATCACGGCTGAGGTTGTCGCGGGATAGGAGCTCGGGGCGTCTCATGTCGACACTGTGGACCTCAGGGACGCGCCGCGCATGACACCAACGGGCCAGGTCGGCTAGTCACTTCCATCGCGGTAGGGCTCGCGAGTCCGGTCGGTCCGAGACGTGACCTGCGTCGCTCTGCCGACGCGCGTGAGTCTCGAAGGACAGGGATGTCGTCTCACTTGGTGGACTTCGCGTCCGCATCATGAGATACGAAGTTGGCGGGACGGCGTCCGCACCGTGAGACTGCTTGACATGATCAGCCCTGCGACGCACGCCTACCTCGTGGTTCGACGCCACGTGGACTACGGGCGCACCCGCAGCATGTTGTGTCGGGCTTGCTGAACACCTCACCTCAGCCCCGACCTTCCGCGCTCACCGTCGCGCGCGGCCTTCACCGAAGGACCAGCCCGCTCATGCCTGACTTGCGCTTCCAGTCTTCTCCTCCTGCCCACACCGAGATCCCGCGCCCCAAGCGCGCGGAGGGTCAGTGGGCCCTCGGCTACACCGAGCCGCTGAACAAGAACGAGCAGTCCAAGAAGGACGACGACCCGCTCAACGTCCGCGACCGGATCCTGCACACCTACTCCAAGCGCGGCTTCGCCTCGATCGACCCGGCCGACCTGCGCGGCCGCTTCCGGTGGATGGGCCTCTACACCCAGCGCGCTCCCGGCTTCGACGGCGGCAAGACCGCGCTGCTCGCGGAGGAGGAGCTCGACGACGAGTACTTCATGCTCCGGGTCCGCTCCGACGGTCGACTGCTGGACGCCGCCGCCGTGCGCGCCCTGGGCACCATCGGCGTCGACTTCGCCCGCGACACCGCCGACGTCACCGACCGCGAGAACATCCAGTACCACTGGATCCGCATCGAGGACGTGCCCGAGATCTGGGAGCGGCTCGACGCGGCCGGCCTGAGCAGCCTCGAGGCCTGCGGCGACTCCCCGCGGCCCTTCCTCGGCTCGCCCGTCGCCGGCGTCGCGAAGGACGAGATCATCGACGGGTCCTCGGCGCTGGAGGAGATCTTCGAGCGCTACATCGGCGACCCGGCGTTCTCGAACTTCCCGCGCAAGTTCAAGACCGCGCTGACCGGTCACCCCGGCCACGACGTGTGCCCCGAGACCAACGACGTCGCGTTCGTCGGCACCGTCCACCCCGAGCACGGACCCGGCTTCGACCTGTGGGTCGGCGGCGGCCTGTCGACCAACCCCATGCTGGCGGTCAAGCTCGGTGTCTGGATCCCGCTCGACGAGGTGGCCGACGCCTGGGCCGGGGTCGCCTCGGTCTTCCGCGACTACGGCTACCGCCGGCTGCGGTCGCGGGCCCGCCTGAAGTTCCTCGTCGCCGACTGGGGCGTCGACAAGTTCCGCGAGGTCCTCGAGAAGGAGTACCTCGGCCGCGAGCTCGTCTCCTGCCCCTCCCCCGCCTCGCCCGTCGGGCACCGCGACCACATCGGCGTCCACGAGCAGAAGGACGGCAAGCGGTACGTCGGCGTCGCGCCGACGGTCGGCCGGGTGTCGGGCACCCTGCTGGTCCAGCTCGCCGACCTGGTCGAGGAGTTCGGCGTCGCCGGCGCCCGGCTCACGCCGTACCAGAAGATCGTGCTGATCGGCGTCGAGCCCGACGTGGTCGAGGCGCTCGTCGAGCGGCTCGACGCGATCGGCCTCTCGGCCCGCCCCTCGCACTGGCGCCGCAACACGATGGCCTGCACCGGCATCGAGTTCTGCAAGCTGGCGATCGTCGACACCAAGACCCGGGCGCGCGACCTCGTCGACGAGCTCGAGCGCCGCTTCCCCGACCTCGACACCCCGATCACGGTCAACGTCAACGGCTGCCCCAACGCCTGCGCCCGCACCCAGGTCGCCGACATCGGGCTCAAGGGCCAGCTCGTGATGGGCGAGGACGGGCAGGTCGAGGGCTTCCAGGTGCACCTCGGCGGCGCCACCGGGCTCCAGGCCAACTTCGGCCGCAAGCTGCGTGCCCACAAGGTGACCAGCGCGGGGCTCGACGACTACGTCACCAGCGTCGTGACCAACTACCTCGCCGACCGCCGTGACGGCGAGATCTTCGCGACCTGGGTCGCCCGGGCCGACGAGGACCTGCTGCGCGGCGAGAAGGCGCTGGCCACGACATGACCAGCCGCGGCGTTCCCTTCCACTGCCCCTACTGCGGCGACGGTGATCTCTGGCCGCACGAGGGCGCGGGTGGCGGCCACGGGTCGTGGGAGTGCCGCTCGTGCCTGCGGGCCTTCTCGCTGAAGATGCTCGGCATGGTCCGGCCGACCGGCGCCGACCGGAGCCCCTCGTGAGCGCGGCGACCACGACCCACGCCCGGGCCTACCGCGGCACCGAGACCGCGGGCCGCTCCCCCGAGGAGCTGCGCGAGCTGGTCTCGCACTGGGGGGCCGAGCTCGAGCTCGCCCCGGCCGAGCACATCATCGAGTGGGCGGCTGCCACGTTCGGCGACCGCTTCTGCCTGACCTCCTCGATGGGCGACGCCGTGCTGGCCCACGTGGCGGCCGCGGTGGTGCCGGGGATCGACGTGGTCTTCCTCGACACCGGCTACCACTTCGTGGAGACCATCGGGACTCGCGACGCCGTGGAGGCCACGCTCGACGTGACCCTGCTGTCGATCACCCCGCGGCAGACGGTGGCCGAGCAGGACGCCGAGCACGGCGTCGACCTCTACCGGAGCGACCCCGACCGCTGCTGCGCCCTGCGCAAGGTCGCCCCGCTCGCCGAGGCGCTCTCCGGCTACGACGCCTGGGCCACCGGCCTGCGTCGCGCGGAGACCCACCACCGCGTCATCGCTCCGGTCATCGGCTGGGACGCCAAGAAGGGAAAGGTCAAGGTCTCGCCCCTGGCGCGTTGGAGCGACGAGCAGGTGGAGCAGTACATCGCCGACAACGGCGTGCTGGTCAACCCACTCACGTACGACGGCTACCCCTCGATCGGCTGCGCGCCCTGCACCCGGCGCGTGGCTCCCGGCGAGGACTCCCGCAGCGGCCGCTGGGCCGGCACCGCCAAGACCGAGTGCGGGATCCACTCATGACCAGGACCAGCACGACCACCACCGCCACCACCACCGCCACGCCGACACCGTCGTCGGTCGCACCACCGCACCGGACCCGGTGCACCACAGCAAGGAGGCCTCTCTGATGGCTGCACCCGCCCTCGTCGCCCTGGCCCACGGGAGCCGCGACCCCCGCTCGGCCCGGACCATCACCGCCCTCGTCCAGCAGGTCAAGACCCAGCGCCCCGACCTCCGGGTCGAGCGCGCGTTCCTGGACCAGTCCCGCCCCGACTTCCAGACCGTCGTCGACCGGCTCGCCAAGGCCGGTCACGAGGAGATCGTCGTCGTGCCGCTGCTGCTGACCGAGACCGCCGGCACGGCCGACGAGGTCGACCGGGCCCTGGCCCAGGCCCACGCGCGGCACCCCGGCCTGACGATCCGCGCGACCGCGATCCTGGGCCTCGAGGCCTGCTTCCTCGAGGTCCTCGACGTCCGGATGCGCGAGGCCCTCAAGCACTCGCGCGTGCGCGAGCTCGACGCGCTCGTGCTGGCCGCCACCGGCTCCACCGACCCGTTGGCCAACCAGGCCGTGGCCCGCCTCGCGCGGCTGTGGGGCACCCACCACAAGCTGCCGGTCACCGCCGCGTACGCCGCCAGCGCCCCGCCGGCCACCGGCGAGGCGGTCCGCGCCTTCCGGGGCCAGGGCCGTCGCCACATCGCCGTGGCCTCCCTGTTCCTGGCTCCCGGTCCGCTCGTGGACCGCGCCGGCGAGCTCGCGCTGGAGGCCGGCGCCCTGGCCGTCTCCGAACCGCTCGGCGCGCACCCCGAGGTGGCCCGCACGATCCTGGCCCGCTACGCCGTCGGTGCGGTCCAGCTCGTCCCCGTCTGATCCGTCGTCTGATCCGTCGTCGGATCGGTCGGCCGGTCGGCGGTCGCTCAGCCCACCAGCCGGTGCAGCAGGTGGTCGAGCTCGCGGGCGGGGTCGTCGGTCAGCCCGCCGTGGACCGGCCCCGGCTGGAGCATGGTGCTGCGGGGCGCCTTGAGGAAGCCGAAGCGTTGGCTCACCGGGGCCGCGGACGCGGTCGCACCGCCCGGATCGCCGGCGCAGACGTGGTCGACGAAGGCCAGCGCCTCGCAGAGGCGGGCCACGTCGAGCCGTGGGTCCAGCGCCCGCAGTCGCTCCTCGTCGACCTGCCAGGCAGCCCCGAGGAACCCCGTGGCGTGGCAGAAGACCACCACGCCGACGTTGAGGAACTCCTCGCGGTCGACTCGCGGCACGCAGCGCAGCACGACGTACTGGTAGGACAGGCCGGTCACGGGCCCACCTCCGGCAGCCACTGACGGGTGCCGAGCCGGGCGGTGAGGAACGCGACGTAGGCGTCGCGCTGCTGCTCGGGCGTCTCGGCTCCTGGCACCGGGTCGAGCCAGACGTCGGGCACCAGGTCGACGACCTCGCGCAGCAGCGTCTCGTCGACGACCTCGCTGAGCTCGGCGTCGATGGCGCTCAGCGACCCGGCCCGCTCCAGCAGCACGTGGTCGGTGGGGTCCCAGGCCTGGGCCGCGAAGCGCTCGGGGTCGGTGACGCCGCCGGACCAGGCGTGGTGGAAGTACAGCGACGCGCCGTGGTCGATCACCCACAGGTCGCCGTGCCAGAGCAGCAGGTTGGGGTTGCGCCAGGACCGGTCGACGTTGGCGCAGAAGGCGTCGAGCCACACCACCCGGGCGGCCTCGGCCTCGCCGCCGGGCGCGTGGCCGTCGAAGCCGAAGGACCCGGGCAGGAAGTCGATGCCGAGGTTGAGCCCGGTGCTGGCCCGCAGCAGGTCCTGGACCTCCTCGTCGGCCTCGTATCGGGCGATCTCCGCGTCGAGGTCGAGCACGACCAGCCGCGGGGTGGCCAGCCCGATCCGCCGGGCCAGCTCACCCGCCACGACCTCGGCCACCAGCACCCGGGGGCCCTGACCGGCGCCGCGGAACTTGCAGACGTAGGTGCCGAGGTCGTCCGCCTCGACCAGTCCGGGCAGGCTGCCACCCTCGCGCAGCGGGGTGACGTAGCGGGTCACCCGGACCACGGGCAGGCTCACCGCACCGGCTCCTCCGTGAGCAGCCGCTGGCGCTGCTCCTCGGCATCGAAGTCGGCGAGCGGCCACCGCGGCGCCATCGCTGCGAGCGTCTCGCGCAGCAGCATCCCGATGGCCAGGTTGCGGTACCACTTGTGGTCGCTGGGCACGACGTACCAGGGAGCGACCTCGGTGTTGGTGCGCTCCAGCGCGATCTCGTAGGCCTCGCGGTAGAGCGGCCAGGCCCGACGCTCGTCGATGTCGCCGGGGTTGAACTTCCAGTGCTTCTCCGGCTTGCGGAGCCGCCGCAGGAGCCGCTCGCGCTGGGTGTCGGCGCTGATGTGGAGCATGCACTTGATGATCGTGGTGCCCGAGGCCAGCGCCTGGGCCTCGAAGTCGTTGATCGCGTCGTAGCGGCGCTCGATCTCCTCGGGCTCGGCCAGCTCGCGGACCCTCCCGATCAGCACGTCCTCGTAGTGGGACCGGTCGAAGACCCCGAGGAAGCCGGGGCGGGGCAGGGCCTTCTCGATGCGCCAGAGGAAGTCGTGACCCAGCTCTTCCTCGGTCGGCTTCTTGAACGAGGTGATCGCCACGCCCTGGGGGTCCACCAGCCCGACGGTGTGCTTGAGCACGCCGCCCTTGCCGGAGGTGTCCATGCCCTGGAGGACCAGCAGCAGCGAGCGGTGCGAGTCGGTCGTGTGCTCGGCGAAGAGCCGCTCCTGGAGATCGGCCAGCTCGTCGCCGAGCTCGAAGAGCGCGGCCTTGGCCTCGGCCTTGTCGCCGTCGAAGCCGGGGGTGGCTCCGGAGTCGATGGCGCTCAGGTCGACCGGGCCGGGCGGGAGACGCAGCTGGGAGGAGATCACGGCGCCATCATGACGCACCGGACCTGGCGATCAGCCGAGCGCGCCGTCGGGCTCGTCGCGATCGGCCGAACCGAGCTCGTCGCGGACCACCGAGAAGGCCAGACCCGAGGGGTAGCCCTTGCGAGCCAGCATGCCGACCAGACGTCGGGTGGCGGTGGTGTCGTCGACGCGGGCCAGGCTGCGCAGCTTCTTGCGGACGAGCAGGCGGGCGGCCTGCTCCTCCTGGGCCGGATCGATCTCGTCGAGGGCCTCGCGGGCGACCTCGTCGTCGATGCCCTTGCGCCGCAGCTCCTGGGCCAGCGCGCGGCGGGCCAGGGCCTTGCCGGGCTGGCGGCTCGCGATCCAGCTGCGGGCGAAGGCCTCGTCGTCGATCAGCCCGACCTCCTCGAAACGGTCGAGCAGGGTCGTGGCGATCTCGCCCGGGACGTTCTTCGCGGCGAGCTTGGTGGCCAGCTCGCTGCGGGTGCGAGCCTGGCCGGTCAGCTGGTCGAGCAGGATCTTGCGCGCGACCGACTCCGGGTCGGCCTCGGGGGCCTGCGCGGCCCGGTCCTCCGGGGGCGGCCGCTGTGCCCGACGGGTCCAGGCGTCGACCCCCACGGCGACGTCGCCCGCCCACGCGGGGGGCGGGCGATCGTCGCTGGTCGGGTCAGAAGTCATCGACACCGATGGGCTCGTCGGACAGCTCGTCGCCCGCCGGGGTGTCGACGGTCGGGCCGACCCCGAGCTTCTCCAGGATCCGCTTCTCCAGCTCGTTGGCCAGGTCGGGGTTGTCGCGCAGGAACGTGCGCGCGTTCTCCTTGCCCTGACCGAGCTGGTCGCCCTCGTAGGTGTACCAAGCGCCGGCCTTGCGGACCAGGCCCGCCTCGACGCCGACGTCGATCAGCCCACCCTCACGGCTGATGCCCTTGCCGTACATGATGTCGAACTCGGCCTGCTTGAACGGCGGGGCGACCTTGTTCTTGACGACCTTGACGCGGGTGCGGTTGCCGACCATGTCGGTGCCGTCCTTGAGCGTCTCGATCCGGCGGACGTCGAGACGCACCGAGGAGTAGAACTTCAGCGCCTTGCCGCCGGTGGTCGTCTCGGGCGAGCCGAACATCACGCCGATCTTCTCGCGGAGCTGGTTGATGAAGATCATCGTGGTGCCGGAGTTGCTGAGCGCGCCGGTCATCTTGCGCAGCGCCTGGCTCATCAGCCGGGCCTGCAGCCCGACGTGGCTGTCACCCATCTCGCCCTCGATCTCGGCCCGGGGCACCAGCGCCGCCACGGAGTCGATGACGATGAGGTCGAGCGCGCCGGAGCGGATCAGCATGTCGGCGATCTCCAGCGCCTGCTCACCGGAGTCGGGCTGGGAGACCAGCAGCGCGTCGGTGTCGACACCGAGCGCCTTGGCGTAGTCGGGGTCGAGGGCGTGCTCGGCGTCGATGAAGGCCACGATGCCGCCGGCGGCCTGGGCGTTGGCGACCGCGTGCAGCGCCACGGTCGTCTTGCCGGAGGACTCCGGACCGTAGATCTCCACGACCCGCCCGCGCGGCAGACCGCCGAGCCCCAGGGCCACGTCGAGGGCGATCGAGCCCGTGGGGATGACCTCGAGCGGGGCACGCGTCTCGTCACCGAGCCGCATCACCGAGCCCTTGCCGAACTGCTTCTCGATGTTGAGCAGCGCCGCGTCGAGCGCCTTGTCGCGGGGGTCGCGGGTCTCGCGGTCTCCACCAGCCATGATGTCCGTCCTTCGTGTCTGAGATGTGTGGTGTCGTGTCGTCGTCTGGCATGGACGCTAGACGGGACCACCGACAGTGGTGGGCCCGACGACCGGAGCCTGTGGACAACCCCCGCCGCGACGGTCATCACTGCCTCGCTGCGGCACCAATCTAACCCGAACACGTGTTCGACACGCGTTGTCGGCACGGCGTGTCTCGGGTCGGCCGGAGTCAGTCCTGCGGGCCCGCCCCGGCCCCGGTCCCGGGAGCGGGGCGGACGCCCGCACCACGTCGCGAGCGGACCACGCCGGCCACGGCCACCGCGAGCGCAGCCACGGCCAGGAGGATCAGCCAGGAACCGAGGTAGGGACGGTCGAGCAGCGTCGCGTTGTCCTCGCGGGCGCCGAAGCGACCGAGCACCGGGACCGCCACCACCGTGAGGGTGCCGACCACGACCAGCGCCACCGCGGCCGGAGCCCGCACCGGCGACGGCAGGAGGCGGGTCACCACGAGGCCGGCGAGCAGCACGAGCGCCGACAGCGCGACGTCGTGCAGCAGCACCCCGGCGGCCAGCCACACGCCGGCGTTCACCAGACCGTCGGTGGAGGCGCGGGTGAGCATGAGGAACGCGCCGTACAGGCCGACGGCCACACCGACGGCCCCGAGCGAGAGGCGGGTCGTCACGTCGACACCTCGATCCGACCGACCCACTTGGTCTGCAGCACACCGGGCCGGTTGGGGGCGATGACCCGGCAGGGGTAGCCGTGGTCGAGGGCCAGCGGCTCGCCGTTGAGCGCGAGCGCGAGCAGGGTGCGGTCGTCGTCGGCGAAGTTGCCCTGCAGCATCATCACGCGGAACGGTCCGGACTCCTGGAGCGAGCTGACCACCACGTCGCTCCCCCGCGGCACCTCGACGAGGTCGAGCAGGTCGCGCACCCGGACGCCGGTCCAGGAGCCGCTGGCGCTCCAGCCCTCCACGCAGGCGATCGGCAGCTCCTCGGTGCGCTGCTCGAGCGCGAGCAGGTCCTCGCGGGTCAGGCTCACCGTGCGGTCGCCGTTCACCAGCTCGAGCGCGTACGACGCACTGGTGGCGCTGGCGGTCACCTTGGCGGCGGCGGCGGACTTGTTGATCGGGATGCCGCCCGGTCCGTCGCCGGAGCGCACGCCGAACACCGAGACCCGGCGCAGCAGCGGCACGGTCGACCCGGCGGTGGCCAGGACCGCGACCCCGGTGGCGACCCAGGTGGTCGTGAGCAGACCGCGGCGGCTGAGCACCCCGGGCTCGGAGGCGGTCTCGCGGTCGTGGGTGGTCTCCTCGACGTCGCCGGTGAGGGCGTCGCGGATGACCGGGAGCTTGACGGCGATGTGCACGACCAGCGACCCGATCGCGACCCACGCCACCGCGTAGTGGGTGGAGCGGAACGAGAAGCTCCAGGGGTACCACTGCGCGGAGTTCATCAGCCCGCTGGCGAGCTGGAAGACGGCGGCGGCCACGAGCACGCCGATCGAGGCCCGCTCCAGCGCGGTGACCGCGAGCCGACGTACGTTGCCGAGAGGCGGACGCTCGAAGAGCCGGGGGTAGACCGCCCAGAGCTTGACCAGCAGCAACGGGATCGCCGCGACCCCGGAGGTGACGTGGAGGCCCTGGGTCAGGCGGTAGCCCCAGGACGGGCTGGCCGGGAACGGGATCGGCTGCGAGGTCTCCTGGGCGTAGTGGCTGACCAGCCCCGTGAGGAAGCAGACCGCGAAGGCGATGCCGAGCCACAGACCCACCCGCGCCGCGACGGCCGGGCTGCGCAACCGGGAGGGGAAGTCCTCCGGTGCCGGTGGCCGCAGGGCCGGGGTGCTGCTCACCGTGGCGCCACGAGGATCGCGACCCAGCGGCCGCTGCCGATGCGGTGCACCGTCGCGACCTCCCAGCCGGCCTCGCGCGCGACACGATCGATGTCGTCGACGCCCAGCACCGCCCATCGGAAGGGGCGGCTCTGCGTGCCGTCGACCTCCAGCGCCACCCAGGTCGCGCTGGCCTCGACGCCGGGTGCCTCGAGCTCCACGACCACGGCGCCGTCAGCAGCCAGCAGCTCTCGCACCCGCCGCAGCAGGGCCACCGGGTCGCCGCCGATGCCGACGTTGCCGTCGGCCAGCAGCGCGGTCTGCCACCGGCCCTCGCCGGGCAGGTCGCCGAAGACGTCGAGGCGCAGGGCCGACACACCGCGCCCTCGCGTCTGCCCGACGGCCTCGTGGACGACGTCGATGCCGAGCACGGGCTGGCCCATCTCGGCCAGGGCCGCCGCCATCCGGCCGGGGCCGCACCCGATGTCGAGCGTGGGCCCCGCGCAGTGGCGCAGGATCTGCCGGTCGTCGGCGTCGGCCTCCTGGGTCCAGTCGGTGACCGGGAGGTGCAGGTCGTCATCACCCAGCCCGACCACCCGGCACGGGTTGCCCTGCAGGGCGGCCGAGTAGACGGACGTGAAGGAGTTGTCGGCGAGGGTCACGAGATCTCCTGGCGCAGCGTCTGCCACGCCGCTGCGAAGCGGCTGAACGGGATCTGCGCGGCGACGGCCTCGGCGTCCTCGACGGTGTCGACGTCCCGCAGCGGGCCCGTCGTCCCGACGCGCAGGCCCTGGTCGAGCAGCGCCTGCCGGGTGTCGTCGTACGTCGTGGGCTCGGACATCACGACCTCGCCGACCGGAGCCACGACGCGCGGGTCGCGACGACCCAGCACCCACCAGCCGCCGTCGTCGGCCGGCCCGAGGACCGCGTCCTGGTCGACCAGCGCGGTGAAGGCGTCGGCGAGGTGGCCGGCCGTGACCTGCGGGGTGTCCATGCCGACCTGGACCACGGGGCCGACCCCCGCGTCGTCGTGGGCGGCGACCAGACGGGCCGCGAAGCCGTGACCGCGCTGGGCGGTGATGATCCAACCCTCGAGGGCCGCGATGATCTCCGGTCCGCGGACGGCGTCGAGCAGGTCACCGTCGAGCGCGAGGTGGCAGCGCTCGGGACCCAGCGCGGCGGCGCAGGCGTCGAGCGTGTCGAGCAGGGAGGCGGCCGCGATCTCGGCGGCGGCATCGGCGCCGATGACGGCCCCGAGGCGCGTCTTGACCCGCCCCGACACCGGGGCCTTGGCCACGACCAGCAGACGCATCAGCTCAATACCTTCCAGAAGTCGCGGGCCGTTCGCACGGTCCCCTTGACGGACCCGGACACCTTGGACCGGGTACCCAATGCCCGCGGGTGGTACCCCACGTCCCGTTCGTGGAACCTCCAGCCGGCCCGGGTGGCCTTCTGCAGCAGCTCCACGGGATAGCCGAACCGTCGGTCCTGCACGTCCAGTGCCAGTAGTTCGGTGCGACCGCAGACCCGGATGGGTGCGATGTCGTGCGCGGTCATCCCGATCCGGCGCCGCAGCCAGGCCACGATCAGGGCGTTGCCGGCCCGGGCGTGCCACGGCCACACCCCGCGGCTGACCGGGCGGCGGCGACCCACGGCGAGGTCGGCACGGCCGGACCGGACCTCCTCGAGCAGCGGCAGGAGGTCGTCGGGGTCGAAGGAGGCGTCGCCGTCCATGAACGCGACGTGGTCGGCGGTGGCCGCCTCGAGACCGGCGTGGACGGCGGCGCCGTACCCGGGCCTCTGCTCGGTCACGACCGTGGCGCCGAGCCGGCGGGCGACCTCGGCGGTCTCGTCCGTGGAGCCGTTGTCGACCACGATCACCCGGAAGACCCGCGGCACGCGAGGCAGCAGGCCGAGCAGGGCCGGACCCTCGTCGCGGCACGGCAGCACCAGGTCGCAGCTCGCGGCAGCGGCGGGCTCAGGGGTCGGCATGCTGAGAACGTAGCGCCTGCGACCGGCGCGGGCGGCTTCCGAGCCCCCCGCCAGGCGACGTCCCTATGCTCGGCACATGGCGACCGTCCCCCCGGCAGGCCCCACGGCCGCCCCCTCCGCCGGTGCGGTCGCGCCCGTCCGAGCGGCGCCCTGGCTCGGGCTGGGCGTCGCCGCGCTGCTCGTGACCGCCTCGATCCTGCTGCCGTTCCTGTTCGGCTGGGACACCGAGACCCGCCGCGACGACCGGGTGCAGTTCCCTCCTCTGCACGGCTTCTGGGACCCCAAGATCGTGCCGCTCTCGGCGCTCGGGATCGCCCTGGCCCTCCTGGGCTGGAGGTACGCCGAGCAGGTCGCCGAGCGGCTGCCCTGGCGGACCCTGCTGCTGGTCGCCTTCGCGATCGGCAGCGCCTGGCTGGTCGCGCTGGCGCTGGTCGACGGCGAGACCGGGTTGACCCGGGTGCTCGGCAACCCGTACGAGTACCTCGAGACGGCCCGCGAGGTCGACGACGTCGGCGTGGTGCTGTCCACGTTCGTCGACCGCATCCCCTACGGCCTCGACGACGCGTGGGTGACCCACGTCGCCGGCCACCCACCGGGGGCCCTGCTGTTCTTCGTCGGGCTGGTCAAGGTGGGGCTGGGCGGCGACCTCGCCGCGGCGCTGGTGGTCGTCGGGTTGGCCGCCACGACCGCCCCCGCGGTGATGGTGACCCTGCGCGCACTGGGGACCGAGCACGTGGCCCGCCGGGCCGCGCCGTTCCTGGTCCTGACCCCGGCAGCGGTCTTCATGGCGGTCTCGGCCGACGCGATGTTCGCGGCCGTGGCGGCGTGGGGGCTGGCCTGCCTCGCGCTCGGCGCCGCTGCCGCGTCCGCCGGGCGCCGCCGGGCGTTCCTGGGCTGGTCGGTCCTGGCCGGGCTGCTGCTCGGGGCCTGCGTGCTGCTCTCCTACGGCCTCCCGCTGCTCGGTCTGCTGGCCCTGGCGGTGCTCTGGGCCGCGCGGTCCTGGTGGCCGCTCCCGGTCGCCGCCGGGGCCGCGCTGGTGGTGGTCCTCGGTTTCGCGGTGGCCGGCTTCGCGTGGTGGGAGGCCTACCCCGTGCTGGTCGACCGCTACCAGGCGGGCGTGGCCAGCGACCGTCCGCAGTGGTACTGGGTCTGGGGCAACCTCGGGGCCCTGCTGATCTCCGCCGGGCCGCTGCTCGGCGCCGGCATCGGGCACCTGGTGGCGACCGGGCGCCGGGTCCCGCGCGCGCCCGCGCTCCTCGTCACGGCCGCCGTCGCGACGATCCTCGCCGCCGACCTGTCGGGCATGTCGAAGTCGGAGGTGGAGCGGATCTGGCTGCCGTTCATCCCGTGGCTGACGGTCTCGCTGGCCCTGCTGCCCGACGGCTGGCGCCGCTGGGGACTCGGCCTGCAGGTGGTCTTCGCGCTCGTCGTCCAGCACCTGCTCTACACGAGCTGGTGAGCCGACCCGGGCCGAGGCGCCTGGGGGTGCGGGGGCGGGGTGCCGTGGCGGGGTGCCGGTGCGGGGTGCCGGTGCGGGGTGCCGGTGCGGGGTGCCGGGTGCCGGTGCGGGGTGCCGGGCGGGGGCCGACGGCCCGAGCGGCCACGGACCGAGGGCCGACATCAGGCCCGCCGTACCAGCTCCTGGGCCACTACCACCGCTTCTGGGGCTCCACAACAGCCCAGAAGCGCCGAGTTACCAGCAGATGCTGGTATCTCGCCGCCGCCACCGCCGCCAGCGCCACTCACGCCCGCAGCGGCGCCGTCGCGAACTCCTGCAGGCCCTGCTCCGGGCCGATCTCGGCGGTGAAGCCCAGCTCGGCGGTCGCCCGGGCGGGCGAGGCCACGATGTGGCGCACGTCGCCGGCGCGGAAGCCGCCGGTCACGTCCGGCTCGACGTCGCGGCCCGAGCCCGAGCCGGCCGCGACCTGGCGGGCGACGTCGAGGATGCCGATCGGCCGGCCGGAGCAGACGTTGTAGGCGGCGTACGCCTCGCCCGGGCCCTCGACCACGGCGCGCAGCGCCGCCAGGTTGGCGCGAGCGACGTCGGCGACGTGGACGAAGTCGCGCATCTGGCCGCCGTCCTCGTACACCTGCGGGGCCTCGCCGCGCTCGAGGGAGGAGCGGAACATCGCCGCCACCCCCGAGTACGGCGTGTCCCGCGGCATGCCGGGCCCGTAGACGTTGTGGTAGCGCAGCGCCACCGCGGACGCGCCGGCCTGACGCACCCACGAGGAGGTGAAGTGCTCCTGCGCGAGCTTGCTCGCGGCGTAGCTGCTGCGCGGGTCGAGGCGCGCGTCCTCGTCCACCAGCGTCCAGTCCAGCGCGGTGCCGCAGCGCGGGCAGTGGTTGTCGAAGTCGCCGCCCTCGAGCGCGGCCACCGACCGCGGCCCGGGCAGCTGGGGGCCGTGCTCGGGGCAGGCGTAGCGGCCCTCGCCGTAGACCACCATCGAGGAGGCCAGCACCAGGCGGTCGACCTCGGCCTCGTGCATCGCCGCGAGCAGCGCGGCCGTGCCGAGGTCGTTGTGGCCGGCGTACTCCGGCAGGTCGCCGACCTTGACGCCCGCGCCGACGATCGCGGCCTGGTGGCAGACCACGTCGACGCCGCGCAGCAGGTCGTGCCACTCCGGAGCGGTGGCGGCCTCGCGCACGTCGAGCTGCGCGGTGCCCTCGGGCGGGACGCTGGCGCCGTGGGCGCTGGCGAGCATCAGGTCGACGCGCACCACCTCGTCGCCCGCGGCCTCGAGCTGGTCGCCGATCGCGGTGCCGATGAAGCCGGCCGAGCCGGTGAGCAGGACCTTCACGCCGGACGGCCCGGGACGTCGTAGGTGAGCTCGACCTGGTCGGCCCACGTGCTGCACGAGCAGCCGTCGGGGTCGGGCAGGGCGGCGATGGTGTCGGTGAGCAGGCCGGTGAGCCGCTCGAGGTTGGCCTTGAACAGCGCGAAGACCTCCTCCTGACCCACCCCGGCGCCGGACTCGGCGCCGGCGTCCATGTCGGTGACCAGCGCGATCGCCGTGTAGCACTGGCGCATCTCGCGGGCCAGCGCCGCCTCGGGGGCGCCGGTCATGTTGATCAGGTCCCAGCCCTGGTCGGCGTAGTGGCGCGACTCGGCGCGGGTCGAGAAGCGCGGGCCCTCGACGACCACCATCGTCGCGCCCTGCGTGACGTCGGGCGCCGCCGCGGCGACCGCGCCGCTCAGCCGGGCGCAGTAGGGGTCGGCGAACGGCAGGTGGCAGGCGCCGCGCTCGACGTACGAGCCGATCCGGCGGTGGGTGCGGTCGACCAGCTGGTCGGGCACCACCACGTCACCCGGCGCCACGGAGTCGCGCAGCCCTCCGACGGCGCACGGCGCGAGCACCTGGCGCACGCCCAGCGACCGCAGCGCCCACAGGTTGGCGCGGTAGTTGATCGCGTGCGGGGGGTGGTCGTGGTGCCGGCCGTGGCGGGGCAGGAACGCCACGCTGCGTCCGGCGACGGTGCCGATCGAGACGGGCGCCGAGGGGGCGCCGTACGGCGTGTCGATGGCGTGCTCGCTCGGGTCGTCGAGGAAGGAGTAGAAGCCGGTGCCGCCGATGACGGCGACGTCCGCGGGACGGAGGGGTGCGTTGCTCACCCGGCCACTCTGCCAGCCGGTGGTTGACGCGGGGAGCGACCGGGTCAGCGCTCGCTCGCCGGGAGGCCCAGTGACTCCCAGACCGCGCGCCAGACCTGCTTGGGCGGGACGCCCTCCTCGAGCGCCTCCGAGGCCGTACGTCGTCCCAGGTCGGCCATCACGAACTGGTCGGCCCACACGCGGTAGTAGCCGGCGCCCAGCGCGGCCTCCATCCGGGACCAGAACTCCGTGTGCCGCATGCCGTTCACCCTGCCACGCTCACCCAGCGCCCACGTCGTGGAGGTGGTGGACGACGTCGTGCAGGTGGTAGCGACCCAGCGAGGCGACGGTGAAGCTGCTGCCGTTGTCGCGGCGTCCGGTGCGGTGCCATCCGCCGTCGGGCACCCCGTCGTAGAGCGCGGCTGCCTCGGTGGCCGCGGCCAGCAGGGCCGGGCCCACCTCGTCGGGGTCGGCCAGGTCGTAGCGCTCGGCCACGGCGGTGGCGTCCTGGTCCCAGTTGGCGAACTCGGGGTCGTCGTGGGCCAGCATCAGCCCGACCCGGGCGGCGAAGAGGCGATGGACGTCGCGGACGTGGCAGGCGTACTCGGTGGCCGACCAGACACCCGGCGCGGGCCGGGTGGTCGACCCCGGCGCCGCGAGGACGGCGAGCCAGGCCGCGGCGTCGGCCCTCAGCCGCGACCCGAGGTCGGCCGGGTCGACCTCGGCGGCGACCAGGCCGCACTCGGGACAGGGGCGGTCGAGCACCCAGGTCCAGTCCTTGGTGTCGGGCTCGAGGTCGCGTGCTGGTCCGGGTTGCTCGTCCACGGGTCCATGGTCGCAGGCGACGCCGACCCCCGCCGCCGACTTTCCGGCCGACGCGCGTGAGGATGACGACATGCTCGTCCGTCCGGCCACCGCGACCGACCTGCCCGGAGTCAAGTCGGTCTACGACCACCAGGTGCTCACGGGCGTCTCGACCTTCGACGTCGTGCCGCCTCCGCTGACCACCTGGGAGACGCGGCTGGCCAGCACCGAGCCCGGCGACCACCTGCTCGTGGCCGAGGTCGACGGAGAGGTGCTCGGCTACGCGTGCTCGACGACGTACCGGCCCCGACCGGCGTACGCCCGGACCCGCGAGACCTCGGTCTACCTCGCCCCCGGCGCCGGCGGCCGTGGGCTCGGTCGCGCGCTGTACGACGACCTGATCGCGCGGCTGCGCGAGGACGGGATGCACACGCTGCTGGCCGTGGTCGCGCAGCCCAACCCGGCCAGCGAGGCGCTGCACCGAGCCTGCGGCTACGAGCGGGTGGGGCTGCTGCCCGAGGTCGGCTTCAAGCACGGTCGGTGGATCGACACCGCCTTCTGGGCCCTGCGGCTCGGCTCCGACCCGGTGGACTCCTCCTAGAGGTCGACCGGGGCCGAGGCGAAGGCGACGTTGAACCGGTCGCACCAGATCACGACCGAGCGCAGCCCCGCCAGGTCGGCGTCGGCCGGGATCTCGTAGTTCTGGTTGCCGTGGGTCGCCACCAGCTCGCCGAGACGGACGTAGCGGCCGTCGTCGTAGGAGCCCCACGAGCCGCCGCTGGGCTGGTCGGTCACCCAGACGTGCAGGTCGGGGCCGTCGGAGGTGGCGAGGTCCTCGAACCGGACGAAGCGCCGACCGTCGCCGAGCTCGACCACCCGGACGCGACCGGTGGTGGCGTGCTCGGCGGCCTCGAACGGGCCCGCGGCGAGGTCGACGACCTTCGGGCGGGGCTCGGGCTCGGGGCTCGGCTCCTCGGCCGGGGTGTCGGCCGGGGTGACCGAGGGGGTCGACGGGGAGGCTGCCGCGGAGGGCGCGGCCGTCGGGAGCGCCTGGTCGACCTCACTGCTCGTGAACGCCCGCCACGGCTCGAACGCCCACAGCCCCACCGCCACCAGCAGGGCGACGCCCGCGGCGAGCCCCACCAGCCGTCCGCGTCTCATCTCTCGACCCTAGTCAGGTCGGCCGAACCCGGTCGGCCGAGCGCAGGTCGGACGAGCGCAGCCGGGGTCAGGTGAGCAGGAGGGTGTCGAGTCGCCTGCGGGCCACGAGCAGCCCGATCACGCCCATCGTGAGCAGGTAGACGACCGAGACCCCCGACTGCCAGGTGACCGCGCCGGTGGTGAGCTCGCGGCAGAGCAGCACCCCGCGGTAGAGCGGCGTGGCCTCCACCACCCAGCGCAGCCAGCCGTCGAAGCTCGTGATCGGGAAGAAGGTGGCGGAGAACAGGAACAGCGGCAGCTGGACCAGCGTGATCTTGTCGAAGTCCTGCCAGGAGCGCATGTAGGTGGTCAGGGCCATGCCGACCGCGCTGAACGCGAAGCCGATCAGCAGCGTCGCGGGCAGCGCCAGCACCGCCCACCAGGAGTGGACCAGGCCGAGCAGCACCATCACCACCAGGAACGCGGCGGAGTAGGAGCCTCCGCGCAGCTGGGCCCAGACGATCTCGCCGCGCGCGATGTCGCCGGTGCTCAGCGGGGTGGCCAGCATCTGGTCGTAGGTCTTCTCGAACTTCAGCTTGAAGAAGACGTTGAAGGTGGAGTCCATCAACGCGCCGTTGAAGGCCGAGGCGGCGAGCATGCCCGGGGCCACGAACTCGGCGTAGGGGATCGGCTCGCCGTTGAACTCGAAGGTCTCGATCAGCTGGCCGACCCCGATGCCGATCGAGAGCAGGTAGAAGAACGGCTCGAGGAAGCCGGTGAGGAAGAGCTTCCAGGCGGCCTTGTAGACGATGTAGTTGCGGTGGACGAGCAGGCCGAGCGCCTGCATGGACGACAGCGGCCGCACCGACGAGGGGCCGGTGGACAGCCCGGTGGGCAGCCCGGTGGACTGTTCTGTCATCAGCTCACCATCCGACCCTGCAGCCCGGAGACCGACCACCGCCACCCGAGCACCGCCAGCAGCACCAGGACTCCGGCGTTGAGGGCCGCGAGCGGCCAGTCGACGACGTCGATGCAGAACATCCGCGACAGGCTGACGCCGTGCCACAGCGGCGTGAGCTGGGCGAGGCGTTCGCCGACCGGTCCGAGGTTGCCGACGGGGAAGAAGGCGCCGCTGAACAGGAACAGCGGGAAGATGCCGAGCCGGAACAGGACGCCGAAGCCCTGCTCGGAGCGGAGCCGGGCCGAGAACCCGTAGACCAGG
Source organism: uncultured Actinomycetota bacterium (assembly GCA_963845645.1). GTDB lineage: Bacteria > Actinomycetota > Actinomycetes > Propionibacteriales > Nocardioidaceae > Nocardioides. The sequence goes on from CAWJSY010000018.1 coordinate 82,510, forward strand.
GTGGCGAAGGTGGTGCCGACGAGCACCTGCGAGACGAAGGCCAGCAGCGGCCCCCACCAGCTCTCGAACACCCCGAACGGGGTGAGCACCAGCATGAACACGCCGCAGGTGAGCACCAGCCGGGCCACCACCGCGCTCAGGTGGGCGGCGACGACGTGGCGGACCTCCAACGGCGTGGCCAGCATCGAGTCGTAGACCCGCTGCCACTTGATCATCGCCATCACGGGGTAGGTCGTCTCGCCCACGGCGACCTGCATCGCGTGCGCCGCGATCAGGCCCGGGACGACGAAGGCGAGGTAGGTGGTGGCGCCCTCGAGCCGCTCGGGGTCGACGTCGACGAACCCGCCGAGCAGCACGCCCATCGCGACGACGTAGAAGATCGGCGAGACGAACGACGAGATCACCGACCCCTGCCAGGTGCGGCGGAAGATCGTGAGCCAGTAGTCGTGCTGTCGCAGCACCCCGGCGCCGAGGCCCAGGCCGCCCGACATCGCGGGCGGCATCGAGGGCGGCATCGAGGGTGGGACGGTGGCGGTCATCAGTCGACCAGCGTCCGGCCGGTCAGCCGCAGGAAGACGTCTTCGAGGCTGGAGCGCCGGACCAGCGTCGCGGCCGGCCGCAGCCCCCGCTCGTGGACCTTGGCCACCACCTCGTCGCCGTCGGAGGTGTAGACCAGGAGCCGGTCGGGCAGCACCTCGACGCGGTCGCCGAGGTCGGCGATCTTCTCGGCCAGGACGTCGTGGCTGGTGCCCTCGGCGCCCACCCCGAACCGCAGCTCGGCGACCTCGCGGGTGGAGTGCTGGGCGATCAGCGCCAGCGGCGAGCCCTCGGCGACGATCAGGCCCTTGTCCATGACCACGAGCCGGTCGCACAGCTGCTCGGCCTCGTCCATGTAGTGGGTGGTGATCACGAGCGTGACGCCGGACTGCTTGAGCCGGAAGAGCCGGTCCCAGAGCACGTGCCGGGCCTGCGGGTCGAGCCCGGTGGTGGGCTCGTCGAGGAGCAGGAGGTCGGGCCGGTTGACCAGGCTGCGCGCGATCGTCAGCCGCCGCTTCATGCCTCCCGAGAGGTCCTCGACCTTGGCCTTGGCCTTCTCGGTGAGCCGGACGAACTCGAGCAGCTCGTCGGTGCGGGCGGCCACCTCGGCCTTGGGGATGCCGAAGTAGCGGCCGTAGATGTAGATGTTGTCGCGGACGTTGAGCTCGTTGTCGAGGGTGTCCTCCTGCGGGCACACCCCGAGCCGCCCGCGGATCGCGGGTCCGTCGGTGGCCGGGTCGAGACCGAGGATCCGCAGCTCTCCCCCGCTGACCGGCGAGACCGCGGCGATCATCCGCATGGTCGAGGACTTGCCCGCCCCGTTGGGCCCCAGGAAGCCGAACGACTCGCCCTTGCGGACGTCGAGGTCGATGCCCCGGACCGCCTCGAGGCCCCCGAACGACTTGCGCAGGTCGCGCGCGTGGATCATCGACTCGTTCACCTGCGCGACACTACAAAGCACCACCGACAGGGTCGAGCGGGTTGTTGTCGTCGACGTCCCGGAGCGGTGAGGCGACGGACCGCTCAGCCAGACATCTCCACCAGCTGGGCCCGGGTGGGGTGCCAGGGGCTGCCGCGGGCCCGCATCCGGGCCTCGGCGGGCGTGCGGTTGCCCTTGCGCTCGTTGCAGTGCTGGCAGGCGGCGACGGTGTTCTGCCACGACCAGTCACCGCCGCGCGAGCGCGGGACGACGTGGTCGATCGTCGTGGCGTGCGCGCCGCAGTAGACGCAGCGGCCACGGTCGCGGATCAGGACGCCGCGCTTGGACCAGCCGGCGGGTCGGTAGAGCCACTTCGCGGCGACGTAGCGGACCAGACGGACGGTCTTCGGCCACTGGTAGGGACCGATCGTCTTCTCCCCGACCGCCTCGTGCACCACCGCCACCTCGCGGAAGAGCATCCGGACCGCGTGCTGGAAGGTGACCCGGCCGAGCGGCTCGTGGGAGGCGTTGAAGAGCAGCACGGTGCCCATCGGGTCACCACCTCCTCCCGGCCTCGACCGTCCGGAGTGCCCATCATCCTTCATCGGTGGGTATTTCGGCGCCCTGTCGTCCAGGTCGATGCCGTTCCGACCGATCCCGGTCCACCGATCCCGGCCCCCTCGCGTCGATCCCGTGCCACTCGTATAGTCACGATGACTACAACGAGGGACGGCGATGACGAGCTCACCGGGCATGCTGACCGACCGCTACGAGCTCACGATGCTCGACTCGTGGGTCACCGACGGCAGCGTCCACCACCGGGCGGTCTTCGAGGCCTTCGCCCGCCGGCTCCCCGAGGGTCGGCGGTACGGCGTCCTCGGAGGGCTGGGCCGGCTGCTGCCGTTGATCGAGGGGTTCCGCTTCAGCAGCGACGAGGTCGCGTGGCTGCAGGCCCAGGGCGTCGTCGGCCCTGCGACGGCCGACTACCTGAGCGACTTCCGCTTCAGCGGTGACATCGACGCCTACCGCGAGGGCGACCTCTACTTCCCCGGCAGCCCGGTGCTGACCGTCACCGGCAGCCTCGGCGAGTGCGTGGTCCTGGAGACGCTGGCGCTGAGCGTGCTCAACCACGACACCGCGATCACCAGCGCCGCCGCGCGGATGGCCACCGCCGCCGGGGGCCGACCGCTCGTCGAGATGGGCAGCCGACGTACGCACGAGGAGGCCGCGGTCGCCGTGGCCCGCGCGGCGTACGTCGCCGGGTTCGACTCCACCAGCAACCTGGCCGCCGGGTGGCGGCACGGCGTCCCCACCGTCGGCACCGCGGCCCACGCCTTCACGCTCGCCCACACCAGCGAGGAGGCGGCCTTCCGCAGCCAGGTGGCGGCGCAGGGCACCGGCACCACGCTGCTCGTCGACACCTACGACATCACCGAGGGCATCCGCACCGCGGTCCGCGTCGCCGGACCCGGGCTGGGCGCCATCCGCCTCGACAGCGGCGACCTGGCCGAGGAGTCCCACCGGGCCCGACGGCTGCTCGACGACCTGGGTGCGCGCGAGACCCGGATCCTCGTCACCAGCGACCTCGACGAGTTCGTCATCACCGCGCTCGCCGACGCGCCCATCGACGGGTACGGCGTCGGCACCCGCGTCGCCACCGGATCGGGCCACCCGACCGCCGGCCTGGTCTACAAGCTCGTGGCCGTGGCCGACCAGCCCGGACGCGACGCTCCGCTGCGCGCCGTGGCCAAGAAGAGCGCCGCCAAGGTGTCGGTGGGCGGTCGCAAGCAGGCCGCCCGCAGCTACGACGACGCCGGCCTGGTGCGCGCCGAGGCGTTCACGGTCGACGGTCGCCCCCCGCCGGGCCGCGCGCTGCAGGTCGCGGCCGTCCGCGGGGGCCAGGTGGTGCACGCCCCCGCCCTCGACGAGGTGCGCGCCTTCACGACCGAGCAGGTCGCGACGCTGCCTCCTGAGGCGTCGACGGTCGCCGCCGGCCCGGCCCACCTCACCGTCGGGCTCGCCACGCACCACCCCGAGTCCGTCCCGTCCACCGACCCCACGCAAGGAGCACCCGCATGACCGGACCACGAGCCCTGCTCGTCGTCGACGTCCAGAACGACTTCGTCGAGGGCGGGTCGCTGGGCGTCGACGGCGGCGGCGACGTCGCCGCCCGCATCTCCGACCACCTCGCCGCCCACCACGCGACGTACGCCGCGGTCGTGGCCAGCCGCGACTGGCACGACCCCGACGGCACCAACGGCGGCCACTTCCACTCCCCCGGCGACGATCCCGACTTCGCCACCACCTGGCCCGTCCACTGCGTCTCGACCACCGGGGGCTCCGACTACGCACCCGGGCTCGACACCCGCCACGTGACCCACCACGTGCGCAAGGGCCAGGGCCGGCCGGCGTACAGCGCGTTCGAGGGCACCACCGACGACGGCGGTCTCCTCGTCGACCTGCTGCGCGACCTCGGCGTGGTCGAGCTCGACGTCACCGGCATCGCCACCGACTACTGCGTACGGGCGACGGCGCTCGACGCCCGTCGCCACGGCTTCGCGGTCCGGCTCCTCGACGACCTGCACGCGGGCGTGGCTCCCGAGACGACCGAGGCGGCGCTGGCCGAGCTGACCGAGGCCGGCGTCACCCGGGGCCCGGCATGAGCGAGCACCCGCCGGTCGCCGTCGCCGTCGACCTGGCGATCTTCACCATCCGCGACGACGCCCTCACGGTGCTGCTCGTCGAGCGCGGCGAGGACCCGTACGCCGGCTCCTGGGCGCTGCCGGGCGGGTTCGTCCAGCCCGACGAGGACGCCGAGACCGCGGCCTGGCGCGAGCTGCACGAGGAGACGGCCGTCGAGCGTTTCGCCGGTCACCTCGAGCAGCTGCGCACCTACTCCGCCCCCGACCGCGACCCGCGCATGCGGGTGGTGTCGGTGGCCCACGTCGCCTTCGCCCCCGACCTGCCGGAGCCCCGGGCCGGCTCCGACGCGGCGCGGGCCCGCTGGTGGGTGGCCACCGACCTGCTCGACGCCGCCGACCGCCCCGCCCTCGCCTTCGACCACGCGCAGATCCTGGCCGACGCTCGCGAGCGGGTCCGCTCCAAGCTGGAGTACACGACGCTGGCCCGCGAGTTCGTGGCCGAGCCGTTCACCCTCCCCGAGCTGCGCCGCGTGTACGCCGCCGTCTGGGGCACCCCGCCCGACCTGGGCAACTTCCGGCGCAAGGTCCTCGGCACCGAGGGCTTCGTCGAGCCGACCCAGGCCCACGACTCCCCCTCGGAGTCCGGCGGCCGCAAGGCCCTGCTCTACCGCCGCGGCCCCGCCACCGTCATCCAGCCCCCGATGCTCCGCACCTCCTGACCCCGTGGCCGCCCGCGCGGTGGATAGTCCCTGACGAGATCGGGGTCGAGAGCGCGATTCGACCCCGCGATCGTCAGGGACTACCCCTGAGGCGGGGCCCGTTGTGGGTGCCGTGAGCAAGGATGTGGGCGTGACCGCCGCACCCGGGCCCCTCGACCTCTTCAGCGAGCCCACCCGCACGTGGTTCTCGGCTGCGTTCGCGGCGCCCACACCCGCGCAGGCCGGCGCGTGGGCGGCCATCGGCGCGGGTCGCAACGCGCTGGTCGTGGCGCCCACCGGATCGGGCAAGACCCTCAGCGCGTTCCTGTGGTCCATCGACCGGCTGCTCACCACCCCGCCCCCCACCGACAAGACCAAGCGCTGCCGGGTCCTCTACGTGTCGCCGCTCAAGGCGCTCGCGGTCGACGTCGAGCGCAACCTCCGCTCGCCGCTCACCGGCATCCGCCACACCGCCGATCGGCTCGGCACCCCGGTGCCGGAGCTCCGCGTGGGCGTGCGCTCCGGCGACACCAGCGCCGCCGACCGGCGCCGGCTGGTGACCTCGCCGCCCGACGTGATGATCACGACGCCGGAGTCGCTGTTCCTGATGCTCACCAGCCAGGCCCGCGAGTCGCTGCGCGGGGTCGAGACGGTGATCATCGACGAGGTGCACGCCGTCGCCGGCACCAAGCGCGGGGCCCACCTCGCGCTCACCCTCGAGCGCCTCGACGCCCTGCTCGAGCGCCGCACCCAGCGGATCGGGCTCTCGGCCACGGTCCGCCCGCTCGAGGAGGTCGCCCGCTTCCTCGGCGGCTCGGCGCCGGTCGAGATCGTCGCTCCTCCGGCGGAGAAGAAGTGGGACCTCAGCGTGGTGGTGCCCGTCGAGGACATGACCGCCCCCGAGGCGTTCGACGACAGCCCCGACCGCGACCCCGACACGCCGCGCAACACCAGCATCTGGCCGCACGTCGAGGAGTCGGTCGTCGACCTCATCGAGAAGCACAGCTCGACGATCGTCTTCGCCAACTCCCGGCGCCTCGCCGAGCGGCTGACCGCCCGGCTCAACGAGATCGCCACCGCCCGGGCGGCCGGCCTCGAGACCGACGACAGCGCCCCCACCGACGCACCCCCCGCGCAGGTGATGGCGCAGTCCGGGGCCACCTCGGGGGCCGAGACCGTCATCGCCAAGGCCCACCACGGCTCGGTCTCCAAGGAGCAGCGCGCGCTCATCGAGGACGACCTCAAGCGCGGCCGGCTCCCCGCGGTGGTGGCGACCAGCAGCCTCGAGCTCGGCATCGACATGGGCGCGGTCGACCTGGTCATCCAGATCGAGTCGCCGCCCAGCGTCGCCAGCGCGCTCCAGCGCGTCGGACGCGCCGGCCACCAGGTCGGCGAGACCTCGCGCGGCGTGCTCTACCCCAAGCACCGCGGCGACCTGGCGCAGACCGCGGTGGCCGTGGCCCGGATGCGCACCGGCGGCATCGAGTCGCTGCGCGTCCCGTCCAACCCCCTCGACGTGCTGGCCCAGCAGGTCGTGGCGGCCACCGCGCTCGAGGCCTGGGACGTCGACGAGCTCTACGACCTCGTCCGCCGCAGCGCGTCGTTCGCCCAGCTCCCGCGGTCGGCGTACGACGCCACCCTCGACCTGCTCAGCGGGCGCTACCCCTCTGATGAGTTCGCCGAGCTGCGCCCGCGCATCGTCTGGGACCGCGTCACCGGCACGCTCACCGGCCGTCCCGGCGCCCAGCGACTCGCGGTGACCAGCGGCGGCACCATCCCCGACCGCGGACTCTTCGGGGTCTTCCTGGTCGGGGCCGAGGGGCCCGGCAAGCGGGTCGGCGAGCTCGACGAGGAGATGGTCTACGAGTCGCGCGTGGGCGACATCTTCGCGCTCGGCGCGACCAGCTGGCGGATCGAGGACATCACCCACGACCGGGTGCTGGTGACCCCCGCCCCCGGCATCCCGGGCCGGCTGCCCTTCTGGAAGGGCGACACGCTCGGCCGCCCGGCCGAGCTCGGAGCCGCGATCGGCGAGTTCACCCGCGAGCTCGGCTCGATGCCCCGCGCCAAGGCCGAGCAGAAGGCCCGCGACACCGGGCTCGACGAGTGGGCCGCCGGCAACCTGGTCGGCTACCTCCACGAGCAGCTCGAGGCCACCAACGTGCTCCCCAGCGACACCACGCTGCTGGTCGAGCGCTTCCGCGACGAGCTCGGCGACTGGCGCCTCGTGGTCCACTCGCCCTACGGCGTGCCCGTCCACGCCCCCTGGGCGCTGGCCATCAACGCGCGGCTGCGCGAACGCTACGGCGTCGACGGCCAGGCGGTCGCCTCCGACGACGGCATCGTGATCCGGATCCCCGACACCGACGCCGAGCCGCCCACCGGTGACCTGATCGTCTTCGAGCCCGACGAGATCGACGGCCTGGTCACCCAGGAGGTCGGCGGGTCGGCGCTCTTCGCCGCCCGCTTCCGCGAGTGCGCCGCGCGGGCGCTGCTGCTGCCCCGCCGCGACCCCGGCCGCCGCTCGCCGCTGTGGCAGCAGCGCCAGCGGGCCGCCGCCCTGCTCGAGGTCGCCTCCAAGTACCCCTCGTTCCCGATCGTCCTCGAAGCCGTCCGCGAGTGCCTCCAGGACGTCTACGACCTGCCGGCCCTGGTCGCGCTGATGCGCGCGGTCGACCGGCGCGAGGTCGCGGTCACCGACGTCACCACCACGTCGCCCTCCCCCTACGCCCGCAGCCTGCTCTTCGGCTACGTCGCCCAGTTCGTCTACGAGGGCGACTCCCCCATCGCCGAGCGGCGGGCCGCCGCGCTCTCGCTCGACCAGGGGCTGCTGGCCGAGCTGCTCGGTCGGGCCGAGCTGCGCGAGCTGCTCGACCCGGAGGTGCTGGCCGAGCTCGAGGCCGAGCTCCAGCGGCTGACCGCCGACCGGCTCACCCGCGACGCCGAGGGCCTGGTCGACCTGGTCCGGCTGCTGGGGCCGCTGCGCACCGACGAGATCGTCGCCCGCTCGACCGAGGGCGCCGACGTGGCCGGGTGGCTGGCCACGATGACCACCCAACGGCGGGTGGTCGAGGTCCGGATGGCGGGCGAGGAGCGCTGGGCCGTCATCGAGGACGTCGGCCGCCTGCGCGACGGTCTCGGTGTCGCCGTGCCACCCGGCACCCCCGACGCGTTCACCGACCCGGTCGACGACCCGCTCGCCGACCTCGTCTCGCGCTACGCCCGCACGCACGGCCCCTTCACCACCGACCAGGTCGCCGCCCGGCTGGGGCTGGGCGGCGCCGTCGTCCGCCACACCCTGCAGCGGCTCGAGGCGCAGGGCCGCGTGCTCGACGGCGAGTTCCGGCCCTCCGGCTCGGGGTCGGAGTGGTGCGACGCCGAGGTGCTGCGCCGCCTGCGCCGCCGGTCGCTGGCCCGGCTGCGCCAGGAGGTCGAGCCGGTCGAGCCCGAGGCGCTGAGCCGCTTCCAGGTGGCCTGGCAGCGCATCGGAGGCGGCCTGCGGGGCGTCGACGGCGTGGTCACGGCCGTCGACCAGCTGGCCGGCTGCCCGGTCCCCGCCTCGGCCCTGGAGCCGCTCGTGCTGGCCTCCCGGGTCCGCGACTACGCCCCCTCCTACCTCGACGAGCTCACCGCCTCGGGCGAGGTGGTGTGGGCCGGCCACGGGCCGCTGCCCGGTGCCGACGGCTGGGTCTCGCTGCACCTCGCCGACCAGGCCCCGCTCACCCTGCCGACCCCCGACCCCGTCCCGGAGATCACCGAGCTCCAGCAGGCGGTCCTCGACGCCCTCGCGCCCGGCGGGGCGTGGTTCTTCCGCCAGCTGGCCGACGCCGTCTCGGCGCCCGGCGACGCCGCGCTGTCGGCCGCGTTGTGGGAGCTGGTCTGGTCGGGCCGGGTCAGCAACGACACCCTCACCCCGCTGCGGGCCCTGACCCGGGCCGGCGTGCCGAGCCACCGCAGCCGACGTCCCCCGCCACGCACCGGCCGGGTCAACCGCACCGGACCACCCGAGACCGCCGGCCGGTGGGCGCTGCTGCCCGCGATCGACCCCGACCCCACCCGCCGCGCCCACACCGCGGCCGAGCGGCTGCTCGACCGGCACGGCGTCGTCACCCGCGGCGCGGTCGTGAGCGAGCGGGTGCCCGGCGGGTTCGCGGCCGTCTACAAGGTGCTGTCCGCCTTCGAGGAGTCAGGCCGCTGCCGTCGGGGCTACTTCGTCGCCGGGCTCGGCGCCGCGCAGTTCGGCACCGCCGGCGCCATCGACCGGCTCCGCACGTTCGCCGAGCCCGTCGGCGACGGCGGCGCCCCCGGCCCCGCGGGCCCCGGTGGCGCCGCCAAGCGCTCCGCGGTCGCGCTCGCGGCCACCGACCCCGCCAACCCGTACGGCGCCGCGCTGGCCTGGCCGGCGTCCACCGGTGCCACCCCCGAGGCCCGCGGCCACCGACCCGGCCGCAAGGCGGGTGCGGTCGTGGTCCTCGTCGACGGCCACATCGTGCTCTACGTCGAGCGCGGCGGCCGCACGCTGCTGACCTGGACCGACGACGTCGACCTGCTCACGGCCGCGGCCGCCGCGCTCGCCGAGACCGCCCGCCGCGGCGCGCTGGGTCGGCTCACCGTCGAGAAGGCCGACGGCGAGCAGCTGCTCGGCTCGGGGTCGACCCCGCTGCGCCACGCCCTCGACAGCGCCGGCTTCCTGGCGACACCCCGAGGGCTGCGGCTCCGTGCCTGAGGGCGACACCGTCTACCGCGCCGCGCGCCTGCTCGACCGCGAGCTGCGCGACCGGCCACTGACCACCACCGACTTCCGGGTCCCCCAGCTGGCCACGGTCGACCTGACGGGAGCGCGGGTCACCGCCAGCCTCTCGCGCGGCAAGCACCTGCTCACCCGGATCAGCGACGGGCAACAGGACTGGACGCTGCACACCCACCTGAAGATGGAGGGCAGCTGGCGGGTCTTCCACGACGGACGCCGGTGGAGCCGCCCGGCCCACCAGGCCCGGGTCGTGCTCGCCACCGCGTCGGCCCAGGCCGTGGGGTTCTCGCTCGGCGTCGTCGAGCTCCTGCCCACCAGCGAGGAGCACACCGTGGTCGGCCACCTCGGACCCGACCTCCTCGGACCCGACTGGGACGAGGAGGTCGCCCTGCAGCGCCTCACCGCCGACCCGAGCCGGCCCGTGGTCCAGGCACTGCTCGACCAGACCAACCTCGCGGGCGTCGGCAACATGTACGCCGCCGAGCTCTGCTTCGTCAGCGGCGTGCACCCGCTCACCCCGGTCGGCGAGGTCGGGGGGCTGCCGCGGCTGGTCCGGCGCGCGCGGCAGATGCTCGACCTCAACAAGGAGCGTGCCGTGCAGTCCACGACGGGCGACCTGCGCGAGCGGGAGCGGATGTGGGTCTACCGGCGCGACCGCTCACCCTGCCGTCGTTGCCGCACCCCCGTCGAGGTGGCCATGACCGGCCCGCCGGGCCGCGAGCGGGCGACGTACTGGTGCCCGCGCTGCCAGCCGCCGGCCGACTGAGGTCGCCGGCCGAGGATCGGGCCGAGGATCGGGCTCAGGCGGCGGAGGCGACCACGTCGCCGGGGCGGGAGCGTGGGCCCACCAGGATCGGGGTGGCGAGGGCGGCCTCCTCGAGGGCGACCGCGTCGGAGACCTCACGCAGCACGGCGGACAGGGGCGCCTCGAGCGCTCCGCACAAGGAGGCCAGCAGCTCGGAGGAGGCTTCCTTCTGACCGCGCTCGATCTCGGAGATGTAGCCGAGGCTGACCCGGGCGTCCTGGGAGACCTCGCGCAGCGTCATCCCGCGCTCCATGCGGCGCTCGCGCAGCACCTCACCGAGCAGCCGGCGGTAGAGCACCACCCTGATCCCCTTCCTGCTCGGCGACGAACGACCGGCGTGCGGCCGGCCGCCCTGGTCGCGACGGTTCGTGGTGGGCAACGCTACCCGAGGCGTGTTTCTTCCCCGCTCGCCCGTCCGGGACGCGCCGGAGGGAGCCGACCCAGCGGGTCGACTCCCTCCTGGAGCGCGCGTGCACAGGGTCAGCGGCGCACGACCCGGAAGGTCACCTTCTCGCTGCCGCGGCGGATGGTGTCGCTACCGAGGTAGACGACCCGAGCCGTGTTGCGACCCGCCTTGTTGAAGCTCGGGAACCGGACCTTCGCCCGACCGTTGCGCAGCAGGACGCTGCGGGCCGGCTTGCCCGAGACCTTGATCCGGACCCGGCCGGTCGCGGCCTCACCGTCACCGCGCACGATGGCGACCACTCGTGGCCGGGTCTTCCCGGCCTTGATCTTGCCGGGCTTGACCTTGATCTTGATCGTCGGCTCGACCTGCGTCGGCGGGGGCGGCGGGGGCTGCTCGCCCTCGACCTGCACCGGCACCATGACCTCGGTGCCGGTCTGGTCCCCCGTGACCACGAGCTCGGCGACCCCGTCGGCGACGTCCGCCGGCAGCACGACGCTGAGCGACGCGACGCCGACCTCGTCGAAGCCAGGCAGTGCGGTCTGGACCGTGGTCTCGACCGGGAAGCTGCCGAGCTCGTCTCCGTCGAGGCTGACCGCGACCGCCTCGTCGTGCACGTCGTTCGGGCCGGTCATCGACAGGGAGGTCAGGTCGACCTCCACGGTCTCGCCGGGCTCGTACGTCGCCGGCGCGTCGGCCGGGAACACGGTGCCCACCGAGCGCTGGCTGTAGTCGACCGGCAGCGGCTCCTCCTCAGCGAACTCGGCCATGTAGTTGACCATGGCCTCGAGGTCGGTCTGACCGGTGTCCTGCGGGGACGCGCCCTCGGTCAGGGTGGCGAACCCGTCGCCGCCACCGGCCAGGAAGGAGTTGACCGTCACCGAGTAGGTCGTGGCGTCGTCGACGCGGACGCCGTCGAGCCACATGCCGGTGACCTCACCCGCTGTGCCGCTCGGCGAACCGGCCGGCGGCGGGGTGTAGGAGTAGGTGAAGCCCTCGGAGATGCCCAGCCGCAGGAACGGGCGGTCGGCGCCCTCGGGCTGCCACTGCTCCTCGAGGACCGACTCGATCTGGGCCCCCGTGAGGTCCATGTTGACGAGCGTGTTGGCGAAGGGCTGCACGTTGGCCGCCTGCCGGTACGTCAGCGTGGACGGGTACTCGCCCGCGGCGTCGGCCATCTCGGCCCGCAGCCCACCGGGGTTCATGAAGGCGATCTGCGCCTCACCGGTCGTGGGCGACTCGGTGGCCCAGCGCTGGACCTCGGCCACCAGGTTGCCCACGGTCGACTCGCCACCACGGTTCTCGGTGGTGCCGTTGGCCAGCTTCGCCCGGCTGAACTCTCCACCGATCACCCCGAGCGGCTGCGCCCCGAGCACGGCGGCCCGGTCGACCGCGTCCTGCACGATCGACGCCACGAGCGGGTCGCTCGGGTAGTTCGGCGTGGTCGGGCCGGACTTGAGGCGAAGCACGTTCTGCTCCAGGTCGGTGACCTCACCGGTCGAGGACTCGACCGTGAAGACCAGCTGGTTGAGCGCGATGCCGTACTGCCCTGCAGAGACGACCGGACGCTCGGTCACCGCCCGATCGGCCCAACCGGCGACCGGGAACGAGCAGTTGTACTCCAGGTGGGTGTGACCGGACACGATCGCGTCGATGTCGTCGTTGACCCCGGTGACGATGCTGCCGAAGTCGGACGTCGGGTCGTCCATCGTGGCGCAGTCGGTGCCGGGCGCCCCCTCGTGCACGAGCAGCACGATCACGTCGGCGCCTGCCGCCTCGAGGTCGGTGGCCGCCTCGTTGCTGGCCTCGACGATGTCGGTGACCTCGATGTCCTCGATGCCGGTCGGTGAGACCAACGTCGGCAGGCTCTCGGTGACGGCACCGATGAAGCCCACCTGCACGCCGTCGAGCTCCTCGCTCCACACCGCGTCGAGCGGGGTGGCGTCGCGGCCCTCACGGACCTTGACGTTGGCGCCGAGGTACTTCCACCGGGCCCCACCCTCGGGGTTGGTGTCGGCGTCGTACGGCGCGATGACCCGGTTCATCAGGTCGTCGTAGCCGCGGTCGAACTCGTGGTTGCCCACGGCCGAGACGTCGAGACCGGCCTCGTTGAGCGCGTCGATCGTCGGCTTGTCGCGCTGGATGAACGACTCGAACGTCGAGGCACCGATGAGGTCACCGGCCGCCGCGAAGATCGTGTTGGGGTTCTCGGCACGCAGCTGCTTCACGGCGCCGGAGAGGATCGCCGCCCCGGCCTCGCCCCCGCGGGTGTTGTTGATCAACCGCCCGTGGAAGTCGTTGGTGCCGAGGATCTGGATCTCCTCCGGACCGACACCGGGCAGGTCCAGACCGACGACGTACGGGTCGTGGTCGGAGGCACGGTAGGCGTCGGGTGCGTAGAAGTTGGTCGCGTTGTAGTTGTAGCGGCTGTACTCGAGCGCGACGGACTCGCCGGAGTTGATGCCCCAGACGTCCGAACCGGTGACCAGCTCGAGCGCGGCGTCGTTGGCCAGGACGTGGTCGAGCGAGCCGGAGAGACCGCGGAAGCTGTAGGTCTCCTCGTCCGGGGTGTCGGACTCGAGCGCGGTGTAGCCGTCGGCCTCGAGGGCCTGGATCGGGTCCTCCTCGGAGTAGGCGTTGAAGTCACCGATCAGGAAGACCGACTCGGTGCCGCGCTCCGCGGCGAAGGTGTCGGCGAAGTCGGAGAGCGCACCCGCCTGGCGGACCCGGTCGCCGTTGAAGGCGCCCTGGACCCCGTCTGCGTTGTCACCGGTGGCCGGTGGGCTGCTGTCGCTCTTGGACTTGAGGTGGTTGACGATCACCGCGAACGCGTCGTCGTCGTCGCCACCGACGGTCCTGAAGGCCTGGGCCAGCGGCTCCCGGGCGTTGGAGAAGTTGGTCTCGTCGAGCAGGATCGCCGAGTCACCGACGGGCTCGACCTCGGCCGACTTGTAGATGAAGGCCGTGCGGATCACGTCCTCCTCCGCCGGGGTGGGCCGGACCTCGGGAGACGGAGCGAACGCCCAGTCGTCACTGCCCAGATCGGCGTTGAGGGCGTCGACCAGCGTGCTGAGCGCAGTGTCACGGTCCTGGTCGAACTTCGCGGAGTTCTCGAGCTCCTCCAGGCCGACGATGCCGGCGTCGAGGGCGTTGATGGCCGCGACGATCTTGTCCTGCTGGCGGGCGAGGTTGGCGTCGTTGGCCGCACCGCGCGGACCGTCGGGCTCGCACCGGTCGGCGGTGATCGGGTTGCCGAAGCGGTCGGTGTAGTAGGTGCAGGAGCCGCCGGCGTCGACGAACTCCTCGGCGGTGGTGGTGAAGTAGTTGAGGACGTTGAAGGTCGCGAGACGGACGTCGCCACCTACGTCCTCGGGCGCCGGGGTGCGCGTGTCGTCGAACTCCGCGGGCGGGGTGTCGCCCGACTCGAGCCGCTCGGTCGGCTGGAAGCGCCAGGTGTTGAAGCGGTACTCCAGGACGACCGGGGCGGTGAACGTGACCGCGGCGCCGACCCGGATCGGGCGGTCGGTGGCCAGGTAGGGCAGCGGGATCCGCTTGTCGGCCTGGCTCAGGAAGTTGATGCTGGCGCCGTCGTCGAGCGAGACCGCTCGGCGCGCGTTGCGGGCCTCGACCTCGGCGACCGCGTCAGGGTCCTGCGCGTCGGCGACCTCGGTCGGCTGCACCAGCGGCTGCTCGCCGACGGCGAGTCCGATCTCGCCGAAACCGTTGAGCGAGAACGTGTTGGTGACCGTCAGCGGTCCCTCGGGCATGATCAGCTCGCCCTCGTGGGCCTCGCGGCCCACCTCGGTGCCGGGCAGCTGGAAGTCGCGTGGGGTGACCGGGTCGGGGTCGCCCTCGACGGGGGTCACGCCGCCCTCGTCGGGCGTGATCTGGGTGGTGCCGCGGAACTCGCTGACCGGGCCGGTGACCTGGACGTCGTCGCCGGTGGTGAGCGTGCTCTCGTCGATGTTGCGTCCGTAGACGAAGACCGCGTCGGAGGCGCCCGGGGTGTCGTCGGAGGCGCCGGTGCCCTCGGTCTGGATGTAGAAGCCGTCGAAGCCGCCGGTGGCGTAGCTAGCGATGACGACACCCTGGGTGGTCACCGTCTCGCCCTCCAGCGGAGAGGTGTCGCCGGTGCCCTGGACCTCGGCGATCGTGACCTCGGTCGGGTCGGGCGGCGGCGGCGGGGGCTCGGCGCCGCCGCTGTTCTGGGGGTCGGGCGCCGGCTCGGAGAAGTCGTCGGCGTTGTTGTCGGTGTCGGTGCCGTCGGCGTTGCGGGAGGCGGCGGTCGCGGCCGACAGCGAGACGCCGCTGGTGGCGCCCTCGAAGGTGTTGTTGCCGGTGCCGTAGCCGACCATGTCGACCAGGCCGGTGTTGCCGGCGACGTCACCGCTGCCGGTGAACTCGGTGCCGTTGATCAGCAGTGCCTGGCCGTTGCTGCCGCTCAGGTTGAAGCCGAGCGGTCCGACGTCGGGCGTCGGGAGCGCGGCCCCGTTGGCGCCCGAGGCGCCCATCTGGATCAGGAAGTGGCTGCCGGCGTCGACCGAGCCGGTCAGCGGCGCGGCCGGTGCGCCCGGGTTGCCGCTGGTGCTGCGGTACTGGACCGAGAGCCCGGCCAGGTCGATGGCGGCATCGGTGGGGTTGAACAGCTCGACGTAGTCGGCGTCGTAGACGGCGTTGGCGTTGCCGCCGGCGCCGTAGACCTCGCTGATGACGAGGCCGCTGCCATCAGGGGCAGCGGCAGGCGTGGCGGCCGCCGGTGAGGCGACGAGCGCGAGCGGGGCGGCGACCAGACCCAGGCTCAGCGCGGCGATGATGGATGAAGAAGGTGACGACGTACGACGACGGAACAACGACTCTCCCAGGCACGAGATGGCGGTCCGGGCCAGGGGAGGCCGACGGGATCGCCGGTGACCAGGAACACAGCATCCTGCAACAGATCTTCCGCGAAGGCGAGGGTCGAGCGCGAAGATCGCGCAACTTGACCGGATCGTGACGCAAGCCCCCGGTCCGGGCGCGCCGGCACCCGTGGGCCCGGGTCAGCCGGAGGGCGTCAGTCGCGTGGAGACTGCGGGGCGCGCAGCGACGCCCGCTGGCGCCACACGTCGCGGAAGAACTCATAGCCCGACCACAGCGTCATCGCGACGGCCCCCGCGAGGAGGACCTGACCGCCGTAGAACAGCACCTCGCCCGGGGTGCCGAAGCGGTCGAACGCACCGCCGTGGGCTGCGCCGTGCGGCAGCGGGAGGATCAGCACGCCCAGCGCCCCCGCCTGCAGGGTGGTCTTGATCTTGCCGCTCTGCGCAGCGGCGATCACCACGTGGCGCAGGATCGAGAGGCGGAGCAGGGTCACGCTCCACTCGCGCAGCAGGACGACGATGGTGACCCACCACCAGACGTCGCCGGCGATGGACAACGCGATCAGCGCCATGCCGGTGATCGCCTTGTCGGCGATCGGGTCGGCGATCTTGCCGAAGTTGGTCACCAGGCCGCGGGCGCGGGCGATGTCGCCGTCGACCTTGTCGGTGATCATCGCGACCGCGAAGATCACCCAGGCCACGACCCGCCACGTGATCGACTCGCCGCCGTCGACCAGCAGCGCCGCCGCGAAGAACGGCACCAGGACGATGCGCAGGGTGGTCAGCGCGTTGGGCAGGTTCCAGTTGCTGACCTTCGCCGGCTGCTCGGCCGGGTCGGGCTGGGCGGGGTGCTGGGTCATCGGGCCTCCTGCGCCACGAGGTCGACGCCGGCGGAGTCGACGACCACCGCGCGCACGAGGTCGCCCACCGTGGCGGTGCTGCCCGGCAGCGAGGTGGTGCCGTCGACCTCGGGGCCCTGGTGAGCAGCCCGGCCGACGGGCTCGCCGTCCTCGGTCGACTCGACCAGGACCTCGACCTCCTCACCGATCCGCTCCTCGGCGCGCTGGGCGTTGAGCTCCTCGACCAGGGCGGTGACGTGCTGGGCGCGCGCCCAGACCTCGTCCTGGTCGAGCTTGTCGGTGTAGGACTCGGCCTCCGTACCGTCCTCGTCGGAGTAGCCGAAGACCCCGGTGACGTCCATCCGCGCGTCGGTGAGGAAGGCGCACAGCGTCTCGAGGTCCTGCTCGGTCTCACCGGGGAAGCCCACGATGACGTTGGAGCGCACGCCGGCGTGCGGCGCGAGCACCCGCACCTTCTCGAGCAGCCCGAGGAAGCTCTCCGGGTCGCCGAAGCGGCGCATCCGGCGCAGCACGGTGGGGCTGGCGTGCTGGAAGGAGAGGTCGAAGTAGGGCACCACACCGGGAGTGGTCGCGATCGCCTCGATCAGGCCCGGGCGGGTCTCGGCGGGCTGGAGGTAGGACACGCGCACGCGATCGACCCCGTCGAGGCCGGCGATCTCGGGCAGCAGCGTCTCGAGCAGGCGCAGGTCGCCGAGGTCCTTGCCGTAGGAGGTGGAGTTCTCGGAGACCAGGAAGAGCTCGCGGGCGCCCTGCCCGGCGAGCCACCGGGCCTCGGCCAGGACGTCGGAGGGCCGACGGCTGACGAACGAGCCGCGGAAGGACGGGATCGCGCAGAACGAGCAGCGGCGGTCGCAGCCGCTGGCCAGCTTGAGCGGCGACATGGGGCCGGTGTCGAGCCGGCGGCGTTCGGCCGGGGCCCACGCGGGCGGGGCGGACGCGGCCCGGTCGACCGGGCTGATCGGGAGCAGCCGGCGTCGGTCCTGCGGGGTGTGCGGGTGGGGACGTTCGCCGGCGACGATCGAGCGCAGCCGCGCGGCGATGTCGGGGTAGTCGTCGAAGCCCAGCACGGCGTCGGCCTCGGGCAGCGACTCGGCCAGGTCCTTGCCGTAGCGCTCGGCCATGCAGCCGACCGCCACCACGGCCTGGACCGTGCCGCCCTGCTCTCCTCCGACCTTGAGGTCGGCGGCGGCCAGGAGGGCGTCGACGGAGTCCTTCTTGGCGGCCTCCACGAAGCCGCAGGTGTTGACCACGACCGTGTCGGCGTCGGCGGGGTCCTCGACCAGTCGGAAGCCGTCGGCGGCCAGCCGACCGGCGAGCTCCTCGGAGTCGACGTCGTTGCGGGCGCAGCCCAGGGTCAGCAGGGAGACAGAGAGTGGGGAAGTCATGGGTGCTGTCGAGTATGCCGGTCGGGGTGCCCGTGGGGCGAACGGGCGACCCCGTCCGGGCGCTCCGGAGGGTGTGACGCTCGCCCTACCGGACGACGTACGTCTGCTGGGCCTGCTGACCCGTCGAGCCGACCGCGCCCCGCTCCTCGCCGTCGAGCTCGATCTCCAGCGAGCCGTCGGTGGTGCTCACGCGCACCGGCGGAGCGGCTCGGAAGCTGGCCTGCTGGTTGAACGCCAGCTGGCCGTCGAAGACGATCTCGCCCGCTCCGTCGCGCGCGACGACCCGCGCCCCGCCCCCGGCGGCGGTCAGCACCACCGGCACCGGCGCCGCCGCGCCGGCGGCTGCGTTGTTGGGTCCGTTGGAGCCGTTGAGCCGCTCGATGGTCGGGGTGACCGACACCGGACCGTCCATCACCAGCCGGGCGACCGACCAGACCAGGACGACGGCCATCACCGCAGCCACCAGCACCGACCAGTTCGGCCCGCCGCGCGTCGCTCGCAGCGACCCGCCGCTGGCGGCGGCCAGGTCGGCCTGGAAGACCCGGCGCGGGTCGATGGGGGCGTCGGCGTACCGCTCGTCGTAGGACGCCAGCAGCGGGGTGGCGGAGATGCCGAGGATGCGGGCCAGCGTGCGCAGGTGACCGCGGGCGTAGAAGTCGCCGCCGCACGGGGCGAAGTCGTCGACCTCGATGGACTCGATCACGTGGGGGCGGATCCGGGTGCGCTCGGACAGCTGGTCGACGCTCAGGCCCAGGCGGGTCCGCGCCGCGGCCAGCTCGGGTCCGATGACGGGGTCCGGGGCCGGCTCCACCGCGAACTCGTCGATGACCACGGGGGTCACCGGCTCGCCCGCGCGGGCGATCGGCAGGACGCCGTACTCGAGCACGACGGTGCGCTCCCCGGCGTCCCCGGCGTTACCGGCGTCGACGTCGCGGCGCAGGTGGGCGAGCTCGGGCAGCTGCCACGCCCGGGTGTCGTCGTCGTCGTGGTCGAGGCGCAGCGCGGTGGCCCCCACCGTCGCGTCACGCTCGACCTCGGACCGCACGCCGATGCGCGGGTCGCGCAGCGGCAGCGGCGCGGGGCTCGCGGTGACGACCGGCGTCGGGGCCGGCTCGTCGGGCCGGGACTCCTCCGTGGGCCCGTCGGTCGGCCCGTCCGTGGGCTCGGGGGCGTCCGGCGCGTCGGTCTCCTCGGTCCGGGCCACCTCGGGCGTCTCAGGGGCCTCGGGCGCGTCGCCCTGCTCAGCGTCCTCGACGTCCTCGACGGCCTCGGCCTCCTCGGCGTCCTCGAGCGAGGGGTCGATCTCCACGATCTCCACCCGGCCGTCGGCCAGGGTGTCGAGCACGGCGGACACCTCGCCGGCCCGCAGGCCGACCAGGCGCGTCGAGATCGAGAGCGGGACGGTGAGGTCGGGGTCGTCGCTGCGGGCGACCAGGATCCAGCCGTCACGCAGCCAGGACCGCCGGGGCAGGTGCTCGACCAGCTCGACCTCCGACCAGGCGACCCCGGTCCAGGCGCGACCGGTGCGGATGCGCACGCCCAGCCGGTCGGCGACCAGCAGCGGGGCGCGCGAGTCGAGCAGCGCGGCGACGTAGGCGAGGGCGACCAGCGCCATCACCCCGGCCACGGCCCAGTCGAGCGCGGTGCCGCCACCGGTGGCGCGCACGAGATAGGCGGTAGCGACCACGGAGGCGGCGGCGCCGAGCGCGACCGCCAGGCCGACCCGCCGACGTACCTCGAAGCCCGGGCGGGGAGCGGGTTCGGACTCCTCGCCGGTGGTCGCGTCGGTCTGCTCGAGGGACTCGAAGGTGGACGTCATCACAGCTCTCCCTGGATCGTCACGATCACGGCATCGATCTCGTCGGGCTTGACCAGCACGTCGCGGGCCTTGGAGCCCTCGCTGGGTCCGACCACTCCCCTGCTCTCCAGGATGTCCATCAGGCGGCCGGCCTTGGCGAAGCCGACCCGCAGCTTGCGCTGGAGCATCGACGTCGAGCCGAACTGCGTGGAGACCACCAGCTCGATCGCCTGGACGACCAGCTCCATGTCGTCGCCGATGTCGTCGTCGAGCTCGCGCTTGCTGGTCGGGGCGACCGTCACGTCCTCGCGGTACGTCGGCTCGAGCTGGGTCTTGCAGTGCTTGACCACCTGCGCGATCTCGGCCTCGGTCACCCACGAGCCCTGCACGCGGACCGCCTTGGAGGCGCCCATCGGCAGGAAGAGCCCGTCGCCCTGGCCCACGAGCTTCTCGGCACCGGGCTGGTCGAGGATGACCCGGCTGTCGGCCAGCGACGAGGTCGCGAAGGCCAGCCGGGACGGGACGTTGGCCTTGATCAGCCCGGTCACCACGTCGACCGAGGGCCGCTGCGTGGCGAGCACGAGGTGGATCCCGGCCGCGCGGGCGAGCTGGGTGATCCGGACGACGGCGTCCTCGACGTCGCGCGGCGCCACCATCATCAGGTCGGCGAGCTCGTCGACGATCACCAGCAGGTAGGGATAGGGCGACAGCTCGCGCTCGCTGCCCGGCGGGACCGTGACCTTGCCGGCGCGGACGGCCTTGTTGAAGTCGTCGATGTGACGGAAGCCGAAGTTGGCCAGGTCGTCGTAGCGCAGGTCCATCTCGCGCACCACCCAGGCCAGGGCCTCGGCGGCCTTCTTCGGGTTGGTGATGATCGGGGTGATCAGGTGGGGCACGCCCTCGTAGGCGTTGAGCTCCACGCGCTTGGGGTCGACCATGATCATCCGGACCTCGTCGGGCGTGGCCCGCATCAGCACGGAGGTGATCATCGAGTTGATGAAGCTGGACTTGCCGGACCCGGTCGCGCCGGCGACCAGCAGGTGCGGCATCTTGGCGAGGTTGGCGACCACGAAGCCGCCCTCGACGTCCTTGCCGAGGCCCGCGATCATCGGGTGGTGGTCGGAGCGGGCCGTGGTGGAGCGGAGCACGTCGCCGAGGGAGACGATCTCCTTGTCGGAGTTGGGGATCTCGATGCCGATCGCCGACTTGCCGGGGATCGGGCTGAGGATCCGGACGTCGGCCGAGGCCACCGCGTAGGCGATGTTCTTCGACAGCGCCGTGACCTTCTCGACCTTGACCGCCGGGCCGACCTCGACCTCGTAGCGGGTCACCGTCGGGCCGCGGGTGTAGCCGGTCACCTGCGCGTCGATGCCGAACTCGTCCATCACCTGGGTGAGCCGGCTGACGACCGCGTCGCTCGCCTTCGAGCGGGCCTTGTGGACCGAGCCCGGCTTGAGCACCTCGTTGGCGGGCAGGCTGTAGACGATGTCGCCCGACAGGGCGAGCTGCTCGACCCGCTGCGGGATCGGGCTGTGCGGCGGCGGCTCGAGGTCGGTCCGCTCCTCCGGCTCCGCGGCTGTCGGCACGACTGTCGCAGCCGTCGAGGGGGCGTCGTGGCCGAGCGCCACGTCGAGAGCGTCGGTGGTGGACCCGACCGGCACCTCGCCGGTGAGCTCACCGGTCGCGGCGGCGCCGGCGCGCTTGCGGCGCTTGCGGCGCTCACGGTCCTCGAGCACAGGGCTGTCGTAGGGCAGGTCGCCCGCGTGCGGGTCGAGGTCGTCGGGGTCGACGCCTCGCCGGCCGCGCGTGCGCACCGGCTGGGTGGCCGTGTCATCGCCCTCGGACGACTCGTCGGCGTGCCCGGTGTGGCCGAGGGCCTGGTCGCGCAGCTCGGCCAGCCGGCTCGGCACGCGGTAGAGCGGGGTCGCGGTGATGACCAGCAGCCCGAAGACGACGAGCAGGACCAGCAGGGGCACGACGACGTACGGGGTGCGGAGCAGGTCGAGCAGGAGGGAGGAGACCACGAAGCCGACGGCGCCGCCGGCGCTGCGCAGCGGGGAGGTGTCGCCGAGCACGGGCTCGGGGCTGCCGTTGGCGATGTGGACGATGCCGAGGACGCCGAAGGACAGCGCCACCCAGCCGATGACCTGACGTCCGGCCGGGCCGTTGTGCACGGGGTCGCGCATGACGCGCCACCCCGACAGGACCAGCACCAGCGGAACGAACCAGCCGACCTTGCCGACGGTGCCGGAGACCAGCGTGCGGGACAGCTCCATCAGCCCGCCCGGCACCTCGAACCAGACGGCGGCAGCCACGACCAGGGCGAGCCCGACCAGGAAGAGCCCGGCGCCGTCACGGCGCTGCTCGGGGTCGAGCTCTCGGGCCCCCCGGCCCACGCCGCGAGCGCCGGCGCCGATCGCGTGGGCGATCGCGAGCCAGGTGGCGGCGACCCCACGGAAGATCGCCTGGAAGAACAGCGCCACAGGACCGGGACCGCTGCGTACCGCTCGCGGAGCCGGTCGCGCCGTCGTCCCGCGGGCCCGGGTCGCGGGCGCGCGCTTGCTCGAGCTGGGCTTCTTGGTGGGCTTCTTGGTACTCCGGGATCGGGTGCTCGAGCTGCTCGTGGTCCGAGCCGGGGCCCGGGATGACCCGGACGACTGCGTGGACGTGGGCGTGCTCTTGCTCCGCGACCCCGGCGGGGAAGACGTACGGGTCGCCATGACACCAACCTAGGCCACCGCCACATCCGTCACACGCACCACACGAGTGCGTGTCTTCCCCGTCCGTCACAAGGCTCCGGTGGGCCTCTCGGCCTCCCCCACCCGTCCCGGGCGGGGCTCAGGCGTCGATGACCACCGGGATGATCATGGGGCGACGGCGGTGCGCCTTGCTGACCCAGCGGCCGACGACCCGACGTACGGTCTGCTCGAGCTGGTAGTGGTCGGTGACGCCCTCGGCGACCTTGGCGGTGATCGCGTCGATGAGGGGCTGCTTGATCGCGTCGAAGGTCTGGTCGTCCTCGGCGAATCCGCGGGCGTGGATCTCCGGGCCGGCGGCGACCTTCCCGTTGACCGAGTCGACCACGATGATCACCGAGATGAAGCCCTCCTCGCCGAGGATCCGACGGTCCTTGAGGGACGACTCGGTGATGTCGCCGACCGAGGAGCCGTCGACGAAGACGTAGCCGCACTCGACCTTGCCGGAGACCTGGGCCTTGCCGTCGACCAGGTCGACGACCACGCCGTCCTCGGCCACCACGACGTTCTCGACGCCGGTCTGGCGCGCCAGCGCGGCGTTGGCCAGCATGTGGCGGATCTCGCCGTGCACGGGGATCACGTTGCGCGGGCGGACGATGTTGTAGCAGTAGAGCAGCTCACCGGCGCTGGCGTGGCCGCTGACGTGGACGAGCGCGTTGCCCTTGTGGACCACGCGGGCACCCCAGCGCGACAACCCGTTGATCACCCGGTAGACGGCGTTCTCGTTGCCGGGGATCAGGCTCGAGGCGAGCAGGACGGTGTCGCCCTCCTCGATGTGGACGAAGTTGTGGTTGCGCTGGGCGATCCGGCTCAGCGCGCTCATCGGCTCGCCCTGCGACCCGGTCGAGATCAGCACCTGCCGCTCCGGCGGCAGGTCGGCGAGCTCCTTGGCCTCGACCATCACCCCGCCGGGCACCCGCAGGTAGCCCAGGTCGCGGGCGATGCCCATGTTGCGCACCATCGAGCGGCCGACGTACGCCACCTTGCGGTCGTGGGCCACCGCGGCGTCCAGCACCTGCTGGACGCGGTGGACGTGGGAGGCGAAGCAGGCCACGATGATCCGCTGCTCTGACTCGCGGAAGACCTGGTTGATCACCGGGGTGATCGACTTCTCGGTCGGCGTGAAGCCGGGGGTCTCGGCGTTGGTGGAGTCGGTGAGGAAGAGGTCGACGCCCTCCTCCCCCAGCCGTGCGAAGGCGCGCAGGTCGGTGATCCGGCCGTCCAGCGGCAGCTGGTCCATCTTGAAGTCACCCGTGTGCAGGACCAGCCCGGCGCCGGTGCGGATCGCCACGGCGAGCGCGTCGGGGATCGAGTGGTTGACCGCGATGAACTCCAGCTCGAAGGGGCCCAGCGTGAGCCGGTCACCTTCGGCGACCTGGTGGTGCACGGTCTCGCGCAGCCGGTGCTCGCGCAGCTTGCTGTCGAGCAGGGCCAGCGTGAGCTGCGAGCCGACGAGCGGGATGTCGTCGCGCTCGCGCAGGAGGTACGGCGTCGCGCCGATGTGGTCCTCGTGGCCGTGCGTCAGCACCAGGGCCTCGATGTCGTCGAGGCGGTCGCGGATGGGGTCGAAGTCGGGGAGGATCAGGTCGACGCCCGGGTGGTTCTCCTCGGGGAACAGCACTCCGCAGTCGACGATCAGCAGCCGCCCGTCGTACTCGAAGACGGTCATGTTGCGCCCCACCTCGCCGAGCCCGCCGAGCGGGATGACCCGCAGGCCTCCCTCCGGCAGCGGCGGAGGCGGGGAGAGCTCGGGGTGGGGATGACTCACGAGGCCTCCGGCTAGATCAGTCCGGAGGCCGCCAGGCCCTCGCGGAGGGCGGCCACCTCCTGGTCGGTCAGGGGGACCAGCGGCCCCCGGACGTTGCGGTTGTCGAGCACCCCGAGCAGCTGGAGCCCGGCCTTGGCGGTGGTGGCCCCGTAGTTGGCCACGCCCATGACCGCGTCGATGGCGGGCAGCATCCGGGCGAAGACCTCGAGCGCCCGGTCGTGGTCGCCGGCGGTGTAGGCGTCGACCATGGCGCGCAGCTGGGGTCCGGCCACGTGACCGACCACCGACACCACACCGGCGGCGCCGTGGGCGAGCCAGCCGAGGTTGGCGATGTCGTCGCCGGAGTAGACCGCGTAGCCCATCTCGCGCAGGCGCACGCCTCGGACGAAGTCGCCCACCGCGTCCTTCACGGCGACGACGGGGTCCCAGGTGATCGCCTCGGCGTACGTCGCCAGGTCGATGGTGGTGCCGGTGCGTCCCGGGACGTCGTAGAGCATGACCGGCAGGTCGGTGGCCTCGACGACGCTGCGGAAGTGGTGGAGCACCCCGGCCGGCCCGGGCTTGTTGTAGTAGGGCGTCACCAGGAGCACGCCGTCGGCGCCGATCTTCGCGGCCTGCTCGGCCAGCTCGACGGAGTGAGCCGTGGCGTTGGTGCCGACGCCGGCCACGACGCAGGCCCGGTCGCCCACGGCGTCCTTCACCGCGGCGAGGATCTCGCCGTCCTCGGCGACCGAGGTGGTGGGCGACTCCCCCGTGGTGCCGCTGACCACGACGCCGTCGTGCCCGTGGTCGACCAGGTGGGTCGCGATCCGCGCCGTGCCCTCGAGGTCGACCGTCCCGTCGTCGTGGAAGGCGGTCGCCATGGCGGTGAGGACCCGGCCGAAGGGTGCTGCGGGCGCGCTGCTCATGACCGACAGGCTATCGCCCGGAGGGCCTGGGCTCAGACATGCGGCATGACCTCGGCCGCGACCAGTCGCAGGTGGTCGAGGTCGGCCAGGTCGAGGACCTGGAGGTAGGCCCGCTGGCTGCCGGCCCCGGCATACCGGTGCAGGGTCGCCACGGCCTCCTCCGGCGTGCCGGCGACACCGTTCTCGCGCAGCTCGGCAGGCTCGCGGCCGATCGCCTCCGCCCGGCGGCGGAAGTCGGCCTCGTCGGCGCCCACGCACACCACGAGGGCGTTGGACCAGACGAGGTCGCCGGGGTCGCGCCCGACCTCCTCACAGGCCTCGCGCACCCGGGCGAACTGGCTCGAGGTCGTCTCGAGGTCGACGAACGGGAGGTTGAACTCGTCGGCGTAGCGAGCGGTGAGCGCCGGGGTCCGCTTCTTGCCACGACCGCCGATCAGGATGGGGGGCTTGCCCTGGGTCGGTTTGGGCAGTCCGGGGCTGTCGGTGACGGAGTAGCGGTGGCCCTGGTGGCTGAAGCCGCCCTCGGTGGCCCACAGGCCGGTGATGATGGCCAGGTTGTCCTCGAGCAGGTCGAAGCGCTCCCCCGTGCTCGGGAACGGGAGGCCGTACTTGACGTGCTCCGCCTCGTACCAGCCCGCGCCGATCCCGAGCTCGACCCGCCCACCGCTCATCTGGTCGACGTTGGCCACGCTGATGGCCAGGGGCCCCGGGTGTCGGAACGTCGCGCTGGTCATCATCGTGCCGAGCCGGATCGTGGTCGTGTCGCGGGCCAGCCCGGCCAGCGTGATCCAGGCGTCGCTCGGCCCGGGAAGGCCCTCGGTGCCCATCCCGAGGTAGTGGTCGGAGCGGAAGAACGCCCCGAACCCCAGCTCCTCGGCCGTCAGCGCCACCGCCAGCAGGTCGTCGTACGTCGCCCCCTGCTGGGGCTCGGTGAAGATCCTCAGCTCCATGCCCTCATCCAACCAGCGGGTCCCTGCCGCGGACCGCAAGATCGGTCGGGCGCGCCACCCCACCGTCGTGGTGTCGTGACCTCCCACCCACGAGAGGACCCCCATGAGCACCACGCTGTCCGGCCGCACCGCCCTCGTCTCCGGCGCCTCCCGCGGCCTCGGCCGCGCGGTGGCCCGCGAGCTCGCCGAGGCCGGGGCGTACGTCGTCTGCACCGGCCGCAGCGTCGCCGGCGCCGAGACCCAGCCCGCCGTCCCGGGGCTGACCCTGCAGCGCACGGTCGAGCTGATCCGCGAGGCCGGCGGGGAGGCGGAGGCGGTCGCCTGCGACCACACCGAGCCCGACCAGGTGCTGCGCCTGGTCACCGACCTCGTCGCGCGTCGGGGCCGGATCGACCTGCTGGTCAACAACGCCTGGGGTGGCCACGACCGGCACGACGCGCCGAGCGGCGAGGAGGTCTGGGACGAGCCGCTGGACCAGTTCCGCGCGATGCTGCTGGCCGGCGCCTACTCCGACTACGTCACGAGCCTGACCGTGCTCAAGCACGCGATGGGTCCGGCGGGCGCCGGCACGATCATCACCACCACCTGGCACACCCCCGAGCCGCCGGCGTGGCTGCCGTACGAGTCGAGCAAGGCCGCCAAGAACCGCCTCGCCTACGCCCTCGGCCACCACCTGCGCGAGAAGGGCATCCCGTGCATCGCCGTCGCGCCCGGCTGGATGCGCACCGAGCTGATGGAGGTCCACCACGACCCCGCCGAGCTCGACGGCCGCACCGAGACCCCTCACTACGCCGCCCGTGGGGTGGTCGCCCTCGCCGCCGACCCCGACTCCCTGCGCTTCACGGGCCGCACGATGGACGTCGCCGACCTCGCCCGCACCTACGGCTTCACCGACCTCGACGGCACCCAGCCCGACGACAACGCCGGTCGCTTCTGAGGAGCAGCGCTCTCGCGAGCCGACCGTATCGAGACCCCGCACGCCGAGACGCAACCGCAACCCCGACGCTGGTTGAGGCGCGAGGGCCGCCAGGCCCGGCTCCGATGGTCGAGTAGAGAGGCCCCCCGGGGCCGACCGTATCGAGACCCCGCACGCCGAGAAGCAACCGCAACCCCGACGCTGGTTGAGGTGCGAGGGCCGCAGGGCCCGAGCCACGAAACCGCGTGAGCGGGCGAGTCGCGGGGCAGCCCGAGAACCCCTGTGGTTGAGCGGGAAAGTCGTTACCAACCCGTGACCCGCAGACCCTGTGCACAACCCTGATTTCGGGGTCGGACTGTCGGTGGTCGGTGCTGCAATAGACCTATGACCGAAGCAGCGCAGACCACCACCGAGACCCTCCTCGGTGCGCTGCGCGGCCAACTCCGACATCGCCAGGTCGAGATCCGCAAGCTCCGGCTCACCGTCGACTGGGCCGTCGAGAACACCGTGGAGGCCGACGGCGAGTGGGCCGCCCACCAGGTCAGCCTCTTCGGCGACCGCGCCCTGCCCATCGCCGGACCCGGCGCGCCGTTGGTCTCGGAGTTCGCGCTGATGGAGTACGCCGCCACGCTGGGCATGTCCACCGACGCCGGCAAGGCCTACGTCGGCAAGACCCTCGAGCTGCGCCACCGCCTCCCGAAGCTCTGGGAGCACGTCATGACCGGCCGACTGCCGGTGTGGCGGGCGATGCGCGTCGCCGAGCACACCTGCTGCCTCCCCGCGGCCGCGGCCGCCGAGGTCGACCAGGCACTCGCACCGGCCGCCGGCACGTGCTCCTGGAGCCAGGTCGACCGGCTCGTCGAGGAAGCCCTCGCCCGCCACGACCCCGACCAGGCCGAAGAACGGCGCCGGCGCGCCGCCGACGGGCGACGCTTCGACGTCGAGACCGACCAGGTCGACACCGCCGGCACCGTCCAGGTCGACCGGGCGTCTCGACCTGGCCGACGCCCTCGACCTCGAGGCCGCCGTCAGCCGCACCGCCACCCAGCTCGCGGAACTGGGCTCCACCGACTCCCTGGACGTCAGGCGCTCGATGGCCGTGGGTGAGATCGCCCGCCAACAGCTCGCCCTCGACCTGGAGACCGGTGAGATCCAGCCTGGCCACGGCCGGAGCGTGGTGCTCAACGTCCACCTCACCCAAGCCGCTATCGAAGGTGTCGGCGGCAACGTCGCCCGCTGCGGCAACACCCGCACCCCCGTCCTGCTCGACCAAGTACGCGCCTGGTGCCAGACCGCAGGCCAGATCACCATCGTCCCGATCAAGGACCTCACCGCCCACCACCACGTCGAGGCCTACGAGATCCCCGACCGGATCAAGACCCAGACAGAGCTGCTCAACCACACCTGCGTCTTCCCCCACTGCACCCGCCGCGCCGAGACCTGCGACCACGACCACATCGACCCCTGGGCAGCCAGACGGCATCGGGCGGGGCGACCTGCTCACACAACATCGCGCCCCTGTGCCGACGACACCACCGCGCCAAGACCCACAGCCGCTGGCGCTACCGCCGGATCCACCCCACCGGCTACGAGTGGACCACCCCGCACGGCTACCGCATCCTCCGCGACCACCACGGCACCCACCCCGCGACCCCACCCGACCACCGCACCCGGCCCGAACCCTGACCACCCCGCCCCCACCCCCGGCGTACCCACCACCACGCCTGGGGCATCCGGCACGTCCGGTGCGGGTCCCGCGCGTCGACGGCACCACTCCGCCGAACGCCCGGGAGAGCCGTGGATCTGCGTCACCAGGCGACTGAGATCCACGGCCATCAGCCGATCACCCGCACCTCAGGCCCGGCGCAGCCACACCCGCTCGTAGCCCTCGAACACCTCACGCTCGGTCTCGACCCAGGCGGCCTCGTCGTACGCCGGGTAGAGAGTGTCGCCGTCGGGCGAGAGCGGGACCCTCGAGAGCACCTGCTCGTCGGCCAGGTCGAGCACAGCGGCGTAGACCGCTCCCCCGCCTGCGACCATCACGTCGCCCGGCAGTCCGTCAGCGAGCCGCAGCGCCTCCTCGACCGAGCCCGCGACCCGGACCTCGTCGTGACCGGGCGACCAGTCGTCGTCGCGGGTGAGCACGACGGTCGTGCGACCCGGCAGCGGACGCCCGATCGACTCGTACGTCGTGCGGCCCATGAGCAGCACGTGGCCCAGCGTGAGCTCCTTGAAGCGCGCCTGCTCGCCGGGGATCCGCCAGGGGATGTCGGGGCCGTTGCCGATCACGCCGTTCTCGGCCACGGCCGCGACCAGCACCACGCGCTTGCCCCCGGGAGTCATGAGCGGCTCGTACGGCGGCTCGGACGGCGGGTCGTACCGCGGGTCATACGGCGATCGGCGCCTTGATGCCCGGGTGCGGGTCGTAGCCCTCGACGCTGAGGTGGTCGAGGTCGAAGGCGTCGAGCTCGGTGACGGAGGGGTCGAGCCGCAGGGTCGGGAGCGGACGCGGCTCACGCGTGAGCTGGAGCCGGGCCTGGTCGAGGTGGTTGGAGTAGAGGTGGGCATCGCCCAGCGTGTGCACGAAGTCGCCGACCTCAAGCCCGGTCACCTGGGCGACCATGTGCGTCAGCAGCGCGTAGGAGGCGATGTTGAACGGCACGCCGAGGAACACGTCGGCCGAGCGCTGGTAGAGCTGGCAGCTGAGCCGCCCACCACCCTCCGAGGGCGCGACGTAGAACTGGAACATCGTGTGGCACGGCGCCAGCGCCATCTGCGGGATGTCGGCCACGTTCCAGGCCGAGACGATGTGGCGGCGCGAGTCGGGGTCGCGGCGCAGCTGCTCGACCACCTGGGCGATCTGGTCGACGTGCTGACCGTCGGGCGCCGGCCAGGAGCGCCACTGGTAGCCGTAGACCGGCCCGAGGTCACCCTGGGCGTCGGCCCACTCGTCCCAGATCGAGACGCCGCGCTCCTGGAGCCAGGCCACGTTGGTGTCGCCGCGCAGGAACCAGAGCAGCTCGGCGAAGACCGAGCGGGTGTGCACCTTCTTCGTGGTGACGAGCGGGAAGCCGGCCGTCAGGTCGAAGCGCATCTGGTGACCGAACACCGACCTGGTGCCGGTGCCGGTGCGGTCGTTCTTCTCCACGCCGTCGTCGAGGATCCGTTGGAGGAGGTCGTGGTAGGCCTGCACGCCCCGAGCGTAGTGGTCACCGCGCGGTCGCAGGGCGCGGGACGGGCCCGATGGTCAGAGGGCGACCGTGCCGGTGATCGTGGTCAGGGTGTCACCGCCCACCCAGACCGTCCCGTCCTCCACCGCCACGTGCACCCTCCCGGCGCGGCCCAGGGCGGTGCCCTGCGCCGCGACGTACCGGGACGGCAGCAGCGCGCCCGCCCATCCCTGGGCGATGCCGGCGTTCAGGCTGCCGGTCACGGGATCCTCGGTGATGCCGAACCCCGGGCAGAAGGCCCGGACCTCCACGTCGATGTCACCCTCGGGGTAGGGCCCGAACGCACCGATGTCGAGGCCGTCGAAGGCCGCGAAGTCGGGCTCGAGGTCGAGCACGGCGCCTCCGTCAGCCAGCAGCACCGCCACCCAGCCCGGCCCGTTGTCCACCCAGGCCGCGTCGAGCACGTCTCCCGCGTCGATCCGCAGCGCCCGCACGATGCGGGCCAGGTCGGCGTCGTCGACCGGGCCCGAGCGCAGCAGCGGCGGCGCCTCGAAGGCCAGCCGCTCACCGCGGCGTACGCGCACGAGACCGGCGCCGCACTCCTGCACGACCTCCCCGTCGGCGCGGGGCACGCCGCCAGCCTCCAGCCAGGCGTGCGCGGAGCCGAGGGTGGGGTGACCAGCGAACGGCAGCTCACCACCGGGGGTGAAGATGCGCAGCCGGTAGTCCGCGCCGGGGTCCGTGGGCGTCAGCAGGTACGTCGTCTCCGAGAGGTTGGTCCACCGCGCGAAAGCGGCCAGCTGCTCCTCGTCCAGGTCGTCGGCCCCGTGCACCACCGCCACCGGGTTGCCGAGCAGCGGCTCGGAGCTGAACACGTCGACCTGCCGGAAGGGGCGCACGGGCCCAGGCTAGCGAAGCGGGTCCGGCAGCGTCGTCCATCTCGCCTCCCCCGGGCCGCCCTTGGACTAGCATGCGCGCATGGACGTGGGTACGCGGCACAACATCACGATCTCCGGCCCCGAGACGGGCCGCCCCATGGTGTTCGCGCACGGCTTCGGGTGCGACCAGAACATGTGGCGCCACGTCGCTCCGGCGTTCGCCGACCGGTTCCGCGTGATCGTCTTCGACCAGGCTGGCGCCGGCGGCTACGACATGGACTCCTACGAGGCCGACCGCTACGACTCGCTCCAGGGGTACGCCGACGACCTGCTCGACATCGTCCGCGAGCTCGACCTGCGCGACGTCGTCTTCGTCGGCCACTCGGTCTCGGCGATGATCGGAGCGCTCGCCGAGATCGCCGAGCCCGAGCGGTTCGCCCGGCTCGTCATGGTGGGCCCCTCCCCGCGCTACATCAACGACGACGGCTACACCGGCGGTT
Organism: uncultured Actinomycetota bacterium; assembly: GCA_963845645.1. Classification (GTDB taxonomy): domain Bacteria; phylum Actinomycetota; class Actinomycetes; order Propionibacteriales; family Nocardioidaceae; genus Nocardioides. The sequence continues at coordinate 114,009 of CAWJSY010000018.1, forward strand.
TCGGCGAGGAGGACATCTCCGAGCTGCTCGAGTCGTTGGGCAGCAACTACCTCGGCTGGTCCTCGGCCATGGCCCCGGTCATCGTCGGCAACCCCGACCGCCCCCAGCTCGGCCACGAGCTCACCGAGAGCTTCTGCCGGATGGACCCCGAGGTGGCCCGGCGGTTCGCCCGCACCACCTTCCTCTCCGACTCACGCGACGACCTGCCGCGCATCTCCACGCCGACGCTGGTCCTGCAGTGCCGCGACGACGTCATCGCCCCTCGCGAGGTCGGTGAGTACGTCGCCTCGACCATCCCTGACGCGACCATGGTCGTCCTCGACGCGACCGGCCACTGCCCCAACCTCAGCGCCCCCGAGGAGACCATCTCCGCGATCGAGGACTTCCTCGCGCACCAGCCCGTCGGGTAGGCACCCCCTGGTGAACAAGGAGGCGGCCGCCAAGGCGTTCCGCGACGCGCTCGTCGAGGACGACCCCGTCTCGCTCTACGAGCGGGCACCCTGCGGCTACCTGTCCACCACCCCGGACGGGATCATCGTCAAGGCCAACCAGACCTTCCTGACCTGGCTGGGGTTCGAGGACGTCGACGTGGTCGGGCGTTCCTTCGCAGGAATGCTGACCGCGGGCGGTCGGATCTTCCACGAGACCCACTACGCCCCGATGCTGCGCATGCAGGGCCACGTCCGCGAGATCGCCGTCGACCTCGTGCGCTCTGACGGCGGGCGGCTGCCGGTGCTGGTCAACGCGAGCGTCGTCACCGGCGCCGACCAGCAGCCCCGGGTCGTCCGGGTCGCCGTCTTCGACGCCACCGAGCGTCGCGACTACGAGCGCGAGCTGGTCCGGGCCAAGGAGCGGGCCGAGCTGTCCGAGGCACGGGCCCTGCTGCTCTCCCAGACCCTCCAGCAGACCCTCATCCCCCCGGCGCTGCCGACGATCCCGGGTCTGTCGTTGGCCGCCGACTACCACCCGGCAGGCGACGGCTCCGAGGTGGGCGGCGACTTCTACGACGTGTTCGAGATCCAGGGCGGGCGGTGGTGCGTCGTGCTCGGAGACGTGTCCGGCAAGGGCGCCCAGGCGGCGGTGGTGACGGCCCTGGCCCGCTACACCATCCGCACCCTGGCCTTCGCCGCCGAGCACGTCTCCGAGGTGCTGGCCTCCCTCAACGACGCGCTGTGCCGCCAGGAGAGCGAGCGTTTCCTGACCGTCGCCGTTGCGTTCATCGAGCCCGATCCCGAGACCGGCGGTTGGCGGGTGCTGCTCGGCGTCGCCGGCCACCCGGCCCCGCTGCTCGTGCGGGCCGACGGGGCGACCGCCCATGCCGACGTCCGGAGCACGATCGTCGGGGTCTTCCCCGACGCGAGATTCGACGAGCGCGAGATCCTGCTCGTCCCGGGCGAGGCCCTGCTGCTCTACAGCGACGGCATCACCGAGGCCCGCGGGCTCCACGACCTGTTCGGCGACGACCGCCTGCTGCAGACCGCCGGTGACCAGGGCCCCGACCCACAGGTCCTGGTGCCCGGGCTGGTCCGACGGGTCTGGGAGTTCCAGGGCGGCTTCGCCAGCGACGACATCGCCGTGCTCGCGCTGGCTCCGGCCGCAGCACCTCGGACACCGGCCACTGCCCCCTCGCTACAGTCGTGAAGGCAGACACCTCAACAGCACCTCGACCCGAGAGGCAGCCTTGACCGAGCCGCCCCCAGGACCCCTGGAGTCCGTGCACGTCGCGTTCGAGTTCGCCTCCCCCGTGCTCGTCTTCCTCGAGGGCGAGCCGCTGACGGTCACCGCCTGCAACGCCGCCGCCCGCGCCCGCCTCGGGGTGCAGGACGGCGACCCCGCCAGGCAGGTCCTCGAGGTGACCGGCCTCGACGACGCCGGCACCATGCTGGACGACGTGCGCAGCACCGGCGAGGCCTACACCGTCCTGGGCGCGGAGGTCGACCTGCTGGACGACGAGGGCCTGCCGTCGCTCGCCCAGGTCGACCTCGAGGCGACGCCCGTCCGCGCCGACGACGACTCGGTCCGTGGCGTCGTCCTGTCCTGCGTCGACACGACCGCGACGACCGACAAGGCCGACGCCCGCGGCGCCCGCGCGGCGCGGCAGGACGTGCGCGAGCAGACGTCGCAGGGTCTGGTCACCTCGCTCCAGGACGCGATGAGCTCCCAGGGGCTGCCCTTGTCCCCGGGGGTCGAGCTGGCCGCCCACTACCTGATCGCCGAGAGCCGGGCCGGCGGTGACTGGTTCGACGCCATCGCCCTCGACGACGGCCGCGTGGTCCTGGTCGTCGGCGACGTGTCCGGCTACGGGCTCGACGCCACCGTCGTCGCGAGCGAGCTGCGGGCTGTCTTCGACGAGCAGGTCCGCGCGACCACGGACCTCGGCGAGACCCTGGCCGCGCTCGACCGGCGCGCCCAGCGGGCACCGGCCACCCGCGCCGCCACCCTCTGCGCCGCTCTCCTCGACCCCACCGAGGGCCTCCTCACCTACTGCACCGCCGGCCACGCGCCGCCGCTCGTGGTGAGCCGTGACGGCACGCCGTCCTACTTGCCGCCGAGCGCCGCCTCGCCGCTCGGGATGGGGCGGCCGTTCCCGGTCCTCGAGCACCGGCTGGCGCCCGGCGACCTGCTGGTCCTCTACTCCGACGGCCTGCTCGTGCGCCCCGACCACCCACCCGAGGAGGGGACGCTCGACCTCATCCGCCGGGCCGCCGAGGTCACCCACCGCGGCTCTGAGCACGACGACGAGCGCCGTCCCGCTGACGGCTTCAGCTATGAGCTGCTGGAGGCCGCGACCCGCGACGGCTACTCCGACGACGTGACCCTGCTCGCGGCCCGCCTCGTCGAGCCGGTGTCTCCGCTCACCCTCCAGCTGACCGGCACCCCGACCACCCTCCGTGACGCCCGGCGCAGCCTCGGCGAGTGGCTCCGACGGCTCCAGGTCCGTCGGCTCGACGAGTCCGCCCTGCAGCACAGCGTCGGCGAGCTGCTCAGCAACGCGCTCGAGCACGCCTACGGGCGCTCGCCCATGACGGAGATCGACGACCCGGAGGCGCGGGTCGAGCTCGTGGCGACCCACACGCCCGACGGCTCCATCGAGGTCGTGGTCACCGACCACGGCACCTGGCGTCCCCCGACCCGCACGACCGAGCGCGGACGCGGTCTGGCGATGGTCCGCGGCCTGTGCGACGACTTCGAGCTCACGGTCGGTCCGGAGGGCACCCGGGCGCGGCTCCGCCACCGACCCACGTGGGACGTCGCGCTGCTCACCGGGATGACCCTCGACCCGCCACCGCCCTCCCCCTCCGACCTCGAGGTCGTCGTGCCGCGCGACGGGCTGCTGCTGCTGCGCGGACGCATCGAGAAGACGGCCGTCGACCGGCTGCACCACCTGCTGGGGCAGTACTCCCAGGGCGGCACGCTGCCGCTGCTGGTCGACCTGACCCAGGTCACGATCCTCTCGAGCGCCGCCATCCATGTGCTCGCCACGGCTCAGGCCTGGACCGCCGAGCTGCAGCTGGTGGCCCCGGTCGGCTCGCCCTCGCAGCAGATGCTGGACCGGGCCGGGCTGCCCCACCTCTCCGCCCACGGGCACACCCCGTGACCCAGGCCAAAGGTCCCGGTAGGGTCGCTCCCGTGGAAGAACGCCCCCTGAGCCTCATGTACGACGCCGACGACCGCACGCTGCTCGTCGGAGGCTTCGTCGACGAGATGTCCGGCCTCGCGCTGCGCGACGCCATCGCCAAGCGGTCGCAGGAGTTCACCGAGTCACTGGTCATCGACCTCTCCGACGTCGACTTCCTGCCCAGCCTCGGTGTGGGCATCCTCGCGGTGGCGATGCGCAAGGCCGGTGAGCACGGCACGACCATCCAGCTCGCCGCCGAGAACGGCACCGTGGCCCAGCAGGTGCTCAACATCTGCGGCCTGCCCTACACGACCGGCCCGTAGACGATCAGCCCGTAGCCGATCGGCTGAGCTCAGCGCGCCGTCAGGCGTGCAGCGACATCGGTCCGTAGACCTCGCGTTCGTGCTCGAAGAGGGTGACCGCGTCGACGCCCTCCTCGGCGAGGTCGGCCCAGATCTCGCCCACCCACGACTCGGCGTCGGCCTGGTTGGCGAACCGCTGGCCGGCGAGCTCGCCCTCGAGGGTGACCTCGGCGCCCGCGGCGTCCTCGAGACGCCACCACCAGGGGCGCTCGGCCGCGGACGGCTGACGGAACGTGGGCGGCTGCTCGGGGAGGTTCACGACTCACGCACCGAGGTGTCGACGAAGGGGGCCTTGGTCAGCTGGAAGATCTCGCGGCGGCCGCGGACGTCGACGCCCACCTCCGCGTCGGGGTCGACCACGGTCGCCAGCAGCGCGAGCCCGATGCCCTTCTTCAGGGTGGGCGAGAAGGTCCCGGAGGTCACCTCGCCGAGCGGTACGTCGGCCGTCAGGCTCACCGGCATGTGGGGCCGCGGGATCGCGCGGCCGGTCGAGACCAGCGCGTGCAGACGCCGGCGGGGACCGGCCTCCTTCTCGGCCAGGAGCGCGTCGCGCCCCCAGAAGGCGTCCTTCTTCCAGCCCACGGCCCAGCCCAGCCGGGCCTCGTTGGGGGTGACGTCGACGGTGATGTCCTGCCCGTGCAGGGGATAGCCCATCTCCGTGCGGAGCGTGTCGCGGGCGCCCAGGCCGCACGGTGCGATGCCGTGCTCGGCTCCGGCCTCGACCACGGCGTCCCACAGTGCGCCGGCGCCGTCGTTGGCGACGATCAGCTCATACCCCCGCTCGCCGGTGTAGCCGGTGCGGCAGACCACGACGCCGATCTCCTCTCCGTCGGGTCCGGCGAAGGCGGCCTCGACGAAGCGCATGTAGTCGTGGCCGGCCGGCAGGCCCGCGGCGACCAGCACCTCGTCGGAGCGGCTCCCTTGGACGGCCAGCACGGCGTAGTCCTGGTGGTGGTCGCGCACCCGGACCCCGTCCGGCGCGACGTCGACCAGCCGGCGCAGCACCTCGGCGGTGTTGGCGGCGTTGGGCACCAGCAGCACGTGCTCGTCGTCGCGGTAGTAGGCGATCAGGTCATCGACGATGCCGCCGGACTCCGCGTCGCAGCACAACGTGTACTGAGCCTGGCCCGGAGCGAGCTTGCGCAGGTCGTTGGAGAGCGTGGCGTTGACGAAGTCAGCCGCCCCGGGGCCGGTCACCATCGCTTTGCCGAGGTGACTGACGTCGAAGATGCCGACGCGTTCGCGCACCGCCGTGTGCTCCTTGACGACACCACCGTCGCCGCCGGAGTAGTCGAGCGGCATCGACCAGCCACCGAACTCGGCGAACTTGGCGCCCAGCGCCTCGTGGCGGTCGTGCAGCGGCGAGCGCAGCAGCGTGGCGTCGTCACCCATGCGCGCAACCTATCGCAGGACTCCCAGCGACCCGTCGAGCCGCACCGGGCGCACCTGCCGTCCCCTCACCCACCCCCGCCGCCCCCCGCCGCCACGACCGGGCTGGCCTATCCTGCGGCGGTGACGACCTACACCCTGCGCACGGCCAACCCCGCGAAGACCAAGACCGACGCCGTCGTGGTGGGGGTGACCTCCGGACGCAGCGGCGCTGAGGCGGCCACCGGCGGCGAGGACGTGGCCAAGGCCTACGGACGGGCCTGGCGCCCGCTGCTGGCCTCGCTCGGGGTCACCGGCAAGGCCGGTGAGGTGGTCAAGGTGCCGACCGCCAAGACGATCGGTGCCTCGCTGCTCGTGCTGGTGGGGCTGGGCGAGAGCGCCGACGCCGACGCCTGCCGTCGGGCCGCCGGTGCGGCCGCCCGCTCGGTGACCAACTCCGCGTCGGTCGCACTGGCGCTGCCGGCCGACACCGCCGAGCTGGTCGGTGCGGTCACCGAGGGCTTCCTGCTCGGCAGCTACGCGTTCACGACCTACCAGACCAAGCCGGCCAAGGACGGGATCGCCGAGCTCGTCGTCCTCTCGCCCCTGGCCCGGCGCAAGGAGGCGACGTCCGCGTTCACGGAGGCCCAGGTGCTGGCTGCGGCCGTCGCGACCACGCGCGACTGGGTCAACACCCCTCCGGGTGACTTCACCCCGCCGGTGTTCGCCGACGCGGTCGTGGCCGCCGGCAAGGCCCACCGCAAGGCCCACAGCAAGCGCTCGCAGCGCGTCGAGGTGACGGTGCTCGACGAGACCGCCCTGGCCGAGCAGGGCTTCGGCGGGCTGCTCGGGGTCGGCGGCGGCTCGGCCGCACCGCCGCGACTGGTCGAGCTGCGCTACACCCCGAAGGACGCGCGCACCCACCTCGCGCTGGTCGGCAAGGGCATCACCTTCGACTCCGGCGGGCTCTCCATCAAGCCGGCCCAGGGCATGCAGGAGATGAAGTCCGACATGGCCGGGGCCGCGGCCGTGGTCCAGTCGGTCTTCGCGATCGCCGCCCTCGACCTGCCGATCACCGTGACGGCGTACGCCGCGATGGCCGAGAACATGCTGTCCGGCGACGCGATCCGCCCCGGAGACGTCCTGACCATCTACGGCGGCACCACCGTCGAGGTCCTCAACACCGACGCGGAGGGGCGCCTGGTCCTGGCCGACGGTCTCGTCCGCGCGACCGAGCAGGACCCCGACGTGATCGTCGACGTGGCCACGCTGACCGGCGCCATGGTCGTCGCCCTCGGCGACCAGGTCGCGGGCGTGATGGGCGCCGACGAGGTCGTCGGCCACGTGCTCGACTCGGCCCGCACGGCCGGCGAGCAGGCCTGGCCGATGCCGATCCCCGAGCACATGGACGAGCGGATCCACTCCAGCAAGATCGCCGACCTCGCGCAGCACGACTGGGTGCGCTGGGGCGGTGGCCTGTTCGCGGCGGCCTTCCTGCGGGAGTTCACCGCCGGCAAGCCGTGGGCGCACGTCGACATCGCCGGGCCGTCCTACAACTCCGGCGGCGCGCGGGGGCACATCACCTCGGGCGGGACGGGCTTCGGCGTGACCACCCTGGTCGAGCTGGCCCGCCGCCTCAGCGCCTAGGGCCCGGGCTCAGGCCCGGGGGTCACAGCCCCTGCTCGCGCCGCCGCTGCTTGTCCTCGAGCTTCTTGCGACTGTTGTAGTCGCGCATCCGCTGGGGGATGCCGACCACCGCGGCGTCGTACGACGGCACCTGGTGCTTGTTGGCGAAGTCGTGCGCCCAGTTGACCGACGGGACGCGGCGGCGCGTCCACTCGCCGTCGTGCGCGACCAGCAGCAGCGTCACCTCGCTCACGGCGGTGCGCGGCTCGACGAAGCCCTCGACCCCTCGACGGGCTACGACGAACTCCTGCAGGTGCTTCTCGTCGACCCTGTCGGAGGCGCGCACCTGCGTCGAGCCGGTGCGGAGGCCGTCACCGGCCGGCTTGCTCATCCGTTGACGTGACCGGCGACGGAAGCGGTCCATGAGTCCCATGGCGCCCATTCTGCCTCGTGGGCCTGCAGAGGTCTTCAGGACGCGCTGCCCGACGCGGCCGTGAGGCGGTGGTTGTCATGTGCGCCACAAGTGCAAGGATGGGTCGGCCGACAGGCACAGGAGCGGTATTCGGAGCCAGGAGGGGGTCCAACGGCGTGGGCGACGGCGAGTTCGACGTACTCATTCTCGGGGCGGGGTCCGGCGGTTACGCCTGTGCCCTGCGGGCCGCCCAGCTCGGTCTGTCCGTGGGCCTGGTCGAACGCGACCGGCTCGGCGGCACGTGCCTGCACGTGGGCTGCATCCCGACCAAGGCGCTGCTGCACGCCGCCGAGGTCGCCGACTCCGCCCGTGAGTCCGAGCAGTTCGGCGTCCGCGCCACGCTCGAGGGCATCGACATGGCCGGCGTCAACGCCTACAAGGACGGCGTGGTCTCTCGCCTCTTCAAGGGCCTGACCGGCCTGATCAAGGGCCGCGGCATCACCGTCATCGAGGGCGAGGGTCGGCTCACCGGTCCCCGTGAGGTCACCGTCGCCGGCACCGCCTACACCGGCCGTCACGTGGTGCTCGCCTCGGGCTCCTACGCCAAGAGCCTGCCCGGGCTCGACATCGACGGCGAGCGCATCATCACCTCCGAGCAGGCCATCGGGCTCGACCGGGTGCCCGCGTCGGTCATCGTGCTGGGCGGCGGGGTCATCGGCTCCGAGTTCGCCAGCGTGTGGCGCAGCTTCGGTGCCGAGGTGACCATCCTCGAGGCGCTGCCCCGGCTGGTCGCCGTCGAGGACGAGGCCTCCTCCAAGGTCCTCGAGCGCGCCTTCCGCAAGCGCAAGATCACCGTCCGCACCGGCACCCCCTTCCAGAGCGTCAAGACCACCGACGACGGCGTGGCCGTCACCGTCGAGGGCGGCGACGTGCTCGAGGCCGAGGTGCTGCTGGTCGCGGTCGGTCGCGGCCCGGTCACCGACGGGCTCGGCTTCGACGAGCAGGGCGTCGTCATGGACCGCGGCTTCGTGCTCGCCGACGAGCGCTGCCGCACCAACCTCGAGGGCGTCTACGCGGTGGGTGACATCGTGCCCGGCCTGCAGCTGGCCCACCGGGGCTTCCAGCAGGGCATCTTCGTGGCCGAGGAGATCGCCGGCCTCGACCCGCGTCCGATCGACGAGGCCGCCATCCCCCGGGTCACCTACAGCCAGCCCGAGATCGCCTCGGTCGGGCTCAGCGAGGCCGACGCCGCGGAGCGCTACGGCGCCGACGGCATCGAGTCGCTGACCTACGACCTGGGCGGCAACGGCAAGAGCCAGATCCTCAAGACCCAGGGGTTCGTCAAGCTCGTGCGCGAGAAGGACGGCCCCGTGGTCGGCGTCCACCTGGTCGGTGACCGGGTGGGTGAGCTGGTCGGCGAGGCCCAGCTGATCTACGGCTGGGAGGCCCACCCCGAGGACGTCGCACCCTTCGTGCACGCCCACCCCACCCAGAACGAAGCGCTCGGCGAGGCCCACATGGCCCTGGCCGGCAAGGCTCTGCACGCCCACTCCTGACCGTCCCTCGTCCCTGCTCCTCCGCTCCGTCCCGCCACCGCGACCCAGAAGGAATCCCATGGCCACCGAAGTCACCCTCCCCGCCCTCGGCGAGTCCGTCACCGAAGGAACGGTCACCCGTTGGCTGAAGTCGGTGGGCGACGAGGTCGCCGTCGACGAGCCGTTGCTCGAGGTCTCCACCGACAAGGTCGACACCGAGATCCCCTCCCCCGTCGCGGGCACCCTGCTCGAGATCAAGGCCGAGGAGGACGAGACGGTCGAGATCGGCGCCGTGCTGGCCATGATCGGAGACTCCGAGGAGTCCTCCGGCGACAGCGGCGGCTCCGACGACGAGAGCGACCAGGACGACGCCGAGCCGGAGCCCGAGCCCGAGCCGGAGCCGGAGCCGGAGGCGTCGGCCGACGACGACGACGAGGACGACGAGGACGACGACGCGTCCGAGGAGCCCCCGGCCGCGGAGGAGAAGAAGGCCTCCGGTGGCGGTGGCGGTGGCGGTGGCGGTGAGAGCACGTCAGTGACGCTGCCCGAGCTGGGCGAGTCGGTCACCGAAGGAACGGTCACGCGCTGGCTGAAGTCGGTCGGCGACGAGGTCGCCGTCGACGAGCCGCTGCTCGAGGTCTCCACCGACAAGGTCGACACCGAGATCCCCTCCCCCGTGGCCGGCACCCTGCTCGAGATCAAGGTCGAGGAGGACGAGACCGTCGAGATCGGCGCCGAGCTGGCCCGGATCGGGTCGGGCGAGGCCGGTGGCGGCTCCGAGCCGGAGCCCGAGCCGGAGCCGGAGCCGGAGCCGGAGCCCGAGCCGGAGCCCGAGCCGAAGAAGCCGGAGGCCGCGCAGAAGGCCGAGCCCGCTGCGGAGAAGGCTCCCGAGCCGACCAAGGAGCAGGAGAAGCCCGCCTCGGAGTCCAAGCCCTCCTCCACCGACCAGGGCGACGGCGCCGGCTACGTCACGCCGCTGGTCCGCAAGCTCGCCGCCCAGCACGACGTCGACCTGTCCTCGGTGACCGGGTCCGGGGTCGGTGGCCGGATCCGCAAGCAGGACGTCCTCGAGGCCGCCAAGGCCCAGGAGGAGCCGGCCCCCGCGTCGGCTCCCGCGTCGGCTCCCGCTGCGTCGGCCCCGGCCTCGTCCGGGTCCTCCGCGGCTGCGGCTCCCAGCACGACGCCGTCCCCGCTGCGCGGGACCACCGAGAAGATGTCGCGGCTGCGCAAGATCATCGCCGAGCGGATGGTCGACTCGCTCCAGAGCGGCGCCCAGCTCACGCAGGTCGTGGAGGTCGACGTCACCCGGGTCGCCCGCCTGCGCGAGTCGGTGAAGGCGGACTTCCTGGCCCGCGAGGGCGTGAAGCTGTCCTACCTGCCGTTCTTCGCCAAGGCCGCGATCGACGCGCTCAAGCAGCACCCCAAGCTGAACGCGACGATCGACACCGACGCCGGTGAGATCACCTACTACGACCGCGAGCACCTCGCCTTCGCGGTGGACACCGAGAAGGGCCTGATCACCCCCGTCGTCAAGGACGCGGGCGACCTGTCCATCGCCGGGCTGGCCAAGAAGATCACCGACGTCGCGCAGCGGACCCGCACCAACAAGATCGGTCCCGACGAGCTCAGCGGCGGCACGTTCACGATCACCAACCTCGGCAGCGTCGGCGCCCTCTGGGACACCCCGATCATCAACAAGCCGCAGGTCGCGATCCTCGGGCCGGGTGCGGTCGTCAAGCGTCCGGTCGTCATCGACGACGCCGACCTCGGCGAGACCATCGCCGTGCGGCACATGGTCTACCTCGCGCTGACCTACGACCACCGCCTGGTCGACGGCGCCGACGCCGGCCGCTTCCTCCAGGACGTCAAGCAGCGCCTCGAGGCGGGTCAGTTCGAGGTCTGACCTCGTGAGGTCTGCGGCGCTCGGGTGCTGACCGACGGACAGGTGCGCCACGCTACGGAGACCCGTCCATGTGGGCGGGTCTCCGTAGTGCGCAGGGAGGGTCTTCGCCGGACCCGGACCCGAGCCACTACCCCCACCGCTCCCTCCCTCCGTGATCGCCCTTGGACCCCCCGTAGGGTCGGGCCATGGTCTCGAGATCCGTCGTCATCGCCGGGAGCTCAGGCTTCCTCGGCACCCACCTCTCCGCCGCGCTGGTCGCCCGGGGTCACCGGGTGACGGCGCTGGTGCGCAAGCCCACCTCCGCCCCCGACGAGTCGACGTGGGACCCCTACGCCGGCGACTACGACCGGTCGGTCATCGAGGCCGCCGACGTCGTGGTCAACCTCGCCGGGTCGCCGCTCGTCGGCAACCCGCACTCGAAGAAGTGGGCCCGCACGCTGCGCGAGAGCCGGGTGACCACCACCCGGGTGCTGGCCGAGGCGATCGCCGCTTCCGACCGCAAGCCGGCGTACCTGGCCGGGAGCGGGATCGCCTTCTACGGCGACCACGGCAGCGCCGTGCTGAGCGAGGAGTCCGCCTCTCGCGGCGACGCGCTCCTGACCCGGGTCACGCGGGAGTGGGAGGGCGCCACCGGGGCGGCGGTCGACGCCGGCGCGCGGGTCTGCCTGCTGCGCACCTCACCGGTCATGGACCGGCGCAGTCCCCCGCTCAAGCAGCTGCGGCTGCTGTTCCTGGCCGCGCTGGGCGGACGACTGGGCAGCGGCGAGCAGCACATGCCGATGCTCTCGCTGCGCGACTGGGTGGGCGCGGTCTCCTTCCTGGCCGAGCACGACACGGCCGCGGGTCCCTTCAACCTGGTCTGCCCCGACACCCCGACCAACGCCGAGTTCACCCGTGCTCTGGCCCGCGCGCTCGAGCGACCGTCGTTCGCGACGGTGCCGGCGCCGATCCTGCGCGTCGCGGCCGGCGACCTGTCCAACGAGCTGCTCGGTTCGGTCAACGCCCGTCCGCTCGCCCTGGAGTCGCAGGGCTTCGTCTTCCGCGACCGCGACGCGATCGACGTGGTCTCCGCCGGGCTGCGCGCCGTCAACACCTGAGCCGCCGCACACCCCGTCTCCGGAGGCGCTCACCCCGCCGGCAGCACCGAGGAGACCCGCCAGCGGCCCTCCGAGCGCTCCAGGGTGACCCGGCGTCGCGAGGCCCGGTCGGTCGGCAGCGGCAGCCGTCGTCCCGCGCCCAGTGCGGCGCCGCCCACCAGCCGATCGGTGACCACCAGCTCGAGGCGGTCGGCGTCAGCCTGCTCGACCACCAGGGCCAGGACCTGCGTGCGCAGGCCGCGCACGACCAGGTCGCGGTCGCGCCACCGGCGCAGCATCGCCACGTCGCGCTGCCCCGCGACCGAGCCCGGTGCGTACAACGAGGCCAGCGCGGTCTCGTCGGCGCTCCCCCACGCCCGCGCCCGCCCGCTGTCCCACTCGCGCAGCGCCGCCGACGCCCGGCACACGTCGACCCCACCGGGGTCTCGACAGGCTCGACCACCGGGCGCGCCCGCCTCCGGTGGTCGAGCTTGTCGAGACCCAGGCGCCGACCCATCGACCAGGACCACCCCGAGCGCGACGAGCGCACCCACCACCAGCGCCACCAGGGCGCCGGCCAGGACCAGGGGCAGCCTCATGGTCTGTGTCTACCCGCTCCCGGCGATCCGTGTCGGACTCTCTCCACAGGCACGCTGGTGGCCGACCTCGCCGGGATCGCCGTGCGGATCGACTGCGGCACCGGCGACCCGTTCTACTTCGGGGTGCGCGACTACGTCGCCGGCTTCCCCGACGGATGCTCCCGGCCGAGCTGGCCTTTCTCGGCGAGCACGTATCGTGACCCGCGTGACGACGTCGGACCTCACCTTCGAGCGCGCCGGGCTCGGCGACGACGCGATCGCCTACCTGGACGCCTGGGAGCTGCAGCGCGAGGTGCACGCCGGTGTGGTCGACGGCAGCCGGCCGCCCACCGTGCTGCTGCTGGAGCACCCGCCCGTCTACACCGCCGGCACCCGCACCGACCCGCACGAACGCCCCGCCGACCCGGGCGGTGCCGACGTGATCGACGTCGACCGCGGCGGCAAGATCACCTTCCACGGTCCCGGCCAGCTGGTCGGCTACCCGATCGTGCGGCTGCCCGGTCACGTGAAGGTCGTCGACTACGTCCGTCGGGTCGAGGAGGCGCTGATCCGCGTGTGCGCCGACCTGGGCGTGACCACGGCCCGGGTGCCGGGGCGCAGCGGTGTCTGGCTCCCGGCCGGCGCGGGACGCCCCGAGCGCAAGCTCGCGGCGCTCGGCATCCGGGTCAGTCGTGGCGTCACCATGCACGGCTTCGCGCTCAACTGCGACGTCGACCTCTCCTGGTACGACCGGTTCGTGCCCTGCGGCATCGCCGACGCGGGGGTCACCACGCTCAGCGAGGAGCTCGGGCGGCGCGTGACGGTCACCGAGGTGCTGCCCTCGGTGGAGCGCCACCTGACCCACTACCTCGGGTGGACGGCGTACGACGCCACGCCCGACTACGAGCCCCGCCCCGAGCCGCCCCGCACCCCGCGCATCGAGCTGCTCACGCCCTGAGCGAACACCGGCCGCCGGGCACGCTGGCGATGTGGGGGCTCATCGGGCGCGGCGTACAGTTCCTAGGCGTGAGCACCGCACCTGCCCCCGACGGACGCAAGATGCTGCGACTCGAGGTCCGTAACGCCGAGACCCCGATCGAGCGCAAGCCCGAGTGGATCAAGACCCGGGCGAAGATGGGTCCCGAGTACAACGACCTGATGCAGCTGGTGAAGAGCGAGGGCCTGCACACGGTCTGCCAGTCGGCGGGGTGTCCCAACATCTTCGAGTGCTGGGAGGACCGCGAGGCGACGTTCCTCATCGGCGGCGACCAGTGCACGCGGCGCTGCGACTTCTGCCAGATCGACACCGGCAAGCCGCAGCCGCTGGACCGCGACGAGCCCCGCCGGGTGGCGGAGTCGGTGCAGAAGATGGAGCTGCGCTACGCCACGATCACCGGCGTCGCCCGCGACGACCTGCCCGACGGCGGCGCCTGGCTGTACGCCGAGACCGTGCGCGCGATCCACGACCTCAACCCCGGCACCGGCGTGGAGAACCTGATCCCTGACTTCAACGCACAACCCGACCTGCTGCGCGAGGTCTTCGAGTCGCGGCCCGAGGTGCTGGCCCACAACGTGGAGACCGTGCCGCGCATCTTCAAGCGGATCCGGCCGGCGTTCCGCTACGACCGCTCGCTCGACGTGATCACCCAGGCCCGCGACTTCGGGCTGGTCACCAAGTCCAACCTGATCCTGGGCATGGGCGAGACCCGCGAGGAGATCTCCCAGGCGCTGCAGGACCTGCACGACGCCGGTTGCGAGATCATCACGATCACCCAGTACCTGCGGCCCTCGCTGCGCCACCACCCGGTGGAGCGGTGGGTCAAGCCGCAGGAGTTCGTCGAGCTCAAGGAGGAGGCCGACGACATCGGCTTCTCCGGGGCGCTGTCCGGGCCGCTGGTGCGTTCGTCCTACCGAGCCGGACGGCTGTACCGTCAGGCGATGGACGCCCGCCAGGGCGCCGGCGTCTGACGAGCGCACACCCCACCCGACCGGAGCCCCCGAGGCTACGGCCCGAGCACGAAGGCACCCCAGCGTGGCGAAGAAGGAAAAGAAGCAGAAGACCACCGACCCGGACAAGATGAGCCGCCGCAAGCAGTTCGTCGAGACCTACCGGATGGCCAAGAAGTCCGACCGCGCGCTGCCGTGGTGGCTGCTCGGCACGTTCGTGGTGGTCGGGGCGCTGGGCTTCGCGGTCTTCTTCGTGCTGCCCGGCAGCGGGACCCTCGGGCTGGTCATCTCGATCATCGGCGCTGTCCTCTTCGGGACGCTGGCGACGATGATCATCTTCGGCAAGCGCGCCCAGAAGGCCGCCTACAGCCAGATGGAGGGTCAGCCCGGCGCCGCTGCGGCCGCCCTGCGGATGCTGCGCCGCGGCTGGAAGACCGATGTCGCGATCGCCTTCACCCGCCAGCAGGACGTCGTCCACCGGGTCGTGGGCCCTCCGGGCATCGTCCTGGTCGGCGAGGGCAACGGTCACCGCCTCAAGCAGCTGATGTCCAGCGAGCGCCGCAAGCACGAGCGGGTCGCCTCGGAGGTGCCGCTGCACGAGGTCGTGTGCGGCCGCGAGGAGGGCCAGGTGCCGCTGCCCAAGATCGCTCGCCACATCCAGAAGCTCGGCCGCAAGGTCAAGCCCGCCGAGATGACCGACATCCTCAACCGGATCAAGGCGCTGGACTCCCAGCGCTCGGCCCTGCCGCTGCCCAAGGGCCCGGTGCCGACCAGCATGAAGGGCATGCGCGGCAACATGCGCGGCCGCTGACCGACGGTGGTGCCGAGGGGCTGGCTAGCCCTTCGGCTCCTTCTCGGGTCGGGCGAGGTCGACGACCTGTGCCTTCGGCGGCACGGTGATCTCCACCGGGTCGCCCCAGTCGTCGTACGTCGCCTCGAACGTGCCGGCGGTCGGCCCGAGGTCGCCCTGCATGCGGCGGAACATCCCGTCGGCGTCGAACCACAGGTCGAAGCTCGACACCTCGGGCAGCCCGGCCCCGCCCTGCGGCACGTCGCTGCCCTCGAGGGTGGCGGCCGTGTCGATCTCGACCCGGTAGCGCTCCATCGGCTCGCCGTCCACGTCCTCCTCGCCGACGTACGTCGCCGAGGTGATCGCCTTGTCGAAGGTGTCGACCAGCGCGCTCGGGTCGAGCTGGTCGGTCATGCCGGCGAGCGGGCCCGTGGGGTCGCTGAGGTCGTAGCGGGCGTACTGCTGGGGTGCGACCTGGACGTACATCGCACCCCCGCTGAGCACCATCCCCAGGTCCTGACCGTTGCCGGGGTTGGTCATCGAGAACTGCATGCGTGGCGGGCTGGTGGAGAAGTCGGCGACTCCCTCGGCGCTGATCTCCATGGCTCCACCGAAGGTCATCGTGAGGCGCGTGGTGCTGGCCTTCTCGAAGGCAGCGCTGAACAGGTCGACGAAGTCGGCCTTGTCCATCGCCTCGCCCGCTGCGACGTCGCCACCGTCCGGGCTGGCGTCGTCCGAGGCCGACTCGGTGGGCTCGGCGGGCTCGCTCGCGTCGGCGGACCCCGTGCTCTCACTGGAGCTCGGATCGTCGGAGGCCGCGGGCTTCTCGTCGCTGCCGCAGGCGGCCAGCGAGCCGAGCGCGAGGACGGCGGCCGCGGCGGCCGACGTACGTCGCCACGACGCGCCGCGCCGACGGGGGTGGGTGGTGTGACGACTCATGGCGTACCCCTCCGGGCGAGCTCGTGATAGGTCTGCAGGGTCACGGTAGCGGTGCCGGCCAGCAGGTCGTGCAGGCCGCGACCGTCGGACTTGAACACCAGCGGTGGCAGCACCAGCAGCACCGCGACCTGCCGGGCCAGCAGCACCACGGGGTTGAGCGGACGCAGACGTCCGTCCGCGGGCGCCGTGCGCAGCCGGGTGAGCATCTTGCCGAAGGAGCCACCGAGCAGCCAGGTGAACAGCGCGGTCTCGAGGGCGAAGACCAAGAAGACGTACCCCTGCTCCGGCGCCCCGGGCTGGCTCCAGGCCTCGAAGCCGACGGCCACGATCACGACGAGCGTGCTGGCGAACCAGTCGACGAACAGGGCGAGGATCCGCCGGGCCCAGGAGGCGGTCTCGAAGCCGGGATCAGTCACGACCCCAGGCTAGGCGGCGGGTCGCAGGGCTCGGTCCGGGGCCCGCGAGGCCCGTCGGGGAGGAGTCCAACCCTGGGGCAGTCGTTACACCGTGGAAACAAACCCGATACGGTCGGGAAACTGCCCGTCCGTAGGTTGCGGGCTCAGCCGGTGCGCAGCGTCGCGTGCGGTATGTCCGTGTCATCAGTGTGGGCTGGCCCGTGGGTGGGCAGCCGAGGAGGACGAATGTTCCAGAACAGCGACGAGCTGCTCGCATATATCAAGGACGAGCGCGTCGAGATGGTCGACGTCCGCTTCTGCGACCTGCCGGGTGTCATGCAGCACTTCACCGTGCCGATCTCCTCGTTCGACCAGAGCGTCTTCGACGACGGCCTGGGCTTCGACGGTTCCTCGATCCGTGGCTTCCAGGCCATCCACGAGTCCGACATGCAGCTGTTCCCGGACCCCACGACCGCCTACATCGACCCCTTCCGGGTCGCCAAGACGCTGGTGGTCAACTTCTTCATCCACGACCCGCTGACCGGTGAGCCCTACTCGCGCGACCCGCGCAACATCGCCAAGAAGGCGATGGCCTACCTCGCCACCACCGGCGTCGGCGACACGGCGTTCTTCGCCCCCGAGGCGGAGTTCTACGTCTTCGACAACGTGCGGTTCGAGACCAAGGCCAACACCGGGTTCTACGAGATCAACTCCGGGGCCGGCGCCTGGAACACCGGCGACGCGTTCGAGAACGACAACCGCGGCTACAAGGTGAAGTACAAGGGCGGCTACTTCCCCGTCGCGCCGACCGACCACTTCGGTGAGCTGCGCGACGAGATGGTCATCGAGCTGGAGAAGTCCGGCCTGATCGTCGAGCGCGCCCACCACGAGGTCGGCACCGCCGGCCAGGCGGAGATCAACTACCGCTTCGACGAGCTGCTCAAGGCCGCCGACGACGTGATGAAGTTCAAGTACATCATCAAGAACGTCGCCTGGCGCAACGGCAAGACCGCGACGTTCATGCCCAAGCCGATCTTCGGCGACAACGGCTCCGGCATGCACGTGCACCAGTCGATCTGGAACGAGGGCAAGCCCCTGTTCTACGACGAGACCGGCTACGGCGGCCTCTCCGACATGGCGCGCTACTACATCGGCGGCATCCTCAAGCACGCGCCGTCGCTGCTGGCGTTCACCAACCCGACGGTGAACTCCTACCACCGCCTGGTGCCCGGCTTCGAGGCCCCGATCTCGCTGGTCTACTCCCAGCGCAACCGCTCGGCCTGCGTCCGGATCCCGATCACCGGCTCCAACCCGAAGGCCAAGCGGATCGAGTTCCGCTGCCCCGACCCGTCGGCCAACCCCTACCTCGCCTTCTCGGCGCTGCTGCTGGCCGGCCTCGACGGCATCAAGAACAAGATCGAGCCGCCCGCCCCGGTCGACAAGGACATCTACGAGCTCCCGCCGGACGAGATGGCCGACATCGACCAGGTCCCGACCTCGCTGAACGCCGTCCTCGACTCCCTCGAGGCCGATCACGAGTTCCTGACCGCCGGCAACGTCTTCACCCCCGACCTGATCGAGACCTGGATCGACTACAAGCGCACCCAGGAGATCCTCCCCGTGCAGATGCGCCCGCACCCGCACGAGTTCGAGCTCTACTACGACATCTAGTCACGTGTGTAGATAGAGCTCGGACACAACGTTCGACGACGAGGGCTCCGGCTTGGCCGGGGCCCTCTCGCGTCCAGGGCGGATCAGCGATCGACCACCGCCCGGCCGACGGCGTCGAGACTGCGGGCCACGTCGTCCTCGGTGGTCGACCAGTTGCTCACCGAGATTCGCAGCACGCTCCGGTCGTGCCACCGCGAGCCGGACATCCAGGTGGTGCCGTCCTCGAGGATCCGGCGTACCGCCTCCTGGGTCGCCGCGTCGTCGCCGAGGGCGGCGCACACCTGGGTGAACACGACGTCGTTGAGAACAGTGGTCCCGGGCAGCTGCTCCAGCCCGCGGGCGAACGCGGTGGCGTGGGCGCACAGCCGGTCGACGAGGTCGGCCACCCCGGACCGGCCCAGCGCGCGCAGCACCGCCCACACGGGGAACGCGCGCCCACGCCGGGACAGCTCGGGCACCTTGTCGAGCGGCTCCCCCAGCTCGTCGTGGATCAGGTACGGGCCCTGCACACCCATGGCCCGGCGAAGCGCGGCGACGTCGCGGACCACCACGATCCCGCTGTCGTACGGGACGTTGAGCGTCTTGTGCGCGTCGGTGGCCCAGGAGTCGGCCTGTTCGACCCCGGCGACGAGATGCCGGTACGTCGGCGACGTACCCGCCCAGAGCCCGAAGGCGCCGTCGACATGCACCCAGGCACCACGACGGTGCGCCGCCGCTATGGCCACGCCGAAGGCGTCGAAGGCGCCGGAGTGCACGTTGCCGGCCTGCAGCACGACCAGGGTGGGGCCGTCCGCCTCCCCCAGGGCGGCTTCGAGGGCGGCGACGTCGATGCGTCCCTGGTCGTCGACGGCGACCGGCTCCGGCACCCCGAGCCCGAGGTAGCGCAACGCCAGGTCGACGGTGTCGTGCCGCTCCGCGCCGACCAGCACCCGGACCCGCGGGCCGCCGTTGAGCCCGTTCTGCGCCACGTCCCAGCCGACCCGGCGCAACACCTCGTCCCGGCCGGCGGCGAGCCCGGTGAAGTTGGCCATCGTGGCGCCGGTCGCGAAGCCGACGCCGCTGCCTGGCGGTAGGCCGAGCAGGTCGAGCAGCCATTCGCCGGCCAGATCCTCGACGGCGCTGTGGGCTGGGGTCAGCTTGCGCAGCCCGCTGTTCTGGTCCCAGGCGCTGACCAGCCAGTCGGTGGCGAGCCCCGCCGGGTGGGTGCCGCCGATGACGAACCCGAAGAACCGGCCCGACGGCATCGCGGTCAGGCCTGGGTCGCAGGCCGTGGCGAGCAGCTCGACCACCTCCTCCGCGGGCATGCCCTCGTCGGGCAGGGTCTCCCCGAGCGCGATGCGGACCTCCTCGATCGAGGCCCGCGGCGGCACGGGCCGGGTGCTCAACGACGCCAGCCACTCCAGTGAGCGGCGATGGGCTGCATCAAGGGCGACTTCGTGCTCCATAGCCGGAGTATCCATCGCGGCCGCTGGTCAGCACAGTGCCTCGCTCGTCGGGCAACAGGCGATCCAGGAGCGGATCCTCCTGCGGCTACGTGGTGAGCGAGCGTCCTCACTGCGAGCCGACGCGCGACGCGAATGACCCGATCGAGAGCGGCCCTCGTCCGAGCCCGTCGGCCGTTCATCGCGGAGACGACGTCCCGACCTCTGTCCCCGAGGTCGAGTTTCACCGACTCTGCGCAGGGGCATGCCTACTCTGCCTACACTGCATCACCGGTTCGTAGCTCGATCTCCGGCACGATGCCAGGCGACGTGCGCGACGATCACGACGACGACGTTCAGCCACAGCAAGGGGGACGGCAGGCAATGGGGCTCGGGCCGATCCACGACGACGTGCGATTCGACCACGGGGCCGCCGAGCGACTGATCACGCTGGCGAGCAGTGCCGCTGATCGGATCGAGGGGCAGCGCGGGTCGCGGCGCTCCTGGGCGCTGACGGCGATGCGGGAGTTCCGCGGCCGCTTCTCCCGCCTGTTCGACGACAACGCCCTGACCGGTGACGCCGACGCAGCGGAGCTGGTCGCCTCCCTCGGGGACGTCGCGCGTTTCACCCGTGACCTCGCGACGGCGGCGCGGCAGGAGCAGGAGCGTCGCGAGGCAGCGCGCCGCTGGCAGCAGGAGCAGGAGTCCCAGAACGTCCTCGAGCAGGGCTGGGGTTGGACCAAGAACCACCTCTTGGGTCAGGGCGAGGAGACCCCGCCGGTCCCGGACATGCCGGCGGAGCCCTCGTTCGAGCCCACGGCCGTGGCAGCCCGCACCCGACAGACGCCCGCCCCGGGCGCCGGGGGCGGGGCCGGCGGAACGTCGTCGGCGCGCCCCGAGGACCTGCGGTCCTTCGCTACCGGGTCCCGAGGACTCAACTCCGGCCTGTCCGGGTTGCGCGCCAGCTGCACCTCGGCGTACGGCGACTTCGTGGCCGGCTGCGGGTGGGGCCGACTGGAGGCGAGCGGCACCTTCCGCGGTCTCGGCCTGTGGCTGGAGGCCAACGAGGAGGACGTGCGCTGGGCAACCACCGTCGCTGACGCGTTCGCCCGGGCCGGCGGCGAGGGCGCCGTGTCCACCCTCAGCAACAGCGCGCTCGCGGCGACGCTGCATGCGGCCGGGGTCGATGCCTCCCGCCAGGACCTCGTGATCGACCCACCCACGGCCTACGGCAACCCGCCCACCAGCGGGTACGCCGACGACCCGGTCAACGCGGCCACGGGCAACTTCATCGAGAACGAGACCGACCTCGGGTTCGCCGGAGGCAACGCGGGCCTGGCTCTGACGCGCACCTACAACTCCTTCGACTCCCCCGGCGGCACCGACGCCTCGGCCGGTGCGGGAGCGTTCGGGCCCGGGTGGTCGTCGTGGACCGAGACGGTCCTCGACCTCACCGACGACTCGGCGCGGATGCGCCTGGCCGACGGTCGGGTGGTCGTCTTCCCGCGGCTCGGTGACGCCTGGGACCGCGCTCGGGGCGAGAGCCTGTGGGTCGAGCGGGTCTCCGACGGCACCGCCACCGACGCCTACCTGGTGCGCGACAACGCCGGCGCACGCTGGCACTTCGGTCGCGACGGCCGGCTCCGCGAGCACAGTCGCGGCCCCGGCACCGCGGTCCGGCTCGTCCACGAGGACGTCGCCGGCACGCCGCGACTGGTGCGGATGGAGCACGCGCGTGGCCGCGCGATCACCCTGGAGTGGGACGCCACGCCGGGTGCTGCCCGGGTCGTCGCCGCGGCCGCGTCCGACGGCCGGCAGGTGACGTACGCCTATGACGACGGCGGCCGCCTGGTCGCGGTGACCACCCCGCTCGGCACCCGCCGGTACCGCTGGGAAGACGGCCTCCTCGCCGCCGTCATCGACGCCGACGGCGTGGTCGAGGCCGAGAACGTCTACGACGACCGGGCGCGCGTGGTGCGCCAACGCTCCCAGCACGGACGCGCCAGCCGCTTCGTCTACCTGCCCGGCAACGTCACCGTCGTCTCCGACGAGGACGGCACCCGCTCCAACACCTGGATCTCCGACCAGCGCGGTCGCGTCGTCGGGATCGTCGACGCCGACGAGCGCCGCCAGTCGACCAGCTACGACTCGCGGGGCAACGCGGTGTCGGTGACCGAGCGCGACGGCGCGACCACGGTCCACGAGTACGACGAGCGCGGCCGTCGGGTGCGCACCGTGACACCGGCAGGGGCCGACCTGACCTTCGGCTACGACGAGCACGACCGGGTCACCACCGTGGTGACCGAGGTCGGCGCCGTCACCGAGTACTCCTACGCCGACGCCGCCGGCCCGGGCACCGACCGCGACCCGTCGGTGATGGTCGACCCCGAAGGTGGCCGCACCCGCTACTCCTGGACCGCCGGGCTGCTGACAGAGATCGAGGACCCCACCGGCGTCACCGTCCGTCTCGGGTACGACGACCACGGCGACCTGGTCTCCACGACCGACGCCCTGGGCCACGTCGCGCGTCTGGAGCGCGACTCGACCGGCCGGGTCCGCGCCGCGATCACGCCCAGCGGCGCCCGCACCGCCTACGCCTACGCCCCGTCGGGCCTGCTCGCCTCGCGCCGCGACGCCGACGGCGCGGTGTGGCGCTACGAGCACACGGCGGCCGGCCGGCTCGCGGCCGTCGTCGACCCGACCGGGGCCCGTACGGAGGTCGAGCGGGGCGAGCACGGCGAGGAGACCCGCACGATCGACCCGCTGGGCCGGTCGGTCACCCGCACCCTCGACGACCTCGGCAACGTGGCCTCGGCCGAGCTGCCCGACGGCAGCACGTGGCGCTTCGCCCACGACGCGCTCTCCCGTCTCGTGACCACCACCGACCCTCTGGGCGGTGAGTGGACCACCGAGCACGACACGACCGGTGCGGTCTCCGCCACCGTCGACCCGACCGGCGTACGCCGCAGCGTCACGTCCGTGCGCGCGACCGGCAGCGTCACCGTCGACGACGGCGTGGCGGCGATCTCGACCCGCTACGACGCCCTGGGGCGCGCGGTGTCCGCCGAGCAGGCCGACGGCTCGGCCGCCATGGCCACCTACGACCGCTGCGGGCGACCGGTCGAGCTGCTCGACGCCGAGGGTGGCCTGACCCGCATCGACCGCGACGCCGCAGGACGACCGGTCGCCATCACCTCGCCGTCCGGCGCGGTGACACGGCGCGAGTACGACGTGTGCGGCCGTCTGGTGGCGGTCGTCGACCCGACCGGTGCGCGCACCACCCAGGAGTACGACGCCGACGGGCGCGTCGTGCGCCAGGTGCTGCCCACCGGCGAGGTGGCCTGGACCGAGCACGACGCGGTCGGCCGCGTCACCGCGCGCTACCGGCCCGGCAGCGGCGTCGCTCGCTACGCCTACGACTCCGCCGGTCGGGTCACGCAGTCCTCCGACACCTGGCACGGGCGCCGCCGCTACCGCTACGACGCGGCCGGTCAGCTCGTCGAGGTGGTCAACGGGAACGGCGGGGTGACCCGCTGGGACTACGACGCCAACGGCCGCGCGGTCGCGGTCACCGACCCGCTCGGCCAGGTCACGCGCCGCGAGTTCGACGCGATGAACCACTGTGTCGCCGAGACCGACCCGCTCGGTCGCACCACCCGGGCGGGCTACGACGCTGCCGGTCGGCAGGTGTGGCAGACCGACCCCGACGGCCGGCGTACCGAGTGGACCTTCGACTCGCAGGGCCGGCTGGCCTCCACCGCGGTCGACGGTCGCGTGGTCTCCTCGATCACCCGCGACGTGCGTGCGCGACGGGTGACGCTGACCGACCGCACCCGCGACGACGACGCGGTCGTGACCCACGAGCTCGAGTGGAACCGTCGCGGGCAGCTGGTCTCGCGACGTCGCGACGGGCGCGGCGTGTCGTGGACCTACGACGCCGACGGCCGCCGGGCCACGATGACCACACCGGACGGGTCGACGACGTCGTACGAGCGCGATGCCTCCGGCCGGGTGACCGCGGTCGACCACCCGCTGCTGGGGCGTGCGGTGCTCGAGCACGACGCCACCGGCCGGGTGGTCACGGCCACCGCGGGCGGGACCATCCAGACCTGGGAGCACGCCGACGGCTTCGTGGTCGGGCACACCATCACCGACACGACCGGGTCCTCGCGCACCGTCGTGCGCCGTGACGCCGACGGGAGGATCAGCGCCGTCGCTCGCGACGGCGACACCACGACCTACGACTACGACGAGGCGTGCCAGCTGGTCGGGCTGCACGCCGACACCGCCCACGCGACCGCGGACGTGCGGTGGCGCTACGACGCCGCAGGGCGGCTGGTCAGCGAGTCGATCGACGGCGCCGACGGCGAGGCCGTCCGCGAGCTGGTCTACGACGCGGCCGGCCAGCTGGTCACGGCGACCGGGTACGACGGTTCGCTGACCCGCTACTCCTACGACGGCGCGGGCCGACGTACCGCAGAGGAGTGGAGCGACGGCAGCCGCTGGGAGCTGTCGTGGTCGGCCACGGGCTGGCTCTCGGCGATCACCGAGCACAGCACCGGCGGAAAGACCAGGCGCACCGACGTGCACGTCGATGCGTGCGGTGAGCTCGCCCGGGTCGACGGCACCGAGACCTTCTTCGACGCAGCCGACCCCTACGCCCCCGCGCTGGTGCAGGCCGGGGACACCCCGGTGATCGCGGCGGGTCCCGTGACCGGCGTGGGCGCCGGCAACGGCGACACCGTGACGGGCGGCTGGTCGGCGGCGGGTTGGCGCACCGCGCGCACCTCCGAGGCCGACCCCTGGAACCCCGGCGCCACCGGCACCGGCGGCATCGCGCTGCCCGGCGGACTCTCGCTCGGCTCGGCGGGCGAGCTCTCGCTGCCCGGCGGCATGGAGTGGCTCGGCGCTCGCGTCTACGACCCCACCACCCGCGGGTTCCTCTCCGTCGACCCCCTCGACCCCGTCCCCGGCACCGGCTGGTCGGGCAACCCCTACTCCTACGCCGGCAACGACCCCGTCCACGCCACCGACCCCACCGGCCTGCGGCCACTCACCGACGCCGACCTGCAGGCCTACCAGGACTCCCACCAGGGCTGGATGAACGACGTCGGCGACTGGGCGGCCGACAACTGGGAGTACGTCGCCGCCGGCGCGATGGTCATCGGCGGCGCCGCCCTGATGTTCGCCCCCATCCCCGGCGCCCAGCTCGTCGGCGCCGGGCTGATCTCGGCCGGCATCGACACCGCCATCCAGAAGGCCACCACCGGCGAGGTCAACTGGGGTCAGGTCGCGGTCTCCGGCGCCGCCGGCGCGATCGGCTTCGGCGCAGGCGGCATGGTGGCCAGGGCCGGAATGACCATGGGTCGAGCCGTCGCCGTCGGAGCCGTCGGCGGAGCCGCAGAAGGGATGGTCGGTGGTGCCGGCAACTACCTGATCGGCCCCGGCCCGCACACCCCCGGCGGCATGCTCGAGGCCACCGCACGCAGCGGAGTCACCGGCGCAGCCTTCGGAGCCGGCGGCGGTGCCCTCGGTCATGTCGCCGCGCCCTTCGGACGACAGCTCGACGAGATCGCCCCGAACCCCAACATCCTCTCGGGGCATGGCGGCATCGCAGCGGGCGACGCCGCGACAGTCGCCATCCCAGAGGGTACGAGCCTTCGCTTTTACTCGCGCCACGGCGACTCCTTGTCGGACATTGTCGGCAACCAGATCGAGCGGGGGGCCCCGCCTCCGCCTGTCGAGATCGCGCGCGCCGGCACATCGGTTCCCGACTACATCCTGGCGAGACCGGATGGGCTCAATATCGTGGGCAATCCGACGACCGTGAGCGAGAACACCAGGCTGTCCCAGCTGCTGCGACCCCATATGGGCGACGTCGACTGGGCAGCATGTAGGAATGTCGTGTAGCCGACGACTCGAGGAGACCCATGACCTACCACGCCGACGCGAGTCCTCTCCACGGCGACGGCGAGCTCACCTCAGCGCTGGCCGTGGGATGGCTCGATGCCGACCACCCCTATGCCACCGGCGAGTGCCCGCACGAGGTGTTGACAGCGATCGAGGACGCGGTGCGGCACCCCGTAGCAGCAACACGAGGGTGGCACGGGTGCCCGTTCTGCGATTCCCCCGGCTTCGGTCCGATGCGGCACGTCACCACCAGCGGTGACGAGGTGGTGCTGGGTACTGCGGAAGCGGAGTTCAAGGGCCCCGAGGGACGAACGTGGCGTGGCCCCACCTTGATGCTGCACTACGTGACCGCCCATTCCTACCTGCCCCCGGATGCCTTCAGGGACGACGTCACCCGCGGACGGTGACCCGGCGGGACCAGCACCGGCTCCGGCAGTGGATCTGCGAACACACGTACGTTCGAGATGGGCCCGTGACGTGTGACCCATAAATCACCTCCGCGCTGAGCTGCCCCTGGCGATCATCGGGATCGAGGTCAACTCTCCCGTGCTCACCGTGTTCGGGGCGGACTGGAGCATGACGATCTGGTGCGACTGGTCGGTGCGCGGCCTGGACCTGGACTGCGGTTCGAACGACCTCGAGGACTGGGCCTGGGACCTCGTGGGTCTGTCACTGACCGGCTTCACGGTCGAGGCCGGTAGGTCCCCCGAGTTCTACCTCAGCGGTGACCTCGCGCTCGTCCCCGACGAGAGCGACGACGAGGATCCGTGGGTCCTCGACCTCTCCGACGTCGTGATCACCGGTGGAACCCGAGGTCCTTCTGGACGTGACCATCTCGCCGCGCCTTTCGGACGACAGCTCGGCTACGTGTTCGCACACCGCGCGCTCCGCCGGAGGGCATGGCAGTCAGACAGTCGCCGGTCAACGGCGCTGCGGTCATCGACCGCAGCATGGGACAGTGGCTGACGTGACCGAGTTGTGGAGTGACGACGAGCTGCCGAGAGGATTCGCCTACCCATCGACCTTCCGACGGGTAGTGGCGTTGGGGCTCATCGACCTCGAGCCGTGGTCGCTCCTCAGCGGAGCTGCGCTGCGCGACCGTCTCGAGGGCCTTCGGCACCGCTACCCCCAGCGCACCCTGGTACCCCTCGCCCGCCGAGGCGACAACGATGACGTCGCATGCTGGGACCTGGGCGCCGGCACCGTATGCGTCATCCACGACTACGCGACCCCCGGTTGGGAGCAGAAGCATGAGTTCGAAGACTTCGGAGCGTGGTTCCGGCAGGCAGTGGACGACATGCTGGAGTTCGAGTAGACCCGTCGCGAACGGAGATGTCCCTCCGAGTCGTGTCCGCGGCGTCAACCCGGAGTTCTAGATGTCCGACCGCACGTACTACCTGAGCTCCCTCGAGAGCGACCGGTTCAAACCTGTGCGCGAGTGCGTCCTTGTCGAGACCATCCACTTCGACACGGGCAAGGAGGCGGTGGTCGGATGGCTGGATCCCCCCGTCATCGGCCAGGCTTCGGAAGCGCGGCCGACATAGAACAGGTGGTGCTCAGCGCCCGGCACTCCGGCACGACGCTCGAGTCGATCGATGAGTTCCCGTTCTTCGTCCACATAGCTGTGCCCTCCGTGACCTCGACCCCCCTGACGACGCCGATGCGCGCGGACGAGCTCACCATCATCGGATGGGGTGAGCTGTACCGGACGCGCGCCGACGCAGAAGCCCATCGGTTCGACTAGCACGGCGCGGGCCTCGCAGACCGAGTTCGGTGCTGGGCCCTGCGGAAGAGAGTTCAAAGGCCCGACGGACGAACATGGCGTCGCCTCACCCCCGGATGCCTTCAGGGACGACGTCGTCCGCGATCGGAGAACCACGGCCTCTCTCCCGCCGTGGTCGGGTTGCGCGTATAGCGTCTACAACGTGGCCCACCCGTTCGTAGTCGACTCAGCATGCTGACGCTCGGGCCCTGTGTCAGCCGGCTCGGTGGGGGAACTCGATACGAGGCCGCGGGGTCTGTGGCGAAGCTCCTGAGTCAGGGCTTGATCAAGGCTGTGGGTTGATGGACGTGCACTTGCTGAGACAGCTTCTCGATGCCGAGGACATCGACCCCGCCGCGTACCGCCTCTGTGAGGAACCGCAGGACGACGCGTACGTCCTGGCGCACCCCGGCGAGTGGGAGGTCTACTTCGCCGAACGGGGGCTGAGGATTGGCCTCGAGCGATTCGGTAACGAGCACGATGCCTGCACGAGACTGCTGGAGCTGCTGCTGCGTGATCGAACGACGAGGCGTGGCAAGCAGCGACCGATCTGAGATAGATCCTGGACGAGGTGGTCACGACGTTCGCCGACCTGAGCGCGGCTCGCGGGGTGGACCTGCGCGTCGTCGGGACCGACCTGGTCACCCGCGAGCCCGAGGTCTTCTCCGCCGCCACCAGCCCGCACGTCGGCGTCGCCCGTGCGGTCCGCATGTCGATGTCCATCCCACTCTTCTTCGCAGCCGTGCGAGATGGCGACCGCCTGTTCGTCGACGGAGGGGTGGCCCGGAACTACCCGGTCGGCTTTCGCCTCGCGTGGCCAGGGCACGCACCCGAGCCCCGGCCCATCACGAGATGGGAGAGCTACGCCAAGGGTCTCTACAACTCACTGCTCCAGGTCCAGGCAGATTTCTACGAGCGCAGCGCGGCGGACGCCGGTCGCTCGGTGATCGTCAGTGACCTGGGCTTCGCGGCCACCGACTTCTCCATCAGCCACCAGCAAGAGCTGGAGCTGATCACCCAGGGTGCCGACGCGGCCCGCCACTTCCTGGACGCCCGAGCCTGAGTGGCCTTCCTCGGGCTGCGCCAGCTGATCAGACGCCGTCGATCGTGAGGTCGTCGAGGAAGCAGTAGGTCCAGGTCTGGCCCTTCTCCCCCGACGCCATCAGTGGATGTCCGTGCACCTCGTGGTGGCCGCGGGCGTGCCGACCGGGTGAGGAGTCGCAGCAGCCGACGTGACCGCAGGTGAGGCACACCCGCAGGTGCACCCAGTGCTGTCCGGTGGCCTCGCACTCCTCGCACCCTGCAGTGCGGGGCAGCACGGGCACGCTGAGGTCGCCGTGGGCGCAGCCCTGGTCGTCCGCCCAGCTGAGGTCGAAGACCCTGGTGGTGTCGACGGTGCTCGACCTCGAGACATCGGTGACGGGCAGCCCCAGCGGACCGACCAGGGCGCTCAGCAGCGCCCGGTGGCTCACGGAGTCGGGGTCGACGACGTGGTCGACGCCGGCGTCGGCGAAGGCCTCCAGGTCCATTCCCTCGAGCGGCCTGAGGAAGATGGGAGCGCTGGTCACGGTGCGGGCCGTGGTGACCGCCCTGGTGGCGTGCTCGACGCTGTGCTCGGCGATGATCACGGCTCTGGCGCGGGTGACCCCGGCGTCCAGCAGCACCTGTTGGTGCATCGCGTCGCCGCTGATCACGTCGAGCCCGGCCTCCTCGGCCTCACGCGCGCCACCAGGGTTCAAGGTCGTCAGCGTCACGTGGACCCCCCGGTCGCGCAGGGTCCGACCCAGCTGGACCGACGTCCGTCCCCATCCCACGATCACCACGTGGTCCTCTCGGGGGCCCTCGCCTCCGGAGGTCGCCTCGGGCGGCCCTGTTGCGCTGGTGGATCCAGCGGCGGTCAGACGCCGACCCGCGACCGAGAGCAGCGGGGTCAGCAGCATCAGCAGCACGGTCGTGGCGACGAAGGTCTGGGCGCCGCGATCCCCCAGCCCGGCCGGGCTCAGGCCCACGGCTGCACCTGCGGTGACCAGGACGAAGGAGAACTCCCCCACCTGTCCCAGGAGCAGCGCGCTGGCCACTGCGGGTCGCCACCCCACCCGCAGGCTCATGAGCGCCAGCGACGTGGTCACCACCTTGATCAGCAGGACCACGACGGCGGCCGCGAGCACCACACCGATGTTGTCCACCAGGAAACCGAGGTCGAGCAGCATGCCCACGGAGATGAAGAAGACCGCCGAGAAGATGATCTGCAGCGGCAGCACCTCGGTGAAGGCCTGGCTGCTCTGCCGGCTCTCGCTCACGATGAGGCCGGCCAGGAACGCCCCGAGCGAGACGCTGACCCCTGCGAGGGAGGTCAGGTAGGCGGTGCCCAGGCAGATGGCGAGCACGGCCAGCAGGAACACCTCGGGCGAGCACAGCGCCGCGATCCGCTCCAGGGACGCCGGCATCACGCGACGGGCGACGACCAGGACCCCCGCCACCACGAGGACGGCGACCCCCAGGGCCTGGAAGAGCTCACCGATCCCCCCGGCGCTGTCCTCCCCGAGGTACGGGACGAGGAGCACCATGGCGACCACCGCGAGGTCCTGGAAGATCAGCACCGCCAGGGCCAGCCGGCCCCGGACCGTCGTGGACGCCCCGGAGTCGGCGTTGATCTTCAGCACGATGGCGGTCGAGGACAGCGCGATCAGGAACCCGGTGAACACCCCGACCCGGACGTCGCCGCCCATGACGAGGACCACCCCCAGCCCGGAGGCGGTGGCCAGCAGGACCTGGAGGCCACCCCCGAACACGATCCAGCGCCACACCCCGGCCAGCCGTTGGAGCGAGAACTCGATCCCGATGGTGAACAGCAGCAGGATGACCCCGATCTCGGCCGCGGCGTCCACCGCCTCGGTGTCCGTGACCAGTCCCAGCTGGGAGGGGCCGATCAGCACCCCGGCCAGCAGGAACCCGACGATCGGGACGACCTTGAGCCGGACGCTGAGGTAGCCGAACACCGCGGCCGCGACCACGAGCGCAGCCGTCAACGTCAGGTACGGCGGCACCCCGCCCTCGGCGGCTGCCCAGACAGTCGTCACGTGGTTCCTCTCGTCCTGGTCGGGCCGCGTACGGCCTCGTGCGGCCACGGGCGGGTCACTCGCTGTCGCTGTCCAGGCCCTGGCGCAGCATCTCCTCGAACTCGCGGTCCTCGTACCAGTCGTCGACCTGGTTGCTGGTGAAGATGCCCACCCCGGTGCCGATCACCAGCGCGACGCCGCCGAGCACCACCGACCCCACCGGGGTCGCGGGGGCACCGAAGATCGCACCGCCGGCCGCCCAGGTGCCGCCGGTCGCCAGCGCCCCGGCCACCCAGCCACCGCCCTCGGCCAGCAGGATCTGGTTGGTGCTCTGACCCATCTCGTGGCGCTCGATGGCCGAGAAGCCGATCATGAAGCCGTCGACGGCCTTGCCGCCGTAGTCGGAGGCGTGGGAGAGCCGCGTGAGCAGGCTCGCGTCGTCGAGGCTCTCCATCTGCAGGAACAAGTTGGCGTACAGCAGCTTGGACTGCTCCGGCGAGATCGACGCGAGGAAGCCGGCTCGCACCGCGGCGCGGCGCATCCGCGCCTCGAGCTGGGGCAGCACCCGCTCCCCCGGCAGGCCGATGGCTCCCGGCACCAGCTCGGTCACCGCCTCGCCCACCTCCGCCAGCACCGACTGCTGATCGCCCAGGTCCTCGATCAGCTGCTGACAAGCGTCAGAGAGGTCGCTGACCGCCAGGTTGCTCATGCCCTCGGCTCGCTGGTAGGCCTCGAAGCGGTCGCGCCAGGCCAGGAACGAGGCCTCCTCGGCCGGTGACGACGGGATGAAGATCGCCTGGTGCCAGCTGTCGTCGGCGGCCGTCGGAGGACCCTCGATCAAGCGCTCCGTCACCGTGAGCCCGCCCTTGACGGCGATGTCGCGCGCCTCGCCCATCAGGCCCTGGACGGCCGCGAGCTTGCTGGCGTACGTCGCGATCGCCGCCCCCATCGGCTGGGCGACCGAACGCAGGTCCTCGGCGGCGTCGACCAGCCCGCCGACGGTCGTGACCGCCCGGTCGCCGGCGTCGCCCTGCCAGGCGTCGCCCAGACCCTTGCGCACCACGACGAGGCCGTCGGCCTGCTCCTCGAGGGCGCTGGCGACGTCGCCCTCCAGCGCCTGGGCCAGCGTGTTGAGGGCGCTCGGCGAGCCCGCGACGTACGTCGGGATCGGCATCTCAGCGGCCTCCCTGGCCGGTCCCGCGGGTCTCGGGCGGCAGCAGCAGGTCGATCAGGTCCTGGTTGCGCGCCTCGGACCGAGCCTGGGCCTCGTCCCACTCCGAGGGGCTGTCGAGCACCGCCTGCTCGGCGGCCTCGGGGTCGTCGGGCATCATCAGTCGGGCCAGGTCGAGCTCGCTGGTCCGGCCCGCGCGCTCCACGGCGTCGGCGATCTCGCGATCACTGGCCCCCGGCAGCATCAGCCGGGCCAGGTCCTCCTGGGCCGACACGTCGGCCCGGTGGTAGTCCAGCGCCGCGACCTCGGTGCTGTCCGCCACGTCCAGCAGCGCGGACGCGAGGAGCCCGGCCTGCGAGAGCAGCGCCCCCACCGCGTTCTCGATCACCTCGGTCATCACCCCGGCGTCCGCCTCGGGGATGGCGCCGCCGCTGGCGTCCATCGCGGCCGCCTGTCGACGCAGCTCGAGCGCGGCGTGCAGGATGCCCTCGGCGTCGACGTCGAACCCGTCACCCATGAGCCCGCTCCTCCTCCGGCAACCCGTCGTCCATCAGCAGTGCGGCCAACCCGAGCCGCTGGCGCAGCTCGCTGACCAGGGTCAGCGGGACGACCACCCACACCTGGTCGGCCCCCTGCGCACGGCGCAACCGGTCGAGCGCCGTGTAGGCGACCAACCCCGGGCCGGCCGCGACCTGGCGCACGAAGGGGTCGAAGGTCTCGCCGTCGGCGTGCACCGTGCAGGGCAGGTAGAGGTACGGCGGCAGGGCCTGGCGTACGTCGATCACCGGGGGGCACCTCCGCGGCGCAGGTCGTCGATCAGAGGCAGCGCGGCTGCGGTGCCCAGGTGGGCTCGGTCGGCCGGGGTGGCAGCCAGGTGACGCACCACCGCCGCGAGCTCGCCGACCGTCAGGGCCATCGGGCGCGTGGCCACCAGCAGCGAGGAGCCGCCGGCGGTCCCGACCCGCAGCACCAGGCCGGGGTCGGCGGGGACGGCGCCGACCTCACGCACGGAGTCCCAGGACACCGCGCGCACGCGGCCGTGCCGACGCACGGTGAAGGCGCCCGGGGCCAGCAGCACCTGGTCGCGACGCAGCAGCAGAACCATCGCGGCGGCCAGGATCAGCGGCGCCGCCACGACCACGACGTAGACCCAGGCGCCGCCTCGGCGCCCTTGGGCGACCGACGCCAGGCTCGGCGCCATCAAGAAGGAGACCGCGATCAGGGTCAACCCGGCCGCGAGCAGCACCGGAGCGCTGAACAGGATCGTGGACGCCCGCAGGCGCACCGCTCCCCCGCCCGCGTGGGTGACCACTCTCGGCGCGGGCCTCGGGAGCCGGACCCAGGCGTCCAAGGTCATGAGGCCGCCCCCGGCGACAACCCCGGCGAGGCCGAGGAGCCCCACCCTGCTGCGGGTCTCACCGTCGGAGATGGCCACGAGCCCGACGAGCAGGGCCACCAGACCGACGGTGGACACCGTGAGCACGACGCGGTTGCGCTGAAAGGCTCGACTCTGAACGGGGTCGATCGACACGTGCTGCACCGGCTCATCGTCCCCCACGTCGTCGTCGGGCAAACCTCGCCCGGTCCGGAGGTCACCGTCGAGGTCGGAGCCCCCACGATGGTGGCGTACGCCGAGACTGCCGACGGAGAAGGCCGGTCTCAGGGTGTCGACTCGTAGGCCTGGCCGCTGTCGTCGACGTACTGGTTGTCGTGCTTGACCAGCACGTTGTCAGCGGTGAGCACGCCGTCGGAGTCGAACGTGCCCTCGACGATCGCCCCCTGCCCCTCTCGGAACACCCCCGGCGCCTTGCCCTCGTAGTTCACCGAGACGTCGTAGGCACCGTCCGTCAGGACGAACTGCAGGGTGCCGGACTCCCGCGACACCGATCCCTCCGCGACGAGCCCGCCGACGCGCAGGCGCTGGTCTCCGACGGAACCGGTGTCGATCTCGCTCGGGGTGCGGTAGTACACGAGGTTGTCCTGCAGCCCGGTCGCGCCCAGCACGCCGAGAACGCCAGCGGCCGCGACGCCGACGACGGCCAGTCGGGCACGCGGTGTGGTCAGCACCGGCCTCACCTCGTGCGCCTCGTCGCGCTCAGGAGCCACAGCGCGAACCCGACCCAGAAGACCAGGGTCAAGACGTAGCCTGCGACGGCGTAGCTCATGGTCGGCTCCTGTTCGGGTCGGTCGTGACGACGATCTCGGGGTGGTCGACGGTCGCCCCGTCAGCGACCCCGGGGCGGTCGGAAGCACGTGACGCGAGCAGACTGGTACGCCGTACCAGCACCCAGGCCCACAGCAACGTGAAAGCGACGACCGCGACGAGAAGGGTCGCCAGCATCACCGGCGGGATCGCACCATCGGGCCCGCCCGGTCGCAGGACGCTCGGAGGCTGGTGCAGCGTGCGCCACCACACGACGGAGAAGTGCACGACAGGGACGTTGACCACCGCCACGACACCGACCACCGCTGCTCGCCGGGCGTTGACGACGGGGTCGGTGCTCAGGCCGCGCACCCCGAGGTATCCGACGTACACGAGGAGCAGGATCGCCGTGGTGACCAGTCGCGGGTCCCACGTCCACCAGGTTCCCCAGGTGGGGTGGGCCCACAGGCTTCCGAGCACGATCGCCAGAGCGGTCAGTCCGACCCCCAGCTCTGCCCCGGCCTGCGCGACCCGGTCGTACTTCAGGTCGCGCCGGACCGCGAAGGCGAGGCTGGCGCCTGCCACGACGGCGAAGGACAGGTAGGCGGTCCAGGCCGCCGGCACATGGAGGTACATCAACCGCTGCGCGTCGCCCTGATAGGCGTCGGGGGGCGCCACGACGAGCGCGAGCACGAGCGCGACGAGTGACACGCCCAGGGCCAGCAGGCCGAGGACGCGGTCGAGGGGGGACGGCGTCATCATTCCTCCAGAATGGCCGGATGCACCGCCCAGACGGTCACCAGCACGAGCAGATCGTAGGCGAGCAGCAGGACGGTCCAGGGCGCGTGGTCCGGACCCGGCGTCCCCATCGCTACCCCGGCGAGAAGGACGGGGACGGCCAGCGGGAGGACGAGCACCGCCAGCAGCCCCGTGCGACGCCGCGCCCCGACAAGAAGTGCGCCGAACGCGACGGTCAGAGCGGCGAGCCCCAGGGTGCCCAGGGGGCCAGCGACAAGTCCCGCCCACGGCATAGGCGCCGGGAACATGAGCGTCACGAGGAGCGCCGCGACGACCCACGTCGCGAGGTAGTGCAGCCACAGGCCCCCGATCTTGCCGGCCAGCAGAGCCAGCGACGGCACGAGTCCGCGCAGGGTGTCCCAGGCTCCTTCGTCGCGTTCGACGGCAGCCACGCTGCGGGCGAGCGCCGGGGCGGCGAACAGGACGACCAGCCACGTGACACCCGGACCGACGCTCCGCAGCACGTCGCGCGAGGGCCCCATCGCCAGCCCGGCCAGCAGCACCGCCGCGAGGACGAACGGCAGGACCGTGGTGGTGGCCTCGCGTCCGGAGGCCTCCAGACGCACCTCGCGGCCCACCAGGACCAGGACCGTCCTCATGCCGGCAGAGCCTCGGTCGGGCTGACAGCAGCACGCACGAAACCCTCGTCGAGGCGGAGGTGGGCGTCCACCGGCCAGGTCAGGGCCACGGGGTCGTGCGACGCGACGAGCACCCCGCTCCCGCGGGCGGCGAGGGTGTGCGTCGTCGACGCCACCAGGTCCGCCCCCTCGGCATCGAGGTGAGCGGTCGGCTCGTCGAGGCAGACCACCGCAGCCGGGCAGGCGAGAGCGACAGCCAGGGTCACGCGCGCCCGCTGCCCGGAGGAGAACGTGCCCACCGCACGGTCGGCGACGAGCGCGAGGCCCACCGCGTCGAGCGCCGCGGCCGCAGCCTCCGCGGCGTCACCTCGCGAGAACCCCGACAGACGGGCCGCGGTCGCGACCGCGGAGCGGGCCGACTCCACCGCCCGGGCACCCTGCCCCGACAGCAGGTAGAGAGCGCGGCCGGAAGCCTCCCGGGAACCGGAGCTGGGCCGGAGCAGACCGGCGGCCACCCGCAGCAGGGTGCTCTTGCCCGAGCCGTTGCGGCCGGTGACCAGGCTGATCGTCCCGGGATGCAGGGTCAGGCTCACGGGCGACAGGGCAAGCGCGGCGTCGTACCGCTTGCTCGTCGCCCGAAGCCTCAGCACCGGCTCCTTCTCCGGACGGACCAGGCCGGTC
>CAWJSY010000019.1:0-375241 GCA_963845645.1 uncultured Actinomycetota bacterium
CAAGAGGCCCCGCTCCCTGACGGGAACGGGGCCTCTCGGTTGCTGCGTGCGCCTAGGGCGCGGGGATCACTTGGTGATCTTGGTGACCCGGCCGGCGCCGACGGTGCGGCCGC
This sequence comes from uncultured Actinomycetota bacterium, assembly GCA_963845645.1. Taxonomy (GTDB): domain Bacteria; phylum Actinomycetota; class Actinomycetes; order Propionibacteriales; family Nocardioidaceae; genus Nocardioides. Next base: position 114 of record CAWJSY010000019.1, read on the forward strand.
CCTCGCGGATGGCGAAGCGCAGGCCCTCCTCCATGGCGATCGGCTGGATCAGCTCGACGGCCATCTCGGTGTTGTCGCCGGGCATGACCATCTCGGTGCCCTCGGGGAGGGTCACGACGCCGGTCACGTCCGTGGTGCGGAAGTAGAACTGCGGCCGGTAGTTGTTGAAGAACGGCGTGTGACGGCCACCCTCCTCCTTCGACAGGATGTAGACCGAGGCGTCGAAGTTGGTGTGCGGGGTGGTGGTGCCCGGCTTGATGACGACCATGCCGCGCTCGATGTCCTCGCGCTTGGTGCCACGCAGCAGGAGCCCGACGTTCTCGCCGGCCTGGCCCTCGTCGAGCAGCTTGCGGAACATCTCGACACCGGTGACGGTCGAACGCTGCGACTTCTCGCGGATGCCGATGATCTCGACCTCCTCGTTGACCTTCACGATGCCCCGCTCGATGCGGCCGGTGATGACCGTGCCGCGACCGGTGATCGTGAAGACGTCCTCGACGGGCATGAGGAACGGCTTCTCGGTCTCGCGCTCGGGCTGCGGGATGAAGTTGTCCACCGCGTCCATGAGCTCGCCGATCGAGGCCGCCCACTTCTCGTCACCGTTGAGCGCCGGGAAGGCCGCCACGCGGACGACGGGGATGTCGTCGCCGGGGAACTCGTACTCGGAGAGGAGCTCGCGCACCTCCATCTCGACGAGCTCGATGAGCTCCTCGTCGTCGACCATGTCGCACTTGTTGAGCGCGACCACCAGGGCGGGCACGCCGACCTGGCGGGCGAGCAGCACGTGCTCGCGCGTCTGCGGCATCGGACCGTCGGTCGCGGCCACGACCAGGATCGCACCGTCCATCTGCGCCGCGCCGGTGATCATGTTCTTGATGTAGTCGGCGTGACCGGGGCAGTCGACGTGGGCGTAGTGACGCGCCTCGGTCTGGTACTCGATGTGCGCGATCGAGATCGTGATGCCGCGCTGACGCTCCTCGGGAGCCTTGTCGATCGAGTCGAACGCCGACGCCTCGTTGAGGTCCGGGTGCTTGTCGTGCAGCACCTTCGAGATCGCCGCGGTCAGCGTCGTCTTGCCGTGGTCGATGTGACCGATCGTGCCGATGTTCACGTGCGGCTTGGTCCGCTCGAACTTCGCCTTAGCCACTGGGGCTCCTCCTGGTGTGGTTGGTACTTGACTCGTACTTGAGGGGTGGTGCGAGGGTCCTGACGATTACTCGCCGCGGACCTTCTTGATGATCTCGTCAGCGATGTTCGAAGGAACCTCGGCATACGAGTCGAACTCCATCGAGTACGACGCCTGGCCGGAGGTCTTGGACCTCAGGTCGCCAACGTACCCGAACATCTCGGACAGCGGCACGAGGGCGTCGATGACCATGTCACCGTGCCGCTCCTCCTGCGCCTGGATCTGGCCCCGCCGGCTGTTGATGTCGCCGATGACCGTGCCGAGGAAGCTCTCCGGCGTGGTCACCTCAACGGCGAACATCGGCTCCAGCAGGACCGGCTTCGCCATGCGTGCGGCCTCCTTGAAGGCCTGGTTGCCGGCGATCTTGAAGGCCAGCTCGGAGGAGTCGACGTCGTGGTAGGCGCCGTCCTCGAGGGTGAACTTCACGTCGACCATCGGGTAGCCGGCGAGGACACCGAACTCCATGGCGTCCTGGCCACCCTGGTCGACCGAGGGGATGTACTCCTTCGGCACCCGACCGCCGCTGACCGCGTTGACGAACTCGTAGCCCGCGCCGGTGTTGGTCTCGGGGTCGATGTTGGGGCCGAGCGAGACGACGACCTTCGCGAACTGGCCGGACCCACCGGTCTGCTTCTTGTGGGTGTAGCTGTGCTTGGTCACCTCCTTGCGGAGGGTCTCGCGGTAGGCGACCTGCGGCTTGCCGACGGTGGCCTCGACGCGGAACTCGCGCTTCATCCGGTCGACGAGGATCTCGAGGTGGAGCTCGCCCATGCCGGCGATGATCGTCTGCCCGGTCTCCTCGTCGGCCTTCACCGTGAAGGTGGGGTCCTCGTCGGAGAGCCGCTGGATCGCCATGCCCAGCTTCTCCTGGTCGCTCTTGGTCTTGGGCTCGATCGCGACCTCGATCACCGGGGCCGGGAACGTCATCGACTCCAGGACGACCTGGTGCTGCGGGTCGCAGAGGGTGTGACCGGTCTTGGTGTCCTTCAGACCCATCACGGCCACGATCTGGCCGGCGCCGACCGACGCGATCTCCTCACGCTTGTTGGCGTGCATCTGGTAGACCTTGCCGATCCGCTCCTTGCGGCCGTTGACCGAGTTGACCACGGTCGTGCCGGCCGCGAGCTTGCCGGAGTAGACCCGGACGTAGATCAGCTTGCCGAGGTGCGGGTCGGAGGCGATCTTGTAGGCCAGCCCGGAGAACGGCTCGTCGTCGGACGGCTTGCGCGTGACCGACTCGTTCTCGTCCTTGACCGAGTGGCCGATGATGCCGTCGACGTCGAGCGGCGAGGGGAGGTACTTCACGACGGCGTCGAGCAGGGGCTGGACGCCCTTGTTCTTGAACGCCGTGCCGCACAGGACGGGGTTGATCTTGTCGGCGAGCGTGGCGCGACGGATCGCGGCCTCCAGCTCCTCGACGGAGAACTCACCCTCCTCGAGGTACTTCTCCATGATCACGTCGTCGGCCTCGGCCAACGTCTCGAGGAGCTTCTCGCGGTACTCGGCGGCCTGGTCGGCCAGGTCTGCGGGGATCTCCTCGATCTCGTAGTCCTCGCCCATCGCGGTCTCGCCGCGCCAGGTGAGGGCCCGCATGCCGACCAGGTCGACGACGCCGATGAAGTCGCCCTCGGCGCCGATCGGGAGCTGCATGACCAGCGGGGTGGAGTTGAGCCGCTCGACGATCATGTCGACGCAGCGGAAGAAGTCGGCCCCGGTGCGGTCGAGCTTGTTGACGAAGCACATCCGCGGGACGGCGTACTTGTTGGCCTGGCGCCAGACCGTCATGGTCTGCGGCTCCACGCCGGCGACACCGTCGAAGACCGCGACCGCGCCGTCGAGGACGCGCAGCGAGCGCTCGACCTCGGCGGTGAAGTCGACGTGCCCGGGGGTGTCGATGATGTTGATCTGGTGGTCCTTCCACCAGCAGGTCGTCGCGGCCGACGTGATCGTGATGCCGCGCTCCTGCTCCTGCTCCATCCAGTCCATGACAGCAGCGCCGTCGTGGACCTCACCGATCTTGTAGGAGATGCCGGTGTAGAACAGGATCCGCTCGGTGGTGGTGGTCTTGCCGGCGTCGATGTGCGCCATGATGCCGATGTTGCGGACGACGTTCAGGTCCGTAGTGATGTCGACAGCCACGTGAGTCAGCGTTCCTTTGGATCGGGATGGAAGGTGGGCACCGGGGACGACCGTGGTCGTCCCCGGCAGCGATCACCAGCGGTAGTGGGCGAATGCCTTGTTGGACTCGGCCATCTTGTGCGTGTCCTCGCGCTTCTTCACTGCGGCACCGAGGCCGTTGGAGGCGTCGAGGATCTCGTTCATCAGGCGCTCGTGCATCGTCTTCTCACGGCGGTCCTGGGCGTAGCCCACGAGCCAGCGCAGCGCGAGCGTGGTGCCGCGCGTGCCCTTGACCTCGATCGGGACCTGGTAGGTGGCCCCGCCGACGCGGCGGGACTTGACCTCGAGGTCGGGCTTGACGTTGTCGAGCGCGCGCTTGAGCGTCACCACGGGGTCGGTGCCGCTCTTCTCGCGGCAGCCCTCGAGGGCGGTGTAGACGATGCGCTGGGCGACCTGCTTCTTGCCGTCCTGCAGCACCTTGGAGACGAGCTGGGAGACCAGCTGGGACCCGTAGACGGGATCGATGTCGATCGGCCGCTTCGGGGCCGGACCCTTACGCGGCATATCAGCTCTTCTCCTTCTTCGCGCCGTAACGGCTGCGAGCCTGCTTACGGTTCTTCACGCCCTGGGTGTCGAGCGTGCCGCGGATGATCTTGTAACGGACACCGGGAAGGTCCTTCACCCGGCCGCCGCGGACGAGCACGATGGAGTGCTCCTGGAGGTTGTGACCGACACCCGGGATGTAGGCCGTGACCTCGACGCCGCTCGAGAGCCGCACACGGGCGACCTTGCGCAGGGCGGAGTTCGGCTTCTTCGGGGTGGTGGTGTAGACGCGGGTACAGACACCGCGTCGCTGGGGCGAACCCTTGAGGGCAGGCGTCTTGTTCTTCGACACCTTGTCCTGCCGGCCCTTGCGGACCAGTTGCTGAATGGTGGGCACCTGGTGGTTCCCTTTCATCTTCTGTCTCAGTGCTCGGCACTCTGCCGGGCACGACGGTCGAGCCTGTGGAGCGATGTGCCTGTGGCGGCCCCGGACGGCCGACGATCTCGGTCAACCTGAGGACCCGTCGGTTCTGGGCACGCAAACTGGTCTGGTCGAACCAGACACGAGGACTGAGGTTACCGGCCTGTTCCAACCAGGGTCAAAACGGTGCGACCACCCCGGCCCGGGCGCTCGTCGCGCTCCCGGTCGCCACGGGTCAGGTGCCGGAAGACCAGCACCGCGACCACGGCCCCGAGCGCGGTCATCCCACCACCCACGATGAGGGTCCAGCGGGGGCCCAGGTGCTCGCCGATCCACCCGATGAGCGGCGAGCCCAGCGGGGTGCCTCCCATCACGATCGTCATGTAGAGCGCCATCACCCGCCCGCGCAGCACCGGGTCGGACTCGACCTGGAGCAGGGCGTTGGCCGAGCTGAGCAGGGTGAGGGTGAACAGCCCGATCAGGGGCGCGAACGCCGCGAAGGCGACGTACGTCGGCAGCAGCCCGGCCACGATCTCCGCGACCCCGAAGCCGACCGCCGCCAGCACCAGCAGCCGCAGCCGGATCCGCACCCGGCGGGCGGCCAGCAGGGCGCCGGTGAGCGCACCGACGGCCATGAACGAGCCCAGCAGCCCGAACTCGCTGGCGCCCTTGCCGTAGACCTCGGTGGCCATCAGCGCCGAGGTGATCTGGAAGTTCATGCCGAAGGTGCCGGCGAAGAAGACCAGGATCAGGACCAGGACCATCCGCGGGCGGCTGCGCACGTAGACGATGCCCTCGCGCAGCGCCCCGGGCGCGCGTGCCCGGGGCGCGGGGGTGTGGAGCAGCCGGGTGTCCATCCGCTCGAGCTGCCAGATGACGGCGAGGTAGGAGACGGCGTTGATCAGGATCACCCAGCCGGTCGCCCGCACTCCCCCGCCGAGCAGCCCGATCAGCAGCCCGGCGAGACCCGGACCGAGGATGCGAGCGACGTTGAAGCCCGCGGAGTTGAGGCCGACCGCGTTGGTGACGTCGTCGGCGTCGACCATCTCGGAGACGAACGACTGCCGGGCGGGGCCGTCGAAGGCGGCCCCGATGCCGAAGAGCAGCGCGAGCACGTAGACGTGCCAGGTCTGGACGACCCCGAGCACGGCGAGCAGCGCGAGGGCCAGCGAGGTGAGCGCCATCGTGGCCTGCGTGATCTGCAGCAGCCGGCGCTTCGGGAAGCGGTCGGCGACGACGCCGGCGTACGGCGAGAGCAGGAGGATCGGCAGGAACTGCAGCCCGGTGGTGATGCCGAGCGCGGCACCGCCGTTGCCGGGGAGGCTGAGCACGAGCCAGTCCTGGGCCACCCGCTGCATCCAGGTGCCGGTGTTCGACACCACGCTGCCGGCGACGTAGCGCCGGTAGTTGGGGTTGCGCAGGGAGCGGAACGTGGGGCTCAAGCGGTGGTCAGTCCTTCTGGGAGATCAGGTCGAGCAGCGGCGCAGCCTTGCGCAGCACGGCGCGCTCGTCGGGGGTGAGGTCGCGCAGCCGCTGGGCCAGCCAGGCGTCGCGACGGGCCCGGTCGGCCAGCACGGTCGTGCGGCCGCGCTCGGTGAGCTCGACGAGCACCTGCCGGCCGTCGGTCTCGTGGGGGCGGCGCGCGACGTAGCCGCCGTCCTCGAGGCAGTTGACCGTGCGCGTCATGCTCGGGGGCTGGACCCGCTCGTGGGCGGCGAGCTCGCCGAGGGTCAGCTCGCCTCGGCGGTGCAGGGCGCCGAGCACCGCCATGGCACCCAGGCTCAGCTCGTTGTCGGGGTGCCGCTCGACCGCGAGGCGCCGTCGCAGGCGCATGACCGAGACCCGGAGCTCGGAGGCGAGCCCGGAGTCGGAGCGGGAGGCTTGCTGCACGGTGGGCATGTCGTGAGCATAAGTCATTACCTCTGCTAACTATTCCACCTCTTGTCCGGAAGGCTCCGGAGACAGCAGCGCCGGCCCACCGGAAGTCCGGGGGCCGGCGCGGCCGGTGTCGCGGAGGCTCAGGTCAGCAGCGCGGTGAGCGGGTGGATGGCGAAGTAGAGGACGAACAGGACGGCGATGCCCCACATCAGCGGGTGGACCTGCGCGGCCTTGCCGCGCACCACCTTGAGGATCACGAAGGCCAGGAAGCCCGCGCCGATGCCGGCGGTGATCGAGTAGGTGAACGGCATCAGCACGATCGTGAGGAACGCCGGGACCCCGACCTCGAGGTCGTCCCAGTCGATGCCCTTGACCTGCTGCATCATCAGGAAGCCGACCAGCACCAGCGCGGGCACGGCGGCCTCGTTGGGGATGATCCCCACGACGGGCGCCACGAACATGGCCAGCAGGAACAGCAGGCCGGTCACCACGCTGGCCAGGCCCGTGCGGGCGCCGTCGGCGACGCCGGAGGCCGACTCGATGTAGGAGGTGTTGCTGGAGACCGAGGCGGCGCCACCGGCCACGGCGGCCAGCGAGTCGACGATCAGGATCTGCTGGGTGCGCGGCGGGCTGCCGGTCTCGTCGAGCAGGCCGGCCTCGGTGCCGATCGCGGTCATCGTGCCCATGGTGTCGAAGAAGTCGGCGAGCAGCAGCGTGAAGACCAGCAGGGCCGCGGTGACGATGCCGGCGTTCTCCCACGAGCCCAGCAGGTTGAACTCGCCGATCAGCTGGAGGTCGGGCAGACCCACGACGTCGGAGGGCCAGGCCGGGACGTTGAGGTTCCAGCCGACCGGGTTGACCACCAGGTTGCCGTCGCCGTCGACCCCGGTCACCGTGGGACCGATGTCGGCGAGCGCCTCGACGATGATCGCCACCACGGTGGTGATCGCGATCGTGATCAGGATGCCGCCGCGCACCTTGAGCGCGTGCAGGACGAAGACCAGGACGAGGCCCAGGCAGAAGACCGCGACCGGCCAGCCCTGCAGCTGGCCGCCGATGCCCAGCTCGACCGGCACCGGCCCGACGCCCGTGCGACGTACGAAGCCGGCGTCGACGAGCCCGATGATCGTGAGGAAGAGCCCGATGCCGACCGAGATCGCGATCTTGAGCTCGAGCGGGACCGCCCGGAAGACCGCCTCGCGGAAGCCGGTGAGCACCAGCACCAGGATGACCAGGCCCTCGATGACGACCAGCCCCATCGCGTCGGCCCAGGTCATCTGGCTGGCGACCGTGAAGGTGATGAACGCGTTGAGCCCCAGGCCGGTCGCGAGCGCCAGCGGGAAGTTGGCCACGACCCCCATCAAGATGGTGAGGACGCCGGCGACCAGGGCGGTGGCGGCCGCGATCGCGGCGAAGTCGCCATCCGCGAGCAGATCGCCGTTCATGTCGGCGCCGCCGAGCAGGATGATCGGGTTGAGCACGATGATGTAGGCCATCGTCAAGAAGGTGACGAGCCCGCCGCGCACCTCCCGCCCGACGGTCGAGCCGCGCTGGCTGATCTGGAAGAACCCGTCGAGACCGGTGCGCCCGGTCGTCCCCATGGTGGTCACGACGGCACTATGGCAGGCGTCTGCGTCGGGCGGAAGTCATCCGGGTCACCGTCCGGTCACGGTGCAGTACCGTGCAGGGGTGGAGCTGCGCGACGACCAGCCGATGAAGCACGAGATCGGCAACCGGACCTACCTGGTGGCCGATGTCGAGCCCCTCGACGTCGACGGCGTGCGCACGGTCCTCGTCGGCACCGCGGCGTTCTTCTTCGCCTTCGTCGCCCTCATCCCCTTCTACGGCGCGCTGGCCGACGCAGGTCGTGCCTGGTGGCTGTGGGCGTGCCTCGCGGGGGTGGGCCTGGGCCTGTTCGGGCTCGAGTACTGCCGCCGCCGGCGGGTGCTGCGCGAGACGCTGGTCGCAGAGGCCGACGACACCGGGGGCACCGGGATCACCGCGACCCCCAGCACCTGAGGGACGGCGCGGGTCAGCGGATCCGCGACCGGCTCAGAACTCCTCGATGTCGTCACCCGCGAGGGTGTCGATGACGTGGTCGGCCAGGGGCGGAGCGGTCTGCTTCTTCGAGAGCCGGACCTCCGAGTGGGCCCCGCAGCCGTGGGAGAAGGCCACGACGCGGCCGTCGTCGTTGGCGTCGCCGTTGGCGCAGACCCCGAAGGTGTCGGCGAGCGGGCCCGCGATGCGGAGCAGGAAGCCGCAGGTGGTGCAGGGCTCGGGCGCCGCCTGGGCCAGGGCCGCGTCGGGGCCGGCGTCGCCGTCGTACCAGCGCTGGGCCGCGAGGTCGCGACCCTCCGGGGAGAGCGTGCGGATCCGGCCGAGCCCGAGGTCCTGGGCGACGGCCCGGACCTGGGCCTTGTCGTCGGAGTCGAGCGGGTCGTCGCCGAAGGAGTACGTCGGCACCAGGCGCGGGTCGTCGTCCTCGACCGGGAGGAGGTCGCCGGGCGAGAGGTCGCCGGGCTGCAGGCGCTCGCGGTAGGGCACCCACGCCGGCGCGACGATCGCCCCGTCGCCGGGGAGCAGCGCGACCTCGCCGACGGTCACCTGACGCTGGCGGTAGGCGCGGGCCACGGTGACCGACCAGCGCCAGCCGTCGTAGCCGCGGCGCAACGAGGTGAAGTAGTGGGTGACGACCCGCTCGCCCTCGGCCTCGACCCCGAGGTGGTCGCCGACCTCGGCCGCGCCGACCTCCTCGACCAGCGCGCTCCGCGCGACGTCGACGGCACGCGCGGCCGCGGAGTCGAGGTCGGGCGTGGAGGCGCGGGGGCGGACCAGGGTGCTCACGGTCGAAGCATGACTCATCGCGCCCGGCGATGTCAGGTCGGCCCCGCGTCCGTGGGGTGTCCACGGAGGCGAGGTGGGTGGGAGCAGGCAGGATGGAGCCATGAGTCACGACCACCCTCCGGCGCGCCCCGGCGCGACGGGTCCGGGCGGGTCGGACGAGCCGCTTCCGCCCACCGCGGACCCCACCACCGACCCAGCCACCGACCCAGCCGGGAACGACACCGGGGACGACGCCGCCACGTCCGCGGAGCGCGCCAAGGCCGTGGGCCGCGGCCTCGGCACGGGGGCCAAGGCCACCGGCCGCGGGCTGCGTGGCGTGGCCAGGGCGACGGGCCGCGCCGGCGGCTACACGCTGCGTCAGGCCCAGCGGGCCTCCCACGCCCAGGGCGCGAAGCAGTCAGGGCTCTCCCGGCTCATCGAGCTGCACGCGGCGAGCGCCGCGGGTGACGCAGCGGTGGCGATCGCGCTGGCGAGCACGATCTTCTTCGCGGGCGCCACCAGCGAGGCGCGCGGCCAGGTCGCGCTGTTCCTGGGGCTGACGATGCTGCCGTTCGCGATCGTGGCGCCGCTGATCGGGCCGTTCCTCGACCGGTTCAGCCACGGGCGCCGGTGGGCCATCGGCACGACGTTCGCACTGCGCGCCTTCCTGTGCTGGGTGCTGGCCGACGCGGTCGCCTCCGACTCGTCGTTGTTCTACCCCGCCGCGCTGGGCGTGCTCGTCTCCTCCAAGGCCTACGCCGTGACCCGCGCCGCGGCCGTGCCTCGGCTCAAGCCCGACGACCTGACCCTGGTCAAGGCCAACGGCCGGGTGAGCCTCGCCGGCGTGGTCGGTGCCGCGGCCTCCGCGCCCATCGCCGGCATCGCGGTCTACTTCGGGTCCGAGTGGTGCCTGCGCTACGCCTTCGTGGTCTTCGTGGTCGGCACCGTGCTGGCCATCCGGCTGCCGGAGAAGGTCGACTCCGCGGCCGGCGAGCAGTCGATGCTGATGCGCGACGACGGCGACCGACCCGGCCGGCGCGGGACGCGCATCCCGGCGTCCGTGGCCTTCGCGCTGCGCGCCAACTGCGGGCCGCGCTGGCTCTCCGGCTTCCTGACCATGTTCATGGCGTTCCTGCTGCGCGAGAACCCCATCGAGGGGTGGCGGCCCGAGGTGCTGTTCGGCATCGTGATCGGCGCGGCCGGGCTCGGCAACACCCTCGGCATCCTGACCGCGTCGGTGCTCAAGCGGATCAACCCCGCGACCACGGTCCTGCTGGCCCTGCTGGTGGACGGCGCGGTGGTGCTGCTGTGCGCCCTGTTCTACGGCGTCGTCCCCCTCTTCCTGCTCGGCCTGACCGCGGGTCTCTCGCAGTCGTTGGCCAAGGTGTCGCTGGACTCCACCATCCAGAGCACGGTGCCGACCCGCGTGCAGGCCAGCGCCTTCGCCCGCAGCGACACCACGCTCCAGCTGTCCTGGGTCGCCGGCGGGTTCGTCGGCATCGCGCTGCCGCTCAACCCCCAGCTCGGCCTCGGCGTGGCCAGCGCGGTGCTGGCCGCCTGGGCGGTCTTCGTGCTCGGCTCGCGCCCCCGCCCCGCCCCCGCGGCCGCTGCCCCTACGACCTGAGCGGTCGCGGGGCCACGCCCGCGACGTGGGGTGGGACCGGTGTCAGAGCTCGAGCTCGTCGGCGAGCGCGCGCAGCAGCTTGGCGACCGGAGCCGCGGTGCGGGCCTCGGGGTGGCGGCCGTGGCGGTAGGCCTCGCCGACGCCGTCGAGCAGCCGGATCAGGTCCTCCACGATCGGGGCCATCTCGTCGGGGGTCTTGCGCCGCGCGGCGGACTGGTTGCGGGTGACCGAGGCCGGGCTGTCGAGCACCCGGACCTGGAGCGCCTGGTCGCCACGGCGACCCTGGGCGATGCCGAACTCGACGCGGGTCCCGGCCTTGAGCGTGGCGGTCCCCGAGGGCAGCGCGTCGGAGTGGACGTAGACGTCGTCCCCGCTCTCCTGCGACAAGAAGCCGAAACCCTTCTCGGCGCTGTACCACTTCACCTTGCCAGTGGGCACGGTCTCGCCCCTCTCGTGACGTTGCTCGTCGATCGTCGCCCGGTGCGACGCTGACGCGACGCGCCAGACTAGGCCATCCGCCGCTCGAGCCACGACGGGAATTCGGGCAGGCCCTCGAGCACGACGTCGGTCCCGGCCGCCTCGAGCTCCTCGCGGCTGCAGCCACCGGTCAGCACCGACACGCTGGTCACCCCTGCCGCCCGGGCACCCTCCACGTCGTGGACGTGGTCGCCGACGTAGAGCGCCGCGCCCTCGCGGCGCAGCACGTCGGCCTTGCCGATCCCCCACACCCACCCCTCGAGCAGGTCGACGTCGAGCGCCAGGTGGTCGAGGTGGAGGCGCGCGTTGGCGGCGTACTTGCCGGTCACGACCACCACCCGCCCCCCGTGCCGACGTACGGCGGCGATCGCCTCGTGGGCGCCTGGCAGCACCGGCACCGTGGCGACCGCGTGCTCGGGGTAGATGGCGCGGAAGCGGTCGCCGGCGGCCGCGATCTCCTCCTCGGGCACGTGACCGGCGAGCAGCACGTCGAGCGGCGGGCCCAGGCGCGAGGTCATGTCGGCCACCGGGAAGTCGACACCGAGCTCGGCCCCCAGCACCCGGAGCACCGCCGCGAAGCCCGGGGTGGTGTCGATCAGCGTCATGTCGAGGTCGAAGCCGACGACGAGCGGGGCGGTCACGGCGCCAGCGTAGGCGGTTCGCGGCCTCCCGTGACGACATCAGGACGGGTGCGTCAGAATGGACGGTCACCCACCCGAACCGAGGTCGTCATGTCTCCGGAGATCAGCCACGCCCGCGGCCGGCGCCGCGCGCCGTCGGCTGTCCTGGCGACCCTCGGGGCGCTCCTCGGCACCGCTCTGGTCTCAGTACCCCTGGCCGCCGCATCCCATGCGCAGGCTCCGGCCGACAGCCCTGCGGCGGCGCGCACCGAGCTCTACCTCGTCACCCTCGACGGCCCCGGGCTCTCCGGTGTGCGGGGTCCCCTGCCGCGGTCCTGGAAGGCGCTGCAGCAGCGCGGCGACCGGACCCGGCTGCTCCGCCTCGTCGACGCACCCGAGCCGGTCTACACCTGGACGACCGCGCTCAACGGCTTCGCGGTGCAGCTCACCGCCGACCAGGCCGCCGAGCTGGCGGCCGACCCGGCGGTCGCCCTGGTCGAGCCCAACGCCGTACGCCGCCTGGCCGGGGCGCCGACCGCCCGCGCGTCCGCCGCGGCGCGCGCCGCCACCGCCTCGAGCCAGCTCGCCGGCCGCGGCGCCGACGACACGGCCCGCGGCGACGGCGCCGGCACCGTGATCGGGGTGGTCGACACCGGCATCGCGCCCGAGGGCCGCCTGTTCTCCGCGGTGCCCCGGCTGGGGCGGCGGCTCGACGACTTCACCGGATCGTGCGACGTCGGCGAGGGCTGGCGAGCCTCCGCGTGCAACGGCAAGGTCGTGGCCGCCTCCTGGTACGTCGCCGGGTTCGGCCGCGAGCGGCTGCGCTCGACCGCGCTGCTCTCGCCCCGCGACACCGACGGCCACGGCACCCAGATGGCCTCGATCGCGGCCGGCAACGCCGGGGTCACCGTGCGCCTGCGCGACCGCGAGCTCGGCACGTTCAGCGGGCAGGCGTCCCGCGCGCGGCTCGCGGTCTACAAGGCGTGCTGGGGCGCTCCCGACCCGGTCGACGACGGCTGCGCCACCGCCGACCTGGTCTCGGCGATCGACCGCGCGACCAGCGACGGGGTCGACGTGCTCAGCCTCTCGGTCAGCGGTCCCCCGGCGTTCGACACCGTCGAGCGCGCGCTGCTGGGGGCGGCGGAGGCCGACATCGCCGTGGTGGCCGCGGCCGGCAACAGCGGCGACCGCACCTACGCCTCCCACCCCGGCCCGTGGGTGACCACGGTCGGCGCCACGACCTCACCCGCCCGTCGGGGCGTGGTCCAGCCCGACGACGGGCCGGCCGTCACGGGCGCGATGGTCTCGACGCGCGGCGTCGGCCCCGCGCGCCTGTCGCCCGCCGCCGACCTGGCCGCCACCGACGCCTCACGCGCCGACGCCCGGGTGTGCGCCCCCGGCAGCCTCGACGCCTCACGCGTGGCCGGTCGCATCGTGCTGTGCGAGCGCGGCAGCGTCGGCCGCGTCGAGAAGTCCCGCACCGTCCGGCTCGCCGACGGCGTCGGCATGGTCCTGGTCAACACTCGTCGCGAGCCCGTCGCCGAGGACTTCCACAGCATCCCCACCGTCCACCTCGCCGTCGCCGCCGGTCGCCGGCTCGCCACCTGGGCCCGCCGACACCCCGCCGCGACCGTCTCGCTGCGCCCGGCCGGGGTGGTGCGCTCGCGGCCCGAGGTGACCGCCTGGTCGGCCCAGGGCGACCCCGCCGCCGCGGTCACCAAGCCCGACGTCGTCGCGCCCGGCACCAACGTGCTCGCCGGCGTGCCCGACGACGGCTCCGGCCACACCTGGGACTTCGTCACCGGCACCTCCGCGGCCACCGCCTACGCCGCGGGCGTGGCGGCCACGCTCATCGGCCGCCGGGGGCTGCGGGCCGACGAGGTCCGCTCGGCGCTGGTCACCACCGCCCGGCCGATCAGCGACACCCCCGTGACCCGCTCCGGCGCCGGCCGGCTCCGCCCCTCGCAGAGCCTCACCCCCGGGCTGGTGCACCGGGTGCCGGCCGGCCACTACCGCGCGTGGCTGGGCGGACGACGTACGTCGCTGAACATCCCGGCCATCCACCTCGAGGGTGAGCGACGCGTCCGCCGCACCGTCACCAACATCTCCCCCCGCGCGCTCTACTTCTCCTCCCGGGCCGACGGCTTCGACAACGACGTCCGCGTGACACCCGCCGCGCTGCGCCTGGCCCCCGGCGAGAGCGCCCGCTACACCGTCCGGATCGTCGGCCCCGACCGGGTCGACCGCCTCGACGACGGGTACGTCGTGTGGCGCGGCGCCGCAGGCACGGTCACCCGGGTGCCCGTGCTGATCTCGCGCTGACGCTGGGCGTGGGCGTGGGCGTGCTTCGGGGGCCGTTTCCGTTCAATTGTTGGCGCGTGGCCCCTGGATCGGCCCGAATCGGGGCCGCTGGACAGCAATTGAACGGAAGTCGCCGCCCCCGCCGACGCTGGGCGTGGTTCGGGGGCCGTTTCCGTTCAATTGTTGGCGCGTGGCCCCTGGATCGGCCGGAATCGGGGCCACTAGCCAGCAATTGAACGGAAAGTCGCCGCCCCCCGCCCGCCCCGATCGCACCCACCCCACGCCGAGCGCCGACCACTAGGTTGGCACCGTGACCGATGCTCCCCGGCTGCCGATCCGCACCGAGCGGCTGCTGCTGCGCACGGCCCGGCCCGATGACCTGCCCGCGCTCCTCGACTACGCCTCGGACCCCGACGTGGTGCGCTACCTGCCCTACGGGGTGATGAGCGAGACCGAGATGGCCGAACGGCTCGAGGGCTACGGCCACCACGTCGCGCCGGTCGCCGCCGGCGACCGGCTGACGCTGATCATGGAGCACGAGGGCCGGGTGATGGGCGACCTGATGCTGCGTCTCGGCGCGGGCGACCCGCCGTCGGTCGCCGAGGTGGGCTGGGTCAGCCACCCGGCGTACGGCGGGCGGGGCCTGGTCACCGAGGGGGCCCGGGCCCTGGTCCGGCTCGGCTTCGACCACTTCGGCCTGCACCGGGTCAGCGCCCAGCTCGACCCGCGCAACACCGCCTCCGCCCGGTTGTGCGAGCGCCTGGGCATGCGGCTGGAGGCCCACCTGCGCCGCGACTTCTGGAGCAAGGGCGAGTGGAGCGACACCCTCGTCTACGGGTTGCTGCGCGAGGAGTGGGACGGGGACGACGCCCCGGGGAGCGGCTAGGAGAGGCCGAGCTTCTCGGCGGACTCCTCGCGCATCTGCACCTTGCGGATCTTGCCGGTGACGGTCATCGGGAACTCCTCGACCACCATCACGTAGCGCGGGATCTTGTAGTGGGCGAGCTGGCCGTCGCAGAACGCACGGACGGCCGCGGCATCGAGCGGGTCGGACCCGGGGCGGAGCCGGACCCAGGCGCACAGCTCCTCGCCGTAGCGCTGGTCGGGGACGCCGATCACCTGGACGTCCTCGACGTCGGGGTGGCGGTAGAGGAACTCCTCGATCTCGCGGGGGTAGATGTTCTCGCCGCCGCGGATGACCATGTCCTTGATCCGGCCCACGATGTTGCAGTAGCCGTCGTCGCGCATCTCGGCGAGGTCGCCGGTGTGCATCCAGCCGTCGGCGTCGATCGCCTCGGCCGTCTTCGCCTGCCCCTCCTCGGAGTCCAGGGGCCAGTAGCCCAGCATCACCGAGTAGCCCCGGGTGCAGAACTCCCCCGTGGTGCCGCGCGGCACGGTCTCGCCGGTCACCGGGTCGACGACCTTGACCTCGACGTGCGGGTGGACGCGGCCGATCGTCGCCGTACGCCGCTCGAGGTCGTCGTCGACCCGGGTCTGGCAGGAGACCGGCGAGGTCTCGGTCATGCCGTAGGCGATCGCGACCTCGGCCATGTTCATCTCCTCGACGCAGCGCTTCATCACCTCCACCGGGCAGATCGAGCCGGCCATGATCCCCGTGCGGAGCGAGGAGAGGTCGTGCTCGGCGAACGTCGGGTGGTTCTGCATCGCGATGAACATCGTCGGCACGCCGTAGACCCCGGTGCAGCGCTCCTCGGCGATCGTGCGCAGGGTGATCTCGGGGTCGAAGCCGGGCGCGGGGATCACCATCGTGGCGCCGTGGGTGGTGCACCCCAGGTTGCCCATCACCATGCCGAAGCAGTGGTAGAAGGGCACGGGGATGCAGAGCCGGTCGTCGGCGGTGAAGTTGATCAGCTCGGTGGTCAGGTAGCCGTTGTTGAGGATGTTGCGGTGGCTGAGCGTGGCGCCCTTCGGATAGCCCGTGGTGCCGGAGGTGTACTGGAGGTTGATCGGGTCCTCGGGCCGCAGCTCGGCGAGCCGCGAGGGCACGGTGTCGGCCGGCAGGTCGGTGCCGCCGGCCACGAGCTCGTCCCAGTCGGCGGTGTCGAGGAAGACCACGCGCTCCAGCCCGGGGCACTCGCCGCGGACCTGCTCGACCATGGCGGCGTAGTCGCTGGTCTTGAAGCTCGACGCCGTGACGAGCAGCCGCAGCCCCGACTGGTTGATCGCGTAGGCGAGCTCGTGGGTGCGGTAGGCGGGGTTGACGTTGACCAGCACCACGCCGATCTTCGCGGTGGCGTACTGGACCAGGGTCCACTCGGCGCAGTTGGGGGCCCAGATGCCGACCCGGTCGCCCTTCCCGAGCCCGGCGGCGACCAGCCCGCGGGCCAGCGCGTCGACGTCGCGGTCGAGCTCGGCCCAGGTCCAGCGGCGGCCGCTGGCCACCTCGACCATCGCCTCGCGGTCGCCGTGCTCGGCGACGGTGCGCTCGAGGCTGGCCCCGATCGTCTCCTCCAGCAGGGCGGGTGTGGACTCGCCGGCGGCGTAGGACTCCTCAGGCTGCGACATGGCTCAGAACGTACGCCGTCCCGGTTGCCGGTGGGTAGGTCACCTCCCGAGCTCGGTCAGCATCGCCGCGGTGGCCGGGACCCGCTCGGCGCCGTCGCGGTGGACGATCCCGAACGTGCGCGAGCCGAGGGCCGCGCTGGCGCGCACCTCGACCCCGGGGTGGCGGAAGGCGTCGAGCGCGGAGCGCGGGAGGAGCGCGACGCCGAGCCCCACCGCGACGAGGTTCTGCACCACGACGTAGTCGTCGGTGGCGTGCCGCACGTCGGGCTCGAAGCCCGCCGCCGCGCACAGGCCGAGTGCATGGGCGCGGCAGCGCTCGCAGCCCACGATCCACTGCTCGCCCGCGAGGTCGCGCACCGCCAGGCCCCGCCGCCGGGCCAGCCGGTGGCCGGCCGGCACGACCAGGTCGACCGGCTCGCTGGCCAGCCGGCGCCAGGTCAGGCCGGGGCCCGCGACCGGGCCGTCGTCGTACCCGAAGACGACCGCGAGGTCGACCTCGCTGCGCTGCACCAGGCCCAGGGCCTCGGGCGGCTCGGCCTCGGTGAGCGCCACGTCGACGCCGGGGTGGCGCCGACGCAGGCCGACGACGGCCCGCGGGACCAGGGTCGCCGCCGCCGAGGGGTACGCCGCCAGCCGGACCCGGCCGCGACGCAGGTCCATCAGCCCGGCGAGCTCCTCGTCGGCCATGTGGAGCTGTCCGGCGACGGCCTCGGCCCGGGCGAGCAGCACCCGTCCGGGCTCGGTGAGCGTGACGCCGCTCGGCGACCGCAGCAGCAGCGCGCAACCGGCCTGGCGCTCCAGGGTGCGCAGGTGCTGGCTCACCGCGGGCTGCGACCAGCCCAGGGCCCGGGCCGCCGCACCGATCGAGCCGCACCGCGCGACCTCGGCGAAGATCAGCAGACGACGGGGATCGAGCGGACCAGTCATAAGCCCAGGTTATGCCCCGACGAACGAGGTGGGGTCTTCCTTGGCAGCCCGCGAGGGCGCAGGCTGGGACCCATGCAGACGATCGGACTCATCGGCGGCCTGAGCTGGTACTCCACCGCCGAGTACTACCGGGTGATCAACGAGAGCGTCCAGACCCGTCGCGGCGGCCACGCCTCCGCCTCGATCGCCCTCCAGTCGCTGGACTTCGCCACCGTGCGCGACCAGCAGTGCCGCGGTGACTGGGACGGCGCGGGTCGCCTGCTCGCCGAGGCCGGTCGACGCTGCCAGGACGCCGGCGCCGACGTGGTGCTGATCTGCTCCAACCTGATGCACCGCGTGGCCGACGACGTCGAGGCGGCCCTCGACGTGCCGCTGCTGCGGATCACCGACGCGGTCGCGGCGCGGGCGCAGCAACGCGGCTGGACCCGACTCGGCGTGCTCGGCGCCCGCTGGCTGATGGAGGAGGACTTCTACGTCGGCCGGCTGGCCCAGGCCGGGCTCGAGGTCTCCGTGCCCGGCGCCGAGGACCGCGACCTCGTCGACCGGGTGATCTTCGAGGAGCTCACGCAGGGCCGGGTCGTCGACGCCTCGCGCACGGCGTACGCCGCCATCATCGAGCGGCTGGCCGCCGACGGCGCCGAGGCGGTCGTGCTCGGCTGCACCGAGATCGAGCAGCTGATGGCGGGCAGCCAGGCGGCGCTGCCGCTCCTGGACTCGATGCGGGTGCACGCCGAGGCGGCGGTCGACCTCGCGCTGGCGGAGCCCGCCACCGCCTCCGCCTCCGCGACCGCCTGACCCGCGACACGACCGACCGGCCCGGGCCGGCTGGCGTAGGGTCGCCGCGTGGCCGACCCCGCCCGCCGCAAGGCGCCTCTCTGGCTCGAGACGATCGCCCTGCTCACCATCGCGATGGTGCTGGCGCTGGTCATCAAGACGCTGTTCGTCCAGGCCTTCTACATCCCGTCGTCCTCGATGCGACCCGGCCTCGTCGTCAACGACCGGATCCTGGTCCAGAAGGTGTCGTACTGGTTCGGCAACGACCCCCGGCGCGGCGACGTGGTGGTCTTCGAGGATCCGGGTGACTGGCTGATCGGCACCCCGTCGGGCCCGACCACGCCGATCACCCGGGCGATGGCCGCGATCGGCCTCTACCCGACCGGCGGCCACCTGGTGAAGCGGGTCGTCGGCGTCGCGGGCGACACCATCGTCTGCTGCGACGACGACGGGCGACTCGAGATCAACGGCCACGCCGTCGACGGCGACGGCTTCCTCGCGCCGTCCCGACCGTGCGACGGCCCGATGGTCAACCAGTGCCGCAAGGACTGGAGCGTGGGCCCGATCCCCGAGGGGCGGCTCTTCGTGATGGGCGACAACCGCAACGCCTCGGCCGACTCCTCGCAACGGCTGTGCCGGCCCTCGCAGGGCGACTGCGAGGAGGACGACGCGCTCGTCCCGACCGACCTGGTCGTCGGCAAGGTCTTCGCGCTGATCTGGCCGATCAAGCACGCCGACTGGATCGCCCGGCCCGACGTCTTCGACGACGTGCCCGACGCCGACTGAGCCGACGCGCGCCCGGCCGGACCTCGTCGCTCGGGGGCGCGGAGGTCAGGTGCGCTCGACCGACATCTCGCGGTCGCCGAAGCGGACCCGGTCGCCGGCCAGCAGGGTGGAGGCCCGCCCGGGCGAGAGCACCTTGGCCACCCCCTGACGGACCAGCACCGAGCCGTTGGTCGAGCCGCGATCCATCACCACCAGCGTCCCGTCGGGGGTGACCTGGAACTGGGCGTGGGTCTTCGAGACCGACATGTCGCGCGAGCGCAGCGGCACCAGGTGGCGCACGGTCTCGCCGGGTCGGCCCTCCGGTCGGCGACCGACCAGCGCGAGGCCCTCGACCGTGAAGCTCTCGCCCGTGTCGAAGGTGACCCGCCAGCCCGAGCCCGTGGCTGCGGGCGCGGCCTGGGGTGGGGTGGCCGGCGGGGCGAGGGGCGGTGCGGAAGGTGGTGCGGACGGCGGAGCGGACGGGGGCGCGTGTGGCGGTAGGGGCACGGCGGCGGTCGGCGGCGCGGGCGGAGGCGCCGCAGGCGGTGCGGGGGGTGGCGCCGGGCGGGGCAGCACCGGCTCGGCCCGATGGGCGCGCGGCGGCGGGGCGGGGGCCGTCGGCGTCGGGACGGCCGGGGCCGGCCGCAGGCGCATGGCGGTCAGGTTGACGACCTGGCGCGGCCGGCTCTCCTCGAGCACCTCGGCGGCCGGGACCGGACGGACGTCGACGACGACCGACCCGGTGACGAGGTCGTGCCACCCGCGGCGGAAGCCGCTGCGGTCCGTCACCGCGGTCCAGGCGAGGCTGGCCACCCCCAGCGTGAACGTCGGGAGGGCGGCCACGCCCAGCACCAACGTGCGCAGCACGGCCCGCCCGAAGCCGATCGGTCGGCCGGTCGCCTGGTCGACCACGCGCAGCCCCGTCGCCGCCTTGCCGGGTGAGAGGCCCACCAGGCCGAGGAGTGCCGCGTGCGCCAGCCCCACCAGCACCACCACCCCGACCAGCACGCCCACCCCGGCCGCCGGACGACCGGCGGAGAAGAACGAGCGGTAGGCGACGTAGCCGGCGACGGCGTACAGGCCCCAGACCAGCAGCCGGTCGAGGACGAAGGCGTAGAAGCGGCGGTCGAGGCCGGCGGCGAGCCGCTCGGTGCGGGCGGCGCGGGAGGCGGTCTGGGTCATCAGCAGTGGGCAGTCGGGCGCGGAGCGGCGCTCGTGCCGCTCAGGGCCGGGTCACCTGGAGGGTGACCCCGTCGCCGAGGTTGATGACTGCCCCGGGGATCAGCTGCACGGCGACGCCGGGCTGGAGGTCCTCGGGGTCCAGGCCGGGCTGGACGAGCACGGTGCCGTTGGTCGACCCCATGTCGGTGACCACCGCGCTGCCGTGGTCGGCACCCGAGCCGGGACGCACCTCGACGTGGGTCGAGGAGATCTCGTGGAGCGGGCTCGCCACCGTCACCAGCCGCGGCTGGTCGGCGGCGGCGAACCGGCGTGCCTCGGGAGCCCGACCCACCAGCACCACCCGGTCGACGTCGACGGTCTCGCCGTCGGAGATCACCAGGCGGGCCACCGGGCGGGTGACGCTCGGCGCCTGCGGCTGCCCCGGGATGCCGGGTTGCTGCCGGGCGAGCTCGCTGGGCTCGGTGCCGACCTGGGTCATCCCGTCGTGGTCGGGGTCCAGCGGCGAGTCGGACGGTGGCGGGATCGTCGGCGGGCCCGAGGGGGGCGGCGAGGTCGGCGGCAGGGCGGCGGGGGCGGCGGTGTCGGCGGCGGCGGGGGTGTCGGCGGGTACGTCGGCGGGTCGGCGAGGGCGTCGAAGGCCACCGTCTCCAGCTCGGCGGCGGGCTCGGCGGCGGGCTCGGCGGCGGCGGCGTACGGCGCGACCTGGGCGGCGGTGTCGGGCTCGTCGTCCAGCGGCGAGGCCTCCTCCGCAGGTGACGAGGGCTCCTCCGGGGCAGGAGGCGGCTCGGCCTCGTGCTCGTCATCGGCGTCCGGAGCCGCCACGACGGAGGAGTCAGCCCGCTCGGGTCGGTCGACCCGGGCCACCCGCACGAGCCCTCGGTCGATGGCGAAGTCGCGGCCGGCACCGGGCTCGCCGTCGGGTGCCGAGTCTTCGTCGGGTGCCGGCTCCTCGTCGGCCGCGTCGTCGGTGGTGACGGTGAGGCTCGTGACGTCGTCGACCCGACGCTCGCTCCACGTGGTGGCGCTCGCCCCGCTGACCTCGACCGTCTCGCTCGCGCTCTCCAGCACGGCCCGCACGCCGGGGCCGCGCAGGAGCACGGTGGTGGCGGGTCCGTCGGAGCCGATCAGCGCGAAGCCGGGCAGCGAGCTCAGCCCGGAGGCGACCAGCCCGTCGAGCACCTCACCGAAGGCGGCGCCGTCGTCGACCAGCGCCCACAGGTCGACGACCCGGGCCTTCTCGCTGGCCGGCAGCAGCAGCGTGGTGCGCGGCCCGAAGACCCCGAACCAGGCGCCGATCCGGTAGGACCAGGTCGCAGTCGGATCGTCGGTCATGGCAACGCTCCCAGCTTGGCCTCCAGAGACACGCGCTGGCGCTCGGAGTCGTACGGCGTCTCGTCGGCCAATCCCACCACATCGACGACCACGGCCGTCGCGTTGTCCTGGCCGCCGGCCGCGACGGCCGCCGCGACCAGCTGGTCGGCCGCGTCGCGCGGGTCGCCCGACCCCGCCAGGATCTCGGCGATCCGGTCGTCGTCGAGCATGCCGTTGACACCGTCGGAACACAGCAGGAGTCGCTCGGCGCCCGAGAGGGGGAGCACGAAGTAGTCGGCCTCGACGCTGCCGCGCCCGCCGAGCGCCCGGGTGATGACGTGGCGCTCGGGGTGGACCGTGGCGTCGCGGGCCGTGATCACCCCGGCCTCGACCATCTCCTGGACGACGCTGTGGTCGACGCTGATCTGCTCGAGCACGCCGCCGGTGAACCGGTAGGCGCGGGAGTCGCCGAGGTTGGCCAGCAGCCACTTCGCCTCGCTCTCCTGCTCGATCAGCAGGGCCACGACCGCGGTGGTGCCGGCCGCGAAGTCCTCCTCGCCGGCCGCCCGCTGCCCGGCGTCGTACTCGGCGATCGCGGCCTGGCAGCGCTGCAGCGTCTCGGCGATCACCGTCGGCCCGCGCGTGGGGTCGTAGCCGGCATGGGCGAGGCGGCTGAACTCCTCGACCACGAGCCGGCTCGCGACGTCGCCGCGGTCGTGACCTCCCATGCCGTCGGCGACCACGAAGACCGGGGGCTCGGCGAGGTAGCCGTCCTCGTTGACCTCACGCACCACGCCGACGTCGGTGGCGGCGCCGTGGTGCAGCTCGACTCCTGTCATCGGCATGGGGCGGCCCTCGGTAGCGTGGGCCGGATGGCGCGGCCACGGGGCAACCGATCTCTGGCCGACCAGCTGCGCGGCTGGTCGGACGAACGTCTGTCGCGCCTGCTCCACGAGCGTCCCGACCTGGCCAATCCTGCCCCCCATGACTTCGGTCAACTGGCGTCACGCGCCTCGTTGCGCACCTCGGTGGTGCGTGCGCTCGACATTCTCACGAAGCTCGAGCTCTTCGTGCTAGATGCCCTTGTCGTCGCCGGCCAAACGTCCCCGTCCGAGGTGCGGACGCTCGTGCACGCAGAGCGGGCCCACACCGACGCCGCGATCGAGCGGCTCATCGACCTCGGTCTCGTGTGGGAGGCCACCGGCGGGCTGCGGGCCCTGAGCGGGGTGGCGGAGGCGCTGGGGGGCCACCGCAGCGGGCTGCGACCGCGGAGTCCCGAGCCGCTGCCGGGGCCCCGGGTGCGCGAGCTGCTGGCCGAGCTCTCCCCCGCCGCCCGGGCCCTGCTGGAGCACGTCGACGAGGCCGGTGGCGAGGCGCAGGCCGGGGCGGCGCGGCAGACGCTGCTCCCGGAGCAGGCCGAGACCCCCGCCGAGGAGCTGCTGTCGCGGCGGCTGCTGGTGCCGCGCGGGGGCGGGCTCGTCGTGCTCCCGGGTGAGGTGGGGCTGGCGCTGCGCGGCGGGCGGACGACCCGCGAGCCCGTCGACCTCGCGCCCGCCCTGGTCACCGCCGAGCGCGCCCAGTCGCTGGTCGACCGGGCCGGCGCCGGCGCCGCCTTCGAGGCCGTACGTCGGGTCGAGCTGCTGCTCGACCACTGGGGCACCTCGCCCCCGGGCGCCCTGCGCAGCGGCGGGCTCGGCGTGCGCGACCTCCGCGCGACCGCCACCCACCTGCACGTCGACGAGAGCACCGCGGCGCTGCTGGTCGAGGTGGCGCACGCCGCGGGGCTGCTGGCCTCGCGGGCCGACAGCAACGGCAACCTGGTGTGGGTCCCGACCGACACCTACGACGCCTGGCTGTCACGCCCCACCGCGCGTCGGTGGACCGACCTCGCGGCCGCCTGGCGCGAGAGCCCCCGGATGCCCGGTCTGGTCGGCACCCGTGACGCCGCGGGCAAGACCTGGAACGCGCTGGCCCCCGAGCTCGCCGCCCGCACGGTCGTCGAGGCCCGGGCCATGGCGCTGGAGACCCTGACGCTGCTGGCGCCCGGTGAGGTTCCGGCGGCCGGCACCGGCCTGCCCTCGCTCGTCGCGCGGATCGCGTGGGAGCGCCCCCGCCGTCCCTCGACCCGCGCCGAGCAGGTCGGGTGGGCGGTCGACGAGGCGGCGCTGCTGGGCGTCACCGGGCTGGCCGGGCTGACGACGTACTCACGACGGTGGCTGGCGGGCGAGGACCCCGTCCCCGAGCTCGACCGGCTGCTGCCCGATCCCGTCGACCACGTGCTGATCCAGGCCGACCTGACGGCGGTGGCTCCCGGACCGCTCGAGACCGAGCTGGCCCGGCGGCTGCAGCTGCTGGCCGACGTGGAGTCCCGCGGCGGGGCCACCACCTACCGGTTCACCCCGGGCTCCGTACGGCGCGCGCTCGACGTCGGCTGGTCGGCGGTCGAGATCCACGAGTTCCTCGGCACGGTCTCGCGCACGCCGGTCCCGCAGCCGTTGACCTACCTCGTCGACGACACGGTGCGCACCTTCGGCACGATCCGGGTCGGTCACGCGGAGGCCTTCCTGCGCGCCGACGACGAGGGCGCGCTCTCCGAGCTGCTGCACCACCCCGCGGCCAGCGCGCTGGGGCTGCGGCGGATCGCGCCGACCGTGCTGATCAGCGACACCCCGCTCGACGTGCTGCTGCCGCGGCTGCGCGACCTCGGCGCCGCCCCGGTGGTGGAGGCGGCCGACGGGACGGTGCGGGTGACCCGCCCCGACCTGCTGCGGGCGCGGGCCCCGCGCGAGCGACGTACCGCCCCGGCGCAGGCGCGCGAGACCGCCCGGGTCGCCTCGGTCGTCACGGCCATCCGCTCCGGCGACCGCGTGGCCGCCGAGCGCCCCGCCTCTGCCCCGACGCTGACCCCCTCCGGCTCCCTGGTGGCGCTGCGCGAGGCCGTGGAGGCCGGCGCGAGCGTGCTGATCGGCTACGTCGACAACCACGGCACCGCCAGCGACCGGATCGTGGACCCGCTGGCGGTGGAGGGCGGACAGCTCACCGCCCACGACCACCGCTCCGACGACACCCGGACCTTCGCGGTGCACCGGATCACGACCGTCCGACCGCTGGACCCGGCGACCTAGACTGACGGGGTGGACTTCGTCAGGTACGCCGAGCGCGCCGCCGGGCTGCTCAACACCGACCTGGTCGACGTCGCCGCGCTGGTCACCCACCTCGAGGGCCGCGACTGGCTGCACGAGCACTGCACCGAGCGCGACCTCACCCAGCTGCGGCGCTTCCAGCGCGAGCTCCGGCCGGTCTTCGGGGCCTCCGACCAGGCCGACGTCGGCGCGGTCGTGGGCGGGCTCAACGCGCTGATGGTGCGCCACCCGATCACCCCGCGGATCTCCGACCACGTGCCGGGCGACCTGCACCTGCACGTGGCCACGAAGTCGGCCAGTGTCGCCGACCTCCTGCTCGGCGAGGCCCTGCTCGGCCTGGCCACCCTGGTCTGCGACCTCGGCCCGACCCGGCTCGGGGTCTGCTCGGCCGAGCGCTGCGACGACGTCTACGTCGACACCTCGCCCAACCACACCCGCCGCTACTGCTCCGAGCGCTGCTCCTCGCGCGCCAACGTCGCCGCCCACCGGGCCCGCCGCCGCGCCGAGGCCGCCTCCGCCTGAGCGGCGGGTCACGAGACCCCACCGCCACCCGGCCGACCCGGTCACCGGCGCCTCCGTAAACTCGCACGGTGCATGACGGCCCTCTCATCGTCCAGTCGGACAAGACCCTGCTGCTCGAGATCGACCACGAGCAGGCGCAGGACTGCCGCAAGGCGATCGCGCCGTTCGCCGAGCTCGAGCGCAGCCCCGAGCACGTGCACACCTACCGGCTCACGCCCCTGGGCCTGTGGAACGCCCGCGCCGCCGGCCACGACGCCGAGCAGGTCGTCGACACGCTGCTGAGCTACAGCCGGTACGCCGTCCCGCACTCGCTGCTGGTCGACGTCGCCGAGACGATGGCCCGCTACGGCCGGCTGCGGCTGGAGAAGCACCCCACCCACGGGCTGGTGCTGGCCAGCAACGACCGGCCCGTGCTCGAGGAGGTGCTGAAGGCCAAGAAGGTCGCCGGCATGGTCGGCGCGCGGCTCGACGACGACACCGTGGTCGTGCACGCCTCCGAGCGCGGCAACCTCAAGCAGGCGCTGCTCAAGCTGGGCTGGCCGGCCGAGGACTACGCCGGGTACGTCGACGGCGAGGCCCACGCGATCGCCCTCGACGAGTCCGAGTGGCAGCTGCGCGACTACCAGCGCGACGCCGCCGACTCGTTCTGGCACGGCGGCTCGGGGGTCGTGGTGCTGCCCTGCGGCGCCGGCAAGACGCTGGTCGGCGCGGCCGCGATGGCCCACGCCCAGGCGACCACGCTGATCCTGGTCACCAACACCGTGAGCGCCCGGCAGTGGAAGGACGAGCTGATCCGGCGTACGTCGCTCACCGAGGACGAGATCGGCGAGTACTCCGGCTCGGTCAAGGAGGTCCGGCCCGTCACGATCGCGACGTACCAGGTGCTGACGACCAAGCGGAAAGGTGTCTACACCCACCTCGAGCTGCTCGACGCCCGCGACTGGGGCCTGGTCGTCTACGACGAGGTGCACCTGCTGCCGGCGCCGATCTTCCGGATGACCGCCAACCTCCAGGCCCGCAGGCGGATCGGGCTGACCGCCACGCTCGTGCGCGAGGACGGGCGCGAGGGCGACGTGTTCTCGTTGATCGGCCCCAAGCGGTACGACGCGCCGTGGAAGGACATCGAGTCGCAGGGCTGGATCGCCCCCGCCGACTGCGTCGAGGTGCGCGTCACGCTGCCCACCGACGAGCGGCTGGTCTACGCGACCGCCGAGCCGGAGGAGCGCTACCGGCTGGCCTCGTGCACGCAGCGCAAGGTCGAGGTGGTCAAGGACCTCGTCGCAGCCCACCCCGACCGGCCCACGCTGGTGATCGGCCAGTACATCGACCAGCTCGACGAGATCGCCGCCGTGCTCGACGCGCCGCTGATCAAGGGCGACACCCCGGTGAAGGAGCGCCAGCGGCTCTTCGAGGCCTTCCGCACCGGCGAGGTCGGGCTGCTCGTGGTGAGCAAGGTCGCGAACTTCTCGATCGACCTGCCCTCGGCCGAGGTCGCCATCCAGATCTCGGGGTCGTTCGGCTCGCGCCAGGAGGAGGCTCAGCGCCTGGGCCGGCTGCTGCGCCCGAAGAGCGACGGCAAGTCCGCCCACTTCTACACCGTCGTCTCCCGCGACACGGTCGACGCCGACTTCGCCCAGAACCGCCAGCGCTTCCTCGCCGAGCAGGGCTACGCCTACCGCATCGTCGACGCCGAGGACCTCCCCGGCCTCACCGCCTGACCCGCTCGTCCGCGCCCGGTCGCGTGGGGGCCCTGATCGTTCAATTGTCGCCGGATGGCCCTGCAGGCGGCCGATTCCAGGGCCCTTGGCCGACAATTGCAGCGCTGACGCCACCCATCGGTCGACCCGCCGGACGCCGCGCCGGTGGAACCCTCGCGCCGTGCCGACCCGTCACAGTGGGTGAGGGCAACCCGGCGAGGCAGGGGCGAGCATGGACAGGGACGAGGACTTCGCGGCGTACGTCGACGCGCGCTGGGGTCAGCTCGTCCGCTCAGCGCTGCTCCTGGGGTGCTCGCTGCCCGAGGCCGAGGACCTTGTGCAGACCACGCTGCTGCGCTGCTACACGCGCTGGGGGCGGGTGACCCGCGCCGACAACCGCGACGCCTACGTCTACCGGGCGCTCGTCAACTGCCGTCACGACAGCCGCCGGCGGCGCTGGTGGGGCGAGCACCCCACCGAGCACCTGCCGGAACGTTCCTCGACCGACGCCGACGCCGGCGGCGACTACACCGAGGCGGTCGAGACGACAGACGCGGTACGCCGCGCGCTCGGCGGCCTGAGCGAGGCCAACCGCGTGGCGGTGGTGCTGCGCTACTGGGCCGGGCTCGGCGAGGCCGAGATCGCCGAGGCGCTCGGTATCCGCCCGGGCACCGTGAAGAGCCGACTCTCGCGGGGTCTGGCCCAGCTCGGGGTCGATCCCCACCTGACCGAGTCGCAGAGCACCTCCGAGGAGCGAGCGAGATGAGCCACCACGAGACCACCGGCCTGCTCGACGGGCTGGTCACCGACGCCGCCGTCGGGCCGGCCCCCACCCAGGCCCTGCTGCGAGCCGGCCGCCGACGGGTGCGGCGTACCCGCACCGCCGTGGTCGGCGCCGTGGCCGTGACCGCCGCGGTCGCCGTGGGCGGCGTCGCTGTGCTCGGGCGGGGCGCTCCCGACCGTGGCACCCAGGAACCCTCAGCGGCGGCCCCCGCCCAGATCTCGGCCATGGTCTACGTCATCCAGCGCGGGCGCCTGGTTCCGCGGTACACCGGGGTCCCTGACACCGGCGACCCCGGGCTGGACGCCGTCCGCGCGCTGCTGCGCACCCCCTCGACCGACAACCAGGTCAACGGCTTCGCCCTCCGCACCGAGGGTCCCGACCCGGTCACCGACGTCGAATCCGTCACGTACGCCGACGGGCTGGTCACCGTCGACCTGACCGCGGACGTGTGGGACCCCAACCCGCTCTCCGACCTGACGGACCCGCCCGACGGGCGGCTGGTCACCCAGCAGCTGGTCTGGACGGTGAACGGGGCCCTCGGCACCGACGCCGAGGTGCTGGTCACCGTCGACGGTGAGCCCGCTCGCGGCATCTGGCTGCACCCGCTCGACGGCCCGGTCACGCTGGCGTCCGACCTCGCCGACCTCGTCGCGCCGTCAGGCCTGAACATGGTCCACGGGCGGTGGAACGGGCGCCCCACACTCGCCTCCTGCGGGGTGGTGGACACCGGACCGCGGCCGTCCGAGCTCACCGTCGCGGAGCAGACGGGCTACGACTGCCTCGAGAAGGCCCGCGACACCGGCGAGGGGGCCGAGCTCCAGGTCGACCAGCTCACCACCGAGGGCGACCCCGTCAGCAGCTGGTACCGCGTCACCCCCGAGGGCCGCCTCGAGGTCTACGCCGACGCGACCGCGGACGCGTTCGGCTCCGGCCGCTGGGACTACGCGTCCTGCGCGGCGGCCGACCTGCGCCGCGGCTGCTGACGCGGCGCCAGACCTGCCCGATGCCCCATCGGGCGAAACCGGGCGGCGCCGGGCCCTGATCGTTCAATTGTCGCTGGATGGCCCTGCTGCGGGCCGATTTCAGGGCCGTTTGCCAGCAATTGCAGCGCCAGCGCCCACCCGCCGGACCAGCAGCATCGTCCAGCCCGCACCGAGCAGCGCCATCGCGGCGCCCACCGCGAACGCCGACGGGATGCCGCCGGAGCGGGCGACCAGGCCCAGCAGGATCGGCCCGAAGCCGAGGCCGAGGTCGATGAAGGCGCTGGCCGTGCCGGAGGCGGCGCCGCGCTCGCTCGGGCGGGCTGTGGCGAAGATCGCGGCGAAGAACGCCGGGGTCGAGAACGAGACCCCGACCCCCATCACGACCACGCCCACCAGCAGCCCCGCCGGCTGCTGCCACAGCGCGATCACCACCAGGCCGGCCGCGATCGCCAGCAGCGAGGCCGCCCCGAGCGGCAGGGACGGCAGCCGGTCCGGCACCCGCGCGAAGGCGATCCGGCACACCACGACGACCAGGCCGTAGACGAGCAGCGCGAGGCTGGGATTGCTCACCCCGATCCGTTCGGCGTGCAGGGCCGCGAAGGCCAGGAAGCCGCTGACCGCGGCCAGCGAGGCGAAGAAGCCCAAGGACGCCGGGATGCCCGGTCGGTGGATCAGGCGCCCGTGCCCCTCGCCGTCGTCCTCGGCGTGCTCGGGCTCGCGCAGGCCCAGCACCAGGACGGCAGCGAGGACGGCGAGCGCAGTGGCGCCGTACCAGGCCCGCTCGAGGCCGCCCCACGCGATCAGCACCTCGCCGATCGGCGGTCCGAACGCGATGCCGAGGTAGAGGCCGAGCGAGTTGTAGCTGAAGGCCTCACCGGTGCGTGACGGCGGCGCCAGGTCCGCCAGCAGCGCGAAGCTGGCCACGAAGAACGCCGCCTCGGCCACGCCCTGCAGCAACCGGAGGCCGACCACCAGCGCCAACGACTCGGCGTACGGCATCAACGCCATCCCCACCGCACACACCAGCGCGCCGAAGACCAGCAACGGACGACGCCCCCACTGGTCGGAGAGCCGACCGGCGAACGGACGGCAGACCAGGGCGGTGATCCCGAAGGCCCCGAACGCCAGCCCGGCCCCCGCCTCGTCGGAGCCGACCGGGCCGGTCACGTAGATCGGCAGCGCCAGGATCGCCACCCCGATGGCGGTGAAGTAGGCCAGGTCGGCCAGTCCGAGCAGGACGAAGGCCGGCGTCCAGAGCGGCGCAGCCACGGGCCCGGGGGGCGGGGCAGGCGCCGCCGCGGCGTCGTCGGGCTCCTGCTCGGTCACCGCCCGACGCTACCGCTGTCCACCGTCGTACGTCGGTTCGTCGGCGAAGCCGCGCGGCTCCTAGGCTGGTGCGGTGAAGGTGCTGCTGCTGGAGAACATCCACCCCGTTGCCGTCGAGCAGCTCGAGGCCCGCGGCTTCGAGGTCGACCTGCGCGCCGGCTCGATGAGCGAGGACGAGCTCGTGGCCGCGCTGCCCGGCGTGAGCATGATCGGCATCCGCTCCAACACCAAGGTGACCGCACGGGTGCTCGACGCGGCCACCGACCTGCTGGCCATCGGGTGCTTCTGCATCGGCACCAACCAGGTCGACCTCGTCTCGGCCTCCGAGCGGGGCGTCGCGGTCTTCAACGCGCCGTACTCCAACACGCGCAGCGTCGTCGAGCTGGTGATCGGCGAGATCATCGCCCTGGCCCGCCGGCTGCCGGAGAAGACCGTGCGCATGCACGACGGCATCTGGGACAAGTCGGCCCAGGGCAGCCACGAGGTCCGCGGCCGCACGCTCGGGATCGTCGGCTACGGCAACATCGGCACCCAGCTGTCCAACCTGGCCGAGTCGCTCGGCATGCGGGTGGTCTTCTTCGACACCGCCGACCGCCCGGCCCACGGCAACGCGCGCCGGATGCGCTCGCTCGAGGAGCTGCTGGCGACCTCCGACGTGGTCAGCCTGCACATCGACGGACGGCCGGGCAACGCCGGGCTCTTCGGCGCCGAGCAGCTCGCCCAGATGAAGCCGCGCTCGCTGTTCATCAACGCCTCCCGCGGGATGGTCGTCGACGACGTCGCCCTGCGCGACTGCCTGCTCTCCGGCCACATCGCCGGTGCCGCGCTCGACGTGTTCCCGGTGGAGCCCAAGGCGCAGGGCGACGCGTTCGAGTCGATCCTGCGCGGTCTCGACAACGTCATCCTCACCCCCCACGTCGGCGGCTCGACCCAGGAGGCGCAGGAGGAGATCGGCTGGTTCGTCTCGGGCAAGCTGGCGTCGTACGCGCTCGAGGGCAGCACGGCGCTCGTGGTCAACCTGCCGGCCGTCGCCGCGCCGGCACTCACCTCGGGCCACCGGCTCGGCTTCCTGCACCACAACGTGCCCGGCGTGCTGGCCGGGGTCAACGCCCTGCTCGCCGAGCAGGGCGACAACGTCATCGGGCAGCACCTCTCGACCCGGGATGAGGTCGGGTACGTCGTCACGGACGCCACCGATCCGCTCTCGCCCGGCTCGCTCGAGCAGCTGCGCGCCTCGGAGCACTGCCTGTGGGTCCGCACCTGGCAGGCGTGAGCGCCGCTCGCTCGATAAACCCCCAGGGGGGATGTAGGCTACTCGTGACGACCACCCACGGGAGGACACCGAGATGACCTACACGCTCAGCACCACCGTCACCAAGCCGTACGCCGACGCCGTCACCGCCGTCCGCGAGGGACTGGCCGAGCAGGGCTTCGGCGTCCTCACCGAGATCGACCTCGCCGCGACCCTGCACGAGAAGATCGGGGCCACGGTGCCGCCCCAGGTCATCCTCGGGGCCTGCCGCCCGCAGCTGGCCTACGAGGGCATCTCGGCCGACCCGTCGCTGGCGGCGCTGCTGCCCTGCAACGTCGTCGTGCGCTCCGTCGACGACACCACCTGCGTGGTCGAGGCCTTCGACCCGCAGGCCATGGTCCAGCTGTCCGACGGTGCCGACGGTCCGGGCCGCGAGGCGCTGGACACCATCGTCGCCGACGCCCAGCAGCGGCTCACGGCGATGCTGGACGCCCTGGCCTGAGCCGGGCCGCTCCACCCACCCCGCAACACCGACACCACCACAGGCCCCCAGGGGCCGGAGAGACAAGTCCCATGGACCTCGAGCCCGACGACATCAAAGCGATCATCCTGCGGATGAAGCGCGCCCACGGCCACCTCGCCTCGGTCATCCGGATGATGGAGGAGGGCTCCGACTGCGAGTCGGTGCTCACCCAGCTCGCGGCGGTCAACAAGGCCCTCAGCCGCAGCGGCTACGCCATCGTCGCGACCGGGCTGCAGACCTGCCTCCTCGACGGCGACGGCCTCGACGGCGTCGACGTGAAGAAGATGGAGAAGCTCTTCCTCGCGCTCGCCTGAGAGGGCCGTAGTCGTTCAATTGTTCGCGTGCGGCCCTGTTTTTGCCTGCGGCAGGGGCCACCAGCCAGCAATTGAACGGTCACGGCCCCCGCGCAGGTTGGATCCCCCCGGCACCATGGAGCGCATGCCCCCTGGACCTGCGCTCCGTGACCGGCTCGGGTCGGCGATCTTCCTGCGCGTGGCCGGCCCCGACGGGGTGCGGCACCGGGAACGCATCCACGACACCGAGGGGCCGCGCTGGTTCGAGCCGGGCAGCCCGATCGTCCGGGTGCACGGCGACGCCTCGATGTTCGTCGGCGGGATCCGCGCGCTGCTGCTGCAGACGCTGCACCCGGTGGCGATGCGGGCGGTCTCGGAGCACTCCGGCTTCCGCGGCGACATGTGGGGCCGCCTGGCCCGCACCAGCCGCTTCCTGGCCGTCACCACCTTCGGCACCGCCGACGACGCGCAGCAGTCCGTCGACGTGGTCCGCTCCATCCACGACCGGGTCACCGGCACCATGCCCGACGGGACGCCGTACGTCGCCTCCGACCCGCACCTGCTGGCCTGGGTGCACGTGGCCGAGATCGACAGCTTCCTGACCGCCCACCAGGTCTACGGCGCCCAGCCGCTCGACCAGGCCGAGCGCGACGAGTACGTCGCCCAGACCGCCGAGGTCGCGCGTCGCCTCGGGGTCCTCGACCCGCCGACCACCGAGGCCGAGCTCGCCGCCACCCTGGCGGCGTACCGCCCCGAGCTGCGCGGCACGCCCGACGCCCGCGAGGCCGTCCGCTACCTGCTGGTCAAGCCGCCGCTGCCGCTCGCCGCCCGGGCGCCGTACGGCGTGCTGGTCGCCGCCGCGGTCGGCCTGATGCCGCGGTGGACCCGTCGCCAGCTGCGCCTGCCCTGGCTCCCGATCTCCGAGCGCACCGTGGTGCGCGCGCTCGGCGCCGCCGCGACCCGGACCATCCGCTGGGCCATGACCCCACCGACGTCGGTCGGCGCCCCTGCCCGCTCCGCCTGACGGCGGTGTCTGTTTGGATGGAGGACGTGGACGAACCCCCGCCCAGCAGCCCGCCCAGCAGCCCGCCCAGCACCCCGCCGCCGACCGATCTGGCCGCCCTGCGCGCGGCCTGGCCGCTGCCGGACGCCGACGGCCTGCGTGACGACGTCGTCGCTGCCTACGCCGACCCCGAGCGCGGCTACCACGACACCCGTCACCTGGCCGAGGTGCTCGACCGGCTCGGTGAGCTCGCCGAGCACGGCACCCCCTACGACGCCACCCCGGTCCTGCTGGCGGCGTGGTTCCACGACGCGGTCTACGACGGCGAGCGCGACGCCGAGGAACGCTCTGCGGTCTGGGCCGAGCAGGCCCTCAGCGGCCTGGTCGACGACCAGGTGGCCGCCGAGACCGTCCGGCTGGTGCGCCTCACCGAGACCCACCGACCCGCCGACGACGACGCCAACGGCTGCGCCCTCTCCGACGCCGACCTCGGCATCCTGGCCGCCGACCCTGACCGCTACGCCCAGTACGTCGTCTCGGTGCGCCGCGAGTACGCCCACCTCGACGACGACGTCTTCACCGCCGGCCGTGCCGTCGTCCTGCGCGACCTGCTGGTCAAGCCCCACCTGTTCCACACCCCGTACGCCGCCGAGCGCTGGGAGCAGCGGGCCCGCGCCAACATGGGGGCCGAGCTCGCGGCCATGCCCGAGCCGGCCGACGCCGCCCCCCGCTGACCCTCGGCCGCCCGCTGACCCTCGGCCGCTCGGCTGAGCTATGGGCGCTGCTTGCGGCGCCGCAGCCCCGCGGCCAGCAGCCGCGCCACCAGCTCGCGCGACGACACCGGGACGGCGCCCAGGGCGACGACCTGGTCGTACCAGTCGGCCGGGACGTCGTAGTGGTCGCGGTCGAACCCACGCTCGGGGATGCCGAGCCCGCGGGCGAACGCGTGCAGCTCGTCGTACGACGCGTCGCTGGCCACGTGCGACCACAGCCGGCCGTGGCCCGCCGCGTTGGGCGGGTCGATGAGGATCGTCATGCGGGCCGGACGCGGGTGGCGGCGTCGTCGAGCACCAGCCGCCACGAGCGGACGAACGCGGCGTCGACGTAGGAGCGGTAGGTCGCGCCGGGTCGCACCTGCCGTCCGACCCGGACCTGACGGACCCCGGCGCGGACCAGCCACGGCACGTGCTCGGGCAGCACCCCGCCCCCGGCCATGGTCAGGGCGGCGATCTCGGGCGAGGTGCCGACGAGCGACAGCAGGTCGTCGAGACCGTGGGCCAGGCCCTGCGGCGAGCCGGCCGTGCACACGGAGGTGAGGCCGGGCAGCCCGACGAGCCGGCGCCAGGACCTCGCCTGGTCGAGCGAGTGGTCCAGGGCCCGGTGGAAGGTCCACGGGACTCCCGGCAGCGCCGCGGCCAGCGCGGAGCAGGTCTCGACGTCGATCTCGAGGTCGGCGTCGAGGAACCCGAAGGCGACGCCCTCGGCCCCCAGCGCGACGTACTCCTGGGCCAGCCCGACCAGCCGGACGAACTCACCGCCGGTGGTCGTGAAGGAGTCGCCCAGCCGCAGCACCACCCGCACCGGCAGGTCGCTGGAGCGGATCACCGCGGAGGCGGACGCGACGTCGGGCGAGGTGCCGATGACCGGCTGGCCGGGCTCGACGATCTCGTCGGGCACGATCAGGGCCAGGCGGTCGGCCCCGCCCTCCACGCACCCGGGCACGTCGCGCGCGTGCAGCACGGTGACCTCGAGCAACGGCTCGCTCATGCCCCCAGCCTAGGCGGATCCGGGCCCGTCGCCCGGGATGCCGGCCCCTCGCCTTGCCGACCGCGCACAATGGACCTGTGGATGATCGTCTGGACGACCTGGTCCTGTCGGCGCGCGCCCGCGTGCTGGCCGACCTGCAGGCCCGCCACCAGGCCACGGCCCGCGCGGTGTCGGCCCTCGAGGACGCCTGCGCCTCGCGTCAGTGGTGGGCCGAGCAGTGGCCCGACGGACACGTGTACGTCGCCGGGCTGGTCGCCCAGGACGTGCAGGACGCGCTCTTCGAGTCGACCGCCCGGTGGCCGATGTGCCTGGCCTGCGACGAGGGTCCGGTCCACTCGCTCTACATCCAGCCCGACCTCGGTGGCCCCGACCCGATCTGGGTGTGCGAGGAGACCGGCGCGGTCGCGGCGGCGCTGGGCTACCTCGCCCGGGTCTGAGCGGTCAGGCACGGGCGGTCAGGACCGGGCGGTCAGGACCCGCCGAGCTGGATCCACATCGTGTAGCGGTCGGCGCGGTAGACGCTGCGCGAGACCTCGATCGTCTTCTCACCGGCGAGCGCGCGCCGCGAGTGGCGCAGCACGACGTCGCCGACGCAGATCTCGAGCAGCTCGGCCTCCTCCGCGGTGGCCCGGTCGGCGGTGATGGAGTCCTCCGCCCAGGTCGGCCGCAGCCCCCGTTGGGCGAGCTCGTCGTACAGGCTGGTGGGCATGCCGCTCTGCAGGAAGCCGGGGATCAGCACCTCGTTGAGGTAGGCGTCCTCGACGCACACCGGCGAGCCGTCGCCGCGGCGCAGCCGGCGCCAGTGGATGACCGCGTCGCCCTCGCTGAGGTTGAGGGCCCGGGCCACGCCGGGGCCGGCCTGCTCGCGACGGGCGAGCAGGGTCTGCGACTCGGGCAGGAGCCCACGTCGCTTCATCTCCTCGCAGTAGCCGGTGATCGTGGTGGTGACCGGTCGCGGGCGCGCGACGAACGTGCCCCGGCCGGGGATCCGCTCCAGCAGGCCCTCGGCCACCAGTGCGTCCAGCGCTTGGCGCACGGTCATCCGGGCGACGCCGAAGCGGTGGACCAGGTCGCGCTCGGAGGGCGCGGGCAGCCCGGGTGCGAGACCGGCGACCAGCGCGCGGACGTACTCGCGGACCTGCACGTGCTTCAACGCACGTCCGTCCATGAGCACCGTCTCGTCCACGCGCCCAGGCTAGGCCCTGCCTCGCCCGCCGTCAGAGGATTGGCGATACCCCGGGTCACACCACCCGAGAGGTCTCGCTGCCGGCATGCCCCCTCCGGCATCCTCGTGGCGCGGCTGGGTACCGACCGGCCATGCACCTCGAGCGCACCTTCACGGTCGGCCGTCCGCTCGAGGAGACCTTCGACTACCTGGCTGACTTCACCCACAGCAACGAGTGGGATCCCGGCACCGTCGAGACCCGGCGTACGACGGGCGACGGCGGCGTCGGCACCCAGTACGTCAACGTCTCGGACTTCCTCGGCCGTCGGGTCGAGATGGCCTACGAGACCCTGGTCCACGACCGCCCGCTGCAGGTGCAGTTCCGCGGCCGCAACGACTCGGCGACCGCGACCGACACCCTGACCTTCGTCCCGGACGCGGAGGGCACCCGCATCCACTACCAGGCGGACTTCGACTTCGGCCGCTTCGCGCGACTGGTGGCACCGGCGTTCCGGGGTCGGCTCGAGCGGCTGGCCGACGACACGATCGCCCAGATCCAGCGCACCCTCGACTGACGACACGCCGTGCGAGGATCGAACAGGTGTTCGACCGTGTCGTAGCATCGTGGTGTGGACTTCCAGAGCACTCTTTTCGAGGCCCCCGCCGACTCCGGCCTCGAGCTCGACGGGCTCCGGCGCCGTGAGCTGGGCGACGGCGCGTGGATCGACGTCGCGCGCACCTGGCTGCCCGAGGCCGACGACGTCTTCGCCACGCTGGTCGCCGAGGTGCCCTGGCGCACCGAGCGGCGTCAGATGTACGACCGGGTGGTCGACGTACCTCGGCTGGTGCACACCTACATGATCGACGAGCCTCTGCCCCACCCGGTGCTGACGCGCGCCCGCGAGGCGCTGTCCGACCACTACCAGCCCGAGCTGCTCGAGCGGTTCCGCACGGCCGGCTGCTGCTACTACCGCGACGGCCGCGACAGCGTGGCCTGGCACGGCGACACCCTCGGTCGCGGCTCCACCCACGACACGATGGTCGCCATCGTCTCGGTCGGCGACCCGCGGCGGCTCCACCTGCGACCGCGCGGCGGCGGCGAGTCGATCTCGGTCGAGATGGGCCACGGCGACCTGGTGGTCATGGGCGGCAGCTGCCAACGCACCTGGGAGCACGCCGTGCCCAAGACCGCCCACGCCGGCCCGCGCATCTCCGTGCAGTTCCGCCCCTTCGGGGTGTTCTAGAGACCCGCCGCCACCCGGACGATCAGGTCAGAAGCTGACCTGCGGGACGTGCTCGTGCCCCTCGGGCGCCTCGTAGAACTCCCGCTTCGACACCCCGGCCATGCCGCTCAGGAACATCCACGGGATCGTGACCACCAGCTTGTTGAGGGTCGCCACGGCGTCGTTGTAGTAGGTGCGGGCGAAGGAGAGCTGGTCCTCGGTCTCGGCCAGCTGCTTCTGCAGCTCGAGGAAGTTGGTGTTGGCCTTGAGGTCCGGGTAGGCCTCGGCCA
The DNA here is from genome assembly GCA_963845645.1 of uncultured Actinomycetota bacterium. GTDB lineage: Bacteria > Actinomycetota > Actinomycetes > Propionibacteriales > Nocardioidaceae > Nocardioides. Next base: position 37,561 of record CAWJSY010000019.1, read on the forward strand.
CGGCGTTGACCCGCACCAGCGCCTGCTGCAGCGCCGCGTCGGCCGCCGCCTTGGCCGGTACGTCGTTGCCCGCGGCCGCCGCGGCCACCCCGGTCCGGGCCCGGGTGACCTCCTCGAAGACGCCCTTCTCGTGCGTGGCGTACCCCTTGACGGTCTCGACCAGGTTGGGGATCAGGTCGGCCCGCCGGGTGAGCTGGACGTCGATGCCGCCCAGCGCCTCCTCGGCACCGATGTCGGTGGTGCGCAGCTTGTTGAAGCCGGTGATGACGAAGCCCACGAGGAGCACCACCAGCACGATCAGGATGATCGCGATCAGCATCTTGTTCCTTCTCTCGGTCCAGCGGGCCCGGTCGGGTCCGGTCGAGCAGGTCCATCTTGGCGGCGCGGGCGCGTCAGGTCACCAGGACCCGCCGCCTCCCCCACCGCCGCCTCCTCCGCCGGAGAAGCCTCCGCCCCCGCCGCCGGAGGACGACGAGCTCTGGGTGGCCTGGTAGGAGGAGATCGCGCTGCTGACGGTGGAGTCGAAGTCGTCGACCATCGACCCGACCGACGAGCCGATCGCCGCGCCGGCGTACCCCGCGCCGAGGTAGTGGGGCGTCGGGGGCTCGCGGCCCATCTCGGTGCGGTACTTCGCCGCCCACTGGTCCGCGCAGCCGAAGGCCACGGCCCAGGGGATGTAGGCGGTGTAGAGCTCTTCGCGCCCGGAGAAGTCGAAGCGGTCCTGGGCGGAGTCGGTCGCCAGGATCCGCTTGAAGCCGCCGACGCGTGACCACAGGTCGCGCCCGGTCCGGGTCCGCTTGGTGCCCGAGCCGGTGCGGACGAGCGACCCCGCGGTGAGCGCGAAGGCGGCCGGCACCAGCGCCAGGCTGGTCATCGAGAGCGGGTTGAAGATCGCGATCCCCAGGACCGCGATCCAGGCCAGCAGCACCAGTCCGCCCCCGAGCCCGCCCAACCCCGAGGAGACCAGCAGTCCCTCGCGGGTGGCCCAGGTCTTGGTGGTCTCCTCGAAGGTCGCGATCTCCTTCTTCAGCCGCTCCCCCGCGGTCACGTCGGTCGGCGCGGCCACGAACGTCGTCCCGGGCCCGCCCAGGAGGTGGGCGACACCGAGGGTGGCCTCGTCGAGACCCGCCCAGCCCGCGGCGCCCTGCGCGTCGGTGATCGTCCACGCACTGCCGGTCTTGTCCAGCGTGATGGCGCCCCGCTCGGCCGCGTGGAGGAGCGTGGCGACGAACGTCTCCTGGTCGAGCGACTCGGTGAGGATGTAGCGCGCCTGCGCCGGGCCGATTCCGTCGGGTGGGGCGTAGAGCAGCGGGAAGGCGGGGTCCGCCTCGTACGCGCGGCGGGCGGCCCGGGCCCCGAGCACTCCCGCGCCGAGGGCCAGCAGCAGCACCAGCCCCAGCCAGGTCGGGCTGGTGCCGAGGGTGCGGTCCAGGCGACCCGGCCACGGCACGTCGGTGTCGGCCTCCGGGGTCGGCACGTCGAGGCCGGTCTTCAGCGAGACCGGGGTGTGGTCGGGCAGCGGTCCGGTGGTGACCGTGAGCGTGTCGGTGCCGGCGCCGGTGAGCTCGCACCCGGACGTGGCCCCCAGGCCCACCGCGCACTGGACGTCGTCCGGGGCCGCAGTCGGCAGGTGCACGGTCAGCTCGGCCCGCTCGATGTCCTGCTGCCAGCCGCTGGGCACGAGCTGCCAGTAGAACTGGCTCTCCTGGTCGACCCCCTCACCGGGCTGGAGGGCATCGGGCATCGTGTAGGCGATCTCGTAGATGTGCTCGCCCGGCGCCAGGAGGACGTCGGCCTGACCGATCTTGATGTTGGTGTAGCGGCCGTGGTCCTCGCGCAGGATCTCGAACGTCTCCTGCCGCCCGTCGCGGGTGACCGACACGTCCTGCGGCCGCCGCCGGGTGCCGGGCGCCGTGGGGTCGACCCGGTCGAAGAACTGGAAGATCCCGCGCTTGCCCGACAGCGGGAAGTCGACCCTCAGCGTCTCCCGGACCACGAGGTCGCCGTCGGCCTCGAGCACGAAGTCGGCGGTGTAGTCGGTGATCGTGGTCTCTTCGCTCGAGGACCCCTGGCCGTCGCCGGTGTTCCAGAAGAGCACGTTGGCGAAGACGAGGGCCACGACGAGCGCGAGCCCCACGAGCCTGCCGACCAGCTTGACCATGGCCACAGAGTAGGGCCCGCGCCCGGCTCCGGGGCGCTGGTCTGGACGATCCACCCCCGAGGCGTAGTCCCGGACGAGATCGGGGTCGAGCAGCCGGATCCGGCCCGATCTCGTCAGGGACTACATACCCGGAGAGGTATCGCCCGTCAGCGGCGCCCGAGCAGCCACCGCAGGACGAGCAGGGCGACCAGCGCGCCGGCGAGCTGCTTGCCGTACGTCTTGAGCAGGATCGGCACCACCGCCGCCCCCAGGTCGAGCGCGTCGTCCTGGGGCGGAGCCGGGCGCGGAGCCGCGGGGGCCGCGGGGGCCGCGGAGCGGCGTGCCGACCCGCGGCTACGCCGTTCGCCGTCGCGCCGGGGCCTTCGCCACCCGCGCCACCCGTGCCCCCTGCCGCGGCCGCCGGGGCCGAGGAGGGCCCGGCGTCCGGGTCACCCTGTCCGGCGGGCGATCCCGAGGCGGCGGCACCGGTCGGGGTCGAGGCCGGCCCGGCGTCGGGGTCCGCGCCCGGAGCGGTCTCCTGGGCGGACCCGTCCGGCTCGGGTGAGGCGCTGAGCCGCTGCTCGAGGCAGGCCACGAACTGCCCGAGCAGCTTGTCGGACACGTCCTGCATCACCCCGCGCCCGAACTGCGCCGGCTTGCCGGTGATCGCGAGGTCGGTCAGCACCTCGACGTCGGTGCCCCCCGTCGCGGAGTCGGCCATCGAGAGCGCGACCTTGGCGCCCGCCGTCCCGTTGCCGCGCTTGTCCTTGCCCTTCGCGTCGACGACGAAGCGGTGGGCCGCCTCGTCCTTCTCCACGAAGGTGCCGGAGCCGTTGTAGACCAGCGCGATGGGGCCGAGCTTGACCTTGCAGGAGCCCTGGAAGGTGTCACCCTCGACCCCGGAGACGGTAGCCCCCGGAAAGCACTCCGCGACCGAGGCGATGTCGTTGAAGTGCTCCCAGGTCTCGGCGACCGAGGTCGGGACGGTGAAGCGGTGACTGAGGTCCACGGGCCTCAGCCGCCCGCGGCCGCGAGCACGGCGCGACGGGTCAGCACGGTGGCCAGGTGGCGCCGGTAGTCGGCGTCGCCGTTGAGGTCCGAGGGCGGGTTGGCCCCGTCGGCGGCGTGCGCCGCTGCCGCGCGGACGGCGTCCTCGGTGGCGGGCTGGCCGGCGAGGGCGTCCTCGACGGCCCGGGCCCGCAGCGGCGTGTTGCCCATGTTGGTGAGCCCGATCCGCGCCTCGGTGATCGTGCCGCCCTCGGCCTTCACGGCGGCGGCCACCGCGACGATCGGCCACTGGTGGGCGACGCGGACGAACTTCTCGTAACAGGCCCCCCACCCGGTGTGCTTCGGGACGCGCACCTCGGTGAGGATCTCGTCCTCGCCGATGGCGGTCTCGAAGAGGTCGACGAAGAAGTCGTCGGCCGCCACGGTCCGGGTGCCGCCCGAGCCCGCGATCACGAACTCGGCGCCCAGCGCGAGGGCCGGGGCCCCCAGGTCGCCGGCGGGGTCGGCGTGAGCGAGCGCGCCGCCGAAGGTGCCGCGGTGTCGGATCTGGACGTCGGCGAGGTGCTCGACCGCCTTGGTGATCAGCGCCGCGTGCTCGGCGACGAGCGGGTCGGAGCCGACGACCGAGTGCGGCGTCATCGCACCGATCACGATCGCGTCGCCGTCGTCACGCACGCCGCGCAGCGCGTCGATCTTGCCGAGGTCGATGATCATCTCGGGGGCGTTGAGACGCATTCGCAGCACCGGTAGCAGGCTCTGCCCGCCGGCGATGATCTTCGCCTCGTCGCCGTGCTGGGCCAGGGCCGCGAGCGCGTCCTCGACCGAGGTGGGGGCGAGGTAGTCGAACGCTGCGGGGATCATGCGGGGCCCCCGTTCGAACCGGAGCGAAGTGAGGATGTGAATGGGGTGGCGATCATGCGCCTGCTCCTTCGGTGCTGTCGGTGCCGGGTTCGGCGGTATCGAAGTGAGGCATCGCGGCGCCCTCGGTGGCGTCGCCACCGGTGCCTGCTCCGGTGATGGCCTTGTAGACCCGCTCGGGCGTGCAGGGCATCTGGATGTCCTTGACCCCCAGGTGGCGCACGGCGTCGATCACCGCGTTGACCACGGCCGGTGTCGAGGCGATGGTGCCGGCCTCGCCGACCCCCTTCGTGCCGAGGGTGTTGGTCAGCGACGGCGTCGTCGTGTGCTCGATGTCGAAGCTGATCGTGTCGGCCGCGGTCGGCAGCAGGTAGTCGACGAACGAGCCGGACACCAGCGTCCCGGCGTCGTCGTACACCGCCTCCTCCCACAGGGCCTGCGCGATGCCCTGCACCAGTCCGCCGTGCACCTGGCCGGCGACGATCAGCGGATTGATGATGTTGCCGATGTCGTCGACGCAGACGTACTTGCGCATCTTCAGCTGGCCGGTCTCGGTGTCGACCTCCATCACGCAGAAGTGGGTCCCGTGCGGGTAGTTGAAGTTGATGGGGTCGTACGTCGCCTCGGAGTCGAGGGTCGGCTCCATCCCGTCGGGCAGGTTGTGGGCCGCGAAGGTGGCCGAGGCCAGCTCCTGGATGCTGACGCCCTGGTCGGTGCCCTTGACCTGGAACGAGCCGGCGACGTACTCGAGGTCGTCGGCGGAGGCCTCGAGCAGGTGGGCCGCGAGCGGCTTGGCCTTCTCCAGCACCCGGTCGGTGGCCTTGACCAACGCCTCGCCCCCGACGACCAGCGAGCGCGAGCCGTAGGTGTCCAGGCCCTTGTGGGCGATCTGGGTGTCGCCGTGCAGCACCTCGACGTCGTCGAAGGGCACGCCGAGCCGGTCGGCGACGATCTGGCTGAACGCCGTCTCGTGACCCTGCCCGTGGGCGCTCGCGCCGGTGACCACCTCGACCTTGCCGGTGGCCAGCATCCGCACGCTCGCGTGCTCCCAGCCGCCGGCGCCGTAGTCGAGCGAGCCGAGCACCCGGCTGGGCGCCAGGCCGCACATCTCGGTGAACGTCGAGACGCCGATGCCGAGCTGGACCGGGTCGCCGGACTCGCGACGCCGCAGCTGCTCGGCGCGCAGGTCGTCGTACGAGACCATCTCCTTGGCCTTGGCGGTGGCGGCCTCGTAGTTGCCGGAGTCGTACTCGAGCCCCGCCACGGTGGTGAACGGGAACTCCTCGTGCTTGATCCAGTTCTTCTCCCGCACCTCCAGCGGGTCGACGCCGAGCTCGGCGGCGAGCTCGTCCATCATCCGCTCGATGCCGAACGTCGCCTCGGGGCGCCCGGCGCCGCGGTAGGCGTCGGTCCAGGTCTTGTTGGTGAGGACCGTCTGCACCGCGAAGTGGTAGGCCGGGAACTTGTAGATCGCGTTGAACATGAACGCGCCGAGCACCGGCACTCCCCCACCGACGATGGAGATGTAGGCGCCCATGTCGGCGAGCAGCTCGACCTTGAGGCCGGTGACGGTGCCGTCCTTCTCGGCCGAGAGGGTGAGCTTCTGCCACTGGTCGCGACCGTGGTGACCGGAGACCAGGCTCTCGCTGCGGGTCTCGGTGTACTTGATCGGCTTCATCAGCCGCCGCGCCACCGCGACCGTGATCCACTCCTCCGGCGTGGTCTGCAGCTTGCCGCCGAAGCCTCCGCCGACGTCGGGCGCGATGACGCGCAGCTTCGACTCCGGGATGCCCGTGGTCGCGGCCAGGGCGAAGCGCAGGATGTGCGGGATCTGGGTGGCCGACCACACGGTCAGCTGCTCGCCGGTCGGGTCGACGACGGTGGAGCGGGGCTCCATGAACGCAGGGATCAGGCGCTGCTGGCGGAACTCGCGCTCCACCACGATGCCGTCGCCGCGCGCCTTGTCGATGGCCTCGTCGACGTTGCCGCCGGTGCCGGCCTCGGCCGAGTCGAAGACCCAGTACGCCGACTTGTTGGTGCCGAGGTCGGGGTGCGCGAGCGTCTCGTCGGCGGCGGCCTTCTTCAGGTCCAGGGCCGGCGGCAGCAGCTCGTAGTCGACGTCGACCAGCTCGGCGGCGTCGCGCGCCTCGGCGGGCGTACGGGCCACGACCACGGCGACGATCTCGCCGGCGAAGGCGACCCGGCCGATCGCGATCGGCAGGTGCGTCGGGGTGACCTGGTCGGGCGTGATCGGCCAGGCGTTGATCAGCACGCCCTGCGTCTCGGCGAGGTCCTCGCCGGTCAGCACGTCGACGACGTTGGTCGAGGTCTTGGCCTCGGCGACGTCGATGTTGGTGATCGTGGCGTGGGCGTGGGGGCTGCGCACCATCGCGAGGTGCAGCATGCCCGGCAGCGTGATGTTGTCGGTCCACCGCGTGCGGCCGGTGATCAGCCGCTGGTCCTCCTTGCGGCGGCGGTCACGACCGATCTCGTTGCCGGGGCCGGTGGTCTCCGGTGCGTCCTGTACGGCGGTCATCTCACGCTCCCGAGGGGGTCGAGGTGCCGGCCGCGTGCTGCACGGCCTTGACGATGTTGTGGTAACCGGTGCAGCGGCAGAGGTTGCCCTCGAGGCCGAGCCGGATCTCCTCCTCGGTGGGCGAGGGGTTCTCGTTGAGCAGGTCGATGCTCTGCATGATCATGCCGGGGGTGCAGTAGCCGCACTGGAGGCCGTGGCACTCCCGGAAGGCCTCCTGCATCGGGTGCAGCTCGCCGTTCTGGGCCAGCCCCTCGACCGTGGTGACCTCGCTGCCGTCGGCCTGCACGGCCAGCACGTTGCAGGACTTCACGCTGGTGCCGTCGAGATGGACCGTGCACGCGCCGCAGTTGCTGGTGTCGCAGCCGACCACGGTGCCGGTCTTGCCGAGCTTCTCGCGCAGGTACTGGACCAGCAGCATCCGCGGCTCCACCTCGTCGGACACCTTCGCGCCGTCGACGGTGAGGTTGATCTTCGTCATGAACTCTCCCTTGAGCGTGCATCGACCTGTGATCCCGCTCACGCTAGGCCCCACCGGTTGGGTGATGGTTGGGGTGGGGCACGCCGCCAGCGACGCAGCCGCTGGCGGCGCAGGCCCTCCCGGTTGAGCCAGCGTCACGCCCCGAGCGCAGCGAGGGCGGGACGGCGAGTCGGAACCGTCCGACTGCGGCCGAGGACCGACCGCCCGAAGCGACCCGGCACCCGGGCGTGACGGCGGCCCACGCAGGGGGGTCGTGGCGGCGGGGCGGCGGGGCGGCGGTGCCTCAGCCACCGACTCGAGGCCGACGTACGTGGCTTGCTCACCGCCGAGCACGACTGCTCCGGGGCCGGCGGTGCCTCAGCCACCGTCTGCGAGGCCGACGTACGTGGCTCACCTCACCGCCGACACGACCGCCCCGGGGCCGGCGGTGCCTCAGCCACCGTCTGCAGACCGACGTACGTGGCTCACCCACCGCCGGTGCGACCGCCCCGGGACCGGCGGTGCCTCAGCCACCGTCTGCAGACCGACGTACGTGGCTCACCCACCGCCGGTACGACCACCCCGGGACCGGCGGTGCCTCAGCCACCGTCTGCAGACCGACGTACGTGGCTCACTCACCGCCGACACGACCACCCCGGGACCGGCGGTGCCTCAGCCACCGTCTGCAGACCGACGTACGTGGCTCACCCACCGCCGACACGCCACCCCGGGACCGGCGGTGCCTCAGCCACCGTCTGCAGACCGACGTACGTGGCTCACCCACCACCGACACGACCACCCCGGGGCCGGCGGTGCCTCAGCCACCGTCTGCAGACCGACGTACGTGGCTAGCTCACCGCCGACACGGCCACCCCGGGGCCGGCGGTGCCTCAGCCACCGAATCGAGACCGACGTACGTGGCTATCTCACCGCCGCCGAGAGCGCCACGGCGCAACCGGCCGAGGCGACCACCGCACGCCGGAGCGATCACCGCAGGGCGGCGGCGAGCTTTCCCTTGAGCAGCGGCTTGGCCGCGTGGTGGCGGGTGCCGAGGGTGTCGAGGCAGTGCTCGACCACGGCGGTGTCGTAGGGCGCGAGCTCGGTGTAGCGCAGCACCGCGTCGGGGTCGGGGTCGACGAGCAGCGCCTCGCGCACGGCCACGGCGACGTACTCGGCCAGCTCGCCGAGGGCCGGGGAGTTGGTGCCGGGGAGCAGGTCGCCGCCGTACGCCGCGACGGCCTCGGAGACCCGGCCCGCGCGGAGCAGGCCCAGGACCCGGTCGACGTCGGTGACGACGGGCATCAGCAGCGCGTAGGGGCGCGAGGCCAGCTGGCCGCCCAGGGCGGAGCGGAGGTGGGAGACCTCGGCCTTGAGGGTGGAGAACGTGACGGCCTGGTCGCCGTAGACCAGCGCGTGCAGCTGCTCCAGCGAGAGACCCTCGGGGTGCAGGCCGAGCAGGGCGAGGATCTCGGTCTGGCGGCGGTTGAGCAGGAGCCGCTGGCCGTCGAGCCGGACGTCGGCGGTGCCGAGCAGGGTCAGCACCAGGCCCGGTTCGTCGGCGACCGCGGGCGCAGCGGCGGCGTACTGGTGGGTGTGCGGCATCGCGGACTCGATCAGCCGCGCCATGACCCGCGCCGTGGCCAGGCCGATGGGGTGCGAGCGGTCCCACGTGGTGGAGAGGTCGATGACGCCGAGCTGGGTGCCGCTGGTGGGGTCGAAGACGGGAGCGGCCCAGCAGACCCAGTTGTGCACGATGGGCGCGTAGTGCTCGGCGCTGAAGACCATCGACGGCCGCGCCGACCGGTTGGCCAGGTCGAGGGCGTTGGTGCCGACCGACTCGTCGTCCCAGCGGGCGCCGGGCACGAAGTTGACGCTCTCGGCCTTGCGGCGCATCACCCGCCCGCCGTAGGTCCACAGCACCCGGGTCTGGGCGTCGGTGACGGCCAGGACGAGGTCGCCGTCCTCGGCCGTACGGCGCAGGTCGGCCTCGACGCTGGCCACCGCCGAGGCGAGCGGGGAGTCGCGCCACATCGACTCGGTCTCGGACTCGTCGAGCAGCGGGGCGTGGGTGACGGTGGTGGGCACGGTGGCCTCGGAGCGGGTCCAGCTGCGCAGGATCTCGGGGCGCACCAGCGGTTCGGCCCGGTCGCCCTGCTCCACGAAGGAGGTCCAGGCGCGGATCGTCTCGAGCTTGCGCGTGTGCAGGTCGGTCTGCGCCATCGTCGGTCCCCCGCGGATGTGAGTAGGCGAGGTCAACGTAGCACCGGCGTGGTGACGCCGATCACAGCCGAACCCGGCCGGTCACGGTCTCACCGGCCGAGGTCGAGCCGGGCCCGGAGGAAGCGCACGGTCCGCTCGATCGAGCGCTGCCAGAGCGGCACGAACGCGTGCGCCTCGCCGGGGTAGAGCTCCAGGACGCTGTCGGCGCCGGCCCGCGTGAGCAACCGGTGGGTGGTCCGCGACCAGGCCACGGGGCAGGTCTCGTCGCCGGTGCCGTGGTGGATCAGCACCGGGTCGCTGACCCGGTCGAAGAAGGTGCGCGAGGAGAGGTCACGGTAGAAGCGGGGGCTCTCCCGCGGGTTGCCGGCACGCGCGTAGAGGGCCTGCGCGGCCTCGGGCCGGTTGGGGATCGTGAACTGGCGGAGGTTCTCCACGAAGTCCGAGCTCACCGAGGCGTAGAGGACCGCGGCCTCGACCAGGTCGGGGTAGGCCACCAGCGCGTCGAGGGTGACCCCACCGCCCATCGACCGGCCCAGCATCGCCATCCGGTCGGCGTCGACGTACGGCTCGCGCTCGAGCGCCAGGACCGCGTTGATCGCGTCGCGGGTGTAGCCCAGCCGAGACTCGCGGTCGAAGGGCCCGACCGGCGGGTCGGAGGTGGCGTGGCCTCGGTAGTCGGTGTGCAGCACGACGAAGCCGGCGCGGGCCAGCCAGTCCTGCTCGCGAGCCAGGCCCTGACCGGTCTGGTAGATCGCGGGGTCGATGTAGCCGTGGTTGAGCACCACGCCCGGGAACGGCCCCCTGCCCCGCGGGCGCAGCAGCACCCCGGAGATCGTCAGGTCGCCGCTGCGGTAGGTGATGCGCGAGCGGGTGTAGGCCTCGGTCTCGACCTCGACGGCGGTCTCGCGGATCCGGCTCGCGCGGAAGTCCTCGCGCATCAGGGCCGGCAGGGAGAGCGGGTCGCGCACGCGCGGCAGCGCTGGGGCCGTGGGGGCCGTGGGGGCCGTGGGGGTGGGGTCACCGGTGGGCGCGGACGTCGGGGCGGGTCCGGCCTCGGACGGGGCGTCGGGGCCGGTCGTCGCACCGCTCGACGCAGGAGTGCCCGTCGTGGGCTCGGCGGGTGCCGGAGGTGCAGGCGGTCACGACGAGCAGCAGCGCCACGACCGGAGCGCACCGGACGGGCGACGTACGCCGGAGGTGGCGACGGCGGCTCAGCGGTGGATCCGTCCGTCCCGGGCCGCGAGCGGCTCGCCGGTGCCGCCCCACCGGCCGGCGATGATCTCGGCCGCGATGCTGATCGCGGTCTCCTCGGGGGTGCGGGCGCCGAGGTCGAGACCGATGGGGCTGGACAGGCCGGCGAGCTCCTCCTCGGTGAGGCCGGCCTCGCGGAGCCGGGCGAGGCGGTCGTCGTGGGTACGCCGCGACCCCATCGCGCCGACGTACGCGACCTCGGGCAGGCGCAGCGCCACCTCGAGCAGGGGTACGTCGAACTTCGGGTCGTGGGTGAGCACGGTGACGACCGTGCGCTGGTCGACGCGGCCCGCCGCCTGCTCGGCCCGGAGGAAGCGGTGGGGCCAGTCGACGACCACGGCGTCGGCCTCGGGGAAGCGGCTGGCGGTGGCGAAGACGGGGCGGGCGTCGCAGACCGTGACGTCGTAGCCGAGGAAGGAGCCCACCCGGGCCACCGCGGCCGCGAAGTCGATGGCGCCGAAGACCAGCATCCGCGGCTTGGGCGCGAAGGCCCACACGAAGACCCGCATCCCCTCGCCACGCCGCTCGCCGTCGGGACCGTAGGTCAGCGTCGCGTGGTGGCCGGCGGCCAGCAGCCCGAGCACGTCGTCGTGGACCGCCGCGTCGGCCCGGTCGGAGCCGAGGCTGCCGGACCGGTGCTCGGCGGACAGTCCCTGACGATCCCGGGGTGGATCGGCCCGATCGACCCCGACTTCGTCAGGGACCACGTCCCCGTCGGGGTCGGGCCCGTCGGGGTCGGGCCGGACGACCATCCGGCGGCCGAGCCAGGCGGGGTCAGGGTGCTCGATCACCGTCGCCAAGGCCACCGGGCGGCCGGCCTCGACGTCGGCGGCGACGTCGCCGAGCTCGGGGAAGGTCTGCTGGTCGACCTTCTCGACGTAGACGTCGAGGACCCCGCCGCAGGTGAGGCCGACGGCGAAGGCGTCGTCGTCGGAGACGCCGTAGCGCTCGAGCACGGGCACGCCCGACCCGACCACCGCCTGGGCCAGCTCGTAGACCGCGCCCTCGACGCAGCCTCCCGACACCGACCCGACGGCGGTCTCGTCGGGCCCGACCAGCATCGACGCACCGGCCGGGCGGGGCGCGGACTGGAACGTCGCCACCACGGTGCCGACGCCGACGGTCTCGCCGGCCTCCCACCACGCCATCAGCTCCGACAGCACCTCACGCACGGCCCACCACCTCGATCAGCTCGGAGAACGTCGCCAGCGAGTGGCCGGCGAGGAAGTCGTCGCAGTGCGGGAGCGCCGCCAGCACGCCCTGCTGCACCGGCTCGTAGCCGGTCTTGCCGCGGTGGGGGTTGACCCACACCACCCGGTGGGCGACCCGGGCCAGCCGTGCCATCTGCTGGCCCAGCAGGCTCGCGTCGCCGCGCTCCCACCCGTCGCTGAAGACCACGACCACCGCGCCGCGGGCCAGCCCGCGCCGGCCCCAGCGGTCGAGGAAGACCCGCAGCGTCTCGCCCAGCCGGGTGCCGCCGGACCAGTCGGGCACGGTCTCGCCGGCCGCGACCAGCGCCCGCTCGGCGTCGCGGTTGCGCAGCGGGCGGGTCAGGTGGGTCAGCCGGGTGCCGACGGTGAAGACCTCGACCGAGCCCCGGGGGCTCGCGGTCACCATCCGGTGGGCCAGGCGCAGCAGCGCGTCGGCGTACCCGCTCATCGAGCCGGACACGTCGACGAGCAGCACCACCCGGCGCGGCTTGGTGCCACGACGGCGCCACTCGATCTGGGCCGGCTCCCCCATCCGGCGCAGGCTCGCGCGCAGGGTGCGGGAGGCGTCGACGTCGCCGCGGCGCCAGCGCTGGTGGCGGGCGGTACGTCGCAGCGGCGGGCGCGGCCGCAGGGTGGCGATCATCGAGGCCAGCCGCTGCCGCTCCGCCGACGTGAGCGTGGCGAGGTCGCGGTGGCGCAGCACCTCGGCGTCGCTGGCCATCGCGCGCACCACGTCGTCGTCCCGCTCGTCGCCGCCGCTGCCCCCGTGGCTGTCGTCGAGCGGCAGCGAGGCGTACGTCGGCGTGCTGGGCGCGGCGGGCCGGGCCCGCGGGAGGCCGTCGCGGGCGTCGAAGTAGGCGTGGAAGACCTGGTCGTAGCGCACCAGCTCGTCGGGCGAGCCGCAGAGCGTCGCCCGGCCGGCGGTGTAGGTCGCGCGCTGGTCGGCGAGCCCCACCTCGGCGGTGGCCGCCAGGAAGGTCTGGGCCCGGTCCTGCGTCACGGGCACGCCGGCTGCGCGCAGCGCACGGGCGAAGCCGAGCAGCACCTCCGCTGCGGACCGGTCGACGACCCGTGGCGGTACGTCGGTGGGGGTCAGCGCCACTGCGGGCCCACCTCAGGCTCGCAGCATCTGGTCGAGGGCCTGCTGCACCCGGTCGGCGTCCTCGCGGTACTTCACGAGGGCGCCCAGCGTGCGGGCCGACGACTCGAGGTCGAGCGTCGTGGTGCCGAGGTGGTGCAGCGCCATGGCCCAGTCGAGGGTCTCGGCGACGCCGGGCGGCTTCTCGAGGTCGTCGCGGCCGCGGAGGTGCTGGACGACGCCCACGATCTGGCGGGTCAGCGCCTCGCTCACCTCGGGGGCGCGCGAGCGCACGATCGCCACCTCTCGCTCCAGCGACGGGTGGTCGATCCAGTGGTAGAGGCACCGCCGCTTGAGCGCGTCGTGCAGCTCGCGGGTGCGGTTGGAGGTGAGCACCACGATCGGCGGCGTGACCGCGCGGATCGTGCCGTACTCGGGGATCGAGACCTGGTAGGTCGACAGAACCTCGAGCAGGAACGCCTCGAACTCGTCGTCGGCGCGGTCCACCTCGTCGATCAGCAGCACCGCCGGGCTCTGCTGGAGCGCGGCGAGCACGGGGCGCGCCAGCAGGAAGCGCTCGTCGTACAGGCTCTTCTCGGCCTCCTCGGCGTCGACCGAGCCGTCGCCGCCGGCCGCCTCGAGGGCTCGCAGGTGGAGGATCTGCCGCGGGAAGTCCCAGTCGTAGAGCGCCTGCGTGGCGTCGATGCCCTCGTAGCACTGCAGCCGGACCAGCGGCAGGTCGAGGCTCTGCGCCAGCGCCTCGGCCAGCGCGGTCTTCCCGGTGCCGGGCTCGCCCTCCAGCAGCAGCGGGCGCTGCATCCGCAGCGCGAGGAACGCGACCGTCGCCAGGTCGTCGTCGCAGAGGTAGCCGGTCGACTCCAGACCGGCGGTGATCTGCGCCAGGTCCGGCGTCGGCTGCTCCATGTGATCCAGGCTACTGAGCGGGGTGTTGGCCGCCGGTTGGCCGGTCGCCCGGCCGCTTGGGCGACCCCGCGACACTGGGCGGCATGACCACGCCCGACCCCAAGACCTGCGGCTCGTGCGGGCGCCGGATCGAGTGGCGCAAGAAGTGGGCCGACACCTGGGACGACGTCCGCTGGTGCAGCGACGCCTGCCGACGGCGCAAGGTGCGGCCGGTCGACCGCGAGCTCGAGGCGAGCATCGAGCGGCTGCTCGACCAGCGAAGCGGCGGCGCCACCATCTGCCCCTCCGAGGCCGCCCGCGAGGTCGGCGGCGACGACGAGGAGCGGTGGCGACCGCTGATGGAACCCGCCCGCAGCGCCGCGCGCCGGCTGGTCAACGAGGGCAAGGTGCAGATCACGCAGGCCGGCCGGGTGGTCGACCCGTCGACGGCGAAGGGCCCGATCCGAGTACGCCGCGCCTGACTGCCCCCCGGTCCCGTGCGGCCCACCGTGCGCTCCGCCGCACCCTCAGCCCCACGCGCCGATCGCGCCAGCCACCAGTCACCGATCAGTCCAGCGAGTCGACGTCGTACCCGGTCGCCAGGTCGCCGCACTCCACTGCCGTCGTGGGGTGAGCCGCGAGGTAGCCCCGCGCGCCCTCGTCGCCGGCCAGCGACACCAGCACGCCCGCCCAGTGGTCGCGACCGAGGAGCACCGGGTGGCCGGGGCGCCCGTCGTACGTCGCCCGGGCGAGGACGTCGGACTGCTCCGGGCCGGCGTCGACCAGGCGGCGTACGACGCCGGCGGCCACGTCGGGCAGGTCGACCAGGTGGACCAGGCAGGCCGTCGCGGTCGATCCGGCCAGCGCCTCGAGACCGGCCCGCAGCGAGGCCGACATGCCGCTGGCCCAGTCGCCGGCCAGGACCAGGTCGACGCCGAGGCCGTCGAGCAGCGGCGCCGCCTCCTCCGCCCCGGCCCCCAGCACCACCGTGACCGTGTCGCAGCCGCCGGCGCCGAGCGTGTCGACCCCGCGCACGAGCCACGAGCCGTCGCCGTCGTGCACCAGCGCCTTGGGCCGACCCATCCGCGAGCCCCCGCCCGCGGCGAGCAGCAGCCCCGCCACGCCCATCGCCGGGTCCTCAGCCGCCGAAGGCCGCGACGTAGAGCTTCTCGAGGTCGGGGGTCCAGGGTGCGGAGTAGCCGCACACCGACACCTCGCCGCCCACCGAGGAGACGAGGTAGCGCTCGTCGAGCTCGAACTCGACAGCCTGGATCAGCTGCGACAGCACCCGCTCGGGCGCCTGCACCTGCACCACGGCGGTCGGCTCACCGGCGTAGAACGTCGTCGGCTCGAGGGTGACCAGGCCGTCGCTGATCTCGGTGACGATCGCGTCGAAGGCCAGCGTCTGGCGCGACAACACCTCGGCCGAGGGCACGGCGCAACGCCCGCTGCCGACACCGGCGGGCGCCGACAGCACCGTGGTGTCCCCGGTCTGCGTGCTCGTCGGGCCGTCGTCGGCGTCGCCCGTCGGCCCGGCGTCCTCCGACGACCCTGCCCCAGCGGTGGGTACGTCGTCACCCCGGTCGGTCAGCACGAAGACCCCGACGCCGCCGATCAGCAGCACGGCGGCCGCGGTGACCAGCCAGGTGAAGCGGCTGCGGTCGTGGAAGCCGGTCTGCCGCGTCTCGGGCACAGCGAGGTCCAGGTCGTCGCTCATGGCGTCCTCCGTCAGTCGGGCGACCCGGTCCGGGTCGACCACCGGGAGGGAGGCGGCCGGGTCGAGCGCCCGCAGGCGGTCGCGCAGGACGTCGTCCTCCGCGGTGTCGCCGAGCTGGTGATCCAGGTCGTCAGTGCCGTCGGCGCCGTCGTGGCCGCCGTCGTGGCCGCCGTCGTGGTCGTGGTCGCTCATGGCTGCCTCCTCTCCTCTGACCCCTCATGTCCGGCACCGGCCCCGTTCTTTCCGAGTGCCGCACGCAGCTTCGCCTTCGCGCGGTGCAGCCGGATGCTCGCGGCGTTCGCGGTGATCTCCAGGACCTCGGCGATCTCGGAGGACGACAGCTGCTCCCACGCCCACAGGCGCAGCAGCTCGGCGTCCTGCTCGGGCAGCGTGGTCAGCGCCTCGGCGAGCTCGGGGTCGCCCTCGGCGGGCGGGGGCACGTCGTCGCGCGGCGGGTCGACGGTGGCGACCCTGGCCGCCAGGCGCTGCTGGCGGCGCTCGCTGCGCAGCGCGTTGGCCAGTGCGTTGCGCGCGACGGCGTACGCCCACGGCAGCGCGGGGTCCGGTACGTCGTCGAGCCGGCGCCAGCAGACCAGCAGCGTCTCCGCCAGCGCGTCCTCGGCGGTCTCGGCGTCGGTGCGACGGACCAGGAAACGGCGCAGGGGGTCGATCAGGTCGCGGGCGAGGGCTTCGAAACGCTCGTCGTCGGACACGTCTGCACGGTTTCACATGTCGCCGACTTCATGCGCCTCGGCGGGCGTCGTGGGTGTGGGTGATGCCACGGACGTTCGGCCGCAGACGCAGCAACGGCCCCGGTCCGAGGACCGGGGCCGCGCTGGGTGGTGCTGGGTGGTGCTGGGTGGTGCGGTGGTTCAGGTGGTGCGGACGGCTGGGTGGGGTTTCGAGACGCGTCGCACGTCCCGCGCTGACGCGCGGTCCGTGCCGACGCTCCTCAACCTGGCACCTGGCTTGGCCCGGGCAAGCCCGAGCCAGGGGTGCTCAGAAGTCCATGCCGCCCATGCCGCCCATGTCGCCGCCGCCGGGCATGGCCGGAGCCTTCTCCGGCTTGTCGGCCACGACGGCCTCGGTGGTGAGGAAGAGCGCCGCGATGGAGGCGGCGTTCTGCAGGGCCGAGCGGGTCACCTTGGCGGGGTCGATGATGCCTTCGGCGATCATGTCGACGTAGTCGCCGGTGGCCGCGTTGAGACCGTGACCGGGGGTCAGGTTGCGCACCTTCTCCGCCACGACGCCGCCCTCGAGGCCGGCGTTGATCGCGATCTGCTTGAGCGGGGCCTCGGTCGCGTACTTCACGATGTTGGCACCCGTGGCCTCGTCACCGGTGAGCTCGAGCTTGGCGAACGCCTCGACGGCCGCCTGCACCAGGGCCACGCCGCCGCCGGCGACGATGCCCTCCTCGACAGCAGCCTTCGCGTTGCGAACGGCGTCCTCGATGCGGTGCTTGCGCTCCTTGAGCTCGACCTCGGTGGCCGCGCCGACCTTGATGACCGCAACGCCGCCGGCCAGCTTGGCCAGGCGCTCCTGCAGCTTCTCGCGGTCGTAGTCGGAGTCCGACTTCTCGATCTCGGCCCGGATCTGGTTGACCCGGCCCTCGATCTGGGCCTGGTCGCCCGCGCCCTCGACGATGGTGGTCTCGTCCTTGGTGATGACGACCTTGCGGGCCTGGCCCAGCAGCTCGACACCGGCCGACTCGAGCTTGAGACCGACCTCCTCGGAGATGACCTGGCCACCGGTCAGGATCGCGATGTCCTGGAGCATGGCCTTGCGGCGGTCACCGAAGCCCGGGGCCTTGACGGCCGCGGACTTGAAGGTGCCACGGATCTTGTTGACGACCAGCGTGGACAGGGCCTCGCCGTCGACGTCCTCGGCGAGGATGAGCAGCGGCTTGCCGGACTGCATGACCTTCTCCAGCAGGGGCAGCAGGTCCTTGACGCTGCTGACCTTGGAGTTGGCGATGAGGACGTAGGGGTCCTCCAGCACGGTCTCCATGCGCTCGGGGTCGGTCACGAAGTAGGCCGAGATGTAGCCCTTGTCGAACCGCATCCCCTCCGTGAGCTCGAGGTCCAGCCCGAAGGTGTTGGACTCCTCGACCGTGATGACGCCTTCCTTGCCGACCTTGTCCATCGCCTCGGCGATGATCTCGCCGACGGTGGTGTCGGCCGCGGAGATGCTCGCGGTGGAGGCGATCTGCTCCTTGGTCTCGACGTCCTTGGCCATGGTCAGCAGCTGGGCGGACACGGCCTCGACGGCCGCCTCGATGCCCCGCTTGAGACCCATCGGGTTGGCACCCGCGGCGACGTTGCGCAGGCCCTCGCGGACCATCGCCTGGGCCAGCACGGTGGCCGTCGTCGTGCCGTCACCGGCGACGTCGTCGGTCTTCTTGGCGACCTCCTTGACCAGCTCGGCGCCGATCTTCTCGTAGGGGTCCTCGAGCTCGATCTCCTTGGCGATGCTCACACCGTCGTTGGTGATGGTGGGCGCACCCCACTTCTTCTCGAGCACGACGTTGCGGCCCTTGGGCCCGAGGGTGACCTTGACGGCGTCGGCGAGCGTGTTCATGCCTCGCTCGAGACCGCGCCGGGCCTCCTCGTTGAAAGCAATCAGCTTCGACATAAATCCAGCGATTCCTTCGCAGTTCAGAACTGTGGACGGTCCGGTTCGTCGCCCGCGACGGACGATCAGTCCAACCGACGGACCCTTCCCGTCGCTGCTGCTGACCTCGACTCCCCAGACCGGGGATGTTGTCACTCTCGATAGGAGAGTGCCAGTGTCATGTTTAGCACTCGACCCCGGAGAGTGCAAACGTCGGGTCCGCCGTCCGAGCGCCCCGGTTCAGCCCGCGGTGCTCGCCTCCCCGGCGGGCTGCTCGGCGACGTCCCCGGCCCCGGGAGCGGCCCCGGCAGCGGCCCCGGTGCCGTTCGGTACGGCGGCCCGCACGGCCCGGGCGAAGCGTGCGGCGTTGGCGGGGTCGACGTCGAGGTAGAGCCCGGGCTCGATCAGCTCCAGCTCCGAGACGGCCCACCCGCCCTCCCAGACCATCAGGTCCACCCTCGCGTAGGTCAGCTCGGCGCCGAGCCGCTCCGCGGCCGCGCGTACTGCGCCCTCGGCCACCCGCGCCTGCTCCGGGACGAGCGGCGCCGGGCGACTCTGCCCCCCGTGCCACTCGTGGACCCGGACCTCACCCTCGGCCGGGTGCTTGTCGACCTGCGAGACCGCCCGACCGCCGAGGACGACCACCGAGGCCTCCCCCGTCGTGCGCACCGAGTCCACGAGCGGCTGCACCACCCAGGGCCCCGTGGTCAGCCCGGCGAGGCTGCGGTCCGAGGCGCTTCGAGCCACGACGAGACCGATGCCTCCGGCCCCCGTGCGGGGCTTGACCACCACCGTGCCCCACCGCCCGAGCGCACGCTCCAGCCCGGGCACCAGCGTCTGGTCGTCGAGCAGGGCGGTGGGCACGACGGGCACGTCGTCGGCCAGGTCGAGCAGGTAGCGCTTGTCGGCGTTCCAGGCGAAGACGTCGGCGCCGTTGAGCAGCGGGGTCAGCTGCTCGGTGGCCCGGGCCCAGGCCAGGAAGTCGGGCAGCCGGCGGTGGTAGTCCCAGGCCGAGCGCACCGCGACCAGGTCGGCGCCGGCCCAGTCGACGTCCGCGTCGTCCCAGCTGGCCCAGGCGGCGTCGAGCCCCTGGGCGGCCAGCGCCGCGACCAGGTCTCCCCCGGGCTCGCCCTCGGGGAGCAGGGCGAAGGTGACGAGCAGGACACGGGGGCGGCTCACCAGAGGCACGCTACCGAGCGCAGGTCAGCGGTGGCGCAGGCGTGCGATCCGGGCGGGTACGGCGACGACCGCGCGGCCCGCTCGCCAGGTGGCGCTGGACCTCAGCGCCGCCAGCTCGGCCTCGGCCGCGCGGGCCCGGCGCCGGGCGGTGGCCGTCTCGGCCTCGGCCTGGTCGAGCCGCTGCTTCAGCTTGTCGGCCCGCCGGCGGGCCTTGCCGAGCTCGCGGTCGGAGACCCGCAGCTCCTTGGCCAGCGTCGCGTACATCTGCTTGACCGCCAGCGAGCCGTTGCGCCGGGCGAAGGCGAGCTCGCGCTCGAGCTTGGCGACGCCCTGCTCGTAGTGGTGACGTCGAGTCGGTCGACGTCGAGTCGGTCGTCGGCTCGGTCACGACTTCCTCCAGAACTGCCCCGCCCAGTCGATCTCCTGGAGCGGCTCGGTGATGCCGTGCTGGTCGCGGAAGTCGTGGATCGCCTTGGCGCAGGCCGGCACCGCGCCGTAGTCGTCGACGATGACGTAGCCGCCGGGCGAGACCTTGTCGTAGAGGGCGTCCAGGGCGTCGATGGTCGAGGAGTACATGTCGCCGTCGAGGCGGAGCACCGCCAGCCGCTCGATCGGGGCGGTCGGCAGCGTGTCGGAGAACCAGCCGACGAGGAACTTCACCTGCTCGTCGAGCAGCCCGTAGCGCTCGAAGTTGGCCTGCACCTGCTCGACGGACACGGCGAGGTCGGAGCGGGTGTGGTGCTGGTCGCCGGTGTCGGCGGAGTGCTTGGCGGCGTCCGGCTCGGGCAGGCCCTCGAAGGAGTCGGCCACCCAGACGGTGCGGGACTCGTCGCCGTGGGCCTTGAGGATCGCCCGCATGAAGATGGTCGACCCGCCGCGCCAGGCGCCGGTCTCGATGAGGTCGCCGGGCACGCCGTCGGCGATCACGCTCTCGACGCAGTCGCGGATGTTGCGCATCCGCTTCATGCCGATCATCGACTCCGCGTCGGCCGGCCAGTCGCGGCCGTCCTCGCGGGTGGCGGCGTCGAACTCGCCCGGCTCGACCATCCGGACGTCGCGACCGCGCAGGGCGCCGCGCAGCAGCTCCCAGAGGTAGGACTCGTAGGAACGACCCGGGAGGTGGACGGTGACGTTGCGACCCTCGAAGTCGTACCGGGTCAGCATCCTCGCCATCAGATCGAGGTACAGATCAGCGGCTTGGTTCTGGGTCACGCGAGTCCTCCAGGGTGGTCGGGATCAGCGCGCAGACTACAAGAGACGACGCCGCGGCCAGGACACGGCGCGAGCCCGGACCCCGCGGGCTCAGCCCCCCGCGACCGCCGGGATCACCGAGATCTGGACCCCGTCCGGCGTGGGTGTCTCGAGGTTGTCGAGGAAGCGCACGTCGTCGTTGTCGACGTACACGTTGACGAACCGGCGCAGCTGGCCGCTGTCGTCGAGGATCCGGCTCCGGATGCCGGCGTACGACGCGTCGAGGTCGTCGAGCACCTCGGCCAACGTCGACCCGCTGGCGCTCACCTCGCTGTCGCCGCCGGTGTAGGTGCGCAGGATCGTGGGGACGCGGACGGAAACGCTCATCGGGTGCTCCTCAGATTCCGGTCTGGACGAAAGCGGCGTACGACGGGTCGATCGTGGCGACGGGTCCGACGGCGTCGCCGACGGCGTCGAGGGTCTTCAGGCCGTGGCCGGTGTTGATCACGACGGTCTCGAGCGTGGGGTCGAGCTGGCCCGACTCGACCAGCTTCTTGAGCACGCCGACCGTGGTGCCGCCGGCGGTCTCGGTGAAGATCCCCTCGGTGCGGGCGAGCAGCACGATCGCGTCGCGCACCTCGTCGTCGGAGATGTCCTCGACCGCGCCGCCGG
Organism: uncultured Actinomycetota bacterium; assembly: GCA_963845645.1. Classification (GTDB taxonomy): domain Bacteria; phylum Actinomycetota; class Actinomycetes; order Propionibacteriales; family Nocardioidaceae; genus Nocardioides. Next base: position 58,592 of record CAWJSY010000019.1, read on the forward strand.
TACGCCGGCACACGTCGAGCACGTAGACGCCGTCGGCGGGGTTGCCGATGGCCAGGCTCTTGGCGATCGTGTCGGGCTTGACCGGGCGGATCGCGTCGCCGCCGCCCTTGTAGGCCACGCTGACCGGCGAGCAGCCGGTCGCCTGGGCGCCGTACACCTTGTAGGGCTTGTCCTCGACCAGCCCGAGCGAGATCAGCTCCTGGAAGGCCTTGTCGACCTTGGTCAGCTGCGAGCCCGAGGCGACCGGGATGACGATCTGGTCGGGCAGCCGCCACCCGAGCTGCTCGGCGATCTCGTAGCCCAGGGTCTTGGAGCCCTCGGCGTAGTAGGGGCGGACGTTGACGTTGACGAACGCCCAGCCCTCCTCCTCGCCGGCGATCTCGGAGGCCAGCTTGTTGACGTCGTCGTAGTTGCCGTTGACCGCGACCAGCGACTCGGTGAACACCGCGGAGTTGACCTGCTTGGGCTTCTCGAGGTTGCTCGGGATGAAGACCACCGTCTTCATCCCGGCCCGCGCGCCGGCGGCGGCCACGGCGTTGGCGAGGTTGCCGGTGCTCGGGCAGGCGAAGACCGTGGCGCCGAGCTCGCGGGCGGCGCTCAGGGCGCAGGCCACGACCCGGTCCTTGAAGGAGTTGGTGGGGTTGGTCGAGTCGTCCTTGACCCACAGGTTGTCGATGCCGAGCTCGCGGCCGAGGTTGCGGGCCCGCAGCAGCCGGGTGAAGCCGGGCTCCATGTTGGGGCTCTGCTCGATGTCGGTCGGCACCGGCAGCAGCGTCTTGTAGCGCCAGATGTTGGCCGGACCGGCCTCGATCTCCTCGCGCGTGACGCGCGGGAAGTCGTAGGTGATCTCGAGCGGCCCGAAGCACTCCGGACACGCGTAGAACGGGCCGAGGTCGACCCGGTGGCCGCACTCGCGGCACGACAGCGCCGTGGCGTGGCCGAAGGCCCCGTCGCGGGTGACGTGGGCGGTGCTCCCGGGGGCGCTCGCCGTGGGGCCGGACGTGGTGCCGACGTGGTGCCGGACGTGGTGCTGGGCGTCGTGCTGGACGTGGCTTCTGCCACCAGTGCGCTCATGAAGTCTCCTTCTCATCTTTCCCTCGGGCGACTTTCGCCCGGGGACGGAATTGGCACCGTTCTCCACGACTGCCGATGGCAGGGATCACGTGGCGGTTGCCGGGACTTCTCAGGGCCGTTCCCTCAGTCCCTCTGGATGAGCTGACAGTCACTGTACGGGCGGTCGTCTCAGGATGCGTACTCGAGTCCCGCCATGTGGACAGAGATCCGGGTCACGCGGAAGCGGCTCAGGGCGGGTGGGTCAGGCGCGGGTCAGGCGCGGGTGGTGGCCGCGTCCTCGGCGATCCGACGCAGCAGGGTGAGGACGCCGACGGGTCCGTCGACGATCACGTCGGCCAGCGCGTGCAGGGTGTCCTGCTCGTCGCTGCCGGAGCAGATGAGCAGCGTCGGCATCCCCTCCCCGGCCAACCGGGCGACCTGCTCGAACGCCTCGACGTCGCCCAGGTCGTCGCCGGCGAAGACGAAGCCCCCGGCGTTCAGCTCGTCGGCGAGCCGGGCCACGACCCGGCCCTTGTGCATCCCGGCAGAGCGGATCTCCACGACGTTGCGGCCGGGCTCCACCACCAGGTCGTGGCTCTCCGCCAGCTCGCGCAAGGGGCTCAGCAGGCGCTCGAGGGCGTCGTCGGGATCGGGCAGCCGGCGGGTGTGGACGGCGACGGCCAGCCCCTTCTCCTCCACGTGGGCGTCCGCCGCGCCGGCCCGACGAAGCACCCGGGTCAGCTCACGCTCGAACGTCGCCAGCCCCGCTGGCGGGCGGGGGCTGACGATGCGCCGGTCGGTCGAGGTCCAGCGCTCGTTGCCGTACTGGCCGTAGACGTGCAGCTCCTTGCCGACGTCACCGATGGCCTGGCCGACCTCCTCCAGCCCGCCGAGGTCGAGGGCCTGCCGGGCCGGACGCCCGGTGACGACGGCCACCGCCGCCACCTGGGCCGCCAGGGCGACCAGCACCTCGCGCGCGTCGGGGTGGATGTGGGCCTGCGCGGGGTCGTCGACGATCGGCGACAACGTGCCGTCGAAGTCGAGACCCACCACGGTCTCCGCAGCCGCGCGCACGATCGCGGCGTACCGCTGCTCCCCTGCCTGCGACGTGAACTCCACCCGTCCAGCCAACCAGACGGCGCCAGCCGCCGGGCCGGCACCGGGTCAGTCTGGTCGGGCCCGGGTCAGGCTGGACCAGGTTGGGCTGTACCGGGCGGCGGTGGATCCACCACGTACCCATGGGCCGAGACGGTGGCTCACCCACCGCCGCCCAACGCCACCCCCGAGCAGCGGTGGGTCCACCACGTACCCACGGGCCGAAACGGTGGCTCACCCACCGCCGCCCACCGCCACCCCCGAGCAGCGGTGGATCCACCACGTACCCACGGGCCAAAACAGTGGCTCACCCACCGCCGCCACCGCACCCCCGGGCGGCGGTGGATCCACCACGTACCCACGCGCCGAAACGGTGGCTCACCCACCGCCGGCGCGCGCCCCCGGGCGGCGGTGGATCCACCACGTACCCACGCGTCAAAACGGTGGCTCACCCACCGCCGACCACCGCCACCCCCGAGCGGCGGTGGGTCCACCACGTACCCACGCGTCGAAACGGTGGCTCACCCACCGCCGACCACCGCCGACCACAGCCGCAGCAGCGCGGAGTCAGGCGAGCGGGGCGGTGAGGATGAGCGTGAGGCGGTCGAGCTTCATCGGGGCGACGGCGAGGTAGGTGCGCTTGACCCCGAGGTCGAGGGCGAGCAGGTCGGCCTCGCGCTTGAGCCGCTTCGGGTAGTAGACCGTCGTGGTCGGGATGGTGCCGACCCAGTTGTCGGTGCCGACGACCTGCCAGCCGGCCGCACCGGCCTGTTGCGCGACGCCGCCGGCGAGGCCGGTGATGCCGGAGTTGTTGTAGACCTCGACGAAGACCTCGCCACGCTTGACCGCCGGCGGCGCGGGCTTGGGCTTCTGGGTCGGCTCGGCCGGCTCCGCGCTCGAGGTGGCGCTCGGCGCCTGGGCCACCGGGGTCACCTCGCGCTCGGTCGGCTCGCTGCCGCGGGTGGCGACGAAGGCGATGGCGGCCATCGCGACCGCGATCACGCTGAGCATGACCAGCGGCGAGGGCAGGACCGCGCCCCGCTGGTCGCGTCGACGGACGTGGGAGGAGCGGGCGGAGGAGGACACGGTCAGACCTCGAAGCCGAGACGACGGGCCGAGCGCTGGCGCTGGCGCTGGGAGCGCAGCCGCCGCAGCCGCCGGACGAGCAGCGGGTCGGCCGCCAGGGCGTCGGGGCGGTCGATGAGCGCGTTGAGCACCTGGTAGTAGCGCGTCGAGCTCATGTCGAACTGCTCGCGCACCGCCGACTCCTTGGCGCCGGCGTACTTCCACCACTGGCGTTCGAACTCCAGGATGTCGCGATCGCGGTCGCTGAGGCCTGCGGCCTCGCCGTGGGGCTGCGAGGAGGTGTCGCGCTGGGCGTCCATGAGCAGGTCTCCCGGAGGTGTCGTGGTGCGGTGTCCACGGACAGGATAGACCCCGAATCACACACGTGTGATTAGACCCGCCGGATTCGGCTCCGCGCCGTAGGCTGCGGCCCATGACGGCGACCACCCGCTGGGGCATCCTCGCGACCGGCGGCATCGCCCACGGGTTCGCCCACGACCTGGCCGTCACACCCGGCGCCGAGCTCGTCGCGGTGGGCTCCCGCCGCCCCGAGGCCGCCCGCGCGTTCGCCGCCGAGCACGGCGTCCCCCGGGCCCACGGATCGTACGCCGAGCTGGTCGCCGACCCCGACATCGACGTCGTGTACGTCGCCACGCCCCACTCGCGCCACCTCGAGGACGCCCGACTGGCCCTCGAGGCCGGCAAGCACGTGCTCTGCGAGAAGCCCCTGGCCCTCGACGCCGCCGAGTCGCTGGCGATGATCGAGCTGGCCCGCGCCCACGACCGGTTCCTGATGGAGGCGATGTGGACCGCGTGCCACCCGGTGGTCCACGCGGTGGCCCGCGACCTCCGGGCCGGCCGCTTCGGCACCCCGCGGCACCTGCACGCCGAGATCGGCTTCCGGGTGCCGCCCGACCCGGCCAGCCGGATGTGGGACCCCGCCCTCGGGGCGAGCGTGCTGCTCGACATGGGCATCTACCCGCTGACGGTGGCCCACCTGCTGCTCGGCGAGGCCGAGTCGCTGTCCGCGCAGGGGGTGCTGTCCGACCGCGGCACCGACCAGGACGTGGTGGTCACCGGCCGCTACCCGGGAGACGTCCTGGCCACGCTCGTCGCGACGATGAGCTCGTGGTCCTCGCGCACCGCGACGGTCGCCACCGACCTCGGTCGCGTCGACCTGCACGACTTCCACCACCCGACGTACGCCGTGTTCACGCCCCACGACGGCGAGCCGGTGCCGATCGAGCCGGCCGAGCCGGTGATCGGCCGGGGCTACGGCAACGAGATCGCGGAGGTCGGGCGCTGCCTGGCCGCCGGCCTGACCGAGAGCCCGCTGGTGCCCCACGCCCAGACGCTGCTGATCATGCGTCAGCTCGACGACCTGCGTCGGCAGGTGGGCGTCCGGACCTGACCGACCTCGGCCCGGTGCTCACGGCGACCTCTGGTCCGTTCGGGCCATGGGCGCACCCTCCGAACGGGTCAGGCGGACCCGCCCGCTCCTGGGCACGCTGGAGGCGTCCCTGCCCGCCCTCTCGTCCCCGCTGGAGTGCCCCATGCCCACGACCCGTCCCCCGCTGCTCGGCTGGCCCGCCATCCTGGTCGCCGTATCCGCGCTCACCCTCGGGACCCTGGGGTCCGCAGCGGCCGGCCCCGTCGTCGGGAAGGTGACGGTCGGCAAGGTCAAGAAGATCGCGGCCCGGGTGGTGGCGACGAAGGCGGGCTCGCTGAGCGTCGCGCGGGCCAGGACCAGCGACCGCCTGGCCGGGCAGGACCCGACCGTGTACCTGGACCGGGTCGCGTACGGCACCCGCCTCCCGGCCATCGACGTGCCCGGGAGCAACGTCGAGATCGTCCCGCCGGTCAGCATCACGGTGCCGGCGGGCGTGGGCTTCGTCCGCGTGACCGGCAACGCCACCTTCGCCGGAGGCGACCAGGACCTCTTCATGTTCTTCAGCGCCGACGGTGTGTGCTCGAGCTCCACCAGCGTGGGGGCGGACCTGCGTCAGTACGGTCACACCGCGGAGCAGACGGCCGTGACCGTCGACGGCGTCCTGCCGGTCACGCCGGGCGTCCACACCTACCGGCTCTGCGCCAGCGGGGGCGGCTCGATGGACACCTCGCGGCGCGTCCTGGTCGTGGAGACCGTGGCGGTAGGCCCCTGACCCTGCACCTCCTAGGGTGGAGGGGTGCCCTCGGACCTCGTGATCGTCGCCAACCGTCTGCCCGTCGATCGTGTCGTGCAGAGCGACGGGACGCCGGGCTGGCGGCGTTCGCCGGGCGGCCTGGTGACCGCGATCGAGCCGGTGATGCGCGCGGGCGGCGGGGTCTGGATCGGCTGGCCCGGCGGCACCGACCACGACCTGGAGCCCTTCGAGGACGACGGCATGGCGCTGGTGCCGATCGGGCTCACGCAGGAGGAGATCGAGCTCTTCTACGAGGGCTTCTCCAACGGCACGCTGTGGCCGCTCTACCACGACCTCGTGGCCAAGCCGGAGTTCCACCGCGAGTGGTGGGACTCCTACGTCGCGGTCAACCGCAAGTTCGCCCTCAAGGCGATCGAGCACGCCGCCGAGAACGCCACGGTCTGGGTGCACGACTACCAGCTCCAGCTCGTCCCGCAGATGCTGCGCGAGCTGCGCCCCGACCTGCGCATCGGGTTCTACCTGCACATCCCGTTCCCGCCGGGCGAGCTCTTCCAGCAGCTGCCCTGGCGTCGCCAGATCCTCGAGGGCCTGCTCGGCGCCGACCTGGTCGGCTTCCAGCTCCCCGGGGGCGCCCAGAACTTCGTCCGCCTGGTCCGCCAGCGGGTCGGCCACAAGACCCACCGCGACGTCGTCTACCTGCCCGACGGCCGCACGGTGCGCGCCGCGGCGTTCCCGATCTCGATCGACGCGGCGGGCTTCGAGAAGATGGCCAGGTCGGACGCCGCCGTGGCCCGCTCGACCGAGATCCGCGAGGCGCTCGGCAACCCGCGCAAGATCTTCCTCGGCATCGACCGCCTCGACTACACCAAGGGCATCTACGCCCGGCTCCGTGCGTTCAGCGAGCTGATCAAGGACGGCCACTTCGACGTCGAGGACGCCGTCTTCGTGCAGGTGGCGGTGCCGTCGCGCGAGCAGGTCGAGCAGTACCGCGTGCTGCGTGACGACATCGAGCGCCTGGTCGGCCGGATCAACGGCGACCTGGGGCGGATCGGTCGACCGGCGATCAGCTACCTGCACTCCTCCTACCCGCGCGAGGAGATGGCCGCGCTCTACCGCACCGCCGACATCATGGTCGTCACCCCCTACCGCGACGGCATGAACCTCGTCGCGAAGGAGTACGTCGCCTGCCGCTACGAGGACGACGGCGCGCTGGTGCTCTCGGAGTTCGCCGGCGCCGCCGACGAGCTGCGCCAGGCCTGGCTGGTCAACCCCTACGACATCAACGGGATGAAGACCGCGCTCCTCGAGGCCTACCAGGCCGACGAGAAGGAGGTCGGCCGACGGATGCGGGCGATGCGCAAGCAGGTGCGCCAGCACGACGTGCAGGCCTGGGCGGAGAGCTTCATGGCCGACCTGACCGACGGCGGCCGGCCGCACGAGAAGTCCGTGCGACCGGCCCGCCGCGGCTGAGCCCGGCCCCGGGGGCGCCTCGGCTCAGGCGTCCACCTTCGGCGCCACGACGCGGTCGTGACGCAGCGAGCTCCGACTCGTCTCCTTGGCCGCCAGCACCGCGACGACGGTGATCACCGCCGCGATCGCCACGTAGATCCCGACCGCGGTGGTGTTGCCGTCGGAGGTGTCGCCGAGCAGCTTCAGCGCGATGATCGGCGCCATGGCCCCGGCGAAGATCGACGCCAGCTGGTAGCCGACCGAGGCGCCGGTGTAGCGCACCGAGGTGCCGAACAGCTCGGAGAAGAACGCGGCCTGCGGGGCGTACATGAAGGAGTGCAGGATCAGCCCGACCACGACGGCGAGCAGGATCTTGCTCTCCGAGCCGGTGTCGACGAGGTCGAAGAAGACGAACGTCCAGATCCCGACGCCCACCGCACCGAAGAGGTAGAGCGGACGGCGGCCGACCTTGTCGGACAGCGCCCCGATCGCCGGCACCACGAAGAACTGGATGGCGGCGCCGATCAGCAGGGCCTTGAGGATGATCGCCTTGTCGAGCGCGATGTACTCGGCGGCGTAGGTCAGCACCACGACGGTGAAGATGTAGTAGGAGATGTTCTCCGCCATCCGCATGCCCATCGCGATCAGGACCTCGCGGGGGTAGGACCGGATGACCTCGAGGATCGGCACGCGCGTGCTGCCCCCCTCCGTGGCCTCCATCTCGGCCTTGGCCTCGGCGAAGACCGGCGACTCCTCGATCGAGAGCCGGACCCACAGGCCGAGGATCACCAGGACGGCGCTGAGCAGGAACGGCACCCGCCAGCCCCAGGCGAGGAAGGTCTCCTCGCTCTGCACCGCGGCCAGGACCCACAGCACGCCGGTGGCGAGCAGGTTGCCGAGCGCGACGCCCGCCTGCGGCCACGAGGACCAGAAGCCGCGGTGCTCGTCGCGACCGTGCTCGGCGGCCATCAGCACCGCTCCGCCCCACTCACCGCCCACCGCGAAGCCCTGCACCAGTCGGCAGAGCACGAGCAGGATCGGCGCCGTGACCCCGATGGCGGCGTACGTCGGCAGCAGGCCGATCGCGAACGTGCCGATCCCCATCATCAGCAGCGAGACGACCAGCATCGTCTTGCGCCCGACCTTGTCGCCGAAGTGGCCGAAGACCACGCCACCCAGCGGGCGGGCCGCGAAGCCCAGCGCGTAGGTCATGAAGGCGTAGAGGGTGCCGTTGGTGCCGCCGATCTCGCCGAAGAACACCTCGCCGAAGACCAGCGCCGCGGCGGAGCCGAAGAGGAAGAAGTCGTACCACTCGACGGCGGTCCCGACCAGGCTGGCCGCGACGATGCGCACGATCGAGCGTTTGCCCGGGGCTCCCCCGTCGGCGCCGTCGCCGTCCGGGGTGCCCGAGCCGTCCGAGAACTCGGTGTGGGTGGTCATCTGCGTTCCTTTCACGCGGCGGTCCAGCCGCCGTCCATCAGGTGGGAGGTTCCGGTGATCGATGAGGTGCCGGGTCCGCAGAGGAAGGCGACCATCGCCGCCACCTCCTCCGGCTCGACGAGTCGCTTGACCGCGGTGCGGGCGAGGAGGACGTCAGCGAGGACGTCGTCCTCGGCGATGCCGTGCTGGGCCGCCTGGTCGGCGATCTGTCCCTCGACGAGGGGCGTGCGCACGTAGCCGGGGCAGACGGTGTTGCTGGTGACGCCGCGCTCGGCGCCCTCGAGCGCGATCACCTTCGAGAGGCCCTCGAGGCCGTGCTTGGCGCTGACGTACGCCGCCTTGTACGGCGACGCGCGGTGACCGTGGGCGGAGGAGACGTGCACGATCCGCCCCCAGCCGCCGGCGTACATGCCGGGCAGCAGCGCCCGGGTGAGCAGGAAGGGGGCCTGCAGCATCACGCGGTGGATCAGCGCGAACGCCTCGGGGTCGAAGTCCTCGATCGGCGCGACGTGCTGGAGGCCGGCGTTGTTGACCAGGATGTCGGCGCGGACCTCGCGGCCCAGGCCGAGAGCCGCGATGGCCGCCGGGTCACCGAGGTCGGCCACCAGCGCGTCGCCGCCGACGTCCGCGGCCACCTGCTTGGCGGCCTGCTCGTCGCGGTCCAGGACCAGCACGTGGGCGCCGTCGGCGACCAGTCGCTCGGCCACGGCGCGACCGATCCCGCTGCCGCCCCCGGTGACGAGGGCGGTGCGGCCCGTGAGCGGTGGTGGGGAGGTGGGAGTGGCCATGCGGACGACGCTAGAGCGGGCCAGGTGACCAACGACATGTGTCGACGGCACACATTCTCGGTCAATCTGTGTGTTGCAGATCCTCCGACCGGAGCTGGTGCAACCGGAGCGCCAGCTGGAGGTCGAGCGAGCGCGCCGGGTCGCGCCAGTCGGGCCCGAGCAGACCGCTCACCCGGTCGAGCCGCTGGGTGACGGTGTTGGGGTGGACGTGCAGCCGGGCACCGGCCCCCTTGAGCGACCCTCCGGTGGCGAACCACGCCGACAGCGTCGCCACCAGCACCGCTCCTCGGTCGGCGCCGTGGGCGAGGACCGGGCCCAGCACCCGGTCGAGGAAGCCGTCGAGCTCGTCGGGCCCGCTCGTGCCCAGCACCAGGTGCGCGACGCCGAGGCCGGCCGCGTCGCTCACGTCGCCGTCGCGCCCGAGGGCTCGCAGCGTGCGGGCGCACTGGCGGGCCTCGGCGTGAGCGCTCGCGACCCCGCCGCGGCCCGCCGCGGTCGGAGCGACGCCGACCGTCGCGGCCCCACCCTCGCCCCCGAGGCGCCGTCGGAGCTCGCGACCCACCTCCAGGGCCTGGGTGTCGGCCGCGAGCAGCACGACCTGCCCCTCGACCACCGCCGACAGGCCGTGCCGCTCCTGGGCGAGCCGGGCAGCGACGCGGGCCGCCGCGTGCAGCGCCGCGCCGTCCTGGGCGGGCAGCAGGGCGACCGCGAGGCAGCCGGGGCGATCCAGGTCGGCGCCCTGCCGCCGGGCCCGCGCCCGGAGGAGGTCCTCGTCGACCGCGCGCCCCGAGACCAGGTCGGTCAGCAGCTCGCCGCGCACCCGCTCCTCGGCCTCGGCCTCGGTGCGCGCGAAGAGCAGCACGAGCGCCACGACGATCGCGGCCCGCTCGAGCGTGCGCCGCCCCGACCCGTCGAGGTTGCCCGCGCGGACCAGCAGCGTGCCGAGGTGCTCGTCGCCGGCCGCCGCGACGGCGACGTACTCACCGGGGCCGAGCCCGACGCTGCGACCGTCGCGCCGGGCCCGCGCCACAGCCCCCGCCCGCGCCGAGGCCACGGCGTGCGTCTCGGTCGCGGCCGACGGGGCGACGCTCAGCGGCCGCCCCTCGCCGTCGAGCACCGTCACCTGCGCGTCCAGCAGGTCGCCCAGGACGGCGGCGATCTCCGCCACGCCTCCCCCACGGACCAGCACGTCGGTCAGCCGGTCGTGGGCCACGGCCGCCCGCTCGACCGACTCGCTGCGGGCCTGGAGCTGTCGGTTGGCCTCGTCGGCCCGCGCGACGGCGGCGCGGGCCTCGTCGAAGAGCCGGGCGTTCTCCAGCGCCACGGCGGCGTGCGCCGCGAACGAGGTGAGCAGCGTGACCTCGCCGGGCGGGAAGGGCCGGACCGTGCGGTGCACCGCCAGCAGCGCCCCGATCAGCTCGCCGCCGACCACGAGCGGCACGCCGAGGATCGCCCGGATGCCCTCACCGTCGACCGCGCTGTCGATGTAGTCGCGGTGCACGAAGCGCTGGTCGGCCTGGTAGTCCTCGGTGAAGTAGGGCTCGCCGGTCTGCGCGACCAGCCCGAGCAGCCCCGTGCCGAGCGGGAGCCGCAGCTGGCGGAACTCCGGGGTCAGCGCCCCGTCGGTCACCTTCATGTACGACGCCCCCTCGGTCGCGTCGTTGAGCGAGAGGTAGGTCATGTCGGCCCCGAGCAGCTGGCGCGCCCGCCGCGCGATCGCGCTCAGCACCATGTCGAGGTCCCGCATCCGGGTCAGGTCGGTGGCCGTCTCGTAGAGCGCGGCCAGCTCGGCCTCGCGGCCCCGGTGGCGGGCCAGCCGCTCCCGCAGCTGGAGGGCCCGGGCGTGCCGCTCGCCGGCCTCGGCGTCCTCGGCGCCACCGAGCCGCGCGAGCAGGTCGTCGTACGCCTCGCGGGGGGCGTCGGCGTAGAGCAGGTCGACGAACGACGTCGGGGCGCTGTCGGGTTCGCGCTCGTCCACGCGGCCACGGTAGCGGTCGGGGTACCGTCGGCCCGTGGACCTCATCCCCAAGCCCGATCAGGTCGTCTCGGCCGCCAGCAACGTCGCCCACAAGCTGTTCTACGGCGGGCTCGCCGACCTGCGGCCGATGGCCCGCACCCTGATCGACGAGGGCACGCTGCGCGAGGTCTACCACTACCGCCCCTCGGCCACCGCCCGCGCCACGGGCGACCCGGTGCTGCTGGTGACGCCGCTGGCCGCGCCGGCGCTCTGCTTCGACCTGCGCCGTGGCTGCTCGCTGGTCGAGCACTTCGTGACCCGGGGCCGCCCGACGTACCTCGTCGAGTACGGCCAGGTGTCCTTCCGCGACCGCAACCTGGGCATGGAGCACTGGATCGACGAGGTCCTGCCGACCGCGATCCGTGAGGTCTCGGCCCACGCCGGCGGCCGGCCGGTGCACGTGATCGGGTGGAGCCTGGGCGGGATCTTCTCGCTGCTCACCGCCGCCGACTCCCCCGACCTGCCGATCGCCTCCGTGACGGCCGTCGGCTCGCCGACCGACGTCAGCCTGGTGCCGCTCGTCGCGCCGCTGCGCCCGCTGCTCAACCTCACCGAGGGCCGGGGGCTGATCACCCGCACCTACCAGGCCATGGGCGGCGCGCCGAAGCCCTTGGTGCGGTGGGCCTTCCAGATGTCGTCGTTCCAGAAGCTGGTCACCAAGCCGCTGGCGGTGGCCACCCACCTCGACGACGCCGAGTTCCTGGCTCAGCTCGAGGCGGTCGACCGCTTCATGGACAACATGATCGCCTACCCCGGCCGCTCGTTCGGGCAGCTCTACCACCGGTTCGTGAAGAACAACGCGCTCGCCGAGGGACGCCTCGAGATCGGCGGCCGGACGATCGCGCTCGCCGACATCACCGCGCCGGTCCTGGTCTTCGGCGGCGCCAACGACGGGATCGCACCCGTCCCGTCGGTGCAGGCCGTGGTCCCGCTGCTCACCGGTGCCGCGGAGGCGCGCTTCGAGATCGTGCCCGGCGGTCACCTCGGCATGCTCACCGGCCGCGCGGCCCGCACCAGCACCTGGGTGGTGATGGACGAGTGGATCTCGCAGTGGTCCGCCGCCGACGGTCCCTCGGGCGGGGGCGGTCCACAGACCCGCGCCGAGGAGGACGAGGGGGCCGGCATCGGCACCAACCCCGAGCGCCGGCACGGGTCCCCAGGCTCGCGCTCGCTCGCTCGCTGACGACACGGTGACGACGCGGTGACGACGTACGACGTCCTGCCCCGCCGGGTCCGGATCGGGTACGGCGCGGGGTCGGTCGCGACCGGCGCGTTCGGGACCGTGCCGGGGCTGATGCTGCTGCCCTACCTCACCGACAGTCTCGGGATCGCCGCGCTCGCCGCGGGCTTCATCGTCTTCGCCCCCAAGGGCTGGGACATCAACGCCCTGCTGGACCTGGCGTCACCGGCCCTGCGCGAGGCCGTGCTGCTGGCCTTCCTCGACCGGCTCTCGCGGCCGGCCCGCGACGGCTGACTCTCAGCGCCCGGGCGCGACCAGGTCGGCGTACTCGTCGTGGCGCTGGAGGTACGTCGCCACGAACGGGCACGTCGGCACCACCAGCAGCCCGTCCTCGCGGATCGCCTCGAGCGCCGCGGAGACGAGGATGCTGCCGAGGCCCTGCCCCTCGTAGGCGTCGTCGACCTCCGTGTGCGTGATCTCGACCTCGCCCGCGCGTCGCTCGTACTGCGCGAAGCCCGCGACCTCCCCGGCCACCCTCACCTCGAACCGGTGCCGCTCGACGTTGTCGATGACCTGGGGCTGGGAGGCGTCATGGTCCACGCCGCCGAACCTACCGACCCACCCGAACCGGCTCGCCGGGTCACGGGAGATCGTGCCCGGCGAGCCAGGCCGCACGGGCGCGCTTGCCGGCCCGGGCCAGCCAGGCGTCCTGCACCACCTCGGTGAGCTCGTCGAGGTCGAGCTCACCGACCCGGGAGCCGCGCAGCAGCACGGAGGGGTGCCCGTCGAAGTGCGCCGTCGTGAAGAAGGGGGTGGCCGGGTCGTCGACCAGGGCGCGCTTGTCCTCCTCGGCCTCGACCCACAGGACGATCACGTCGTCGTAGCGCTCACCGGTCTCCGGATCGACCGCGTCGGGTCGCGCCGTGCGGAAGAACACGAAGCTGCGGCCGCCGACCTGGTAGACCGCCCGCGCCCGCTCGTCGCGACGTACGCCGGGCAGCGCAGCGGCCAGCGCGTGCACGTCGTCGACGGTCGCCCGGCGGCTCATCGGGCCAGCGTACGGCGAGCCGCGCCCCCCTGCCCCGCCCGATGCCGGGAGGGGGGCTGGTCCTGGACTTACGTACGCGTACGTAAGTCCAGGAGAGAAGGCCGCCGAGCGCCGCCCCCATGCCCGGGGACCGACATCGGGTCAGGTGAGGGTCGGAGTGTCGGCGGCGAAGCGCTCGACCGACTCCAGGGTGTAGGCCCCGGCGTCGGTGCCGAGCCCCCCGGCGACCTGGGCGGCCACCGCGCATCCCAGGGCCGCGGCGGCCCGTGGGTCGCGGCCCAGGGCCAGGCCCCGCAGGAAGCCGGCGGAGAAGGCGTCGCCGCACCCGGTCGTGTCGACCACGTCGACGGCGTACGCCGGCACCTCGATGACCTCGTCGGCGGTGACGACGAGCGCCCCCCGGCGTCCCTGGGTCACCGCCACGCACCCGGCGCCGGCCGCGACCAGTGCCCGGGCACCGTCGGCGAGCGAGGTGGCGCCGGTGAGACCGAGCACCTGCTCGTCGTTGGGCAGCAGGTAGTCAGCGTGCGGCAGCGCGTCGGCGACCCAGGCCAGCATGTCGGGGTCGCCCGGCGCGAGCAGGTCGAGCGAGGTCGTGGCGCCGTGCTCACGGGCGTGAGCCAGCAGCCGGCCGGCGGCCTCGCCCCCGAGGAACTCCGGTCCGCCGAGGTGCACGTGGTCGGCCGCGGCCACCGCGTCGAGGTCGAGGTGGTCGAGGGTGAAGGCACCGTTGGCGCCGATGCAGTGCCAGGCCGGCCGGTCGCCGCCGGGGCGCACGGGGATCACCGACGCGGAGGTCTGCTGGTCGGCCACCCGCACCAGCCCGGCCGTGTCGACACCCTCACGGGCCAGCAGGGCGAGCAGCGTGTCGCCGGCCGGGTCGTCACCGACGGCACCGTAGGACTTCACCTGGGCCCCCAGCCGCGCCAGCACGACGGCGGTGCCGCCGGCGGTCCCGGCCGGTGACATCCGGATCGTCTCGACCAGCGCCCCGTCGGAGCCGGGCGGGATCGACTCGATGCCGACCACGTGGGTGTCGAGGACGTGGACCCCGACGGCAGCGACCTTCACGACGTCTCCTGGGGTGTGCCGTAGCGGCGGGTGAGGGCGGCCATGACGACGTCGGTCTGCTCGTCGTCGGTCAGCGGGGTCGGAGCGCCGAGCGCATGGGTGCGGTGGTGGAGAGCAGCCAGCCACTCGAGCAGCAGCGCGTGGTCGACGGCCTTCTCGAGCGTGAGGCCGATCGCGACCGAGCCGTGGTTGGCCATCAACGCAGCCTGCCGGTCGACCAGCGCCGCGCGCACGTGGTCGGCCAGCTCGGGCGTGCCGAAGGTCGCGTACGGCGCCACGCGGATCACCCCGCCGAGCGCCATCTGCTGGTAGTGCAGCACCGGAAGCTCGTCGACCACGCACGCGACGGCGGTGGACCACGGCGCGTGGCTGTGGACCACCGCGTTGGTGGCGGTGTCGGCGTAGACGCCGAGGTGCAGCTCGAGCTCGGACGTGGGCGCGAAACGGCCTTCGAGCAGCTCGCCGTCGAGGTCGACCGCGGTCACGTCGTCGCCCGTGCAGCGGGCCAGGTCGACGCCGGAGGCGGTGACCCACACGACGTCGTCGACCCGCAGGCTGAGGTTGCCGGCCGAGCCCACGACGAGCCCCTCCTCAGCCACCTGCTGCGCCGCCGCGGCCACCTGGTCGCGGGGGCTCACGGGCGTACGCCGTCGGGTTGGGCTGGTTCGGGTTGGGCGGCGTACCGCTGGAGGTGCGTGGTCATCATCGTGATGCCTTCCTCGACAAGACCGCGGTCGCCGGCGGCGTCGCGTTGGTAGGCGAGCTCGAAGACCCGGTCGCCGACCTCGACGGCGAGCAGGGCCACGCTCTCGGTGAGCTCGTCGGTGGCCAGGCCGCTGTCGACCGCGAAGGCCCGCAGGTCGGCGGCGATCCGGCGGTTGTGCTCACGGCCGAACCGGTGGACGGCCGGGTTGGTGCGCCCGCGCAGGTAGATCTCCACGAAGGCCGGGCGGCGGTCGTAGACGGCGACGAAGGCCTGCATGGTGGTGCGGACCAGGTCAGCGACACCGGGACCCCGGCCGCCCCCACGGGTCGTGGTGTCGACGAGCGCGGCGAGGTCGAGGGCGACCTGCTCGTCCATCTCGGCCATGTCGCGCGCGGCCAGCGCCAGCAGCACGTCCTCCTTGTCGGCGAAGTACTGGTAGAGCGAGGCCACCGGGACGTCGGCGGCCGCCGCGATCTCGCGGGTGCTGAGCGCCTCGACCCCGCGCTCGACGACCAGCCGCGCCGCCTCGTCGAGGATCCGCTCGACGCGCAGCCGGCTACGGGCCTGGGCCGGGACCCGACGGCTCACCGCGTAGCCCGAGCCGGTGCCAGGCGTTGAGGAGTGGAGGAGCGGTTCCGTGGTCACGTCTTCGAGTGTAGGCTACGAAACCGAATCTGACACACCTTCAGGTTTGCGCAGTCCAGCACGAGCACCCAGGAGCCCCATGACCAGCCCCCTGCTCTCCCGTCGCGCGCTCGTGGGCGGCACCCTCGGCGCCTCGCTCGGCCTCGGCGCCCTCACCGAGCTCGCCGCCGACGCGGCCGGCCGCGGCCCCCGCGGCCTGCGCGGCCCGCTGCCCCGCAAGGTCGACGTCGTCGTCGTCGGGGCCGGCATCGCCGGGCTCGTCGCGGCCCGGAAGGTGGCGCGCGAGGGTCGCTCGGTGCTCCTCGTCGAGGCCCGCAACCGGGTCGGCGGCCGGGTGCTCAACCACGAGCTGCGGGGTGGCCAGGTGATCGAGGCCGGTGGCGCCTTCGTCGGCCCCACCCAGGACCACATCCTGCGGCTGGCCCGCCAGCTGCGCGTGCCGACCTTCCCCGAGTACAACACCGGGCGCAGCGTCTACGTCTCCTCGACCCTGGGCCGGCTCGAGTACCCCGGCACCGTCCCGCCCGACCCCACGATCCTGCTCGACGCCGCCAACCTCCTCCAGCAGATCGACTCGATGGCCGCCGAGATCGCCGTCGATGCCCCCTGGGCCCACCCCCGGGCCCGCCAGTGGGACTCCATGAGCCTGGGTGACTTCATCCGCGCCAACGCCGTCAACCGCGAGGGCGTCGGCAACCTGATCAAGGCCTGGACCGAACCCGGCTTCGGCGCCGTGCCCGACGAGCTCTCGCTCCTGTTCACCGTCTGGTACGTCGCGTGCTCGGGCAACGAGACCGCCGTCGGCACCTTCGCCCGCAACTCCGAGACCGCCAACGGCGCGCAGGAGCGCCGCTTCATCGGCGGCTCCCAGCTCGTCCCGCTGCGGATGGCTCGCGCCCTCGACGACGCCGTCGCCCTGCGCGCGCCCGTCTCCCGGGTGGTCCAGCGCGACCGCTTCGCCGAGGTCCACACCAAGCGCGGTGTCGTGCGCTGCAAGCGGGTCGTGGTCGCGGCGCCGCCCGAGCTCGTCCTCGGCATCGACTGGTTCCCGCGGATGCCGGTGCAGCGGCGTCGGCTGCTGAAGAGCCAGGAGATGGGCCGGCTGATGAAGTGCGACGCGGTCTACGAGCGCCCGTTCTGGCGCGCCGACGACCTCAACGGCTTCGGCATCAACGACAGCGGCGCCGCCCGCACCGTCTTCGACAACTCCCCGCCCGACGGCTCGGTCGGGGTGCTGCTCGCCTTCGTCGGCGGCGACACCTGGCGCCAGTACGGCCGGCTGCCGACGGCTCAGCGCCGCCGCGCGGTCCTGGAGGGCTTCGCCGAGATGTTCGGCCCGCAGGCGCTGCGCCCGATCGAGTACACCGAGCAGGACTGGACCAAGGAGCGTTGGACCCGCGGCGGCCCTACGGCCATCCACGGCCCCGACGGGTCCCTGCGCCGCTTCGGCCCGGCGATCAGGCGTCCGTTCGGCCGTGTGCACTGGGCCGGCACCGAGACCTCGACGTACTGGGCGGGCTACATGGACGGCGCCGTCCGCTCCGGTGAGCGCGCGGCGCTCGAGGTCCTGGAGCGGTTGCGATGAGTCGGCCCGCCTCGGCGCTCGTCGGGCTGCTGCTCGGCCTCGCGCTGCTCGCCCCGGTCCCGACCGCCGCAGCGAGCCCGGTCTCCGCCCCCGTGCGCACCCGCACCCGCAGCCGCACCCGCGAAGTGGACCACCTCGGTCTTCTCGCGCGTCCCCTCACCCGGCTACCCGGCGTACGCGTTCGTGCACCGCAACGGCCGGGTCTACGCCGCCTCCTACGTCCACCCCGACAGCCGGCAGCGCTCGCGGGTGTTCGAGTGGACGCGCGACGGCACCCTCACCCGCTCCTGGACCGTGCCCGGCCAGGTCATCGCCGCCGACCACGGCGTGCAGGTCGCCCAGCAGACCCGGAAGGGCCGGCTGGTGCTCCTCGAGACCTCGACCCGCGCGGTCCTCACCCTCGACGTGCGCTCGGGGCGCTTCCGCCGCATCGCCCGCCTGCCCCAGGGTGCGGTCCCCAACTACGCCGCGTGGGGCCCCCGCGGTCAGCTCTTCGTCACCGACTACGCCCAGGGCACCATCTGGCAGGTGTCCCGCCGCGGACGCGTCAGTCGCTTCTTCTCCTCCGCGTCGCTGCAGGGCACCGAGTTCGGCACCACCGGCATCGTCTACCGCCCCCGCCGTCGCGACCTGCTGATCACCCAGCAGACCACCACCACCGGCCCGCCCACGACGGGCGCGCTGTTCCGGCTGCCGGTGCGCCGCGACGGACGCGCCGGGCGGCTCGAGACGGTGTGGACCTCACGCCCCGGCGACCTGCCCGACGGCTTCGGCATCGGCCGCTCCGGCCACCTCTACGTCTCCCTCACCGGACCCAACCAGCTGGTCGAGCTGACCGGCCAGGGCCGCGAGGTCGACCGCTTTCCCGACGCACCGCTGGCCGGCGACAACGGCTCCGACGTCCCCTTCGACAACCCCTGCAGCGCCACCTTCCTCGGCACCCGTGTGATCGTGGCCAACCAGTCGGTGGTGTCCGGCAACCCCGACCACCAGGCCCTGCTCGCCGTCGAGGTCGGCGAGCGTGGTCGGCGTCCGTTCGTGCCGAAGCAGGCGCAGTTCCGCTGACCGACGCCCCCGCGCGGCGCCCGAGGCTCCCCTCGGACCGGGCGCTCCCGGCGCCCGGCTAGCGTGCGGCGGGTGGGCGCACTCGCGGGGCTGGTCGAGCAGGGTCTGATGGCGCCCGACTGGGCCGAGGCGATGGCCCCGGTCGAGGACCGGGTCGAGCGGATGGGCCGGTTCCTGCGCGACGAGCTGGCGGCGGGACGCGCGTACCTGCCCGCCGGAGACCACGTGTTCCGGGCCTTCCGGGCGCCGCTGGCCGACGTCCGCGTGCTGGTCGTCGGCCAGGACCCCTACCCGACGCCGGGCCACCCGATCGGGCTGAGCTTCGCGGTCGACCCCGACGTCTGGCCACTGCCGCGCAGCCTGGTCAACATCTACCGCGAGCTGCGCGACGACGCCGGCGTGGTGCCGCCCCGCTCCGGCGACCTGACCCCGTGGACCGACCAGGGCGTGATGCTGCTCAACCGGGTGCTCACCGTCCGGCCCGGCGAGCCGGCGTCCCACCGCGGACGCGGCTGGGAGGAGATCACCGAGCACGCGATCGGTGTCCTGGTGGCCCGCGCCGAGGCCGGTACGCCGTGCGCGGCCGTCCTGTGGGGCCGCGACGCCCAGGGACTCAAGCCGCTGCTGGGCCCGATCCCCTGGGTCGAGTCCGCGCACCCCTCGCCGCTGTCGGCCAGCCGCGGCTTCTTCGGCTCACGCCCGTTCACCCGCGTCAACCGCCTGCTGGTCGACCTGGGCGCCCGCCCGGTCGACTGGTCGCTCTCGCCGACATCCTCCGACCAGCCATGATCATCCCCGGCCGGGGTACCTGCACACCCTGAGCAGGGCCCGGCGAGCAGCGTCGGGTCCGATCGGCGGTCGTCCGCGCCCCGCGAACGACCGCGGAGGGCTACCCTGAGAGGCATGTCGGGGGGACATGACAGCGCCGCGGTGCTCGGCGACGAGGCTGCCCGTCTGGTCGAGCAGGTGGTCGACTACGCGGTCATCGGGCTCGACCCGAGCGGCCGCATCCGCACCTGGAACCTCGGGGCCCAGCGCCTGAAGGGCTACACGCGCGACGAGGCCATCGGCCTCCACGTCTCGAGGTTCTACTCGCCGCAGGACCAGGCCGACGGACTCCCCGACCGATTGCTGGCCCTGGCGCGGCGCGACGGCCGGGTCCACCACGACGGCTGGCGGGTCCGCCGCGACGGCACGCGCTTCTGGGGAGACGTGACGATCACCGCGCTCCACGACGACGAGGGTCGTCACACCGGTTACACCAAGGTCACCCGCGACCTCACCGCGATGCACGACCGCGAGCGCGACCGGCAGGCGTTCCTGGCCACGCTGGCCCACGACTACCGCGGGCCCATCCAGGCCATCTCCGGCTACGCCGAGATGCTGCCCGAGGCCGGTGACCGCCAGCAGGACTTCATCGCGAAGATCCAGAGCAACGCCACTCGGCTGCTGCGCATGACGGAGAGCCTGCTCGAGCTGGCCCACACCGAGTCGGTCGAGACCGAGCTCCACCCCACCTCGGTCGACGTCCTGGCCCACGCCCAGTCGACCGTCGAGGCACTGCGCGCCCTCCCCGGAGCCGGTCGGGTCCGCGTCGACACCGGGGCGTGCCGGGTGGTCGCCGACCCGGGCTCCCTGGAGAGGATCGTCAACAACCTGGTCACCAACGCCATGAAGTACTCCGCCGACGGGCCGATCGAGGTCGGGGCCGAGCGGCACGACGGGCGGGTCCGGCTCACCGTGCGCGACCACGGTCGCGGCATCCACGCCGACGACCTCGCGACGGTCTTCGACGCCTACAGCCGCGGCCGCTACGCCGAGGCCGGCGACGGCGGGATGGGGCTGGGCCTGGCCAGCGTGAAGCGGCTCGCCGAGCGTCAGGGTGGGGCGGTCTCGATCCAGAGCGACGCCGGCGTCGGCACGACGGTCACCGTCGAGCTGCCCGAGGGCTGAGCAGCCCCGGGATCAGCCCTCGGATCAGCCCCGGATCAGCGCAGGCCCGTCTTGCGCATCACCCGGAGCGAGATCAGCATCTGCTTCACGTAGGCCTCGTAGGACTGCCCCGGCTGGGCGCCGATCACCTGCTTCTTCAGCACCCCGACGTTCTGCACGTCGGTGTACTTCAGCAGGCCCTGGTCGCCGTGCCGCGCGCCCACGCCCGACTGCTTGACGCCGCCCGACGGCGTGCCCTTCGAGGCGTACGCCGTGGCCAGGATGTCGTTGACGTTGACGTTGCCCGAGTGGATCCGCCGGGCCACGGCCTCGGCCGCGGCCAGGTCGGTGCCCCAGACCGAGGCGTTGAGCCCGTAGTCGGTGTCGTTGGCCAGGCCGACCGCCTCGTCGACCGTGCGGTAGCGGTGCAGCGCGACGACGGGTCCGAAGGTCTCGCAGGAGCCGGCCAGCATGTCCTGGGTGACGCCCTCGAGGATCGTCGGCTCGAAGAACGCCGGGCCGACGTCGGGGCGGGCGCGTCCGCCGGTCAGGACGGTGGCCCCCTTGGCGACGGCGTCCTCGACGTGGGAGGCGACCCGGTCGCGGTGGTCGACCGAGATCAGCGAGCCGAGCTCGGGCTCGAAGTCGTAGGTGGCGCCCATCTTCAGCGCCTCGGTCGCGGCCACGAACGCGGTGCGGAACTCCTCGTAGCGGGCTTCGGGCAGGTACATCCGCTCGATGTGCATGCAGATCTGGCCGGTGTTGCCGAAGGCGCCGAAGAGCGCGCCCTGCACGACGTCGTCCATGTCGGCGTCGGGCAGCACGATCATCGGGTTCTTGCCGCCCAGCTCCAGGCAGCAGCCGATCAGGTTGCGCCCGGCACGCTCACCGATCACCCGACCGGTGGCGGTGGAGCCGGTGAACATCACGTAGTTGGCGTTGTCGATCAGCGTCGGGCCCACGTCGGGTCCCTCGCCGCAGACCACCTGGACCAGGCCCGGCGGCAGCCCGGCCTTCTCGAGCATCGCGACGCCGTGCAGCGGCGAGAGCGCGGTCTTGTTGTCGGGCTTGACCACCACGCCGTTGCCGGCGATCAGCGCCGGGATCGCGTCGGAGAGGCCGGTCGCGAACGGGAAGTTCCACGGCGCGATGATGCCGACGACGCCCTTGGGCTGACGGATCTCGGTCGAGTGCGACACGAACGGCACGGGGCCACCGCGCCGCGTCGGCGCGAGCACCTTGGCGGCCCGCTTGAGGTAGTAGCTCATCACCATCGGCGGGTCGCAGGACTCCTCGATGGCCATCCGCCGGTTCTTGCCGCTCTCGGCCTGGATCAGGTCGGCGGTGGTGTGGGCCTGGGAGACGAAGAGCGAGTGCGCCTTCTTGAACACCTTGAGCCGCTTGGCCAGCGGCCACCGGGCCCACTCCCGCTGGGCGATGCGGGACCTGACGAAGGCCTGCTCGATGTCGGCCGGCGTCGACTGGGGGAGCTCGACCAGCACCTCGCCGGAGTAGACCTCGGTGAGCTTCCAGGTCGCGCCGCCCGAGCCGGGCACGCGGGCCACCAGGCCCTCGAGGAACGCGTCGGTCAGGGTGGCGGGCCGGCGCAGGTCGCCGGTGACGGGCTGCACCATCTCAGCGACCCCCCGCCGTACGACCGAGGATGAGGTCGGAGGCGCGTTCGCCGATCATGATCGACGGCGCGTTGGTGTTGCCGCCGGTGATCGACGGCATGATCGAGGCGTCCGCGACCCGGAGCCCCTCGACGCCACGCACCCGCAGCTGGGGATCGACCACCGCCAGCTCGTCGACGCCCATCCGGCAGGTGCCGACACCGTGGTAGACCGACGTGGCCCGGTTGAGGATCGCCTGGCGCAGGTCGGAGCCGCGTACGTCGGCGCCCGGGTGGATCTCGCTGCGCACCGAGTCGCCGAACGCGGCGCCGGCCATGATCTCGCGGACCGTCTCGGACCCCTCGGTCAGCAGGTCGAGGTCGGCCTGGTCGGACAGGTAGCCCGGGTCGATGAGCGGCGTGGCGGCCGGGTCGGCCGACGACAGCCGCAGCGTGCCGCGGCTGCGGGGGTAGATCAGCGTGGTCAGCACCGTCAGCGCCGTGCGCGGGTCGACGTCGTGGCGCACCGGGGCGTCCTGGTTGGGCGAGACGTAGGCCCACGGCAGCAGGTGCAGCTGGAGGTCGGGCACGTCGGTGGCCTGCGAGGAGCGCAGGAAGGCCAGCACCTCGAAGACCGAGTTGGCCAGGAACGTCGAGCCCGGCCGCGCGACCTCCTTCGCGATGCCCTTGGCGAAGAAGAACGCGTTGCCGCGCATCTTCGAGCTGGTCGCGTGGAAGGTGAGCGCGTGGAACATGTGGTCGTGGAGGTTGTCGCCCACCGGCAGGTCGGCGACGACGTCCAGGCCGTGGTCGCGCAGGTGCTGGGCGTGCCCCACCCCGGAGAGCATGAGCAGCTGCGCGGAGCCGATGAAGCCGGCGGCGAGGACGACCTCCTTGGCGGCCCGCACGACGCGGGTGGAGCCGTCCTTGTCGCGGACCTCGACGCCGGTGGCCCGCCCGCCCTCGATCACCACCCGGGTGGCCAGCACCTCCGACTGGAGCTGGAGGGTCGGCGGCGCGAGGTGGTGGTAGTAGCCGCGGGAGGCGCTGTAGCGCAGGCCGTCGGCCGCGTTCTGCTGCATCCGACTGACTCCCTCCTGCGACTCGGCGTTGTAGTCGTCCAGGACCTTGACGCCGACGGCGTCGGCCGTGGCCTGGAGGAACTGCAGCGAGCCCTCCTGCGGCGCCTTGTTGCGCGTGACCCGGATGGGTCCGCCGGAACCGCGGAAGTCGTTCTCGCCGTCCTCGAAGTCCTCCATCCGCTTGTACGTCGCGTTGACGGAGTCGGCGTCCCAGCCGGTGTTGCCCTCGGCCGCCCAGGAGTCGAAGTTGGCGCGGTTGCCGCGCACGTAGACCATGCCGTTGACCGAGCTCGAGCCGCCCACGACCTTGCCCCGCGGGACCGGCATCTTCCGGTCGAGCAGGTGCTTCTGCGGCACCGAGTAGTAGCCCCAGTCGACGGTCTTCTTGATCTGCGGGACCGCGTGCATCGGCCCGATCATGCCGGGCTTCCTGACCAGGAACTGCTGGTCGCTCTTCCCCGCCTCGAGCATGATCACGCTCGCTCCGGACTCGGCCAGGCGACCGGCGACGGCCGACCCCGCGCTGCCGGAGCCGACCACCACGTAGTCGGCCTCGCCCTGGTGCTGTGCTCGCTCGTCACGCTTCGCCATGGACGAAACTGTAACGTGTTCTAGTCTGGTGCGGGAAGAGTCGCCACTCCTCGTTTTGCGGCGTGCCCGGTGCAGCCGCGACGATCGGGCGGTGAAGATCCTCTCGATCCAGTCCTCGGTCGCCTACGGCCACGTCGGCAACTCCGCGGCCGTCTTCCCGCTCCAGCGGCTGGGTCACGAGGTGTGGCCGGTGCTCACCGTGCACTTCTCCAACCACACCGGGTACGGCGCGTGGCGCGGCCCGCTGCTCGCGCCCGAGGACGTCGCCGCCGTCATCGAGGGCATCGGCGACCGCGGGGTGCTCGGCCAGGCCGACGCCGTGCTGTCGGGCTACCAGGGCGATCCCGCGGTGGGAGCGGTGATCCTCGACGCCGTCGCCCGGGTCAAGGCCGCCAACCCCGACGCGGTCTACTGCTGCGACCCCGTGATGGGCGACGTGGGGCGCGGCATGTTCGTGCGCCCCGGCATCCCGGAGTTCATGCGCGACCAGGTGGTCCCGGCCGCCGACATCATCACCCCCAACCACTTCGAGCTCGACTTCCTGGCCGGCCGCCCCACCCGCACCCTCGACGAGGTGCTCGCGGCGGTCGACGACGTCCGCGCGACGGGGCCCCGCGACGTGCTGGTCACCAGCGTGGTCACGGGCTCCCACCAGGCCGCCCCCTCGGAGGAGGCCGGCGAGCTGCAGGTGCTCGCGGTCTCCGACGCGGGCGCCTGGGTGGTCAGCACCCCGCGGCTGCCGATCGAGCCCAACGGCTGCGGCGACGTGACCGCCGCGCTCTACCTCGCCCACCTGCGCTCCACCGGATCGCCGGCCGCGGCCCTGTCGATGACCACGTCCACCCTGTTCGCCGTGCTCGAGGCCACGCTGGCCGCGGGCACCCGCGAGATCGCCCTGGTCGCCGCCCAGGACGCCATCGCCGACCCCGGCGAGCGCTTCGAGGTGCGCCGGCTGCGCTGAGCCGGCCTCAGGACTGGCAGAGTGAACACATGAACAGTCCCACCGCGGCTCCGCCCCTCCCCACCGACGAGCAGACCCGCTCCCTGCGCCGGTGGAACATCGGCGCAGGCGTGCTCCACGCCGTGCAGGCGGTCGCGGTCGTGGCCCTGGCCACCGACTTCGCGCTGCCGGTGACCGCGTCGTACCTCGAGGGACCTCCCGGGACGACCCCGGCCGAGCCGGTCGTCCTGTTCGACCTGCCCACCGGGGCGGCGGTGGCCGCCTTCCTGGTGCTCTCGGCCCTGGCCCACCTGGTCGTGACCAGCCTCTGGTGGCGCGGGTACGTCGCGGACCTCGGGCGCGGCTGCAACCGGGCGCGCTGGGTCGAGTACTCGCTCTCGGCCTCGCTGATGATCGTGCTCATCAGTCAGCTCGTCGGCATCTCCGACGTGGCGGCGCTGATCGCGTTGTTCGGGGTCAACGCGGCGATGATCCTGTTCGGCTGGCTCCAGGAGAAGTACGAGGAGCAGAGCAGCGGAGGCTGGCTGCCGTTCGTCTTCGGCTCGATCGCCGGCGCGGTGCCGTGGATCGCGATCACCGTCTACCTGCTGTCGCCCGGGTCGACGTCGGATGCCTCCGCGCCCGGCTTCGTCTACGGGATCTTCGTCTCGCTGTTCGTCTTCTTCAACGTCTTCGCGCTCAACCAGTGGCTGCAGTACCGCGCCCGCGGCCGCTGGGCCGACTACCTGTACGGCGAGCGGGTCTACATCGTGCTGAGCCTCACCGCGAAGTCGGCCCTGGCCTGGCAGATCTTCGGCGGCACGCTCGCCGGCTGACCCGGACGGACCGGAGCCGATGGGGCGGGCCGGTGCGGAGCCGGTGACAGGAGTCGAACCCGCGACATCTTCTTTACAAGAGAAGCGCTCTACCTACTGAGCTACACCGGCGCGCGCCGCCGCGGCGGCGCGGGCTCATGCTACTGGTGCCGGCCGACGGGCCGATCAGCTCATCCCGCCGTCGAAGGCCAGGACCGCGCCGGTGATCATCCGCGCGGCCGGGCTGGCGAGGTAGACGATCGAGGAGCCGATCTCGGCCGGGGTGATGGCCGGTCCCGGCAGCATCATCAGCAGCCGGTCGAAGAGCCGCGGGTCGAGGTCGCCGGGCATGATCGAGGCGACGTGGGAGACGATCGGGGTGTCGACCGTGCCGGGGCACACGGCGTTGACCCGGATGCCTGACGGCGAGAGCTCGAGGGCGAGCGCCTTGGTCAGCTGCGTCAGCCCGCCCTTCGCGGCGGCGTACGCGACGGCGTACGGCTGCGAGACGTTGCCGGCGACCGACGAGACGTTGACGACGTTGCCGCCGCACGCGCGCAGGTGGGGAAGCGCGGCGCGGATCAGCATGAACGGGCCCTTGAGGTCGACCGCGTGCACGCGGTCCCACTCCTCGTCGGTGATCTGCTCGAAGTGGCCGAACTGCACCACCCCGGCGACGTTGGCCAGCACGTCGATGCGTCCGTGCCGCGCGCAGGTGTCGATGGCCGCGTCGACCGAGGCGCGGTCGCCGACGTCGCACGCCACGTGCTCGACGCCTGCGGGGACCGTGTCGTGCAGGTCGAGCCCGAAGACGGTCGCCCCCTCGTCGCGGAAGAGCTCGGCGGTGGCGTAGCCGATGCCGGAGGCGGCGCCGGTGATCACCACGACGCGGGGGCCCTGCTCGTCAGTCATGGCGGCAAGATAGCAGGAACTAGAACCTGTTCTACCCGGTACGGCGACGGCGACCCCGGCGGCTGCCCCCGCCCACGCCCTAGGGTGAGGGCGTGGCCCTCCACATCGTCGCCAACCGGCCCGACCCGGCGCTGCTGACCCTCCCCTGGTCCACGCCGCTGGAGGAGTGGACCGACGAGTACGTCGTGCCGCTGCCCCGGGGGCTGTCGCGCCACGTCGTCCGGATCGTGCGGCTGCGCGACCGCACGTACGCGGTGAAGGAGACGGTCGAGGAGATCGCCTTCCGCGAGTACCGGATGCTGCGCGACCTGCACCGGCTGGGCCTGCCGGCGGTGGTCCCGAAGGGCGTCGTGACCGGACGCACGGGCGCGGACGGCCAGGAGCTGCCGGCGGCGTTGCTCACCGAGCACCTGCAGTTCTCGCTGCCCTACCGCAGCCTGTTCTCCCACGGACTCTCCGCCGACAACCTGCCCTCGCTGATCGACGCGATGGTGGTGCTGCTGGTGCGGGTGCACCTGGCCGACTTCTACTGGGGCGACGTGTCGCTGTCCAACGTGCTGTTCCGGCGCAGCGCGGGCGGCTTCTCGGCCTACCTCGTCGACGCCGAGACCGGCGAGCTCAAGCCGAGCCTGTCGCGCAACCTGCGCGAGCACGACCTGACCGTGGCCACCGAGAACGTGTTCGGCGAGCTGCTCGACCTCCAGGCCAGCGACGACATCGACTCCCAGGTCGAGGCGCACTCGATCATC
The DNA here is from genome assembly GCA_963845645.1 of uncultured Actinomycetota bacterium. GTDB lineage: Bacteria > Actinomycetota > Actinomycetes > Propionibacteriales > Nocardioidaceae > Nocardioides. The sequence continues at coordinate 85,576 of CAWJSY010000019.1, forward strand.
GAGCTGCTCGAGGAGCGCTACCGCGCCCTGTGGGCCGAGCTGACCGACGAGGAGCAGTTCGGGGCCGACGAGATGTGGCGCATCGAGCGCCGCATCGAGCGGCTCAACGACCTCGGCTTCGACGTCGAGGAGCTCGACATCGTCACCGACTACGACGGCGACCAGGTGCGGATCCAGCCGCGCGTCGTCGAGCTCGGCCACCACCGCCGCGAGCTCCAGGCCCTCACCGGCATGAACGTCGAGGACAACCAGGCGCGTCGCCTGCTCAACGACCTCGCGTCGTACACCGCCTTCCACGACCTCGGCCGCGAGGACCGCAGCCTCGTCGCCAACCGCTGGCTGGTCGACGTCTACGAGCCGATCATCAAGATGGTCCCGCCCGAGGCCCGCGGCAAGCTCGAGCCGGCCGAGATCTACCACGAGATCCTCGAGCACCGCTGGTACCTCTCCGAGCAGGCCGGCGCCGAGGTCGACATCGTCGAGGCCGCCCGCGACTACCTCGCCACCGTCCTCCCCCAGCGCCCCGAGGAAGCCGTCACCTCCGCCGCCTCCGGCGAGTAGCCGCCCTCCCCTCCCCCCGGTGGTCGAGCTTGCCGAGCCTGCACCCCTGGTCGCCCGCGCCCGCCCGAGGCACGATGGGCCCATGGACGAGAACTCCCGCCACGACCGGCTCCAGCAGGCCGCCCGCGACCACCTGTGGCTGCACTTCACCCGCCACTCCGCGCTCGAGAGCCACGACGTCCCGGTGATGGTCCGCGGCGAGGGCGCCTACCTGTACGACGACCAGGGCAAGCGCTACCTCGACGGCCTCTCCGGATTGTTCGTCAGCCAGGTGGGCCACGGCCGCGAGGAGCTCGCCGAGGCGGCCGGCCGGCAGGCACGCGAGCTGGCCTACATGCCGCTGTGGTCCTACGCCCACCCCACCGCCATCGAGCTCGCCGAGCGGGTGGCCGGCCACGCCCCCGGCGACCTCAACCGGGTCTTCTTCACCACCGGCGGTGGCGAGGCCGTGGAGAGCGCGTGGAAGCTGGCCAAGCAGTTCTTCAAGCTGACCGGCAAGCCCACCAAGCACAAGGTGATCAGCCGCCAGCTCGCCTACCACGGCACGCCGCAGGGGGCGCTGTCGATCACCGGCCTGCCCGCGATGAAGGCGCCGTTCGAGCCGCTGGTGCCGTCGACGTTCCGGGTCCCGAACACCAACTTCTACCGCGCGCCGGTGCACGCCGACGACGAGCACGCCTTCGGTCGCTGGGCGGCGGACCGGATCGCCGAGGCGATCGAGTTCGAGGGGCCCGACACGGTGGCGGCGGTCTTCCTCGAGCCGGTGCAGAACTCCGGAGGCTGCTTCGTCCCCCCGCCCGGCTACTTCCAGCGGGTGCGCGAGATCTGCGACCGCTACGACGTGCTGCTGGTCTCCGACGAGGTGATCTGCGCCTTCGGCCGGCTGGGCCACATGTTCGGCGCGCAGCGCTACGACTACCAGCCCGACATCATCACCTGCGCCAAGGGCCTCACCTCCGGCTACGCCCCGCTCGGCGCGATGATCGCCACCGACCGGTTGATGGAGCCGTTCCTGCACGGCCGCGTGTCCTTCGCCCACGGCTACACCTTCGGTGGCCACCCCGTCTCGACCGCCGTGGGCCTGGCCAACCTCGACCTCTTCGAGCGCGAGTCGGTGCTCGAGGGGGTCCGTGAGCGGGAGCCGGCGTTCCGCTCGACGTTGGAACGCCTCACCGACCTGCCGATCGTCGGCGACGTCCGCGGCGACGGCTACTTCTTCGCCGTCGAGCTGGTCAAGGACCAGACGACCAAGGAGACCTTCACCGCCGAGGAGTCGGAGGCCCTGCTGCGCGGGTTCCTCGGCCCTGCGCTGCTCGACGCCGGCCTCTACTGCCGCCCCGACGACCGCGGCGACCCCGTGGTCCACGTCGCCCCGCCACTGATCTGCGACCAGGAGCACTTCGACGAGATCGAGCAGATCCTGCGGGTCGTCCTGGAGAAGGCCTGGACGACGCTCTGAGTCGGCGCCTGCCGCGGCGGCGGTGAGGCGCTGGGCGGCGGTGGGCGGCGGTGGCGGCGGTGGGCGGCGGTGGGCGGCGGTGGGCGGCGGTGGCTCAGCCACCTACCTCGGCCTTCGGAACGTGGCACACCCACCGGCGCCCTACCGCGCCCCCCGCCAGCGGTGGCTCAGCCACCTACCTCGGCCTTCGGAACGTGGCACACCCACCGGCGCCCTACCGCGCCCCCCGGCCAGCGGTGGCTCAGCCACGTACGTCGGCCTTCGGAACGTGGCACACCCACCGCCGCCCTACCGCCCACCGGCCAGCGGTGGCTCAGCCACGTACGTCGGCCCTCGGAACGTGGCACACCCACCGCCGCCCTACCGCGCCCCCCGCCAGCGGTGGCTCAGCCACGTACGTCGGCCTTCGAAACGTGGCACACCCACCGCCGCCCTACCGCCCACCGGCCAGCGGTGGCTCAGCCACGTACGTCGGCCCTCGAAACGTGGCACACCCACCGCCGCCCTACCGCCCACCGGCCGGCGGTGGCTCAGCCACCGTCTCGGGCTCCACCCACGTGGCACACCCACCGCCGCTCCGGCGCGCGCTCCGCCAGCGGTGGCTCAGCCACGTACATCGGTCTCCGGAACGTGGCATACCCACCGCCGCCCTGCCGCGCCCCCCGCCAGCGGTGACTCAGCCACCGTCTCGAGCCCCAGGCACGTGGGACACCCACCGGCGACCCGCGCGCCCCCGCCGGCGGTGGCCCAGCCACGCAACTCGACCACCGGAACGTGGCACACCCACCGACAGCCCACCCAACCGCGGCGCTCAGCGCAGCAGGTCGCGCCCGATCACCATCCGCTGGATCTGGTTGGTGCCCTCGAAGATCTGGGTGACCTTGGCGTCGCGGAAGAGCCGCTCGACGGGGTAGTCGCGGGTGTAGCCGTTGCCGCCGAGCACCTGGACGGCGTCGGTGGTGACTCGCATCGCGGCCTCGGTGGCGGTGAGCTTGGCGATGCTGGCCTGGCGGCTGAAGGGGCGGCCGGCGTCCTTGAGCCGGGCCGCGTGCAGGTACGTCGCCCGCGACCGCTCGACCTCGGCGGCCATGTCGGCGAGCAGGAACTGCAGGCCCTGGTTGTCACCGATCGGGCGACCGAACTGCTCGCGCTCGCCGGCGTACGTCACGGAGTGGGCCAGCGCGGCCTGGGCGATGCCGGTGGCCACGGCGGAGATGCCGAGCCGCCCCGCGTCGAGGGCGGAGAGCGCGACCTTCATGCCGGCACCCTCCTCGCCGATCCGCTGCGCGGCAGGGACGCGGGCGCCGTCGAAGAGCACCTGGGTGGTGGGGTCGCAGTGCAGGCCCATCTTCCTCTCCGGGGCACCGAAGGACATGCCGGGCGTCCCGTCGGGCACGATGAAGGCCGACAGACCGCGCTTGGGGTCGTCACCGGTGCGGGCGAAGAGGATGTAGTAGTCGGCGCAGGAGCCGTTGCTGATCCACTGCTTGGTCCCGGTCACGACGTAGTCGTCGCCGTCGCGGACGGCCTTGGTGCGGATGCCGCTCACGTCGGAGCCGGCCTGCGGCTCGGAGAGGCAGTAGGCCCCGAGCCAGTCGCCGCCCAGCATCCGCGGCAGCCACTCGGCGCACTGCTCGGCCGAGGCGTTCGTCTGCACCACACCGGCGGTGAGGCTGTGCACGCTGGCCCCGACCCCGACGCTGGGCCACGCCGTTGCGATCTCCTCGATCACCTGCAGGTAGACCTCGTAGGGCTGGTCGCCGCCGCCGTGCTCCTCCGGGAAGGGCAGGCTGAGCAGCCCCGACTTGCCGAGCAGCGCGTAGGCAGCCGCCGGGAAGTCACCGCGCTCCTCGGCCTCGTCGACCTGGGGCGCGAGCTCACGCTCACAGATGTCCCGGGTCAGCTGGAGCAGAGCCTCGGCGTCCTCGCCGGGCACGAGTCGGTCCACTGTCGTCGCCACCGCTCCAGGGTACGGCGGGCCCGGTGCGGCGGGGTCAGCCGGCGGGGTCAGCCGGCAGGGCTGGGGAGCGGCTCGGCGTTCGGGTCCACGGTCGGACCCAGCGTGGGCCCCGAGGTCGGGTCGGTGACGGGCGGCGACTCAGGGTCGAGCTCGGGATCGGCCGGGTCGTAGGTCAGCTCGACGTAGTCGCCGACGTCGAAGCGACCATTGGTCTGGAGCAGCACCGGCTGGATGCCGACGGGTCGGCCGTCCTCGTCGTAGGTGAGCAGGCTGATCTGGGCGGCCCGTCGCAGCTTGCTGCCGAGCGCGATCGCGTACGCCGCCCCGCCGGTGGTGCCGGTCGTGAACGTGTAGCCGATCTCGCCGTTGTCGCCCGTGCGGCCGGTCGGGCCCTCCTGGACGTGCAGGTGGCCGCCGACGACGAGGTCGGCGCAGCCGCGCTCGAGGGTCTCCTTGCCGAGGTTGGGGTCGTGGACCAGCATCGTGGTCACCCGGTCGCCGTCCTCGTCGGCCTCGCACGCGGCGTCGGCCAGCCGGGTCCCGACCTCGGCGAAGGACAGGCCGCCCTCGTCGCGCCAGGTGCCGAGGCCGCTCGAGCGCGGGTCGGGGACGCCCAGCAGGCGCGAGCCACCGGGTCCGTCGACCACCTCGCCGTCGAGCATCGTCCAGCCGAGGTCGGCGAGGTAGCCGCTGACGAAGTCGCCGTTGTCGTGGTTGCCCGCGACCGCCCACCGGCCGTCGTAGTCCTTGAAGGCCGCGTCGACCGAGTCGAGCGAGAAGGCCTCCCACTTCGCTCCGGTCGAGGTGTCGTCTCCCGCGTCGAAGACGGCCGTGGCCCCGCCCTGGTCGGCGACGACCCGCGCGACCTCGTCCATGCCGATGTTGTCGTGGCGGTCGGAGACCAGCGCGACGACCGTCTCGCCCTCCTCGGGGGTGCGCAGCTCGATCTCGAGCGCGGCCTCGGCGGCGTTCTCGTAGAAGCGCAGGCTGCGGTCGTAGGTGTCGACCCCGCTCTGCACCAGCCGACGTACCTCGGCGGTGGTGGCGCTGCTCAGCACCTCGACGTCGCGGACCTCCTCGGGGACGGTCAGCTCGGAGCCGACGAAGTCCTGGAGGGAGACCCACTCGCGCCCGTCCTCGACGGTCTCCTCGTCGGGCTCCCAGGGCGACCACAGCCCCAGGGCCAGGGCTGCGACGACCAGCACCGCGACCACGCCGCGCGGCGAGGCGACCCGACCGCGCAGCTCGCGGCGCCGGGTCGGCCCGACCAGCCACCACAGCAGCAGCGGCACGAAGCCGAGCACGGCGCCACGCAGGGCAGCGGCCACCGCCATGTCCTCGACGGCTCCGCGGACCTTGGTGATCGGTCCTTCGGGCTGGCTGGCGATGACCGCGTAGCGCTGGGCGAGCGCCGCCGTCGAGCCGACGTCGGTCTTGCCCAGCTGCACCTCGATGCCGAAGGGCAGCCCGGAGTCGATGCGGAAGTCGGGCAGCACCGGACCCGTGGTGAGCACCACCCGACCCGACATGGACGGTGAGACCACGGCGTCGTGGCTCGCGACGGTGACGGTGCGACTGCTGTTGAGGAAGAGCAGGACGGCGCAGACGAGCGCGAAACCCAGCCACACCGCGGCGTGCGCGGTGTGGCCGAGGACCTGTCGCTTCCAGCTCAGCGGCGTGCCTCGGCGATCGCGTAGAGCACGACCGAGGCCGCGACGCCGGCGTTGAGCGACTCGACCTGGTTGGCCATGGGGATGGAGACGAGCTGGTCGCAGGTCTCGGCGACCAGCCGGGACAGACCGCCACCCTCGGCCCCGACGACGACGACCAGCGGGCCGTCGGCCAGGTCGAGGTCGGGCAGCGAGACGTCGCCGTCGGCGGCCAGGCCCACGACCATGCAACCGGCGTCCTGGTAGGCCTTGAGCTGGCGCACGAGGTTGACCGTCTGGGCCACGGGGATCCGTGCGGCCGCGCCGGCGGAGGTCTTCCAGGCCGAGGCGGTCATGCCTGCCGCGCGACGCTCGGGCAGGACCACGCCGTGCGCGCCGAAGCCGGCCGCGCTGCGGACCACAGCGCCGAGGTTGCGCGGGTCGGTGATCGAGTCGAGCGCGACGATGAGCGGCTGCTCGCCGGCCTCGTCGGCGCGGTCGAGCAGGTCGTCGGGGTGCGCGTACTCGTAGGCCGGGATCTTCGCCGCGAGGCCCTGGTGCACCGCACCGTCGGTCAGCCGGTCGAGCTCGCCCTTGCTGACCTCGAGCAGGCTGATGCCCTTGTCGGCGGCCAGCGCGAACGCCTCGCGCAGCCGACCGTCGCGCTCGGCGCCCTCGGCGACGTACACGCCGGTGATCGGCACGCCCTCGCGCAGCGCCTCGACCACCGAGTTGCGGCCCGCGATCCACTCGGCCGACCCGGCCTTGCGCTGGGGTCGCCTCGAGGTGGAGCGCTGCTCGCGCGGAGGGGTCTTGTTGGTCTTGTGGTAGGGCCGGTCCTTGGCCTTCGGGGTCGGGCCCTTGCCCTCGAGACCGCGCTTCACCCTCCCGCCGGAGCCCGCGGTGGGCTTCTTGCTGGTCTTGCGGATCGCGCCCTTGCGACTGGAGTTACCTGGCACGTGAGTTCCTTGTCCGGTGGTCGAGCAGTGGGTGGAGCGAGCGTCTCGTGACCCCGGGCATCAGATGAGACTCCATGTCGGGCCGGTGGGGGTGTCCTCCACCTCGATGCCGGCCGCCTTGATCTGGTCGCGGAGCAGGTCCGCGCGGGTGAAGTCCTTGGCGGCGCGCGCCTGCGCCCGCTCCTCGAGCAGCTGGGCGACCAGCACGTCGACCGCGTGGGTCAGGCGGGCGTCGTCCCCGCCGCCGCTGCCCCAGACGGGGTCTGCGGGGTCGAGCCCGAGGACGCCGAGCATGGCGCGGACGGACGCCGCGACCTGCGCCACCGCGGACGGGTCGGACGTCAGGGCGGTGTTGCCCTGGCGCACCGTGTCGTGGAGCACCGCGACGGCGGCCGGCGTACCGAGGTCGTCGTCCATCGCCGCGGCGAACGCCTCCGGGACCTCGGCGGTGACCTCCGTCGCCCCGGCCCGCTCCAGGAAGTTCTCGATCCGGCGGAACCCCACCGCGGCCTCGTCGAGGGCGTCGAAGCTGAACTCGACGTGCGAGCGGTAGTGGGCGGCCACGAGGTAGTAGCGCAGCTCGATGCCGCGGTAGTCCTGGAGCACGTTGGGGATGGTCAGCGAGTTGCCGAGCGACTTGCTCATCTTCTCACCGGAGGTGGTGATCCAGGCGTTGTGCATCCAGTACGACGCGAACGGGCGGCCGGCGGCGCGCGACTGCGCCTGCTCGTTCTCGTGGTGGGGGAAGCGCAGGTCGACTCCGCCGCCGTGGATGTCGAAGGCGGGGCCGAGGTACTTGCCGACCATCGCCGAGCACTCGATGTGCCACCCGGGGCGGCCGGGACCCCACGGGGAGGGCCAGGCCGCGGTGGCCGGCTCGATCTCCTTCTTGTGGCCCTTCCAGAGCGCGAAGTCGCGCGGGTCGCGCTTGCCGCGGGGGTCGGCGTCGGTGGCGGGCTCCATGTCGTCGAGGCCCTGCCGGGTGAGCTCGCCGTACGCCGGCCAGGACCGCACGTCGAAGTAGACGTCGCCCGAGCCGTCGTCAGCGGCGTACGCGTGGCCGCGGGCGACCAGCTCACCGATCAGCTCGAGCATCTCGGGCACGTGACCGGTGGCCGCCGGCTCGTACGTCGGCGGCGCGACGTTGAGCGCGGTGTAGGCCCGGTCGAGCTCGCGGTGCATCTCGTAGGCGAGGTTGAACCAGGGCCGCCCCTGCTCCGCCGACTTCGCCAGGATCTTGTCGTCGATGTCGGTCACGTTGCGGATGAACGTGACGTCGTAGCCGCGGTGGCGCAGCCAGCGCTGGAGCACGTCGAAGTTGACCCCGGACCGGACGTGGCCCACGTGCGGCTCCGACTGCACCGTGAGGCCGCAGAGGTAGATGCTCGCCCTCCCCTCCTCGAGGGGCACGAAGTCACGCACCTCACGGGTCGCGGTGTCGTGCAGGCGGAGAGTCACCCCCCAAGTCTAGGGAAACCCGGCCCCGGTCCCGCCATCCCCGGGTGCGCAGCGCCTGCGTCCGTCTCCGGAACGTGTGACGAGAGTGACAGATGTGACTACGCTGGGCCGATGCGTACCGTGACCCCCCTTGCCGCGGCCGTGTGCGGGGTGCTGATCTCGGCGCCCGCCCTCAGCGCGTCCGCCCTGGCCCCCGCCGCCTCGCCCCTCTCCGCCGCCGCGACCGCAGCGACCGCCGCCTCCCGCGCGGCGACGGCAGCGCCCGCCCGGCGCGCCGCCGACCGGCCGATCGCCTACACCCAGTGGGACGGCGCGAAGCAGTGGCGCACCGGGAGCTTCTCGGGCACGCGGGTCAAGCGCAGCCGGCTGGTCCTGGGCGACCCCACCAGCACCCGCCGGTACGACGGCCGCGTCTACGAGCAGGGCAGGTGGACCTCGCCGTGGGTCGCCCCCGGCTTCGGGCTGAGCGAGCTGATCCCGTCGTGGTCGGCGCTCACCCCCCGCGACAGCTGGGTCGAGATCCGGGTCCGGGGCCGCGACGCCGCCGGGCGCACCTCGAGCTGGGACGTGATGGCCCGCTGGACCTCGGGCGACCGGTTCGTCGTGCGCCGCACCAAGTCCGGCCAGGCCGACGACCTCGCCAGCGTCAACGTCGACACCTGGCAGGCGTCCGAGGACGCCGGGTTCACCTCCTACCAGGTGCGCGTCCAGCTGCTCCGTCGCGCCGGCACCACCGCGTCGCCCAGCGTGGACGCCGTCGGGGCGGTCGCGTCGCGCCTGCCCGCCGGGCCGGTGACCACCTCGCGGCCGGGGCCGGCCCGCGGCCGCGTGCTCGACGTGCCGCGCTACTCGCAGATGGTCCACCGCGGCCACTACCCCGCGTGGGGCAACGGCGGCGAGGCGTGGTGCTCGCCGACCTCGACCTCGATGGTGCTCGGCTACTACGACGCGCTGCCCGCCCCGCAGGCCTACCGCTGGGTGCCGGGCGGGCACACCGACCCCTGGGTCGACCACGCCGCGCGGCTGACCTACGACTCGTCGTACCGCGGCACCGGCAACTGGGCCTTCAACACCGCCTTCGCCGGACCACGTGCGGGCAAGGCCTTCGTCACCCGGCTGCGCTCGCTGCGCGAGGCCGAGCAGCTCGTCGCGGCCGGCATCCCGCTGGTGGCCTCGATCTCCTACCGCGCGGGGTCGCTCTCCGGTGCGGCGATCGGCTCGTCCAACGGCCACCTGCTGGTCATCGTCGGCTTCACCCAGGACGGCGACGTGGTCGTCAACGACCCGGCCGCCACCACGCGCCGCGGGGTGCGCCGCACCTACGACCGCGGTCAGTTCGAGAACGCCTGGCTGCCCACCTCCGGCGGCACCGTGTACGTCGTGCGCGACGGCGCCCACCCGCTGCCGGCGAGCCCGTACGGCAACTGGTAGCCACCCGCGACCGGGTCGGCTGAGCGGCGCTCAGGTGGCCCGGAACTCGACCTCGTGCAGCCCGGTGGCGCCGTCGGGCAGGACGTCGCGCTCGACGCTGGTCTGCAGCAGGCCGTCGCGGTCCTTGGCCCGGACGCGGACGCGGTGCTCGCCCGGCTCGACCTCGACCTCGGCGCGCCACTGCACCCAGGTGTCGTCGTTGGGCACGTCGCCCAGGACGGCCGGCTGCCACGCACCGCCGTCGACGGCCACCTCGACGTAGGCGATGCCGGTGTGCTGCGACCAGGCGGCGCCGGCGACCACCACGCTGCCGGCCGCCACGTCGGCTCCCCGGGTGGGTACGTCGACGCGCGAGGCCATCTTGACCGGACCCTGCTCGCCCCACCCGCGCTGGGTCCAGTACGCCGACACGTCGCTGAACCGCGTCACCTCCCAGTCGACGACCCACTTGCACGCCGAGACGTAGCCGTAGAGGCCCGGGACGAGCGTGCGCACCGGGAACCCGTGGTCGAGGGGCAGCGGCCGACCGTTCATGGCCACGGCCAGCATCGCGTTGCGCTCGGGGTCCAGCAGCGCCTCGACGGGGGTGGCGCAGGTCCAGCCGTCGTCCGACGTCTGCAGGACCGCGTCGGCGGTGGCGTCGACCCCCGCCGAGGCGAGCAGGTCGGCGATCCGGACGCCGCTCCACCAGGCGTTGCCGATCAGGTCGCCGCCGACCTCGTTGGACACGCAGTTGAGGGTGATCCAGCGCTCGGTCACCTCGCGGGCGATCAGGTCGGAGTAGGTGAGGGTGATCGGTCGCTCGACCAGGCCGTGGATGCGCAGCGTCCACTCCTCGGGGTCGATGGCGGGCCGCACGATGGCGGTGTCGATCAGGTAGAACTCCTCGTTGGGCGTCATCCACGGCCGCACGCCCTCGATGCCGACCCGCGCGCCGGGCGGCACCGCCGGCTCGGTCACCGCCGAGAGTCGCAGCAGCCTCCGGGTCTCCTCGATGCGGCGACGGCCCCCGCCGGCGAGCCGGCCGACGACGCCGAGCAGACCGGCCACGCCGAGCATGGCCACGGTGCCGACCACGAAGCCACGGCGCGACGAGGCGGAAGGCGCCGAGCCGTCGGTGGGCCCACCGTCGACCGTGGGGTCGGCCGCCGCGGCCCGGCGCAACGGGGCGGTGAGCAGCCACAGACCGCCGACCCAGGTCGCGTAGCCGATCACGACGGGCAGCACGCTCACCACGGTGGTGCCGGCGTTCGACAGCACGGCGACCGCCCCGAGCACTGCGAGCAGCCCGTAGCCGACCGGGGCCGCCCACCAGGCCCGTCGCGCCAGGCGCCCCACGCCGCCGAAGACCAGGACCACCACGAGCAGGATGCCGATGACCAGCAGCGGCTTGTCGGCCGTGCCGACCAGTGCGATCGCGCCCTCGACCACGGGCCCGGGCGTCAGGCGGATGACCAGGTCGGCGACCGCCACCACCGGGGCCTCACGGATCGAGAGCAGCGAGGCGGTCACGTAGCTGGTCGCCAGGCCCGCGACGCCGGCGACGAGCCCGGCGAGCGTCCAGGCGCTGCGATTGGGGTACACGCCCTCAAGTGTGACTCAGGCACAATGCGCCTGTGGCTTCCTCACCCGCACGCTCCCCCTTCCGCACCGGTATCGGGACCGACGTGCACCGTCTCGAGGACGGCGTGCCGATGGCACTCGCGGGCCTGACCTGGCCCGAGGAGCCGCAGGGCCTGGCCGGCCACTCCGACGGCGACGTCGCGGCCCACGCCATCTGCGACGCGCTGCTGGCCGCGGCCGGGCTCGGCGACCTGGGCTCCAACTTCGGCACGTCCGACCCCGCCTGGGCCGGCGCCAGCGGCGCCGCGCTGCTGAGCGAGACGACGGCGCGCCTGGCGCGGGCCGGCTACGTGGTCGGCAACGTCGCTGTGCAGGTCATCGGCAACCGGCCGAAGATCGGCCCGCGCCGCGCCGAGTGCGAGGCCACGCTGTCGGCCTGCGTCGACGCCCCGGTGTCGGTCTCGGCCACCACCACCGACGGCCTCGGGCTGACCGGTCGGGGTGAGGGCGTGGCCGCGATCGCCACGGCCCTGGTCCTCACCGCCCCCTGAGCACGGCGGTTAGGCTCCGCCCCGTGCCTGCCGCCGTCGTGATCCTCGCCGCCGGGGCCGGCTCCCGGGTGGGCGCCGCCGTCAACAAGGTGCTGCTGCCGCTCGGCGACGCCCCCGTGCTGGCCTGGTCGGTGCGCGACGCGCTCGCCCTCCACGACGTACGTCGGGTGGTCGTGGTCGTGCGGCCCGGCGAGGAGGCGGCCGTCGCCGACGCCCTCGCGCCCCATCTCGGCGCCGGCGAGGTCCTGCTGGTGCCGGGCGGTGAGAGCCGCCACGCCTCGGAGCAGGCCGCGCTCGCCGTGCTCGCCGCCGAGATCGACGCCGGCGACGTCGACGTGGTGGCGGTGCACGACGGGGCGCGCCCGCTGGCGGGCTCCGCCCTGTTCGCGGCCACGATCGCGGCGGCCCGTCGGTCGGGCGGCGCCATCCCCACGGTGCCGCTGGGCCAGGTGCTGCCGGCCCGGCCCGACCTGCACGGCGTCCAGACGCCGCAGGCGTTCCGGGCCGGGCCGCTGCTGGCGGCCTACCGGCACGCGGCCGACGACGGCTTCGAGGGCACCGACACGGCGAGCTGCCTGGAGCGCTACCCGCCCGAGGAGGCCGGGGTGGAGATCGCCGCGGTGCCGGGCAGCAGCCGCAACGTGAAGATCACCTACGCCGAGGACCTCCCCGCCGTGGCCCGCCTGCTGGAGAGCTCGCTCAGTCCGGGGCCGTGAGCGCCGCGAGCAGCGCGACGTCGTCCTCGCTGGCGACGCGACGGGCCTCGGGCGGCGCCTCGACGTAGTCGACCTCGAAGCGCTCCTCGAGGGCGGCGACGAGCGTCGCGAAGTCGAGCGAGGGCAGGGCGTCGAGGGCTGCGACCACGCGGGCCGGGAGCACCACCGGCGAGACGATCGCGCGCAGGCCGTCGCGGTCGACGGTCTCGCCGACCACGCCCTCGGACACCTGCTTGACCGTGTCGGTGACCGGCCGGACGCCGACCACGACCACGTCGAGGGCGACCGCGCGGCGTACGCAGCGGGCGATGAAGGGGGCCGGGGTCATCGGGCACAGGCTGTCGTGCAGGACGAACGGCTCACCGCCGTCGACCAGACCGGCCCACTCGGTGCCGAGGTCGATCGGGGTGACGCCCGAGTCGCCGAGCGCCCACACCGCGCAGGTCACCAGGGCCTCGCCGTGGATGAGCTGGAAGGGCAGGGACCCTCGTTCCTGCTCGATCACGGAGCCGAGCGCGGGAGGCGGCTCGTCGTCGTAGCCGTCCCCGGGCGCGCCGAGGAGGTCGTCGATCGTCATGGCCACACGCTAGTGCAGCAGACGACCGCGGCCCCCGGGAGAGTTCCCGGGGGCCGCGGTCGATGTGCTGCGTGATCAGCTGGTGATCAGCTGGCGAGCACCTCGTCGAGGATGGTCTCGGCCTTGTCCTCGTTGGTGTGCTCGGCCAGGGCCAGCTCGGAGACGAGGATCTGGCGCGCCTTGGCCAGCATCCGCTTCTCGCCGGCCGACAGCCCCCGGTCGCGCTCGCGGCGCCAGAGGTCGCGGACGACCTCGGAGACCTTCATGACGTCGCCGCTGTGCAGCTTCTCCAGGTTGGCCTTGTAGCGTCGCGACCAGTTGGTCGGCTCCTCGACGTGCTCGGCGCGGAGGATGTCGAAGACCTTCTCGAGCCCCTCCTTGTCGACCACGTCGCGCACGCCGACCAGGTCCAGGTTGCACGCGGGCACGCGCACGACCAGGTCCTGCTGGGCGACGATACGGAGGACCAGGTACTGCCGGTCCTCCCCCTTGATCTTCCGCATCTCGATGTCCTCGATGACAGCGGCCCCGTGATTGGGGTAGACAACCGTTTCGCCGACGGTGAAAGTCATATGTAATAGACCCCTTCCTAGGTGTTCATTCTAACACGCTCCGCGGCCGACCAATTCATCGTTTGCGCAGGTCAGAGGCCACATGCCGGCTTGACAGGATGGAAATCATGTGGTGGGAGGGCTCTTAATCAGCGCTCTCGGGGGTGCGTGTGCGGGGTCAGCGGGTCCGGCTGCGACCGCTCAGCCGACGGACGGCGTCGGTGATGATGCCGTCGACCCCGGCCCACCGCAGCCGCCCCCAGTCGCCGGGGCTGGAGGTCAGCCGCCCGTAGACCGTCAACGACTGCGCCTTCAGGTCGCGGACCAGGCCGGGGTTGGCGTCGGCGGCGTACAGGTGGAGCCCGGACAGGGCCGGGAACGACCTCATCAGCTCGCGCGCCTCGCTCTCGCTGTCGACCTGGGCGTGCGTGCGGAGCGACGGCGCGGCTTGCTCGGCGCGACGGAGCAGGTCGAGGCTGCCGGACACGACACGGGTGCGGCGCAGGACGGAACGGGCGGCGAGCGTCTGGCGGAGGGCGCGGAATCGCTGCGCGGTCCACGGCCCGTCCTTGATCTCCACCACCGGCGTGATGCCACGGTGCTGCCGGAACCAGACGGCCGCGTCGGCCAGGCTCGGGATGCGCTCGCCACGGACCAGCCCGCGGCAGGTACGCCGGATCCAGCCCAACGAGGAGCGCGAGACCGAGCCCCCGCGGCAGGTGGTGGTGCGGGCCAGGGAGTCGTCGTGCATGACCACGAACCGGCCGTCGGCGGTGATCCGGACGTCGAGCTCGACGCCCCGCCCCCCGGACCGCACGGCGCGGGTGAAGCTGCGCGTGGTGTTCTCGGTGACCGCTCGCCCGGGGTGGCCGCGGTGGCCGATCGCCCGGAGCGACCGGCGGCGCGGCGCGACCTCGTCGGACGCCGTCGGCGACGAGGCTGCCGAGGGACCGGTCGGGGCGGCGTACGCCAGCGACGTCGGGGCGGCCGCGACGGCCGGGGCCACGGGCGCGAGGGCGGTCAGCGGCGCCAGCAGCAGGGCGCTGGCCGTGCCGAGCGCAAGTGTCGTACGCACCGGGCCCTCCTCGTCCTCCCCGACCGATCACGAACGCGAGCAGTCTAGACCGGTCGGTCTGCCGTGTCGGCAGCGCGGATCGCGCGGCCCGGCGATACTGGTGCCATGGCCATCACGCACCGTTTCAAGCGCGGCGGCGCCGACGCCGGATCCTCGAGCAAGGCCGGCTCCACGCTCGCCGCCGAGCCGGTCGACCCGCGCGAGCCCGTCGACGCCCCGGCACCCCCGACCACGGGACGCCGGGGGCGCGGCGCCCTGACCCCGGCCGAGCTGCGGACCAGGCTGCGCGACGCGTGGCCGCTCCAGCTCGTGCGCTCGGCGCACCCGCTGCAGGGCGTGCTGACCGCCGTCGGCCTGGCGGGCGCGGCAGCGCTGTCCGGCCGGGCGGGCCGCGAGGTGGCGGTCGTGCTGCTCACCGTGCTGGTCGGCCAGGCCATCCTCGGGTGGCACAACGACCTGGTCGACCGGGTGCGCGACGCGCGCCACCAGACCCCCGGCAAGCCGATCGCCGCCGGCGCCGTCGAGCCCGGCACGGTGTGGTTCGCGCTGGCCTGCGCGGTGCTGCTCGTCGTCCCGCTCTCGATCGCGACCGGTGTGACCGCCGGCAGCTGCTACCTGCTCTCGCTGGCCGTCGGCATGCTCGGCAACGTCGCCCTGCGCCGCGGGATGCTCTCGTGGCTCCCGTGGGCCACCGCCTTCGCCCTCTACCCCGCCTACCTCTCCTACGGCGGGTGGGGCGGGAGCGCCGAGGGCGCTGCGCCGACGATCGCCGTGACGGTGCTGGCCGCGCTGCTCGGCGTCGCGGTCCACCTGCTGCGCGCGACGTTCGGCCTCGTCGCCGACAACGAGGACGGCTGGACCTACCTCCCGCTGCGCCTGGGGCTCAAGCTCGGCGCGGCCAAGCTGCTGGCCGTCGCGGCGACGTACCTGGTGGTCGTGCTGGTCGCCCTCGCCGTCGTCGGCGCCAGCGTCGGCCTCCGTCAGTGACGGGGGCGCGCGACCGCTAGGCTGAGCAGGCCCCATGCCCCTGCCGGACCGACTCACGAAGGCCTGACGATGCACGCTTGGCTCACCCGCGCCCCTCGCCCGCGCGTCACGATCCGGCTCGCCGCCGTCGCCGTCCTGGCCGCGACGCCCGCACTGGCGTCCTGCGGCTTCGACCAGGCGACCAGCCAGATCAACCAGATCACCGCCGGGACGACCGCGCGCGAGGGCACCGTCGACGCCCTCAACGTCCTCATCGTCTCCGAGGGTCCGGGCTCCGGCACGCTGATCGGCCTGCTGGTCAACGGCGACACCGAGCAGACGGTCTCGCTCGAGACGGTGGTCAGCGGACCCGACGACACGGCCGCGTCCGTCGAGCGACTCGAGATCAACCCCGGCGGACGACGCCAGCTGAGCGAGTCCGCCGCACGGATCGAGGGCTCCTTCGTCGCCGGTGAGGTCTTCGACGTGATGCTGAGCTTCGACAACGGTGAAGACCTCGAGCTCGCGGTCCCCGTCGTCACCGCCTGCGAGGAGTACGAGGGTCTGGACGACGCGCCGTCGGGCGGCGAGACTGGCACGACATCCGAGTCCGAGACGTACTCGTGCGAGTACGACGAGCCCGTGGAGCTGCATTGAGCCACACCCTGGTACTGCTCCGCCACGGCGAGAGCGACTGGAACGCCAAGAACCTCTTCACCGGCTGGGTCGACGTCGACCTGACCGAGAAGGGCCGCGCCGAGGCCGTCCGCGGCGGCGAGCTGATGCGGGAGGCCGGTGTCCTGCCCGACGTCGTCCACACCTCGCTGCAGCGCCGCGCGATCAGCACCGCGTGCCTCTCCCTCGACGCCGCCGACCGCCACTGGATCCCGGTGCGCCGCTCCTGGCGGCTCAACGAGCGCCACTACGGCGCGCTCCAGGGCAAGGACAAGAAGCAGACGCTGGAGGAGTTCGGCGAGGAGCAGTTCATGCTCTGGCGCCGCTCCTTCGACACCCCGCCGCCGCCGATGGCCGATGACAACGAGTGGTCGCAGGCCGGGCAGCCCCAGTACGCCGACCTCGGTGAGGAGATGCCGCGCACCGAGTGCCTCAAGGACGTCGTCGCGCGCTTCCTGCCCTACTGGGAGTCGGCGATCGTCCCCGACCTGCAGGCCGGCCAGACGGTCCTGGTGGCCGCCCACGGCAACAGCCTGCGCGCGATGGTCAAGCACCTCGACGGCATCAGCGACGACGACATCGCCGGGCTCAACATCCCGACCGGCATGCCGTTGGTCTACGAGCTCGACGACAGCCTCGCCCCGACCGAGCCGGGCGGACGCTACCTCGACCCCGCAGCCGCCGCCGAGGCCGCCGCTGCGGTCGCCAACCAGGGTCGCTGAGCTGCTCCTCCCCGGCGCGGGGCGTGCGGTCGACGCTCAGATGCCGGCGGGGGCGCGGCCGGGGTACTGGCCGGTGACCACGAAGACCACCCGGTTGGCCACCGAGACCGCGTGGTCGGCGATCCGCTCGTAGTAGCGACCCAGCAGCGCGATGTCGACGGCCGCCTCGACGCCCTGGGTCCAGGAGTCGGAGAGCAGCTCGGTGAAGCTCGTCCGCCGCAGCTGGTCCATCTCCTCATCGGCCTGGCCGAGCGCGAGGGCGGCCTCGACGTCCCGGTTGATGATGATCTGCACCAGCCGCTCGACCATGTCGGCGGCCACCTGACCCATCCGGCTCACGGTCGGTCGGGCCTCCTCGGGCACGGCGACCTCGGGCACCCGGAGTCGGGCGATCTTGGCCACGTGGACCGACAGGTCGCCCATCCGCTCGAGCTCGCTGACCATCCGCAGCGCCGCGACCACCGTGCGCAGGTCGCCGGCGACCGGCTGCTGCAGGGAGAGCAGCGAGAACGCGGAGTCCTCGACCTTCTCCCGCGCGGTGTCGATCTCGGCGTCGCCGGAGATCACCTGCTCGGCGATCTCGGCGTCGCCGGTCATCAGGGCCGTCGTCGCCTGTCCGATCGCCGCCTCGACCTGGGCGGCGATGGCCGCCAGGTCGGTCGAACATCCCGGTCAGCTGGTCATGGAAAACCTCACGCATAGGAGGACCCTAGGCGCTCCAGGCAACCAGTCGGGGCGACTGGGTGAACGAGACGTGAACGTTGCGAAGCCACCTCCGTGGTGGCGAACCGCGGGTGAACGGCGCCGTACTCTCTCGGTGTGGATCCGACGACGCAGGCGTTCCTCGCCGCGCTGATCGGCGCCGTCGTCGCCGGCGGTGCCGTGCTCGCGTGGCACGTCAGCGAGCGGCAGCACCACAGCGGTCCGGTCACCGAGGAGCCCGTCGTCCCGCCCGGGGTCGCGGCCGTGCTGTCGGTGCTGCGCAGCAGCGCGGTGGTCGTCGACGACTCGCACGTGGTGCGCAAGGCCTCGGCGCCGGCGTACGCGATGGGGCTGGTGCGCGGCACCACCCTGGCCAACGAGGAGCTGTCCGAGCTGGTCGCCCAGGTACGGCGCGATGGCCAGATCCGCGAGACCGAGCTGTTGATGTCGCGCCCCTCGGCCCCCTCGCGCCACGTGACCGCGCGCGTGGCGCCGCTCGGGTCGCGCCTGGTGCTGGCCCTCGTGGAGGACCGCACCCGCGAGCGCCGGGTGGAGGCCGTGCGCC
The DNA here is from genome assembly GCA_963845645.1 of uncultured Actinomycetota bacterium. Lineage (GTDB taxonomy): Bacteria > Actinomycetota > Actinomycetes > Propionibacteriales > Nocardioidaceae > Nocardioides. The sequence goes on from CAWJSY010000019.1 coordinate 103,716, forward strand.
GCGACTTCGTGGCCAACGTCAGCCACGAGCTGAAGACGCCGGTGGGCGCCATCCGGCTGCTGGCCGAGGCCGTGAGCGACGCCTCGGACGATCCTGCGGCGGTCGAGCGCTTCGCGGGGCGGATGCTGACCGAGAGCGACCGTCTCTCCCGGCTGGTCCAGCAGGTCATCGAGCTCTCCCGCCTCCAGGGCGACCAGCCGCTCGAGACCCCTCTGCCGGTGTCGCTCGACGACGCGATCGCCGTGGCCGTCGACACCTGCGCCATCGACGCCTCGGCCAAGCGCATCAGCGTGGTCAGCGGCGGGGTCGTCGGGCTGAAGGCCCTCGGCAGCGAGGAGCAGGTCACCGCGGCGATCGCCAACCTGGTGGCGAACGCCGTCCACTACTCCGAGGACGGCTCCACCGTCCTGGTCACCACGAAGGCCGCCGACGAGGTCGTCGAGATCTCCGTGATCGATCAGGGCATCGGCATCCCGAGCAAGGAGATGGACCGGATCTTCGAGCGCTTCTACCGCGTCGACCCGGCGCGCCACCGCTCCACCGGCGGCACCGGCCTGGGCCTCTCGATCGTCAAGCACGTCGCCGCCACCCACGGGGGCGACGTCCGGGTCTGGTCGGTCGAGGGCCAGGGCTCGACGTTCACCCTCACGCTGCCCCAGCACGGCGGTGGCCAGGACCCGGTCGCTGCCGACGACCAGCCCGACGATCTGCCCGACGACCAGCCCGACGACCAGCCCGACGACCAGGAGGAACGACCGTGACCCGAGTGCTCGTCGTCGAGGACGAGGAGAGCTACAGCGACGCGCTCGCCTACATGCTCCGCAAGGAGGGCTTCGAGGTCGCGATCGCCGCCGACGGCCACGCGGCGCTGCTGGAGTTCGACCGCAACGGCGCCGACATCGTGCTGCTCGACCTGATGCTGCCCGGCATCCCCGGCACCGAGGTGTGCCGCACGATCCGGCAGACCTCGAGCGTGCCGGTGATCATGGTCAGCGCCAAGGACGACGAGGTCGACAAGGTGGTCGGCCTCGAGCTGGGCGCCGACGACTACGTCACCAAGCCCTACTCCCCCCGTGAGCTGGTCGCCCGGATCCGCGCGGTGCTGCGCCGCGGCCACGAGCCCGAGCTGGCGCCCGACACCCTCGAGGCCGGCCCGGTGCGCATGGACGTCGAGCGCCACGTCGTCACCGTCGACGGCGCCGAGCAGCGACTGCCGCTCAAGGAGTTCGAGCTGCTCGAGATGTTCCTGCGCAACCCCGGCCGGGTGCTCACCCGCGGGCAGCTGATCGACCGGGTCTGGGGCTCCGACTACGTCGGCGACACCAAGACCCTCGACGTCCACGTCAAGCGGCTGCGCGCCAAGCTCGAGCCCGAGCCGAGCGAGCCGAAGTACCTCGTGACCGTGCGCGGGCTGGGCTACAAGCTCGACCTCTGAGGCGGTTGCGGGGCTCGGCGTCGTGGCTGGGGCTCGTGGCTCGGGCTCGGGCCGCCCGGGGGCTGGTCGTTCGCTGCAATTGCTGGCGTGGGCCCCTCGCCGGCGAAATCAGGGCCACACGACAACAATTGAACGGTCACGGCCCCCCGAGGCGGGCCGGGCCGCACTGCAATTGCTGGCGCGCAGCCCCTCGCCGGGCGAAAATCAGGGCCACACGACAACAATTGAACGGTCACGGCCCCCCGAGGCGGGCCGGGCCGCTCGGGGCTGGTCGTCCACTGCAATTGCTGGCGCGCAGCCCCTCGCCGGGCGAAAATCAGGGCCACACGACAACAATTGAACGGTTACGGCCCCCCGAGGCGGGCCGGGCGCCGCGCGGCTCCACGCCACCACGTCCGAATCCCGCGCGCAGCGACGAGGGTCGCGTTCCTAGGCTGTGCCGGTGACGAGTACGACGCCGCGACCGGCTGCCCCAGACCCAGCCCCAGACCCAGCCCCAGACCCAGCCCCGGCTGACCCAGCCCCAACCACAGCCACCGGGAGCAGCGCCCTCGTCACCCGCGCCTGGCTGCCGCTCGCCGCGGTGGGGGTGACGCTGGTGCTGTGGGCGTCGGCGTTCGTGGCGATCCGCCACCTCGGCGAGGACTTCTCCCCCGGGGCGCTGTCGCTGGGTCGACTGCTGGTCGGTGCGCTCTGCTTGGGCGCGGTCGCCCTGAGTCGGGGCCTGCCGCGGCCGACGGGGCGCGAGTGGGTCGCGATCGTTGCCATCGGAGTGCTGTGGTTCGGCATCTACAACGTCGCCCTCAACGAGGGCGAGCGGCGCGTCGATGCCGGCACCGCGGCGATGCTGATCCAGGTCTCACCCGGTGCTGATCGCCCTGCTGGCTGCCGTCTTCCTGCGCGAGCGGTTCACCCTCTACCTGGGCGTGGGCCTGGCCCTCGCCTTCGCCGGGGTCGGCCTGATCAGCGTGGCCACCAGCGGCAGCGGGGACAGCGACGTGCTCGGCGTCGCACTGTGCCTGCTGGCGGCGGTGGTCTACTCGATCGCGCTGATCCTGCAGAAGCCGCTCGTGGCGCGGCTCTCCGCGGTCCACGTCACCTGGCTGGCCTGCTCGGTCGGTGCGGTGGTCTGCCTGCCGTTCGCCGGGCAGCTGGTGGCCGAGGCCGGTGACGCCCCCACCTCGTCGTTGCTCTGGGTGCTCTACCTGGGGGTCTTCCCGACGGCCGTCGCGTTCACGACGTACGCCTTCGCCCTCCAGCACATGGCGGCCTCCACCCTCGGCGTGACGACCTACCTGGTGCCGCCGATCACGATCGTGCTCGGCCTCGTGCTCCTGGCCGAGACCCCGCCCGCCATGGCGTACGCCGGCGGCGCGCTCGCCCTGGTCGGCGTCGCGGTGGCGCGTCGCAAGCCGCGGGTCCGCGCCGGGCTGCCGGCCGCGCCCGCCTGAGTGCGGGGGCGCTCGGTGCCCCGGGTCAGTCGGGTACGTCGTCGGTGCGCTGGGCGTCCTCGGCCGTCAACCAGCCCCGGAAGGCCTCGAGGTTGTGGGTCGGCTCGCCCCTCGAGGTGCGCCACTGCCACTCCTTGCGGATCGCCGAGGCGAAGCCCAGCTCGAGCAGCGTGTTGAACGACTCGTCGGCGTAGGACAGCACCGCGCCGAGCAGCCGGTCGAGCTCGTCGTCGCTCACCGAGGCCAGCGGCAGCCGGGCGTCGAGGTAGATGTCGCCGGCGGCGTCGAGGGCGAAGGCGACGGCGTACAGACGCAGGTTGCGCTCGAGCAGCCAGCGGTAGACGCGCTCGTGGTTCTCGTCAGGCTTGCGGCAGACGAAGGCGTGGACCCCGAGCGCGTGGCGCCCGACGTCGAGCCGCACAGCAGTCTGGAGCTTCTTCTCCCCCGGCAGCGAGAAGGAGAAGACCCCCTCGGCGATCTCGTCGTGCTCGAGGTCGTTGGCGGCGAGGTAGTCGCGCACGAGCGCGATCGCGCCGGCGCGACGAGGGTCGGCATCGCCGGTGAATGCCTCGTCGACGGCGCTCACGCCAGCACGCGCATCAGGTCGCGGGCTCGTTCGTAGACCTCCAGCGAGCGGTCGGCGGTGGCCTCCCACGAGAACTCGCGGGCCTGCGCCACGGCGCCGTCGGCGAGGCGCGCGCGCAGCGCCGGGTCGTGGACGATCCGACCGAGCGCGTCGGCCCAGGCCTCGGTGCTGTGACCCTCGACCAGCAGCCCGCTGCGGCCGTCGCGCACGACCGTGGCCAGGCCGCCGACCGCCGCTGCGACGACGGGGGTCCCGCAGGCCTGCGCCTCGGCCGCGACCAGCCCGAAGGACTCGTTGTAGGAGGGCACCACGACCGCGGTGGCAGCGGCGTACCAGCGGGCGAGGTCGGCCTGCGCCACCGGGGGCACGAAGCGGACGACGTCGGCGATGCCGAGCTCGGCGGCGAGCGCGGTGAGCGCCGTCGGCCGGTCCAGGCCGCTCCCGGAGGGGCCGCCGACGACGGGAACGACGAGCCGCTCACGCAGCTGCGGCGACCGCTCGAGCAGCAGCGCGACCGCGCGCAGCAGCACGTCGGGCGCCTTGAGCGGCTGGATCCGGCCGGCGAAGAGCAGCACGTCGGCGTCGGCGGGCAGACCGAGCTGGGCGCGTACGCCGGCCCGCTCGTGCGGGTGGAACACGTCGAGGTCGACGCCGGGGTAGACGACCTCGACGCGCCCCGGGTCGGCGTCGTAGAGGTTGATCAGCTGCTTGGCCTCGAGGTCGGTGTTGGCGACCAGGACGTCGGCGGCCTCGACCACCTGCTCCTCCCCGATCACGCGGGCGGTCGGCTCGGGCGGGTCGCCGACGGCGAGGGCGGCGTTCTTGACCTTGGCCATCGTGTGCATCGTGTGCACCAGCGGCACGCCCCACCGGTCGCGGGCCAGGGCCCCGACCTGGCCCGAGAGCCAGTAGTGGGAGTGCAGGGCGTCGTAGTGGCCCACCGGCTGGGCGGCCTCGGCGCGCAGCACCTCGCGGGCGAAGACGCACAGCTGACCGGGCAGCTCGTGCTTGGTCAGCCCCTCGAACGGTCCGGCGTGGATGTGGTGGACGGCGACACCGTCGCTGTGGGCGACCACGGGCGGGAGGGTCGAGGAGGTCGCCCGGGTGAAGATGTCGACCTCGATGCCGCGTACGGCGAGCCGCTTGGCCAGCTCGATGACGTAGACGTTGAGCCCGCCCGCGTCACCCGTGCCCGGCTGGTCGAGGGGCGAGGTGTGGAGGCTGATCATGGCCAGACGCCGGATCGGCGCGCGCTCGCTCACACGTACTCCCCTCTGGTGGACTTCCACCGGTACCCAACTACGCCGCGTGCCGTGCCATTCCCCGGCCTGCGTGACGAGCCCGGGCGGCAGCGGCGCGCCGCTCCCGCCGCCCCTGTCGTAGCAGCGCCACACCCGCTCCGAGCGCGACCACACCGGTCACCAGGTCCACCCACCGAGCGTTGCTGGGCCCGCGGAGGAGGAACCACACGCAGCCCACGAGCGTCAGGAAGGCGGGCGCCACCACGAGTCGTAGCCTGGCGTTGCTGCTCACCAGCCCCGCGCCGAGCGTCAGGCAGGCCAGCACCAGCAGGGCCAGCCCGCTCCACCACAGCGGGGGACCGCCCCACCAGGGCGCGGCCGTCCAGGCCAGTCCACCGAGCACTGCGGCCACTCCGGCCATCTCACGTAGTCCCACATGCACCACCTCCGAGCAGGGAGCGGGAACGGTCCGTCAGTCTGCCACCCGGAGGCTGTCGCACAATGGACAGGTGAGCGACCTCGGAACTCCTTCCTCCCCGTCCGCCCCTGACGCCTCTGACGCCTCGGGCGCCTCGGACGCCTCGGGCGACGACCGGCCCACCGCCGTGGTGACCGGGGCCAGCAGCGGGATCGGTGCCGCCACGGCCCGTCGGCTCGCGGCCGCCGGCTACCGCGTCACCTGTGCCGCCCGACGTACCGACCGGATCGAGGCGCTGGCCGCCGAGATCGACGGGACCGCCGTGGCGTGCGACGTCACCTCCGAGGAGCAGGTCGCCGCCCTGGCCGCCGCCGTGGGCGGGCGCCTGGACGTGCTGGTCAACAACGCCGGCGGGGCCTTCGGGGCGAGCCCGGTCGCGGAGGCCTCGCTCGAGGAGTGGCGGGCGATGTACGAGCTCAACGTGATCAGCCTCGTGCGCGTCACCCAGGCCCTGCTGCCCGCGCTGATCGCCTCCGGCGCCGGCACCATCCTCAACGTCGGCTCGACCGCCGGCCGGATCGCCTACGAGGGCGGCGGCGGCTACACCGCGGCCAAGCACGGCACCCAGGTGGTCACCGAGACGCTGCGCCTGGAGCTCTTCGACCAGCCGGTGCGGGTGATGGAGGTGGCGCCCGGGATGGTGCGCACCGACGAGTTCGCCCTGATCCGCTTCGACGGCGACCAGGAGAAGGCCGACGCGGTGTACGCCGGCGTACCCGACCCGCTGGTCGCCGACGACGTCGCCGACGCCATCACCTGGATGGTGACCCGGCCGCCGCACTTCAACATCGACGAGATGATCATCCGCCCTCGCGCCCAGGCCGCCCAGCACAAGGTGCACCGCGTCGAGTCGTGAGCCTGGCGTGTGGCTGCTGGCGGCTGACGGCAATTTCAGGGATCCCCGGTCGACCGGGGATTCCTGCACTTGTCGGCCCTCGCGATGGCCGACAAGTGCAGGAAGAGGCCGTCCGGTGGGACGCCTGGGGCTCGTGGGGGGCTGGCGTGACCGGGTGGACGGCGAGCACCGCTGACGCCGGCCCCACGGGCGTGCCAGACTGCGGGCGTGCAGACCATCGGACTCATCGGCGGAATGAGCTGGGAGAGCAGCGCCGCCTACTACGAAGGCCTCAACCTCGGCGTCGAGAAGCGGGTCGGCGGTCTCGCGTCAGCGCGGACCGTGATGACCTCGGTCGACTTCGCCGAGGTCACCGCGCTCCAGGAGGCCGAGCGCTGGGACGAGGTGGCCGCGATCCTGGCTGCCGCCGCGCAGGGTGTCGAGCGCGCCGGCGCCGACTTCCTGATGCTCTGCACGACGACCTTCCACCGCGTGGCCGAGCAGGTGGAGGCCGCCGTCGACATCCCGCTGCTCCACCTCGCCGACGTGGTGGCGCAGGCCGCCGGGCGCGCCGAGCACGTCGAGACCGTGGGGCTGCTCGGCACCACCTTCGCCATGTCGCGGACCTTCTTCACCGACCGGATCGCCAGCCACGGCCTCCAGGTCGTCGTGCCCGAGGAGCGGCACCACGCCGAGCTCAACCGGATCATCTACGAGGAGCTCGTCCACGGGCAGGTGCTGGACAGCTCGCGACGTACGGTCGTCGGGCTGATCGAGGAGCTGTGGGACGCCGGCGCCGGGGGCGTGGTCCTCGGCTGCACCGAGCTGGAGCTGCTCGTCCACCAGGCCGACTCCGAGCTGCCCGTCTTCCCGTGCACCACCCTGCACGTCGAGGCCGCCCTCGACCGCGCACTCGCCTGAGCGGCGCCCGACCGACCGGTCGGCTGACCCGTCAGCCCGCCGACCCGTCGAAGCGCAGCACCAGGTCGGCAAGCCGCTGCAGGTCGGGCGTGAGGTCGGCCTCGAAGACCCGGCGCGTCCGACCCGCGACGACGAACTCGTAGGTGAAGCCGTCGGGGTAGGCGCGGGCAGGCGGCTGCGTCGGCGCGTCGGCCAGGCCGACGCGCCCGACGAGGTCGCGCAGCTCACCGGCTCGCTCGTCCTGCTGCTCGGCCAGGTCGTCGAGGTCGACCTCGGACTCCACCGACCGGCCCACGAACCCGCCGCTGCGCCGTACGCGCACCCCTGGCCCGGGCCGGACGCCGACGTCGCGCCAGGCCTGTCGTACGACGTCGGCGTGGTCGCCGGCCGCGGCGACCGTGGCGCGCGCGAAGGCCACGAAGTCGGCGTCCGGCCGCAGCTCGTCGCCGGTGAGCGCCTCCCACCAGATCCGGCCGGCGCCGTCCCAGCTGGTGCCGCCGATCCGGGTGGCGGCCAGGTGGAAGGCGCGGTTGGGGATGCCGGAGTTGAGGTGGACGCCGCCGTGGTCGTCGGTCGTCTCGACGAAGTCGTCGAGGTGACCGACCTGGGGGTCGCGGCCCAGCCGCGGGTCGTCGTACGCCGTGCCGGGGGCGGCCAGGTCGCGCAGGGCCCGCGCTTGCACGCCGGGCCGGAAGAGCTCGGCCCCGACCAGCCAGTCGCCGTCGACGGCCTGCTGGCCGAGCAGCCGCTGGCGCACGCAGCTGGCGAAGACGTCGGAGACCGACTCGTTGAGGGCGCCGGACTGGCCCTCGTAGACCAGGGCGGCGGTGTGCTCGGTGACCGCGTGGACCAGCTCGTGGGCGAGCACGTCGACGCTGCGGGTGAAGCGCTCGAAGATCTCGCCGTCGCCGTCACCGAAGACCAGCTGGGTGCCGTCCCAGAAGGCGTTGTCGTAGTCGCGGCCGTAGTGGACGGTGGCGCTGACGGTGCGGCCCCGCCCGTCGTAGGAGTCGCGCTCGTAGACCTCGGACAGCAGCGCCAGCGTGGCCGTGATCCCGGCGGCGGCCTCGTCGACCGTCTCGTCACCCGTCGCCGCCTCGCCGGCCGTGCGCACCGGTCGGCCGGGCAGGTCGGTGGACCCCTCGGCGGTGTGGACGACCCAGTCGGGGGCCTCCTCGGCCCCCGCCGTGGGCGCCCCCGTGACCGCACCCGGGGCGTAGGTGCGGGTGGCGCGCAGGGCGCGGATCTCCGCGTCGAGCAGGAGCGTCTGCTCGGCCGCGGGGTCGCCCTGCTGCGCCAGCCGGCGCAGCAGGTGGGGCGGGATGATGGCGCAGCGAGGGTGCGGGGTCCGAGACATGGGTCCAGCGAACCGCAGGCCACCGACAGCCACAAGGTCCGTGCGGATAGAGGTCGAGGGACGGTGCGCCACTAGACTCGCCGGGCCCCTGGAGCTCGTGTCCGAGCCGACCGGGGCCCCTGACTCCCACCGGAAGCGAACGCCGTACCTGATGTCTGTCACCAAGACCGCCAACCTGCGCAACGTCGCGATCGTCGCGCACGTCGACCACGGCAAGACCACGCTCGTCGACGCCATGCTGCGTCAGGCCGGTGCCTTCACCGTGCACCAGGCCGAGACCGCGGGCGACCGCGTCATGGACTCCGGCGACCTGGAGCGTGAGAAGGGGATCACGATCCTCGCGAAGAACACCGCGATCCACTACACCGGGCAGTCCGCGCCCGAGGGCATGACGATCAACATCATCGACACCCCCGGCCACGCCGACTTCGGTGGTGAGGTCGAGCGCGGCCTGTCGATGGTCGACGGCATCGTGCTGCTGGTCGACGCCTCCGAGGGCCCGCTGCCGCAGACCCGTTTCGTGCTGCGCAAGGCGCTCAACGCCGACATGCCGGTCGTGCTCGTGGTCAACAAGGTCGACCGCCCCGACGCGCGCATCTCCGAGGTCGTCGACGAGACCTACGAGCTGTTCATGGACCTGCTCGACGAGCACCACAGCCAGGACGCGCTCGACTTCCCGGTCGTCTACGCCTCCGGCAAGGTCGGCATCGCCTCGCTGGTCAAGCCCGAGGACGGCACGATGCCCGAGGGCACCGACCTCGAGCCGCTCTTCCGCACGATCCTCGACACCATCCCCGCCCCCGTGTACGTCGAGGGCGCGCCGCTGCAGGCCCACGTCACCAACCTCGACGCCTCGCCGTTCCTCGGCCGGCTGGCGCTGGTGCGGGTGCGCGCCGGCGAGCTGCGCAAGGGCCAGCAGGTGGCGTGGATGCGTCGCGACGGATCGGTGAAGAACGTCAAGATCACCGAGCTGCTGATCACCGAGGGCCTGGAGCGCAAGCCCGGCGAGGTGGCCGGCCCCGGCGACATCGTGGCCGTCGCCGGCATCCCCGAGATCACCATCGGCGAGACCCTCGCCGACCCCGAGAACCCCGTCGCGCTCCCGCTGATCCACGTCGACGAGCCCGCGATCTCGATGACCATCGGCACCAACACCTCGCCGCTCGTCGGTCGGGTCAAGGGCTCGAAGGTCACCTCGCGCCTGGTCAAGGACCGCCTCGACGCCGAGCTCGTGGGCAACGTGTCGCTGAAGATCCTCAACACCGAGCGTCCCGACGCCTGGGAGGTGCAGGGCCGCGGCGAGCTGGCGCTGGCCATCCTGGTCGAGCAGATGCGCCGCGAGGGCTACGAGCTGACCGTCGGCAAGCCGCAGGTCGTCACGCGCGAGATCGACGGCAAGGTGCACGAGCCGATGGAGCGGCTGACCATCGACGCCCCCGAGGAGCACCTCGGCACGATCACCGAGCTGCTGGCCCAGCGCAAGGGCCGGATGGAGCAGCTGACCAACCACGGCACCGGCTGGGTCCGGATGGAGTTCCTGGTGCCGGCACGCGGCCTGATCGGCTTCCGCACCCAGTTCCTCACCGAGACCCGCGGCACCGGCATCGCCCACCACATCTTCGAGGGCTACGAGCCGTGGGCCGGCGAGATCCGCTCGCGCAACTCCGGCTCGCTGGTGGCCGACCGCAAGGGGGCCGCCACCGCCCACGCGATGACCTCGCTGCAGGAGCGCGGCATCATGTTCCTCGACCCGACCACCGAGGTCTACGAGGGCATGATCGTCGGCGAGAACTCCCGCGCCGAGGACATGGACGTCAACATCACCCGCGAGAAGCAGCAGACCAACATCCGCTCCGCCACGGCCGACGCCTTCGAGAAGCTCATCCCGCCGAAGAAGCTGTCGCTCGAGCAGTGCCTGGAGTTCTGCCGCGAGGACGAGTGCGTCGAGGTCACCCCCGACGCGGTCCGCATCCGCAAGCTCGTGCTCGACCAGAACGAGCGCGCCAAGACCGCCTCGCGGGCCCGCAAGAGCGCCAAGTAGCCGCCCTGCCCGCGCCGGCGTGACGCCGGGGCGGGCAGGTCAGAGTCGGGGGTCGCGGCCCGACGCCAGGTCGACGACGTGCTCGGCGATCGCCAGGCTCGAGGTCGCGGCCGGTGACGGGGCGTTGCGCAGCGCGGTGACCCGGCCGCGCGCGCTGCGCTCGACCCGGAAGTCGTCGACCAGCGTGCCGTCGCGGTCGAGCGCCTGGGCGCGCACGCCCGCCGGGCCGGGCACCACGTCGGCCACGCCCAGCTCCGGCACGTAGCGCTGCGCCGCGGCGACGAACGCCCGGGTGCTCGCCGACCCGAGGAGCTCGCGCAACCCCGTGCGCCAGTGGCGGCGGGCGAAGCGGCGGAAGCCGACGTACGCCCCGATGTCACGGAGGTCGCGCGCCGAGACCGTGCCCCAGCCGTAGCCCTCGCGGGCCAGCGCCAGCACGGCGTTCGGTCCGACCAGCACCTCGCCGTCGACGCGCGGGGTGAGGTGGACGCCGAGGAAGGGATAGCGCGGGTCGGGCACCGGGTAGACCAGCCCGTGCACCAGCGAGCGCCGTTCGGGGCGCAGCAGGTGGTACTCGCCGCGGAACGGCACGATCCGCGGGTCCGCCTCCCCGCCGGCCGCCCTCGCCAACCGGTCGCTCTGCAGGCCGGCGCAGAGCACGACCCGGTCGACCCTGGTCTCGGTCTCCCCGGCGCCGGTCGCCCCGCGCACGACGACCCCGGTGGCCTCCTCGCGGAGGACGGTGGCCTCGACACCCAGCTGCACCTCACCCCCGCGCGCGACGACCTGCGCGGCCAGCGCCCGGGTCACCGCGGCGTAGTCGACGATCGCCGTCGACGGCGAGTGCAGCCCGGCCACCCCACGCACGTGCGGCTCGATCTCGCGCAGCCCGCCGGCGTCGAGGCGGCGTACCCCGGGCACGCCGTTGGCCCGCGCCCGCTCCTCGATGCCCTTCAGCCGGGCGGCCTCGATGTCGTCGAGAGCGACCAGGACCTTGCCGATCTCGTCGTAGGCGAGCGCGTGCTCGGCGCAGAAGTCGCGGAGCAGTCCGACCCCGCGACGGCACAGCCGGGCCTTCAGCGACCCCGGCTCGTAGTAGAGCCCGGCGTGGACCACCCCGGAGTTGCGACCGGTCTGGTGGCGCGCGAGCGCATCCTCCTTCTCCCACAGCGTGACCGTGCCGTCGGGCTCGACCTCCTGCAGGCGGGCGGCCACGGCCGCGCCCAGGATGCCGCCGCCGACGACAAGGGTGGATGCGGCGCTCACGTACACGAACGTACCTATCACCCGCGGACCCGGACGTCCCCCGCCTGGGCTCGCGCGCGACGAGCCCGGATCCAGCCGATTGGTACGTCGGTGTACGACGGCCGCCCCTCCGCATAGGTTGGCGCCATGGCCTCGCAGACCGTCCAGCACGCCCGGCAGCACGCGCTCGGCGACCTCCCGCGGCGCACCGCTCGCCGCCTGCCCGACAAGACCGCCGTCATCGACGTCTCGGACGGCACCGAGCTGACCTTCGCCGAGCTCGAGGCGCTGGTCGACCGCGTGGCGGGCGCCCTGGTCGCTGCCGGACTCGAGAAGGGCGACCGGCTGGCGCTGCTCTCCCACAACTGCTGGGAGTTCGGGGTGCTGAACTTCGCCACCGCCCGCGCCGGGGTGGTGCTGGTGCCGGTCAACTTCATGCTCGGCGCCGACGAGATCGCCTTCATCCTCGACCACAGCGGCGCGGTCGCGTTCGTGGCCGAGGGCGCGATGCTCGATGTCGCGACCGCGGCGCTGGACGCCTCGGCCGGCGGGGTCCGCACGCGCGCCGTGCTGCGACCCGTGGGCCCGGCCCCCGACGGGTGGGACGACCTGGCCTCCTGGTGCGCCCACGACGGGCCGCCGGCCGACGTGGCCGTGGAGGACGACGACCCGGTGCGGATGATGTTCACCTCCGGCACCGAGTCGCGGCCCAAGGGCGCCCTGCTGTCGAGCCGCTCGCTGCTGTGGCAGTACGTCTCGTGCGTGGTCGACGGCGCGATGAGCGGTGACGACGTCGAGCTGCACACGCTGCCGATGTACCACTGCGCCCAGCTCGACTGCTTCTTCGGTGTCGACGTGTACGTCGGCGCGACCAGCGTCATCCTGCCCGGGCCCGACCCCACCGCGGTGCTGGCGGCGCTCGAGCAGCACCGGGTGACCAAGTACTTCGCGCCGCCCACCGTGTGGATCGGCCTGCTCCGATCGCCGGCCTTCGAGACCACGGACCTCTCGGCGCTCCGCAAGGGCTACTACGGCGCGTCGGCGATGCCGGTCGAGGTGCTCAAGGAGCTGCGCGAGCGGCTGCCCGAGGTCGACCTCTGGAACTTCTACGGGCAGACCGAGATGGCCCCGCTGGCGACGATCCTCGGCCCCGACGAGCAGCTCTCGCACGCCGGCTCGGCCGGCCGCGCCGCGCTCAACGTCGAGACCCGGATCGTCGACGACGAGGACGGCGACGTACCCGCCGGGACCGTCGGCGAGATCGTCCACCGCTCCCCGCACGCCACGCTGGGCTACTACCGCGACGAGGAGAAGACCAGCGAGTCGTTCCGCGGCGGGTGGTTCCACTCCGGCGACCTCGGCTACCTCGACGACGGCGGCCGCCTCTACGTCGTGGACCGCAAGAAGGACATGATCAAGACCGGCGGGGAGAACGTCGCCAGCCGCGAGGTCGAGGAGGCGATCTACCAGCTCGCCGGCGTCGCCGAGGTCGCTGTCTTCGGCATCGACCACCCGCGCTGGGTCGAGGCCGTGGCCGCGGTGGTCGTCCCGCAGGCCGGCGTCACGCTCACCTCGGAGCAGGTGCTTGCCCACAGCCGCAGCGTGCTGGCGGGCTACAAGACGCCCAAGTACGTCGTCATCGCCGACGGCCTGCCCAAGAACCCCTCCGGCAAGATCCTCAAGCGCGAGCTGCGCGACGAGCACGCCGACCTGGGCGCCGAGGGCTGAGGCCCGCTCCTGCCGGGCGTTCCCGCTGCAATTGCTGGGTTGAGGCCCTCAATTCGGCGCGCGAGAGGGCCCCAGGCGAACAATTGCAACGATCGGGCCCTCCGCGAACTCGGGAGCGGACGAGCGTCAGATCACGGACCGGGCACGGCGGCGCCGGTCGCGGCGCGGCTCGCTGAGCCACGCCGCGGCGAGCCCGCCGCCGACGGCGCCGAAGAGGTGGCCCTGCCACGAGACTCCGGGCGTGCCGGGCAGCACGCCGAGGAGCAGGCCGCCGTAGAGGAAGAAGAGCACCATGCCGAGGATGATCTCGCCCGCGCTGCGGCTGAAGATGCCGCGCACCATCAGGTAGACCAGCCACCCGAAGATCAGCACCGACGCGCCGAGCGTGATCGTGTTGGCGGGCGAGACCAGCCACACCCCGACCCCACCGACGAGCCAGATGATCGCCGTCGCGGCCAGTCCGCGGCCGATGCCGGAGACGAGCACCAGGAAGAACAGCACCAGCGCCGGCAGGGTGTTGGCGACCAGGTGACCCCACCCGGCGTGCAGCACCGGCGCGAAGAGGATGCCGAGCAGCCCCTCCTCCGAGCGGGGGCTGATCCCGAGCTCGTCGAGCCGCCCGCCGAGCGAGGCGTCGACGACCTCGACCACCCACAGCAGGGCGACGAAGCCGACCGACTGCAGACCGGCGCTCGCCCAGACGGAGGGCTGGTCGACGGGACGCTGCTGCAGGCTCACGCTCCCACGGTAGCCGGGGCGGACCAGCCGGCCGACCCGCGCGGCCTCAGGCCTCGGCGACGAGCGGGACGCGCGGACGTCGCAGCTCAGGCAGCAGCGCCACCAGGCCCAGCGCCGGCAGCAGCGCCAGCACGGCGAGGCTCCCGCCGAGCCCGATCACCTGACCCAGGCCACCGACCACCGCGGAGCCGATCGCACCCCCGGTGAGGAAGACCAGGGTCGCCACCCCCAGCGCCACCCCGCGTACGTCGACCGCCACCGCGTCGCCCACCGCGGCGCTCAGCGCGGGCTGTCCGAGGCCGAACGCCACCGTCACCAACGTGATCGCCACGGCCAGCAGCGCCGGCACCACCAGCGCCGCACCCAGCCCGGCCAGCAGCAGCGCGGCCGAGGCCACGACCCCCGCGACGCCCAGCGACGCGGTGGGCCCGATCCGGGTGAGCAGGGGGCCGGTGAGCCGCGGCACGAACAGCGCCACCACCGCGCTGGGGACGAGCAGGAGCCCCACCTGGTAGGGCTCCCAGCCGTGGCCGATCAGCACCGCGGGGACGGCGATCAGCTGCGCGAACCATGCCGCGGGGATCGCCGCCGCAGCCAGCGCGCTGCGCACGACCGTCGGGTTGCGGATGACCGAGAGGGGCAGGAAGCCGTGGGGACGGTGGCGCACCCACCCGACGACGAGCGGGGCCCCGACGAACAGCAGGACGAGCCCCACCAGCGCGACGACACCCCCGGTGGAGGGCGACTGGATCAGCAGGATCAGCCCGGCCGAGGTGAGGGCCACGAGGACCGCCCCCACGAGGTCGAGCGAGGCGCGACTGCCCTCGTTGGTCAGGGCCCGCCACAGGAACGGGACGACGACCAGGCCCAGAACCGGCAGCGCCAGCACGGCCCGCCACCCGGCCACGGCCTCCACGACGCCGCCGAGCAGGGGTCCGAGACAGGCGACGAAGGCCGCCATCGCGGCCAGCCGGCCCAGCGCCAGGCCTCGGATGCTGCCGGCGTACCGCGCGCTGAGGACCGCCACCCCGAGCACCGGGACGGCTGCGGCGCCGGCCCCCTGCACGAGCCGGGCGGCGAGCAGCAGCGAGTACGTCGGCGCCAGCGCCGCGGCCACCGCGCCGGCGCTCATCATCGCCACGCCCACGAGGAACGGCGTCCGGATGCCGACCAGGTCGGACACCCGGCCGTAGACGGCGGTGGTGACGGCCAGCATCAGCACGTAGAGGCTGATCATCCAGGTCCCGACGCCGACGCTGACGCCGAGGTCCTGGCTCACCAGCGGCACCGCGATCGCGGCCGACGACGACCCCAGCCCGGCGATCCCGAACAGCAGGCCCAGGACCAGGGAGATGCGGCGGGAGTCGTCGGTCTTCATCCTGAGGCGAACACCGGGCCGAGCCGTGCCATTCCCGATCGAGGATCAGACCGCGCCGACGACCTCGGCCAGCCGGGCCACCTGGGTGACGTCGGCGGAGGTCGGGATCAGGTGCACCTCGTCGGCGCCCACGTCGGCGAGCCGCGACAACACGTCGCGCAGCTCGGCCGCGGTGCCGGCGAAGCCGGTGGTGGGCGCCATCGCGTCGACGAGCCCGACCGGGAGCCAGTTCATGTAGTGGCGCAGGTGGCGGTGCACCTGCGCGCGCATCGCGTCACGGTCGTCACCCAGCGCCACCCAGAACGACGTCGTCAGCCGTGGCGTCGGACGGCCGGCGTCGCGCCAGGCCGAGCGGGCCCGGTCGAAGAGCCCGGCGACCGCGGCCACGTCGAGGTCGAGCGTGACGCCGGCCAGCCCGTCGGCCCAGGCGGCCGCGTGCCGGATCGTGCGGGGGCCCATCGTGCCGACCAGCAGCTCGGGGCCGCCGTGCTGCACCGGCGCCGGCCCGACCGGCCGCACCGCCTCGGTCACCCGCTCGCCGGCCCAGACCCGCCGCATCACCGCGACGCGGTCGGCCATCGCGGCCATCGTCCTCGTGGCCGGGTCGGCGCCCGCGGCCCGGTAGTCCTCCTCGCGGCCGCCGACACCGAGGCCGACCGTCAGCCGTCCGGCACTGAGCTGGTCGGCCGTGGCGAGCGCCTTGGCCAGCGGCACCGGCGCGTGCAGCTGCGGGACGACCACGGTGGTCACCAGCCGCACCCGCCGGGTCCAGGCCGCGACCGCGCCGAGCAGGGTGAGGGTCTCGGGGTTGTCGAAGGCCATCCGCTCGCCGAAGCACACGGAGGTGAACGGCCCCTCGTCGATCGCCCGCGCCCACGCCTCGAGGGTCGCCGCGCCGCGTTCCCACAGGTCGGGCTCCATCACCGGCAGCGTCACACCGACGGACATGACGGTCATCGCGGCAGTTCCTCGCTCAGCGCTGCTGGTCTCCGCCGCGCCCGACGAACCAGCGCCCCAGCAGGGTGCCCTCGTGCTCGAGGAGCAGCCGCAGCTCCATCGGTACGTCGACGGGCGGGCCGTCGGTGATGCGCGGGTGGTCTCCGCCGACCAACCGCGGGGTCACCGTCGCGCTGAGCTCGTCGACCACTCCTTCGGAGAGCAGGTCGTGGAGCAGGTGGGGACCGCCCTCGCAGAGCAGGTCGCGCAGGCCGCGCTCGACGAGCTCGGCCTTCAACCGGGGCAGGTCGATGCGGTGGGAGCCGCCGACGAGCACGTGGTCGGCCCCGAGCAGCTCGCGCGCCTCCGCCAGGTGCTCGCCCTCGGTGCGGGTGGCCAGCAGCACCTGTCCGGGCTCGGCGCCCCGCAGCGTCTCCGGCACCGAGGCGCTGCGGCTGACCACCACGATCGGTCGGTCGACCGGCCCGTAGCCCTCGGCCCGCGCCGTCCCGGCGCCCACGACGATCGCGTCGGCAAGGCCGCGCAGCGTGTCGAAGACCTGCTTGTCGGCCGGGTTGTTGATCGAGCCGCTCGTGCCGGACTCGCCGGTCGCGGCACCGTCGAGCGTGCTGATCATGTTGACCCGCAGCCACGGCTGCTGCGGCGAGGCGTAGAGCTCGGCCAGGTCCGGCGGACCTGCCTGCGTCGGGGTTTCCCCGGTCGGACCGATCAGGACTCGCATCTCCACCTCATCACCCAGTACTGCACCCCGAAGGGGTCGTCGTCGTAGTCCACCACAGCCGCGCTGCCCTCGAGCGGGCACTCCTCGCGCAGCCACCGCAGGCTGTCGACATCGGCCCACAGCGTCTCGGCGAGCGAGAGGTCGACCGGGCCCAGGTCGCCGGCCCGCAGCGCCGCACCCAGCGCCGCGTCGAACGCGTGGGCGCGGTCGTCGAGGTGGCCCGGCGCCTTCTCGGTGCGCGTCGCGCTCCCGTTGGCCACGACGAGGACGGCGGTCTCACTGTCGAGGTCGAGGGAGACGCCGGCCTCCGCCGCCAGGTGGCGCGCCAGCCGCAGCCCGGCCCAGGAGCCGTGCACCGCGAAGCCGCCCTCCTCGCCCAGCCAGGCGACGGCCTCGAGGCACGCGGCCCGCAGGTCGGCCACCGGGTCGGCCAGGCCGGCGTACTCGGGCAGGAGCGCGAGCACCCCCGGCACCAGCACCACCCGGCGGGCCGGGCGCACGTCGTTCACTGCAGCCCCCGGATCGCGCGCGCCGGCGGACGGCGACCGGCGATGCTCCACACCATGTCGACGGTCTCGCGGGTCTCGCGCACCTCGTGCACGCGGTAGATGCGCGCGCCGGCCAGCGCGCAGACCGCGGTGGCGGCCAGGGTGCCGGTGAGGCGCTCGCCGACCGGCCGGTCGAGGGTCTCGCCGACGAAGTCCTTGTTGGACAGCGAGACCAGCACCGGCCAGCCGGTGGCGACCATCTCGCCCAGCCGCCGGGTGACCTCGAGGGAGTGGAAGGTGTTCTTGCCGAAGTCGTGGGCCGGGTCGATGACGATCGACTCGCGCGGCCACCCCCGCGGCGAGCGCGCGCTCGGCGTACGCCACGGTGTCGTCGATCGCGGCGCGCACGACGTCGTCGTACTCGACCCGGTAGGGGCGCGTACGCGGCGTCGCTCCGCCGGTGTGGGTGCAGACGAGGCCCACGTCGTGGGCGGCGGCGACGTCGACCAGCTCGGGGTCGGCGCCGCCCCAGGCGTCGTTGAGCACGTCGGCCCCGGCGGCGCAGGCGGCGTCGCCGACGGAGGCCCGCCAGGTGTCGACCGAGATCACGAGCGAGGGGTACGCCGCCCGCACCCGCGCCACGAAGTCGACCACCCGCGCCTTCTCCTCGGCCGCGTCGATCTCGACGCCCGGAGCCGCCTTGATGCCGCCGATGTCGACCATCTCGGCGCCCTGCTCGACCACGAGCGCGACGCGCTCGAAGGCCTTGTCCTCGGCCCAGGTGGCGCCCTGGTCGTAGAACGAGTCGGGCGTGCGGTTGACGATCGCCATCATCAGCGTGGCGTCGTCGGCGAAGGCGTGGCGGCCCAGGCGCAGCGTCATCGCGCCGCCTCGACGGTCGCGGCCGGTGGTCGCTCCAGGGTCGGCACCTCGCGCTCGACCGCGCCCGGCCCGGCCTCACCCAGCCGGTACTGCCGCAGCACCGCTGCCTCCCCCGCCGCGCGGACGCCGAGCCGGGCCTGGGCGGCGGCGATGATCTGGGTGGCCATGCCGCCGAGGTCCAGCAGCGACTGGTGGCGGTGGGCGCGCCGACCGAGGTCGACCTGGGCCAGCGACCCGGGTCCGTGCGCGCGCACGGTGTCGATGAGCGCGGCCAGCTCGACGGCGTACCCGGTCGGCACCGAGCAGCCGCTCGAAGCACGACCGGCGCACCGCCCACTCCCCCGCCAGCGGCTGCACCAGCCCCGCCAGCTCGGGGAAGTCGAGCGCGATCAGCGGCCGCGCGACCAGCTCGGTGACGCGGCCGCCGTCCAGACCGCCCGTCGGGCCCGGCCGCTCGTAGAAGCCCTTGACCAGCTGGACGCCGGGGTCGGTGAGCAGGGGGCCGAGCAGCCCCGGGACGAAGTGGGTGTCCCAGTCGGTGAGGTCGGCGTCCATGAAGACCAGCAGGTCGCCGGTGGTCACGAAGAGCGACTTCCACATCGCCTCGCCCTTGCCCGGGTGGGTGCCGAGGTCGGGGCGGATCTCGGCGGAGCGGTGCACGACGGCGCCCGCGTCGGTGGCCACGGCGTACGTCGCGTCGGTGCTGTCGCTGTCGATCACCACGATCTCGTCGAGCAGCGCCACCGTGTCGACCAGGGCCTCCCGGACCCGGGTGACCACGTCGCCGACGGTGGCCGCCTCGTTGCGGGCCGGGACGACGAGGCTGACCCGGACGGGCGGGTCGGCGGCCCCGGCGGCGTCGGCGGCCTTGGCGGCCAGCAGCGACTCGAGCGACCAGTCGCGCCAGTGGCGGGTCGCCACCTGCTGCACCGGACGAGCCTCCTCAGCAGCCACGCGGTCACCCTACGGGGACCGACCCCGGGCGACGGCGGGCGCTCGGCCGCCGCCGCCCGCGACCGGTCAGGACACCGACGTGGTGGCGACCGGAGCGGCGCAGACGGCCGCGAGGGCGACCGCCACCAGGAAGTAGCGCGAGGGCAGCGGCACCATCGTCACCACGGCCGCGACCAGCATCAGCCGGGTCACCCACGTCGGCAGGTCGGCGACCCGACGCAGGGCGACGGTCAGCGCGATCAGCGTGAGGCCGAGCAGCAGACCGCTGACGATGAACAGGCCCGGGACCACGGCCGGCGGGTCGGTCAGGAGGTCAGGCGCCCGGTCGGACAGACCGGGCACGAGCAGCAGCGTCGCGCTGGCTCCGGCGGTCGCGGCCGCGGCGAGCGCCAGCCCCCCCAGGGCCAGCAGACCGCCACCGCGCAGCAGCGGGCCGACCCGCAGCGCGACGCCCAGCATCGCGACCACCAGCAGGCAGGAGCCGAGGAACGAGCCGGCCCCGAGCACGACCATCGCACCGGATTCCATGAAGTCGCTACCGACCACGATCTCGCCGATCATGACCCCGATCAGCGAGACCAGTCCGAGCACGCCGCCGGCGACCCCGCACCGTGCGGCGAGCCGGAGGAGCGGCCGAGGGTCGGGTTGGGTCAGCGGGGCGGAGCGAGCGGTCGGGTCGAGCAGCTGGTCGGTCATGGCGGTGTCCTCTCGGAGGGGTTGCGGTCACCACCAGCGTGCGGCGACCGACCCGCCCGGCGCCTCGGGCCGACGTACCCGATCGGTGGTCCCGCGGGACCACCGATGTCGTACCGCGGGAGGACCCACCGGACCCTCCGGTCCACCTAGGATCGCCCCCATGACCCTGCCGCGGCGGCTCGTCGACCTGCGGACGGTGGCCGACTGGGGGCCGCCGGCGCTCGTGGCCGTGCTGAGCCAGCTGCCGCTCGGCCTCGAGGAGCCGTGGGCGGCCGGCCGCGCGGCCCTCGCCATCACGGGGGCGAGCCTGGCCGTGCCGCTGCTGTGGCGCACGACGCGCCCGCTCACGGTCTGCGGCGTGGTCGCCGTCGCGATGGTCGGGCAGGTGACCGTGGGCGGCACCCTCAACTTCGGCGCCCTGGTCGCGGCCCTGATCGCGATCTACTCGGCCAGCCGGTACGCCGCCCGGCTGCGGTCGGCGCTCGGCGGGGCGCTGCTCGTGCTGGCGGCGGTCGCCGTCGTCCACCACGACCTGCTGCTGGCCCAGCCTCTCGAGCTGGCGTTCCCGGCGTTCTACTTCGGCACGGCGCTGGCCCTGGGCCGGGTGGTCGCGCTCCACTCGGGTCAGGCGGCGGAGCTGCGGCGGCTCAACGACGAGCTCGCCGCCCGGCAGCACGACGCCGCGCGCCTGGCGGTCGCGGCGGAGCGTGTGCGGCTCGCTCGCGACCTGCACGACAGCGTGGCCCACACCGTGATGGTGATGGTGGTGCAGGCCGACGCGGGCCTGGCGTCGCTGGAGCGGCACGGGCCCGACGAGCGCGACCTCGTCGCCGGTGCGCTCGAGCAGATCAAGGACACCGGGCAGCGCGGCCTCCGCGACCTGCGGGGGCTGGTGCGGATGCTGCGCGACGACGAGCAGGCACCGTCACCGGGGTTGACCGACCTCGACGTGCTGGTCACGGTGCTGGCCCGCGCGGGGCTGCGGGTCGAGGTGCACCGAGACCCCGACCTCGACTCCGGCACGCCGCCGACCCCCGCGGCGTCCAGCGACCTGTTCCGGGTCTGTCAGGAGGCGCTGACCAACGTGCTCAAGCACAGCGAGTCCACCACGGCCGAGGTCCGACTGGCGCGCGACGCCACGGCGGTGACCCTCGAGGTGCGCGACCCCGGCCCCGCGCGGCCCACCGCGGTCTCCGGCGGCGCGGGACTCGTCGGCATGCGCGAGCGGCTGGCCCCCCACGGGGGCTGCGTCGAGGCCGGCGACGACGGCGGCGGATTCCGGGTGCGGGCCCGGGTGCCGATGCCCTCGCGGGTCGAGCCGGTGGAGACCCGGTGATCGGCGTCCTCGTGGTCGACGACCAGGCCCTGATCCGCGACGGGCTCACCACGATCCTCGGCGCGGAGCCGGATCTCGAGGTCCTCGGCACCGCCGCCGACGGCATCGCCGCCGTGGAGGCCTGCCGCGAGCTGCGTCCCGACGTCGTCCTGATGGACCTCCGGATGCCGCGGATGGACGGCGCCACCGCCACCCGGGCCCTGGTCGCCACCCCCGACCCGCCCCGGGTCCTGGTGCTCACCACCTTCGACGACGACGACCTCGTGCTCGACGCGATGGAGGCCGGCGCGGCCGGCTTCCTGCTCAAGGACGTCGGCCGCCAGCGACTGGTGGAGTCGGTCCGCGCGGTCCACGAGGGCGAGCTGGTGCTGTCCTCGACGGTCGCGCGCCGGCTCGTGGAGCGCGAGCTGGCCCACCGGCCCTCGACCACCGCGCCGGGGCCGGACCTGTCGCGGCTGACCGAGCGCGAGCGCCACGTGCTGGTCCACGTGGGGGCCGGGCTGACCAACGGCGAGATCGCCGCGCGCCTCCACCTGAGCGAGAGCACGGTGAAGACCCACGTGGGCCAGCTGCTGGCCAAGCTCGCCGCCCGCGACCGCGTGCACCTGGTGATCACCGCGTACGACGCGGGGCTGGCCGGCGGGAGCGGCTGACCCCCGGACGCAGCCCGGCCCCGGCGAGAGCTCCTCGCCGGGGCCGGACCACGCGCTGTGCTGGGTCAGACGGTCGGCGGGACCGGGACCCCGTCGATGGTGAACGTGCCGCCCGGAGGCTGGTTGTAGACGTCCGGGCCCTCCGGCGCCGTGTTGTCCTCGATCGTCACGCCAGTGACCGTGAAGGTGGCCATCGAGCCGTTCCACAGGCCGCCGCCCTCGTTGGCCGCCGAGTTGCCGGTGACGTCGCCACCCGAGTACGTCGTCGTCGCGGTGCCGCCGTTGTGGTAGCCGCCGCCGTTGCCGGGGTTGGCCCCCGTCGTGTTGTCGGTCAGGTCGACGTCGGTGAGGTTCACCGTGCCCCCGGTGGCCTCGACACCGCCGCCGGCGCGCTTGGCGGTGTTCTCGGCGACCGTGGTCGACTCGACCTCGAGGGTGCCGCCGCCGTTGTGGAACAGCCCGCCGCCGGACCCGGAGACGCCGGTGGCCTTGTTGCCCACGACCTGCGAGCTGGTGACGGTCATCGCGCCGCCGTCGTTGTAGAGACCGCCGCCGCCCTGGTCCGCCGCGTCGCCCTCGGCCCGGTTGCCGCTGATCCGCGTGTTGGTGACATTCATCGTGCCGGTGGCCGAGTTCCACAGGCCGCCACCCTCGGCGAAGGCCTCGTTGTCGAGCACCTCGGAGTTCGCCACGTCGACCGTGCCGGCACCGGTGAGGTGCAGGCCGCCGCCGTTGCCGGGCTGCGTGCCGGTGCCGTTGCCGCCCAGGCGAGCACGGTCCAGCGACGTCGTGCCGGCCACGGCCTCGATGCCGCCACCCGCTCGCGTGGCCGCGTTCTCGGACACGCTGGTCGCGGTGACCTCGAGCGTGCCGCCGTTGGTGAGGATGCCGCCACCCGAGCCGCCGTTGCCGGACGCGGCGTTGCGGTCGATGATCGAGTTGTCGACCTCGAGCGTGCCGCCGTCGTTGTAGAGCCCGCCGCCCCCGCTGTCGGACGCGTCGCCCTGCGCGGCGTTGGCGGTGATCTGCGAGCGGGTGATCTTCATCGTGCCCTCGGCGGAGTTCCACAGCCCGCCGCCCTCGTTGGAGGCGAAGTTGAGCGTGAACGTCGACGCGATGACGTCGACGGTGCCGGCGCCGGTGAGGTGCACGGCGCCGCCGTTGCCGGGCCCGCCCGCGGTGGCGTTCTCGCTGAACAGCGAGCGCCGCAGGACCGTCGAGCCCGCGAGGGCCTCGATCGCCCCGCCGGCCCGCTCCGAGCGGTTGCCGTCGAAGCGTGACTTCACGACGACGACCTTGCCGCCGTCGTTGAAGATCGCGCCGCCGGAGGAACCCGGGCCGCGCACCACGTTGCGCAGCGCGGAGGAGTCGCGCATGACCAGCTTGCCGGAGCTGCGCACGGCGCCGCCGCTCTCGCCGGCGGCCGGGGCGCCGTTCATCAGCCGGGTGCGCTGGAGGACCAGTGTGGTGTTGGGGCGTACGTCGAAGATCCGGTCGAGGCCCTGGGCGTTGATGGCCTTGCCCTGGCCCACGATCACGAGGTCGTCGAGGACGTCGAGGTCGCCGCGGCCGGGCCCGTTGCCGCGACCGCCTTCCTGCAGGCGGATGCTCTTGGCCAGCTTGATGCGGTCCTTGCCCTTGCGCTTGTTGGCCTTGACGACGGCGCTTCGCAGCTGGCGGCTGTTGCGCACGGTCGTGACGCGCTTGGCCTTCGCGGCCGCAGCGGGGGCGGAGGCCGCAGCCTGGGCCGCGGCCGGCTGCTGCGCAGGGGCGGCCGAAGCCGCGCCGGAGGTGACGCCGGTCAGGGCGGCGAGGGTCAGCCCACCGGCCGCGCCCCCCAGCACCAGACGGACCCTCAGGGTCCTGGGATCGCTCATGGTTGTGCCTTCCAGTTCGTCCTGGCCGGGCCGAGAGACCCGCCTGCGGGCCGCTGCCTGCGACCGCCTAGAGGTCTGTACGTCGCCCGCTCGCCCGGCGTTCACGGCTGTTGTCACCAGATGTGAGCAATCCGTCAGCGCACCCGTGCCGAACACCACAGCGACGGGCGGTGAACGCGTCCGGCTCGCGCCGCGTACTCACAGGCATGGGCCACGGACGCCGGGGCTGCCCGGGACAGGACCGGAGGCAGTGCTGGACACAGGAGGAGCGCGTCCCGTCGGGGACGTCGTGGTCGCGGGCCTGCGCGACGAGCGGGAGGTGCACGCGGCGTACCTGCTCTACGGACCGCAGCTCTACCGCTTCCTGCTCCGCGGCCTCGGCGACCCGGGAGCCGCGCAGGACGTCACCCAGGAGACGTTCGTCCGCGCCTGGCGCGCGGCCAGCCGCTACGACCCCGCACTCGCGTCGCTGCGCGTGTGGCTCTTCGGCATCGCCCGCAACGCGATGATCGACCACGCCCGCGCCGCCACGGTGCGCCCCTGGCAGCGCAACCTGGTCGACCCACCGACCGCGCAGACGCTCGGCGGGGCGACCGACGCGGACCCCATCGACCGCCTCCTCGACGCCTGGCTCGTCGAGGAGGCGCTGCGCCGGATCTCCGAGCAGCACCGCTTCGCGATCGTGGAGACCTACCTGCGCGAGCGTCCCTACGACGAGGTCGCGGCCGAGGCCGGCGTACCGGTCGGGACGCTGCGCAGCCGGGTCTTCTACGGGCTGAAGGCGTTGCGCGCGACGATGGACGAGATGGGGGTCAGCGCTTGAGCGTCGACGCCCACGACGCCCGCCACCAGGCGCTGCGCGAGGCGCTCGGTCCGCTGGCGCTCGGCCACCTGGCCCGCGACGAGGCCGCCACGCTGCGCGCGCACGTCGACGGCTGCGCCGCCTGCCGCGAGGAGCTGGCGCAGATCACGCCGCTGGTGGCCCGCCTCGACACGGTCGACCCCGACCGGCTCGAGCACCTGCCCGCTCCCCCAGCCGGCCTGGGCGGCCGGATCCACGCCACCGTGGCGCACGAGCGGACGCAGCGGCACGCCGAGGACGGGCGGCACCGCGAGGTCCGCGCCCGCGGCCGTGCCCGCGGTGTGGGCCGTCTCCCGCTGCTCGGCGCCGCGGCCGCGCTGGTCGCGGTCGCGCTGGTCGGCGGGCTGCTGCTCGGCCGGGCCACGGCGCCCGCGCCGGCCGTCGTGCCGCTCGAGTCGATCACGCTCGCGCCGACCGGCGAGGCCGACGTCACCGTCGACCGCGCCGACCTGGTCGCCCACACCTGGGGCGTCGAGCTGCGGCTGGTGGGCGCCGGCTTCGAGGACGGCGACACGTTCCGCGCCGCCTTCCGCGACGCAGACACCGGCGAGCTCACGGCCGCCGGCGAGTTCCTCGGCACGGGCTCGGCGCCGATGACCTGCTTCCTCCAGTCCGCCGCGCTGCGCGACGACGTGTCCGAGGTGGTCGTCTCCGACGCGTCGGGCACGATCGTGCTGCGCGCCGCGCTCTGACCGACCGCGTCGGTCAGCCGTGCAGCAGGGCCCGGGTGCGGGCGACGGTGTCGTCGACGGCAGCCTGCACCGCCGGGCTCATCGCGCCCATGTCGAGGAAGCCGTGGATCAGCCCGTCGTGGCGGACCCGGTCGACGGCCACGCCCGCGGCGGCCAGCGCGTCGGCGTACGCCTCGCCCTCGTCGCGCAGCGGGTCGAACTCGGCGGTGACCACGACGGCACGGCCCACGCCCTCGACCGACCCGGTGAACGGCGACAGGCGCGGGTCGTCGGCGTCGAGGTCGGCGACCGCGCCGACGTACTGGGTCATGAACCACTCCATGGTGGCCATGTCGAGGAAGTAGCCCTCGGCGTTGTCGACGCGCGAGGGGTAGTCGCCGAGCACGTGGGTCGCGGGGTAGACCAGCACCTGCGCGTCGACCAGGTCGGGGAAGGTCTGCGCGGCGACGGCCGCGAGGTTGCCGCCGGCGCTGTCACCACCCACCGCCAGGACGTCGCCGCCGCCGAGCTCGGCGCGGTGCTCGTGGGCCCACTCGACCGCCGCGAGCGTGTCGACGACCGCGGCCGGCCAGGGGTGCTCGGGCGCGAGTCGGTAGTCGACGGAGACCACGACG
This sequence comes from uncultured Actinomycetota bacterium, assembly GCA_963845645.1. Taxonomy (GTDB): domain Bacteria; phylum Actinomycetota; class Actinomycetes; order Propionibacteriales; family Nocardioidaceae; genus Nocardioides. Next base: position 129,882 of record CAWJSY010000019.1, read on the forward strand.
GTCTCGGCGCCCCGACAGAACCGCCGGCAGACCTGGTCGTGGGTGTCGAGGTCGCCGATCACGAAGCCGCCGCCGTGCAGGAAGACCAGCGTGGGTCGGCCCCCCTCCGGCGCCTCGCCCTCGGGGCGGTAGACCCGCGCCGGTCGCCCGGCCACGGTGATCTCCTCCACCGAGCCCACCGGGACGACGTCCGCCGGCTGCACGAGGTCGCAGGTCATCGCGCGGAAGGCCTTGCGCGCCACGTCGGGGCTCGACTCGCTGAAGGGCGGGTAGCCCGCGACCTCGATCAGCTCGAGCAGGGCAGCGGTTCCGGGGTCCAGGGGCATGCCGCGAAATGTAGCGAACGGGAGGGAGGAGGCTTGTGCCGCGCTGCGGTGTCACGTGGTGGCACCGGAGCGCGGCACAAGGTCTCCCCTGGCGTCACGGGCAGTCCGGGCAGCGTCGCACCGGCCCGGTCCACCCGCGCTGGGTGAGCAACGCGCCGACCTGGGCCGCGGTCCAGCAGGCCTGGTCGAAGACGAGCGACCACCCGATCCGCGCGGTCGCCGCGCCGTCGACCAGCGCGACCAGGTCGCGCTGGAGGTCGCGACCGCGGGCGGTGGCCGAGTCGTGGAACAGCCGGCCGTCCAGCTCGACCAGCAGCGGGTACGGCGCGTAGTCGACGTCGCGGTAGACCGGTCCCCGTGCCGAGGCCCGGACCTGGCGACCGGCGAGCGGCAGCCCGTGCGCCCGCTCGACCCGGTGGAGGTAGCCGTGCTCCAGCACCGAGCAGGTGCCGAGCCGCAGGTCCTCGATCACGCCGGCGAGGAAGGCGCGCCTCGTGATCCGCGCCCGCTGCTCGAGCGCCGCCCCCAACCGGGCCGCCGTCGTACGCCGGGACTGCACGCCGTCGGCGAGCGCCGCGAGCGCCGCGTGGTCGGTGGGCGCAGCAGCGGCGACGTCGAGCAGCGCCTCCTCGAGCCGCATGCGCGGGGGTGAGGCGGTCCACAGGGTGCGCTCCTCCAGGTGACTGACCCGCTGCAGCCGCACGCCCGGAGGCTGGATCAGCGTCCGCGTCCGGTCGACCGCGACCACGATGGGGTCACCGTCGCGGCCGGCCCGCCCCGGCGCATCGGCCGCCCGGATCGCGGAGGCGCCCGCCAGCGCGGCAGGCTCCGCGCAGAGCACCGCCGCCCAGGCGCGCTGCAGCCACGTCGGCGGCCCCGTGTGGTCGACGTACACCCCGACGTGGAGCGGGACGACCCGACGCTGCCGCAGCAGGCGGCGTACGTCGTGGGGCGCGAGCCCGGCCGCGACCAGCTGGGCGCGCGTGACCACCCCCGACTGCAGCCGGAGGAGCTCCGAGACCCGGTCGTCCACCACGGACCTGATGCTCGGTGTCGTCGCTCGACCGGGCAACCGCCGATGCGCCCGCCTGTGGAGGACAGCCGGCGAAGGCCACTGTGCCGCGCTGCGGTGCCATCTGGTGACACCGCAGCGCGGCACAAGCAGGTGAGCCGGTCAGCGCCTGCGGGGCTTGACCACGAAGCGGCGACGGTCCGGCTTCGAGCGGTGGCCGGCGGCGTCACGCGCGATCGCGATGACCACGTAGCGGCCGCGGGGCAGGCGGGCGCGCCGCTTGAACGCGGTCGACCGGGTGTCGGGCTGGGTCAGCGAGGCGCGCAGGAGCTGCGGTCGGCGGCCCCAGCGACCGTTGGCCCGCAGCCACTTCTTCGTGCCGCGGTTGCGCACCTTCACCTGGACCTTGGTCACCGCCCGGTCGTCGCGGGCGACGCCGCGCACGGCCACCATCGTGCGGCGGACGGTCGAGCCCTGCTTCGGCGCCCGGATCCGGACCCACGGCGCCTTGGTGTCGGGCTGCGGCTGCGGGGGCGCGACGACTCCCGTGCCGACGGCGTAGACCTGGTAGCCCGGCGAGGTGTCGCCGGCCACGAGGTTGCGGGCCTCGCTGAGGTAGGCCATCACTGTCGCGTCGCCGCTCATCACCGGCCGGAAGGACTGCCCGTCGGCGCCGCCGCCGTCGCGGCTGCGGCTCAGCAGCGACGTCGTACCGCTCCGGCGGTCGCGCAGGAACACGTCGCCCCGACCGTTGTCGTCGCCGGCCACCAGGTCGGTGGCGAAGCTGTTGAACGCCGTGTAGCGGCCGTCGTCGCTGACGAAGCCGCGCAGCGAGTCGCTGTTGGCGTCGCCGCCCGACAGCGAGACGCTCTGGCGCTCCAGCGCCCCCGCCCGTACGTCGTAGAGGTAGACGTCGCTGAGCTCGCCGTTGGTGTCGTCGGCGACCAGCTCGTCGAGGCTGTTGAAGATCAGCCACCGCGCGTCGGGCGTCAGGTAGGGACGCGACCCGCCGTTCTCGCCGCCCAGCCCCGAGGGGAGGTTGGAGATGCGTCGGGTCGTGCCCGCGACCAGGTCGCGCAGGAAGATGTGCTCGGCCCGCGGGCTGGCGTCGACGACCAGGTTGCCCGCGAACGAGGCGAAGGCGACGTAGCGCCCGTCGGCGCTGACCATGCCGCGGTAGGACCGCCCGTCGCCGAGGCCGCCGTCGGCCGCGACGCTGATCAGCCGGGTCGTGCCGGCGACGCGGTCGCGCACGTAGAGCTGCTCGTGGCCGTTGCCGCCGAGCGCGGTGAGGTTGGTCGCGTAGGAGTTGAACGCGACGTACCGCCCGTCACCGGTGAGCATGCCGCGGCTGGAGGCGCCGTTGGCGGCCTGGCCGTCGGTGCTGACGCTGGCCAGCTCGGTCGTGCCGGCGGAGACGTTGCGCACGAAGACGCTGCGCGTCGTGGTGCGCGGGGTGCTCAGGTCGGTCGCGTCGGACACGAACGAGACGAGGTTGCCGGTGTCGTCGGGCCAGCCGTAGCTGCTCCACGCCGCGGCGGGCGCGTCGGCGTCGGACCGGCTGACCAGCACGACCGCGCCGGTCGTGAGGTCCTTGCGGTAGACCCTGGTCTCGGCGGTCGTCACGCCCGGCACGAGGTTGGTGGCCCGTGAGTCGAAGGTGACGTAGCGGCCGTCGCCGCTGATGTCCGGGCGGTCCGAGGCGGCGTTGGCCGCGCTCCCGTTGGCGGCGGCGGACGCCAGCTGCGTGACCGTCGGCGCGTACGCCGCGACGTACGGGCTGGGCGCGGCCGCTGCGCCCACGCCGCCGCCTGCGGTCAGCGTCGCCACGCAGGCCAGGCCGGCCGCGCTCGCGACGAGTCGGACGGTCGATGTCGGCATCCCCATGCCTGCCTCCGAGTGGTCAGCCCAGCGAGTGTCGCCGGGCACTACGAGCTGAGCGTGAACCGGTGCCAGGGCTTGGTCGAGCCGTTGCCCGCCGCGTCGACGCTCTGCACGTCGAAACCGTACGGCGCGTCAGCGAGCGACAGCGGCAGGCTCCAGGTGGTCGAGGTCGCCCCCGGCGAGGCGACCGTGGCCGTGATCCGCCGCGCTCCCGCACCGAAGGTGCCGTCGGGGCGCAGCCACTGCAGCGTGTCGTTGTTGCGCACCTGCACGTAGACCGCCGAGACGCCCCGGTTGTCGGTGGCGGTGCCGGTGATGGTCACCGCCGGTCCGGGCATCGTCGGGTTGCCGTTGGGCGAGGTGACCTCGACCGCAGGCGCCGTGGTGTCGGGGGTCGCGCTGCTCAGCGTGAAGCGGCGCCACGGCTTGTCGGAGAGGTTGCCGGCGGCGTCGGTGGCGACGGAGTCGAAGCCGTAGTCACCGTCGGGCAGCGAGAGCGGGAGGCTCCAGCCGGTCGAGCCGCTGCCGGGCGAGGCCAGGGTCGCGGTGATCCGTCGCGCGCCCGAGCCCCAGGTGCCGTCGGGGCGCAGCCACTGGTTGGTGGTGTTGTCGCGCAGCTGCACGTAGACCGCGGAGACCCCGCGGTCGTCGGTCGCGGTGCCGGCGATCGTCACCGACGGCCCCGGCATCGTCGGGTTGCCCGCGGGCGAGGTCACGTCGATCACCGGCGCCGTGGTGTCGGGGGTCGCGCTGCTCAGCGTGAAGCGGCGCCACGGCTTGTCGGAGAGGTTGCCGGAGGAGTCCTGGCTGACCGTGTCGAAGCCGTAGTTGCCGTCGGGCAGCGACAGCGGCAGGCTCCAGCCGGTGCTGCGCGCCTCCGGGCTGTCGAGGGTCGCGCTCAGCCGGCGGGCTCCCTGGCCCCACGACCCGTCGGGACGCAGCCACTCGTTGGTGTCGTTGTTGCGCACCTGCACGTGGACGTTGCTCACCGCGCGGTCGTCGGCCGCCGTGCCGCGGATGGTCACGTCCGGTCCGGGCATCGTCGGGTTGCCCTCGGGCGAGGTGACCTCGACGGTGGGTGCGGTCGTGTCGGGCTGGACCGTGCGCAGCGAGTCGGTGTGGACGGCGTACACCTGGTAGCCGGTGGAGGTGTCGTCGCGCACCAGGTTGCGGGCCTCGCTGAGGTAGGCGACCGTGCCGGCGTCGTTGCTGATCGCCGGGCGGAACGACTGCGCGTCGGCGCCGCCCATGCTCCAGCTGCGGCTGAGGATGAGGTTCTCACCGGTCTGGCGGTCGCGCAGGAACGCGTCGCCCTTGTAGTTGGTGTCGACCGGCACCAGGTTGGTGGAGAAGCTGTTGTAGACCGAGTAGCGGCCGTCGTTGCTGACGAAGCCGCGCAACGAGTCGTCGTCGCCGTTGCCGCCCGAGGTCGAGACGCTCTGCCGCTCCAGCGCGCCGGTGGCGACGTTGTAGAGGTAGACGTCGCTCTTGCCGTTGGTGTCGGCGGGCAGCAGTCCGTCGTGGCTGTTGAAGGCCAGGATGGCGCCGTCGGGCGTCAGGTAGGGCCGAGCCCCGCCGATCGGGGACGGCGTGCCGCTCGGCTGCCGCACGGTGACGCGCGTGGTGGTGCCGGCGACCAGGTCGCGCAGGAAGACGCTCTCGGTGGCGGGGTTGGCGCCGGGCGTGAGGTTGGTGGCCTGCGAGGCGAAGGCGACGTACCGGCCGTCGGCGCTCGCCATGCCGCGATAGCTGCGGGCGTTGCCGAGCCCGCCGCCGTGCGCCCCGCTGATCAGCGTGGTGGTCCCGGCGACGCGGTCGCGCAGGTAGACCTGCTCCTGGCCGTTGCCGCCGGAGGTGGTGATGTTGGTGGCGAAGGAGCTGAACGCGGCGAAACGGCCGTCGCCGGTGATCATGCCGCGGCTGGCGGCCCCGTTGTTGGGGGCGCCGTTGAGGCCGACGCTGATCAGCTCGGTGGTGCCGGCCGAGATGTTGCGCAGGAAGACGCTGCGCGACCGGGTCGGCGTGGCCACCAGGTCGGTGGCGTCGGAGACGAACGAGACGAGGTTGCCGGTGTCGTCGGGCCAGGAGAAGCTGGTCCACTCGTTGCTGGGCGCGCCGGTCGTCGACTTGCTGACGACCTCGATGGCCCCCGTGGTGAGGTCCTTGCGGTAGACCCGCAGGCCCCAGGTGTTCACACCCGGCACCAGGTTGGTCGAGGCGGAGTCGAACGTGACGTAGCGGCCGTTGCCGCTGACCATCGGCCGGTCGCCGGCACGGTCGCCCGGCACACCGGTGGCCGACGACGAGACCAGCATCGTGTCGGGTCCGGACGGCGGTGGCGCCTCGGTCGGCTGCGCGGAGGCGTGTGCTCCCCCCGTGACAGCCAGCCCGGCCGCTGCGGTCGCCAGCGCCAAGCCGGCGACGAACCGTCGCCCGGCCCTCGGCGACGTGCCCCTCGGTGACGTGCTCCTGCGTGATCTACCCATGTCCATGCGTGTCCCCCACCCTCGACGGCCCATCATGGGGCACGGGGGCCGGTACAGACCAGCGAGACGAGCCACCGGGGCCCGAATAGCCCGGATGGGCCATCCCGGTCTAGTCACTCTGGAAGCGACAGGGCGACGCGGTCACTCGTAGCCGAGGATCTCCTTGCGCTTCTCGCCCCAGGCCAGGGCGGAGGCGATCGCGTCGTCGAGCGAGAGCTCGGTCTGCCAGTCGAGCAGCTCGCGGGAGCGGTCGACGTTGGCGTAGGCGCCGACGGCGTCGCCCAGGCGCGGCGGGGCCTCGCCGACCGGCACCTGTGCCCCGAAGACGCGCTCGAAGGAGGCGACCAGCTCGCGCACGGTCACGCCCTCGCCGGTGCCGACGTTGATGATCGTGCTGGTCGCGTCGACCGCGGCCAGCACCTCGTCGAACTTCTCCACGGCGCGCACGTGGGCGCGGGCGAGGTCCCAGACGTGGACGTAGTCGCGGATGCCGGTGCCGTCGCGGGTGGGGTGCTCGACGCCGGTGATCGTGAACTGGTCCTTGAGGCCACGCGCGGCCATCACGAGCTGACCGAGCACGTGGGAGGGCTCGCGGGCGTAGATGCCGGACTCGAGGTCGGGGTCGGAGCCGATGGGGTTGAAGTAGCGCAGGATGATCGCGCGCAGGTCGGTGGCCGCCGCGAGGTCGGTGAGCACCGTCTCCATCATGTGCTTGGTGCGGGCGTACGGCGACGACGGCGCGAGGGGGTCGCTCTCGACGACCTCGAAGCCGTCCTTGGTCGCGTAGAGCGAGGCAGAGCTGGAGAACAGCACGCGGTGCAGGCCCAGCGCGGTGAGCTCGTCGAAGAGCTCGAGCGACTTGGCGACGTTGTCGCGGTAGTACTCGAAGGGCTTCGCCACCGACTCCGGGACGATGATCCGCGCCGCCATGTGGATCGTGGCCTCGAGGTCGGGGTGCTCGTCCTTGATCCGGCGCACCAGCGCGCGGTCGGCGATGTCGCCCTCGTAGAAGATCCGGTCCTTCACGAAGACCTGGGGGCCGCTGAACAGCGAGTCGAGGACGACGGGGGTGTGCCCGGCCTCCTCGAGCGCCTTGGCGGTGATCGAACCGATGTAGCCGGCGCCGCCGGTGACGAGGACCTTCATGGCGGTCACCCTACGAGAGCGGGCTCCGTCCGATGAACCCGAGCAGCCTGGTCTGGACGTCGGCGTCGGCGGGCACCTCGACCTTCGGCCCGTACTGGCCGCTGGACCGGAGGATCTCGTCCATCGGCTGCATGCCCTCCAGCATCACCGCGCACTTCTCGGGGTCGAGGGTCTCGTCCTGCCCGGTGGCGCGGGCGAGGTCCCAGGTGTGCAGGAAGACGTCGCCGGTGTAGAAGCGGTCGACGGCCTGGTCGAGCGGCACCTCACCGATGTGGGGGTTGGTCAGCACCTTCGCGGCGGTGGCCGGGTCGTCGAGCAGCGCCTGCACCGCGTCGCTGTGCACCGTCCAGGCCGCCACCGGGTCGTCGTCCACCGAGGGGCCCCGCTCCAGCACGACGCCCGCGCCGCCCTCCAGGAAGCCGGGGAACCACGTCACCAGGTGGCGTACGACGTCGCGCGCGGCCCAGCCCTCGACCGGCGCCGGCGCGTCCCAGTCGACGGCGCCGCGGACGCGGTCGGTGAAGGCGCCGGCGACCCGCCGGTGCTCCTCGGCGGGGCTCACGCGGGGGCCTGCGACGCGAGCAGGTCGTCGAGCTTCTCGTAGCCCTCGACGATGCCGCTCTCCATGCCGGAGGCGACCATCGCGTCGCGCTGCTCGACCGACTCCCCCACCGAGACCGCGCGCAGCCGGCAGCGGCCACCCGGGAGGTCCTCCAGGGTCAGGATCTCCAGCGCCACCGCGTCGGGGTAGCCCTCCCACGCGAAGGTCTGCACGATCCGCTCACCGTCGCGGACCTCGTGGAACGAGCCGTAGAACGCCGGCAGGTCCTCGCCCTCGTGGGCGGACACGTAGCGCCAGCGGCCGCCCGTGGTGCAGTCCCACTGCTCGACGCGGGTGTCGATGCTGCGCGGCCCGACCCACTGCACGAACAGCGCCGGGTCGGCGTGCGCGGCGAAGACCCGGCTGGCCGGCGCCTCGAACTCCCGCACGATCTCGATCAACGGCAACCCCTCGGGCGCGCTGACGGTGGTCTGCGAATGCGTCTGTGTGCTCACGATGCTTCTCCTTCGTCGTTCGATACGTCCCCGGTGGTCGCGCTTGCCGAGACCCCGTCCATCCGCGCCAGCACCGCGTCGAGCCGCTCGAACCGCTCCTCGGCCTGCCGGCGATAGCGCTCGATCCACTTCGTCATCAGCTCGAGCACCTCCGCCTCGAGGTGCACGGGCCGACGCTGCGCGTCGCGGCTGCGGCTGACCAGCCCGGCGTCCTCGAGCACCTTGAGGTGCTTGGAGACCGCCTGGAGGCTCACCGCGTACGGCGCCGCCAGCTCGCCGACGGTCGCGTCGCGGCGGGCCAGCCGGGCCACGAGGTCGCGGCGCGTCGGGTCGGCCAGCGCCTGGAAGACCCGCGAGAGCTCGTCGGTCGTGGCCTCGGTCACTGGTTCCCCCTCCTTGCGCGCCATCCGCGATCAACCAATCGGTTGAACAGCAAGGTAAACAGGGGCGACCACTCCTTTGTCAACCGTTGGGTTGAATGCACCTCGCGACAGGGGTCCCCGCCGGTAATGTGACCGAAACGCGCCCGATCCCGTTGAATGTAAAGAAATCGGCGATACCCCGGTGAGGATAGGAGGCACGATGACGATCGTGTCGTACCGGCGTAGCCGGCTCCTGACGGGCTCACCCTCCCGAGCCCTGGCCTACCTACCGGCCACGGCGTTCGCGCTCGACGCCGCCGTGGTGGTCGTCTCGTCGCTGACCGGCCTGCTGGGCCGCCTGCGCTTCGACGTCTTCAACCCCGTCACCGACGGCCCGGCCCAGGGGAACGTCGGCTGGGTGTACCCCCTCATCGTCGTGGGCTGGCTGGCAGTGATCGCGATGATGGGCGGCTACAGCGCCAGCGTGTTCGGCGCCGGCCCCGACGAGTACAAGCGGGTCACCAACGCCACCCTGCTCACCGCCGGCCTGATCGGCGTCGTGTGCTACCTGGCGCAGTACCAGCTGTCCCGCGGCTTCTTCCTGATCATGTTCGTGGTGGGCGTGCCCGCGCTGGTCATCGCCCGGCTGATCCTGCGGCGAGCCGTCCACCGGGCCCGCAAGGGCGGCGCGCTCCAGTACCGCGTCGTCATCGTCGGCACGGCGGGCCACGTCGACGAGATCGCCGGCGTCCTGCGCCGCGAGACGTGGCTCGGCTACGACGTGGTCGGCGCGCTGACGCCCGACGCCGAGCGCCGCGCCGAGACGCCGTCCGGCATCCCGATCATCGGCGGGACCGACGAGATCACCTGGTCGGTGATCACCGCGCGCGCCAACCTGCTCTTCTTCGCCGGCGGCGCGGTCGAGTCCGCCTCCGAGCTGCGCCGCATCGCCTGGGCGCTGGAGAAGGAGGACGTCCAGGTCGTCGTGGCGCCCAGCGTCACCGAGGTCTCCGGCGGGCGGGTCACGTTCCGTCCGGTCGGCGGCCTCCCGCTCATCCACGTCGACCCGCCGCGCTCCGGCGAGGCCGCCAGCTGGGGCAAGCGCGGCTTCGACGTGCTCGGCTCGCTCGCGCTGATGGTCCTGCTCAGCCCGCGTCTTCGTGTGGGCGGCGCTGCGCGTCAAGCTCTACGACGGCGGCCCGGTGCTCTTCCGCCAGGAGCGCGTCGGCAAGGACGGGATGCTCTTCTCCTGCCTGAAGTTCCGCAGCATGGTGCTCGACGCCGAGGCCCGGCTGGCCGAGCTGCACGCCGAGCACGGCTACGAGTCCGGCCTCTTCAAGCTCCGCGCGGACCCCCGGATCACCAAGCCCGGGGCGTGGCTGCGCAAGTACTCCCTCGACGAGCTGCCGCAGCTGGCCAACGTCCTGCGCGGCGACATGAGCCTGGTCGGGCCCCGCCCGCCGCTGCCGGTCGAGGTCGCGGCGTACGAGCGCGACACCAACCGCCGCCTCGACGTCCGCCCCGGCCTCACCGGCCTCTGGCAGGTCTCCGGCCGCTCCGACCTGTCGTGGGAGGAGACCGTCCGCCTCGACCTCTTCTACGTCGACAACTGGTCGATGCTCCAGGACCTCAACATCCTGGTGAAGACCGTCGGCGCCGTCATGCGCACCGACGGCGCCTACTGACCTCGCCGCCGTGGCAGTACGTCGAGACGTCGCGTCGAGCGCCGCGTGGTCGAGCCGCCAGCCGGTCGGTCCGAGACCCGTCGAGCCTGGCGAGACGACCTCGCCGAGACCTTCAGTCCTCGAGCAACCCCAGCAGGTACGCGCCCGTACCCGCTCTTGACCAACGGCTCGGCCAGCGCAGCAAGCGTGGCGTCGTCGATGAACCCCATCCGCCAGGCCACCTCTTCAGGCGCACCGATCTTCGTGTCCTGGCGCTTCTCGATCGCGCGCACGAAGTTGCTGGCGTCGTTGAGGTCGTCGAAGGTCCCGGTGTCGAGCCAGGCGGAGCCGCGCGGCAGCACGGACACCTGGAGCCGTTCCTGCTCGAGGTAGATCCGGTTGAGGTCGGTGATCTCGAGCTCGCCACGAGCCGAGGGCTTCAGCTCCTTGGCGTGACCGACCACTGCGTTGTCGTAGAAGTAGAGGCCCGGGATCGCGTAGCTGCTGCGGGGCTTCGCCGGCTTCTCCTCCAGCGACAGCGCCTTCATGTCGGCGTCGAACTCCACCACGCCGTACGCCGACGGGTCCGACACCCGGTAGGCGAAGACCGCCGCGCCGTCGATGTCGGCGTGCCGCCGCAGCTGCGTACCGAGCCCGGAGCCGTAGAAGACGTTGTCGCCGAGCACGAGCGCCACCGGCCCGTCACCGACGTGCTCCTCGCCGATGACGAACGCCTGCGCCAGCCCGTCGGGCGAGGGCTGCACGGCGTAGGTGATCTCCATGCCCCACTGCGACCCGTCGGCGAGCAGCCGGCGGAACGGCTCGGCCTCGTGCGGGGTCGTGATGACCAGCACCTCGCGGATGCCGGCCAGCATCAGCGTGGACAGCGGGTAGTAGATCATCGGCTTGTCGTAGACCGGCATCAGCTGCTTGCTCACCGCGTGGGTGATCGGGTGCAGCCGACTACCGGTCCCGCCGGCCAGGATGATGCCTCGCATGAGTCCCTCTCGCTGACGTCGCAGTCGATTCGTCCTCATATTCAGCCACATGCGTCCCTCAAGACTCGATCTGTCACTGCCGGACTAGACCAGTTGGTAAAGCAATCAAGAAGTCGTCGCTCTCCCCAGTCTTTCGGTCTTTCAATCCATCCAGGACGTTCGAACTAGTGACTCCAAGCCCCCTTTCTGGGCCGTCGAGCCGGGGCTTTCTCGCACGTCATCCGCACGTCATCGTCCGGGGGGGACAATCATGGGGCTCTACCTGCTTGCGCACACACGAGGGATCGGGCGGCTGAGGTCGTCGTTCATCGTCCTGCTGGGGCTGTTCGCGACCGCGGGGGTCGCGCTCGGAGCCGCCGCTCCGGCTGGCGCGGCGCCCGGCACGTGCACCCGCTACTGGACGGGCGCCACGAGCAGCGTCTGGGCGACCGCCTCCAACTGGTCCAACTCGAACGGCGGCCCGGGATCGACCGTGCCCGGCGCGACCGACGTCGCGTGCATGTCGACCACGCCCGCCCGCTCATTGGTGATCGTGTCCGACAGCCGGGCGATCGCCGGGCTCTCCTTCCCTGACACTGCCTCGATCCACCCGACGCTGAGGGTGGAGGCGGGAGGAGATCTCGCGGTGGGCGGCACTGCGCCCAACTCCTACGACTCCGACGTCCGCCTGCTCGACCTTCGCTCCGGCAGCACCCTCGGGGGCTCCGCGCTCCTCGTCGCCGGCTCGGCGGGCAACATCGGCGGTGTCAACCTGTCGGGGACGGGGACCCTCCGTGTCGCGCCCGGAGGCACACTGACGATCCCGGCGGCTGACACCCCCCGCCTGCTCGGCGGCTACCGCTTGGTCAACAACGGGGCCGCGACCTCCGACGACGGCTACATCGCCCTGCACGAAGGCACCATCACCAACAACGGCACCTGGCTCATCAAGAACAGCACCTCCTCGCCGTTCTACAACTGGACCGGCAACGCCACCAACGCCGTCACCAACGCCGCCGGCGCCACCATGACCTTCACCCCACCCACGTCCGGCGACACCGTGAGACTCGACAGCCTCCCCGTCGCCAACCAGGGCACCATCGCTCTCACCCGCGGCCGGCTCCTCACCACCGTCGGCGGCAGCGGCACCGGCACCTACAACCTCGCCACCGGCACCACCCTCGAGCAGGCCTCAGGGGCACTGGCCCTGGGCGGCGCTCAGTTCACCGGACTTGGCACCTTGGCCCTGACCGGAGGAGACGTCACCGGCTCCCCGGCCACCCTCGGCAAGCTGACTCTGCGTGACGTCACCCTCCAGTCCAGCTTCACCATCCCCAGCACCAGCACCGTCACCATCCCCGCCAACACCGTGCCGCGGCTCTACAACGGGGCCGTGCTGACCAACAACGGATCCGTGACCTCCGACGACGGCTACATCGCCCTGCACGAAGGCACCATCACCAACAACGGCACCTGGCTCATCAAGAACAGCACCTCCTCGCCGTTCTACAACTGGACCGGCAACGCCACCAACGCCGTCACCAACGCCGCCGGCGCCACCATGACCTTCACCCCACCCACGTCCGGCGACACCGTGAGACTCGACAGCCTCCCCGTCGCCAACCAGGGCACCATCGCTCTCACCCGCGGCCGACTCCTCACCACCGTCGGCGGCAGCGGCACCGGCACCTACAACCTCGCCACCGGCACCACCCTCGAGCAGGCCTCAGGGGCACTGGCCCTGGGCGGCGCTCAGTTCACCGGACTTGGCACCTTGGCCCTGACCGGAGGAGACGTCACCGGCTCCCCGGCCACCCTCGGCAAGCTGACTCTGCGTGACGTCACCCTCCAGTCCAGCTTCACCATCCCCAGCACCAGCACCGTCACCATCCCCGCCAACACCGTGCCGCGGCTCTACAACGGGGCCGTGCTGACCAACAACGGATCCGTGACCTCCGACGACGGCTACATCGCCCTGCACGAAGGCACCATCACCAACAACGGCACCTGGCTCATCAAGAACAGCACCTCCTCGCCGTTCTACAACTGGACCGGCAACGCCACCAACGCCGTCACCAACGCCGCCGGCGCCACCATGACCTTCACCCCACCCACGTCCGGCGACACCGTGAGACTCGACAGCCTCCCCGTCGCCAACCAGGGCACGATCTCGCTCACCCAGGGCCGACTCCTCACCACCGTCGGCGGCAGCGGCACCGGCACCTACAACCTCGCCACCGGCACCACCCTCGAGCAGGCCTCAGGGGTCCTCGAACTCCAGGGAGCCTCCTTCCCCGGTGCCGGCACGTTGAGACTCACCGGAGGCGACGCGTTCGGTGCCCCGTCCAGCCTCGGCACCGTCATCTTGGGCGACCTCAGCATGAGCACCGGGAACCTGACCCTGCCGGCAGGAACCACGACCACCATCCCAGCCAGCTCCGGGCCCCGGCTCTTCAACGGCAGGCGCCTGATCAACAACGGAGCCCTCACGAGCAACGACGGCTTCGTCTACTTCTACGACGGCAAGGTCATCAACAACGGCGTCCTGACGGTCAAGAACTCCGGCAACGACCCCTTCTACAACATGACCGGCGCCGCCGTTAACACCGTGCAGAACGCCACCGCGGGCCGGCTGGACATGGAGCTCCCCCTGGCCGGCAGCAGCCTGACGCTCAGCATGCCGCTCACCAACGACGGCACTCTGCGCGCTCTGCGCGGCACCACCACGCTCACGGTGACGAATCTCGTGGGCACGACGCTCCAGAGCGGAACCCTGGTCGCCGACGGCGGCACCCTGCAGCTCAACCAGAACATCGCGACCAACAACGGCACCGTGACCATCGTGACCGGCGGCATCAAGAACGCTGCGGCTGACTCGCTGGCGGCGCTGCGTACCAACAACGGGACCATCACTCTCTCGCGTTCGATCACGGGCACCGGCGCGGTCACCAACACCGGGTCCGTGTGGCTCAAGGCCGGGACGTTCCGGCCGACGACCTACACGCAGTCGGGTGGCTCGACGCGGGTCGACAGTGGAGCCGTCCTGCGGGGCGGATCTGCCGGCACCGGCGCCGTGGCAATCAACGGCGGTGCGCTCACCGGCGGCGGGACGGTGGAGGGTCCGCTGACCAACGCCGGCACGGTTCAACCGGGCGCCACCGGCACCCCGCTCGCCGTGACAGGCCCCTACACCCAGTCCTCGGGCGGCACGATGGGCGTGTCCGTCTCCGGCACCACCACCGTCGGGACCGACTACTCGAAGCTCACCTCGAGCGGCGTCGCGACCCTCGCCGGTACGTTGGCGATCAGCACGTCGCCGGGCGTCAACCCGCCGGTCGGCACCTCGCTGCGCGTCCTGGACGCCGGGTCTCGCAGCGGGGCCTTCGGGTCCGTCACCGGGATCGACACCCTGCCGCCGGGCAAGTACTGGAGCGTGCAGTACGACGCCACCGGCGTGTCCCTGGTCGTGAACGCCGACCCGACAGCGACCTTGAGCAGCGCCTCGGTGACGGAGGGCAACTCCGGCACCACGCCGCTCGTCATCCCGGTCACGCTCAACCAAGCCAGTGAGCGGCAGGTCACCTACGACTACGTGACCGTTGCCCAGACCGCCTCGGCACCCGACGACTACGCCGTCGCTTCGGGGACCCTCACCTTCGCAGCTGGCCAGACCACCAAGAACGTCACGGTCACCGTCAACGGGGACACCACGTTCGAGCCGGACGAGACATTCCTGGTTCGGCTGAGCAACCCGGTCAACGGAGGCGTCGCAGCCAACGACGGCGTCGGCACCATCCTCAACGACGACCCGGAGCCCCCGCGGATGGGGGTGACGGCGATCAGTCCGAGCGTCATCGGTCAGCGCGCAGACGGGGTGCGGATGACGATCACCGGTGCCGGCTTCGACCCGACCTCCACGGTGACCTTCGACAAGCCGGGTTTCACCCAGGTCTCCGGGTCCTTGACCTACGTCGACGAGACGACGCTCAAGGTCACGGTCGGCACCGCGACCACGACCGCGCTGGGCCCGACCGACATCGTGGTGCAGGGCGTCAACGGCTCCGCTCGCTGCGTCGGCTGCCTCACCGTCACGGCCAAGCCCACCGTCACAACCATCACTCCCAACTCGTTGGGGGCGGGCGCCAAGTTCCGCGAGGTCACCATCACCGGCAACGGTTTCGCGCCAGGCGCCGTGGCCACGATCTCCGGCACGAGCGTGACCTCGACGTCGTGGGTCGACTCCAGCACCCTCGAGGCCCTGGTCTCGATCCCGGTGACACGAGAGCCGAGCCAGCAGACCATCACGGTCACCAACCCCGACGCGGGCAAGAACACCTGTTTCCGCTGCCTCACGACCGTGGCCGGACCGACCGTGACGGCAGTCTCCCCGTCCACCTTGGGTCGGGGGACGACCGTCACGATCACGGTCACGGGGTCCAACTTCGGACCAGGAGCCAAGCTCAGCGGTCCGGCGGGCGTCGCCATCAACGGTGTCACCAGGGTCAACGACACCACGATGACGGCCACCGCGATGGTGGCGGCGAACGCCGGACTCGGCAGCGGCAAGGTGATCACCGTGACGAACCCCGCGTCCCGCGGCTTCGGGGTCGGGACCTTCAACGGGATCACGGTGACCAACTGATCGCCCGGGCGGCGACCGAGACCGACAGACCCTAGACTGCCGCGGGTGCAGCGCGTACTCGTGACCGGCGGAGCCGGCTTCATCGGCTCCAACTTCGTCCACCACCTGATCGAGCACACCGACGTCACCGTCACCGTGCTCGACAAGCTCACCTACGCGGCCAGCCGCGAGTCTCTCGCGGGGCTGCCCGACGACCGGGTCCGTCTCGTCGTGGGCGACGTCGCCGACGCCTCCGTGGTCGAGCCACTGGTCGAGCAGCACGACGCGGTCGTGCACTACGCCGCTGAGTCGCACAACGACAACTCGCTCCACGACCCGAGCCCGTTCATCCAGACCAACGTGATCGGCACGTTCACGATCCTGGAGGCGGCGCGCAAGTCCGACGTACGCCTGCACCACATCTCCACCGACGAGGTGTACGGCGACCTCGAGCTCGACGACCCGGCGAAGTTCACCGAGGACACGGCCTACCGCCCGAGCAGCCCATACTCCGCGTCGAAGGCGGGCTCCGACCACCTGGTCCGCGCCTGGGTGCGCAGCTTCGGCGTGCGGGCCACGATCTCCAACTGCTCCAACAACTACGGCCCCTGGCAGCACATCGAGAAGTTCATCCCGCGCCAGATCACCAACGTCATCGACGGCATCCGCCCCAAGCTCTACGGCTCGGGCGAGAACGTGCGCGACTGGATCCACGCCGACGACCACTCCTCCGCGGTGCTGACCATCCTGGAGAAGGGCCGGATCGGCGAGACCTACCTGGTCGGCGCCGAGGGCGAGAAGAACAACCTCGAGGTCGTCCAGCTGATCCTCACGCTGATGGGTCAGCCGGCCGACGCCTTCGACCACGTCAACGACCGCGCCGGCCACGACCTGCGCTACGCCATCGACGCCGCCAAGCTGCGTGCCGAGCTCGGCTGGACGCCGCAGTTCGGCGACTTCGAGTCCGGCCTGGCCGACACGATCGAGTGGTACCGCACCCACGAGGACTGGTGGCGCCCGCACAAGGACGCCACCGAGGCGACGTACGCCGCGAAGGGGCAGTGACGCCTCGTGAGCGGTGAGCTGACGCTGGAGACCACGCCGATCCCCGGCCTCGTGGTGCTGCGCCTCGTGGTGCACGAGGACGACCGCGGCTGGTTCAAGGAGAACTGGCAGCGCGAGAAGATGGTCGCGCTCGGGCTGCCCGACTTCGGGCCCGTGCAGAACAACATCTCCTTCAACGCCACCAAGGGCGCGACCCGCGGCATCCACACCGAGCCGTGGGACAAGTTCGTCTCGGTCGCCAACGGGCGGGCCTTCGCCGCGTGGGTCGACATGCGCGAGGGCGAGACCTTCGGCGCGACGTTCCACGTCGAGCTCGACCCGGCCACGGCGGTCTTCGTGCCGCGCGGCGTCGGCAACAGCTATCAGACCCTCGAGGACGGCGTCGCCTACACCTACCTGGTCAACGAGCACTGGCGCCCGGCCACGGCCTACCCCGCGCTCCACCTCGGCGACCCGACCGCGGCGATCCCGTGGCCGATCCCGCTGGAGGAGTCGGAGATCTCGGCCAAGGACCACGCCAACCCCACGCTCGACGCCGTCACCCCGATGGCGCCGAAGAAGACGCTGATCACCGGCGCGAAGGGCCAGCTGGGCCGCGCGCTGGCCGCGGACTTCCCCGACGCCGACCAGGTCGACCTCGACGAGCTCGACCTCACCGACCCCGCGGCCGTCGCGGCCTGGCCCTGGCACGAGTACGCCGTCGTCCTCAACGCCGCCGCCTACACCGCCGTCGACGCCGCCGAGACCCCCGAGGGCCGCCCGGCCTGCTGGGCGGCCAACGCCACCGCCCCGGCCACGCTCGCGCGGATCGCCGACGAGCACCACCTGACCCTCGTGCACTTCTCCACCGACTACGTCTTCGACGGCACCGCCGCCGGCCCCGACGGCCACACCGAGGACGAGCCCTTCTCCCCGCTCGGCGTCTACGGCCAGAGCCAAGGCCGCTGGCGACCTCGCGGTCGGCACCGCTCGCCGCCACTACGTGCTGCGTACGTCGTGGGTGATCGGCGAGGGCGGCAACTTCGTGCGCACCATGCGCTCGCTCGCCGAGCGCGGCGTCTCCCCCACCGTGGTGGCCGACCAGATCGGCCGCCTCACCTTCACCGCCGAGCTCTCCCGCGCCGTACGCGCACCTGCTGGACACTCAGTGCGCCGTACGGCACCTACAACGTCACCAACGGCGGCCCCGAGATGTCCTGGGCCGAGATCGCCGGCGAGGTCTTCACCCGCTCCGGCCGCAGCGGCAGACGACATCACCCCCTGCACGACCGACGAGTACGGCGACGGCAAGGAGATGTCCCCCCGCCCCCTCAACAGCCTCCTCGACCTGACCAAGCTCGAGTCCACCGCCTTCACCCCACAGGAGGCCCTCGTCGCCCTCGACGAGTACCTCGCGGCCCCGCGCGGTGGGTAGCAAGCGCAAGCGCGAGCGCGCCCGCTGGGCACAGCCGAGCATTCGCGGCCAATCGCTATGACTACCGGCGGCGGGCGGCCACAAGCCGCGAGCCGCCGACGGGGAGGCGCGCCCCGTAGCGCAGTGCGGCCCGCTCGAGGGTCATCACGGCACCTAGCGACGTGTTCATCCAGCGGGGCAGGCGCAATTCGGCCAGCGGGTCATGCTCGGCTGCACGGTGAAGCATTCTGGAGGCGACCATTGCAGGCAGGAGAAAGCTGACGAAGGACGTCGACGTGAGGATCTCGAAGCCATCGCCGACGGCTTCGTGCAGGGTGCGCCTGGAGTAGCGGCGTACGTGGTGAGCGTTCGTGTCCGCGGCGCTCCACAGCCATCGATGTTGCGGGACCGTCAACAGCAACAGGCCCCCGGGGCGAAGGGCGGCGTGCGCCTGCGCCACGACTTCGTAGTCCTCTTCGATGTGCTCGAGCACGTCGAAGGCCCCGACCACATCGAACGCCGAATAAAACGGGAACCGCCGCGCGTCGTGCTGGACGAGGACCGCCCGCGATCCCAATCGTGCACGGGCCGGCACCAGCGCCTCGGCGAACAGTTCCGAGCCGACAAGATGCAGATTCGGATCGCGGCGGGCGATCTCACCGAGTAGGTAGCCGGTGCCGCACCCGACCTCAAGCATGGAGACGGCGTCCGGCTGATGACGACGAAGGGCCCACCAGATCAGCTCGGCTCGAGCGCGGAACCAGAAGTGGGCGTCCTCCAGCAGCGCGAGCTCGGCGAAAAGAGTGGGGTCGTAACCCCCCGGCGGGGTGCCGGTCTCCATCGCACCGCCTCGGTCCAGGGGCGCCGGAGGTCGGTCGCCGTTGTGACAGGATCACACCATGACGTCTGGGACGACGCCCGGGCGCGACCCGGTGACGTACCCCACCTTATCGGTGGTCGTGCCCTGCTATCGCTCGGCCAGGACCCTCCCGCGTTTGGTAGAACGGCTGCGGCGGGTGCTCGGCGACCTCGGCGCGGCCTACGAGGTGATCCTGGTGGTGGACGGAAGCCCCGACGACGCCTGGACCGTCGCCCGGACATTGAGCCGCGAGCACGCGGAGGTCGAGGCGATCCGACTCTCCCGCAACTTCGGCCAGCAGAACGCCTTGTTGGCTGGCATCCGTCATGCGCGGCACGACGTGGTCGTCACCATCGACGATGACCTGCAGCACCGGCCCGAGGACCTGCCGGTGCTGTTGGCGGCGCTGACCGACGACGTCGACCTCGTCTACGGAGTAGCCAGCGAACAGGGCCACGGACTGGCTCGCGGCCTCGCGGCCCGCATTGGTCGAACCGTGCTTGCCCGCGGACTCGGCGTCGAGCACGCGCGCCACGTGACCGCGTTCCGCGTGTTCCGCACCCGACTGCGGGAGGGTTTTGCACGCGTCGCGGGTCCCCACGTCTCCATCGACGTGTCGCTCGCTTGGACGACGACATGCGTGCGCGGCGTGCCGGTCGCCCGCGACCCACGCGCGGAGGGGAAGTCCGGGTACACCGCGGCATCACTGCTGAGACAGTTCCTCCTGCTGGTCTTGGGTTACAGCGTGCTGCCCCTTCGACTCGTCACCTACCTGGGTCTACTGCTGGCACTCGGCGGTGCTGGGCTGCTTGCTTACGTCGTCGTGGCATATGTGTCTGGCTACACCCAGGTGCCGGGCTTCACCTTCCTCGCCTCCATGATCGCCTTGTTCTCAGGTGCCCAGATGTTGGCCATCGGCGTGCTGGGGGAGTACCTCGGACGGCTCCACATGCGCTCGACCGGGCGCCCGTCCTACGTGATCACGCGCGACGAGGGCTGAGCAGGCCACGGCGCACGACGTGGACGGTGTTGCACGCACCACCCGCCCGCAGCCCGATCCGCCAGGAGACCGCGAGCTGCCGGATGTTCTGCACCTGGGTCGGTGAGTCGAGCTCGGAGCACCCGGCCCGCTGCGCTGCCGCGGCTGCCCCGAGGAGTACCGCGCCGAAAAGACCGCGCCCTTGCGCGCGAGGGTGCACACCCCCGATGTGCAGCTGACAGACGGGTCCCTCATCAGACCAGGTGATGAAGGCCACCGGCCCCACCTCGTCGTTCACGCACAGCACCCGGTCGTTCCGGACCGAGGCACTCACCCACTCCCGATAACCCGCCAGGACCGCACCCTGGTCCAGCAGCGGGTTGGCGGCGTAGTGGTTGGAGAAGTCGAGGAACACCGAGTGGACCAAGTCGCCCAGGGCGTCCGGGTCAACGTCGCGATCCCTGGCGGCGCTCCAGCTCCCCGCGTAGCTCGTGAGGTCGAGAGGGGGAATCGTCGGGCCTGTGGTCAACAGCCGGGTGAAGTAGACCAGGGAGTCAGCGTGGACGATGTCGCGTCCGAGGTCGAGAAGAGCGGCCGCCCAGGTCACGTGGCGTGCCGGATAGCGCAGGATCACGAGGTCGTATGGCGCTGAAGTGAGCCGCTCCCGCGTCCAGGCGAGGGCCGAGTCGGACTCAACCGCCTCAGGCACGGTGATGCGAGCGACCGACATTCCGAAGCGTCGCGACTCCGCTGGGGAGTCACGGAATGACGGTTCGCGGTCACGCAGGTAGTCGCTCACGTGGCAGCTGCCTCCATCGTCCTCAACTCGGCCCCCGCGCGGTCTCGCAAGCCTGCACGGACTCCGACACGGGGCGGTCCGGACGCCGAAGGACCACCGGCGGCTCGGGCCCCCGTCGATACTCCGGGTAGTCCGCCCGGCCGACGATCGTCAGCGCCTCCGGCGTGATCCCGGTGCTGGCGAGCAGGCTGTCGTCCAGGGCTCGGGGTCCGTCGGGCTGCGAAAGGACCCAAGCCTCGGCCAACAGCCGGCAAGGAACCTCGATTCAGGACGTGTACGAACAACGCGGCTGAGCCGGGCTGTCCCCCGATCAGCCAGGGGCTCCCGACCGCCGTTCCTCCTAGCGCGTAGATCAACCCTGGCGACTGGCCCGTCAGATCGATCATCGGAACCCCCGCAGGCATGCCTCCGTCGCTCGCCGTGACTCGAAGGTCCGTGAGGAGCTGCTGACCGCCGGAGTTGACCGTGACCGTGCTGCCGGCCACGGAAGCCTCACTGTGCATGTCCCAGACAGCTACCGGCTGTCGGTACGGACGCGCCATCCCACCGACGACGGCCAGCGAGGCGCTCACCACTGCGACGCAGGCGAGCAGCACGAGTGCGCCGGACTGCCGGTCGCCGGGGAGTTGCCCCAGCAGCACCACCGCGGCCAGCAGCCAAAAGATCGCATAGTCGCAGGCACCAGCCCAATAGTTGGTGTTGCTACCGAAGACGCAGGCCAACGGCAGCAGGGTCAGGCCGGCGGCGAGCACCAGACCGTCGCGAGAGGGAGGCAGGACGCTGTCGCAGGCGCGGGTCGCAAGGTATCGAACGCTGAGGACTGCCGCAGGCACTGCGAGGAGGAACAGGGCGGTTCGCCCCGCAGTGAGCAGGACGACACCAGGGCTGAGCAGTGCCGCCAACACGAACAACCCGGTCGAACCGGTCCCCAGCGTCACCCAAGGCCAGCGTCGGACGGGTCGCGCCATGACCAGCCACATGAAGGAGCCGACGGAAGCGGCCACCACCAGCGCCATCGCCCGGTGAGCAGCTGAGGCCCTCAAGGCATCGATGCGAACGACATCCCGCAGGGTGTGACCCGCCGACAGGACGCGCACCTCCTCGGCGCCACCTCGCAACCTGCCCACGAACTCGACGAGCGAACCGTCGATGACGAGAGCTGCCAGACCGAGTGTCGTTGCCAGGGTCGTGCTCGCCACCAGCAACGTTCGGAGGTCCAACCTCCGGGCGAGGGCCAGCATCGCTGCAACGAGAATGGCGACGACCGCGGCGCTCGTGGGCTTGGCCAGGAAGAGCAGAGCCAGCCCGACTCCGAGCACCAGGGCCCCTCGGGTCGCAGGGGCTCGCCGGCGCCGTCGTTCTTCGTCGTCGGTCGATCCTGCGCCCCCCCACACGGCAAGCACCCCGATGGTGACGACGAGGGCGGCCTGAAGTGTGAGCGTGTTGTAGTTCGGGGTGAGCAACCAGAGGTCGAAAATTCGCATGGCCGGCGCTCCCAGGCACAAGGCGAGTAGCCATGGCCGCGCTCCGGTGACCGCAAACAGCGTTGCTGTGGCGCACCACACGCCCAGTCCCATGGTGAGGACCACGTTGATCCGTCGTAGCGCGACGATGTCACCGCCCACCAGGTCGTGAAGCGGGTGGTAGACGAATCCGAACTCAGTGACCGAGGTCTTGAACAACTCGGGTGTCGCGAGCCAGTTCAGATAGAACCCCTCGTCTGCCGGCTCGAAGCTGTGTCCTGCATAGAACAAAGCCCCGAGCAAGACGCAGAGAACAACGGACGCCGCAAGAAACGTGGTCGCTTGTTGAACCTTGCTCACGCGGGCGGACCGTCGGTCTCGGGAGCGGGGGCGGAACGACGTCACCGACTCGATCACCAGGTCGATCTCGTCATCCGTCATCTGGCTGAACAGTGGGAGCCTCACAAGGCGTGCCGCTACGTCGGTGGTCACCGTGCAGCCTCCCTCTGCCTCGCGTCCGTGACGCTGTCCGCCCGGCGAGGAGTGCAGCGGAACGTAGTGAAAGGCTGCCGCAACACCACGCTGTGCCAGGTGTCGGATCAGCCCGTCCCGCTGCTCCGCGATCGGCATCACGAGGGCATAGAGGTGGGCGGGGGCGTCACACTCGTCGGGTACGTACTGTGCCCCAACGCCGTGCTCCGAGCGCCATGCCCGAAGCCTGTCGTCGTAGGCACTCCAGACCCGGCCGCGCCCCTCCTGAATTTCCGCGAACTGCTCGAGCTGGGTCGCGAGCACCGCGGCAAGCAGGTCCGAGAGCAGATAGCTCGACCCGAGGTCGACCCAGGTGTACTTGTCGACCTGCCCCCGCTCGAACCGGCTCCGGTCGGTGCCCTTCTCTCGCAGCACCTCCGCCCTGGCCAACAACCTCTCGTCGTTGACGACCAGGGCCCCACCCTCGCCGCACTGGATGTTCTTGGTGGAGTGGAAGCTCTGAGTCGCCAATGCCCCGAACGAGCCGAGGGGAACACCGCGGTAGCGTCCTCCGAGACCGTGCGCGTTGTCCTCCACCAGGGCCAATCCGTGCCGCTGGGCGATCTCGCCGAGCCGATCGAGGTCGCACGCGACACCGCCGTAATGCACAGGCACGATGGCTCGGGTGCGGGGGGTCACGGCAGCCCCGACCATGCGTTCGTCCAGGTTGAACGTGTCGTCGCGGATGTCGACGAAGACCGGGACCGCACCACGGAGAACGAATGCGTTGGCGGTCGAGACGAAGGTGAACGACGGCATGATCACCTCGTCACCCGGAGCCAGGTCCAGCAGCAGAGCTACCATCTCAAGGGCGGCGGTGCATGAGGGTGTGAACAGGCAGGAACCCCCGCCAACCAGCGGCGAAAGCAGGTCGGCTGCCCGCTGGCTGAAGGGCCCGTCACCGGTGAGGACACCACTCAACACCTCCGCGAGGAGCGCAGGCTCGTCGCCGGTGCGGTGGGGGCGGTTGAACGGCACACGATAGTCGGCCGCTCGCATCGGTGGAGCATAGACGCCAACCGGTCCTGGGGCCCAGCAACGTGTCACTACCGCAGTCAGCGAGCGCCGACGATGACGGTGGCAGGCTTCCTGTCGTCCCCATCACCCCAACTCGGCCCGGATGCCGCCGATCGCACGGGCAATGTGTACCGCCTCAGGCGGTGGCGTCGCAGCGCCCGTAGTCGTCCTCGAGCCGCACGATGTCGTCCTCGCCGGTGTAGCCACCGCGCTGGACCTCGATGATCACGAGCTCGTCGTCGTGCTCGTTGCAGATGCGGTGGGCCTCGCCCACGCCGATGTCGACCGAACCGCCGGCCGCGACGATCACCGTGGCCCCGTCGATCACGCAGGTCGCGGTGCCGGAGACGACCACCCAGTGCTCGGAGCGGTGCGCGTGGGTCTGGTAGGACAGCCGCTGACCGGGGGTGACCACGATGCGCTTGACCTTGTAGCCCTCGCCCTCCTCGACGACGGTCCAGCTGCCCCAAGGCCGCTCGCAGTGCTCACCCATGCTTGATTCTCCACCTGTCTGTGGGGGGAAGGGAGCCGTGCTCCCCGTCTGCGCCCACGATATCGAGGCGTCGACCACGCGGGGGCAACATTGGCCACACCGCTCGGACCCGCCAGGTCAACGGTCCGGCATCAGCGCCGGCGCGACAGCCCCGCCAGCGCCGGGCGTACGTCGGCGAGGTAGACGAAGGCCGCGACCGTGAACACGATGTTGAGGATGCCGAGCCCGACGAGCAGCTGCACGGCGACGGCCAGGCCGAGGATGATCACCCACGCCGGCTTGGTCAACTTGCCCGCGGCCTCGTAGGAGTCCGCGGAGTAGAGCAGCGCGTTGACCAGGGCGAAGATCTTCACCGCGAGCAGCACAAAGACCACGACCAGCATCAGGTTGGCCTGGACATCGAAGACGGTGGGCACGACAACAAGCCTAACCGGACACCGAAGTCACCCGAAGCACAGCAAGACCCCCGGAGCTCATACCTCCGGGGGCCTCATGATGCTGGCGACGCCGTACGGCGTCAGGGTGACCGGCGAGCGGTCACCGGGGGGTTCAGCTGGTGACGCTGGTGGGCTCCGTGGCGTTGGCCGCGGTCGCCTTGGCGTCGGTGGCCGTGGTGCTGGCGGCCTTCTTCGCGGTGGTCGCCTTCTTGCTGGCGGTCTGCTTCGCGGCGGTCGCCTTCTTGGCCGGCGCCTGCTTCGCGGTCGTGGCGGCCTGCGAGGTGGACTTCGCGGCCGACTTGCGAGCCGAGGACTTCTTGGCGCCCTTGGTCTTCGGGGAGTCGACAGCGTCGGCGATGGCCTCGATGCCGTCCTCGATGCTGTCAGCGGCCTCGTCGAGCACACCGGCCAGGTCGCCGCGGAGGCGCTTGATCGTGGTCTCGCCGCGCTTGGCCAGCTCGACGTAGGTCTCGGAGGCGGTGTTGACGCCCTCGTTGACCGTGGTCTGCAGCTTGGTGGCGCGAGCCTTGGCGTCGGACTGCAGCTCGGACACGCGGGCCTCGACGGCGGCGCGGCGGGCCTTGGCGTCCTTGCTCAGGGCGTCGACGCGGGTGCTGACCACGGTGGTGGCCTGGTCGCGAAGAGCCTTGGGCTCGAAGTCGAAGTCCTTGACGTTCTTCTGGACGTCCTTCTGCACGGCGGCGAAGCGCTTCTGCACGTCGGCCACGGTCTCGCGGACGTACTCGACGGTGTAGTCAGCAGCGCCCACGTAGGCGTACAGCGGACGGGCGACGACGGCGGGGATCTCGATGGACTTGATGTCGAACTTGGCCTTGGCCATGTCAGTTCTCCTTCTGGTTGGTCTGCGTGCTGTGGATGGTCTGGGTGGTGTCGGCGTCGTCCTCGACCGGCTCGGTGGCCGGCGGTGTTGACGTCGATGACGTGGCGGTCTCGGCCGCGACGTTCATCGCGAGGAACGACGCGTACACGTCGAGCAGCGACTGCTTCTGCCGCTCGGTGAGCCCGGAGTCGTTGAGGATGGACAGCTCAACGGTGCTGTCGCCCATCCCGACCCCGTCCTCGGGGCTGAGGATCCCGGCGCGGATGTAGAGCTGTTCCGCAGAGATCCGCAGAGCCTTCGCGATCTGGTTCAGCACCTCGGCCGAGGGCTTGCGCAGGCCGCGCTCGATCTGGCTCAGGTAGGGGTTGGAGACACCGGCCTGCTCGGAGAGCTGCCGCAGGGAGAGGCGCGAAGCGACGCGCTGCTCCTTGAGGTAGTCACCGAGAGACTCCACGGTCTTGCCGACCGCGTTGCCTACCTTCCCTTTGCTCATGACGCCATCATGCTAGCAAGAGCAAGCAGATTGCAAACTCAGCAAGCGTGAGGTGCTTCACACAAGGTCTAGCCCCCGCTGGTTGAGGTGCGAGGGCCCCCAGGGCCCGAGCCTCGAAACCTCGCAACCTAGAAACAAGCCCGCAGCTCCCCCACCGGTACTCCACCACCGAGCAGCTCCACCACACCCGTACGCCGCACCGCCTCACCGTCGACGCCGGCCTCACCATCCACCCCTGCCCGTTGCAACGCCGCCGCCATCAGCACCGGCCGCACCCGCGCCGCCCCGTCGTCGATCTTCAGCGCGAACGACCGCCCGTCGGCCAGCGCCACCGCGTAGCACGACTCCGCGCCCGCCTTACCGATCGCGCCAGGCACCGCGGTCAGCAGCGTCAGCTCGTCCCGCGCCGTCCCCGACACCCACTCCGGGTGCCGCCGGATCGCCTCGGCCACCCGCCGCTCGGGCCCCTCCTGCAGCCACCGCGAGCGTCCGGAACGCCCGCGCCAGCCCGGTCAGCGAGCACGACAGCAACGGCGCCCCACACCCGTCGTCGCCACCGCGACCACCGGCTCCCCGGTCAGCTCCTCGAACGTCTCGCGGATCGCGACCTGCAGCGGGTGGTCGGGCTCGCGGTAGGTCGCGGTGTCCCAGCCGTTCACCACGCAGGTGGCGAGCATCCCGGCGTGCTTGCCAGAGCAGTTCATCGAGATCGAGTCACGCTCGCGCCCGTCGCGGATCGCGGCCTCCCGCGTCGCGTCGTCGACCGGATAATCGGGCGGGGTCTGCAACGCCGACTCGGTCAGTCCGGCCCCGGCCAGGATGCGGCGTACGCCGTCTAGGTGGAACGCCTCCCCCGAGTGCGACGCACAGGTCAGCGCAAGCAGCTCGTCAGGCAGGTCAAGCCCGAGCCGCACCATCGCCAGCGCCTGGATCGGCTTGTTGCACGACCGCGCCAGCATCGGCGCGTCGACGCTGCCGACCGACCAGTCGACCTGGCCCTCGGCGTCCAGCGCGACCACCGACCCGTAGTGGTGCCCCTCCACGAATCCGGAGCGCACGATCTCGGCCACGACCACAGGAGCACTCACGACCCTCACGCTAGCGAGGGACGAAGAGTGGTGGAGCCACGGGGCCTTGCAGGCGGCTCAGGGGCCTCCGTCGCCGTAACCTACGTGCGTGCATGTCGACGGCTCGGGGCGCCTGGAGCATGTCCAGGGACTACGTGGCATTGCCATGCTCATCATCGTCGCCTTCCACTGCGACCTTCCTCCGACCGGCGGCTTCGTTGCTCTGGATGCTTTCTTCGTCATCTCCGGCTACGTGATCGGTGGTCTGCTCTTGCGCGAGAAGCTGATGCACGGACGCATTCGCTTCGCTCACTTCTACATGCGCCGAGTGCGACGACTGCTTCCCGCCCTAGCCCTCATGCTGGTCGTCGTCGCCGTCCTATCGGCGTTGCTTGAGTCTCCCATCGTCAGCCAACGGACCACGGGGCGAGTAGGCGTGTACGCATCCTTGTCGTTGGCCAACCTCGCGCTCTACCAGACAGACGCCGGATACTTCGCAGAGCGTTCCGAATCGCTCTTGCTTCGACATACCTGGTCTCTGTCGGTGGAGGAACAGTTCTATGCATTCTTCCCCCTTTTCCTGGCACTCGTGCTCTGGGGGAATCGTCGAAGGCTAGGTTGGTTGCTCGCCGCCCTCGCTCTTGTTTCGGCCTCGTCCTTCGCGCTGCTCGTTGTCATGTCCGGAGCGTCCGACTTCCCTCTCCTCCATCGCCCCCAGAGCGCGGCCTACTACCTGCCGTTCACCAGGGTGTGGGAGATGGCCGCCGGGGTGGTCGTGGCGGTTTGGCACCTCAAGCGCTCTCCACTCCGGGCAGGTACTGCCTGGGTGTTCGGCGGAACTGGGGCGGCCATCACGATCCTGGCTGTCGGCGGCTTCACCGCCGAGAGCGACGCCAGCAGCCCCACCTTGGCCTTGCCGGTGATGGGGACCGCGCTGGTGCTTGCCGCTTGCCGCACCCCAGGTCCGCTGGCGAGGGCCCTATCGTGGGCGCCCCTATGCTGGGTCGGCGACCGGAGCTATGGATGGTACCTCTGGCATTGGCCACTGATCGTGCTTGCCCGCAACCAGTGGCCGGACAGCAGGGTGCCGCTTGTCGCGGCAGCAATCGTGGGTTTGGGGGTCAGCACTGTCACCTACCGAGTGGTAGAACAGCGGTTCCGCTACCCACGTCGCGACGTGTCCGAGCGTCAACAGCTCGCAACCGGCCTGCGCATCGCCGCCGTATGCGTAGCCGCAAGTGTTGTCGCCACGGGATCACTGAGTTGGGCCGCCTCGCACTACTGGGGAAGCCCGGTCGTCCGGAGTATGGCCGTGCAGCTCCTGCCGTGGCCAGCGGTCGCCGGGCCCGGGGGATGCCCGATGCCAGAGGTTCTGAGGTCGGGGACCGCCGCAGCTTGCACCGAGGGCAGCGGTTCAGGGCCGCCGATCTACGTTGTCGGCGACTCGAACGCAGGACAGTTCACGGCAGGCTTGCTCAATGCCGGAAAGTCGCTCGACCGGCCGATCACGCTGCTATGGCGGGCAGGGTGCCCTTATGCCGATGTCACGATCGTTCGTTCGGCTTACGACGTGGAGGGATGTGATCGCCACAACCGACAGGTCACTCAATGGCTCACGCACACGCACGACGCGACGGTCGTCGTCGCCAATGCTGGGGAGTTCCTGAACGCGTCGGCTGTCAGCATGCGCGATGCCAGCACGGGCCAGGTGGCGGAGGACCCTAGCGAGAAGTCTCAAGCCTGGCAGACTGGCCTGGAGCGATCCCTACTCCGGCTGCGCGCCTCTGGCAGCCGGGTTCTTGTCCTGAGGATGTTGCCCCACCCAGGCGGCGTCGACAACGAAGGGCAGCCACGATGGAGCCCTCGCGCCTGCGGATTGCTCGCAATCCTCGGCAGCCACAACGCCTGCGCCATCAACGTCTCATTGGGCTCTGAGAACCAGCGCCAGCGCGCGGCTCTCCTGGCCGAGGGGGAGGCCCTCCGGGCGGCTGGAGTTGCTGGCCTAAACCTACGGTCAACGGTCTGTCCGCATGCCACATGCGAAACCAGGCGAGACGACCTGTGGATCTATCGGGACGGCAATCACTTGACAGAGAGGTACTCCGCGCAGCTCGGCCCCGCGCTGGCGCTAGCCATCTCTCGAGTTGCATGGACCACTCGAGAGGCATCGCTCGAGAGGCGTGTGCGGAAGGGGTGACGGCGCTGACGGCGGTGACGGCAGGGACTCAGGGGTTACCCCACATGAGACCGACTGCGCGCCTTTCAGTAGTCATTGCTGACTAGCGCGCGCATCCCCTTACGGGTTATTTCGCAGACGGGTGGTTGAGGCGCGAGCCACGCACGTTGGTTAAGGCGCGAGGGCCCCCAGGGCCCGAGCCTCGAAGCCCGGCAACCTAGAAGACAGCCCGCACCACCCCCACCGGCACCCCACCACCCAGCAGCTCCGCCACTCCAGTACGCCGCACCGCGTCCCCGTCCACCCCCGGCTCTGCATCCACCCCTGCCCGCCGCAACGCCTCCGCCATCAGCACCGGCCGCACCCGCGCCGGCCTTACCGATCGCGCCAGGCACCGCCGTCAGCAGCGTCCGCTCGTCCCGCGCCGTCCCCGACACCCACTCCGGGTGCCGCCGGATCGCCTCAGCCACCCGCCACTCCGGCCCCTCCTGAGCCAGCGCGAGCGTCCGGAACGCCCGAGCCAGCCCGGTCAGCGAGCACGACAGCAACGGCGCCCCACACCCGTCAGTCGCCACCGCAACCACCGGCTCCCCGGTCAGCTCCTCGAACGTCTCGCGGATCGCGACCTGCAGCGGGTGGTCGGGCTCGCGGTAGGTCGCGGTGTCCCAGCCGTTCAGCACGCAGGTGGCGAGCATCCCGGCGTGCTTGCCAGAGCAGTTCATCGAGATCGAGTCACGCTCGCGCCCGTCGCGGATCGCGGCCTCGCGCGTCGCGTCGTCGACCGGGTAGTCGGGCGGCGTCTGCAGCGCCGACTCGGTCGAGGCCGGCCCCGGCCAGGATGCGGCGTACGCCGTCGAGGTGGAACGCCTCCCCCGAGTGGGACGCGCACGTGAGCGCGAGCAGCTCGTCGGGCAGGTCGAGCCCGAGCCGCACCATGGCCAGCGCCTGGATCGGCTTGTTGCACGACCGAGCCAGCATCGGCGCGTCGACGCTGCCGACCGACCAGTCGACCTCGCCCTCGGCGTCCAGCGCGACCACCGACCCGTAGTGGTGCCCCTCCACGAATCCCGAGCGCACGATCTCGGCCACGACGACTGGAGCGGTCACTGGACGACCTTAGCGGCGATCAGGCTGTCTGGGTCGGGGCAGGGTCGACCGCGCGAACCCAGCTCAGGGAGCGACGGGGCCCACCGATCCCGACCTGCCCACCGCTTGCGCCCATCCGCGTGCAGTGGCGATCACGTGGACCCGGATCCGTGCGCCGGCGAGGTCGGGGGTGAGGAGGAGACTGCGGGCGGTTGCGTCGGTGATGCGGGCGGGGCCGGCGTACCACCGGTAGCTGAAGCCGAGGCCTGACGCAGGCAGCCAGGTCCCCCGCCGGGCGGCGAGGGTGCGCCCGACCACCGGCGTGCCGGTGATAGTCGGCGCGGAGGTGGAGGCGATCGCTGGGACGCCTGTGACGAGGTCTGCAGGCAACGACGAGGTCCGGCCAAGGGTGACGGCGACCGGGTCCGCGTCCCACACCCGCGCGCTGGTCTGGGTCGGTGACTCGGCGTCATGGAACATCGAGGTCGGGGCGCCGCTGCAGCGCTGGTCAACCTGGACGAGGTAGCGCGCCGTGCTCAGACCACCGATAGAAAACCCGCCGTTGGCGTCGGTCACGCCCCTGCGGATCGCAAGCGAACCGTCGGCGGTGCGGGCCCGGACGACGCAGCCGGGGACCGCGCCGCCGTCGTCGGCGGCCAGCCGTCCGGTGATGACGCCTCCGGGGTCGAGCGTGGCGCTGACGCTCGTCAGGATGTTGCCGTCGACGGTCAACGGCGTCGCACCGGCTATGCCGAGGCCGTCGGTCCGGTTGCGCCACCACTCGGCGGCCAGTGGCGATGTGGCGTGCTCGCGGTGGAAGCCGACGTAGTAGGAGCCGGTCGGCAGCTCGCGGAAGCGGTAGGCGCCTGCCGCGTCCGTGGTGAAGCTCAGTGCCAGCCGCCCTGCAGCGGTCATGAGGTCGACCCTGACTGGCCCGCTCGCACCGTTCACTCGACCTCGGATCTCACCGGCACGGCCCGTGACGATGTCCATCCCCGGGACCGTCTCCCCGGCCACCACCTCGAACGGGGTGCCGCCCCGGGGCGTCGGGCTGCCCCCCCGGCAGGTGTGGGGAAAGGCCGGCACGAACTCGGGGTCCACATGCTCGACGCAGACGGTGTAGGTCCCGGTCGGGAGCGAACCGATCTCATAGGTCCAGTCAGTGCCGGTGCCGGCAAACCACGCCTCGCCCGACGACTCGGCCTTCCAGGTGCTGCCCACCTGGCGCCACGCCGTGACCAGCGGGTAGCCCTCCGCGCCGAGGTACATGTCGGGCAGAGTGCCCGTCACGAAGCCGGCGGGGCCGGGCGAGAGGTTGACCCCGGTGCGGGCCTGAGTCAGAGCCAGCACGATGTCGGTGGCGTCGGCCGGGTCGGAGCCTTGCCGCCAGCAGGTCGAGACGATGGCGTACCCGAGGGCGCACACACGGTAGGTCCCGGCGTCGAGTCCGGTGATCCGGTAGCTGCCGTCCGCACCGACAGCGGCCGCGCTGCTGATCCGAACCCAGTTCTGGCCGCTCCACCGGTACGGGCTGACAGAGACGCTGCTGGTCGGCCCCGACGGTCGAGTGACGGTCCCGGCAATGCTGGCGCGGCGGGCGAGCCGGAATGTCAGGGGGACGGTAGTCCCTGGGGGGACCGTCAGGTCGTGCGCCGCGTCGAGCGTCACCATGTCGTCCCAGCACTCGGGGAAGAACTCGCGGGGAACGTCGAGCAGGCAGATGCGGTACAAACCAGGGTCGAGGTCGGGCACGACGAACGTGCCGTCGGACAGGCTCTGCTCGCCGCCTCCGTGCCAGGCCCACGTCCCATCCGGCATCCGGCGGTAGGGCGCGACGTAGGCCGACACACCGACCCCCCCGGGCGCAGTGATCCGACCCCGAAGGCGAGACTCCCGGGGAAGCGAGGGGGTGATCGTCGTCGTCCCGCCCTCGGCGACGGTGAAGTCGGTGGCCCCGAACACCTCAAAGGCTCCCTGCCAGCAGCCCTGACCGACCACCTCGTCGCTCTCATAGCTCATCGGGCTGAAGCACGCGCGGTAAGTGCCGGCCGGCAGTGTGATCACGAAGTCACCCACGGGAAGACCGGTCTCCCACGAGGTGATCACGCGAGGGGGGATCGCGTGGGTCCAAGCCTCGGGCCCGTCAGCACGGTAGATGTCCACCCGGAAGTACTCGAACCGGCGCCCGTCGTGGCCGGTGAGCGTTCCAGTCAAGGTACCGCCGGCCGCGGGCGCTGGCGCGCTGGCAAGGAGCGACAACAGAAGGGCCAGCACGAGGGCGACGCCCGAGACCGACGCCCCACCGGCCAAGCGGCGGCGGAGCACGCCGACAGCGTACGCCGCGGCCTCCCCGCGTGTACATCGTCAGAAGGGCTCGTCCTCCCGGTGGCCCGCCGCAAGGCAGCGCACGACTGCCCATGACCAACAGTTAAATCACAATCGGTATAGACCGTTAAAGAGCGAGTGCGAAACGAATGAGGCACAAATTGCCTCGAGTGGCGAAAGTCAACAATTCCAGAGGAGCCCGTCTGGGACTTTCAGATCACCCATTAGGACTAATTACCCAATGGTCACGCCGGGCTATTCCGCATCAGCCCAGACAGGTGGAACGTGCCTTTCGGGATGCGGGCTTCCGCGCCCTTCGCGACGACACAGGGTCGCCGACCACATACACATGGGATCTGTCATGAAGACTACACGCACGCCTCAAAAGCCGCGGATCTTTTGCCCGGCGGAGCCTTGCTGCACTGGCTGCCACCGCGCTGTGCCTCGGGCTCGCCTCCCTGACACCGTTCGCCGCCCAGGCTGCGGACAAGGGCAAACCCGGCAAGGCCGCGACTCCCACAGCAGCGCCGTCTTCCCCAGCAGCCTGCACGCTCACCGATCCGGACCAACCGAAGAACGAGTGGGCGATGTGCACCGTCGCCGACGTCGAGCTGCAGTCGACGCCGGCGATCGGCAAGACGACCAAGGCCGTCCTGACGGTGAAGTCCCAGGAGGCGGTGCAGGACGCCCAGGTCACCCTGTCTGTCAACGAGAACTTCGAGGTCGTCTCCGCTGACGGCTTCAGCAACGCACGCACCCAGGCTTCTGGCGTCGGACCCGTCTCGACCATCAGCCGCTCGACGGACCTGGCCGCGGGTGGCACGAAGACCTACGAGTTCACCCTGCGCGCCGTGGGCAAGGGGTACGGCGTCGCCCAGGCCCGGGTGAAGACCGGTGACGCCCGGACCGCCGCCAGCGACGAGGACGCGGTAGTCGTCGGCGAGGTGGCCTACGCCGACACCGGCGGGTACGCCACGGAGCCTGCTCCTGAGAACGCCGCGCAGGCACCAAGGGCCACGCAGGCCACGTACTCGGCCGCCCCGCTTTCGGCCAACGCGGGCCCGAAGTCGTTGAGCGCCGAGGCCCCCAACGCGTCCTGCGCCGAGGGACGCTGGGTGTTCAACAACGAGCTCGGTCAGCAGGAGGGCTCGGAGAACGTCCAGGTCGAGGTGTGGGACCAGGACTCCAGCACGGCGGACGACCTGTTGGTGACTGCAGTCACCGGGGGGAACGGGTTCTACAACATCTGCTTCGAGAGCACGGATGGCGAGGGCGGCGGCCAGGAGGTCTACGTCAAGTTCATCACCGAGAACGCTGTCTGGCGCGTGCGCAACACGGCCGCGAGCAACTCCAACTACGTGTGGACGACAGGTGTGATCGCCATCGCCGACCCCGGCACGGCAAACTTCGGGTGGCTTCAGCCGGCCGACTCTGCACAGCACCGCGCTCTGCACGCCTTCGACGGAATGAACCTCTTCTGGTACTGGATCAACGGGGTCTCGACTTACTTCGACAACCCGGGCCAAACCCGCCAGGTCATCATCAACTGGACGCCGACCTCCACCGACGGCACGTACTACTCCCTTGGTGACAACGACATCCACCTCGCGGCGGCCAACCCTGACTCCGACCACACGACGATCCACGAGGGTGCTCACGCCCTGATGGACGCGATCTACAACGACGACTTCCCGCCGGCCCCGAACTGCAACCCGCACTCGATCTTCGGTACGAGCTCCACCGGCTGCGCGTGGACCGAGGGCTGGGCCGAGTGGGTGCCCGCCCGGGCGCTGAACGACCCGTTCTACCGCTGGGACGACGGGAACTTCCTGAATCTGGAGACCCCGGGCTGGACCAGCGGTCAGGCGCAGGGCGACGCGGTGGAGGGCCGCATCGCCGGGACCCTCATCGACCTCTCCGACAACGCCAACGAGGCCCCCTGGGACCGCTACGGCGAGGCCGAGGCCTACGGGGCCGAGTTCGAGGAGATCTACGCGACCAACATCATCCAGGTCTCCGACACCCTGAGCGAGTACTTCCTCACCGACCGCCCCGGTGAGGGCGACACGGGCTACCTCGCGCGCACCGCGGTCTTCGCCAACACCATCAACTACACCCAGCGGGACCCGCTGTTTTCGCTGGGCGAGCTCGACCGGCCTTCGCTCAGCGTGCAGCCCTCGCCGCACAACTACTCGCTCAACACCGTCAACGGCTACTGGTCGGGGGTCGGCATCCGCGGCGGCAACGACAACGACATCACGCTGTACGACGACGCAGCCCAGTCCGTGTCACTGGGGGGCAGCACCTTCGGGGGCAGCACGATCGACTACATGCTGATCGACTCCAACGAGCGCGCTCTCGGCGACTACTACCCGCGCGCCTACCTGTTCAGCGGCAGCGGAGCCTATGACGTCGAATGGGCGGCCGGCGCGAACATCCTGGGCCAGACCTCGACGCTGACGAGCTTCGGAAGCGGCGATGTGATCAAGCTGTGGGATGCGTTCGCGGACTCCGGCGTCGTCAACTACGTGCGCGTCGTGCCCTCGGGGGGCCTCGACGTGGAGGTGCTCGCACACGACTCCGACTCCGCTACCGCTTCGACGTTCGTCCAGTCGAGGGGAACGGCCGTAGCGGTCGGCTCTTCCGGCGGCGCCGGGGCGGCCGAGGCACTCCAGTACTCCGTGGCGACCGGCGACTGGACCGGGATCGTGCTGCTCAACAAGGGCGGCTCGGGCACGGCCACGATCTACCGCGACCAGAGCGCTCCGACGGGTGCGTCGGTGGAGATCAACGGCGGCGCGGCCTCGACGAACAACAGGGACGTGAACCTCGCGCTCGCTGCCTCGGACGCCCAGACCGGCATGATGGACATGCGGATCTCGGTGGACGGAGTCTTCGACACCGAGACCTGGCAGCCCTACTCGACCAGCGGGTCCGCGACGGTTCCTACGGGCGCCGGGACGAAGACTGTCACCGTCCAGCTCCGCAACAACGCGGGGGCCATCAGTACAGCCAGCGACACGATCGACCTGGTGCCCACCAAGCCGGCTGCGCCGACAATCACGGACACGTCAGCGGGACCCGGGGCAGGACAGGCGACGGTCACCTTCACGCCCAATGCCGACGGAGGGGACCCGATCACCAACTTCGCTGCTCAGTGCTTGAGCACCGACGGTGGGACTCCCCGTAGCCGGGCCGGTTCCGCCAGCCCGCTCACGGTGACCCAGCTGACGCCCGGGAAGAGCTATCACTGCCGCGTCCGCGCCACCAACAGTGTCGGCACCGGACCGTACAGCCCCTACGGTAGAGACGGTAGCGCTCGACCCCGCCGCTCCCGCACCGCCCACGGTGACAAACACGACGACACCTCAAGGTGGCGATATCCGCATCGCGTTTGCTCCAGGCTCCAGCAACGGCAGCCCGATCACAAACTTCGCAGCGCAGTGCGTCAGCACCGACGGCGGAGTGACGAGGACCCAGAACGGAGCCGGGAGCCCGATCATCGTCGGGAATCTCACCATCGGAAAGAGCTACCACTGCCGAGTCCGGGCCACCAACGCGGTCGGCACCGGCGGCTACAGCGCGTACGGCGCCACCGTGGTAGTCGTGGCGACCGCTCCGGGCGCTCCGACAGTGACGGGAACAACAGGGGGTGTGGGCGAGGCCACCACGACCTTCACGCTCGGCTCCAATGGGGGCAGTTCGACCACCAACTTCTTGACCCAGTGCGTCTCGACCGACGGGGGAACCACCAGAAGCAACAACGGTGTCTCCAGTCCGATCACGGTCAGCGCACTGACCGGGGGGAAGAACTACCACTGCCGAGTCCGCGCAACCAACGCCATCGGCACCGGTCCCTACAGCGCCTACGGGCCCACCGTGCCGGTCACCTGACTGACACAGCCAGCCAGCTCCAGGTACGTCGCCGCTTGATAGGCGCCGCCGTACCTCGGGGCTGGCTGGCTGGCTCAACGCACGATCGATCCGCAATGCTCGTTGACCGTTCAGGAGAAGCAGATGCACACACCCGGGACACGCCGCCTGGTGGCCCTCGTCGTCCTCGCCACGGGGTCGACCCTCGCTCTGACCACCACGTCCGACGCAGCTCCGTCGTCGACGGGCTCGACTCGGGGGGCAACGGCCTCGCAGCACGCCGAGCCGCTGGGAACGGGTGCGGTCGACATCGCACGGGACTTCGTGCGGTCGCACGCTGGCGACTACGGGATGACCGAGCGTGATGTCGCTGGGCTCACGTTGTCGTCGGTGGTTCCGTCTGACAGCAACGGCCTCACAAGCGTCTACCTCCAGCAGCGCGTGAGCTCCATCGAGGTGTCGACGGCGATGCTCAACGTCGCGGTGACCGCGAAGGGCAAGGTGCAGCGGGTCGCGAGCAGCGCGGTGGCGAGCGCGGGCAAGAAGGCGAACGCTTCGACGCCGAAGATCAGTGACGTGCAGGCGGCTCAGCGAGCAGCGGCGGCCCTGGGCCTGGAGCCGAGCGGCTCCTTCGCCAGCAACGACGACCCCGAGGGGCCAGACCGGGCAAGAACGCTGGGAAGGGCCGGGATCTCGCACGACCGGATCACCACACGGCTGGTCTACCAGGAGACCAAGAAGGGTGACCTGCGGCTGGCGTGGGAGCTGGTGATCAACCAGCTCGACGGGCAGCACTGGTGGCAGATCCGGATGGACGCCACCACCGGCGCCGAGCTCGACAAGACCGACTGGGTCGACGAGGACAGCCACAACGTCTTCCCGTTCCCGGTCGAGGCGCCCAGCTTCGGTGGGCGGTCGCTGGTCTCCAACCCGGCGACCTCCGCCTCGCCGTTCGGGTGGAACGACACCAACGGCGCGGTGGGGGCTGAGTCGACGTTGACGGTCGGCAACAACGTCAGCGCCTACACCGACATCGACAACAACAACGCGCCCGACGCGGGCGGCTCGCCGGACGGCGGCGCTGGACTGAACTTCGACTTCCCGCTCGACCTGGCCCAAGAGCCCGCGACGTACCGCCCTGCGGCGGTGTCCAACTTGTACTACGCCAACAACCGGATCCACGACGTGCTCTACCGCTACGGGTTCAACGAGGTGGCCGGCAACTTCCAGGTCAACAACTACGGCAATGGTGCGCTCGGCAACGACGCGGTCAACGCCGAGGCCCAGGACGGCGGCGGCATCAACAACGCCAACTTCGGCACTCCGCCGGACGGCGCCCGCCCCCGCATGCAGATGTACCTGTGGAACCTGTCGACACCGCAGCGTGACGGCGACTTCGACAACGGGATCGTCGTCCACGAGTACGGCCACGGCGTGTCCAACCGGCTGACCGGCGGCCCGAACAACGTCAGTTGCCTGAACAACCAGGAGCAGGGCGGCGAGGGCTGGAGCGACTACCTGGCCTACATGCTCACCATGCCCAACGGCACCGAGCCGGCCGGCGGCCGCGGGATCGGCACCTACGCGCTCAATCAGCCGACCAACGGCTTGGGGATCCGGACCAAGAAGTACAGCACCGACTTCGCGATCAACAACCACACCTACGACGCGATCAAGACCATGGCCGTCCCGCACGGGGTCGGGGAGGTGTGGGCCACGATGCTGTGGGACCTCACCTACGCCCTGATCGACGAGTACGGCTTCAACGCCAACCTGATCACCGGCAACGCCGGCAACAACAAGTCGCTGCAACTGGTGATGGACGGGATGAAGCTCCAGCCCTGCACCCCCGGCTTCGTCGACGCTCGCGATGCGATCCTGGCCGCCGACGTCGCCGACTACGGGGGCGCGAACCAGTGCCTGATCTGGGACGTCTTCGCCCGCCGCGGGCTCGGCTTCAGCGCCACCCAAGGCTCCTCGACCAGCAGGTCCGACGGCACGCAGGCCTTCGACCTGCCCTCGTCCTGCAACGGCGTGGCGCTGACCGCCACGGCGACCCCGAGCCCAGTGCCCGCCGGTCAGCAGCTGACCTACAACCTGCACCTGGAGAACACCGCCGGTGCGACGGTCAACGGGGTCAGCGTGACCAGCGAGCCTGGCGACCACGTCTCGTACGTATCCGGGTCGGCGAACTGCGGCGGCAGCTACAACGCAGGGACCGACACGGTCACCTTCCCGATCGCGACGATGACGTCGGGCGCCACGCGGGATTGCCAGTTCCGGGTGCTGGTTGATGCCAGCCCCTACGGAACTGTCGCCCTCAACGACGACTTCGAGCCGGACCTGTCGAACTGGGTGGCCTCGCACGGGGCCGGGACGCAGGACTGGTCGCTGACGACGACCGCTCCGCACAGCCCGACCCATGCAGCTTTCTCCAGCGACCCTGCCACGGTCTCCGACCAGTACCTCAGGCTTGCTTCTCCGGTGGCCATCAATGCCGGTGACACGTTGTCGTTCTGGCACAGCCGCGGTCTGGAGTCGACCTTCGACGGAGGTGTCGTCGAGGTCTCCACCAACGGTGGCTCCACCTGGGCCGACATCGGGGCGGCTGCGTTTACGGCCAACGGGTATAGCGCCACGATCAGCACCTGCTGCTCGAACCCGATCGCCGGACGCCAGGCCTTCAGCGGCACGTCGCCCTACGTGAAGTCCGTGGCCAGCCTGGCTGCCTACGCCGGCCAGAACATCTTGATCCGCTTCCGGACCGCCACCGATTCCTCGGTGAGCGGGACGGGATGGACCGTCGACGACATTCAGATAGGCAACGACGTGTCGACCACCAACCAGTTGACGGTTTCAGCCACCGACTTCCCCTCACAGACCCAGCAGGTCACGACCGCGATCATCGCGCCGTCAGCGCAGACCAAGCCCGCTAAGCCGACGGTGACCGACACCACGCCCGGGCCCGGATCCGTCACCGTCTCCTTCACACCCGGCAGCGGACGGCGGCAGCCCGATCACCAGCTTCTCCGTCAACTGCCTCAGCACTGACGGCGGCGTCGGCAGGAACAAGGTCGGCACAGCAAGCCCCATCACGATCGTCGGCCTGACCCCCGGCAAGAGCTATCACTGCCGAGTGCGCGCCACCAATGCCATCGGCAACAGCGTCTATAGCGGCTTCGGGGCGATCGTGGTCGTCGCCACGACGGCCCCTGGCGCACCCACCGTGACCGCCACGGCGCCACTTGGCGCTGCGGCCCGGGTCAACTTCAGTCCTGGCTCCAACGGAGGAAGCCCCGTTACCAACTTCGCCACTCAGTGTGTGAGCACCGACGGGGGGATCACCCGAACCACCAACGGCACCGGCAGCCCGATCACGGTCACGGCATTGACCAGTGGGAAGAACTACCACTGCCGCGTTCGCGCCACCAACGCCATTGGTACGGGCCCGTACAGCGCCTACGGACCTACCGTGCTGGTGACTACCACTGCTCCGGACGCGCCCACCATCACCGGAACCACCGGCGAGCCAAGCCAAGCCACGACTACATTCACGGCCGGTTGGAACGGCGGTAGCCCTGTGACGAGCTTCTCCACCCAATGTGTCTCCACGGACGGGGGCACCACCCGCAGCGCGAACGGTGCCGGAAGCCCCATCACCGTCACCGCCCTGACCGCGGCCAAGCAACTACCACTGCCGAGTCCGCGCCACCAACGCCATCGGCACCGGCCCCTACAGCGCCTACGGACCAACCGTGACAGTCAGCTAACCGTGCGGTCGACGTCGCGGGTTCCCGGCGCGGAGTGGGCCTGACTCCTATCGGAGGCGGAACGAGGTGGCAGGATGAGCGTCTGTGTCGACCCCCAAAGTGCCACAGCACTGTCCGACTCCGCGCGAGCTCGACGACCTCGAGCTGCTCGGGAGCGGAGCGCTGACGCCGCTCGCCGGTTTCAACGAGCCCGGCAGCCCGGTCACCCTGGCCCTTCCCGACGACGTGCTGGCCGCCGCATCCGAATCCGGGCAGGTCGAGCTCGTCGACCCCGAGGGCCTCCCGCTGGCCAGGGTCACCATCGCTGACGACGAGCAAGGCTGGCCGGTCGAGGTCCTCTCCCACCCCCAGTTCGGACCGTTCCGCCGCCTCTACCTCACCCCCTCCCAGGTCCGTGAGCAGTACGCCGGACGCACCTTCGTCCCGGTCACCGACGCCCTGACAGACGAGCAGCTGCGCGAGATCAACGGCTTCGGCCCCACGGTGCTGCTCGCACTGGTCGGCCACGGCACCCCCGACCTCTCCCCCACGGCCCTGCTCCGGGCCACTCTTCTCGTGGCCGACGTCGTCGACGCCGCCGTGGTGGCCGTGCCGCTCGCCTCCCACGGCGACCCCCAGGTCGACCACGACCTCGGCGTCCAGGTGGTCTCCACCTACGCCGGCGACGACCCGGTCGAGGGACTCGATGAGGGCGGTGAGCTACCGCTCGAGCTCGCCGAGATCGTCGAGCGCGACCAGCCGGATCCCGGCGACCAGGGCCTCGTTCTCTTCTTCACCGGCCTCTCCGGCAG
This sequence comes from uncultured Actinomycetota bacterium, assembly GCA_963845645.1. Lineage (GTDB taxonomy): Bacteria > Actinomycetota > Actinomycetes > Propionibacteriales > Nocardioidaceae > Nocardioides. The sequence goes on from CAWJSY010000019.1 coordinate 170,874, forward strand.
CGGCAAGTCGACGCTGGCCCAGGCCCTGATGGACCGCATCCTCGAGCGGGGCGATCGCACCCTCACCTCGCTCGACGGCGACGTCGTGCGCCGCAACCTCTCGGCCGGCCTCACGTTCTCGAAGGCCGACCGGGAGACCAACATCCGTCGCATCGGCTGGGTGGCGGCGGAGATCTCCCGCCACGGCGGGGTCGCGGTGTGCAGCCCGATCGCGCCGTTCGACGAGACCCGCCAGCAGGTGCGGGAGATGGTCGAGGACGCCGGCGGCGCCTTCTTCCTGGTCCACGTCGCCACGCCGCTCGAGGAGTGCGAGCGCCGCGACCGCAAGGGCCTCTACGCCAAGGCCCGCGCCGGCGAGATCCCCGAGTTCACCGGCATCTCCTCCCCCTACGAGGAGCCCGAGGACGCCGACGTCCGCGTCGACACCACCGGCCGCACCATCGACGACGCCCTCGACGACGTCCTCGCCGCCCTCCGCGACACCGGCCACCTCGACCTCACCGACACCCCGACCCAACCGATGGTTGAGGTGCGAGCGTCAGCGAGCCACGAAACCCAGGACCCGGTGGTCGAGGCGGGGCCACCCCGGTGGTTGAGGTGCGAGGCGCCCCAGCGCCGAGCCACGAAACCACCACCCGGCAGCCCGACGACCACACCGCTCCCTCCGCGTCCTCTTCGTCTGCACCGCCAACATCTGCCGCTCCCCCTTCATGGAGCTCACCGCCCGCCACCTGGCCGGCCCCGACAGCCGACGTCGTCTTCTCCAGCGCCGGCACCCACGGCTTCCGCGAGCACCCGATGGACACCGTGATGGCCTCGACCCTCGAGCCACGCGGCATCGCCAGCGACGACTTCCTCAGCCGCCCGCTCACGGCGGCGATGATCAAGGAAGCCGACCTCGTCCTCACCGCCGAGGCGACCCACCGCACCTTCATCCTCGACGACCACTCCAGCACGCTTCCGCAAGGTCTTCACCCTGGGCCAGTTCGCCGAGGTCGTTGGCCAGCTCCCCGACGACGTGACCGGACGGGCCGTCATCGAGGCCGCCGGGCTCCGCCGAGGTGGTGCCACCACCCGGCCTCGACGTCGGCGACCCCTACGGCCGCGGCCCCGAGGCCGCCGAGACGTCGGCACAACGCATCGACACCCTGCTGCGGGTCGTCGTCCCCGCGCTCACCGGTGCTGGGAGGATCACCGCATGAGCGAGATCCTCTCCGTCGACTTCCCCGGCATCCTGATCGCCGGGTTCGTCGTCGGCATCGTCGTGGGCCTCACCGGCATGGGCGGCGGTGCGCTGATGACGCCGGCCCTGATCTTCCTCGGCGTCGGCTCGGGCAGTGCCGCGACGATCGTCACCGCCGACCTCACCGCCGCCGCGGTCTACAAGACCGGCGGCGCGGTCGTTCATGCCCGTGAGGGCTCCCCCAACTTCAGGCTGGCCGGGTGGCTGATCGCGGGGTCGGTGCCCATGGCCTTCGTCGGGCCCTACCTGGTCGCCGGCCTCACCGACGACGCTGAACAGCTCGACAAGACACTCAAGCTCTGCATCGGCTTCGCGCTGCTCTTCGCCGCCTCGACGTACGCCCTGCGGCTCTACATCAACCTGCGCCGGGTGCGCGCTGGCGGACCCGAGGGCGACCCCGACCCGCGCGTCCGCCCGCTGCCCACGCTGCTGGTGGGCGCCCTCGGCGGGCTGCTCGTCGGCATCACCAGCGTCGGCTCCGGCTCGGTCATCATGATCGCCCTGCTGATGCTCTACCCCGGGCTCTCGGCCGTGAAGCTCGTCGGCACCGACCTGGTCCAGGCCGTCCCGCTGGTGCTGGCCGCCGCCATCGCCAACATCACGCTCAACGGGCTCGACTGGAGCATCGTGGTCCCGCTGGTCATCGGATCGGTCCCCGGGACCCTGCTCGGCGCCAAGATCGCCCCGAAGGTGCCGCAGTCGATCATCCGGCGCGGGATCGTCGTCGTCCTCACGATGTCGGGTGTCGCGCTGCTCGACAAGTCCGGCTGGGCGCCCCTCGGCGTCGAGGAGACCCACCCCGTGCTGATCGGCCTCGTCGGCCTCGCCATGGTCGTGCTCGTCCCGCTCATCTGGGGCCTCCTCCGCAAGGAGCAGGGCCTCCCCATGTTCGGCGCCCCCACGGTCGCCGAGCTCGACCGCTACGAGTACGTCGTCAGCCGGCACACCGCGCGGCTCCAGGAGCAGCAGCGACGGGAGCAGGCTGCCGGCCCGCATCGACGAGGAATCGGACCCCCCGGAGGAGCCGACCGCGGGCTCCTGACCGTCGGCGCCCAGCGTTGTGCGCCGACCAACATGCGCGCCGTCTTCGTGCCGACCGACCGACATCGCTACCATGTCGGTTGCTGTCCACCCGAGAGGCTTACTGGGTCCACCCATGACACAAACGCACACCGACTACCGGCTGAGCCAGCTCGACCAGCTCGAGGCCGAGTCGATCCACATCTTCCGTGAGGTCGCCGCCGAGTTCGAGAAGCCGGTCCTGATGTTCTCCGGGGGCAAGGACAGCATCGTGATGCTGCGCCTGGCCGAGAAGGCCTTCTACCCCGCGAAGATCCCGTTCCCCGTCCTCCAGGTCGACACGGGCTACGACTTCCCCGAGGTCCTGTCCTGCCGCGACAGCTGGGTCGACCGGCTCGGCGTCCGCCTGATCGTGGCCAGCGTCGAGGAGGCGCTCGCCAACGGCGATCGTCGTCGACGACGGCAAGACCAGCCGCAACCGCCACCAGATCGGCACCCTGCTCAACGCCATCGAGGAGAACGGCTTCACCGCCGCCTTCGGTGGCGGCCGCCGCGACGAGGAGAAGGCCCGCGCCAAGGAGCGCGTCTACTCCCACCGCGACGAGTTCGGCCAGTGGGACCCGAAGATGCAGCGCCCCGAGCTGTGGAGCCTCTACAACGGCCGCCTGCACGAGGGCGAGCACATGCGGATCTTCCCGATCTCCAACTGGACCGAGCTGGACATCTGGGACTACATCGGCCGCGAGGGCATCGAGATCCCGACGATCTACTTCTCCCACCAGCGCCGCGTCTTCGAGCGCGACGGCATGCTGCTCACCGAGAGCGAGCACAACCCGACCAAGGCCGACGAGACCGCCGAGCGAGCGCACGGTGCGGTTCCGCACCGTCGGCGACCTCACCCTCACCGGGTGCGTGGAGTCCGAGGCCGACACCATCCCGCAAGATCATCGAGGAGATCGCCGTCGCCCGGGTCACCGAGCGCGGCGCCACCCGCGGCGACGACCGGTTCTCCGAAGCAGCCATGGAAGACCGCAAGAAGGAAGGCTACTTCTGATGACCGACACCACCACCGAGACCGGGCCGGCCCTCACGGCCAACATGGACCTGCTCCGCTTCGCCACCGCCGGCTCCGTCGACGACGGCAAGTCGACCCTGATCGGTCGCCTGCTGCTCGACTCCAAGTCGATCTTCGAGGACCAGCTGGAGGCCGTCGAGGCCACCAGCCAGTCCAAGGGCTACGACTACACCGACCTGGCGCTGCTCACCGACGGTCTCCGCTCCGAGCGCGAGCAGGGCATCACCATCGACGTGGCCTACCGCTACTTCGCGACGCCCAACCGCAAGTTCATCATCGCCGACACCCCGGGCCACGTGCAGTACACCCGCAACATGGTCACCGGCGCCTCCACCGCCGACCTCGGCCTCGTGCTCGTCGACGCCCGCCAGGGCCTCACCGAGCAGTCGCGCCGCCACGCGGTGATCCTGTCGCTGCTCCGGGTGCCCCACCTCGTGCTCGCGGTCAACAAGATGGACCTCGTCGACTACTCGCAGGAGATCTACGAGAAGATCCACGCCGAGTTCACGCAGTTCGCGACGAAGCTCAACATCCCCGACCTCGAGGTCATCCCGATCTCGGCGCTCAACGGCGACAACGTCGTCAACCGCTCCGAGCACATGGACTGGTACTCCGGCCCCACGCTCATGCACCACCTCGAGCACGTGCACGTGGCCTCCGACCGCGACCTCGTCGACGTCCGCTTCCCGGTCCAGTACGTCGTCCGCCCCAAGTCCGACGAGCACCACGACTACCGCGGCTACGGCGGCATGGTCGCCGGCGGCGTCCTCAAGCCCGGCGACGAGGTCGTCGTGCTCCCCTCGGGCATGACGTCGAAGATCCAGGGCATCGACCTCTTCGACGAGGAGGTCACCGAGGCGTTCCCGCCGATGTCGGTCACCGTCCGCCTCGAGGACGACGTCGACGTCTCGCGCGGCGACATGATCGCGCGCGTCAACAACGCGCCGAAGCCCAGCCAGGACATCGACGCGATGATCTGCTGGATGACCAACGCCCCGCTCAAGCCGCGCCAGAAGCTGGCGATCAAGCACACCACCCGCACCGCTCGGGCCCTGGTGAAGGACATCCAGTACCGGCTCGACGTCAACACGCTGCACCGCGACCAGGAGACCAAGGAGCTCGGCGTCAACGAGATCGGCCGCGTCCAGCTGCGCACCACCGTGCCGCTGCTCTGCGACCCGTACTCGAAGAACCGCACCACCGGCTCCTTCATCCTCATCGACGAGGCGACCGGCGTCACGGTCGGTGCCGGGATGATCAACTCGGGCGGGTAGGACCCACATGCCGCAGAAGCGGTAGCCCGACCGCAACGGGTCGGCACGATCAAAAGAAGATTCTTGCTTGCATCACCTCCCTCACCGCGACGGAGGATTGCCGCCGACGCATCCGCGCGACAAACTCCAACGACGCGTGCCTTACCACACCTAAGGAAGCACCCTGCCTGCGCTTGGTTGCACCAGGCTTGCTCATGTGGCGCCTGGAGAGCCTCGGCCTCGGTGTCGCATTCATACGGCTTGTCGACCGAATTGCCTGCGGCCGGCCTGGCTCTCGTCCGGGGTGGATCAAGAGCCGTCATCCAATGCCGAGCGATCGACCCCAGGTGGAGGGTTCTTTCCAGGTGGTTCCTGTCGCCAATGTGACTAAATCGGCTCATTTGTCATCGTTCAGTGGGCCCCGCTAGCCCCAAGCGACGGCCCATGTCTTCACGTACGGATTGCTCAGCACCCAGCCCTCGATGCGCTGGAAGGTGCCCAGCAGCGTCGAGCGGCTGCTGGCTCGAAGCGTTCCGATCGCCGAGCGGCGGTCCCGGTGATCGGTCTGCGGCTTCCCAATGGGAAGGGATCAGCGCGGTGCCATCTGGCCTCCCTGGGCGCTGGCTGAGTACGACGTCTGCGGTCGCGTGACCGTGCGCCTTGGTTCCTCGACCGCTGGCGGGGCGCCCGCAACGCGCGCCCTGTCCGCAGGCAGGTGACCAGCTTCGCGCTCGAGCGCACCACGCCCTCGATGAACAGGCGACTGGTAGATGCGGCTCGAGGCTAATGCGATGGACGCGGTGCATCGGGGAACTCGACCTTCAGGCGCTGAGCGATCTGCTCGGGCTCCCCGCGGTCGCCCAGCGTCGGTCCCGCCGATGGGGCTTGGTTCAGCCCGTTCCACGGCGGCGGCTTCGGGCCGGGAACGATGTGCCGTCGGGCCGGCGGACGTTGCCCAGCGAGCCGTCTCGACGTACTCGCGCACCTCGGGTTCTCCACGAGCTTCCGCGACGGTCTTGGGACACGTTGCGCGCCGCTGTGCGTTCCACTGCGCGACTGTGGCGCGGATCCTGCTTCCCGCCACGGGTCGCGGCGTTGCGGACGCAGCTCGCGCGAGCATCGTTGGGGTCACTGGCCCGACAATGCGGGCGATTTCACGCACGCCCTTGTCGCAGGTCGCGATCTCCTGCGTTCCTCGAAAGTCAGATACCGGCCGGTGGGTTCGGCCAGCGAGATCGGCGGCATGCCGCGAGCGTGAGCGGAACGCGCGCCCGATCGGCCACGACACCCGCGGCCATCGACGCCTCGACCGCGGACCACCCGTGAGCGATCAACCCCCGACTGCCGCTGGCCCACCCGCGACGGATCAGGCCGTCCCGGCGCCGCATGGCCGGCCTCAGCGCCGACCAGCACGCCATTGCCGTCGGGCAGCTCGGGGACATCGCTGGTCTTGTGCTCCAGTCTGCAGTCGCCATCGTTGAACACCTCCGTGATCGAGGTGTTGCACGACCGGTTGACTTCGCCTTGAGACCCGGCGGTCGGCGCGCAGATCAGGTCACCGGCCTGATCGAGCTGTCCTTCACGGTGCGCGCTGCTGACGGTGCCATCCGCAGCGGGATCATCACCAGGTCAGGTCTGCTTGTGTCGTCGCGGCGGCCGGCCACGATCCGTTGGGCGTAGACGTCGACGATGAGCGCGAGCGTAGGTGAACCCGGCTCAGGTCGCTGGCGTAGGTGAAGTCGCGGTCCACAGGCCCCGGGGCGCGTGCCGTCCTTGGAGGGACCGACTCGTGGTCGGCACGCCGCTCGTCACGACGGACATCCAGAGTCCCAGGGTCCGCATCGGCGATCGACTGACCTCGATGATGCCTCGGAGCACGCGGTGCGACGATTCGCGCATCTGCCGACACCTAAGTCCCGTCGGTACTGAGCTTGCGCACGATGACGCTCGTGCGGGGTCGACCTCGGTCGTCCATGGCGATCTCCCGCACTGCGTGACCTGGGCCAGACGCGCATCTCGCTGCACTCCTGGCCGCCCTCTCCATCGCGACCTCTCCGACCGGCAGCCGCCGCCGCCCCGTCCAGCGCCGCCCCGAGTGGACGGTGCGCCGCGAGCGCGCCGCCTACCAAGATCGCGCACGACGAGCCCGCGCGAAAGACATCTCCACCCGCAAAGGTGCCTATCAGTCCTCGCGCGCGGACGCCTCGCGAGACCTACAAGGCCGACCGCCAACGACGTCGCCAACCGCCAGGCAATGCAGGAAGCCAAGTCTAACTATGACGCAGCTGCCGCCGCCTTCAGCAGTCGCAACGACACCTTCAACACCGCCCGCTCCACGCTGCGGAGCTGCCTCAACCCTGTCGGACTCCGCTTCACCGACCGCCTCTACTACCCGGACAGCGTCGCAGGCGCAACAATCCAGGATCACCGGCCTCCAGCCAGGTCAGGTTGTGCATATCAATGTGCCGGACTGGTGCGGTGATGACTGCAGCGAAGCCTGGACGGCAGACCAGTCCGGTACGGCGAGCACCGGCTGGCAGTACGGCCTGACCGCCTGTCCCACAGCGAGTCAGCCACGGGTCCGGGTCTTCAGCGACGACGGAGGCGCGCGTGGCCCGCTCTTCGTGGAGAAGGTCTTGACCGCCAACGTGTGCTCCGACGAATGGGCGGCCGGCAGTGGCGAGTCCGACCTGCGGCCCCACGCACGATCGAAGCACGTCACCGCAATTCGACACTGACTCCCCCATCCCAGCGCCCGGTCGCCCTAGTGGCGGCGGGCGCTTCAGTGCCCAGGCCCTGTTACTCGGCGATGGCCATGGGCGCGACGAAGCCGCTGCGGGAGTCGGAGGTGGCCAACTTGACCCTCGACAGGCCGATAGCGTTCGGGCGCCGACCGCACTCCTGACTACGATCACCCCATGAAGTCACGGACCTTCGTCGTGGGGCGCCCGCAGGGCTACCCGTTCAGGGTCGATTCGCAGGGCGGGGTAGCGGCCTTGCCCCGGCCCGACGGGACCGTGCCGGTCATCGGCGGCCAACTCGATCTGAGCGGGGACATCGCCGCTCCTACGGAGTGGTCCGAGGTCGAGGAGGCCACGGGTAACAACGCACGCATCTCAGACGGGGTCGAGCTCTACGCCGGAGCCGGGTTCGGCGACCCTCTGATCGCCGGCCAGGTGGAGGATGTCCTGTGGGCCCTGGGCCCTCATGCTCAACGAACCGGGGGGCGCCTGTTGGAGGTCGGCTGCGGCCCAGGCTTTCTTCTGGCAGCCATCCGCGAGCACCTTCCGACCTGGAGCTTCACGGGGGTCGATCCGAGTCCTGACAGCGTCGCACAAGCCCGGGCCAAGGACGTCGATTGTCATCTCGGTTTCTTGGACGGCGTGGAGCTCGAGCCCGGTTTCGACGCATTCGTGGTGATGGGCAACTTCCATCTCCATCCCGAACCCCACGAGACCTTGAGCCAGACTGGCGCGACTCGCTGCGCCCGGCGCGCGGCTCTACCTCGACTCGAAGAATCCGCTGTCGAGCACGCGCAGAATGGCTCGCCGGCTGATGACTGTCCCTGGCATCAACCAGGTCGGGCCGGTCAACAAGTTCGCCGCCCACGCCTTCCACGGTCTTCGCACCGCCATGACGCAGGAGCAGCTACGCACTCTGTGCGCCGAGACGGGATGGTCCGTGGAGTCGCTACGAACGACGGCCCCTCGCCTTCTGCGCTTCGGCAACACCCATGGCTTGTCTGGTGGGCTGGCTGGCCGGGTCTGGCGCTATCTCGACCAGGCTGACCGGTTGATCGACGAACGCTCGTGGATCCAGATCGCCGCCAGCAAGACTTGACCCCTGGGTGCTAGCCCGGCCCATGTGGCACGCCTGTGAAACACAGGTGGACTACCCTGCAGATGATGCGGATGGGTCATAGCCCCTTCAACCCCCGCTTCCTAGGCTCACCCTCATTCGTATCGGGCCTCGCTGAGGAGCCCGAGTGCCATGGGGGGTCCTGTGTTCCTGTCGTCTTGCTCATCCTCGCCTGCTCGACTCATCGCAGTATCAACGGGCGCACTGCTGGGTCTCGGACTCTCGCTCGTCGCCTTGGCTGCTCCGGCCGCGGCAGCGCCGCTGACCTTCACTGTGAACACAGCAGGTGCCCAGGTCGGCACGGCGGGCGATGGTCGCTGCGATGCCCTCGTCGCAGCGGGCGACCAGTGCACCTTCCGCGAAGCGCTCACCGAGTCGAACGCAAACCAGGGTCGAGACACCATCGCCTTCGACACGGCCGCGTTCGCCACCGCCTACCGCGTCACGCAGACCGCAGCGGGTTTCCCCACCATCACCGACCCAGTGACCATCGACGGAACTACTCAACCCGGCTACAACCCCTCGACGGGCGCGATCGTCCGAGTGGACGGCGCCAACCTCGGCCTCGACGGTCTGACGGTAGACGCGGGCGGTGGCACCAGCATCATCAAGGGACTGGTGATGACGCGCTTCTCCTCGGCCGTCGTGTTGAAAGGGGACGGAAACCAGGTCTCGGGCTCTTTCTTCGGGGTGACATCGACCGGCGCGACGACGGGGACCGCCAACAGCAACGGCGTGCTCATCGACGGTGGCAACGACAACGTGATCGGGGGCCTCACCACGGCCGACCGCAACGTTATCGGGCAGAACGGTCATGGCGTGTACGTCCGCGGCAGCGACCCCTCAGGGGAGCCGACAACCGGTAACGCGGACGGCAACGGCATTCTGGGCAACTACATAGGTGTCCGATCCGATGGCACGTCGGCCCAGCCCAACTCCACTGGCGTTTATCTTGATCGGGCAGTCAGGACCGCGGTGGGCAGCAGCTCGAGCGGCAATCTGATCTCTGGCAACTCCAGCTGGGGCGTCTACGGCTACCAGTCGCCAGGCACAGACATCGCGGGCAACAGGATCGGTACGAACCCCGCCGGCGCGTCTGCGGTACCCAACTACTACGGCGTCGGCTTCGACTATCCGGCTGACGTAGCCATTCGGGACAACCTCATCTCGGGGAACAGCCAGTACGGCGTCTACTCGTACTCTGCCGAGGTGGGCGAGGTCACGCTTTCCGACAACACGATCGGACTCAACGCTGCGAGGGATGCGGTACTCCCCAACGCGTACGGCGTGTACGTGACTGACTACTCACAGAGCAGCGGCCGACTTACCCTTACCAACAACGCCATCGGTGGCAACGACGTGCACGGCGCGTATGCGTGGGGGATGCGGGTCAACGCGTCGGGCAACATGCTGGGCACCCCGAACTTGTCCGCATCCCTTGGCAACCGGGGTTCGGGTTTGGTGATCGAAGCCGGCCGTGGCGGAACGATCGCCAACAACGTGATCTCGGGCAACGGCGAGTGGTACGGGTCTGCTGGCCTCGAGCTCCGCTCGGAATCTCACGACTTCACCGTCAGCGGCAACCGCATCGGTACGAATAGCGACGGGACCCTGGACGTCGGCAACAACTACACCGGTTTGCTCCTCTGCGGAGCCAACGACGTCACGGTCGGTGGCGCCGATCCGCTCGACGCCAACGTCATCTCGGGCAACGGTGGCAACGGAATCGAAATTGCCTGCAACAGTACCGAGAACCTCGTCCAGGGCAACCTGATCGGGCGCGCCTTGAACGGCATCACCGCGCTGGGCAACGACGGCCATGGGGTCTACGTGGGCGACTCCGACCGCAATCTCATCGGCGGATCCACGACCGAGGGGAATGTCATCGCGAGCAACGGCAACAATGGGGTCGGCCTCGACTACCGCTCGGCCGGCATCGACATCTCCGCCAACGCCATCGTCGACAACGGCACCCTGGGCATCGACCTGAACTCGGACGGCGTCACCTCGAACGACTTTGGGGACGGTGACGCGGGCAGCAACGCCCGACAGAACTACCCCGTCCTTACCCAAGCGGGATCCGACGGGTCCGTGAGCGTGTTCAAGGGCAATCTCGATAGCCGCCCGAACCGCGCCTACCGGCTCGAGTTCTTCGCCAACACCGCTTGCGACCCCAGCGGTCACGGTGAGGGGCAGCGGTACCTGGGCTCGGCCCAGGTGTCCACCGACGCGTCAGGGAGCGCGGTCTTCAACAAAACCCTCAGTTCCACCACGGTCGGGGCGGGGGAGTTCGTTTCCGCGACTGCGACCGACCTGCGTCGCGAGGACACCTCGGAGTTCTCGGGGTGTGTTGAAGCCGTCGGTCTGCCGACAGCCACGATCACCGACGTCACCACGACCGAGGGCGATAGCGGTACGACCAACGCCGTCTTCACTGTCAACCTCTCGGCACCGGCCGCCGTACCAGCCAGCGTCCGTGCCGCAACGACGGCGGGCACCGCCACGGCGGGATCCGACTTCAATGCGGTCAACGTGGTCTTGAACTTCGCTGTGGGCGAGACCTCGAAGACAATCACTGTCCCAGTCCGTGGAGACCTCAACGATGAGTTCGACGAGACCTACACCGTCGAGCTCACCGAGGCCGACAGCCTCACGATCAGTGATGCGTCCGGACTCGGAACGATCGTGGACAACGATCCTGAGGTCACCCTCAGTGTCGCCAACCTGAGCTTCGACGAGCCGGCCAGCGGTGCCAGCAACGCCACCGCGGTCGTACGCCTCTCCCGGATGTCGGGCAAGCCGGTGACCTTCACCTACGCGACCGCGTCCGGGACGGCGAACTCACTCGATTACACCGGCAAGACCGCGTCAGTAACCGTGCCGGCCGGTGCTACGTCGCGCAACGTGTCGGTCCCGGTCAAGGCGGACGCGGTCGATGAACCCGACGAAACGTTCTTCATCAACTTCACCAACGTGGTCAACGCGACTTTTGCTAGCCCCCAGGCCACGGTCACCATCATCGACACGGACCCGACGCCAACGATCAGCCTCAGCGACGCCTCAATCCTCGAGGGCAACAGCGGCAACAAGACAATGACGTTCACCGCTACCCTCTCGAGCAAGAGCGCCTTCACCGTCACGGCTGACTATGCCTCTGCCGACGAGACGGCCACGCAGCCGAGCGACTATCTCGCGAAGACGGGAGTCGTGACATTCACGCCGGGGATCACCAGTCGAACGATCACTGTCACTGTCAAGGGCGATGCGATCCCTGAACCGGATGAGACACTTCTTCTCAACCTGTCGAACGCGATTCACGCCGACCTGTCCGACGATCAAGGCCAGGGGACCATCGTGAACGACGACTGACCTCACCAGACAGTCCCCCTGGAGGACGAGGCTCGGGCCGGGTGCGCAACAGCTGCTGAGCTTTGAGGGAGATTTCACAGAGAGCGAGGGGGTCGCTCAGGCGGCCCCCTCTGCCTCATCCCAAAGGTCTGCGGATGCCGCTGTCCAGGGTGAGCGTGACGTCGATGGGATCCGTCCCCACCACGATCGATGCCTCGTCGCGAGAGGGCGGCACACCGGTGGCGAACTGCGCGACGACGCGGTAGGCGCCGGAAGGGACGATGACGCTGAACCTGCCATCCTCCCCCGTTGTCACCGTCGCTACCGTCCGTGATCCGGAGACGATCTCGATCTTGGCACCAGGCGCAGGGAAGGGAGGGCAGGCACCTGTGGCGGGCTCATTCGGGCAACCCGGAGCCTGTCGTACCATTCCACCTATCGAAACCATGGCCGTAGCGCCGCCGTCCGTCGATTCTGGCCCGGATGCCACTGGCTCACTCGGAGACTGCGATGACGTCAGAGTCGAGCTGCTCGCTCGGATTGGACCTCTCGGTGGACGTCGTGCGCTCGGTCCCGCACGACACCGCGACTCCGAGGAAGCACACCACGGCCACCAGAGACCCGACCCTCATGGTGCGGCGCTGATACCAGTGCTGGCGGGGACTCCCCATGATCCTGACAAGCGGGTCATACGATCCCCTCCGTCCGATCCCCTCCGTCGAAACAACCTCCGATTCGATCGTAGCCGCTCCGGCCCGCACGGCCCCGAACCGTATCCAGCTACGCCCCGCCGATGCCAGCGCCCAGGTCGACCACGTCCAGTTCCGCAGGCCCGGAATCAGGCCCGAGTCGGTGACTTAGAATACCGTGTGGAACTGAGGCTCTGACCCGTGCGGGCTATTCACATGGCCCAAGAGGTGTGGGCAGGGTGGGTAACGGAGCGCCATCTGGCTCGGCGGGGATGAACCCATCAGGGATCGAGTCACGGCACTCGGCAAGGCCCTGTAGGGCTACCCACATGGAGGAATTCAGATGAAACGCAATTACATTGTTGTTGCCTGCGCCAGCGCCGCGTTGGCGTTGAGTTCGCTCAGCACCGCCACCGCCACCGCCACCGCCGGCGAGAAGTCCGTCAGTGCACCAGCGGTGAGCCAGCAGGCCCGCGATACCAAGGTGGCCAGCACCGGGAAGCTGAAGTCGGGCCCCGCCAAGACGGTCACGCTGGGAGCGCTGCCCTCGGACGGCGCCAAGGCCAAGGGCGCCAACCACCGGACGAGGCTGAAGAACGGCCAACCGACCGGGAGCAATCTGCCCAGTGAAGCGTCGGCCGGCAAGAAGCCAGGCGCGAAAGGAAGCGCGGCCTCAACCGCCCCCAACATCCTCGAGAACAGCTTCGACGGAATCGCGCTCGCTGGCTCCAGCTGCAACTGCCAGCCTCCCGACCCCAATGCAGCCATCGGGCCCAACCACATCGTCGAGTCCGTCAACGTGAGCCTCGCGATATTCACCAAGGCCGGCGCGCTGTTGCAGAACACGGCGCTGACAACGTTCTTGGGGACTACCAACGGATTGGCCGACCCGCGTGTGACCTATGACCCAACCTGGGACCGCTGGTCGCTCGTGGCGCTCGACAGGACTGGTCCCTTCCTGTGGCTCGCCTACTCCCAAACCGGTGACCCGCAGGGGGGTTGGTACATCTACCAGGCCGCCTTCCCGTACCCTGCTGGCAGCATCATCGACTACCCCAGCGTGGGCATGACCCGAGACGCGTTCATCTACACGTCCAACAACTTCGGCCCTTCGAGCTACATCGACTCGACGGCGTTCACGGTTCCGAAGTCGCTCGTGTACAACGGCTTCGGTTGGGGTGCCTCGTTGCCGGCGGTGCCTTACAACACGACTCCGACGATCATGAGCGGACGCCCCACCCAGTACTCCTCGCGGGCCTACCTGTTGTCGCCGGACGACGCGAACAACGTGATGAAGGTCTACTACTTCATCAACAGCGAGGGGAGTTCCACGCTGAAGTTCCGCGGCGACGCTCCGTACAACTGGGCGGCTCCTTCTCGGCGGGTCAACCAGCCCGGCACAGCCACGACCCTGGATCCACTGGACGGGCGCATCGGTTGGGCGGTCAGCCAGCTCGACAACCGGCTGTGGTTCGCGCATGGAGCCGACATCGCGGGCTTCCCCACGGTCAACTGGGGCAACGTGAACCCCAGCAACCTGACCGTCAACTTCGACAACGCCTACATGACCGGTACGAGCGATGACTTCAACCCCTCGATCGCGGCCATGAGTGACGGTACGACCACCCGACAGGTATTGAGCTGGGCCTACACCGACACGTCGAACAACGTAGCGACCCGCACCGTGTATGCCGTTCACAACGGAATCGGGACCACCCTGCTCGGCGGTCTGACATTCGGTCCCGTCGGAGGCAGCACGAGCAACACCCGTTTCGGGGACTACTCGTCGGTGGCACCGGAGTACAACAGCGTCGGCTCGTGCCCCTCGGGCTCGGTAGCACTGGTCACCAACCAGTACTTCGCGCCTGACGGCACCTGGAGGACGAGGCTCGGCCGGGTCCGCAACAGCTGCTGAGCTGCGGAGGGAGAGCAAAGAAGCAAGGGGGTCGCCCAGGCGGCCCCCTTCGCTTCACCCGGAGGGTCTGCGGGTGCACGTGTCCAGGGTGAGCGCCGACCCGCCGTGTCCTGGCAGATGGCCAACCGGGCGGACCACTAGTGCCTATGCCTTCCAGGCATAGAGGTCGCCAGCTCGCCACAACCAGGATTCCTCCAGTGTGGACGAGGGCTCACCCCGGGTGATGACGCAGTGGTAGCCGAGACCCTGCATCACCTCGCGGCTCTGAAGGTGGATGGGGCGGTCGTCCTCGTCCAGAGCGTGCCCTTTCGCGTAGACGCGCGAGCCGCGTGGCGATGCCGCGAGGATCTTGGCGGCACCGCGAAGCACTTCAGCCTCCGCACCGTTGACCGTCACGGACAGGTAGTCGACCTGCGCCACCCCGATTTTGGGGAGCTCATCGTCCAGCCGGATGAAGCGCACCGGAATACTGTGCATCTGGGCATTCTCCGGACGCAGGTCGTTGTCCATGCGGATTCCACGAAGTGGAATCTTGTGATCTCCCCAGAACGGAGAGACGGCCAACTCACCCTCCCTGTTCTCGTTGCATGCGGCCGCTGCGATCACGGTGACGTTGCTGAGCCCGTGGTGCTCGATCGCTGTTCTCAGACGATCCTGGTTGTCCGGCATCGCCTCGACCACCACCAACCGTCCGGCGCTTCCCACCGCTCGACAGAACCTCAACACCGTCGCCGGGTTGGGCGTTCCGACCTGGACCACGACGTCGCCACGATTGACCGCGAGCTCCGTGGGCAGCGAGTGTTGAACTCTGAGAAGCAGCCTACGCACGAACGTCTTGGATGCACCCTCGGGTAGTCGGCGCGCCGGGGCGCTCAGAATGCGAGTGGCTCCCCGCATCAGGCGATAGATCTTTCGCGACAGACGAAAGGGGGGCTTGCGCAGTGGCGATTCGCGCCGTCTATTAGACCTAGGCGCGTCGGACGGCTGGGACAACTTTGGAGCTCCTTTCGCGTGCGGAAAAGGGCTCCGTGCGGGTCTCACCCACGAACCACAGCACTGGCGCCAAGAACACCAATGTCTGCAGAAGATTGAACGGAGCAAAGCCTATGGAGTTCGACATGGCATCAATCCCGGGCCGCACAGCCACGATCGCCATCAGCACCGCAGCCTGAGGACTGTTGCGGGCCCACGGCGACCAGAGGTCGCTGACGCGGCGGATCGCGAACCCGAAGAGTCCTGGCAACAGAAGCACTCCCGCCAGGCCGAAGTTCCAGTACGACTCCGCAATGAGCCCAGGGGGCACCCCAGAAGCGGTGTTGCCATAGATCACCGCCCCCAGGATGGGTCCCGACGAGACCAGCGGCTTGCCGGGCCACAGCGCTCGCGGCACAGGCGCGACGAACCACGCCGCAATCGAGCGCCCGTTGTCGTACGGGAGTCGTGTAGGGACTGCGTTAACGATGTGACCACTTGTTGGAATGTCCGCGAAAGTCCGCGTCAGGACGAACGTGTCGGCGACTACTGGCCAAGAGACGTCAACCCCGGTTTGGGTTTGATCTGGATTACGCAGAGACGACAACGCTGCGGTGCCCAGTACCGTGATCACGAGCGCCGCAACGACCGTACGTGGTCGGACACCACTGCCACGCAAGCAGAACTCGATAAGCACCGCGCCCATCACCAGATAGACCACGTCAGCGCGCGTGCTGGCGTAGACGGGAAGCAGGGCGGCGTTGACGAACAGCGCAGCAAGCCAGAGTCCTCGGGCTGTCAGCGGGCCGTGGGGAACTCGCTTGTGCGAGTACCACGCGATCTGAAGCCAAAAAGCGATCGAGGAGAACGTGTTCAAAGCCCGATATTCGCCGTGACTCTGATAGCTGGCCTCAAGATCGACGCCATTGATGACGGTTCTCTTGGCCGAGATCCGAGACAGCGAGAGTCCACCCGTGCTTTGGGCGTACAAGAGGAAGGCCACGAGGCCGACGAAGGCGCAGAGCAGCACAGCGGCGGCAACGCGGTCCCCACTCATCGTGGGCTTGGTCGCCCACGGGACGACTCGCTGGGGCGAGCGGCGCTGGCCCACAACATAGCCCAAAGTCAACAGCGTCAGGCCGAGGAAGAAGATGGCCGTAGCGCCATAGAAGTACCCAGGCGACCGTCCAAGTAGAAAGAGCACGTCGATCGATCGCAATCCCTCGATGCCCAATGAGATGAACAAACCTCGGACCGCAAACCCGATGTAGGCGGCAATGACGATCAGGGACCATGGAGAGACGATGTCGTAACTACGACCGACCACGAACGGTAGTGAGACGATGAGTGCGGCAAGGCTGCCGACCATGAACCAGAAGCCGGCCACGTCGATGGAGTACCAGATGATCCCGACCAGGAAGGCGAGCGACCAGAAGAGCATCGCCCAGACCCCATAGCGTCGAGGAAGGGCTAGGAGTGGTTCGTACGAGCGCGCACTGCTGCCGTCCTCCATGGAGTCGTGTGCAGCCTTCGCGTGCGCCGGTCTGGATGCCATGATCACAGCCTAGGCGGGCACGGCGACCGAAAGGATCGCCTTCCGTAGCCGCAGGATCGCGAACAAACTTCCAAACGCAAAGCCAAGCCCCAACGTGGCGGCGGCCCCGTCCAGTCCCCACCTCGAGATGAGCACGATCCCGACCACCACGGTGGCCAGCAAGGTGACGCTGTCGACCCACAGAACGTCGCGATAGCGGTGGAGCGCTTGGAGTCCACGACCCAGGCAACGTTGCACGGTAACCGCCCCGGCTCCGAGCATGACCAGGACCAGGACGCTCCGATCGGCGTACTCCGCACCCATGAGCCAGGTCACCACAGTTGAGCCGATGGTGGCGGCGGCAATAGCGGACGCCACCGCCACCACTGCCCCGAAGACGAGAAGTCGTGCCAGGAGCCTCTTGAAGCCGGTCCGATCACCTCTGTCGGCCAGCTTCGCCAACCGACTGATCGCGGTGTCTGCAAGGGCACCGGTGATCATGGACACGACCTGCCCCAGATAGGCAAGGCTGGCGAAGACACCGAGCTGGGCAGTGCCGAGGATGACCTGCACCGTGTAGCGCGGAGCGTTGGTTGCCAGGGAGCCGACTCCGGCATCGATGCCGAGCGGGGCGGCCTTGCGCGCCAGTGACAGCATGCCCAGACGATGAGTCGTACGCCCCTCGTCTGGCTCTTCAGTCAGAAGAGTCCGCTCTTGCCGCGCGTCGTGGAGAAGGTACGTCAACAACCATCCGCCCAGAAGCCCCGCGCAAGCACCCGGAAGCGAGCGCGTGATGTAAAGGACGCTCACGAACCCTGCGGCTCCGATGGCCGCGCGAAGGAGCAGGCTACGCGCCACGAGATCGAGCCGCTCCCGGACCTGGAAGTAGCCGTAGAGGGTCTGGCTGGTCGCCTCGGTCGCCTTCCCCAGCCCGACGATGGCCAGCACGGCGAGACCTTCGCCACGAAGCCCGATGACCAAGCCGATCACGACGGTGACCATGAGTGAGAGCGCGTTGAGCATCAACCGAAGTCTGTGGTACTCCCGGGTGTCATAGACTCGTCTGACATCAGTGGCTCGCACCGCTCGAAGGTTGAGACCGATCGTGAGGTACACCGGAGCCGAAACCGCGAGTGCCAGCGCGAACTGCCCCACCATTACCGGACTGCCCAGTCGAGCGAGCGCTACCAGGAGCAGCCACTGAGTAAGGTTGTAGACAATGTTGCCCACCAGGCTCCAGGCGAAGTTTCGACGCATGCTCAACGTCCGCATGCCCACCCCCGATGGGAACGCCGGGTATCGTGCCGCAGCGACCAGGAGTGACGGTCGCCGACCCCGCCGACCAGCGCCAGCCCGAGGTTCGAGGAACGATGACACGTCATGGAAAGCTCAACGGCCACGCCCTGGAAGAGCAGTTGCGCCGATTGTCGTCCCGCGCGACCGAACTCATTGCGCGACGTTGGGGCGACCATTTCCCGATGTGGATCGGCTGCGGCTTCCCGAAGTCCGGAACAGTATGGCTCTGCAAGTTGATGAGCAGCTATCTCGGTGTGCCGTACCCTCAGAACTACGCGCTCCCGATCGCCATGAGGTCGGTGGTGCACGCGCACTGGGACTACCACCCCGGGCTGCCTGCCACGGCGTACATCACGCGCGACGGCCGAGACGTGATGGTCTCGCTGTACTTCCACCAGACCAAGTCGATGGCCGAGAATCGCCACCCGCATAGTGCTGCCAAGCTGCGGCGGCGGTACGACTACCTCTTCGGCTCCGGCTTCGACCCTCAGGATGTGCGTGGCAACCTGCCGCGCTTCCTGGAGGCCGAATTCACCAAGCCTTCGTTCATGCATCGGACCTGGCCAGGGCACGTGCACGACTGGCTCGGCGACCCCCGAGACCTGGTTTTTCCCGTCACCTACGAGGCGCTCAAGTCCGACACCGTCGGCGCGCTCGACGACCTGATGACGCGAATGCTGAACGAGCAGGCCGACCGCACCAGAGTCGTCTATGCGGCAGAACGCAACGACTTCGCCATCCTGAGCGGTCGCGTTCCCGGAGCGGAGGACCGAGCCAACGAGCTTCGCAAGGGCATTGTCGGAGACTGGCGAAACGCGTTCACGCGCGAGGCCAGCGACGTGTTCGAGAATTACGCGGGCCGCGAGCTGCGCCTGCTCGGCTACGAGGCGGACTCGACCTGGGGGAACACCCTCGACGACTGACGTCACGATGACACGGAGATCCCCATCGCCTTCGCGATGCTTGCGGCAGCCCAGACTCCGAGGACGCGACTCTCGGCCACGCCCGGATCTCGAAGAACCGCCACTGGCTCGCCAAACCGGAACGGCGCCTTTCGCAGGTTGAGGAAACGGAAGTCGCCCGTCTCGATATCACTGTTGAAGAGGGTGATGGAGTCCGTCGTGGTGATGAACCACTCGCGTTCTGTGGAAAGCACATTGGTCAGCAGCTTCCGGATATCCTCGAAACCCAGGTGAAAGAGCACCTCGCGACAGAGCACGGTATCCGCACTGGGCAGCGGCTCCGATGTCGCGTCGGCCGCAATGAACTCGCGGCCTGCAGTTCCGTAGCGCCTACGGTTATCCTCGACAACCGATTCCACGATGTCGACGCCGACGTATGCCTGTCGCAGCGACACGTGGCGCATCCACGTGAAGTCACCACATCCCAGATCGAGCAGCGTCCTGCTGCCGAGGCTGTCGAGCAGAGCGGGCAGTTGGTCGCGAAGAGCGGTGGTGGCTTCCAGACTGCTGCCTGCACCTGACCCGGGGACGTCGTCTTGCCCATGCGCCCACGCGCGCTCGTCATAGATGCGGGCGAACCGCTCGGCGGATTGAGACGGCTCCAGATAGCCAATCTTGCGTTTGACGCCGAGTCGGTACAGGACGTGGCGCCCGATCTCTTTGCTCGTGCGGATGATGCGGGGCCGCATTCCGCTGGAGTGGCGTGGCTTGGTCAATCTTCTCCCCTTGAGGCGTCAGAGGCAGTAGAGCGCCTTGTCACCGGCGACGTGCTTGCCGGCACCCCGCGCGCGAGGTGTCCGGGCGGGACATCCCGGATGACCACCGCACCCGCGGCGATCACGGCATTGTCACCAATGGTGACCCCGGGGATGATCTTCGCCCCCACACCGACGTAGACATTGTCGCCCAGTGTCACGGTACTTTTCACCCGTTCCGCGCGAGCGATCTGCGATGCCTTCGTGTCGGCCGTGACCGAATAGATCGCGACGTGTGACGAGATGGCGCACCCCCGGCCGATGTCGACTCCTCCCAGCCCGGAGACGATAGACATTCGCGAGATGTGGGTGTCATCTCCAATCGATATCCAACCGCTACGCCCCGTCACGTAGTGTCCGCCGTCGTACAGGCGAACTCGGCGTCCGAGCCGAATCCGGTCGCCTTCGAACTGCACACCGCGCCCTATCCAGAGCCCATGGCCGGACAAGCGTCGCGACCAGTAGGCGCCTCGTACGATCCGTTCCATCTTGAAGGAACCGCTCGGGTGAAAGATCCCCACAGCCCACCCCGCCAACCTCGCCGCCGCCTCCACCCAGAGCACGGGTACGACGCGCATCAAGCCCTTCACCCCGACCCCTCTCTCACGAGCTGATTGCCAGGGGGGCGCTCGAGGTCCCACCAGGTCTCGGTGCCGAGCAGCCGGGCAAGCTCATCAACCTCTGGTTGCAAGGTTTGCGACAACCAGATCCGGGTGGCCGCCGACGGAGGTGCTGGTCGAGGGGGCGGTGGTGGAAGCAACCGGCGCAACAAACTCGCTCGGGCGCGCCGTGGCATGAGGCCACGCAATACCGATCGGTAAAGGGACGAGGAGCCGAAGCGACGCCAAAGCCCCTTGGCCATTCGCTTGTCGGTAGCTGTGTTGAAGGCCTGTTCCGGCGCCCGGACGGGCTGCTGGGAAAGGCCGAGGAACGCTTGAACCTGCGCAGCACCGGTGCGCCGGTCCGCCATGTAGTCCTCGAATCGGATCGCCAGCACGCGCTCACGACCCACCAGGTCGAGCCAGGGCCGCAACTGGTAGGCGTAACGGCTGTTGTCGACCAGCGGTGCGAATGCTCGGACTTCTCGATCGATGTCTGGGCCAACGAGTCCGGCCGTCAGGTGATGGTGATGGTGGCTGATGATCCGCTGGATGGGGTCGCGGACGATGTAGATGATCTTGAGGTCGCCCGGTGGAAGT
This sequence comes from uncultured Actinomycetota bacterium, assembly GCA_963845645.1. GTDB lineage: Bacteria > Actinomycetota > Actinomycetes > Propionibacteriales > Nocardioidaceae > Nocardioides. The sequence goes on from CAWJSY010000019.1 coordinate 191,993, forward strand.
CCGCGAGCTCGGCCAGCAGCGTCGCTAGCCGGAAGCATGCTGTAGTCCGTGGCCACCTCGCCGACCGTCATGGTGTCAGCGGCACGTTCGAACAGCGATGTGTAGGCGCGAAGGCCGGCGACCGTGCCAACATCGTGTCGTAGCAGACCCGCGCTCTCCTTCTCGCTCAGGAAGACGTCAGGGTGTGACGCGAGGTCGTGGTAGAGCGTGGTCGTTCCACATTTCTGGGCTCCGATGACCAAGAAGTCGGGCCGTCTCACTGCTCGACGTCCCAGTCCGCGGGGAAGCCTTGATCGCCTGCACGAGCGTGCTTGGCGCTCTTGGCAAGGAAGCGACGACTGTGAGCAAGCGGCCACCGAGTCATCAGATGGTCTCGCCGAAGGCACAGTGTGCTTGGTGACCCAGAGAAATCTGGCACATGGCTGCCCCGCTCCGCGGACGCGCAGCTGCGGTGACCTGCAGCAAAGACTGCGTCGCGGGCGACGGGGGAGAAATGAGAATACCGGCCGAACGGCCAGGCGAAGTGGTCGACCTGGCCCAGGTGCCCTCGGAGGTTCTCGGCTGCGCCCGCAATCTCCTCGATCACCTGATCTGGCGGAAGATGGCTGAGCGGTCGGTGGCGCATGGTGTGATTGCCGATCTCATGGCCACGACTGAGGAGCGACTCCAGATCTGTCCACGTCATCGCTGGCTCGTCGATTCCTTCGGAGTAACCGAAAAGCTCTCGCGCTTTCTCCACGGTGGGGGTGCCGATGAAACGCGTGGCGACGAAGAAACAGCCCCGGGTGTCAAACTCTTCTAGGATGCGCGCAGTACGAGTGTTGGACGCGAATCCGTCGTCAAAGCTGAACGCCATGTAGGGCCGATCGATATCGCCACGAAGCACGCGGTCTACGGCGTCAGAATAGCCAATGAACTCGTGGGTCCTGCGAAGATCCGACAGCAGAGCTCGAAATCGTTCCTCTTCGTGAGCCGGGACGCTGTGCAGGTAAGGAAAGTGCACTCGAGGTCGGGTCAGGTCCTGGCGCTGAGACCCAGTGGCCGTGTCCAGGAGGCCGAGCACGTCGAGCGCGGCGTGTCGCGCGAGAGACCGGGCTCGGCTCCGGACCACGGCTGTCGGCGTCATCCGAGTCCTTCCACGGACGCCCGGCCCTGGGCCAGCCCCAACGTGTGACCCAAGGCCCGCCACGACGCCGCGATCTCCTGCTCGACGTTCTGAGGACCTGCTGATTCACGTGGACCCTCAACAGGGCGATCGATCCAGTGCGGTTCCCGTCCGAGCCGACCCGCCACCTCGAGGTGCGCAGGGATTCTCGAGGCATAGACCGTTGGCGCCAGCAGCAAGGACTCCGCCAACGAGAAACTCAGGCTCTCCATCTTGCTTGCGACCACAACGGCAGCGGCCGTGGTGCAGGCCGACATCATGGTGGGCCGGTCCATGACCTGACGCTCGACTGGGATACCTCGCAACCGGGCAGCTTCGCAGACACCGCGCCAGCATCCTGACCCGTCGTCACGGCCGGCGTAGAGCACTCGCCTCCAAGCGCCGGGAGATGCCTGGAACAGGTCGAGGGCCGCCTGGGGATTCTTGTACCACGTGACGGTCCCTGGGACCAGCATCGTTCCGTCTGGCAGCGGGGACGCCGGCTCGGAGGTCCGCACGAAATCGAGCGGGACGGTCACCGGGGCGACCTCGACGTGGTTGCTCAGCGGGGCGCAAAGCTCGGCCATCGCTTCGGTCAGACAGACCACTCGCTTCGCCCGCACGAGGTTGATCCTCGCGACTGCCCGCCGAGAGAGAAAGCGCGTCCACATGCGTGCGGGGTAGTCGACCAGGCGGGAGCGGAACTCCGACGGCGGCACGACGTTCCATGCGCTCTGAGCGAGAACGGTTTCGTAAGGGTGACGTCGTGGGCGTGCCGTTTCCACCAAGGCGATCCCAGAAGGGATGCCGAGGTCGAAGCCTGCCTGTTGCAGGCTCGCCTCGACAGCGGTGCCCCCCAGGGATCGATGCGGCTGCACGCTTGTCCCCCTCCTCACAAGCCCTGCCTGATGCCAGCCCAAGCATGGTGTCGCGACGCGGTCGAGATGATGAATCGCACCACGCGCGAGCTGGTGTTGGTCACTTCATACCCTTGAGGGAGCGCTGGGTCCGGGGAGAACGGCCCTGGCGCCTCGCGCTCACGCATGTCCCGCATGGCTATCTCGACCGCTGGAAGCACATCAGATGAGGCCACGCCCACCATCATGATCGCGCCCGCATCGAGTGCTTCCGGTCGTTCAATCGACTCTCGGAGGGTCACTGCGGGGAAGTTGAGGATCGACGATTCCTCAGCGATGGTTCCGCTGTCCGAGAGCACACACGCCGCATCCAGCTGCAGTCGGTTGTAGTCGTGGAAACCGAACGGTTCCATGAAGTGGATGCCGTCGAGGGACTCGGCGCCCTCGACTGCGAGTCGCTTTCGCGTCCGGGGATGCGTCGAGACGACGATCGGCAACCCCCATCGCCGGTGCACACACGACAAGGAGTCCAGCAGAGCGCGAAGTCGACTGGGTGAGTCGACATTCTCTTCCCGGTGTGCGCTGACCAGGAAGTAGCCGCGCGTTTCGAGACCCAAGCGCTCCCGAACCCTCGAATTGTCGATGTCCGCACGGTAGTGATCGAGCACCTCCCGCATGGGAGAACCGGTCACGATGACCCGCCGCGGGTGCATCCCCTCTGCCAAGAGGTTGCGGCGCGCGTGTTCGGTGTACGCCAGATTGAAGTCTGCGACATGATCGACAAGACGCCTGTTCGTCTCTTCGGGAACGTTCTCGTCGAAGCAACGGTTGCCTGCCTCCATGTGGTAGACCGGAACCCGCATTCTCTTGGCCATCACCGCTGCTATGCACGAGTTGGTGTCACCCAGCACCAGGACTGCGTCGGGGCGTTCCTGCTCGATCAGCCGCTCCACACCAACCAGGGTCCCCCCCAACACCGAGCCGAGCGTTGTGGTGTCGACACCCAGATAGTGGTCCGGTTCTCGGAGCCTCAGGTCGTCGAAGAACACCTGGTTGAGCGACCTGTCGTAGTTCTGCCCGGTGTGCACCAAGACGTGGTCCACCGTGGACTGGAGCCGGTCGATCACCCTCGCCAGCCGGATGAGCTCCGGGCGCGTGCCCACCACCGTCATCACTTTCACAGCGCCGCCACCGTCACCGGTTCGGGATACTGATCCGGATTGTCTGGTTCCAGCAGCTGGTTGGACCAAAACATCGTCACCAGCTCGTCGCCACCGATGTTCGTGATGTTGTGGGTCCACAGCGTCGGCATGTCCACGAAGCTGGGCTGACTACCCGACAGATCGAAAGTCACGACTTCATCATGGAGCAGTCGCCTCATAGCGATACGAGCGGTGCCCTGCACCACGAAGAATCGTTCGACCTTGCGCAGGTGATAGTGATCCCCGCGCGTCGCGCCGGGGACCGTCGTCGACATGAATGACTGACCACCGCCGCCGTGGACCCGCGCCGTCTCGAACAACCGTCCTCGTTGGTCTTCATGAACGGTCGAACGAATAGGGAAGAATCGCGGGAACGCGTAGGAACGGTAGGTGTTGAAGAGATCGACATCGAGGTCGTCGCTGAGGTCCGGGACCTCGCCGCGTACGTCGTACAGCGAGTGAAAATGGCGAAAGCGCTCGAGCACGCTGGAGATGGCTAGCGGACTGCCCTGAGGGCGCATCGTCGTCTGCGCGCCTGCCAGCGCTGCCGATCTCAGGATCTCCGCGGCCCGCTGAGCATGAAGCAGCCCGATCTCGCGGTCCTGCTCGACGACTGGGGACCGGCCGTGTGCGATCGCGTCAGCGAACGTAGCCACGAAAGAGTTGTACGAGGGCCGACCATGCTCGCCGAAGAGATTGGGCAGGAGCACGTCGGTGGCCCACCCCCCCACGGCCGCCGCGGCGTCACGCAGGATCTCGGCAGCCGCGCGCTTGCCGCGGCCATAGGGCGAGTCACCGTCGGCCTGGGTCGAGTTGGAGAAGACGATCCTCACCGGCCGCCCGGCAGCCTTGACCGCATCGCCGATCAGATGGGCCGCTTCGATGTTGCCCTGCTCGACCGCGTCGGCGGTGTCAGCCCGGTTGACGCCGGCGGTGTGGAAGATCGTGTCGACCCCGGCGATCGAGTCAGCCAGGTCCGGCGACCGGAGCTCGGCCCGACCCCACCGGTGCGGCTCGATGCCATCGACCGCCCGCAACTGGCACGCAAGATGCCAGCCCAGGAAGCCGTGGCCGCCTGTGATGGCGACGGTCCCGAGCGTCATGTCATGCCTCCACGATCTCAGTCAAGGCAGCACACACGCGTTCGATCGTCTCGTCGGCGTGCACCGAACCACTGGGCAGGGTCACCCCCCGCTCGAAGAGCACCTCGCTGTGACCGAGCGAAAAGTGCCGGGCGTGCTGAAACACGGGCTGGAGATGCATGGGCTTCCACAGGGGCCGCGCCTCGATGTCTCGGGCCTCCAAGCCGGCCAGGACCTGGTCGCGGGTAACGCGGGCCACGTCTGGGTCGATGACCAGCGCTGTGAGCCAACAGTTGTCGTTGCCAGGCTCCGAGCTTTGAAAGACCTCCACTCCCGGCCACTGCGACACCAGGTCCGCGTAGCGTCGCCTGATGTTCTTGCGTCGGGCAAGCATGGCGTCGAGTCTGCCCAGTTGCGCCCTACCCAAGGCAGCCAGCACATTGCTCATTCGATAGTTGTAGCCGACTTCGTGATGCTCGTAGTGAGCAACCGCTTCGCGAGCCTGGGTGCTCAGGAAGCGAGCGTGGTCGGCCAGATCACGGTCGTTCGTCAAGAGCATCCCGCCACCGCTCGTCGTCATGATCTTGTTGCCGTTGAAGGAGAGAGCCGCGGCATCGCCGAAGGAACCCGCCGGCTCGGTCCGACCGTCCCCCTGGTAGCTGGCACCGAGAGCCTCGGCGGCGTCCTCGAGCAGCGGCACCTCGAGGGCGCGACAGACGGCCTCCAGCCCGTCATAGTCCGCGCAGCGCCCCAACAGGTCGACGCTCATGACTGCGGCGACATTGCGTCCTTCTCGGCGCAGCGTTCGGACTGCCATGTCGACAGCCTCGGGCTCAAGGTTTCCGTCCTCGCCTACGTCGATGAAGGCAGGATCAGCCCGCGTGTACACGACCGCACTGGCGCTGGCGACGAAGGTCAACGTCGGCACCAGGACCGTATCGCCGGGCCGCACGCCCAGACCCAGGAGAGCCAGGTGCAACGCCGCCGTACCGGAGGTCGTCGCTACGGCGTTCTCGACCCCGCAGCGCTCGGCAAGCTCGTCCTCGAACGCCGTCACCTCTGGCCCGGTCGGCGCAACCCAACCCGACCGGAGAGCCCGGACGACAGCGGCTTCCTCCTCTGCGCCGACATCAGGCGGCGACATCAGGACGCGTCGCCCTCTCTCGGTCACAGGCTCCTGCCGTTCTCGGCGTCTGAGGATGGCGTGAAGATCGAGGTCACGGTGCCCAGGATCCAGCGAACGTCGCTGGCGAAGGTCCAGTGCTCCACGTACGCCCGGTTCAACTCGACCTTGGCCGGCCAAATCACATCCCTGTTGTAGGCATCTGGATCCTCGACGTTGGCCAAGAGTTGTTGCTCGTGTCGAAATGCGACGGCTGCCGGACCGGTGATCCCGGGCCGCACGCTGAGCACGATGCGGTCGGGGCCCTCCAGCTCATCCGCAAAACCGGGCACGTCGGGCCGGGGTCCAACGAGGCTCATCTGGCCCAGGATCACGTTCACCAGCTGGGGCAACTCATCGAGCTTCAACCTTCGCAGTAGCGCACCCACCGCCGTGATCCTCGGGTCAGTGGCCGTCGTCACGGTGCTACCCCCTGTCGAACGCATGGTTCGAATCTTGAACATGACGAAAGTCTGGCCTCCCCGGCCGACCCGGGTCTGGACAAAAAGGCCGTTTCGCCGGGTGTCGAGCGTCGATAGGATCCAGGCTATCGCCATCACCGGTGCGGTCAGAGTGAGCAACAGCGTGCCCACGACGAGATCGAAGCCGCGTTTCACCAACTCCTGACGCGGGCTAAGACCAGCCGGAGATATCTCAGACCGTGTCATAGCCAAGCACCTCCAGCTCGGCCGAGGCCAGGCTGCCCAGCCTGCTCCTCTGCCCCTCCGTCATGCCGCTGCGTCCCTTCCCGACACTCTTGGCCGAGACTCCCCGAACGAGCTCGATACTGTCTTCGTTGCTGACGGAGAGGAAGCTGAGGAGCCGTTCGATCTCCCGCACCGGATCTGCCACGAAGGTCTCGTAGGAGACATGGTGGACCTGGTCGGGGCCGAGGTCTGCCAGGCCTCGGCGCGAGCTCGCCACGCATCGCTTCCATTGCAGCATGGCCACCTCGTCGAGTGGGTGGGCATCGAGCAGGTCGACAGCGTGGTCCAGGCGCGGGCCCCACCAGCCCGTAGTGCCTCCGGTGCGGGTGGCACGTCGAAACCGCGACTTGGCAAATTGCCAGCCGTAGTACGGCACGTCGCTCGGGGGAACGAACCGCGCCTTCGCCGCGGTGTATCCCAGATCGAGGGGAGCATGCCAGCGCTCGACCGCCGACGGCGCTGCGTCGAGTCCATCACGGGTGATGAACACGTACTGGGCGTCGGGCATCACCGCCCGCACAAACTCCACTCTCAACGAGTTGGCGCAGGTCTTCTCGACCACTCGACCGGCAGGTGAGCCCTTTCGCACGTGGTCGAACCGCCGGTGGATGAATCGTCGTACTGCCGGAGTCACCTGTGCCGCGTCAAGCTCGTCTGACTGGTGGTCGCGGTTGCCGTGCCGCCAGATCGGATTGATCTCGTCGCAGGGCCAGGTGGTGAACTCGGGCAGGGAGGTCAGTACGTCCCGGAGCATGTTGGTGCCTGAGCGGGGTGCCCCGATGATCACGACGTCGCCCGTCGATGTCACGACGCGGTCCGGTCGTTGGCCCGGCCGGTCACGTCGTCGACCAGCTCCACCCACCGTGGCAGCAGGCGCTCCGCGGAGAAGCTCTCGATCCACAGCGCGGTGGCGCGGGAGGCGGCCACCGAGAGGTCTTCGGGATGCCTCAGGATCCTCAGCACGCTGCTACGTGCCTCCGCGATGGTGGCGGTGGGGATCACGTGGCCAGCCCCGGCTCGGGTGACGATCTGGGCCATGGCGCTCGTCGCCTCCACCGCGACCAGGACCGGCAGTCCGGCACCCAGGTAGGTCGCCATCTTGCTGGGGTAGGCGTAGCGGATGACCTCAGGGGTCAGGCTGACGAGTCCGAGATCGCTGGTTGCGAGGAGGGCACGCGCGGCGGACGGCGCACCGTGCGGCAAGAACACGACGCGTCGACGTATGTGCTCCGGGGCGAGTGCGACGACTTCCTCGAGCGACGACTTGGCGGCCCCGTCTCCCATGAACACGAGCTCGATACCGTCTAGCAGCGGATCGTCGCCCAGAACTGCGCGCATGATCGTCTCCAGCCCCTGGAATCTCCCGACATTGCCGGTGAAGGCGATGCGGAGGCGTGACGGGTCTGCCGCCAGGGGAGACGGCGCGTCGGAGCCGTCGTCGTAATCGGGGAGCTCGAAGTTGGTCAGCACGAGCGTGCGTGCACGCAGATCGTGATCGCGAGCGGCGACGGCCTCGAGCATGTCGTCGGAGAGGACGACGATGGCGGCTGCTCGACGGCAGGTCGCCAGCTCCATCCGGGCCAGAAGGCGATAGAACGCCGGGTTTGCGAACTCACCGGACAGGCGACCGATCTCGGGGTGCAGATCCATGCAGTGGTACACGAACTGCGCCCCGCGAGCCTTCGCCGCCGCAGAGACGACCCAGCCGAGCACCACCGGAGGAGCGGTTGAGCACATCACGACGTCGTAGCGCCGACCGAACAGGAGCTTGAGGCCCACCATCCACGGGAACCACGCGACGTTGAACACCCGGCGCACCGCTGATGACCTGTCCGGGCGCATGGCGAGACGTCGCACGGTCACTCCGTCGACGCACTCAGTCGGAGGACGTGGACTCGCGCTGGTCTCGGTCTTGTACGACGGTTGACTGGTGAGCACGTCGACCTCGTGCCCCTTGTCGGTCCACGCACGCGTGATGGCCCGCAGCATCGAGGCGTAGGGCGGAGTGTCCGGCCAGTAGTAGCGGTGGATGGCCAAGATGCGGCTCATCGACGACCGTCGCGGAGAGCCCGGAACGCGGGGAGACCCTCCAAGAGGCCCACCACGCCGTCGACGTCGAGCCGTTGGGTGTTGTGTGAATGGTAGTCGTCACCGTCTGACTGCTGGGTGTCTCCCTCGTCGAAGTACTGACCGTAGTTGAGGTCTCGCGCATCGACCGCCACGCGAAAGTAATCCCCTTGATCTTCTGACCTTGCCAGTTCCTCTCGGGTGCCCAACGTCTCGTAGAGCTTCTCGCCATGCCGGGTGCCGATGACCTGGATCTTGGGCTCGAGACCGAGCGCGGCAGCCACAGCCTCGGCCAGCGTCTGGATCGTGCAGGCCGGCGCCTTGCGAATGAAGAGATCACCGGGTCGGGCTTGGACGAAGGCGTGTTCCACCAGCGCGACCGCGTCATCGAGGGACATCAGAAAGCGGGTCATTGCTGGGTTGGTGAGCGTCATGACGGCTCCCGCGCGCACCTGCTCGACAAAGAGGGGGATCACCGAGCCACGCGACATCATCACGTTTCCGTACCGGACGGTCGACACCGTCGTACGAGCTGAGGGGTTGTTGCGGGCGAAGGCCTGCGCCACCTTCTCCATCATGGCTTTGCTCATGCCCATGGCGTTGACCGGGTAGGCAGCCTTGTCGGTGCCGAGGCACACCACACTGCCGACGTCGTTGGCATTGCTCGCCTCGATCACATTCGCCGAACCGAGCACGTTGGTGCGCACCGCCTCCAACGGGAAGAACTCACAGGACGGCACCTGCTTCAACGCTGCCGCGTGAAACACGAAATCGACACCGCGAGTCGCTCGATCAACACTTTCGAAATCGCGCACGTCGCCCAAGTAGAAACGCACTCGGCTGTCAGCCAGAGAACGCCGCATGTCGTCCTGCTTGAGCTCGTCGCGACTGAAGACGCGTACTTCTCGGACGTCGGAATCGAGCAGGCGACGGACCATGGTCGATCCGAACGAGCCAGTGCCTCCTGTCACCAGGACTGTCGCCTGCTGAGCGACTGACAGTGAAGTCACGACTTTGCGTCCTACTTTCGTGTCCCGACGTGTCGCCAGCGGCGACGGCTGGCCTGAAGCCTAGATGCTGGCGAGCTTCGCTCCAGCGGAGTGTCCGGCACGATACTCTGAAACTAGTTGTTCCGGCAGGGCCGCTCCGTAGTTGCGAAGCGGGCGACTTGGGGCAGGCTGAGTTGATTCGGCATCGGGCTCGATCGCTAGCGATCACCGAGGGCGTCGTGCTTTCAGCGCACCTGACGTGGAGAAGGTTTGGTCCTGCCCCAGAGCCGCTACGGCTTTCGTTCCAACCAGTCCGGCCTGTCTCCGCTGGTCTGACAGACGTGGCCGTAGCACAGCGGACTGTAGACGGTCACGGGGCGTGGCGGTGGCGGTGGCGGTGGCGGTGGCGGTGGCCAGCGTCTAGGGCATCAGCCCGTCGAACCAACAGGCAGGCGGCCCGGCCAAGAACCCGTGCGTCACTCACAGGAAGTGTCGAACGAATAGTCCATGGCGCCTCGGACGACCCCAGGCGTCACGCCCACCCGGCCGTCAGCGGTCTGTCCTTCGCCGGACTCCATGGTCCAGGTTGCCACGACATCGTCCCGGGTCGAGATCTGCGCAACCACGGTGATCACCTGCCGCCCGTCCAACTGGATGTCGTTCTCGCTCGGCGTCACTCGCCGCCCATCGATCATCAGGTCGTCGATCGAGCCTCCGTAGGGCGCGTAGATACGCACCAGCACCGTCTGCGCGCCCGGCTCGGTGACTTCGTCGCCTGGGCCAGTCACCGACGCGGGCAGCTTTGCGGCCTCGCTGGGCGAGATGGTCTGACCCAACGTCATCCGCCCGGAAAGTTGTTGGCGACCGGCTTCGCACGAGACGGATTCGACGGTGGCCCGGTAGCGCAAGTAATAGGACATCTTGGAGGTGGTGGCGTCGTTCACCCCGATGTCCACGTGCGGCGTCTTCCCATCGTCCCCGGTCAGCCCTCCGAGCACACGGCTGTCGTCCAGCCTTCTGGCGTCGGTTCGATCGAAGGGCGCCACGAGGAACCGCCCCTCGCTCGCTGCGCGCTGGAAGCCTTCCAAGAAGTTGACGGGCGACGCCAAGTCCCCGGTGGCAGCCTCGAAGATTGCCCTGGCAGATGCCTCGAAGAAGGCGTCCTGCGCCGCGGAATCGAGCTCGAGGTAGGGCCGACTCAGCAACTCCTCGACCACGTTCTCGCTCGTGAGAACTCGCCCCTCGACCTTCACGGGCCCGGTCCCGGTGAGGAGATAGGACATGCCCACGGGATCCAACGCGAGGACACCATCCAGGTCGGTACCTGGGAATCGTCGCTCCCAGTGCGCGTTCCACAGCTCCGCGGCCCGGGGGAAGTCTGGGGCGAAGCCGGGGTCTTGAAAGAACTGGCCATACTCCTCCCCGTAGACGGCTACCTCGGCATCCGTCAGCGGGACGACCGGCTCATCAGCTGTGGGGAAGTCGCCGGCCGTGCCTTGCTCGACCATGTCGATCCGCCCATCCTCGGCGTGGATGCGCGCCCACGAGCCGGGCATTCCTCCGGTCGCTCGGATCTCGGCGTTGTTCTGGAAGAGCAGCAGGTAGTCGCGCGGGCCGTCGGCTCCCACCATGTTCGGAAGTACCTGTGCGGCAGTGTCGGCAGCGCGCAGGCTGGAAGCAGCGCTTGTCGAGTTGCTCGGCGTACTCGTCGTACCGCTGCTCGAGGAACCCTAGGAAGCCCGAGGAATCGACGCCGTTGACGTCGGTTGCCGCAGCAGAAAACACCTGGCTCGCGCGACTCAGAGGCGTCTGAAGTGACACGACAGCATCGACATCGACCCGGTCACCCACCTTCAGCTGATCCAGTCTGTCGACGCCTTCTGCCATAGGTGCCACCCCATCGGTGGACACCAGCGACAGCGTACGCGCCAAGACCTGCAAGCCATGCGCGTCGTCACCGAAGAAGGGTGTGTGGGTGAGCAGCCCCCACCACGCCCCGCCGGTGCGGTCCGCCGCCGAGGCCGCGGCGACTTGGAGATCCGAGATCGCCCGGTCCCGGGCTGTTGGATCGTCGACGCTCAGGGCGGCTCCGGAGTGCGGTCGACGCTCGCTTCGGCGCGGGTGAGGTCACGCTGGACCTGATACCCCTGCCAGAGAGTGAACGCAGCGCCCGCCAGGACCAGTCCCGCGAGTGACGAGCAGGACGAGGCGACGGATCGGCACCCGGCAGTTCCCTTCAACACACGATGCCCGACGGTCGGGTCAGTTGGCGACGACACGATCGAGGGCCCGATGCAGACGCATCGGGCCCTCGATCAACGAGATGTCTAGCGACGGCGGCCCTTGACCGTCACGATGGTCGACTCGGCGCTGCGGTTGAAACGGCTCTGACCAGGGATGTACTTGGCCTGCACCAAGTAGATGCCGGGGCGGATACGGAAGGTCTTCTTCACCTTGGGCGCACTGCCGATCACCTGACGGTACTTGCCGTTGCCCTTGACCTGGATCTTGATACGGCCCTGGTTGACGCGGACGTTGCCCGCGCTCACCGAAGCCTTCGCACGCAGCCTCCGAGGCTTCGGCGAGAAGGCCTTGATCTGGGTGTCGGTCGGGATGCACGCCCCGTAGCCGCACCTGCCGGCTGCAGTCGCGGTGCCACCAGACACGGCGACGAGACTCGCCGCCAGCATGAATGCGGCGATCACGCCGACGAACAGTTTCTTCATTTTGTTACTCCCCCACGGAATGGGTCACGAGTCCAGGTCGAGACACAGTCAAGCACAACCGGGGGGAGCGCAACTACCCCTATCTCGGATCAGATTGAGATTTCCGGCTAACCGTCTAGTCCTGGGGCCGTCGAGCAAGCCCTCGTCCTGCTACCGCCGGGCCAGCTCCAGCCATCGGGCATTCGGATGTATAGGCGGATCGACTGAGACTGGCGACTACTGTGACCCTCGACGACAATCCTCGACGAGGATCGATGACCCACGACTGAATGGACGGCCGAGTGGAACTGAGGGACTACTGGCAGACGATCCGCCGACGGTGGAAGATCGTGCTGGCCACGCTGACCGTCACGATCAGTGTCGCGTTTCTGCTCACGATCCAGGCGACACCGCTGTACTCGTCGAGAGCCATGGTGTTCGTCTCGGCCACGGCCGGCAGTGATCCCTCCTCGGCCTACTCGGGCAATCTGTTCGCCACGCAGCGGGTGACCTCCATCGTGGACTTCGTCAAGACCCGGGACCTCTCCGAGGTCGTCGCAGCCAATCTCGGCGGCGACGTGGCCGCCGCGGAGGCGCGGGCGGCCATCTCGGCGGCAGTCACGCCCGAGACCTCCAACATCGTGCTCACCGCGACCGACCCCGATCCTGTGTTGGCCCGCGACATCGCTCAAGGCTATGCGGAAGCGCTCAGCGACCTGGCGGTCAGCTCAAGCATCCCGGACAGCAAGACCGAGTCCCTGGTGACGGCGCGCATCGTCGACAACGCGGTGGTGAGCAACTCGCCGGTGAGTCCGCAGCCGATGCGCAACCTTGTCCTGGGAGTCGTGCTTCGGGCTTCTTCTCGGAGTCGGACTTGCCGTCCTGCGAGAGTTGCTCGACACGTCGATCTCGTCGTCCGACGATGTCGCGACCGTCACGACGGCCCCCATCCTCGGCCACGTCAACACCGATCCCGCGGCGGTGCGAGAAGGAGCCCGGCAGTGGCCCTGGCCGAGTCGACCCCGTGGGCTGAAGCCTTTCGAGTGCTGCGCACCAACATGCAGTTCGTCGAGGTCGACCACGGGCACCGTGTCTTCGTCATCTCCAGCTCGCTGCCCGGTGAGGGCAAGTCCACGACCGTCACCAACCTGGCCATCACGCTGGCCATGGCCGGCCAGCGAGTGGCCCTGGTCGACTGCGACCTGCGGCGACCCATGATCGCCGACCGGCTCGGCCTCGACGCTCGGTCGGCACGACCAGCGTCCTGATCGGGCAGGTCGCCTACGAGGACGCCATGCAGACCTACGGCGACACCGGTCTCGACGTGATGACGTGCGGTCCACGGCCGCCGAACCCGTCGGAGCTGCTCCAGTCGCAGGCGATGGAAAAACTCATCGTCAACCTGCGCGAGACCTACGACATCGTGCTGCTCGACGCGCCTCCGCTGCTTCCGGTCACCGACGGGGCGCTTCTTGCCGCGCAGTCCGACGGGATGCTCGCCGTCGTGCGGCATGGCAAGACGAGCCGCGACCAGCTCGCCCACTCGCTCGAGCGCATCGAGCAGGTCGACTCGAAGTGTGTTGGCGTCGTCATCAACCTGGCGCCGGCGAAGAAGGGCAACCGGACGTACGGCTACGGCTACGGCTACGGCTACCAGTATCAATACGACTACTCGGCTCTCAGCGACTCGGCCCCGGCACGCAAGCAAGCGACGCGCAAGAAGCGCTCCGACTTCGAACCGACGGCCGCGAAGGGTCGACACGGGGGTAGGTCGCACGGATAGGATCAGCTGATTCTGTTCTCGGAGTTCTTCAGGTGTAGGACGAATCTGAAAGTTTGCTCGGTGAGTTTCTGGCCCCGACATAGTCAACGGGTCAGGCGCGACATCGAACACGTGGGGGTAGCCGGGATGATGCAGCAGTTCCGATCGAATCGCTTTGCCGTGACTATGTCGGTCGACGCGGCTGCTTGGATGGTCGGCTACGTGGTCTTCACCGCGCTCCGGCTCGCCGAGACGAACACCAAGGCGCCCTGGGGTGACGTCGCTCTGGTGGCCCTCGGCACGATCGTGCTGTACCTCCTCGTCGGCAGCACCCTCCAGCTCTTTCAGGGCCGCGCCAAGCTCGCCAGCCTCGACGAGATGCTGCTGCTGGGCACGGCGATCGGGGCCGTCGGCGGCGTCGTGACGCTCTTCAACGCCGTCATCCTCTCGGTGCCGCGCAGCATCCCCGCCGGCGCTGCTCTGCTGGCCCTCGTGCTCTCCGCCTGGGCCCGGGCCTCGTGGCGTCGCCTCGAGGAGCGCGGTGCGGAGCGGCAGCCTGCCAACTGCGATTCGCAGCGCATCTTGGTCGTGGGGGCCGGGCAGGCGGGCGACGAGCTGATCCGCTCGATGCTTCGCGACCCGTCGCGCTGCTGGCGGCCCGTCGGACTGCTGGACGACGACCTGCGCAAGCGTCACCTGCGGCTGCGGGGGGTGCCCGTCGTCGGCACCACCGCACAGCTGTCCGAGCAAGCCGAAGCGCACAACGCCAAGACCGTGGTGCTCGCCCTCCCCAGTGCCGACGCCGGCACCATCAACCGACTGCGGATCGCTGCCAGTCGCGCCGGACTCGGCGTGAAGGTGCTGCCCGCGACCACCCAGCTGCTCAGCGACCAGGTCGGCATCCGCGACCTGCGCGACATCAACCTCACCGACGTGCTCGGGCGCAACCAGCTCGACACCGACGTCGAGGCGATCGCCGACTACCTCAAGGGCCGTCGGGTGCTGGTGACCGGGGCGGGCGGGTCGATCGGCTCCGAGCTCTGCCGCCAGATCCACCGCTACGGGCCGGCCGAGCTGATGATGCTCGACCGCGACGAGTCGGCGCTGCACGCCGTCCAGCTCTCGATCCACGGTCAAGCGCTGCTCGACTCCGACGACGTCGTCCTGTGCGACATCCGCGACCCGGCCGCGGTCAACCAGATCTTCCTGCAGCGACGCCCCGAGGTCGTCTTCCACGCGGCCGCGCTCAAGCACCTGCCGATGCTGGAGCAGTACCCCGCCGAGGCGGTCAAGACCAACATCATCGGCACCCGCAACGTGCTCGACGCCGCGACCCGGGTCGGGGTGACGAAGTTCGTCAACATCTCGACCGACAAGGCCGCCAACCCGTGCAGCGTGCTGGGCTACTCCAAGCGCATCGCCGAGCGGATCACCGCCCAGCGGGCCGAGACCGCCGAGGGGGCGTTCCTGTCGGTGCGGTTCGGCAACGTGCTCGGCAGCCGCGGCTCGGTGCTCACGTCGTTCGCCAAGCAGATCGCCGAGGGCGGGCCGGTCACGGTGACCGACCCCGAGGTCACGCGTTTCTTCATGACCATCGAGGAGGCCTGCCAGCTCGTCATCCAGGCCGCCGCCATCGGCGAGCCGGGCGAGGCGCTGGTGCTCGACATGGGTGAGGCGATCCGGATCACCGACGTCGCCCGCCAGCTCATCGAGCAGTCCGGCACGCCGGTCGAGATCGTCTACACCGGCCTCCGCGACGGCGAGAAGATGCACGAGGACCTCTTCGGCGACGACGAGCCCGAAGACCTGCGCCCGATGCACCAGATGGTCTCGCACGTGCCCGTCCCCCAGGTGTCCGAGCAGGAGGTCGACGACCTGCCGGTGACCGGTCTCAACGAGGACATCCGTCGCGCGATGGCGCTGCTGTGCCGCACGCCCGCCCGCCTGGTGGAGTCGCCGGCCGCCGACGAGGTCGACTACGAGGTCGCGCGCTAGCAGCGCTCAGCCGCAGCCGATCAGCTCGCGGGCCTCGACCGTCGTCATCGGACGGCGCTGCACGACCTCGCCGAGGGCGACCGCGCGCTCGACCAGCTGTCGGTTGCTCTCGACCGGGACGCGACGGCTGATCGTCAGCACGTCCTCCGACGCCGGTGGCCGACCACGACGTGGCTCGGTTGGTAGGGTCGCCACGCTGGCGACGAAGGCTTAGGCGGTGACGGGGCCAACAGCCCCGAGCCATGGTCTGAACGGCCGAGCGCTTCGACGCGATCTGCTGGTAGACGCCCAGTTGCTCGCCACCGCTTTCGCTCCTCAGAGCCAGTTTTACGAAGGAGCCAACGGCGACGGCGCTCTTCTACCCCGGCAAGGTCGCAGGGCCCCACGGTATCGGCGGCACGAACGACATCCCGCTCGAGTCGGTGCGGGCTTAAACGGCCGCGAGGACTACGAGCTGATAACCATCCTGCGAGGGCGGGTATACGTGCCGCGCAGAGCGTCTGCCTGATCGGGACCGCCGGCACCGGGGAGCCCCACACCCTCATCGCGTTGGGGATCGCCGCGGTCGAAGCCGGTCAACTGGTCGAGACCCTCTACCAAGGGCTTACCGACAACTCGGTCGGTCGCCTCATCGACACTCTGCTCGTAACGGCGTCACGCTCGACGAGCTCGGGTTCGCATCGCTGGACGACACCGGCGCACAGCGGCCGCTCCTGTTCGTCGCGGCCGCCTTCGGGGGGCCTCTCGCTGGGGATCACGGCGCGCTGGCCGTTCGAATCCTGAGGACGGTTCCAGCCAGAGCACACCTACGCGGTCAGCATGCTCGCCAGGCTTCTGCACCGCTGTCACACGGTCGTCACCGGCGGCGACTCCGGCAGCCGGCATCGGCGAGCCGGGAGAGGCACTGGTGCTCGACATGGGCAACCCGATACGGATCGCCGACATCGCCCGCCAGCTGACAGAGCAGTCGGGGACGCCGGCCGAGATCGTCCAAACCGGCCTGCGCAACGGTGAGAAAACTAATGCACTAGGCCCTCTTCGGCGACGACGACCCGCAGGACCTGCGGCCCGCGCACCCGATGGTGTCGCACGTCCCGGTGCCGGCAGTGACCCAAACCGAGATGGGAGATCTCCCGACTCTCGGACAGCCGACGACATACACAGCGCGATCGCGCGCTGTGTCGACCCTCTGCCGCGCTGGCCAATTCGCCTGCAGCCGACGAAGTTGACTACGACTTCGCTCACTGATCGCTCGCACGCTCCCACAGCCACGCACTCAGCTCCCCCACCCGGTGGCGCTGCATCGGGACGAGCGCGTCTCCTGACGCGCCCAGGTTCCATCGGTCAGGGTCCAAGAGCTTCGCCACCTCGGGGTGGAGGTCCTCGAATCGCGGCTTTGGCAGCGCGGGGACGGGGGTCGGCGAGGCGGCGCTCGACATGTCCTTCGTGGGTTTCCAGGTCACCTTGTCGGGCACGACGCCATCGATGGCACGGCGGTGCAGATACCGGCTGGCGCCCCGCCCGTACTTCCACACTGCCGGCGTGGACAGGTACTGCTGCAAGAGGCGTCGGTCCAGCAGCGGCCACCGATACTCGACGCCGTAGCCGGCGGCGACCACCGAGCACTCTGCGGTGCGCGTGGAGAGGAGCGGCATCAGCCGGTCCTGGATTACAAAGCCGTTCACGCTCTCGAAGGCGGCGTCCCATCGTGTGGCCGACCGCGTCGCGAGGTCGACTCCTGACTGCTCAAAGGCAACGTCGGACAACGGCGTGTAAGCGAGACGCGACACCATGGCGTCAGCCAGGATGCTGCGTCGTGCGATCTTCCTGCGCTGTCGCCACGCCTCCCGGAGGACCCACGCCGGCCTGCGGTGGGGGGCATTGGGGAGGTCGGTGAGCAGTGCCCTCCAGTTGCGATGCGCGAGGTGCTCGCGCATCGCCAGGGCTCCCGTGCTACTGACGCCTTCATCCCCGCCGTGTCCCGAGTGGAGCGTGCGGACTCCGAGCTGCTGGGCCAGCTCGTAGAACGGCAAGTGACCCACTGAGCTTCCATGCTCGGCCGGGTAGCCCAGCACCTCCCACCCTCGGCGAGAGGCCTTCTGGTAGGGGTCGAGCGCGCACGACACGTGGTTGTGCCTGACCTCGAACACCCGGCTCGTTTCCAGCACGTACTCCGGCTCCAGGGCCTCGAGGACGAAAGCGAACGAGTGCAGGGTGTCGCGGCGCGAGGGGTCGATCGTGGCGATGAGCGCCAGCACGGTGGAGGAGTCAAGCCCCCCGGAGGTCTCCACTCCCAGCGCGGAGTCTGTGCGAATGCGGCAGCGCACGGCCTCCTCGAGCACCCTGCGGTAGTCGTCGAGCCACTGGTCGCGTCGCCGGTCCTCGTACGGCGCGTCGTCGAGGAACTGGTGATACGGCTGGGTGGTCGCCTTCTCCCCGTCCGCCCACAGCCAGTGGCCGGGCGGCAGCTTCGTCACTCCTTCGAGGGCGGTGCTGGACCAATCGTGCCCGACGAAGTGGATGGTGCGCGCCATCCACTCGTCCCGCACCCCGCTGCGAACCCCGGGCAGCGGGACGAGCAGCGCCGCCGATGTCGCGACTGCGAACAGTCTCGGTTCGTCGACGTAGAAGAGGGGCCGAACGCCCAGGGCGTCCCGGGCCGCGTAGCAGCCGTGGCGCAGCGGGTCGTAGATCACAAACGCGAAGTCCCCCTCCAAGTGCGCGGCGCAATCGGGACCCCACCGGTCATAGGCCGCCAGGACGTACTGCGGGTCGGTAGCGAGCCCGGCCTCGGCGCCTGCCCATCCGAACGCACGCGCCAGTTCGGCCCTATTGTCCAGGCGGACCCACGACACCACCACCCGTCCGGACCGGGGGTCGACGGTCGGAACGTCCTCGCGGCGCGCTTCCGGTGTGCTGTGTAGCAGAGATTGGCGCAGCACCACCCCCGGTTCCCGATGCTCGCCGACCACGTCGCCGGAGTGGATCCGCTTCAGTGCCTGGGCCGCAGCGTGGTCGTCCGTCGGAGTTCGGCTCCGATCGAGCACGGCGTAGAACACGAATCGGTCGACCGGGTCAGCGGGTGGCGAGGCCGGCGTCGACGAGAGCGTCGAGGAACACCAGGGTCTCCTGGCGCACGACCCAGGCGTCGCCCTCGTAGACGTCGGCGACGGCGTCGACGATCTCGCCGACGGTGCGTACGCCGTCCACCAGTTCCCAAATGGTTACTGCGGGGCCCTCCAGGGCGAAGTAGACGAAGTCGTGCGGGCTCATCAGCACCACGTCGCTCTCCACCTCGGCCCTGAGCGCGCCCGGCGCTGGATGCAGCAGGTCGTCGTCGTTCGCCCGGTGTTCGGTCACGAGTGGGATCATGGCATGCCCGCCAGCAGTCCGCCGCCTATCCACTGCGGCACGACCGTCGCAAAGCCGGTGTTGCCCTCCAGCACGACGGGGCCGTCGGGCGTAATCGCGAGGTCCCAGGCGACGGCGAAGACGTCGGCGAAGCACGCATGCGCTCGCTGAGCGATGGCGACGGCCTCGGCCAGCACGGGCAGGCTGCGGCCTGCCAGCGCGGAGATGACCGCATCCTCAAGGGAAGAACCGTTCGTGCCGGCTCCCATCCAGGGGGGGCGCGCGTCGCCGATGATCAGTCCACCTCTATTGACAGCCAGGTTGGCATAGGTAAGTCCGGCGCCCGGCCGAGAGCTCGGGACCTCGAGCGCCGCGCTGAAACCCTCGTGCTCGCCGTCGCAGGTTCTCGTCACGACCCGGAGGGTCACGACGTCATGGGGATGACCGCCCGCGACCTGAGCGTGGCTGCTCAGGAGCGGCTGCACCAGGTGATCGCCACGGTCGAGGTGCCGCTGCAACGCCGTGTCGGGATCCACGAGCGCCTGCCCCGACTGATAGGGATGGATTCGATCGCCGACCATCGAAAACGCGCCCTCCCCCCGCGACCCGTGACGAGGCTTGACGAAAACCGCTTCCCCGCCAACGAGGCGACGCAAGTCGTCCACCCGCGCGCCGGCAGGTAGCAACCGTGAAGGGACCACAGGAAGCCCAGTGGCGGCCAGTCGTGCGGCAGCGAACTCCTTGTCGCGGAGTAGAGCGATACTTCTTGAGGCCTCTCGTCCGCTGGCCGCTAGGTTCCAGTCTCTCAGGTGGTCAGCGACGTGGTTCGCGGGGTCGGGATGTGGCACGGCGAGCAGTCCGTGAACGTGGGCCACATGAGGTGGGACTCCGACTCGAACGAGATCGAGTAGCCGCGCTCGCAACTCATCGACGCTCAGACGCAGGGCGTCAGACCACGCAACGGTCGTCTCGGGCGTCAGCACAGCGACGCACCGGGCGCTCCCACTCGCCTTCCACCTCGCAATCGTGTAGGTATGGGCGGCCGCAGCCATCGGACGTCGTGGCAGCGAGAAACAGTAGGCGTCACGGAGCCGTCGGTGCACCCGGCGTCCTAATGCCCCACCGTTCACCGCGCCCAAGGAGCCGAAGGAAGGTGGGTACGTCACCCCACTTCGCCGTTGCGAATGGAGGAATGCCAATGAGGTTGCAGCAAATGTTGAGGGATGCGCCACCCGGGGCTACTACCTTAGAGAACGCGTCCCGTGCGTGTTTTGAAAATCAGGACACGCTACTAGGGAGTGGAAAATTCGCTTCTCCCACGATTGTTGGGGCCTTGACTCCCTGAGCCTCGCCGGCCGAGATGAGTGGCACTAACCGTGGCGTACTCCAAGTGGTATCCGACATGTAGTACTCCCATGCTTTGAATATGGCGAATGAGTGAGGGCAGTCATCGATCCGAGCCCGGTTTATCATCCTTGCACATGACTGCGTACACGTCACCGATTCGGCCGCTCAGAAGTTCAGTGCGCAGGCGCCGCTGATCAAGTGGTGGCGGCGGCGCGAGGCTCGCCTCTGACAGTAAGTGGGTGGTCAGTCGGAGCGACCAGTCAACCGAACAACATGATCGGCGGCAAGCAGACTGCTCTTGCGGTGCGCGACAAGCAACACGGTGGCAGACGGGGTGAGGCTGCGCATCCAGGCCAGCACGGTCGCCTCGGTCGCGTCGTCCAACGCGGAGGTGGCCTCGTCGAGCACCACCAGCCGGGGACGCCGCAGCAGGGCGCGGGCGAGCGAGATGCGTTGACGCTCCCCTCCGGACAGCCGGAGCCCGTCATCCCCCAAGCGTGTGTCAAGCCCGTGAGGCAACAGCAGGGTGAAGTCAGCCGAGACCTGAGTCAGCGCTGCCCGGCACTCGTCGTCCGTCACCGCGCGCCCCGCCGACCATATGAGGTTCTCCCGCAGAGTGCCCGGCACCATGACCGACTCCTGCGGCACATAGCCGATCTGGCGACGCCACCATCCCAAGTCCTCGTCTCCCAGTGGGCGCCCGTCGACGAGCACTTGCCCGGTGCTTGGTCGGAGGAGGCCCAGCACCAGATCCGCGGCTGTCGACTTCCCGGCCCCGGACGGGCCTGCGAGGGCAGTGACCTTGCCTGAGGCGATCCTCAGGTCCAGCCGCACGACGTTGTCGGAGTCGGAGGGGTAGGCGTAGGTCACCTCGCTCAGCTGGACCGACGGAGGAGCGTGTGCGCGCTCGCGTCTGCGCGGTGGGCCCGCGCAGTTAATGGCCTCTCGCTGAGCGACGGCCGCCAGCGTCAGCCGGCTCAGATCTCCCACGGCGGGCAAGCAGTTCACCAGCGAGGCGCCGGACTGCGCCAGGCTACGCACCGAGGCTGTCAGTCGGGCGATCAGCACCAGAACCAGCACGGTCGTCGCCGGATCAAGCTCAAGGAGCATGGAGGCTGCGACGAGCGTGGCGCCCCCCACGGCAAGTCCAGAGGTGGTGACCGCGCTGACCGAGGCCGTGCGCTGGGCGAAGGAGAGCTGGGCTGTGCGGGTGTCGGCGAAGGCGAGCTCGAGCTGGGACTCCCAGACAGCAGCGGCGTCGTGGGCTCGGACCAGCCGGAGCGAGGATACGGAGTCGGAGAGCACCGACTGGAGGGACCGACTCTCGCGCTGGAGAACCCGACCGAGCCGGTGCGACGGGAGGACGACGGCGCGGGCGAGCCCGACGGCGAGCAACGCCACCGCCGCGAGGGCGAGAGCGCCCAGCGTCGGCGACACCAGAAGTGTCACCGTCGCCGTGGCTAGTGCGATCCCGGCAGTCACGCCCGTCGAGACGAGCTGCTGGAAGGCGACCCCGCTGCGCATCGCGCCGAGGGTCACCAGTTCCACCAAGTCGCTGCGCCGCCGACCGAGTAGGAACTCCCACCGGGCGGCGAGAATGGGCGTCGAACGCGCGCCGGCGCAGCGAGTCCGCGATCTCGAGTTGCAGACGAGCGGCTTCGAGGGTCGAGGCACGGGCGATCAGGGCCTGCACCACCGAGGCCACGACGAACAGGGCCAGGAGCATCGGAAGGAGCTCTGACCGCGAGAGCGCCGGAAGCAGGGGCAGGTCGACCGATCGCCCCCCGTCGTCCGCGACCAGGCGTACCACCGGGACGAGGAGGAGCAGCGAGGCGCCGCCTGCAAACGAGTTGGCGGCCAGGAGGGCCAGCGTGATGACCAGCCGTCGGCGGTCGTATGTCCACGCCAGGGACATCAGCCTGCCGAGGTCCTCCGACCACGAGCCCGCCGGGTGAGGCTCTGACGCTGCTGGTTCGGCTCTCACGCCCGCTCCTCGTGTCGTGCACTCCAGTCGGGGACAGGGGAAAAGAGCGAGGTCGCGGTGAAGCCTGCTGCTGCGGGACCCCCGGTGACGGCCCCCGACCTGCCATACAACCAGGCGTGGGCCTCCCAGCCGGGGACTGTGCCCTGATCAGGTCGCCGCAGCCCGATGACCACCGCGCCAGGCTCGCCTCGCCGTCGGAGCAGCACCTGCGCCGCCGTGGCCTCGGCGAGGCAACTCGAGCGCCAGGGCAAACGCGCGCTGGCCCGACGAACCGCTCGTGCCACCTCGATCTCGGCCGAGGTGAACGCCGCCACCGGAATGGGCTGCTCGCCAGATCGCCACGCCGCCGGGACCTGTTGCGGAGACCCGAGGAGGCGGCTCCATCGAGCGAGCGGTATGTACCCCTGCAGCAGCCGGCCCATCGTCAGCAGGACCATCGCCTCGGTGACCTGGACGCGGTGCGCCCACCGCTGCCGGCTGACCCGAGAGGTCACCACCACGAGTCAGGCCACGGAGCGATGGCGGACAGTCACGTCGAGCACTCTATGGTGGTCCGGTGCCGACCGACGACGGGCGCCCGTGGTGGAGGCTGCCCGACCACCTCGACATCGAGGTGACTCGGGGCCGGGTCCCCACTAATCTCCCCGGCGCCGACTCCCCGTACCCGTGGGTCGACCTGTTGCCGGGGCAGGCCCTGATGCGATTCGGCGACGGGTTGTCACTTCACGTTCTTAACGGGCGTTCGGTCGTGGTCGATCTCGGAGACTCCGATGCGGAAGCGGACGCGAGCTGGGTGCTGCACGGCTGGGCCGTCACCTTGGTGACCCTTCAGCGTGGAGGCTTGAGCCTGCACGCTGGGACGGCGGACATCGGGGGCCTCGTGGTGGCCGTTGCTGGGCATCGGGGCGCCGGCAAGTCGACCACCCTCATGGCGCTGCAGCGTGCTGGGCACAGCCTGCTCGTCGATGATGTCGCGCTCGTGGGTGTCGACGACGACAGGGCGTGGACGGCGCCGTTTCGGCGCAACGTCCACCTTTTGCCCGACGCCGCGGCTGCCGTCGGACTCGACTTCGACGCCCTGCCCCGGCTGGCAGGGAGGCCCGACAAGGTGGCCTTCCTGCCCGAGCATCCGCCCGATGCGCGTCGCGACCTGGATCGCGTCGTCGTCCTGACTCCCGACGATGACGTGACCGAGGCAGAGCTGTCCGAGGTACGAGGCCGGGAGCGCATCATCGTGCTCGCTCGGCAGGCAAGCCGCGACGGCATCGCGCCTCGGGTGCTGGGGCCCGCTCGGTTCTTCTCGCTCGTCGCCGACCTCGCGGCGCGGGTGAGGGTGCTGGAGCTGCGTCGACCCCGGGAAGCGTGGACGTTGGACACTGTGGTCAGCCTCATCGAGTCCAGCTGAACCCTCACGGTCGCAGGCTGATCACCACTCGCGCCGCAGACGGTCATCTGCGGCGCGCCCATGTCGCGCAACCGCGAGGACTCTGCGGCTGCGGGCCACGATCGCGTGTGGAAGAGCCAGAACTACCGAGCGCTCATGGACGCCACCGAGATCGCGCGGCGCGAGGACGACAGTCGCGAGAACCCGACGTACGTCATCGGCATTCCTGGCGCCACGGAGGTTGCACCGCAGGACGGTCAGCAGGTGCGCGCCGGGGACGCGCTGAGCATGGAGCGGCTCCGCCGGGGCCAACTGGGCGCTCCATGCCCGCCGGACCGACCGCCTCGACCGACGGCTAGAGAGGAGAGCACGTACGTCCGCCGGGACGGCGGCAGGAAGGCCGATCGTGGCCTCTACCACCGCCAGGGTCTGCCGCTCCACCCGGCTCAAGTCTGCAGCGCACGTCTGCTCCCAGCGGGAGGGGTCGGCGCTTAAGCGGTAGACGTCCACGAGGCTGCGGATCCACCGCCAGTCGTCGCGCGCGCTGTGGACGATGGAGTGGCCCCAGGCGTGACTGCGGGCCAGGGCGTCCAGCCGCTGGCTCAGCACTTCCACCCGCTCCCGGTCCACCCAGGACGAGGCGAAATCCTCGAGAGCCGAGGGTTTCGGGATCTAAACGCCAGTGCAGATCGATCCTGCTCCGCCCGTGCAGGGCCAGCTCGTAGAACGCATCACTCGTGAAGCGCCAGGCCCAGGAGTCACCAGGTTTAGGGACGCCGGGGTCGGCCCGCCAGCCGTTCGCCTCGAGGGCCCTCACGGCCACACCGACGTCTTCGGGCGCAATGAACAGGTCGATGTCACCCACTCCCCGGGCCAGGCTGTCGCCGGTGGTCTGCACAGCGAGAGCCAGCCCCTTGACGTGCAGGACGGCAACTCCGTCAGCCTCCAGGATGCGAGTGACACCTGCCATCTCCAGCGCCGCCACGCGGGCCACGTTCCGACGTCGATTGCTGTCGAGACGTCGCTCGTCGAGATGAAACCGGAGGGCAGCGACGAGCTCGACCGGCGTTGAGAGCATAAAATCGTACAAGCGGTGTCGGGCGACGGCTACCCAGTAGGCGTCCCAGGTTGCCGCCGGCGGGCCAAGCAGCTGGCTGCCCGATGAGCAGCCTCCGCACATCCCGACACAGAGCCGTCAGCGCCCCAGGGTCGAGCGCGTGGGCTGAGGAGCGCACGCGGAAGCGCCGCGCTGACCAGCGTGAACGGGTCACGTCGTCCCCAGCATTGTTCGCGCTTCAGCCGAGGTGGCGGGCCGACGTTGCGCAAGCTCGCCCAACGCGACAGCCCGCTCGACCAGCTGTCGGTTGCTCTCGACCGGGACGCCACGGCTGATCGTCAGCACGTCCTCCATGCCGACGCGCAGGTGGCCGCCCTTCGACAGCGAGGCCAGGGCGACCGCGAGCGTCGTACGCCCGATGCCGGTGGCCGACCACGACGTGACCTCGGGTGGGAGGGTCGCGACGCCGGCGACGAGGGCGTCGGCGGTGCCGGGCATGCCGCCCGGCACGCCCATCACGAAGTCGCAGTGCACCTTGCCGCCGTGGGGCAGGCCGAACTTGTCGATGAGCCGGGTGAGCGCCGTGGCCTGGCCGAGGTCGAACAGCTCGAACTCGGGCACGATCTCGCGCGCCTGGCTCAGCTGGTAGAGCTCGCAGACGAACGGCCACGGGTTGGAGAAGACCTCGTCGCCGAAGTTCGTGGTGCCCATCGTGAGGCTGCACGAGTCGGGGCCGGCGTCGAGCACCTTGAGGCGGTCGTCGAGCGCGTCGTGGACCGAGCCGCCGGTGGAGAGCTGGACGACGAGGTCGGTGGCGTCGTGGAGCGCCTCGACGGTGTCGGTGAGCCGGGTCAGGTCGAGGCTGGGGCGGTGGTCGTCGTCGCGGATGTGGACGTGGATCATCGCGGCGCCGGCGGCCTCGCACTCCTGAGCGGTGGTGACGAGCTCCTCGAGCGTGGTGGGCAGCTGGGGGCAGTCGGCCTTGGTCGTCTCGGCGCCGGTGGGGGCGACGGTGATCAGGAGGGCCTCGGGCGGGACGGTCATGGCGTCATCTTGTCAGCGGGCGTTGCGGCTGACTCTGCTGCCACCCGGGTGACGGTGCTGGGCGAGGATGCCGATGGCGAGCACGAGCAGCGCGGCGCCGAGGAAGGAGCCGAGGGTGTTGGCGACGATGTCGCGGCTGGAGCCGGAGCGGGTGGGAGGAGGAGTCGCTGGACCACCTCGATCGTGAGGCTCGCGCCGAAGCCGAGCGCCGTCCAGTCGGTGACTCTCAGGCGTTGGAAGAGGAGCCCGCCGATGAGGCTGAGGGGCACCAGCATCACGATGTTGAGCGCGAACTCGAGGCTGTCGGCGTCGACGGTGACGCCGAGGCCGGCGAAGAGCGCGACCACGCGGGTGATGGTGCCGCCGGGCAACGACGGGGTCGGGCGTCCAGACGAGGTAGACGACCCAGCCCAGGTAGACGACGTACGCGAGCCAGAGCGCGGCGCGGAGCTGGCGGGACATGGGTTGAGCCTAGGTGCGAGCGGCCGGAGCCCGGCCGAGTCCGGTGACTCGCGTACCAGCAAAGTAAAATGTCATCGGCGCACGGTTCCCACCTCTGGATGCGGCGCATACTGCGCTACGGCCTACGGGGTGGGGGCAGGTAAGTGGCGTGGCTCTCAGGTCGCGCGGGGGCGGTGGACGCGGCCGGGCGCTGGTCAGCGCGTTCTGCTGCTGGGAGCCGCGCTGCTCACGGTGCCGCACCCTCGCCCGCTCAAGGGGCCGGGCCAGCCGTCGGCGGGGCGAGCTCGGTCCAGGTCGTCCGACCGACCGCCACCCCGACGCTCCCCCCGTCGGCCAGCCTGGTCGCGGCCAAGAACGAGTACGAGTCCGTACAGCTGGTCGTGAGTGGTCCGGCCACCGGTGTGTCCGTGACGGCGGCGCTCTCGTGCTGCGACGTCGAGCTCTACCGCGAGGGCTACTACGAGGCGACCCGTCAGTCCGACGGCGAGGGCGGCACCGGCCGGTGGGGTGACATCCTCATCCCCGAGACCGACATCGTCTACGGGCAGAACCGCAACGCCTTCCCCTTCGACGTGCCGGCCGGTGAGAACCGTGTGGTGTGGGTCGACGTGTACGTACCGACCACGGCGGCGACGGGGACCACCAACGGGACGTTCACCGTGACCTCCGCAGGAGGCACGACCGTCGTGCCGCTCTCGCTCAGGATCATGGACGTCACCCTGCCCTCGACATCGACCCTGCCCAACGTGTTCGCGATGCCTCCGATGGACGGCGGCGGCAACCCGGTCTGCTTCGCGCACACGGGCAGCGACACGTGCCACGGCAACCAGGGCACCGCGAGCACGCTCAGCAGTCTCTACACGCGGATGGCCCTGGAGATCAGGGTCACCATCCCGAACGGCTGCGGGTTCGGTGGGACCAACGACACCCCTGCGCAATGGGGGCCGACGTGGGAGACAGCGTTCGAGGCTCCCATCATCACCGGCACGTCCTCCTACCCCGCGTCGGCCGGCTGGCACCTCGCCGGTGCGCGGCTGACCCGGGTGCTGGCTGACGCCGACCGCGACTACCACTGCCTCACCGCGTGCGCCAGCGCCTGGGCGAGCGAGGCGAACGAGCCCGCAGCGCCGTTCGCCGATCGTGTGCTCTGGTACGGCTGCGACGAGGCGAACACGACGCAAGTGGAACACCTGCAAGGTGCACCTCGACCAGGCCAACGCCGGGTGGTCCGACCCGCGCTGGCCCAGACGAACTGGGCGAACTGGACCACGGGTGGCGGCCAGGCCACGGGATGCCGACCAGCACGATGGTGCCGTACGTCATGCAGATGCAGCCGAAGGCGAGCGCCAGCACCCGCGGCCAGTCGACCATGGCTCGCCGGCGATCCTCAGCGCCAGCTGTGGCTCGCGACCGCGTGCCAGGCGAGCGGTTGCGACGGCGATGTCGATCCCGACAGCAACCAGCCGCTATGGGACGGCTGGCCGAGCTACCAGATCGATGCCCCGGCCAACCAGGCGCGAGCCATGGCCTGGATGTCGGAGCGCTTCGACGCGCGAGGCGAGCTCGACTGGTCGACGGCCCACCGGCTCGCCACGGCCTTCGACGCCGGGGGCAGTTCTACGACGGTGCCAACGGCGACGGCACGCTCTTCTACCCCGGCAAGGTCGCAGGCCCCCACGGCATCGGCGGCACGAACGACATCCCGCTCGAGTCGGTGCGGCTCAAGCGGCTGCGAGACGGGCGCGAGGACTACGAGCTGATGACCATCCTGCGCAGGCAGGGCCTCGGGCCCCAGGTGCGGCGATCGTGCAGTCGGTGTTCCCGACGACGGACACGGCCAGTGCGGACAAGGACGGCACCGGTCCCGCACCCTGCCGGGCGCGGGCCCAGCTGACCGACCTGCTCGACGGCAGCCCGCCCGCGGCGCCCGCGTCCCTCACGGGGACCCCGAAGAGCTCGACCTCCATCCGCCTCGACTGGACGCCGCCAGCCGACGACGGCGGCTCGCCCATCACCCAGTACACGCTCACCCGACCCGGCGCCAACCCCGTCAACAGCGGCCCCGACGTACGAGCCCGCACCATCACCAACCTCACCCCCGACACCAGCTACACCTTCACCCTCAAAGCCCGCAACGCACTCGGACTCGGCCCCGGACGCACCCTCACCATCAGCACCCCGCCCCACGGCACACCCCCCGGCCCACCGGCCACCCTCACCGGCCTCGCCAAGACCACCACCTCCATCCGCCTCGACTGGACGCCGCCAGCCGACGACGGCGGCTCACCCATCACCCAGTACACGCTCACCCGACCCGGCGCCAACCCCGTCAACAGCGGCCCCGACGTACGAGCCCGCACCATCACCAACCTCACCCCCGACACCAGCTACACCTTCACCCTCAAAGCCCGCAACGCACTCGGACTCGGCCCCGGACGCACCCTCACCATCAGCACCCTGCCCCACGGCACACCCCCCGGCCCACCGGCCACCCTCACCGGCCTCGCCAAGACCACCACCTCCATCCGCCTCGACTGGACGCCGCCAGCCGACGACGGCGGCTCACCCATCACCCAGTACACGCTCACCCGACCCGGCGCCAACCCCGTCAACAGCGGCCCCGACGTACGAGCCCGCACCATCACCAACCTCACCCCCGACACCAGCTACACCTTCACCCTCAAAGCCCGCAACGCACTCGGACTCGGCCCCGGACGCACCCTCACCATCAGGACGCTCAGCGGGGCTCCGCGACCGGACGCCCTCGTCCGCACCAACGCCGGCTTCTTCGTGGGCGACGACGTCTACAACACCAACGGCGTCGACCAGACCGTGCAGAGCGGCCTCGCGCGGGGCGGCAGCGCCACCTTCTACGTCCGCCTGCAGAACGACAGCGGCGCCACCGACGACCTGCTGGCCGCCGACGTGGCCCCCGCACCCGGGTCGGGGCTGAGCCGCACCTGGCACGACGGCGCGACGGACGTCACGCAAGACGTCGCGAACGGCGACCTCGACTATCCGGGTGTGGCGCCCGGCGGCAGTCGCGAACTGCGTCTCACGGTGTCGGCGTCAGCAGGCGCCCAGGTCGGGATGCACGTCTTCTACCTGCACGTCTACCACACCCCCATCGGCGGCACCCCGATCAAGGACGTCGTCCGGGTGAACGTGTCGGTCAACTAGCCACCGCTCTCCAGCCCCCGACATCGCTCATGCGGGCGGCTCGCCGAGGCTAAGGTGCAGGGATGCGTCGAGGGGTGGTCCTGCTGCTCGCGGGGGTGCTCACCATGCTGACACTGCTCCTGCTCGCCGGGCACGGACCGTGGGCCGGACCGGTCATCTGGACGATCTCGCCCGACCACGGGCTCAACGTGGGCGACCTGCCCGTGCTCGGGGCGTACGTGA
The DNA here is from genome assembly GCA_963845645.1 of uncultured Actinomycetota bacterium. Classification (GTDB taxonomy): domain Bacteria; phylum Actinomycetota; class Actinomycetes; order Propionibacteriales; family Nocardioidaceae; genus Nocardioides. The sequence goes on from CAWJSY010000019.1 coordinate 221,696, forward strand.
TCGCGGTCGGCTGTTGCGCGTGGCTGTGGCACGACGCTCGCGGGTAGGGACCAAGCTCGGTCCGTGCGACGAGTGAGGCAGCGGGTCTCACCGGCGGCACCACCGTGACCATCACGGTGACAGCTGGGCCGGGGTCTGGCGTGCGCGGCCGGTGTCCTGCCCGCGGTGATGGACGGGCCCTCCCACGTGCTCGACCTGGGGCGCAAGCAGCGCTTCCACAGCTCCGCGCAGCGCATCGTCTTCGGGATCGAGCAGGGCGGGTGCCTCGCCGAGACGTGCGACCGACCACCGGCGTGGTGCGAAGCGCATCATCCGATCCCGTGGAGCGACGACGGTGGCACCGATCGCGACGGGATGCTGCTCTGTCGGCGTCACCACACGCTGGCCCACTCCGCTGCGCACGTGATGACGCGGATGCCGGACGGGTCGGTGCGGTTTCATCGGCGGACGTGAGGGTCGGTCAGTCTCGATACAGCCTGCGCTCGTTCCTCGCTACGGCTACTCGACCAACGATGCGCACGGCTGCGCGATCTACGGATGGGAGGGTGGGGGGATGCGGGCGGTGGTGCAGCGGGTGTCGTCCGCGAAGGTGCGGGTGAGCGGTGAGGTCGTCGGTGCAGATCGACGAGGCGGGGCTGCTGGTCTACCTCGGGGTCACGCACGGCGACGGGGACGACGAGGTCTCGTGGATGGCGCGCAAGATCTGGGGGCTGCGGATCCTGCGGAACGAGCAGTCCGCATCCGACATCGGGGCGCCGATCCTGGTGGTCAGCCAGTTCACGCTGTACGGCGACGCCCGGAAGGGGAGGCGGCCGACGTGGGAGGCCGCGGCGCCGGGGCCGGTGAGCGAGCCGACGTACGACGCGGTGTGCGGTGAGCTGGAGCGGCTCGGGGCTCGCGTCGAGCGCGGCGTCTTCGGGGCCGACATGGCGGTCGAGTCCGTCAACGACGGCCCGGTCACGCTGGTGCTGGAGCGCTGAGCCAGCGGGAGTGCCGCCGCTCGAATGCCCCGAACGGGCCATGGATCCGGGCCCGCGAACTGGTCTAGTCTGCTAGACCGCGCCTGAACTGAATCGGACTTCCCGGGGGGGATCTCATGTTCATTCGTCACGGACTTGTCGTGCTGCTCATCGGAGCGATCGTCTGGTCGGCGCCCGGTGCTCAGGCCGTGGTGAGCGGTCCGGCTCCACCCGACAGCAGCGCGGCGCGGGTGGTCGTGGACGATCCGCCGCACCTCTCCGACCCGGACGTCGATCCGTCGAGCCTGCCGGCGGCGGGCGGACCCATCACGGTGTCGGTCACCGTGACCGACGACCACGGGGTCCAGCTGGTCCAGGCCCTGATCGGCGACTCCGAGGGGCTCCAGACGTACCTGGACCTCGAGCCCGAGCCCGGGTCCGAGACGCGCTACACCGGCAGCTGGACCGTGCCGCCGAACGACAGCGCCGAGCCGGCGCCGTACACGGTCTGGTTCAGGGCCTTCGACGAGAACTCGGAAGGCAACGGCGTGACGGTCGACTTCGACGTCGCCGGGGCCGAACCCGCCACGACGAGGTTGTCGCTCTCGAAGGGGAGGCTGTCGTTCGGGCCGGTGCGGGCCGGCCGAACGGTGCTCCGGACGGTGGTGCTGCGCAACCAGGGCACCGAGGCGGTCGAGTGCACGGTGCGCTCCTCGGCTCGACGCTTCCGGCTGCCGGGCCGTCGCGACATGGCGTTGACGCTGGGCCCGGGGCAGACGAAGCGGGTGAAGGTGCGCTACCGCGCGGCGGCGGCCGGGCGACACTGGTCGAGGCTGCGCGTCGTACGCGCCGACGGGCAGCAGCCGGGGCTGCGGGTGGTCCTGAGGGGCACCGCGCTCCGCAGGCGTTGACCGGGGCCGTCAGCGCTCAGGTCACGCTGAGCGCCTTGTAGACCATCAGGCCTGCGCCGGCGAGCAGCATCGCCATGCCGAGGCTCTGGAGCATGATCGATCGTCGTCGCTCGATGACTGGATTGGCCGATCGATAGCGCCGTCTGCTCATGGATGTGCTTCCTCGATCGCCGACAAGCCCCCTGCGGGTGATCTTGGCGAGGGTGCGCCGTGGGCGCAGGACATTGGCGCGATCTTGCGGAAGTCGGGGTGGGTGGTCTGGACCTGGTGCCGCTGGGGGTCTCGGCAGGCTCGACCACCGGGAGGGGCGCTCGACCAGCGGCTTCCTAGGTGTCGAGGAAGGAGCGGATGCGCTCTAGGTAGCCGGGGGGGTCGAGGAGGAAGGAGTCGTGGCCGTGGGGGGACGGGAGCTCGGCCCGGTCGACCTTGACGCCGTGGGCCTCGAGCTGCTCGGCCAGGCGGACGGACTGGCTCGTGTCGAAGCGCCAGTCGGAGTCGAAGGAGGTCACCTGGAAGCGGGTGGCGGTGGCGGCGAGGCGCTCGGCGGTCCAGGGGTCGGCGAAGGGGTCGAAGTAGTCGAGCAGCCGGGTGAGGTAGAGGTAGGAGAGCGCGTCGAAGCGGTCGAGGAAGGTCTCGCCCTGGTGCTGGAGGTAGTGCTCGACGGCGAAGTCCGGACGCAGGCGCCAGTCGTCGCCGGTGGAGTCGCGGCGGTCGCCGAACTTCGCCTCCAGCGCCTGACCTGAGACGTAGGTGATGTGGGCCATCATGCGTGCGACCTTCTGGCCGTGCCGCGGTACGACGCCGTGCTCGGCGTAGCGGCCGCCGTGGAACTGCGGGTCGCTCATGATCGCCTCGCGGGCCACCGAGGAGAAGGCGATGTTCTCGGTCGAGAGCCGGGACGACGCCCCGACCAGCACCGCCCGCTCGAGCTGGTGGGGGTCGTCGATCACCCACTGCAGCACCTGCATGCCGCCGAGCGAGCCACCGACGCCGGCGTACAGCCGCTCCACCCCGAGGTGGGCCAGCAAGCGGCGGTGCACGGCGACCAGGTCGCTCATGTGGAGCATCGGGAAGTCCAGGAAGTACGGCGACCCGGTGGCCGGGTCGATCGACTGCGGGCCGGTGGTGCCCGAGCAGCCGCCGAGCAGGTTGGGCGAGATGACGAAGAACCGGTCGGTGTCGACCGCCTTGCCGGGGCCGATCAGCCGGTCCCACCAGCCGGGCTTCGACTCCCCCGGCCGCAGTCCGGCCGCGTGCGCGTCGCCGGTGAGCGCGTGGCAGATGAACACCACGTTGTCGCGCGCGGGCGACAGCTCGCCGTACGTCTCGTAGACGACCTCGACGTGCTTGCAGCTCTCCGCCACCACGCAGCGACAGCGGGTCGTCCTCGGTGGCGAGGACGACCCGCTGCGCGGCGAGGTCGACGAGCGGACCGGTCACGGTTCGCTCATGGAGAGGGACTCACAGACAGGGGCTCACTTGCTGGCCTTCAGCGCCTGCTCGAGGTCCTCGATGATGTCGTCGACGTTCTCGATGCCGATCGAGAGCCGCACCATGTCCTCCGGCACACCGGCCGCCTCGAGCTCGGCCGGCTCCAGCTGGGAGTGCGTGGTCGTGGCGTTGTGGATCGCCAGCGACTTCGCGTCACCGATGTTGGCCAGGTGGCTGAACAGCTCGAGCGCCTCGATGAACGTCTTGCCGCCTCCGCGTCCGGACTTCAGCCCGAAGCTGAGCAGGCCGCCGTACCCGTGGCCGGTGCCGATCTTGTCGTGGATCGCCTTGTAGGGGTTGTCCTCCAGACCCGGGTAGCTCACCCACGACACGTCCTCGTGGGCCGCCAGGTACTGAGCGACCGCCAGGGCGTTCGCACTGTGGCGCTCCATGCGCAGGTGCAGCGTCTCGAGGCCCTGGAGGAACAGCCACGAGTTCATCGGGGTGATCGCCGCGCCGGTGTTGCGCAGCAGCACCGTGCGGGCCCGGATGACGAAGGCCGCCGGGCCGGCAGCGTCGGTCCACACGACGCCGTGGTACGCCGGGTCCGGCTTCGTCAGGTTCGCGAACCGCTCGGTGTGCGCGACCCAGTCGAACTTCCCCGAGTCGACGATCACGCCGCCGATGGAGGTGCCGTGGCCACCGATGAACTTGGTGGCCGCGTGGACGACGATGTCGGCGCCGTGGTCGAAGGGCCTGACCAGGTACGGCGTCGGAGCGGTGTTGTCCACGATCAGCGGCAGCCCCTGGGCGTGGGCGGCCTCGGCCCACGCCGGCAGGTCGATCACGTTGATCTTCGGGTTGCCGACGGTCTCGCCGAAGACCAGCTTGGTGCGCTCGTCGACGTGCTGGGCCAGCTCGTCGGGCTTCTCGGGGTCGACGAAGCGGACCTCGATGCCGAACTGGGGCAGCGTGTGGGCGAACAGCGCGTAGGTGCCGCCGTACAGGGTCGAGAGGGCCACGATGTTGTCGCCGGCGTGGGCCAGGGTCATCACCGCGTACGTCGTCGCCGCCGAGCCGCTCGCCGTGGCCAGCGCCCCGACGCCGCCCTCGAGGCGCGTCATCCGCTCCTCGAAGACCGACTGCGTCGGGTTCATGATCCGGGTGTAGATGTTGCCCGGCTCGGCCAGGGCGAACAGGTTGGCGGCGTGCTCGGTGTCGTTGAAGACGTACGACGTCGTCTGGTAGATCGGCACGGCCCGCGCGTTCGTCGTCGGGTCGGCCTCCTCCTGCCCGGCGTGGACGGTGAGGGTCTCGGGTCGGTACTGGGGCTGCTCGAGGGCGTCGGTCACGTCGCTCACAGTGCCACCACGACCTCGGCGACGGAGCCCGTCTCAGCATGCACACTCTTGTCGACCGGCTCGGACTTGGGCGCGAGGGTGCGCAGCGTCCAGTCGCCCTTGCCGGCGAAGAAGCGGAAGTGCCCGCTGGCGGAGGTCGGGACCTCGGCGGTGAACTCGCCGGTGCGGTCGAGCAGGCGCACGTAGGCGTTGCCGACCGGCTCACCGGCGCGGACGACCTGGCCCTGGATGATGGCCTCCTTGGCCACGTCGATGCCGTCGAGCGAGAGACCGCCCTCGGTCGCGCCGCACATCAGGAGTCACCCTCGGCCGTGCCGGGCTCGTCGCCGAGCGCGACGGGCACGCCGACCAGGGAGCCGTACTCGGTCCAGGAGCCGTCGTAGTTCTTGACGTTGTCCTGACCCAGCAGCTCCTTGAGCACGAACCACGTGTGCGAGGAGCGCTCGCCGATGCGGCAGTAGGCGATGGTGTCCTTGCTCCAGTCGACGCCGGCGTCGGTGTAGATCTTGCTTCAGCTCGTCGTCGGACTTGAAGGTGCCGTCGTCGTTGGCCGCCTTGCTCCACGGGACGCTGGCCGCGGTCGGGATGTGCCCGGCGCGCTGGGCCTGCTCCTGCGGGAGGTGGGCCGGGGCGAGCAGCCGGCCGGCGTACTCGTCGGGGCTGCGCACGTCGACGAGGTTCTGGGTGCCGATCGCGGCGACCGTCTCGTCACGGAAGGCGCGGATCGAGAGGTCCTGCTCCTGCGCCGTGTACGTCGTCTTCTCGCGCTCGGGCAGCTCGGAGACCAGCGTGCGGGAGTCGAGCTCCCACTTCTTGCGGCCGCCGTCGAGGAGCTTGACGTCCTGGTGGCCGTAGAGCTTGAAGTACCAGTAGGCGTAGGCGGCGAACCAGTTGTTGTTGCCGCCGTAGAGGACGACCGTGTGGTCGTTGCCGACGCCCCGGTCGGAGAGCAGCGCCTCGAACTGGGCCTTGTTGACGAAGTCGCGTCGCACCTGGTCCTGGAGGTCGGTGGTCCAGTCGAGCTTGAGCGCGCCCCGGATGTGGCCCTTGTCGTAGGCGGTGGTGTCCTCGTCGACCTCGATCAGCACGATCGAGTCGTCGTCGAGGTGGTCCTCCACCCACTGGGCGGAGACGAGGGAGTTCTCGCGGGTCATGGTGGTGCCTCTCAGTTGCTGGGGACGTAGGTCGGGAGCCGAGCGGGCGGTGACCCGACGGAGGATGAGGTAGAGCTCGCAGCCCAGGCAGAAGGCGAAGACCGCGTTGAGCAGCGCCGCCACGAGGGCGAAGCCGGTGGCGACCAGCCCGACGACCGGCGCGCCGGCCAGGAAGCCCACGAGGGCGACCAGGGCGAAGGCCAGGCCCACGGCCTGTGCGAAGCGCGGCGGGGTGGCGTCCTCCATCTCGGCCGGCGGCGCGAGGCGAGGCCGGACGAAGGTGCGGAAGACCCACGCCAGCGGCGTGTGCTGGACGCCGGCGCCGGCGCCGAGGGCGAACAGCGCCGCCTGGACGGCCAGCAGGCCGACGGCGAAGGCGCTCGGTGCGGTCACCAGCACCGTGGCGAGGACGACGGCGGTGACGGCGGCGTTGAACTGCGGGCCGCGGGGATCGATGGGCTTGCTCATGACTGCTCCTGGGGGCGACGGATCGGGGCGCACGTCTGCGCACCGGCTCCGGCCTACGACGGCGGAAGGGCCGTCAGAAATAGGGCAGGGGTGCGCTCAGGAGCAACGACAGAGCGAGGAGCGCACGCGGCAGTTGTCCACTGCGCGTCGCTTCGTCAACCAGGTCGTGAACATGGGTCAAGAGTAGGGAGCGGGTGGGTGTGGGTCATCTTGGCGTCTCGTAATGTGGGACGTGCGTCCGAGGAGTGAGATGTGGGTCGGGTCTGGGTGGTGGCGGCTGCTTCTTGGCTTGCTGCGTTTCGATACGCCCCGCTCGTTCCTCGCGGGGCTACTCAACGACCGGAGGGGCGGGGGTACGTGCGACGAGCGCGAGCGGGGAGCGGGGGGTCAGCAGGCGGAGGGGACTGTCGAGGACTCGGTCTGCGGTTGGCGGCCGGGGGTGACGGAGACGTCGACGTCGCCGTCCTGGCCGGGGGCGGTGCTCATCCGCCAGGTGAGGTCGCGGGTCTCCCCCGGGCTGAGCAGGAGCGAGACGGGGAGCACGCGGCGGTCGCCGAGGCGCTCGAGGACCGGCTGCTCGAGGCGCTCGCCGTCGAGGGTCACCTCGCCGATCTCGGCGCCGCGGGGGGCCATCACGTGGGTGACGACGACCTGCTGGCCGCGCTCGACCTCGGCGGCGCGCGCGCCGTCGTACCCGATCACCGCCTGGGGCAGCCGACGCCACGTCGCTCGGGGTGTCGGAGGTGATCCGCATCCGGCCGAGCAGCCGTTGGCGGTCGCGGGTGCAGGTCACGGCGGCGACGTCGACCTCGTAGTCGAGGTAGTAGGACATCTTCGAGCCCGTGCCGTCGTTGAGGTAGACGCCGACCTGCGGGCGCCGCGGGTCGGTGCCGGCCAGCTCGCCGGCGATCGTGGTGCCGGCGACCACGGCCTGGTCGTCCTCGTCGAAGGAGTGGATCCGCACCCGTCCCTCGTCGACGCCGCGCACCAGGGCCCGGATGACTCCGATCTGGTCACCGGCGCCGGCCGCGAACGTGTCGAAGACCTCCTTGGCCACGTCGTTGAGGAACTCGTCCTGGAGCGCCGGGTCGGGCTGGTTGAGGTAGACCGCCGACTCGACCACCTCGACCACGTTGCCGGCGCCCAGCTCGACGCCGGAGACGGTGACCGGGCCGGTGGCCTCGAGCAGGTAGGAGAGCGTCACCGGGTCGATGGTGAAGACGCCGTCGACCGTGCCGCCGTAGATCTCCTCCCAGCGGGCGCCCCACAGCTCGGCGGCGCGGGGGACGTCGGGGTTGAAGTTGGCGTTGAGGAAGTAGGTGCCGAGCCCCTCGCCGTAGAGGGCCCGCTCGTCGGGGCTGAGCGGCAGCACCGGCGACTTGCGCTGACCGAACGCCGCTCCGGAGCTCTGCTCGACGATCTCGACCTTGCCGTCGACCGCCCGCACGAGCGAGACGTTGCCGGGCAGGCCGCCGCCGGAGCGCGACTCGGCGTTGTTCTGGAAGACGTAGAGGTAGTTGCGCTCCCCGTTGCCACCCAGGAACGTCGGCATCAGCCGGCTGGCGCGCTCCGCGGTGGCCAGCGCCTCCTCCGCCTCGCTGACCTGCGTGGTCAGGTCGAGGTACGCCGTCGCCAGCGGGCCGACGAGGTCGCCGGGGTCGTGCTCGGCCAGGCGGCGTACGCCGTCGACGAAGGCCGCGTGGCCGAGCGTCGCGGGCTCCTCCACCGCGGCGATCTGCTCGATCGGGAACTGCCCGTCGGTCGGGGAGTAGGCGCGGGCGGTGACCTGCTCGGCCGAGTCGAGCAGGGGCGCGACCCCGGTGCGACCGACATCGGCGAGCACGTCGGACACCGTCGCGAGCGCCGCGGTGTCGTCGCCGACGAACGGCACCCACGCCGCGGCCGACCAGGGCAGCGAGTCCGTCGCGGACGCCGCGTCGTCGCTGGCCTCCTGGAAGGCCCGCAACGCTCGCCGGGCCCGGTCGACGTCGCCCTCGGCCAGGGCGTCGCGCAGCGTGCGGCCCTCGGTGCGGGCGGTGCTGAGGTCGTCGTACACATGACGAGCGGTCCAGCCGAACCACGCCACCGCGAGGACCACGCAGCCGGCGAGGACGCCCCCCGCGACGAGCAGCCGACGGCGACGACGGGCGCCGCGGCGCCGGCGTCGTTCGGGCACGGTCCGGCTCCGATCTCGGCGCCGTGGGGGGCCGTGGGGGGTGGGTGCTGCAGCGCCCGAGCCTAGTGCTCGGGGCGCTCCCGGCGCGGGCGAACCGACCGGATAACCACCGGCTCGGCCGAGCGTTAGTCCCCTCGGACGAACCTTCGTCGTACGGCTTCGCGCCGGTCGGTCTTCACCTAGGCTGCCGGTGGCCGCAGGTTCGCCCGCCCGGCTCCTCGCGCACGGTCCTCCTGCATCCCCACGTCACAGAAGGCACCCCCCAGTGGACTTCAAGCAGTTCTTCCAGGTCATCCGCCGACGGTGGATCAGCATCCTCGCGCTGACCGTGCTCGCGCTCGGCGTCAGCGGCTTCCTGTCGTGGCAGACGACGCCGCAGTACGAGTCGACGTCGCGGGTCTTCGTCTCGGTCAACATCCAGGACAGCGCCGATGCCTTCAACCAGGGCTTCTTCATCCAGTCCCGGGTCGAGTCCTACGCCAACCTCGCGACCAGCACCGAGCTGCTGTCGGAGGTCATCGACGACCTCGACCTCGACGACTCCCCCGCCCAGCTTGCCAGCCGGGTCACCGCCCAGGTCCTCGAGTCGACGACGCTCATCCAGGTCACGGTCCGCGACCCCGACGCCCGACGGGCCCAGCAGGTCAACGACTGGTTGTCGTCGCGGTACGCCGAGTACCTCACCGAGGTGGAGACCCCGGACGGTGAGGACCGGGCTCAGATCAACGCCACGGTCACCGACGCCGCGACGTACTCCCCGACCCAGGTGAGCCCTCAGACCGCGCTCAACCTGGCGGTCGCCGGCATCATCGGGCTGCTGGTGGGCCTCGCCACCGCGCTCGCCCGCGACCTGCTGGACCGCACCGTCAGCTCGCAGGACCACATCGCCGAGGTGACCGCACGCCCCGGTCCTGGCCAGCATCGGCTTCGACAAGCAGATCACCGGCAGCCCGCTGCTCACCGACCTCGGGTCCTTCGCGCCCCGCACCGAGGCGTTCCGGCTGCTGCGGACCAACATGCAGTTCCTCGACCTCGACCAGCAGCCGCGCTGCCTGGTGATCAGCAGTGCCGTGCCGGGCGAGGGCAAGACGATGAGCTCGACCAACCTCGCGCTCGCGCTGGCGCAGGCCGGACGTCGCACGCTGGTCATCGACGCCGACCTGCGCCGCCCGCGGGTCGCCCGTCAGCTCGGTCTCGACGCCGCGGTCGGCCTCACCACCGTGCTGATCGGCCAGGCCGACGTCCACGACGCGATCCAGGTGCACGAGCAGAGCGGCCTGCACCTGCTGGCCAGCGGCGCCAAACCACCCAACCCCACCGAGATCCTCCAGTCGCGGGTGACCCAGGACCTGATCCGGGAGCTCACCGACGAGTACGACATGGTCATCATCGACGCGCCACCGCTGCTGCCGGTGGCCGACGCCTCGGTGCTCGCCACCCTGGCCGACGGCGTGATCCTCGTGGTCAAGCACGGCAAGACCACGCGCGACCAGGTGACCGAGGCCATCGCGCGGGTCGACCAGGTCGGCGGCCGCGCTCTTCGGGGTCGTGGTCAACATGATCCCGCGTCGCGCGACCGGCAGCTATTACTACTACTACTACGAGGACACCTCTCGGCCTGCGGGCAAGGCCGGGAAGGCACCGAAGCCTCCGAAGGCCGCCAAGCCCCTCAAGGCCGTGAAGCCCGTCAAGCCGACCAGGCCGAAGAAGGCCGCCCAGGCAGGCAGCACCCGTCGCCAGCCTCCTGCAGGGGTACCCGGAACGCCCAACGGCGCCGGGTCGCGTACCGACGAGGAGAGGGTCGAATCATGACGGCCGCTCGATCGGCGAAGCAGCGGGCTGCGCGGATCCTCCCGCACGTGATCGTCGAGTGGTTGGACGGTGTCGTTTTTCGGCTGCGTCGCTCGCGTGTCCGGGCGGCGCGTCGCCTCGTCGGCGTATTCGGACTGAACATCGTGAAGTCCAGTGACTACTACTCGACACTGCCGGTGCTCGAGGAGATCGAGAAGACGCGGGCGCGGTGGGACCGCCCGAGCGGGCTGCCTGGCATCGATGTGGACGTGCCGTCGTTGGAGAAGCGGCTCGGCGAGCTCAGTGATCGCTGGGAGGACGACTACCGCACCCATTGCGGGTCGTGGACCGTCAACGCGGACCGCGGTTTCGGGCCGGGCTACCCAGCGTTCGACGCACGCACGCTCTACTACATGCTGCGCGAGCACCGCCCGGCCCGCTACCTTGAGGTCGGCTCGGGCCTCTCGACGTACTACGCCCATCTCGCCGCCACGGCCAACGCCGCCGAGGGCGATCCGATAGCGGTCACCTGCATCGAGCCGTACCCGTTCGCCGCGCTCGACACGATCCCCGGCATCAAGCTGGTGCAGGACGTCGTGCAGAACGTGCCGGTGGAGAAGTTCGAGGAGCTCGAGGCCGGTGACGTGCTGTTCATCGACTCCTCGCACGCGCTGAAGATCGACAGCGACGTGGCCTATCTCTTCATGGAGGTCGTGCCGCGGGTCAAGCCCGGAGTGATCGTGCACATCCACGACGTGCACTTCCCTTGGAACACGCCCTACCCCGCGGACACGTGGCTCTTCGGCGAGCGGTGGCCCGTCTACTGGCAGGAGGCGATGGTGGTGCAGGCGTTCCTGGCTTACAACTCCGCCTTCGAGATGCTGCTGTCGACCCCGCTGGTGCGCCACCACGACGAGCCGTTCCTGACCGCACGCTTCCCCGACTACACGCCGCTGGCCGACGACCCCAACCCGCCCTCGTCGCTCTGGCTGCGCCGGGTCTGATCATCGAGGGTTTTCAGACAATGGGTGACTGAGAACCCACTCTGTCGACGTCTTCCGGGGGTCAGGTGTCGACGCCCAGCAAGGTCCGCGCGAACTCCTCGGGAGTGGCCGGCGCGATCGTGCTGCGTCGCGTCACGTCGCGATCACGGGCGAGGACCCGCTCGACGGCCGCGCCCAGGCTCTCGGCGGTGAGGTCGGCCAGCTCGCCCGCATTGGTGGCGAGCAGCTCCTTGGCCCGCACCTTCGATCCCGCCGTGACCACAGGCACTCCGGCGGCCAGGGCCTTGCCCATGATGCCGCTGGGCCCGTTGTGAGTCATCGCCAACGGCACTACGTCGGCGGTCGCCACGAGCTTGTCGAGGACGTCGTCGGGCAGGAACCCCTCGCGCACGATCACCCGACCGTGGGCCGTCGGTTCGACCGCCTCGACCCATGCGGCGACCTCGGGTGTCAACGAGCCAGCCAGAAGCAGATCGGCGTCGATGCCCTTGCTCTGCAAGGCCTCCCAAACCAGGGCCGGGCTCTTGCCGGTGGTGATGACGCCGTAGATACCCACCAGCGTCCGCTCGCGGGGCAGGGCGAGCTCGTCGCGGATCGCAAGTCGGTCGCGGGAGTGAGCCGAGCAAACGTCTGGGTCGCGAGCTCGCTTGATGACCCATCCGCGGGAGGCGTCGTCCCGCCCGGCGAACCCTGCGGCGTGGTGCAACGACCCGGTCGCCATGGCGAGCATCGTCAACGTCGCTTTGGCGGCCCGCATCTTCCACCCGGTCCAGTCGGTCGGGCGCACCCTAGTGGGGTACCGGGTGATCATGAACGCGACCCGTGGTCGGCGCTCGCGCGGGAGCGCCCGCAGTGCCTGTGGCGCAAGCCGCCACCACCGCTTCAGGGTCTGGTCGGCGTCCATGACCAGCACCGTCTCGACCTCGCGCACGCGGCAGACGTCCACGACCGCGGCGACCATCTCGTAGGTCGGCGGGTATATCTCCTCGAAGCGCTCGATAACCTCGAACCCGAGGCCGGCGACGAAAATGGCGTACGCCGAGGTCTCGGTCGCTCCGACAGACGTCAGCAGCAAGACGTCGCCATTGCGACCAGCGACGGCAGCGACGTGGGCTACCGCCTGGAAACGATGCCCGTTCGGGTCAGGCTCGACCAGGAGCGTGACCGGTTGGCGGTCCCCCCCACTAGGGCCGGTCAACTGAGCCGACCCCCGCCGGCACGCACTCTCCGCTCGAGCTCCTCGGTGAGGTGGCGCGCCCAGCCCTGCGGGCTGAGTCTGGTGGAAAGCGCACGGCTGACCTCGGACATCTCGGCCAACCGGTCCGCTGAAACCGCGCTCATACGCGCCATCGCGTGCGCCCAGTGGTCGAGGCCACCGGATGGCACCGTCCACCCGTTGTAGCCGTCTTGCAACAACCCGGGGGCAGCGCCCGCGAAGTCGGTGCAGAGGATCGGTAGTCCGCTGGCGGTGGCCTCATGCAGCACCGCCCCATACGGTTCGATGCGCGAAGGAAGCACGAAGCAGCTCACCTCGCGCATCAGCCCAGCCACCGAGGCGGGCTGTTGAAAGCCGAGCAAGGTCACTCCCGGGCGGTCGCGCAGCAGCGGTTCAAGCGGCCCCATCCCGACCACGCGCAGCTCCCATGGGTCATCGACCAGCTCGCGGTAGCGGGTGTACGCCGCCGCGAGGACATCAGCGCCCTTGTGGTCGACAAGCCGCCCGACCGAAAGGAACGTGCGCCGGGATGCGAGCTCGTCCGCCGTTCGCCGCCGCGAGCTGAACAACCGGGTATCGGCGCTGACCGATCCGCGAATCACGTCCGCCGCGCCGAATCCCAGTCGCCGCGCGTAGAACTCCGTCCGATCGCTCGGCACGAGCGCGGCGTCGGCGACGCTGTCGACGTACCACCGGTGGGTCGCGCGGCCCAACCACTGCTTCGGTGCGGCCCGCCACAGGTTGTCCATCACCAGCACGCGCACGACCCGTGCCGGGACGGCCTTCATCACGGCGCGGTACGCACGCGAGAAGTTCCACGAGGTCATCAGGACGGCGTCCGGATCAAAATCGGAAATTTCCGCGACGAGGACGGCCGGCTCCAGCTGGGCTGGCCAGGCGTGCACCTTGGCGAACTGCTCGGTGCCAAGGTCACCGAAGGCGGTGTCGACCATCGCTCCGACAGAAACCTCGGGTGAGCCGGGAGTGACCACCAGCAATTCATGACCCAGCGCGTGGAGAGCCTCGAACTCGGCGTGAAGATAGCCCGTCATGCCATTGATCAGCAGGGCGATGCGCATCGTGTGGATTCCTATGCCTGATCGACGCCGGCGGGCCAGACTACGGGGGCCCGCGGTCCTTCCGCGGCGGAATCCGAGAGAACGGAGCAAGCGTGGTCGTCGAGCGATGGAAGGCCGCCGCGGCTCGACAGCTGGCCCGACGCGGGTTCGCGGTCGTGCGTCACCCCGCCTCCCGCCGTCAGCGAATGCTGGGCCGTCACCGAGTCGACCTGGTCCTCGACGTCGGGGCGGCCGGCGGCGGCTACGGCAAGGAATTGCGGGCATTCGGCTACGACGGCACCATCGTGTCCTTCGAGCCGATGTCGGCGCCGTTCGAACGGCTCTCCGCCGCGCGCGCCACCGATGAGCGTTGGCTCGCCCACCGCTGCGCCCTGGGCAGCGAGGTCGGCACCGCCGACATCAACGTGGCGAGCAACAGCGACAGCAGCTCGCTGCTCCCCATGGACGAGCGGCACGTGAGCGCGGCACCCACGGTTGGGTACGTCGGCACCGAGCGGGTCGAGGTCGCGCGGCTCGACGACGTCGCAGCCGTGCACCTGGAGACTCATCTCCGGCCGTATCTCAAGCTCGACACGCAGGGCTTCGAGAAGCAGGTGCTCGACGGCGGGCCGGAGACGTTGGCGCGGTGCGTCGGTCTGCAGCTGGAGCTGTCGTTCGTACCGCTCTACTCTGGGGGACTGCTCATCGACGAGGCCCTTGCCCTGGTCTACGCGGCAGGCTTTCGTCTCGTGGGCCTCGAGACGGGCTTCACCGACCCCGACGGCCAAGTGCTGCAGGCCGACGGCGTGTTCTTCCGCGACCTGGTGTCCTAGACCGAGCTTTCAGCCACGGCGCGCGAACACGCACGTGTGCTCGCCCTCGTTGCTCCGCACCGCGAAGATCGCCAGCTGTACGTCGCGGAACCCGAGCAGTCCCAGCTCACTCTGGAGGCGCCGGTAGTCGTAGAAGAGGCCACGCATGATCGGCGCGGCATCCTGTCGCCGCCTCATCTGCCGGCGTCGCCACGCGGCCCGCACGTCACCGACCCGTCGCTTGGCGGCATAGACCGACTGCAGGCTCGCGAGCCCCGCAGGCCAGACGTGCACCGGGAGGTGAACCATGAGGGTCCCCCCCGGCCTCAGGACTCGCGCCGCTTCGCTCCAGTTCGCGTGCGCGTCCTCGTACGAGTCGAGGTGCTGGAAGACGTGCGTGGAGAACACCGCGTCGATGGAGGCGTCCGGGAGCGGAAGAGTCAACCCGTCCACCTCGTGCAGGGTGACGGGCAGTCCCTCGGTGGCGGACCGGGCCTTTGCCAGCATCCCGGGGGCCACGTCGACGCCGTGGACATGCTCAAAGTCTGCGGCAAGCGCGCGCGTCAACCGCCCGGCTCCGCAGCCGATCTCCAGGCACACACCCAGGGACAGGCCGAAGTGCTGCCAGTGGTTCCGGAAGTCGGCCCAGTCCTGCGAACCCATCGCGAAGAACTCGTCCTCGGACCAGGCTTCGGACGACCCGGCTTCCTTGCCGCTCCAGTTAGACACCCCGAACATGGGGTCCGTCTCGCCCCACCGCTGCCACTCAAGGTTCGATCCAGCCTGCGCCATGGGTGTTGTCCTCCAGATCATCGCTGCCGCCGACCGGGGGATCGACTGCGAGACGACCATAGGGGTCAGCGCGAGGACGCGCGTGGCAAATGAGCGGACTCGGTCGAGCTCTCAGAAACTTCTTGCGTCAGGCCTCCGGCACGAAGTCCCGCCGCTGGATGCGAATCAGGTCGGACTGGACGATCATGTCGTAGCCGCTGCCCGCGAGCAGCGCCCACACGTCTTTGATTCGAGGATAGCCCTCGCGCCCACGGAACAGTCGCGCATCGTCGATGATGATCACATGGTTCTTCACCGGATGTCCCAGGACAGCGCGGAGCTCGTCGAGGATCGGCGGCTCCTTGGGCCCCCCGGTGATGCCGCCGGAGAAGTGACCGTCGAGCCAGAACAGCGCGGGGACGTCGAGCTCAGCCAAGATGCCCGGGAGCAGATCTGCACTGTTGCCGTGGAGGACCGTGACGCGCGGGTTGCCCTCGAAGAGCACCACTGCCCGGTCGTACAGAGCCTGGTCGATCTCGATGCTGATCACCCGGTCGCACACCTCGGACAACAGGCGGGTGGTCTCGCCGCGATACGTGCCGGTCTCCACGAAGAGGTCGATCTCGTCGTTCTCGCGAGCCAGGTCTGCCAGGTATCGCCGCTTGTCCACCTCGAACAGTCGGTTCAGAGGCTGCACCTCCGCCTGGTAGCGAAGGGCAAGCAGGGATCGCGCTGACGCGCGCAGACTCGTGAGCATGCCTGAAGTCAACCAAATCCACGGGGTTTGCACGGCGGATCAGTCGGAGTAGCCCCGCGCCGGCCTCAACGCTGGAGCAGGCGGGCAACGTCGCCCCGGTCATGGTCGACCATGAGGCGTGCGAGCTCGGGCGCGTGGGTCCGCGCTTCCCAGCCCAGCTCGGTCTTGGCGCGGGCGGGGTCGCCGATCAGGGCGTCGACCTCGGCGGGGCGCTCGAAGCTCTCGTTGTGCTTGACGTGGTCCTCCCACCGGAGGCCGGCATGGGCGAACGCGGCATCGGCGAAGTCACGCACGGTATGCCCGACGCCGGTGGCCAGGACGAGGTCGGTGGGCTGGTCGGACTGCAGCATCCGCCACATGCCCTCGACGTACTCGGGGGCGTAGCCCCAGTCGCGCACGGCCTCGAGGTTGCCTAGCTCCACGTGGTCCTGGATGCCGGCCTCGATCGCGGCGACCGCCTTCGTGATCTTGCGCGTCACGAAGTTCTCACCCCGCCGCGGGGACTCGTGGTTGAACAGGATCCCGGACACCGCGAACATGCCGTAGGCCTCGCGGTAGTTGATCGTCACCCAGTGGGCCTGGAGCTTGGAGGAGCCGTAGGGCGAGCGCGGGTGGAAGATCGACTGCTCGTTCTGGGGCGGCGGGGTGGAGCCGAACATCTCGGACGTGGAGGCCTGGTAGAACCGACACTCCAGCCGCGCCGCATGGATCGCCTCGAGCAGCCGCAGGGTGCCGATGGCATTGGTCGACGCGGTGTAGTCAGGCATCTCGAAGGAGACCTTGACGTGGCTCATCGCGCCCAGGTTGTAGACCTCGTCGGGCTCGATCATCCGCACCAGGTTGACCAGGCTCACGCCGTCGGTCAGGTCGCCGTAGTGCAGGTGCAGCCGCGGATTGTCGTGCAGGTGGTCGATCCGGCTGCGGTTGAGCAGCGAGGAGCGACGTACGAGCCCGTGCACGTCGTAGCCCTTGTCGAGCAGGAGCTCGGCCAGGTACGACCCGTCCTGGCCGGTGATCCCGGTGATGAACGCCCTCTTCATTCGGCTGAGCCTATGCCCACCTACGGCCTTGACCGACAGCCCGTCGAGACCAGGCCCCATGGATGGAGATTGTCTCCCGACCGCCCCCGTGCTGGGCTCGATGACCAAGCGTGAGCACAGAGACGCCCCGTCGGCGTGTGTAGCCTGGCGCCCATGTCGCACCTGCAGGACCACGCTGAGAACAAGCACTCCCAGAACGGGGAGGACGGCATCCTCCGCGAGATCTTCCGGCGGCTCGGTGTCACTCAGGGCTACTTCACCGAGTTCGGCGCCTGGGACGGACGGCACCTCAGCAACTGCTTCGCCTTGTTCGAGGAGGGCTGGAGCGGGTGCTACATCGAGGGAGATCCCGTTCGCTACGCCGACCTGCAGCGCAGCATCGTGAGTGATCGCGTCACGCCCCTGCTGCGGTTCGTGACGCCCAGCGGACCAAACTCGCTCGACAACATCCTGGACGAGGTGAACGCTCCGCAGCAGCTGGACCTGTTGTCGATCGACGTCGACGGTGACGACCTCGCCATCTGGCAGAGCCTCAGCAACTTCCGCCCGAAGTGCGTCATCATCGAGTACAACTCGACGATTCCCTTCGACACGGAGTTCGTGAACAAGCCGGGCATGAACTGGGGCAACTCAGCAAAGTCGCTGGTCGACCTCGCGAGTGACCGCGACTACGTCCTGGTGGCCCACACGTCCACCAACCTGATCTTCCTGGACGGCGATGGCGTCTTCGAGCGCTCCGGCCTGCCGCGGGCGACCCTCGACGAGATCGTGGTCGGACCCAGGTACTTCTGGGGCTACGACGGGACACTGCTGCGCTCCAAGACGTGGGACCCCGTGCCGGGCAACCCCGCTCCCGAGGTCTTCCTGGTCCCGTGGGCCAACACCCTGGCCACACAGCCCCTGCCGCGGGTACTGCGCGGCTATCACGACGGGGCGTCGTTGAAGACCCGTCTGCGTACGGGGTTCGCCATGGGCCGGACCGCGCTGACGCGCCCCACGTCGCTGGTGAACGAGCTTCGTCAGCGTCGCTGACCAAAGCGTCGGTCCACACCGTCCGAATCGACCAGAGAACCCGCACGCGATCGCCGATAGCACCCCACACCCCTGCCTGTGGGGTTTCGACCAAAGTGCCCGGTTGGTCTATACCGCGCGTGACGCTGCCCGAAGGGAGACGTTGAGCCGTCCGTCGGAGCACCACAAACCGGGGGCAGCAGAAGGGTCAAGTTCATGGCACCTCGGAACGTCGATGTCCTGGTCGCGGGCGGCGGGGGCTTCATCGGGGGTCACCTCGTCGCGGACCTCCTGAAGCAGGGCAAGAGCGTCCGCTCGGTGGACGTCAAGCCACAGTCCGAGTGGTACCAGGTGCACCCGGACGCCGAGAACGTGCAGGCGGACCTCGTCGCTGCTCGACGCGGCGATGACGAGCACCGCCGGCGCGGGCGAGGTCTTCATGCTCGCCGCCGACATGGGCGGCATGGGCTTCATCGAGAACAACAAGGCCCTGTGCATGCTGACGGTGCTCACCAGCACCCACATGCTCCAGGCCGCCCGGCAGCACGAGGTCGAGCGCTACTTCTACTCCTCGTCGGCCTGCGTCTACGCCGCCGACAAGCAGACCGACACCGACATCACCGCCCTCCAGGAGTCCGACGCCTACCCGGCGATGCCCGAGGACGGCTACGGCTGGGAGAAGCTCTTCACCGAGCGGATGTGCCGGCACTTCTCCGAGGACTACGGCATGACCAACCGGGTCGCCCGCTACCACAACGTCTACGGGCCCGAGGGCACGTGGACCGGCGGCCGCGAGAAGGCGCCCGCGGCCGTGTGCCGCAAGATCGCCGAGGCCTCGATCTCTGGGAACCACCAGATCGACATCTGGGGCGACGGTGAGCAGACCCGCAGCTTCATGTACATCGACGACTGCGTCCAGGGCAGCCAGATGATCCTGGCCGGCGACAGCGCGGTACCGGTCAACCTCGGCAGCTCCGAGCTGGTCTCGATCAACCAGCTCGTCGACATCGTGGAGTCGATCGCCGGCATCCGGTGCGAGCGCAGCTACCAGCTCGACGCGCCGCAGGGCGTGCGCGGCCGCAACTCCGACAACACGCTGATCAAGGACATCTACGGCTGGGAGCCGTCGATCACCCTGGCCGACGGCCTGGCCCAGACGTACGCCTGGGTCTACGACCAGGTCAAGCGGGCCCAGGGCTGAGGCGCGGGTCGAGAAGGTCGGGCTGACGGGCGCCGCGACGTGCGCATCCTGGTCCACGACTACAGCGGCCACCCCTTCCAGGTCGAGCTCAGCCGCGAGCTCGCGCGGCGGGGACACCTGGTCACGCACTCCTACTGCGAGGCCTACGTCTCCGGCAAGGGGCACCTGAGCGCCGAGCCCGGCGAGACGCTGCGCTTCGACTCCATCGGCTGCGGACGACCGGTCGCCAAGGGCACCTTCGTGCGTCGGCTGCTCCAGGAGCTGTGGATCGGGGTCCAGCTGGTCCGCCACGTACGCCGGGAGCAGCCCGACGCCGCGCTGATCTCCAACGTGCCGGTGCCGACGCTCGCCGTCTTCGCGCTGGTCATGTGGGTGCTGCGGACGCCGTGGACCCTGTGGCACCAGGACGTCCAGGCCGTCGCCGTGCGCAGCTTCGCCGGCAGCCAGCTCTCGCGGGCCTACCGGGTCGTCGCGTGGGGCATCGAGGTGGCCGAGCGCTGGTGTGCCCGTCGCGCCCGCCACGTCGTGGTCATCGCCGACTCGTTCGTGCCCGTGCACGAGGCCTGGGGCACCGCCGACAAGGTCACGGTGATCCCCAACTGGGCGCCGCTGGACGAGATCGTCCCGGTGGAGCGCAAGAACGACTGGGCCGTGGAGCACCGGCTTGACGACACCAGGACGATCCTCTACTCGGGCACCCTGGGCCTCAAGCACAACCCCGCGCTGCTGGTGCGCCTGACCCGGGAGGTCATCGACAGCGGCCAGCCCGCCCGGCTCGTGGTGGTCAACACCGGACCCGCCGAGGGGCTGCTCCGCGCCGAGGCCGCGCGCCTCGACGTACCCCTCACGCTGCTGCCCTTCCAGCCCTACGACCGGCTCTCGGAGGTGCTCGGCAGCGGTGACGTCCTGGTCGTGCTGCTGGAGCAGGACGCCGGTGCCTTCTCGGTGCCGTCGAAGACGCTGTCGTACCTCTGCGCGGGTCGACCCGTCCTGGGCCTGATGCCGGCCGAGAACCTCGCCGCCGGTCTGGTCGCCGAGGTCGGTGGCTGCGTGCTACCCCCGGCCGACGGCTCGTTGCCCGCGGCCGCCTCGTGGGTCACGGCGGTCATGGACGACCACGAGTACCAGACGTCGCTGGGCCTCGCCGCCCGCGGCCTGGCCGAGCGGGAGTTCGCGCTGGAGCGGTCCGCGGGACGGTTCGAGCGGATCCTGACGTCGTGCGTCCCCCTGCGCGAGCCGCACGCGGCGATCGTCGACCTCCAGGACGAGCCGGTGGCCGCGCTACGCCAGATCGCCTGAGTCGTCGGCGAGCAGGTCGTCGATGGCCTCGTCCACGACCGCCGGGTCGAGGTCGATGTCGTGCATGACGCCCCGCATCCGTGACCCCGGGCGCGGCGGTCGCGCCGTGGGCCCGACGAGGTAGCGGTAGCGCGACTGCTCGATGTTGCTGAGGATCGACCAGTAGCCCGGGTTGAGGTAGCCGGGGGCGAACAGCTCGAGCATGCGTACGCCGGGGCGGCAGAAGCTGAGGTTGGTGAGCGCGGCGCCGTGGGGGGCCACGACGACCCGCGCGGCCGCGAAGTGGTCGATCTGCTCCTGCACGGAGAGACGGCCGGGGTCGAGCACCGTGAACCCCCGCCGGACGAGTCGCGCCCGCAGCTCCTCCTCGCGCACGACCCGTCGGGTGTGCGGGGTGGTCCCGCGGGTGACGTAGAGGCGCTCCGGCAGCCCGTTCGTCGTACGCGGCGGCAACGCGTCACGCAGCCAGGCAGTGGTCTGCGGCGCGACGATGGTGCTGACGTTGGGCAACGACGGGACCAGCAGCCGGTCGGCGCGCAAGTGGAGCCCCCGACGGGGCTGGAGCAGCCGGTGGCGGTCCAGGCCGAGGAGCCCTACCAGCTCGCGCTGGTAGCGCGTGCCGCCGTCGACGAGCACCGCGTCGACCCGGTCGAGCGCGCCGGGGAGGGCTTGCTCGAGGATGCCCACCCGGGGCAGGGCATCGATCAGGAAGTGGTAGTAGTTGTCGCCCGTCGCCCGGGCCGCCAGCACCAGCAGGGTGCCCTCGACGTGCTCAGCCTCCCTCGGTCGCGGGTTGAGGAAGACCGGGTGCTCGCGCCAGCCGGACGTGCCGAAGTAGTGGCTGGTCTCGCGGTCCAGGCGACCGCCGGCGGTCACCACGGCGGCGTGTCGACTCAGCACGGCTCCCTCCGTCAGCTCGAGCACGAACGTCTCCGGCACCTCGTGCTCGCGGACGCTCTCGAAGAACCAGTGGCCAGCGGGTCCGCCCTGGGGACGGGCCGGGTGAGCTTGTTGGCGGGCGTTGCTATCCGGTAGGCAGCCCCACCCGGCTCGAGGCTTGCTGTCTCTCGCGCGCAAGACGTCGCCGACGTGGGAACGCCACGCCGGGCCGACGTCCGTCGCCCGACGGTACCGACGGCGCGCGCACCACCACGGTGGGCCACCTTGACCGCCGGCCACAGTGGCTGTAAGCGAGGCGGGAGACGGGTCACGGGGTCTTGCGGGACAGCCATATCAGGCCGAGCCCCGCGCGAGTGCCTGGGCTCATGGTGCACAGGTCGGAGCCCAACGGCTGCGAAGAAGGCGACGAGCTCGTCGAGGGTGTGCCCCTCGACCGGGTGATATTCCATAACGATCGCGCGCACGTCGGCCCAGGACGCCGGGTCGCTACGCAGGATGATGTCGTACTCGGCCCCCTCGACATCCATCTTGACGATCTGCACCGGGCCCCCGGCGTCAGCCACGGCCTGGTCGAAGGTGGTGCACGGGACGGTGACCTGGCCGCCCGAACCCCTCGGGGGCGGTCAATCCGTTGTGCGCGCTCGCGGTGCCGCTGTCGACGAAGGTAAGGGTGCCGACCTCGCCTGCCATGGCTTCGGCATGCACGGTGATTCGCGAGCCAAGAGCATTGGCGTCGACGTTGCGCCGCGACGTAGGACGCGCTGACGGGCGAAGCCTCGTAGACGTGCACCCGGGCGGTGGGCAGCTTTTCGGAGAGAGCGAGGGAGAAGCAGCCGATCTGACCGCCTACGTCGACCACGGTGGCGTTGGGGTCGACTCCGACGCAGAGCGCCTCGAGGCGGTAAGCATCGTCGGCGAAGATCTCGTACAGAGGGAAGCGGGCGCCGTCGGAGTTCGGCGAGACGACCGTGTAGCCGTTGCGCAGCCGGAAGGTCATCTCGTCGGCACGCCACGGAGTCTCGGCAACGGCGAGGTCGAAGAAGACTCGGGGAAAGTTGCGGAACAGGACGGGGGTCTGACGTATCCGGTTGGCGACGTACGAGGCGCCGCGCGCAGTCTTCATGGGGGTTCCTCGGGTTCAGGGCAGCGTGAGGACTGGGGTGGTGCGTGCTTCGGATCGAGCCAGTGTGGCAGGGTCCGACGTTCGTGACAGGGGTATCGGTGGTCTCGAGGTTTCGGTTCGAAGATCATTCCGAGCCGAAAGCACCATCGCCACTGCGCTCAGCGCCATGACCGCCCAGACGCTGCGGTCGTAGAGACTCGGGACGGTGGCACCGAAGCCGATGTAACCGACGGCGACATAGCTGAGACGGCGGAACTCACCGTGGCCGACCAGCGGCCGGGCGAAGGCGTAAAGCACCAGCAGATACCCGGCGAGCCCGAAGACGCCGATGCCGACGGCGACCTCCACGAAGTTGTTATGGATGTCGAAGAGGTTCACTAGACCGGTGCCGCGCAGCGGATGCTCGAAGAAGCGGGCGATGCCGGCGTCCAGGCCGAGCGACCTCGCGGAGTTGGAGTATTCCGCACTCTTGTCGCCGCCGAGCCTCGAGAAGACTGAGCCGTCGCCGGCCAGTTCGATGATGGCCGGTAGCGCGAACAGGAACAGCGCGCCCACAGCAGCGATCAGGAAGCCCGCGATCGCGGATCTCTCGACGACCGGCACCAGCAGGACAAGAACGGCGAGCACGACCGTCCCAGCTCGGCTGCCACTCATGAAGATCGACGTCACGCACGCGATGCCAGCACTCGAGAGGGCCGTTGTGACGAGCAGTGATCGCGACATGTGTCGGTGCGAGA
Organism: uncultured Actinomycetota bacterium; assembly: GCA_963845645.1. Classification (GTDB taxonomy): domain Bacteria; phylum Actinomycetota; class Actinomycetes; order Propionibacteriales; family Nocardioidaceae; genus Nocardioides. The sequence goes on from CAWJSY010000019.1 coordinate 244,876, forward strand.
GGTAGAGCAGCAGGCAGATCGACAGCACACCCGCCTGTGCGAGGTAATTCGGATGGGTGGACAGCCCAGCGTGCCTACCCTGTGCCTCCTTGCCCTGAATCACGCCCATCACCAGGCTGAAGACCTGCCCTGCCACGAAGCTGGCTGCCAAGAGGTCGATGTAACGGCCGAGTGGACCCCACAGCGCGAATGCGACGGGAAGTCCCAGCATGACGATCATCCAGAAGCCCAGAGCGACGAAGCTCTCTCCCGACTTCGCCGAGAACACCGATGCGGTCAGCCCTGCGACGAGGACCAACGCCACACCGGCTGCGTAGGCCGGCGGAAGTCGAACGTGACCATGCACCAAGCGAGGCAACAGCAGGGCGAACCCGGCGAGCAGCAGCAGGTCGGGCACGGTCACCACCGCCGCGGCACCGAAGGCGAGACCTTTGTAGAACGGCGCCGTGAAGTACGCGCCGACGAGCACCAGGAGCGCTGTCCGCTCCGCCCCGATCGTCACTAGAATCACGATGAATGCGGCCGCGCCCATCGCCACGAGCGCGACCACGGCACCGCCAGTACTCGCGCCGACGAGCGCCGCGATCAGCAGACCAGCACACACGTACAACACCGCGGGCGCCAGCCGTGACGGCGGGTGCAGGTCGCTGCGGAGCAAGGTCACTGGGCATCCGTGATCGAGTGGGGGTGATCGGGGGACCACTGGTACAGGCGGGCCGGGCGGCACGAGTCTAGGTCGCTGGCGCGCTGGGCTTGGTGGAACGAGGAAAGTCACGCATCGGCCCCGCGCTTGGTGCGAACGCCCACGACCACAGGTCTCTCGGCTCTACGATGACGACCCCACGTTCACCAGGAGGACGGTTGGCGGCCACCCCGACGACCGCGCCGACAACCGCGCCCCCCAGCGGCGGTCCGATCGGCCGGCTCCGCGCGCGCACCGGATCCCGGCCCGGCGGTGGCCTGCTGCTGATGATCTGCGGCACTGCCGTCACCCAGGCGATGGCACTCGGCACTGGCATCATCACGGCACGCCTGCTCGGCGTCGAGGGGCGCGGCCAGACCGCTCTGGTGATCGCGGTCGGCACGCTCTTCGCGCGGCTGACACTCGGGGGCAGCCTCCCCGTGGCCGTCGCGACGCTGTTGGCCCGAGGACGACTGTCGGCGCGCGCGGCTATGCGCCCGTACGCGCTGCGGTGGGCGTGGCTGGGCGCCATCCCGAGCGTGGGCGCTGCGGCTTACCTCTACGTCGTGCTCGACGGCACCTCGCCCGGGCTGCGGCTTGCGCTGGCGATTGGCGTCGCGACAACGGCGTACATCGTGATGGCGACCAATCTCCTCGCGGCCGGGCTCCAGGGCGAGCTCGCCAGCGTGGCGCGCATCATGAGTGCCAGCTTGCTGCTGCAAGCGCCGTTCTTCGTGGCGCTCGGGACTGCGTTCCTGCTGGGATGGACGGGATCCTCCGCCGACGTCGTCCTCATCTGGGTGGTTTCCGCGATCGTCGGGCTTGCTCTCTGCTGGCGTCTGCTGCGCCGGCCACCGGCCACCGGCGGGCCGGACGATCCGGGTCTCGACGGCACGGAGGTACGGCGGCTGACCCGCACCAACTACGTGAACGCGATCGGGACCATCGACGGCGTCGGGCTCGACCGCAACCTGGTCGGTGCGCTGCTCGGAACCCTGACTCTCGGCCTGTACTCGGCTGCGACCGCCGTCGCCAACATGTCGACCACGGTGGGCATCGCGGTGTCCACCCTGCTTCTCCCGCGGCTTGCTGCCGCCCACGACGAGCCGCACGAGCAGGCCCGCCTGCTCCGTCGGTGGATCCCGACAGCGGCGCTGCTCATCGTCGCGATCGTGGTCGCTCTGCAGTTCGTCCTCGCGCCGGTCATCGAGCTCGCTTTCGGACCCGAGTTCGCGCCGGCGATCGCCTGCGCCCGGTGGTTGGTCGTCGCCGACGGACTACTCGGCTTCCGGCGGATCCTGATCGCGGTGCTGCAAGCCCGGGGACAGGGCGGGTCGGCCTCGTGGATCGAGATCTCGCTGACCGCCCTGCTGGCGATCGGGATCATCGTCGCCGCCCTGCAGCAGAGCCTGGTGATGGTGGGGGTCGCAACGCTGGTGGTCGGGGTGCTCAGCTGCGTGATGCTGACCGTGGCGATCTGGCGACCGCGTGGCGTGGTCGTCTCGACGGGGACCTGACGGCGCGCCGGCTGAGTCGCCGGCTCAGCCGCCCGCGAACGGCGGCAGGAACTCCACGTTCGTGCCGGGGGCGACGAGCACCTCGGCGGGGTCCTCGGTGGAGACCGGGCGGTCGCCGAGCAGCACCGAGCAGGCCGTCAGCACGTCGGCCAGGCGGCCGCCGGGGTGGCGACGTACGACCTCGGCGAGCACGTCGGCGAGGGTGATCGGGCCGGTCACGGGGAGGTCGTCGCCGTCGCAGCCGGCGGCGGAGCGCGCCGCGGCCCAGTAGCGGACGTGGATGGTGCCGGGGGAGCCCTCGGTCTCGTCGCTGGTCGCTTCGGGCACTGCTGAGCCACCTTTCGGTAAACTTGTGTCGGAGAGTCCGGAGCCCGACGTCGCGTTTCGGTCTCGCCCTGGGGCGAGGAGACCACATGAGCACGCTGCTGTTGCTGACCAGTGCCCTGCAACCGTCGGCCGAGGTCCTGCCCGCGCTCGCGCTGCTGGGCCACTCGGTGAAGATCCTGCCAGCCGAGGGAAGCGCCCTGCTGGCGGCTCCCGACGCGGACCTGGTGCTGGTCGACGGACGCACCGAGCTCGCGCACGCCCGCGACCTGTGCCGGCTGATCCGCACCACCGGGAGCGACGTGCCGGTGCTGCTCGTGATCACCGAGGGCGGGCTCGGGGTCGTCGCCCACGACTGGGGCATGGACGACGTCGTCCTCTACACCGCCGGCCCCGCCGAGCTCGAGGCGCGGATCAGGCTCTCGACCGGGCGCCTGGCCGCGGCCCGCAACGCCGCGGACCCCGAGTCGCACGTGATCCGGTCGGGCGAGGTGATCGTCGACGACGTGACGTACACGGCCAAGATCGGGGGCCGGGCGCTCGACCTGACCTTCAAGGAGTTCGAGCTGCTGAAGTACCTGGCCCAGCACCCCGGGCGGGTGTTCAGCCGCCAGCAGCTGCTGCAGGAGGTCTGGGGCTACGACTACTTCGGCGGCACCCGCACCGTCGACGTCCACGTCCGTCGGCTGCGGGCCAAGCTCGGGCCCGAGAACGAGACGTTGATCGGCACCGTGCGCAACGTCGGCTACCGCTTCGTGCTGCCCAGCAAGGAGAAGGACGGCGGGGCTCGCGGACGCCGACGCCGACTGCCGCAGCCGACGCTGCAGCGCAGGACGCCTGAGCAGCGACCGTCGCGACGACCGGGCCGGCGCCTACGCTGGCGGGGTGCCCCAGGACCCCACCGACGAGACCGACGAGACCGCTGACCTGGCCCGGATCGAGGCGGTACGCCGCGCCTGCCGCGAGGCCGGCGAGCAGGACCCGCTCGACGAGGCCGCGGACCTCGGCCTGCGCCACCACGGGCTGGCCGGGGTCGGGGCGTGGACCGCGGACGGGGGCTTCGCGCTGCGCCGCGGGAGCGAGGTCGACCTGGCCGTCGCGCCGGACGCACGCGGCGCGGGCCTCGGCGGCGACCTGCTCGGCCGCGCCCTGACTGACGGCGGACCGGTGACGGCGTGGTCGCACGGTGACCACCCCGCCGCCGCCCGGCTCGCCGTGCGCCACGGGCTCGAGCGGGCGCGCGAGCTGTGGGTGATGCGCCGGCCTGCCGCCGAGCCGCTGCCCGACCTGGCGGTGCCCGAGGGGGTGGAGGTCCGGGGGTTCGCTGACGGCGACGCTGCCGGCGTGCTGGCGGTCAACGCCGACGCCTTCGCCGACCACCCCGAGCAGGGGGCCCTCGACGCCGAGGGGCTGGCGGCACGGATGGCCGAGCCGTGGTGGGACCCCGCCGGGCTGCTGGTCGCCGAGGCGGACGACGGCGCCCTGCTGGGCTTCCACTGGACCAAGCAGCACTCCCCCGACCTCGGCGAGGTCTACGTCGTCGGGGTCTCGAGCGCGGCGCAGGGTCGCGGGCTGGGCCGGGTGCTGACGCTGGCCGGGCTGCACCACCTGGCAGCGGTCGGGGTGGCCGAGGTGCTGCTGTACGTCGAGAGCGACAACGCTCCAGCGGTGCGCCTCTACACGGGGCTGGGCTTCGCGCACGCCGCCGCGGACACGCACGTGCAGTACCGCCGCTGAGGGCAGCGGATCGGCGAGCTCCGCGCTCACCACGACGTGGTCCATTCGCCCATGGCGACCCGCAACCCTCGGTAGCATCTACCCGATGAGCACGGTCGAGGGTGACGGCCAGCCGGGTCCCTCGAGGAACCGGCCCGCCGACGACCCCGCCGACGCTCGCACCTCGAGCCCGGGCCGACGTTCGCGCTGGCGTCGGGCGGCCGAGCCGGAGGTCGCCGACCTCGACCCGGCCCAGGCCGCCGAGCTCGTACGTCGGTCGGCCGACCTGTCCCGTCCGCTCGAGGGAGCTCCGGTCAGGTCGTCGCTCCGCGTCGCTCGCGACGACGGGGCCGGCCACGACGCGGCGGCGCGGAAGGTGATCGCCGACGCCCTGCTCGTGGGGCTCGCCGACCCGGTGGCCCCGGAGAAGCGCAGCCGGCTGCGGCGGGCGGTCGAGGAGCCGGCGGACGTGCCGCGTCGTCGGGTCGGGTGTGGCGGCCGGCGTGGGTGCGGTGTTGGTGCCGGTGACGAGGGTCGCGAACCGCCGGTGGTGGCGGATGGCGAGGCGGCGCGGTTGCTCGAGGAGGCGGCGCGCGCCCGACGTACGGCTGAGGAGCTGGCGTCCGAGCTGCGGGCACGGGCGGAGGCCGAGGAGGCCGGCCGGGTCGAGGCGGAGGACCGGGCCGACGCGCTCGCCGAGCGGCTGGCCCGCGGCGACGCGGAGCGCGCGGCGCTCGAGGGACTGGTGCGGGAGTCGTCGGAGGCCTACGAGGCGGCGGTGGCCGCGCAGCAGGAGCTCGTCGCGCAGGTGGAGCGCGCCGAGTCCGAGGCGCGCGAGCTGCGGTCGACGGTCGAGGAGCAGACCCTGCTCGCGGAGCAGGCGCGAGAGGCTGTGGCGACAGCGCAGGAGCGGGCCGCGCAGGAGTCCGCGGAGTCGGTGCGGGCCGCGTTGGTCGAGGCCGAGACTCGTTCGACCGAGCAGGGGGCGGCGCGCGAACAGGCCGAGGCGGCCCTGGCCGGCGCGCTGGAGCGGCAGGAGCAGCTCGAGGCGGCGCTGCGCCAGGCCGAGGACGAGCGCGGCGTGCGCGCGGGTCTCGAGCGGGACCTGGCCGAGCTGGAGGCGCGGCTGGCCGAGCAGACCCAGCAGGCCGAGCGGCTGCGTCAGTCGGAGGACCAGGCTCGGGAGCAGGCGGCCGACGCTGCCCGGGCTGTCGTGGCGGCCGAGGAGGCGGCGGGCGCCGCGCACGAGGTCGCTCGGCAGCAGGCTGCGGAGCACGAGCGAGCCCTGCTCGCGGCGGATGCGGAGCTCGCCGAGGCGCAACGGTTGGCCGAGGAGCGGGTGGCCGCCGTGAGCGCGGAGGCCGAGGCTCGCCTCGCCGAGGCCCATCGCGCCGCCGAGACCGCCACAGCGGAGCGGGCCGAGGCGATCGCGGCTGCCGAGGCAGCGGCTGAGACCGCGGCCGAGCGCGAGAGAGCTGTCCACGAGGCCGCCGAGCACCAAGCCTCCGAGCAGGCGGCCGCTGTGAGTGGCCTGCGCGAGCAGGTCGATCAGGCGCGGCAGGAGGCGGCTGAGCGGAACGCCGCCGTGGACGCGGCCGGGCAGCAGGCCGCCCAGAGCGAAGCCGAGCTGACGGCTCTGCATGAGCAACTCGAGCGGGCTCACCAGGAAGCGGCTGCGCAGAGCGCCGCCGTCGAGACCGCCCAGGCGCGGGCCACGGAGCAGCAGGCCGCCCTGGACGCCGTGCTGGACCAGCTCGAGCAGGCTCGTCGCGAGGCGACTGAGCAGAGCGCAGCGGTGGAGACCGCCGAGCAGCACGCAGCCGAGCACTCGGCCGCGCTGGAGAGGCTGCGCGAGGAGCTCGAGCGCGCTCACCGCGAGGCAGGCGAGCAGCAGCGCGCCGTCGAGCTGGCTGAGCAGCGGTCAACCGAGAGCGAGTCCGAGCTGCAGTCGCTGCGGGAGCGGCTCGAGCAGGCTCGCCACGAGGCGACTGAGCAGAGCGCGGTGGTGGAGACCGCTGAGCAGCAGGCGGCCGAGCAGCAAGCAACGCTCTCTGCCTTGCGGGAACAGCTCCAGCAGGCACACCGGGAGACGGCTGAGCAGCGCGCCGTGGTCGAGGCCGTCGAGCAGCGGGCCACCGAGCACGAGACGGAACTACGCAGCTCGCAGGAGCAGCTCGAAGTCGCCCGTCGGGAAACCGCCGAGCAGCGCGCTGCCGTCGAGACTGCTGAGCAGCAGGCCGCCGAGCACCAGACCGTCGTGGCTGCGCTGCGGGAGCAGCTGGAGCACGCCCGCCAGGAAACCTCCGAGCAGCAAGCCGCCGTCGAGAGCGCCGAACAGCAGGCCACCGAGCACTCGGCTGCACTCAGTGCCCTGCAGTTCGAGCTCGAGCAGGCTCGCCGGGAATCGGCGGAGCACCAGGCCGTCGTGGAGACCACGGAGCAGCGGGCCACCGAGCAACAGGCCACTCTCAGCGCGTTGCAGGAGCAGCTCGAGCAGGCCCGCCAGGAAACGGCCGAGCAGCAAGCCGCCGTCGAGAGCGCCGACCAGCAGGCCGCCGAGCAGCAGGCCACCGTGGCTTCGCTGCAGGAGCAGCTCGAGCAGGCCCGCCAGGAAGCGGCCGAGCGGAGCGCCGCTGTCGAGGAGGCCGAGCAGCAAGCTGCCGAGCACGAGGCCGAGCACGAGGCCGCGCTGAGTGCCCTCCAGGGCCAGCTCGACGACGCTCGACAGGGTGCCGCCGACCAGCTCGCCGCTGTGCACGCCCAGGTCGAGGAGCAGCGCGACCGCGCCGGTGCCGCCGAGGCCGCCCTTGCCGACGCTCGCGCCGAGACCGGGACGACTCAGCAGGAAGCCGCGGAGCGGGTCGCTGCCGCGGAGGCCCATGCCGAAGCAGCGCGCGCCGAGCACGAGGCGGCGCTGGATGCCGTGCAGGCTCAGCTCGAGCAGACCCGCCAGGAGGCCGCCGACCAGCTGGCCGGCGTACGCGCGGAGGCCGCGATCGTGGTCGCCGCTGCCCGCGAGTCCACCGAGCAGCAGGCGACCGAGCACCAGACGCAGCTGCGCGCGCTCCAGGACGACCTTGCCGAGGTCCAGCGTCGCGCCGACGAGCACGCCGGGGCTCGGATGGCGGCGGAGGCCGACGTCGCCCAGGCCCGTCAAGCCCTGGCCGAGCTCGAGGCGGCGACGGAGGCGTCCTCGAGCGACGGCTCCGTGGCGCTGTTCGCCCTCACCCAGGAGCGCATCGAGGCCGAGGGGTCGCTGGCGGCGGCGGAGGATCGTGCGGACGCTCTCGCGGCCGAGGTCGACGTCCAGGTCTCGGCGCGTGCCAAGGCCGAGCGGGTCGCGCGCGAGAGCGCCGAGGCGCTCGTCGCGGCTGAGACCCGCGCCTCCGAGCTCGCCGACCAGCTCGCCGACCTGCGGGCCCGCACAGCTGCCTCAGGTGTGCTCGGCCCGGCGACCGAGGCGGACGTCGTCGCGCTCGGCGACCCGCTGTTCGACTCGATGCCCGACGAGGACGCCGCGAAGGACGATGACGTCGTCCACGAGCAGCCCGAGGCGAGCGACGCCACCGCGCCCGTGGGCGACCTCGAGGCCCTCGAGCCAGCTGCGCAGTCCGAGCCCTCCGAGCCCTCCGAGCCCTCCCAGCCCGTCACCCCGGCCGCAGCGCCGGGTGTCGCGGCGATGGTCGAGGAGGAGACCTCGTCCGAGCCGCCGCCGACCGGTGACGGCAGCTACCACGCGCGTCGCGGCAGCGGCTTCCTCGGCGGTCTGGTCGCCCTGCTCGCGCTCGGCGGCCTGGCCGGGATCGGGCTCCTCGTGACCCGCGACGAGCTGTTCACCGACGTCGGCATCGCCCTGGGGGTGGTGACGGCGGTGCTGCTGCTGGTGACCCTGCTCCGTACCTCCTCGGGCCGCAGCGTGTCGCTGGAGGACGGGACGCTGCGCCTGATGTTCGGCGACCGGCAGCACACCTTCTACCTCAACAGCGAGAGCACCCAGCTGGAGATGGTCGGCGAGCCCGGTCATCGGGGTTGGCGCGTGCTCGTGCTGCGACGGGGCATGCCACCGGTGGTCATCGACGGCCACACGGTCGACCCGCACGCCTTCACGGCCGCCGTCCGGCACTGGCGCCCGGAGCTCTGATCCGCCCCGCCGCGGCCTGCGCCGCCCGCCCCCGCTGTCCCAGGCGTACCACTGGGAGGGCCCTTCCTGCACTTGTCAGCCCTCGCGAGGGCCGTCCAGTTCAGGAATCCCCGGCCGACCGGGGATCCCTGAAACCCCGAGCCCCGACGACCGCGCACACCCGGTCCGCGCCGCGACCGTGACTCCCGTCCGAGCGCGCCGATGAGTAGCATCGGGGTCTCGTGACGGCGGTGCGCGGAGTCTGCGCCGCCACGGGAGCGTCCTGAAGCCCGCCCGCACGCCCAGCACACCGAACAGAACCGGACGAGATGACTAGTTCCTCCCCGTACGCCGGCGCCACCGAGCAGGCCGTCAAGCTGCGGCGCGACGCCGAGCTCGCCGCCGCAGAGCAGGCCGCCGAACGACTCGTCGCCGAGGAGGTCGCCCGCGAGGCGATCCAGGGTCGCGCCGAGGCCGACCGGCTCGCGCGCGAGCACGCGCAGGCCGCCAGCGACGCCCACCTGCTCCGGGCCGAGGCCGAGCGCCTCGCCGCCGAGGCGGTCAGCAAGCGCAAGGACGCCGAGGCGTTGGCCGAGCGCGAGTCGCGGGCCCGGGCGGAGTCCGACCGGGCCGCGCGCGAGCAGATCGCGCTCGCCGACTCCGAGGCCGCGCGCCGCGAGTCCGCCGAGCGGCACGCCAGCGAGCTGGCCGAGCGGGTCGTCTCGATCATGATGGAGCGTGAGGCGTCCGAGGAGGCCGCCCGCCACCAGGCGCAGGTCGCCGAGCAGGCCTCGCTGGCCCGCACCGAGGCCGAGGAGTCCGCCCGCGAGCTCGCCGTCCGGGCCGAGAAGGCCCTGGCCGACCAGGCGTCGGCCGAGCAGCGCGCGCTCGCACTGTCGGAGCAGGCCGCGTCCTCCGCGGAGGAGTACGCCGCGATGGTCCGCGAGGCCGAGCAGCTCCGCGTCGAGCTGCACGCCACCGCGGTCGCCGAGACCGAGGCCCGGGTCCGGGCCGAGGAGACGGCCGCCCGCCACATCGCCCTCGCCCAGGAGGCGCACGAGTCCGCGACCGCGGCCGAGAAGCGTGCGCAGGACATCGCCGACTCCGCCGCTCAGCAGGCCGAGCAGCACGAGGTCTTCGCGGCCCGCGCCGTCGCGGCCCGCGAGACCGTCGAGCAGGAGATCGCTCAGCAGGCCCAGGCTCGACGCGCCGCCGACAAGGCCGCCGCCGAGCAGGCCGCCCTCGCCGAGCAGGCCCTCGCCGACCGCACCGCCGCCGAGCTCTCGGCCCACGACGTGGCGCGCGCGGCCACCGAGGCCGCCGAGGAGTACGCCGCGTTCGCGCGCGACGCCGAGGCCGAGCGCAAGACGCTCCAGCAGGCCGCCCTGGAGCAGACCCGGGCGCGCACCGAGGCGGAGGCGCAGGCCGCGCACCACATCGCCCTCTCCGAGCAGGCCCACCAGAGCGCCGCCGACGCCGAGGAGCGGGCCCGCGCCGTGGCCGACGCCGCCGCGGCCGACGCCGAGGAGCACAGCACCTTCGCCCGCCAGGCCCTCGCCGACCGGCAGGCGGCCGAGGCCAGCGCCGCCGAGCAGTCCGAGGCCCGCCGGGCCGCCGACGAGGCCGCCGCCCGCCAGGCGACCCTCGCCGAGCAGGCGCTCGCCGAGCGCACCCGCGCCGAGGACCGGGCCCGCGAGATCGCCGAGGCCGCCTCCGCCGCCGGTCAGGAGTACGCCGAGTTCGTGCGCGAGGCCGAGTCCGAGCGTGACCGGCTGCAGCGCTCGGCGCTGGAGCAGACCACCGCCCGCGCCGCCGCCGAGCGGGCCGCCGCCCGCCACGCCTCGCTCGCCGAGGAGGCCCACCAGGCCGCCGCCGAGGCCGAGGAGCGCGCCCGCGCGATCGCCGACGCCGCGGCCGCCAACGCCGAGGAGTACTCCTCCTTCACCGTCCGCGCCCTCGAGGAGCGCCAGGCCGCGGAGTCCGCCGCGACCGAGGCCGCTCACCAGGCCGAGGCGGCCCACCTGGCCCGCGCCGAGGCCGAGGCCCTGGCCCAGGAGCAGGTCGAGCTGGTCCAGGAGGCCCAGCGGGCCGCCGCTGCCGGGCAGGAGCAGGCCGCGGCGTTCGCCGAGGAGGCCCGCCTGGCCAGCCAGGCCCGCCGCTCCATGGAGGAGGCCGCCAAGGAGAGCGCCCGCGCCCGGCTGGAGGCCGAGGAGTCGGCCCGGATGCAGGCGCAGGCCACCGAGGCCGCCGCCAAGGAACGCCAGGACGCCGAGCTGCGCGCGCGCGACGCCCAGGTGCGGGCCGAGGCCTCGCTCACCGAGCACCGCGAGACCCTTCGGCAGGCGCAGGAGCAGCTCGGCAGCTCCAAGCGGGTCGCCGCCGAGCAGGCCCAGGCCCGCGCCGACGCCGAGCGCACCGCCGCCCGCCACGCCCAGGCCCGCGCCGAGGCCGAGACCCGGGCGGCCGACCTGGCCATCCAGCTCGCCGAGGCCCGGGCCCGGCTGCTGTCCCTGACCCGCGGCGACACCGGACCCCAGGCGTTGCGGTCCTCCGGTGGCGCCATGGGCGCGCTGCGGCGGCCAGTCGGGCGGCCAGACGGGCGGCCAGTCGGGTGATCAGTCCGGTGGCCAGGCGTCGTCCGCGACCGGCACCCAGCCCGGCGGCACCGGCGGCCGAGCCGACGGGAGCGCGGCCGACCACGGGCCTCCTGACGACACCGGCAACGACGGGGGCGCGGCCTCACCGCGCCCGGGCGACGAGCGGGAGCCGGCCTCGACCGGAGCCTCGCTCCCCCCTACTGAGCGTCCGGTCCTCCCTCCCACTGAGGCCTCCGGGTCGCAGAAGAAGCGAGGATGGTTCCGGACGGCACGACCTCTCACGGAGTCGCGGACCGGAGCGACGCTGAGCGCACCGGTCGACCGACGCGAGTCCGGCACCCCTGCCGCCGACGACGACGCCGACTCGGAGGCTGACACAGGTCACGCTGAGGCTGCCGCTGCCGCGACCGCACCCGCTGCCGACGACGTGGTCACCGACCTCGAGCCCGAGGTCGTCGACGTGGAGGTCGACGCCGACGTCGCCGAGCTCGCCGACACCGAGGACGACGACGAGCAGCTGATCTCCCTGCCCGACGACTCCGCGCCCGAGCCCGATGCTGAGCCGGCCGAGGACGTCGACACAGTCCAGGAGATCGAGACTCTCCCGGCGGACGAGCAGGACGTCGAGCTGGCCCGCGGCGACCACCGGATCGTGCGGGGCACCGTCACCGACGAGGTGCTCACGCCGGACGACGACGACCACGACCACGACGACAAGACCGAGGCCGTCTCGGCAGCACCCCGCACCATCTTCACCGCGGACGACGCCGACGAGAGCGACGAGACCCGATCAGGCCGACGAGGTGGCCGAGGCCGAGGACGACGCCGCAGACGAGTCACCCGCCCCCGCCGTCGACGACGAGGCGGAGCAGGTCTCCGAGACGCCGGCGACCACGCCCACCCCGGTCGCCACCTCCGCCGCGACTGGAGCCCGGCCCGGGATGGGCTACCACTCCGCCCACACCAAGCGCGGCCTGCTCCTCGTGGGCCAGGCCGTGGCGGCGATCGGTGCCGTCTTCGTCGGCATCGTGGCGATCCAGGGCGAGCTGATCACGTACGGCGGCATCGTGGCCGCGCTGGTGACCCTCGCCGCGGTGCTCCTGGTGCTGCACACCGGGGCCTCCACCAGCCGGGTCACCCTCGACCAGGGCAACCTGGAGGTCGTGCACGGCGACAACCGGCACCGCTTCGACCTCACCGCCGACTCCACGGAGGTCGAGCACTTCGGCGACCCCGGCGAGCCCGACTGGCACATGCAGATCGCCCGCCGGGGCCTGAGCCCCGTCACGATCACGCCGCGCGTCGTCGACCCGGAGCCGTTCACCGAGGCCGTCCTCAGCTGGCGCCCGCGCCAGGTGGTCCCGGACGACTCCGGGGTCCGCACGGCCGACTGACCCGACCTCGTCCGAGACCTGGGATCGGTCTCGACAGGCTCGACCACCGGTCCTGGCCGGGCCTGGCCGGGTCAGGCCTCGAGCAGGCCGCCGAGCGCGGCGACCACCTGGGGCTTGGCCGGGACACCCGCGGCGCGGGAGACCTCGTGGCCGCCGGCGTCCAGCACCAGCGTGGTGGGGGTGCGCATGATGCCGAGGTGGCGCACCAGGTCGAGGTGGTGCTCGGCGTCGACCTCGACGTGGGTCACGCCCGGCACCATCTCGGCGACCTCGCCGAGCAGCCGGCGGGTGCTGCGGCAGGGGGCGCAGAACGCCGAGGAGAACTGCAGCAGGGTCCCGCGCGTGCCGGCCTCGACCTCGGGTACGACGGCCGCCACCCGGGCCCACACCGAGTCGGCCGCGGGGCCGGTGACCGGCGCCGCCGCAGCACCGTCGGGGTGCGGGTCGGGCGGTGCGTCCTCGACGTGCCGGATCCGGTGGGTGCCGCGGAAGCGCCCGTCGGTGGCGGCGCGGTAGCCGCCGAAGCCGAGCGCGACGACGACGGCCACGAGCAGCACCCAGAGGCCGGGACTCACAACCGCGCCCGCACGTGCAGGCCCACCTCGGGGTCGACCACGACCTCCTGGGCGGCCGGCATGCCGTCGATGTCGAGCACGGCGTCGAGCGGCACGTTGCGCTTGACCAGGGCCAGCGCGATCGGGCCGAGCTCGTAGTGCCGCGCGGACGACCCGACGAAGCCGACGACCTTCTCGCCGTGACGCAGCTCGGCGCCGTGGTCGGGCAGCCTGTTCTCGGAGCCGTCGAGGTGGAGCAGGGTCAGCCGTCGCGGCGGCCGCCCCAGGGTGTGCACCCGCGCGACGGTCTCCTGGCCGCGGTAGCAACCCTTGTCGAGGTGGACCGCGGGGCCGATCCAGCCGGCCTCGTTGGGGATCGTGCGGGCGTCGGTGTCGATACCGGCCCGCGGCTCCCCGCGGGCGATCCGGAGCGCCTCGAAGGCCCACAGCCCGGCCGCCGGCCCGGCCGCCTCGGCGTACGCCGTGAGCCGGTCGCGCGGGATCATCTCGTAGCCGGCGTACGCGCCCAGGGGCTCGTCGGCCTCGCCGGCTCCCTGGCGGGCCGGACGCCACGCGACGGCCAGGTCGGCGGTGACGTCGGCGACCTCGACGCGCATCATGAACCGCATCCGGTCGAGCCACTCGACCAGCGCGGCCGCTCCACCGGGCTCGGTGTGGGCGGTGAACGCCTCGCCGTCGTCGCTGCCGAAGAAAGCGTGCTCGACGTGCCCCTGCGGGCTGAGCACGAGCGCCCCTGTCGCGACGCCCGGCTGGAGGTCGGTGAGGTGCTGGGTGGTCAGCGAGTGCAGCCAGGTGAGCCGGTCGGGCCCGGAGACCCGCAGGACGTCGCGGTGGGAGAGGTCGACGAACCCCTCCCCCGCGGCCAGCGCGCGCTGCTCGGTGTTGAAGGAGCCGTAGTGGGCGGCCACCGGGGCGTCCACGCCGTTGGCGGCCACTGCGCCCGGCAGGTCCAGCAGGGGGCTGCTCATCTGCTCACTCCTCGTGTCACTGGTGTTGCTCGTGGTCGTGCTCATGGTCGCGCTGGTGCTCGTGCTGGTCGTGCTCGTCGTGCTGGTCGCCGTCGGCCTCGCAGGCCGCGCACCGCCCGAAGATCGTCAGGTGGCCCACGTCGGCCTCGAAGCCGTGCTCCTCGCGCAGCAGCGTGACCAGCGGACCGACCACACCTGGCTCAACCGAGGTGACCCGCCGACAATTCCGGCAGACCAGGTGGAAGTGCTCGTGGCCGCTGCCCACCACCGAGTGGTACGTCGGCGCGCGGTCGCTGAGGTGGGCGTGCCGGACGAGCCCGAGCTCCTCGAGGACCTCCAGCGTGCGGTAGATCGTGGAGAGGTTGACCGCGGAGGAGTGGCGACGTACCTCGGCCAGGACCTCGTCGGGCGTGCCGTGCCCGAGGGCGTTGACCGCGCCGAGGATCAGCTCGCGCTGCGGGGTGAGCCGGTAGCCGCGGGCCCGCAGCCGCTCGCGCCAGTCGGGCTCCCCGGGCTGGGTCATGCCCTGACGAGCCGGGCCCAGGTGTGCGGCTGCAGCGGCTGCCCCATCGCGGCCATGTCGTAGGCGTAGAGAAGGTCGCCCTCGACGGTGCCGTAGAGGCGCTTGCCGGCGACGTACTCCTTGGCGGTCTCGGTGCGGGCGACCGCGTCGGTGGTCAGGTCGAGCTTGCCGCCCTCGGCCGTGCCGTAGAAGATCTCGACGAAGCCGGTGTTGTGCGTGAGCAGCATCTCGACCTTGCCGGCCTCGGGGCAGCGCAGGAAGCCGGTCTCGAGCGCGGCGTCGCGCACCTTCTCGCCGTCGGCGTCGAGGATCCACGCGCGGGAGAAGTAGTGGAAGAACGGGCGCCCGTCGTGGGTGAAGATGAGCTCCTGCCCGAACTGGAAGCCCTCGATGGTCGGGTAGTCGCCGTGCCCGTTGCCCTGCCAGGTGCCGAGCAGCCACGCGAGCGGCGCGCAATGGGGGTGGAGGTTGTCTGGGATCTCGAACGGCACACGTCGAGTCTAGGCTGCGGGCATGTCACGCTCACTGGCCGTCAAGGTGACCTGCGGGGCCGAGGACGCCGAACGCTGCAACCAGGGCTTCACGGTCGCCGCCGCTGCGGCCGCCGCCGGGGCGGAGGTCTCGCTGTGGTTGACGGGTGAGGCGGCGTGGTTCGGGGTCCCGGGCCGCGCGGAGGAGTTCAACCTGCCGCTGGCCACGCCGCTGGCCGACCTGCTGGCCGTGGTCGTCGAGACCGGCCAGGTCACGGTGTGCAGCCAGTGCGCCACGCGCCGGGGTCTCACCGAGGGCGACCTGCGCCCCGGTCTCCGGATCGCCGGGGCGGCCGTCTTCGCCGAGGAGATCCTGCAGCCCGACGTCCAGGCGCTGGTCTACTGACGTGCGGCGGGCCGACCCGCCCTCACCCCTCGGGCCCACTAGGCTGATCGGCGATGACGTCGATCCCCCCGAGCTCCGACGATCGTGAGGCCCTCCAGCGCGCCGAGGCGGCCCTCGCGCAGGAACGCACGGCCCGGCTGGCGGCCGAGCAACGCCTGCGCGAGCGCGAGGAGCGCGCAGAGGCGGAGGCGGCCGAGTCGGGTGAGGCGCCGCAACGCTCGCTGTCGCTCTTCGACTCCCCCCAGCTCTCCAGCCGCCCGACCCTCGCCGCCGACGGCAGCGACCCCGGCGTGCTGCCGATGGCCCTGGTCGGCCTGGCCGTCGTCGCCGGACTGGCCACCGGACTGGCCCTGCTCAACGGACGGACGACGTTCGGCCTCGTGATGCTCGCCGCCACCGGCCTGCTCGGCTGGGCGGCCCAGGCGAGCTGGGTGTCACCGGTCGAGGTTCACGTCACCCGCGGCATCGTCTACGTCGAGCAGGGACAGGACAAGCACCGCTTCGACCTGCGCAGCGAGTCCACCCACCTGGAGGTGCGCGGCGTCGCCGGCGACCTCGACTGGCAGGTGCGCTTCGCCCGGCGCGGCCTCGACCCGGTCGTCGTCCACGCGGGCCACGTCGACCCGCACGCGTTCCTCGCCGAGCTGCGCGCCTACCGCCCCGAGCTCTGAGCGGGGCGGCTCCGAGCGCGGGCTGCGGGCGGGCGCTTTCACTACAATTGCTCGCGCGGTGCCCTCATTTTCGCCGAAACAGGGCCCTTAGCCAGCAATTGCACTGAAACGGCCCCCGCAGTCGGCAGACCCGCGCCGGCTCACCCGTGCAGGGCGGCCTTGAGCCGGGCGGCGATCTGCAGGTTGGCGGTGCGGGCGCGGCGGCCGGCGTCGACCATGCTGAAGAAGCCGTGGATGTGCTCGGGGAAACGCTGCAGCTCGACGGTGACGCCGGCCTCCTCGAGCCTGCGGGCGTAGGCCTCACCCTCGTCGCGCAGCGGGTCGAAGCCGGCCGTGGCGACGTACGCCGGCGCCAGGCCCGCCGGCAGGTGCGGCGTACAGCGGGGAGACCCGGGGGTCGCGCAGGTCGAGGTCGGGCGGGAGGTAGGACCGGTTGGCCAGCTGCATGAAGTCCTTGGTCAGGAAGAAGCCCTCGCCGAACAGCGACAGGCTGCGGGTGTCGCGGGAGCAGTCGGTGGCCGGGTAGACCAGCAGCTGGAACCGCAGCGGCCAGCCGCGCTCGACGGCCTCGATCGCCACCCCGGCGGCCAGGTTGCCGCCGGCGGAGTCGCCACCGACTGCGATCCGCTCGCGGTCGACCCCGAGCGAGTCGGTGTGGTCGAAGACCCAGCCCATCGCGGCCAGCGCGTCGTCGTACGCCGCCGGGAAGGGGTGCTCGGGCCCGAGCCGGTAGTCGACGGCCAGCACCCGCACGCCCGCGTGCTCGGCGAGGAACCGGCAGGTGGGGTCGTGGGAGTCGAGGTCGCCGTACATGAAGCCCCCGCCGTGGAACAGGACCAGCAGCGGGGTCGGGCCGGTCACGACGGTGGGGGTGTAGAGGCGGCCGGGGAGTCCGGCCACGGGCAGGTCGCGCACCGAGCCGATCGGCTGCGAGCCGCCCATGGTCGCGGCCTGGGCCGAGATCACCGCGCGGCCCTCGGGGATGGGCAGCGTCTCCGCGGCCGGCATCCGGACGACTCGCTGCAGACGCAGCATCAGCTGGGTCTCCACCGACAGCGTCTGCCCGTCGAGCACCACCGGCGGGCCGGCGAGGGTGCGCTTGGCGCGTTCGGGGAGCGCCATCGCCGTCCGCAGCACGGCGGCGTCGAGACGACCCTGGACGTGGGCACGGGCACGGGCCTGGACCTGCTGGAAGCGACTCACGGGCAGCGAACTTACGTGGTCACCGGTTGTTCACCCAACGGTGCCAGACTCTGGAGCATGTCGTTGGAGCGGGTCACTGACCTCGAGGACCTCGCCCGCGACGAGCGGACGCCCGACGAGCCGTACGACGTCGAGGTGCCCTACGTGCCCGACCCCGAGGCGCTGGCCGCGGTGGCGGCGTACGACCACCGGTTCCTGGACCGCGAGCTCTCGTGGCTGCGGTTCAACCAGCGGGTCCTGGAGCTGGCCGAGGACACGTCGTTGCCGCTGCTGGAGCGGGTGCGCTTCCTGGCCATCTTCACCAGCAACCTCGACGAGTTCTTCATGGTCCGGGTGGCCGGGCTGAAGCGCCGGATCGCCGCCGGTCTCGCGGTCCGTGCGGCCTCGGGGCTGCTGCCGCTGGAGGTCCTGGAGGGCATCTGGACCCGGACAGCCGAGCTGAGCGAGCGGCACGCGCGGCTGTTCCGCGAGGAGATCGTGCCGGCGCTGGTCGAGCACGACATCGAGCTGGTGCGGTGGGACGACCTGACCCGCGAGGAGCAGAAGCAGACCAAGCGCTTCTTCCGCGACCGGGTCTTCCCGGTGCTGACGCCGCTGGCCGTCGACCCCGCCCACCCGTTCCCCTACATCTCCGGGCTCTCGCTCAACCTCGCGGTGCTGATCCGCAACCCCAAGAGCCACAAGGAGCACTTCGCGCGGGTCAAGGTGCCGCCGATCTTCGACCGGTTCGTGGCTCTCGGCAACGCCCGGTTCGTCCCGCTCGAGGACGTCATCGGCGCCCACCTCAAGCGGCTCTTCCCCGGCATGGAGGTCCTGGAGGCGCACACCTTCCGGGTCACCCGCAACGAGGACGTCGAGGTGGAGGAGGACGACGCCGAGAACCTGCTCGCGGCGCTGGAGAAGGAGCTGCTGCGGCGGCGCTTCGGTCCGCCGGTCCGCCTCGAGGTCGAGGAGTCGATGCCGCCGGCGGTGCTCGAGCTGCTGATCTCCGAGCTCGACGTCACGAAGGAGGAGGTCTTCCGCCTCCCCGGGCCGCTCGACCTGCGCGGGCTGCACGGCATCGCCGACCTCACCCGCGAGGAGCTGAAGTTCCCGGCGTTCGTCCCGACCACCCACCCGCTGCTGGCCGAGGTCGAGTCGGCCGCCCCGGTCGACGTCTTCAAGGCGACACGGCGCCACGACGTGCTGCTGCACCACCCCTACGACTCGTTCGCCACCTCCGTGCAGCGCTTCATCGAGCAGGCCGCCGCCGACCCGCACGTGCTGGCGATCAAGCAGACGCTCTACCGCACCTCCGGCGACTCGCCGGTGATCGACGCCCTGGTCGACGCCGCCGAGGCCGGCAAGCAGGTGCTGGTGATCGTCGAGATCAAGGCTCGGTTCGACGAGTCCGCCAACATCCGGTGGGCCCGCAAGCTCGAGCAGGCCGGCTGCCACGTCGTCTACGGCCTGGTCGGGCTGAAGACCCACTGCAAGCTGGCCATGGTGGTGCGTGACGAGCCCGAGGGCATCCGTCGCTACACCCACATCGGCACCGGCAACTACAACTCCAAGACCGCCCGCACCTACGAGGACATCGGGCTCCTCACCACCAACCAGGCGATCGGCGAGGACGTCGCCCACCTGTTCAACAACCTCAGCGGGTGGTCGCGCAACGCCAGCTACGCCGAGCTGCTCGTCGCGCCCGACTCGGTGCGCACTGGTCTGGTCCAGCAGATCCACCGCGAGATCGGCCACCACCGCGAGGGGCGGCCCGCGTGCATCCGGATCAAGGCCAACTCCGTGGTCGACGAGGCGGTCATCGACGCGCTGTACGCCGCGTCGCAGGCCGGAGTGCCCGTCGAGATGCTGGTCCGCGGGATCTGCGCGCTGCGTCCGGGGGTCGAGGGACTCTCGGAGAACATCACCGTGATCTCGGTGCTGGGCCGTTTCCTCGAGCACAGCCGGGTGTTCTGGTTCGAGAACGGCGGTGAGGCGGAGGTCTGGATCGGCTCCGCCGACATGATGCACCGCAACCTCGACCGGCGCGTGGAGGTCCTGGTGCGGCTGCCCACCGCTGAGAGCATCGAGGTCATCCGGCAGGTCCTCGACCTCGCGTTCGACCCGAAGACCAGCGCGTGGGAGCTGCGCAGCGACGGCACCTGGGAGCACAACCGGGGCGTCGTGCACCTCCAGGAGTCGCTGATCGAGAGCCAGCGTCGGCGACGTCACGGCGGCTGAGCGTGCCCGCAGTTGACCTCCTGGCGCGCTGACCCCCTAGCATGACTGGCGTTCATCTCCCACCTTCCAGGAGTTCTTCGTGGGTCTGCGATTCCGCCCGGTCGACGGCACGTTCTACGACCTGTTCACCGAAGCCGCACGCCACCTCGTGGTCGGCGCCGAGCTCTTGGCCGAGATGCTGTCGGAGGACTCCGACAAGGCCGACGTCGCGACCCGGATGCGGGCCGTCGAGCACGCCGCCGACGAGACGACGCACACGCTGATCCGGCGGGTGAACAGCACCTTCGTCACGCCGTTCGACCGCGAGGACATCTACTCGCTCGGCTCCGGCCTCGACGACGTCATGGACATGATGGACGAGGCCGTCGACCTGATCCTGCTCTACGAGGTCAAGGTGATGCCGCCCGAGTTCGCCGGCCAGGTCGAGGTGCTCCAGCGCTGCGCCGAGCTCACCGCCGCCGCCATGCCCGGTCTGTCCGGGATGAAGGGTCTCGAGGAGTTCTGGATCGAGATCAACCGCCTCGAGAACGACGGCGACAAGAACCACCGCCGGATCCTGGCCAAGCTGTTCTCCGGTGAGTACAAGACCATCGAGGTGCTGAAGCTCAAGGACATCGAGGAGTCCCTCGAGGACGCGATCGACGCCTTCGAGAAGGTCGCCAACATCGTGGAGCAGATCGCGGTCAAGGAGTCCTGACATGGACCTCGCGATCATCATCGCGGTGGTCGTCGTGGCGTTGGCGTTCGACTACACCAACGGCTTCCACGACGCTGCCAACGCCATCGCGACCTCGGTCTCGACGCGGGCACTGACCCCGCGCGTGGCCCTGGCCATGGCGGCCGTCATGAACTTCATCGGCGCCTTCCTCGGCCAGAAGGTCGCCAAGACCGTCTCCGACACCATCGACCCCGGGGTCGGTTCGCACGCCCTGATCATCGTGATGGCCGGCCTGCTCGGGGCGATCGCCTGGAACCTCACCACCTGGTACTACGGCCTGCCCTCGTCGTCCTCGCACGCGCTGATCGGCGGTCTGGTCGGCGCGGCCGTGGCCGCCGGAGCGACGGCCAAGTGGGGCGTCGTCCTCTCGAAGGTCGTCATCCCGATGATCCTCTCGCCGCTCGTCGCCTTCTCCCTGGGCTTCGGGGTGATGCTGGCGATCATGTGGGCCTTCCGCAACAAGAATCCGCAGCGGACCAGCAAGGGCTTCCGGCTCGCCCAGACCGTCTCGGCCGCCGCCATGGCGCTGGGCCACGGCCTCCAGGACGCGCAGAAGACGATGGGCGTGATCTTCCTGGCCCTGCTCTCCGGCGGGTACGTCGGCGCCGACGACGACCTGCCGCTGTGGGTCATCGTCGCCGCGGCCGCCGCGATCTCCGCCGGCACCTACTCCGGCGGCTGGCGCATCATGCGCACCCTCGGCCGGCGGATCATCGCCCTGGACCCCCCGCGCGGCTTCGCGTCGGAGTCGGTCGCCGCCACCGTGCTCTACACGACGGCGTACGTCTTCGAGGCACCGATCTCGACCACCCACACGATCACCTCGGCCGTGATGGGCGCCGGCGCCACCAAGCGCTTCTCGGCCGTCCGCTGGGGCGTGGCCCGCTCGATCCTCGCCGCCTGGATCCTCACCTTCCCCATGGCCGCCCTCTTCGCCTGGATCGCCTACGAGATCCTGAACCTGGTCGTGCCGGTCTGAGCGTGCCGGTGGGGGCGCAGTCTCGCGCGCCGGTCCATCTCCGCCTCCTGGTGACAGCACCCCTCTCCCGGACTTACCAGGACTTACGTACGCGTCCGTAAGGCTGGGAGCGACCGCCGCTGCCGGGGTCGCGTGGACGTCCCGGCGGCGGGGTGCCACTGCGGCGGTGAGATAGGCCCACCGTCCGCGAGGCCCGAACGGTGGCTCAGCCACCGCCACCCCAGCACACCCCCGGCGGCGGTGAGCAGCCCACCGTCCGCAAGGCCCGAACGGTGGCTCAGCCACCGCCACCCCAGCACACCCCCGACGGCGGTGAGCAGCCCACCGTCCGCGAGGCCCGAACGGTGGCTCAGCCACCGCCACCCCAGCAGGTCAGCCGAAGCGGCCGGAGATGTAGGCCTCGGTGGAGGGCTCGTCGGGGGTGGAGAACATCTTCTTCGTGGGGTTGAACTCCACGAGGTGGCCGGGCTCGCCGGTGGCCTTGAGGTTGAAGAAGCCGGTCTCGTCGGAGACGCGGGCGGCCTGCTGCATGTTGTGGGTGACGATCACGATCGTGTAGTCGGACTTCAGCTCGTGGATGAGGTCCTCGATCGCGGAGGTCGAGATCGGGTCGAGGGCCGAGCAGGGCTCGTCCATCAGCAGGACCTGCGGCTCGACCGCGATCGCGCGGGCGATGCAGAGACGCTGCTGCTGGCCGCCGGAGAGGCCCATGCCGGGCTTGCCGAGCCGGTCCTTGACCTCCTCCCACAGGTTGGCGCTGCGCAGCGAGCGCTCGACGATGTCGTCGGCCTCGTCGCGCTTGAGCTTCTTGGCGTTGAGCCGGTTGCCGGCCAGCACGTTGTCGTAGATCGACATCGTCGGGAACGGGTTGGGCCGCTGGAAGACCATGCCGATCTGGCGACGTACCGCCACCGGGTCGACCGAGGGGTCGTAGAGCGACTGGCCGTCGACGACGACCTTGCCCTCGACCCGGGCTCCGGGGATCACCTCGTGCATCCGGTTCAGCGAGCGCAGGAAGGTCGACTTCCCACACCCGGAGGGCCCGATGAAGGCCGTGACCGAGCGCGCGCGGATGGTCATGTTGACACCCTCCACGGCCTTGAAGTCGCCGTAGTAGATGTCGAGGTCGGAGATGTCGATGCTCTTGGCCATGTCTGCTTTCCCTCTCAGCC
The DNA here is from genome assembly GCA_963845645.1 of uncultured Actinomycetota bacterium. Lineage (GTDB taxonomy): Bacteria > Actinomycetota > Actinomycetes > Propionibacteriales > Nocardioidaceae > Nocardioides. Next base: position 267,131 of record CAWJSY010000019.1, read on the forward strand.
CGTCTTCGGGGCGAAGATCTTTCCGATGATCCGAGCGATCAGGTTGAGCGCCATCACCAGCACGAAGAGCACGAGTGCGCCGCCCCACGCGTAGTCGATGAAGCGGTCACCCGGCGATTGGCTCGAGCGGAACTGCGTGTAGATGAAGACCGGCAGGGTCATCATCCGCCCCTCGAGGGGGTTGGTGTTGACCTGGTCGGCGAACCCGGCGGCGACCAGCAGCGGCGCGGTCTCGCCGATGACCCGCGAGACGGCCAGCACGACGCCGGTGACGATCCCGCCGAAGGCGGTGGGCAGCACCACCTTGGTGATCGTGCGCCACTTCGGCACGCCCAGCGCGTACGCCGCCTCGCGCAGGTCCTCGGGCACCAGGCGCAGCATCTCCTCGGTGGAGCGCACGACGGTGGGGATCATCAGCAGCGACAGCGCGACGGCACCGCTGAGGCCCGAGCGGTACGCCGGGTCGACCAGCAGCACGAACAGCGCCAGCGCGAAGAGGCCCGCGACGATCGAGGGGATGCCGGTCATCACGTCGACCAGGAAGGTCACCACGCGCGAGAGGCGGTTCTTGCCGCCGTACTCGACGACGTAGATGGCGGTGAAGATGCCGATCGGCACCGAGATCGCGCTGGCGACCAGCGTGACCACGATCGTCCCGAGCAGCGCGTGGTAGAGCCCGCCCTGCTCGTCGCCGACGACGTTGCGCATCTGGAAGGTCAGGAACTCGACGTTGATCGTGCTCAGCCCGCGGTCGACCACGGTCGCGATCAGCCAGACCAGCGGGATCATCGCGCCGGCGAACGCCGACCAGACCAGGGTGGTGGTCAGCCGGTCGACGGCGGCGCGCCGGCCCTCGACGCGCGCCGACCAGAGCGGCATGCCGACCACGAAGGCGACGTACGCCAGCGCCAGCGCCGCGACCGGACCGAGCGACCCGAGCAGCCAGGCCAGCGCGGCGAGGCCGACCAGCACGACCCCGAGCACGGCGGGGGCCCAGCGCGGCAGCCGGGGCTGGACCAGCGAGATCGGCTCCAGCAGCGGTCCGTCGGCGGGAGCGCCCGAGGAGGTCGGGGGGAGCGTGGTGGTGCTCATCGCGCCAACCTCCGCTCGCTGCGCCCGGCCACCCAGCGGGCCAGGAAGTTGACCGCGAAGGTGAACGCGAAGAGGACCAGGCCGGTGGCGATCAGCACGGACTGGATCGCCGGGCCGCTCTCCTTGTAGTTGAGCGCGATGTTGGCGGCGATCGTGCGCGGGCTCTCCTGGCCGATCAGGTTGAGGGTGACCACGAAGTTCGAGGACAGCACCATCGCCACGGCCATCGTCTCGCCGAGCGCGCGACCCAGGCCGAGCATCACCGCGGAGACCATGCCCGACTTGGCGTAGGGGAAGACGGCGTAGCGGATCATCTCCCAGCGCGTGGCGCCCAGCGCCAGCGCGGCCTCCTCGTGCAGCTTGGGCGTGCGGGCGAAGACCTCGCGGCAGATCGCCGCGGTGATCGGCAGCACCATGATCGCCAGCACGATGCCGGCGGTGAGCATGGTGCGCCCCGAGCCCGAGACGTTCTCCTCCGAGAAGAACGGCAGGAAGGCGAGGTGCTCGGCCAACCAGGTGATCACCGGCTGCATGTAGGTGTTGAGGATCCCGCCGCCCCAGAGCCCGTAGACCACGCTCGGGATGGCCGCGAGCAGGTCCATCGTGTAGCCGATGACCCCGGCGAGCCGCTTGGGTGCGTAGTGCGAGGCGAACAGCGCGATGCCGATGGCGAAGGGCACCGCGATGACCAGGGCCAGGATGGCGGCGACCGCCGTACCGAAGACCAGCGGCCAGACGTAGCCCCAGAACGACGTCGACCCCGACCCGAGGAAGGTCGACTCCGGGACGCTGAGCGCGCCGATGCCACGCAGGAACAGGAACAGGAACACGGCGGCCAGCACCACGAGGATGCTGATGCCGGCGCCCTTGGAGACGCCGGCGAAGACGCGGTCACCCCGCTGGGCGGGCGCGGACGTCGCACGGGTGGGTGTGGTGGTGGCCACGGTCACTCCTGGGTCTGGACGCGCAGGTACGGCGACCCGGTCTCGGGCCGCCGTACCTGACGTTCGAACGGGTTGGTCACGCGGCGGAGATGGCCTCGACCAGTCCCGAGGCCTTCTTGGCCAGGTCGCTGTCGAGCGGCGCGGAGCCGGCCTCGTCAGCGGCGGCCTGCTGACCGTTCGGGGAGAGGATGTAGGTGAGGAGCTCCTTCACCAGGGCGGCCTCCTCGGCGGACTCGTAGGTCTCGCAGGCGACCAGGTAGGAGACCAGCAGCACCGGGTAGGACCCCGGCTCGGTGGTGTCACGGGCCAGGTCGACGGCCAGGTCGGTCTCGGCCGCGCCCTCGACGGGCGGGGACTCGGCCACGACCTGGGCCGCGCCGTCGGCGGAGGGCTGGTTGAACTCCTGGCCCACGCCGACCGCGACCTGGCCGAGCTCACCGGCGGCGCTCGCGTCGGCGTACCCGATGCCACCGTCGATGTCGCCGACCGCACCCACGAGGCCGGAGGTGCCGTCGGCACCCTCGCCGCCGAGGCCGTTGGGCCACAGGCCGTCGGGCTCCTCGGTCCAGGCGCCGTTGCCGGCGGCGTCGAGGTACTTGGTGAAGTTCTCCGTGGTGCCGGAGTCGTCCGCGCGGTGCACCGTGGTGATGTCGGTGGCCGGGAGGTCGACGTCGGGGTTGTCCTTGGCCACCGCCGGGTCGTCCCACGAGGTGACGGTGCCGTTGAAGATCTCCGCGATGGTCTCGCCCGAGAGGTTCAGGGTGTCGATGCCGGGCAGGTTGAAGACGACCGCGATCGGGCTGACGTACGCCGGCACCTGGATCACGTTGCCGCCGGCGCAGCGCTCGACGGCGGCGCTGAGCTCGCCCTCGCCGTCGTCGAGGGCCGAGTCGGTGCCGGCGAAGGCGTAGGCCTTCTCGATGAAGCCCTTGCGGCCGTCACCGGAGCCGATGGGGTCGTAGTTGACGGTCACGTCGGGGTTCTCGGTCTGGAAGGCGGCGCGCCAGGCGCCCTGGGCCTTCTCCTGCGAGGTGGCGCCGCCGCCGCTGATCGTGCCGGTCAGCGAGTCGCCGCTGCCGCTCTCGTCGACGGCGTTGCCGGCCGCGCAGGCGGAGAGGGTCAGGGCGAGGAGTGCGACACCGGGCACGAGCGCCCGGCGGATGGAAGTGCGGTTCACTTCGTTCTCCTGAGTTCTGTCGTCTGGTGATGACGACTCGAACTCTGCGGGGCGCAGGTGACCTGATCCGTCGCCCAGGGTGAACGCCGGGTGAATACGGACCGCCCATCGGGAGTCGCCGGGGCGAGGGTGAGACGACGGTCACGTGAATCGGGCCCCGGATCGGGCCCCGGCTCGGGCCCCGGGCTCAGTGGGTGCGGTGGCGCTCCACGCTGAGCACCCGGCCCTTGCGCAGGTGGACGACGAGCATCTCGCCGGGATCCAGACCCGGGTCGGTCAGGCCCAGGGCACCGACGACGTCGCCCAGCACGGGGCGGTGGGAGCAGATCACCAGTCCGCGCCCGTCCTGGGCGGCCTGCGCCACGGCCTCACCGACCAGCGCGTGCACCCGGTCGGTCGTGGCGTCCTCCTGGCTCAGGCCGCGCGTGCTGTCGGGCTCGATCCCCGCCGCGCCGGCGTACGGCGCCACCGTCTGCTCGCAGCGCACGCTGCTGGAGGTGAGCACGTGACGCACGTCGTAGGCGGCCAGCAGCGCGACGAGGTGCTGGGCCCGCAGGTGGCCGTGGGACAGCAGCGGCCGCTCCCGGTCGTCGCGGCGCCACGCTCTGCGGGAGCGCGCCTCGGCGTGGCGCAGGACGACGACCGCCACGGTCTTGTGCCGCACGCGCAGCGCCTCCGCGAGGGTGTCGCGGTCGTAGGGGTAGCTGAGGCGCTCGGCCGCCACGTCGTGCGGCAGCCAGGCCACCTCGTCGATCTCGTCGTTGGGCCGGTAGCCGGAGACGTCCGGGTCGCCCACGACGCGGCCGACCCAGTACGAGACCTGCTTGTCGCGGCCGCCGACCGGGTAGTGCTGGTCGCGCAGCGGCACCCCCAGTCGGACGTGCAGCCCGGTCTCCTCGGCGACCTCGCGCACCGCCGCGGCCGTCGGGTGCTCGCCACGGTCGAGCTTGCCCTTGGGGAAGGACCAGTCGTCGTACTTGGGTCGGTGCACCAGCAGCACGCGCTTGCCAGGGCGGAAGACGACCACGCCTGCAGCGCGGACCGGGGAGGGCTCGGGCACGGCGCTAGTCTCACACCACCCGGTGAACGCCGGGGCCCCCGACCGGAACGGACCCCCACATGGCGCGTCGCCCGCTGATCGTCGCGGCGCTCGGGGTCCTCGCGCTGGTCCTGGTGGCCGGCGCCGCCGTGGTCGCGGTGCGGGCCCTGCGGCCCGGCCCCGACACCGCGCTCGAGCGGGCCTTCGCGGCCGCGCCGGACGACGCCGCGCGCTACTCGTGGACCGACTGGGCCGGCGTACGTCGCGAGCTCGGGCTGGACGGCGTCACCGACCCCACGACCACCGACGTGCAGGAGATCCTCGACCGCGGCTTCGAGGCCGACCTCTCCTCGACCACCGCGCTCGGGGAGTCGGCCCAGATCCTGGAGTCCCAGTTCGGCTTCTCCCCCGCCTCCCTGGACTGGGAGCTCTTCAGCCAGTCCGACACCGGTGCGGTGATCGTGATGCGTCTGTCGGACCCCGGCGAGGGCGCTTTCGACGGCGATCGAGCAGCGACTCACCACCCTCGGCTACGCCGAGCCCGACTCGTCCACCGGCGTGTGGCGGGGCACTCCCGACATCGTCGCCACGATCGGCGCGCTGACCCCGGAGGTCACGTTCCTGGCCCTGGACGCCGACCGGGGACTCGTCATCGCCTCCGACACCCTGACCGCGGCCGAGTCCGGGGTGGCTTCGGCCGAGGCCGACGAGCTGCCCGAGGGTGGGGTCGGCGAGGTCGTCTCCGACGTCGGCGAGGTGCTCTCGGCGGCGGTGTACAGCGGCGACCAGGCCTGCGCGTCGCTCTCGATGGGGCAGGCCGACGCCACCGACCAGGACCAGGCCGAGGAGCTGCTGGAGGCCGCGGGCAGGCTCACCGCGATGACCGGCTTCGCGATGGGCGTCCGCGCCGGTGGTGACGTCCGGGTCTCGATGGCTTTCGAGTCCGAGGCGCAGGCGCGCGCCAATGCCGACGCCCGCGCGGTCCTGGCCGCCGGTCCGGCCCCGGGCCAGGGGGGCGACTTCTCCGAACGGTTCACGCTCGGGCCGGTCACCGCCGAGGGCAGCGTGGTGCGGATGGCGCTGGAGACCGTCGAGGGCGCCTTCGTGCTCTCCGACCTCTCGACCGGGCCGGTCCTGTTCGCGACCTGCTGAGCCGCACCCGCCGGGGGCGCGGTCGCGCTCCCCACCGGCCCGGTGGTCGAGCATGCCGAGACCCCTCGAACGCGACCTACCCACCCTGAGCCGGTGCACCCCGCTCCTGGACTTACGTACGCGTCCGTAAGCACGGGCGAGGCTTCGCGAGCCAGGGCCGCCGCCGCGCCCTCGGCAGCTCCGGTGGGCGAGCTTGCCGAGACCCCTCAACGCCACCTGCCCACCCCGACCCGGAGCACCCCGCTCCTGCACTTACGTACGCGTCCGTAAGCACGGGCAAGGCTTCCCCGAACCAGGGCCGCCGCCGCGCCCTCCGCAGACCCGGTGGTCGAGCCTGCCGAGACCCCTCAACGCCACCTGCCCACCCCGACCCGGAGCACCCCGCTCCTGCACTTACGTACGCGTCCGTAAGCACGGGCAAGGCTTCCCCGAACAGGACCGCCGCCGCGCCCTCGGCAGCCCCGGTGGTCGAGCTTGTCGCGTCCCCCGAACGCGACCTACCCACCCCGACCCGCAGAGCCGACTCGACCACCGGAGCAGGCCCGACGACGGGCGCGGCGGGTCGGGGGCGCTCAGGCCTTGAACGAACGCAGCCGCAGGCTGTTGCTCACCACGAACACCGAGGAGAACGCCATCGCCGCGCCGGCCAGCATCGGGCTGAGCAGCCCGGCCGCAGCCACGGGCAGTGCCGCGACGTTGTAGGCGAAGGCCCAGAACAGGTTGCCCTTGATCGTGCCCAGGGTCCGGCGCGAGAGCCGCACGGCGTCGGCAGCCACGCGGAGGTCGCCCCTGACCAGGGTCAGGTCGGCCGCGGCCATCGCGACGTCGGTGCCGGTGCCGAGCGCGATGCCGAGGTCGGCCTGCGCCAGCGCCGCCGCGTCGTTGACCCCGTCGCCGACCATGGCGACCACCGCGCCCTCGGCCTGGAGCCGGCGTACGTGGTCGACCTTGCCGCGCGGGAGCACCCCGGCGACGACCTCCTCGATGCCGACCTCGTCGGCGACCGCGCGGGCCGCCCGCTCGTGGTCGCCGGTGAGCAGCACCGGACGCAGGCCCAGCTCGCGCAGGCGGCGCACGGCCTCGGCGGAGGTGTCCTTGACGGTGTCGGCGACGACGAGGACGCCGCGGGCCCGGCCGTCCCAGCCGGCCACCACCGGGGTGCGACCGAGCCGCTCCGCCGCCTCGACGGCCTGCGCGAGCTCGTCGGGCAGCGCCCACCCGCGCTCGGCCAGCAGCCGCGGCCGCCCGACCAGAGCGGCGTGGCCCTCGACGGTGCCCTCGACGCCGAGCCCCTCCAGGTTGGTGAAGTCCTCGGGTCCGTCCGCACCGGGGAGCGGCGGGGCCGCCGCGGCCAGCGCCCGGCCGATCGGGTGCTCGGAGGCCGACTCGAGCGCGGCGACCAGCCGACGTACCTCGTCGGGGTCCTCGTCGGTCGCGGCGACGACCTCGACCAGGCGCATCCGGCCGGTGGTGACGGTGCCGGTCTTGTCCAGGACCACCGTGTCGATGCGGCGCGTCGACTCGAGCACCTCGGGCCCGCGGATCAGGATGCCCAGCTGGGCCCCTCGTCCGGTGCCGACCATCAGCGCGGTGGGCGTGGCCAGCCCGAGCGCGCAGGGGCAGGCCACGATCAGCACCGCCACCGCGGCGGTGAAGGCGACCGCGACCCCGCCGCCGGTGCCGAGCCAGAAGCCGAGCGTGGCGATCGCGAGCGTGATCACGACGGGGACGAACACGCCGGAGATCCGGTCGGCCAGCCGCTGGGCCTGGGCCTTGCCGGCCTGGGCGTCCTCGACCAGCCGCGCCATCTGCGCGAGCTGGGTGTCGGCGCCGACCCGGGTCGCCTCGACCTCGAGCCGCCCGCTCGTGTTGAGGCAGGCCCCGGTCACGGCATCGCCCGGTGCGACCTCGACCGGGACCGGCTCTCCGGTGAGCATCGACGCGTCGATCGCCGAGCGGCCCGCGACGACGGTGCCGTCGGTGGCGACCTTCTCACCCGGACGGACGACGAAGCGGTCGCCCACGACCAGGGACTCGGCCGGCACCTGCACCTCGACGCCGTCGCGCAGCACGGCCACCTGCTGCGCACCGAGGTCCATCAGGGCGCGCAGGGCAGCGCCGGCCTCGCGCTTGGACCGTTTCTCGAACCAGCGCCCGGCGAGCAGGAAGGTCGTCACCCCGGCGGCGACCTCGAGGTAGATGTTGGCCAGCCCGGCGCCCCGGTCGGCCACGAACGTGAAGCCGTGGCGCATGCCCGGCTCGCCCGCCGTACCGAAGAAGAGCGCGACCAGCGACCAGCCGAAGGCGGCGATCACCCCCACCGAGACCAGCGTGTCCATCGTGGTCGTCGCGTGCCGGGCGTTGACCCAGGCCGCCCGGTGGAAGGGCCAGGCGCCCCAGGTGGCCACGGGGGCCGCGAGGGTCAACGACGCCCACTGCCAGTAGGTGAACTGGAACGCCGGGACCATGGCCAGCGCGATCACCGGCACCGTGAGCAGCGCCGAGACGACCAGGCGTCGGCGCAGCAGGTCGACCTCGCTCGGGGCTCCGCCGTCCGCCGGCCCGGTCGGGTCGTCGGCGGCTCTGGGCAGGGTGGCGGAGTAGCCGGCGGCCTCGACCGTCGCGAGCAGGTCGTCGGTGCTGACGGAGTCGGCGAAGGCGACGCTCGCGCGCTCGGTGGCGTAGTTGACCGTCGCGGTCACCCCGTCGAGCTTGTTGAGCTTGCGCTCGATCCGGTTCGCGCACGACGCGCAGGTCATGCCCGTGATGTCGAGCTCGACATCGTGGTCGCGGGGGGATGTCTCAGTGATCATGATCGGCCGTCTCCTCGCTGGGCTCCGGGTCTCGCTGCGGGTCGTGCTCCGGGTCGGGCGCCGCCACCGTGACCGTGAACGGCGCGCTGCGGACGACGCCGTCGTGCCGGAAGTCGAGGTAGAGCCGGTAGCGACCGGCGCTCGGGAAGGTCGTCGAGAAGCGGAGGGTGGGTCCGGAGCCCGTCTCCTCGGGGTGGACGTGGAGGTAGCCCAGGTCGCTGGTGCGCAGCGCGACCAGGTGTCCGTGGGTGCCCAGGTAGGGCTGGAGGTCGGTGACCGGCTGTCCGCCGCGGTCCACGCGCGCAGTCAGCACGGTCTCCTGGCCGGCGACGGCCGGCCCGTCCAGCCGGACGTCGTACGACGCCACCTCGGCCCGGCGCCGGTCGACCCCGAGCCCGGCAGGGCGGAAGGGACCGGGGACGAGCAGGTCGGTGGCGAGCACCAGGGGCTCCCCGTCGGCGGGGTGGGTGTCGGCCACGACCCGCCACACGCCGGGGCGCAGGTCGACCGGCACCGACCAGGTGCCGTCGGCGGCCATCCGTGGGTGGACGTGCTGGAAGCCGGTGTGGTCGCGACGGACGACGACCAGGTGCAGGTCGCGCTCGTGCTGCTCCTCGTACGTCGTCACCGGGCGTCCGTCGGGTCCGAGGACACGGAAGGCCAGCCGGGCGCGGCCGGCGGCGAGACGCTCACGCTCCAGGCTCAGCGTGTAGCCGTCCTCGGACGAGGCCAGGCCGGCCACGGCAGGCTCGTCGCTCGACCCGGCATCCGGCTCGGCGCCCTGCTCGGGCTCTGGGGCGGCGGCGCCGTGGCCCTGGTCGTCGCCGTGCGAGACGCCCGCCGTCGGCGACGACGACGAGGTGTCGCCCAGCGGCCCCGTGGCGCCGCCCACGACGAGCGCGAGGCCGAAGACGAGGGTCAGCGCTCCGCCGAAGGCCACGACCTTCAGCGAGGTCGAGGATCGGGGGAGGGTGGTGGAGCGGGACTGGTCGCTGCGTGGCATCAGGGGCTCAGGTGACGGCGTAGCCGGCTTCCTCGACGGCGGCCGCGACGAGGGCCGGGTCGAGGGGGGAGGTGCTGGTGACCACGACCGCGCCGGTCGTGTGGTCGGCCTCGACCGAGACGACGCCGTCGATCTCGCCGACCTCCTCACGCACCGAGGCCTCGCAGTGGCCGCAGGTCATGCCGGTGACGGTGAAGGTCTGGGACTCGCTCATCGGGTGCTCCTCGTTCGGTGCGTGGAGTTCGGTGGTGCGCGGGGTGTGTGGGGTCGCCCCGACCGGGGTCAGGACTTCACCAGGCGGGTGATGGCGCTGACGGCCTCGGCGACCTTCTCGCGCGCCTCCTCGTCACCGGCGCGGGCGGCGTCGACGACGCAGTGCTGCAGGTGCTCCTCGAGCAGGCCGAGCGCGACGGCCTGGAGGGCCTTGGTCATGGCCGAGACCTGCGTGAGGATGTCGATGCAGTACTTCTCCTCCTCGACCATGCGCTGGAGGCCCCGAGACTGGCCCTCGATCCGCCGCAGGCGCTTGAGGTAGTCGTCCTTGCGGTGGATGTAGGCGTGCTGATGCTCCATGCCCGAAACCATACCCCCCTAGGGTAAGGACTTCAAGACAGGGCTGCGTCTACGCGCGACTCACCACGGCGCGCGGCCAGGCCCGCGAGGCCGGTGCGGCCGAGAGCGACGCGGGATCAGCTGTGGCGACGCGGCGCGGGGGCCTGCGGCTCGACGCCGAGGATCGAGTCGATCTCGGTGGCGGAGAGGTGGTCGTCGGACTCGCTGGCGGCGATGATCAGGTTGGTGGTGAGCTCGACCTCGCCGAGGAGGTCGACGTCTTCGAGCGTCACATCGAACTGGTCGTGCACGCGTCGCCCCTCTCTGTCAGTCTTCGTCGTCGGTCTTCGTCGTCGGGCTTTGTCGTCGATCTTCGCTGTCGGTTCGGCTAGCAGCGTTCCCGTCCAGCCTACGGTCAAACCCCACGGTCTTAAACGGTCCGAACGGGCCATCCCGGGACTTCCATGTAGACGCAACGAGGCCCCGCCGTCAGGCGGGGCCTCGTCGAAGACTCGGGTCCCGGTGAGATCACCGGGCGCTGATCTGAGTCAGATGGCGCGGACGTTCTCGGCCTGGGGACCCTTGGGCCCCTGGGTCACGTCGAACTCGACCTTCTGGTTCTCGTCGAGGGACTTGTAGCCCTGCGACTGAATCGCCGAGTAGTGCACGAAAACGTCGTCGCCGCCGTCCTCCTGCGCAATGAAGCCGAAACCCTTCTCGGCGTTGAACCACTTCACGGTGCCTTGAGCCATGTGCTTGGTACTCCTGTTATCGGAACGAGGACCGCCACATCAGCGGCCCACACCAGATGCGGTGACACGTCGCTCCGACCCAGTGATTGACACCACAAAGCAGAAACGCCGTTGGATCACAAACTCCGCAGGCGTCAGACCAGCTGGAACTTGCACCTAATGCTGAGAAGACAGTACCAAGCATTGGCCGAAGTCAAACCTTCTGGGCCGCACCCCTTTTTTTCGCAGGCGCAAAAGGGGCGCTCGGGTGGGCCCCGTCGGGCTCGAACCGACGACCCTCGGATTAAAAGTCCGGTGCTCTACCAACTGAGCTAGGGGCCCCTGGGCGCGGCCGAGGCTACCGGAGCGTCGGGCCACCAGCACGCCGGCAACGGCATACCCGCCACCGTGGTTGTCGCGGGACCCCACGCGGCCGGCCGGTACGTGCGACGGTGGGGACCGTGCCCCCTCACGCCGATGACCTGCTGCGCCGGTCCGCGCGCGGCGACGAGGGTGCCTTCGCGCAGTTCTACGACGAGACCTCCCCCCGGACCCTGCGGCTGGCCCGCGTCCTGCTGGACGACGAGGGCGAGGTCGAGGACGCCGTGCACCAGGCCTACCTGACCGCGTGGCGCACCGCGCCGACGTACGCCGCCAGCACCGGCCGCGGGGCGAGCGGATGGGTGCTGGCGATCCTGCAGGAGCGCGCCCGGCCGCCCGGTCGAGCCGGTCGACCCGGTCCGCCCTGGCACACGCCGAGCTAAGGCGCGGTCAGCGAGCCGGCCTGCCGCATCCGGCCGAGGGTGAACGCCGCCTCGACCGGGTCGCCCGCGAGGAGGCCGGCGCCGAGGGACGCCGTGAACTCCGCGTCGAGGCCACCCCCGGCCAGGCAGACGTGGTGGGCGGCGGCGAGGTCGGTCAGGTCGGCCGCGACCGCCGAGAAGACCGCACGACGCGACCCGCCGAGCACGATCGCGTCGGGCTCGATGATGTCCGCGGCCACCCGCACCGAGCCGAGGGGGGTCGAGGCTCCGAGGAAGCGGGTGCGCCAGCCGGTGCGATGGAGGACGACCTCGAAGGCCTTGAGCGAGATGTCGTGCTGCTCCCCCGGCGGGCAGGCCAGGAGCGCGAGCGGCCCCGAGGTCGCTCCGGCTCCGAACGACAGGGCGGCCAGCCGCCCTCGGATGACGTCGGTGGCGAAGTGCTCGTCGGCGACGTCGACGTCGCCGCTCGCCCATCCGTCGCCCACCCGGCGCAGGAACGGCAGCACGACGTCGCGCACCACGCTCTCGACCGGGAGCCGGCCCAGGACCGCGTCGAGCACCCCGTGCATCGCGGCCGCGTCGTAGGTGACCATCGCCGAGCGCAGCGCCTCGACGTCGTCCTCGGTCTCGGCGCGGGCGGGCGCGAGGAGGCCCGCGCCACCAGGACTCGACCGGCGCCTCGACGGAGCCTGCGGGCGGCGCCGACCGATCGGCGGCCAGGACGTCGGCCGCAGCCTGCGCGGCCGGCACGCCTCGGGCGCGGGCCGCCGTCATCGCGAGCACCCGCCGTTCGTCGGCGGGGCCGTAGAGGCGGTAGCCGGTGGCGGTACGCGCCGGCTGGAGCAGCCCGTAGCGGGTCTCCCACGCGCGCAGCACGGTCTCGCTCACCCCGACGCGCGAGGCGAGGACACCGATCCGCCACTGATCGCTCGGACCTACCGTCATCGCCTCACCCCCTGCTGCTCTCGGGACGCACGTGCGCCCACGGGGAGTGTGGCGTGACCACCGTCGATCCGGCCACTCTCAGCTCGCGTCGGCGAGGCCACCGCGCAGCTGGGCCAGCACGGCCTGGAGCAGCTTGGAGACCTGGGTCTGCGAGCAGCCGAGCCGCTCGCCGATCTCGCGCTGGGTCAGCTCGTCGACGTAGCGCCACCGCACCACCTCGCGTTCGCGGGGCGACAGGCGGGCCAGCAGCGGCGCGAGCACCAGCCGCATCTCGCTGCGCGCCTGGGCGTCGTCGCGCGGGTCGGCGACCAGGTCGCTGATCCCGAGCTCGCCGCCGCCGACCGGCTGGTCGAGAGAGACGACGAAGATCAGGCCGCGCGCGGCGAGCGCCTCGCGCACGACGTCGGCCGACTCCTCGATGTCGGCGGCGAGCCGCTCCACGCCCTGCGCGTCGATCCGCTCGACGGAGCGCCCGGCCCCGAGGATCCGCGCGTGAGCCCGCTGCACGTCGCGGGGCGGCCGCACGGTCCAGCCGTGGTCGCGGAAGTAGCGGCGTACCTCACCCTCCATGCACGGCACCGCGTAGCTCAGCAGGTCACGGTCCTTGCCCGGGTCGAACTGGTGGACCGCGCGCACGAGCGCGACGTACGCGACCTGCTGGAGGTCCTCGAGCGGTACGCCGCGGCGCGCGTGCCGCTGGGCGACCGCCTCGGCGACCTGCATGTTGATCGTGACGACCTCGTCGAGCAGGGCCCGGCGCCGTTCGGGCGAGGCCCCGACCACCTCGGCCAGCAGCGCCGTCGTCCGCTCCGACCGCTCGGCACGGGGCAGCCGCCCACGCTCCGTCCTGGTCCGGCCCTGGCTGATCGGTGTCACGGTCATCGCCGCTCCCCCGCCTCTCGTGTCCGCGCGGTCGCCTCACTCCCGAGAACGTTCCGCAAACCCTCTACAAACCTTCTACGAACGTTGTACAGGATTCAACGGTCGGAGTCCAGTCCGGGCGGCCGACGCTCTCGTCACGGGCGTCCGAGGGCGACGGAACGGCGAGGGGACGGCGCGGCGACGGCGCGGCGACGGGGGCTCGAGCGGCCCCCGCACGCTCAACGAGAACGGTTCTCACCTAAAGTGGGGGGCTGTCCCTCCGCTCCACGAAAGGCCACACCCCATGAATCGCAACCAGCTGCGCGACGCCATCGCCACCAAGGCCGGCCTCGGCGCCGGCGAGGCCGACCGGGCCCTGTCCGCCGTCCTCGAGTCGATCATCGAGGCCGTCGCGGCCGACGAGAAGGTCAGCGTCCCCGGCTTCGGGACCTTCGAGCGCCGCGAGCGCTCCGCCCGCACCGGCCGCAACCCGCAGACCGGCGAGGAGATGGAGATCGCGGCGACCGCGGCCCCCGCCTTCAAGCCCGCCACCGCCTTCAAGCGGACCGTCGCCGACCGCTGAGCCTCTCAGCCCGCTGACCCGTCGCGGCCCGGTCGCCCACGCCTCGCGTGGTGCGGCCGGGCCGTTTCGCGTCTTCCGCGGATCTGTCCGCTCTTCCGCGGGGATGCAGGCCCGCGGCAGAGGGGGATAACTCCGCGTTACAGCGGGGTGGGGGTCAGGCCGCCCTCGCGCATGGTCGCGAGCCGCTGGGTCAGCAGGGGTACGCGGTGCTGGTTGCCGTGCAGGGCCACGTAGCGCTCGGCGTACGCCGCCAGGAGGGCGTCGTCGAGGCGGCGTACGGCGCCGGGCGGGTAGCGGTAGCCCATCAGCTCGTTGAGGTCGAGGTCGTCGGTCTGGCGCAGCGCGTCGCCGAGCTCGGTCAGCGAGGTCACGCCGAGCTCGAGCAGCAGGCCGGAGATCCAGGCGTAGTGGTCGGTGCGCGACCAGCCGGCGTCGGCGTACTGGCCGGCCAGGAAGGCCGCGAGCTCGCGGGGGTCGAGCCGCGGGTCGTCGGTCTCCTCGGCGGCCCCGCGGTCGGCGGGGCGCAGCGCCGCGCGGATCTCCGCGAACTCGCGGTCGGCCAGCTCGAGCAGCCCGGCCGCCAGCGTGAAGCGGCGGTCGAAGTCGGGTGCGTGCTCGGCCGGGACCGTGCCCTTGTAGCGGATGTCGTGCTCGAACTCCGCCCACGCGTGCTGGAGCACGGTGCGGATCTGGACCGTGGCGACCCGCGCCGGCTGGTCGCCGTCGAGCGCGACGAGCAGGTGTCGGCTGGAGTAGCCGAAGCGGCCCTCGCTGGCGGTCTCCTGGCCCATGTCACGGTCGTCGAGCACCGTGACCTGGGCGCGCAGCAGCTCGGCGACCGCGGCGACGTCGCCGTGCACGTAGGTGATGATGCGGACGCCGACCTGGTCGGTGATCTCGCGCAGCGGGTCGGCGTAGAGCGGACGGCCGTCGGGGGCGGTGCGCACGGCCTTCTCGGCGAAGCTCGGCACGCTCTTGGTGCGGCCCGTGACGCTGAGGTAGTTGATGCCGGCCTCGTCGAGGACGCCGGTGACCAGCTCGATCGCGCGCCGTCCGACCTCCACCAGCGCCGGCCGCTCGTCGGCGTACTCCTGGACCGCGCGGCGAGCCGGCCCGTGCGGGTCGTCGGCCTCGTCGCGGGGCAGCGCGGGCGTGACGATGTAGCCGGTCGCCAGGTCGCCGTAGATCGTGGTCCGGCCGGGCTCCCGGTCGGCGAACCGGCCGATGTAGGCGCAGAGCACGGCGTCGACCTGGTCCTCGACCACCCGCAGCTGGCTCTTGCGGACGGCCTGCTCGACCTGGGCCCGCAGTCCGGCCCACACGGCCTCGGTCTCCACCAGCGTCTCGACGTGTCCCATCAGGGTGAGCAGCTGCGAGCGCAGGAGCTCGAGGTCGCGGCCCTGCTTGTGCTTGTACTTCAGCGTGCGCGGCAGCCCGAA
This sequence comes from uncultured Actinomycetota bacterium, assembly GCA_963845645.1. Lineage (GTDB taxonomy): Bacteria > Actinomycetota > Actinomycetes > Propionibacteriales > Nocardioidaceae > Nocardioides. Next base: position 282,226 of record CAWJSY010000019.1, read on the forward strand.
GAGCACGATCGTCGCGGGGTGCGGGTAGACCTCGATCGCGCGGCGCTCGCGCCCCGACCGCGGGTCGAGGTCGAGGCGCAGGGCGGCGGCCAGACGCGCGGCCCGGGTCTGCCCGCCGGCGAACTCCGCCCGTCCGGTGTTGGAGGGGTGCGGGGCCGCCTCGAAGCGACGGAAGTCGGCCGCCAGCGCCTGCTCGGCCGGCCGGGAGCCGGTGGCGTTCGTGACGACCAGCGGCGCGTCGAACGCGACCAGGCACGGCCCGTCGGCGTACGTCGCCAGCGCGGCCTGGATCTCCTCGTCGGTGCGCACCGACGAGACGTGGACCAGGCGACCCTGCTCGTCGAGCACCGCGAGCCCGGTGGGGCGCCGCTCACCCCACGCGAGGTCGATCCCGATGTGGTGCACCGCCGGAGCCTATCGAGGGGCCCGCGCGTTTGTCGGTTCGACCGCGCCCGGGCCGGGCCGGGGCTACGCTCCGACCACATGGGCGGGGGTGCAGGACGGCGGCGGGAGCGTGATCCCGACGGCCCCGACGGCGACCCCGACGCGGTCGGCGACGGCCTCCTCGAGCGGTGGATGGCACACCACGAGGAGCAGCAGGACCCCGACCTCGAGCCGACCGGCCCTGGTGGTGCCGGCGGTGACGCCGCCGACTGGTGGGGCTCCGGCTCGACCGTGGCCGCCCCTCCCCCGAGACCACGGACGCCCGAGCCGGCGCGCCCTCCCGGGCCGGCGTCCGCGGGGGCGCGGGCCGACCTCGACTTCCCGCCGCGTCGCGGCACGCGGCGGGTGCTGGCGCTGGCCGTGCTGCTGATGCTCGTCGCCACGGCGGGCGCGGCCTGGCAGGTGCGCGAGGAGGCCGACCCCGAGAGCGTCACGCTGCTGGCCTGCCTCGCGGCGCTCACCCTCTTCGCCTGGGCGGTCCGGGCGGGCTCGGCGCAGACCCGGCTGTCGGTGCGGGGTGGTCAGCTCGAGGTGCGCACCGGGGGTCGCCGGACGACGTTCGACCTGAGCAGCGCCCACACCCCGATCGAGGTGATCGGCCGCCCCGGTCGCCGGGGCTGGAAGGTGGTCTTCGGGCGCGGCAGCATGCGGCCCTTCACCGTCGACGCCGGGCTGGTCGACCCGCACGCGTTCATGAGGGTGCTGCGCCAGTACCGTCCCGAGTGACCGCGGGGCCGGTCTCGATCCAGTAGCGCCGGACGCCGCGCCGCTCGTCCTCGAGCACCCCGCCGTTGGCCTCGATCGTCGCCGCGCTGGCCCGGTTGTCGCTGTCGCAGGTGACCAACGCGCGCTCGATGCCGAGCTCGGCCGCCCGACGTACGGCCAGGGCCAGGGCGCGCGTCGCGTGGCCCTCGCGCCGACGCGCGGGCCGCACCGAGTAGCCGATGTGGCCGGCCGCCTCCAGCAGGAAGTCGTTGAGCCGGTGACGCAGCGCCAGGAAACCGATCACCTCGCCCACGGCACCGTCGGGCTCGTCGTCGCCGTCGGTGACCCAGAAGTAGTCGCAGGGCACCTGCCCGACCCGCTCGGCGCCGGCCGGGCTCCCGAGCTCCTCGAGCATCGCGAGGACCGTGCGGCAGCCGTCCTCGGTGGTGGGGAGCGGCTCGTCCTGGGGCAGGTTCCACAGGCCGGAGCCGTCCGTCGACCCGATGCCCCCGAAGTCGGCCAGGGTCGCGGCCCAGCCGGGGTGCAGGGCCAGGTCGGGGTCCACGAGACGGGTCATCTGCCCATCCCACCAGACGGCCTGGGGCGGCCGTCCGGCCGGCTCAGGCCGAGCAGACCCGGCAGCGGGTCAGGCCCGGGCGGTCGCCGGCGGGGACGAGGTCGTCGCGGTGGGCGACCAGCGCGCAGTCACGCCGGTGGACGGTGGAGCCGTCGTGGGTGGTGACGGGGACGGCCGCGGCGTTCACGCCGTGGGAGTCGATGCTCGCAGCCCGGGAGGTGACGTCGGCGAGCACCAGGAGCGTGTCGGCCAGGCGGCGCGCGGCCTCCTGGTTGTCGGAGGCGATCCGGGCCAGCCACGCCCCGAAGTAGAGGAACCCGCCCACGAAGGTCAGCCCGAGGCCCAGGAACCCCCCGGAGGCCTGGTAGGCCTCGCGCTCGAAGTCGTAGACGGAGTTGGCCACGCCGTAGTAGCCGAGCAGGATCACCACGATCCCCAGCGGCATCAGGATGGCGCCGGCCCACATGAGCACGGCCTGGAGCAGTGCTGAGCTGCTGCGCAGGGGGGCGGCGCCCGAGGAGCCGACCCGCGGCAGGGCCAGCGAGGTGTTGCGCGAGGGGGCGGGGCGGGTCGCCCCGACCGCCGGGGACTCGGTGGTGTGGGTGGTCATGTCAGGCCTTTCGCAGGTCGGGGAGGCCGCTGTCGAGGCCGTGGGCACAGGGGGCGCCGCCGCCGAGGGCGAGGACGCCGAGCTTGCGGACGTAGCTCCCGCCGAGCGCGGCGAGGGCGAGGGCCCCCATCAGCAGCAGGCCGGGGATCGAGAACAACGGGGGCAGCCCCGGGCTGGCGGCCACCGGCGTGGAGTCGCCGAGGTCACCGGTCGCGGCCCCGGGCGCGGCACCGGTGTCCGGCGCGGCGCCCCCCGCGCTCGAGCCGGGCGTGCCACCGAGACCACCGGTGGCGGCCCCACCACTCGGCGCGGCCGCCTCCTGCTCGGCGTCGGTCTCCTCCTCGGTCTCCTCCGGTGCGTCGACCGGCTCGACGGGCGCGGAGGTCTCGACCGCGCTGCGGGCGGAGCCGAGCGTGATCACCACCCGGGGCGAGAACGCCGCGACCAGCCCGAGCATGTCCTTGAGCTCGCCGGCCTCGTCGGGCACGGCACCGATCAGGTCACCGAGGGGTACGCCGGCGAGGTTGCGCTTGAGCGTGACCAGGTCGACGTCGAGGACCAGGCCCGAGACCACCGCGACGGCCTCGTCACCGACCCTCTCGTACGTCGGCGGCGGCAGCGACACGACGACCCCGAGCTGCTGCAGGGCGGTGCCGGCGTCGTCGGGCAGGCCGGGGATCGGCGTCGGGCGGCCGGCGGCCTCGAAGCCGTCGGGGCCGTGGCGGAAGCGCTGCCCCAGCACGACCAGGTCGCCGTAGGTCGTGCGCCCCTCGGCGAGCGGCTCGGTGCCGTCGCTGCTGGAGGCGGCCTCGGTGGTCAGCCCGCGCGAGGTGATCAGGCCGCCGAGCAGCGAGATGCCGCCCAGCGTGGCGCGCGAGCGCGCGGCGACCCGGTTGCCGGAGTCGAGGGAGGAGACGGTGGTGAAGCCCTCGAGGTCGACCAGCGCCGCGACCTCCGGAGGCAGGCCGGACCCGCCCTCGTCGTCCTCGTCGTCCTCGGCCGCCTGCGCGCCCCCGAGCGAGCCCAGCAGGGCCGCACCGGTGAGAGCCGGCAGGCCCGGCAGCGCGAGGGCCCCGCTGTCGCTGCCGCCGCTGCCGCCGTCGCCGTCGTCGCCGCTCGGCTCGTCGTCGCGCTGGGGGGTGCCGTCGGGGGAGAACCCGGTGGCCGCCCGGGCGGTGCCCTCACCGGCCGCGGCCCGCTGGATCATCCCGGGGAACGGCTCGTCGCGCTGGGCCACCTCGCCCTCCGGCTGGCTGGCGTTGACCTGGAACGGGTAGCCCTGCTCGCCGACCTGGGGCGGGAAGCCGAGCTGGTCGGCGAAGGTCTTGAAGCCCTCGCCCACCGGGTCGCCGGGCCAGAGGTAGGCCGACCGGGCCTGGCTGCTCCCGGAGTCGCCCTCGACCCGGGTGTAGCCGAGCCGCATCTCGACCTGGGGCGAGGAGGGGATCGGGATGCTGGACTCGTAGAGCTCGAGGGTCACCGGGGAGGCCGTCGCGGCCGCGCGGTAGCCGCTGAAGGCTCGCTCCGGCTCCTGCTGCGCGACGGGCGGCTGGCCGGCGGTCGCGCTGGAGCCCCACGGGAGCACGGCCGAGGCGATCGCCACGGCCAGCACGGGAGCCGTCGCGCGCCGGACGACCCGGGGGGCGGTCCGACCGGCAGCGGCGTGTCGTCGCCCCTGACGGTGCTGTCGTCGGTGCTTGCTCATGCGGCGCCTCCCAGGATCACGTCGGACATGGTGGCGAGCACCTCGGCGGGCTCGCCCGAGGCCACGATGCGGCCGCCGGACATCACGGCGGCGTAGTCGGAGACCCGCAGCGCGGTGCGCGCGAACTGCTCGATGCACAGGATCGAGACCCCGGTGGCCGCGATCTGCGCGACCGTCTCGTAGAGCTCGTCGACGATGATCGGCGCGAGGCCCATCGAGAGCTCGTCGAGGAGGAGCAGGGCCGGGTCGGAGGCGAGCGCCCGCGACATCGCCAGCATCTGCTGCTCACCGCCCGACATCGTGCCCGCCAGCTGGTCGCGTCGCTCGCGCAGCCGCGGGAAGTAGGTGAACGCCGTCTCCAGCACCGCGCCGGCCGGCACGCCGGCGTACGACATCAGCTGGAGGTTCTCCTGCACGGTGAGGTTGGGGAAGACCGACCGGCCCTCCGGGACCGTGCAGAGCCCGACGCGGGCCAGGTCGTCGGAGCCGGAGCCCTGGACGTTGACGCCGCCGAGGTGGACGTCGCCCGACGTCGGCTTCTTCTGCCCGCTGATCACCTTCACCAACGTCGACTTGCCCGCGCCGTTGGGCCCGAGGAGCGCGACGACGGCGCCCTTGGGCACCGCCAGGTCGACGCCCCGGAGCACCTCGATCCGGCCGTAGGCGGCGTGGAGGTCGCAGACCTCGAGGATGGGCACGGCCACTCAGACCACCTCCGGGAGGACCAGGGTGCGCTCGCCCAGGGGCTCTGGCTGGAGACCTGGCTGGAGACCTGGAGGGGGTTCGTCCGCCGGCTGGTCGGAGTAGCCCAGGTAGGCCTGCTGGACCCGCGGGTCGCGGCGCACCTCGGCGGGCGTGCCGCCGGCGATGACGCGGCCGAAGTCGAGCACCGAGATCGTGTCGCAGACGCTCATCACCAGGTCCATGTCGTGCTCGACCATCAGCACCCCGCAGCCCTCGGCGGCGAGCTCGCGCAACAGCCGGCCGAAGGCGCCGGTCTCCGCCTCGTCGAGACCCGAGGAGGGCTCGTCGAGCAGCAGCAGCTGCGGGTCGCAGGCCAGGCAGCGGGCCAGCTCGAGCAGCCGGGCGGCGCCGGTGGGGATCGAGTCGGCCCGGTCGTCGGCGTACTGGGCGATGCCGACGCGCTCGAGCAGCTCGAGCACCTCGAAGGAGCCGGGCCGTGACAGCCCGACCAGGCCGCGCAGCCCGCGGTGCACGTCGGCGGCGACCCGGACGTTGTCGCGGACGGTGAGCGACCCGAAGGCCTCCAGCCGCTGGAAGGTGCGGCCGATGCCCCGCTTGGCGCGACGGTTGACCGGGAGCGACGTGATCGACCGGCCGCCGAGCCGCACGGCTCCGGCCGTCGGCCGCTGGAGCCCGGTGATGACGTTGAAGCAGGTGGTCTTGCCGGCGCCGTTGGGCCCGATCAGCCCGGTGATCCGCCCGGCCTCGGCGGTGAACGACGCGTGGTCGACCGCGGTCACCCCGCCGAACTGGACGACGACGTCCTCAACCTCGAGCAGCGGCATGGAGCTCCCTCTCCGTCGTCGCGACCGGCTCGACCGGCTCGAGCAGGTGGGCACCGGGCTGGCCGAGCCCGACCCGGGGGAGCCCCAGCCGGGGCCCGAGCGTCCGGCCCAGCCAGCGCCCCAGCGTGAACAGCCGGTTGGCCAGTCCGTTGGGGTCGCGGCCCAGGGCCACGGCGCCGAAGCCGATGATCGCGAAGATGAGCCCGGCGATCTCGGGGTTGCTCGCCTGGGTGACCGGCAGCAGCATCAGGCCGATGCCGCCGAGGGTCGCGCCGGTCACCGACGTGACGCCGAAGACGACGGCCAGGAGCAGCAGCGGCAGGCTGTTGAAGTACTGGAAGTCGGCGCCGCCGACCGAGCCGCGCAGCCCCGCGAACAGCGCGCCGGCGAGCCCGGCGAGCCCGGCCGAGAAGCCGAACAGCGCCACCCGGAACCACCGCATGTCGAGGCCGAGCGTGCCGCAGGCGGCGGGGCTGTCACGCATGGCCACCAGCACCCGGCCGAGGGGACCGCGACGCAGCGCCAGGAGGCCGATGGCCATCAGCACGAAGAAGGCCGTCATCACCACGACGTAGCCACCCGTGGACTCCACGGAGAGGCCGAGCAGCGAGAGCCGGCGGGCGGGCAGGGCCCCGCCGAAGCCGAAGGCGAAGTCGGCCTGGAAGACCAGCTTGTCCATCAGCACCCCGAACGCGAGCGTCGACAGCGCGAGGTAGAGCCCGGTGAGCCGCAGCACCGGGAGCGCCACCAGCGCCCCGACCAGGGCGGCGGCCGCGGCGGAGAGCGCCAGGCCGAGCAGCGTGGGGTCGTCGAGCTTGGCGTAGGTCAGCGCCCCGACGCCGGCGAACGTGAGCTGGGCGAGCGAGACGTGGCCGCCGTAGCCGGTGAGCAGGACCAGCGACAGCATCACCATCGCGTACGTCGCCGCCGTCCCGGCCCGCAGGAGGTTGGCCTCCGACAGCCCGGTCGTCAGGAACGCCACCGCGATCAGCAGCACCACCCCCGAGCCGACCGAGCGCGACAGGGTGGGCACCGGCGCCGAGACCAGGCCCTTGACCTGGCCGATCCGCAGCTGGGCCTGGGGCAGCAGCACGATCACCGCGAAGAGGAACAGCGCGGGGATGACCGGCCGTACGTCGGCCAGCGGGCTGTCCGGGGAGATGTAGCCCAGGGCCAGGGAGTCGAGCAGCCCGAGGCCCATGGCTCCGGCGAAGGTCAGCGGCAGGCTCTTGAGCCGGCCCACCATGGCCGCGGCGTACGCGTTGATCACCAGCAGCGTCAGCTGGTAGTACTCCAGCCCGACCACGGAGGCGAGCAGGATCCCGCCCAGCGCCGAGAGCGACATGCCGATGGCCCAGGCCAGGGCCGCGACCCGGTCGGGCCGGCCCCCGAAGAGCATCAGCAGCTCGGGGTTGTCGACCGAGGCCCGCATCGCGGTGCCGATCCGGGTGCGGTTGAGGAGCAGGTAGAGCAGCCCCGCGACGACGACCGAGCAGACCACGGTGATCAGCTGGTGGGCGGTGATGAAGGCCTCGCCGACCTGATAGCTGGACTCGGGGAAGAACGGCGGGACGAAACGGGCCGCCGGCGGCCAGATCTGCTGGGCCAGCCCGATCAGCCCCACGAACAGCCCCACGGTCACGACCAGGCTGACGCCGACCGGTCCCTCGCCCAGGCCGCGGGCGACGAAGCGCTGCACCAGGACGCCGGTGAGCGGCGCCACGACGCCGAGCACCAGCACCAGCGAGAGCCAGACCGGCAGCCCCTGCCGCTGGCTGAAGTCCCAGAAGACGAAGGCCATCACCATGCCGAACGCGCCGTGGGCGATGTTGAAGACGCGGGTGGTGGTGTAGGTCAGCACCAGCCCGCTGGCCGCGATCGCGTACGCCGCGCCGGTGAACAGCCCGGGGAGCGCGAAGGCGATGAACTTGCCCATGGGGTCAGCCGCCGATGCCGGAGTTGATCAGCGAGCCGCACGTGTAGCTGCCGCTCGAGACCTGCTTGAACCGGCCGCCGGAGAGCTGCACGATCCGGACGCAGGGCGTGGTCGCCTTCGAGCCGACCGACTGGGGCGCGTGCAGGCCGTTGGAGGTCCAGCCCTTGAGGCTCTTCAGCGAGGAGACGAGCGAGGCCCGGGTGAGCTTGCCGCCCAGGGCCGTGGCCTGCTGGACGAACAGCCGGGCCGCCGACCAGGCGTAGAGCCCGTAGAAGTTGGGGTCCGCCCCGGGGCTGACCTGGTTGAGCCAGGAGCGGTAGAGCTTCACCTCGGCCTTGTTGGAGTCGAAGAGCTCGGTCGTGGAGTAGACGTAGGAGCCCTCACCGAGGCTGCCGGCCTGGTCGATGTAGCCCTGGTCCTGGATGGTGGCGTCCTGGAAGTAGACCTTGGGCTTGAAGTTCTGCTGCGCCATGGCCTGCTGGATCTTGACGGTGTTCTGGTAGGGCCCCAGGTAGGTCACCATCTGGATGCCCCGGTCCTTCATCTGCTGCACGTAGGGCGCGAAGTTGAACGTGGCCACGTCGATGCCCTCGAAGTAGTCGATCTTCATGCCGGCCATCTGGTAGGCCTTGCTGATGCTCTGGGCGTTGACGACCGCGGCGCCGGCGTTGATGTAGAGGAACGCGACGTGCTGCGAGGCCTCGGGCTCCTTGGCGATCCAGTACTTCGGCAGCGAGGCCGGCACCAGGTTGGCCGCCACCGACTGCGCGGCGAAGCACGTGGAGCACTTGCTGCGCTGGGGCGTCACGATGGTGGAGCGGATGTCGGGGATGGCGCAGCCCTGCGCGGCCGCGGCGCCACCGGAGTCGAAGGCGGACATCGAGCCGACGGCGGCGAAGGCCTGGTCGCAGGCCGTGGCGTAGGCCTGCTGGTCGGCGCCGGCGTCGGCGCGGGTGTCGAGCAGCTTGATGGCGAGCTTGTGCCCGCAGAGCTCCTCGGTGGAGTTGAAGTACTCGACGAAGGCCCGGGTGCCGAGCTGGGCGGCCTCGAAGATGCCGGGCACCGGACCGGACACGTCGGAGGCGTTGGCCAGCGTGATGGTGTCGCCGGTGACGCCGGTCTGCGCGTTGTCGAAGCCCTCGCAGGAGCCGGCGGCCACACCGCCGTCGGCCGCGCTGTCGCCCTCGCCACCCTCCGCGGCGTCCGAAGGCGCCGCGACGTCTCCTCCGGCGGCCGGTGCGCCGGGGGCCCCGGGAGCACCGGGGTCGCCGGGCGTGCCGGGGTCGACCACGCCGTCCTCGCCGACCACGCCGCCGTCAGCGACCACGGCGGGGTCGGAGACGGTGCCGTCGGCGGCCGTCACCGGGGCGCCGGGCGCCCCGCTCGCGCCGACCATCTGCTGCGGGTCGAGGTTGGAGCCGCAGGCGGCCAGGCCGAGGACCACCGTGGCGGCGCCGACGAGCACGGCGGCCCGGCGGAACGGCCCGGCGAGAGACATTGAACCTTCCATGACAGGTCACAACGACCACTGTCGGCCGAGGTGACGCGGGCCACAGCAGGTGGGGTCACCGGTCTGGACGGGTGCTTGCCACCTCGTGCGGCACGCCCTACGTTGGACAGGTGTCCAGCCAGGTGTCCGAGCAGCTGTCCAGCGTGCCACCGCGTCGACCGAGCCCGCGGCAGGTCGAGACCGTCGACCGACTGCTGGTCGCGGCCGCGACCGAGCTGCGCTCGACGGGGCCCGAGGCGCTCACCATGCGCGGGGTGGCGGCCAGGGCGGGCGTCTCCCCCGCCACCGCCTACACCTACTTCGCCTCCAGGAACCACCTCGTCGCCCAGCTCTTCTGGTCGGCCCTGACCGCGGTCGAGGCTCCCCGGCCGCCCGGTGGCAGTGCGTCGGCGCGGCTCCTCGCCGAGGTGCGCGCCATGGTGGAGATGCTCGTCGCGCAGCCCGAGCTGGCCTCTGCGGTGACCACCTCGCTGCTCTCCTCCGACCCCGACGTCGAGCGGCTGCGGCTGCTGATCGGCGCCGACTTCCTCACCCGCTTCCGTCGCGCGCTCGGCGACCCCGTCGACGACGTCCTGCTCGAGAGCCTGGTGCTGGCCTTCTCCGGTGCGCTGCTCCAGGCCGGCATGGGCCTGACGACGTACGCCGAGATGGGCGAGCGGCTCGACGCCGTCCTTCCCACCATCCTGCGGGGCAACCTGTGAGCACGACGACGCACGCGGCGGCGTCCGCGGGCCCGATCTCCTTCGACGTCTACGACCACGCGCTCCAGGACGACCCCTACCCGGTCTACGCCCGGCTGCGCGAGGAGCAGCCGCTCTTCCACAACGAGGAGCACGACTACTGGGTGCTGAGCCGGCACGCCGACGTCCACCGCGCCACCCGCGCCGACGACGTCTTCTCCCACCGGATGGGGGTCTCGCTCGACGCCAGCGCCTGGAACCAGCACGCCCACCTGGTCATGTCCTTCCTGGCCATGGACGCGCCCGAGGCGACGCGGCTGCGCCGGCTGGTCTCGCAGGGGTTCACCCCCCGCCGGATCCAGGCCCTCGCCCCCCGCATCGAGGCGCTCACCGAGCACCACCTCGACGGGCTGCTGGCCCGGGCCCGCGACCACGACGGCGAGGCCGACTGGATCGCCGACCTCGCGGGCCTGCTGCCGATGGACGTCATCTCCGAGATGCTCGGCGTCCCCGAGTGCGACCGCGTCGAGGTACGACGCCTCTCCGACCTCCTGGTGCAGCGCGAGGACGGCCTGCGCGACGTGCCGCCCGCGGGCCTCGAGGCCGGGCTCTCGCTGGTCGCCTACTACGCCGACCTGATCGCCGAGCGGCGGGCCCGGCCCGCCGACGACCTGGTCAGCGCGCTGCTGCACGCCGAGGACGACGGCCAGCGGATGACCGACCCCGAGATCACCGCCTTCCTGTTCCTGATGGTCGTCGCCGGCAACGAGACCACCACCAAGCTGCTCGGCAACGCCCTGCACCACCTCACGCAACGGCCCGAGCAGTGCGCCGAGGTGTTCGACGCCGGGGGCGACGACCTGGTCGACCCGTGGGTCGAGGAGACGTTGCGCCACGACACCTCCACCCAGTTCCTGGCCCGCTACCTGCTGCAGGACCTCACGCTCCACGGCCGCACCGCGCCCGCCGGCTCCCAGCTGGTGCTCGCGCTCGGCTCGGCCAACCACGACGAGCGCGTCTTCTCCGACCCCGAGGTCTTCGACCTGCACCGCGACCCGCACGAGCTGGCCCGGTCGCTCAGCTTCGGGGGCGGACGGCACTTCTGCCTCGGCGCCAACCTGGCCCGGCTCGAGTCCCGGATCGCCCTCGCCGCGCTGGTCCGCCGGGTGCGACGGCTCGAGGTCGACCACGACCGCTCGGTGCGCTTCTACTCCGCCAACGTCCGCGGCTTCGTCCACCTGCCGATCCGGGTCGAGGCACGATGACGGCGCCGCCGCTGCTGCTGGTCGACGGCCGGCTCGTCGCCGCGAGCGACGGGGCGACGTACCCGATCGTCGATCCCGCCACGGGGCTGGAGATCGGGCGGGCCCCCGACGCCACCGTCGACTGACGTCGACGCCGCGATCACCGCGGCCCGTCGGGCCTTCGACGAGACCGGGTGGTCGACCGACGTCGCGCTCCGGCTGCGCTGCCTGCGCCAGCTGCACCGGGCGCTCGTCGACCACGGCCCGCAGATGCGCGCGCTCACCACGGCCGAGGCGGGCGCGCCGGCGTTCCTGACCACCGGACCGCAGTACGACGTCCCGGTCGCGTCCTTCGCCTGGACCCTCGACCTGGCCGAGGGCTACGCCTGGGAGACCGACCTCGGGGTCGCCGCGCCGATGGGCGTCCCCACGCGCCGCACGCTGCGCCGCGAGGCGGTCGGCGTGGTCGCGGCGATCACGCCGTGGAACTTCCCGAACCAGATCAACCTGGCCAAGCTCGGCCCGGCGCTCGCGGCCGGCAACACCGTCGTGCTCAAGCCGGCGCCGGACACCCCGTGGGTCGCCTGCGAGCTCGCGCGGCTGGCCGCCGAGCACACCGACCTCCCGCCGGGGGTGCTCAACGTCGTGACACCGCGCGACGACGACGTCGCCGCGCGACTGGTCACCGACCCGCGCGTCGACCTGGTCTCCTTCACCGGCTCGACCGACACCGGGCGGGCGATCATGGCCGCGGCGGCACCCGGGCTGAAGCGGGTCCTGCTCGAGCTCGGCGGCAAGTCCGCCGCCCTCGTGCTCGACGACGCCGACCTCGCGGCCGCGGTGGGCGCGGCGGCCTTCGCGGTCTGCCTCCACGCCGGCCAGGGCTGCGCGCTCACCACGCGGCTGGTGGTCCCCCGCGAGCGCTACGACGAGGCGGTCGCGATCGCCGCCTCGACGATGGCCGCGATCGGTGCCCACGACCCGACCGACCCCGGCACCGTCTGCGGGCCCGTGATCTCGCAGGCCCAGCGCGACCGGGTCGAGGCCTACCTGCGGCTGGCCGAGCAGGAGGGCGCGACCTTCGCCACCGGCGGTCACGTGATCGACCGGCCCGGCTTCTGGGTCGAGCCGACGGTCGTCGCGGGCCTCGACAACACCGCGCGGGTGGCCCAGGAGGAGATCTTCGGCCCGGTGCTGGTGGTGCTCCCCCACGACGGCGACGACGACGCGGTGCGCATCGCCAACGAGTCGGCGTACGGCCTCTCGGGGTCGGTCGACTCCGGCTCGCTCGAGCGGGCCAGGGCTGTCGCCGCACGCATCCGCACCGGAACGATCGCGGTCAACGGCGGGGTCTGGTACGCCGCCGACGCGCCCTTCGGCGGCTACAAGCAGTCCGGCCTCGGGCGCGAGATGGGCGTCGCGGGCTTCGAGGAGTACCTCGAGACCAAGCTCGTCGCGGAGCCCGCTGAGCCCGAGCCTGCGAGGGCTCAGAGCAAGGGCGAAGGTTGAGGAGCGTCGACGCAGGCCGGAGCGCAGCGACGGCCTGCGTGACGCGTCTCGAAACCCAGTGCTTGCGTGGCTAGGTCCCCCACCACAACCAGCCAGTACGAAGGCCCACCTAACGTGTCTTCGAGACCGACGACAGCCACCCCACCCACGAGGTCACCCATGCGATCCACCGCAACCGGGCAGGCGTCCGGGCATGAGGGTCGGATTCGTCGGGCTCGGCACGATCGGTGCGCCCATGGCGCTGCGGCTCGCGACGGCCCCGGCCGACCGGGGGCTGGACGTCACGGTGTTCGACGTCGCGGCGGAGCCCTGCGCGACGCTCGCCGACGCGGGGGCCCGGGTGGCCGTAGGCGTCGCCGACCTCGCCGCAACGGTCGACGTGCTGTGCGTGATGGTGCGCGACGACGACCAGGTGCGCGAGGTGATGGGGCAGGTGCTGGGCGCTGCTCGCGACGGGCTCGTGGTGGTGCTGCACTCGACGGTCGCGCCGGGCACGCCGTCCCAGCTCTCCGACACCGCCGCCCGCCACGGCGTCACGGTGCTCGACGCCCCGGTCAGCGGGGGCGCGGTGGGCGCGGCCGAAGGCACGCTGGCGATCCTGGTCGGCGGCGACGCGCAGGCCTTCGCGGTGGCCCGGCCGGCGTTGGAGGTGATGGGCGGCAAGGTCGTCCACGTCGGCCCGGTCGGCGCCGGGACCCGCTTCAAGCTGGCCCGCAACCTGCTGCAGTTCGTCTCCCTCGCCGCCGCCACCGAGGCGCAGCGGCTGGCCGAGGCCGCCGGGCTCGACCTGCGGGCGCTGGGCGAGGTCGTGCGCCACACCGACGCGATCACCGGCGGGGCGGGCGCGGTCATGCACCGCGACACCGCGGCGCCGCTCGCGGCCGACGACTTCTGGCACGGAGTGCTCTCACACGTCGCGGCGCTCGGCGAGAAGGACCTCGGCTTCGCGATCGAGCTGGCCGACGACCTCGGGGTCGACGTACCGCTCGCGCGCGAGGCCCTCCACCGACTACGCACAGGACTGGGGCTCTGATGGGCACGTTCGACGATCTTCCGGAGACCCGCCGACGCGGATTGGAGAAGATGGAGGAGGTCTACGGCTTCGAGATGACCGACGGAGAGGGTGACTTCTTCCGCTACACCGCCGACCACCTCTTCGGCGACATCTGGCAGCGGCCCGGGCTCTCCGACCGCGACCGCCGACTGCTGCTGGTCGGCGCGCTGGCCGCGCAGGGCGCCCACGACGTCCTGAGCCTGCAGGTGCCGGCGGCCCACCGCAACGGCGAGCTCGACGACGCGGCGCTGCGCGAGATCGTGGTCTTCCTGAGCCACTACGTCGGCTGGCCGGCCGGTGCCCGCCTCAACTCCCTGGTCGAGGAGACGATCGCCGAGACCCGTCGAGGTCAGAGCAGGTAGGCCGTGACCGCCTCGGTCAGGCCCAGCCGGGCCTCGTCCATGTCGACGTACGTGACCAGGTGCTGCTCGTCGCGCAGCCCCATCATCGCGCCCGGCAGCAGGGCGACCACGCGCCGCAGCCGCACCGGGTCGACCGGCAGGCCGGCCAGCGCGCGCTCGCAGCCCCGGGTCCACTGGGCGTCCCACCGGGCCAGGGCGGACGCCGTCCGCGGGTAGGACAGCTCCAGCTCGGCCCGCTGCCGCGGCAGCGCCAGCCTCAGGTTGCGGATCGCGTGCGACCCCGGCGTCTCCACGGCGTCCCACAGCATGTCGACGATGGCGGCGACCCGCGCCGGTACGTCGTCCCCCGGCGACGACTGGGGCCGCATCGGCCGGAACTGCTCCGCGATGTGCTCGAGCACCGAGGCCCAGAGCCCGTCGGCGTCCCCGAACTGGTGCTGGACCACGCCCCAGGTCGCGCCGGCCTCCTTGACCACGGAGTTGGCGCTGACCGCCTCCGGCCCACCGGCGGCCAGGACCCGGACCGCCACGTCGAGCACGTGCGTCCTGGTCTCGAGCCCCCGCCGGTTGAGCCGAGTGCCCTTCGCGCTCAACGTCACGCGGTGATCCTAGACAGGCCGCGTGCGGCCCAGCGTGCGCAGGAGCGCACGCTCCGGGGCACGAGGCCGCCGTCTAGGCTCACGCGCATGGCCGACTACGTCCAGGAGGACCTTTCCCCCGAGGAGCTGGAGCGGCAGCAGGCGCTCTACGGCCCCTTCACCGACGCGGTGCGCGACCTGGTCGACGCCACGATCCGCACGCTGGTCGACGAGGAGGAGATCCGGAACGCGCAGGCGGAGATCGAGGCCATCACGGCCCGGCTGCGCAAGGAGGAGCTCGCGGGCTCCTTCGGCGTCCGCTTCTCGGGCGAGGGCCGCGGACGCCCGTGGGGCAACGCCGTGGTCGGCCTGCGCAACCCCGTCGCACCTCCGCTGGAGGTCGTGCCCGACTCCACGACCGAGGGCCGGGTGCACGCCGACTTCCACCTCGGGGCCGCCTACGAGGGACCGCCGGGTCTCGTGCACGGCGGGGTCTCCTCGTTGATCCTGGACCAGATGCTCGGCGAGGCAGCCGGCGCCGGCGGACGTCCGGGCATGACGGCCACGCTGACGCTCCACTACCGCAAGCCCACTCCCCTGGGCGACCTGCGGGCGGAGGCCTGGCTCGAGCGGGCCGAGGGCTACAAGACCTGGGCCCGCGGCCGGATCCTCGGGCCCGAGGGCACCACGATCGAGGCCGAGGGCCTGTTCATCCTGCCCCGCTGGGCGCGCGAGCTGATGGCCGAGCGCGAGGTGGCGCCGCGCTACTTCGAGTAGCCCGGCCAGCAGCCCAGCAGTTCAGCAGCCCAGCCCGGCACCCGGCAGCGGGTGGGCTCAGCCGACCTTGACGCCGCGGACGCCGTCGTCGGTGAGCCGGGCCTCCTCGGCGGCCCGCTCCTCGAGCTCGACGCGCCGCTGCTCCTGGTCGAGCACGGCCTGGGCGGCGTCGTACAGCCCGGGAGGCGAGACCAGGTCGGTCGCTCCGCGTCGGAGCCGGGCCAGCGCCGAGCGCGCGAAGATCTGCTGCTCGGTCGACGTGCGCTCGGAGCGCCCGCGGCCCAGGAACGAGACGAACCAGTGCATCACGGCCGTGATCCGGTTCTTGAAGCCGGTGATGTAGACGAGGTGGACCGCCAGCCACATCAGCCAGGCCAGCACCCCGGTGATCCGCAGCTTGCCGACCATCGCCACCGCACGGAAGCGGCTGATGATCGCCATCGAGCCCTTGTCGAAGTACTTGAAGGGCTTCTGCGCCGGCTTGCCCTGCTGGCGCCCCTGGATCTCCTTGGCGGCGTACTTGGCGCCCTGGATGGCGACCTGCGCGACGCCGGGCAGGTTGTCGAGGCTGGCCATGTCGCCGACCACGAAGACCTCGGGGTGACCGGGCAGCGTCAGGTCGGGGTTGACGCCGATCCGGCCGGCGCGGTCGAGCGGGGCCCCGGTCTGCTCCGCCAGCGTCTTGCCGAGCGGGCTGGCCTGGACGCCGGCGGCCCACACCTTGGTGACGGCGTTGATCCGCTCGACGCGACCGTCCTTGTACTTCACCTGGAGCCCGCGCTCGTCGACGTCGGTCACCATCGCCCCGAGCATCACCTCGACGCCGAGGTCCTTGAGCTTGTTGGCCGTCCACGCGCCCAGCCGGGCCCCGAACGGCGGCAGCACCTGCGGGGCGGCGTCGACCAGGATCACGCGGGCGCTGCGGGTGTTGATCGCGCGGAAGTCGCGTCGCAGGGTGCGGTGCGCGAGCTCGGCGATCTGACCGGCCATCTCGACGCCGGTGGGCCCGGCGCCGACGACCACGAACGTGAGCAGGTGGTCGACGTCGTCGCCCTTGAGGGCGCCGAGCTCGGCCATCTCGAACGCACCGAAGATCCGGCCCCGCAGCTCGAGCGCGTCGTCGATCGACTTCATGCCGGGCGCGAACTCGGCGAACTGGTCGTTGCCGAAGTAGGACTGGCCCGCACCCGCGGCCACGATCAGCGAGTCGTAGGGCAGCACGGTCTCGCGCCCCAGCACGTGGGAGGTGACCGTACGTCGGTCGAGGTCGACCTCGGTGACCTCGCCGAGCAGGACCCGGGCGTTCTTCTGCCGGGCCAGCACCTCGCGGGTCGGCGGGGCGATCTCGCCCTCGGAGAGGATCCCGGTGGCGACCTGGTAGAGCAGCGGCTGGAAGAGGTGGTGGGTGGTCTTGGCCACCATCGTCACGTCGACGTCGCCCTTGCGCAGCGCCTTGGTGCCGAAGAGCCCGCCGAAGCCGGAGCCGATCACGACGACCTGGTGGCGCGTCGACTCGGACGAGGTGGTCGTGGCGTCCGACATGGGGTCCTCCGTGGGTCTGGTCAGGCTGTGCGGCCGGTACCCATTGTCCCGCGCGCTGCGGCCGACGCCGAATCCAGGTGACGGCAGGTCTGTCGTCCGGGCGGCCGCGCGTGGTAGAAGAAAATTCACCGAACACGTTTTGTGGGCTGCCGTGCCGGGTAGATCCCACTCTGAAGACTCGCTCGACCCCAGCCCGACGACGTCGGAGAAGCACCCGTGACGCACAAGCGGCCCGCCCTCGCCCTGGGCACAGGACCCCGGGGCGTCCAAGACGCGCGCCGGTGGGTGGCGTCCACGATCACCGACCTGGGCCGCGCCGATCTCGTCGAGACCGCCGCGGTGGGCGTCTCCGAGCTGGTCACCAACGCCCTCCTGCACGGCGAGCCGCCCATCCAGGTCACGATCCGCGGCACCCGCGAGCACCCTCGCGTGGAGGTGCGCGACGGCTCCCCCGAGCGCCCGGTCCTGCCGCACCCGCCCGATCCCGACGACCTCGACGACCTGCTGCTCACCTTCGGGCGCGGCCTCGGCATCGTCGCCCGGGCCTCGGCCGCCTGGGGGGCCGACCTGGAGGAGGACGGCAAGGTCGTCTGGTTCACCCCGGCGCCCCGCCTGTCCGACGTCCAGTCCGAGGCCCTGATCACCGGCGAGGACGCCTGGGACACCTCCGGTTGCGGCGAGGACTGCAGCGAGCTGACGATCACCGGGGTCCCGGTGGCCGCCTACCTCGCCTTCCAGCGCCACTCCCGCGAGCTGCGTCGCGAGGTCCGCCTGCTCGCCCTGGCCCACGACGACGCCTACCCCCAGGCCCGGGTGATGTCCGACCTGTTCAGCTCGCTCGAGCGGCTGCTGCGCCACGACCTGGGCGCCGACCAGGTCGATGCGGCCCGGGCCGCCGGCGCCCCCTCCGTCGACCTCCAGGTCGTGCTGCGTCCCGACGAGGCGCCGCTGCTGGCGCGGCTCGACGAGCTGCTCGACCTCGCCGACAGCTTCTGCCGCGACGAGCGGCTGCTGTCGGTCCCGCGCTCCCCCGAGCAGGAGGCCTTCCAACGCTGGTTCCTCGGTGAGGTCGTCCGTCGCGGCGCCGGTGAGGCGCCCACCGCGTGGCAGGACGCCGACTGGTCAGCCGCCCCGCGCAGCAGCGTCTCCTGACCCGCTCAGCCGTAGCCCAGCTCGTGCAGCCGGGCCTCCGCGATCCCGAAGTGGTGCGCGACCTCGTGCACCACGGTGATCCGCACCTCGCGGACCAGCTCGTCCTCGCTCGAGCAGAAGTCCATCAGCGGGCCGCGGAAGACGAAGATCCGGTCCGGCAGCCGACCGGCGACGCCGAGGCCGTCGCGCTCGGTCAGCGCGAGCCCCTCGTAGAGCCCCAGCAGGTCGTCGGGCTCCCCCGGCGGCGGTTCGTCCTCGACCAGCACCACGACGTTGTGCACCAGCGCAGCCAGCTCGTCGGGGATCCCGTCGAGGGCCGCGTCGACGAGGGCGTCGAAGCGCTCGTCGGTCACGTCGATCGGCATGGCGCCATTGTGTCCGGCGCTCCCGCACGGCCGTCCGGCACCCGACCAGCGCGCCCGAAATGCACGAACGCCCCAGACCGAGGTCCGGGGCGGTGCTGGTGACGCGGTCGAGCTGCACTGCTGTGTCGCATGGAGCTGTGTCGCCTTGGGATGGCGACCCCGACGGGACTCGAACCCGCGGCCTCCGCCGTGACAGGGCGGCGCGCTAACCAACTGCGCTACGGGGCCAGATGCTTCACCGGGTGAAGCGATCGGAACTCTAACCCATGGTCAGGGGCCGCTACCAATCGCGGTCCGGGGGCCCGACGTGGCCACCGGCGTGGGCACGGTGTTGGGCCGGATCCGCCCCCACCCCTATGCTGTGGCGGCAGTTCCGGCCCCCATCGTCTAGCGGCCTAGGACGTCGCCCTTTCACGGCGGTAGCACGGGTTCGAATCCCGTTGGGGGTGCCACAGGGCCAGGGCGCCGGTGCCGGCGCGCCCGGCTCTCCGACCCGCGCTTTCGCTGACCGCACGGCCCTCCTGTAAAGTCTGGCCCGCTTGGGCAGGTAGCTCAGTCGGTACGAGCGTCCGCCTGAAAAGTGGAAGGTCGGCGGTTCGACCCCGCCCCTGCCCACAAGCACCGCAGGTCCTCGACCTGCACGAAGACCCCCGCCGGGTGACCGGCGGGGGTCTTTTTACGCCGTCGGTCGCTCAGGGGCCTTCGAGCGCCTCGGCGAGCACGCCGAGCGCCGCCTCCCCGACCAGGTCGCCGGGCAGCAGCGGCACCTCACGGAGCGGTACGCCGGGCAGCGCGCGGGCCACCGTGGCCAGGTGGGCGTCCTCCACGAGGCGGCGTTGGGCGAGCAGCGCCCCGGCGTCCGCGGGCGAGCGGCGGTTGACGACGAGGTCGCGGACGTCGATGCCGAGCCCGACCAGCTGGCGGTGCAGCTCGAGGGTCTCGACGACCGGCAGCCGCTCGGCGGTCAGGACCAGGACGAACGACGTGCGGGCGGGGTCCTGGACGACGTCGCGCAGGGTGCCGAGCCGCCGGCGCCGGGCCACCAGCACCCGCCGCAGCTCGGCGTCGCGGTCCAGCGTGGGCTCGGCCCCCGGCGCACCGCCGAGGCCGCGCAGCGCGGCGCCGAACCGGTCGGCGCGGTCGCGGTTGGCCAGCAGGGTCTCGGTCCAGGCGCTCAGCTGCTCGGGGAGCGCGATCAGGCGCAGCGTGTGGCCGGTGGGCGCGGTGTCGAACACGACCGTGTCGTGGGTGGTCAGACCGTCCTCGACGGCCTCGGCGACCCGCTCGAGCACGGCCGACTCGTGGGTGCCCGGGGCCTCGCGCGCCAGCGCGAGGTGCTGCTCGGCCTGGGCGTGCAACCGCTCGGGCAGCAGCCGGCGCAACGTCGCCCCCACGGCGCCCAGGTGACGCTCCACGGTGGCGGCGGGGTCGATCTCCAGCCCGTCGACGTACCCGCCGTTGGGGCAGGTCACCAGCCGGGTCGCGTCGTCGCCCACCTCCTGGTCCCAGACGTGGCCGAGGTTGTGGGCGGGGTCGGTGGAGACCAGCAGCACCCGCTGGCCGGCGCGAGCGCGGGCGAGCGCCACCGCGGCCGCGACCGAGGTCTTGCCGACCCCACCCTTGCCCGAGACGAACAGCACCCGCTGCCCGTCGGCCAGCGCCCGCGAGGTCAACAGCAGCCCAGGTGGTCGAGCGGGGAGCGCTCCATGCCCATCCGACGGTGCCACGCGTGGAACTCCTCGTAGGTGGCCGGCAGCAGCTCGGCGGAGTAGTAGGCCGCGGGGTCGGGCACCCCCAGCGCCTCGGCCAGGACGACGAGCAGGAACAGGTCGTCCTCCTCGCGGCGGGCCTGGCGGAACGTACGCCGGTAGGGACCGGCGTAGAACTCCTCCAGGCCCGCGCGGAAGGCCGCCCAGCGACTCACGCGGGCCGGCTCGTCACGGGCGGCTCACGAGCGTCCCAGGGCGTCCGCGGTGTCGGTGCGGTCGGCGTCCGCGGCCTCCGGGGGCGCGCGCCGCGCCTCGCGCATGGCCAGCAGGGCCTCGACCGCCACCCACACCGCGGCGAGGATGATCACCACGTCGAGACCGAGCAGCAGCCAGTCGGCCTCGTCGCGCAGGGTGCCGAGCTGGACGATCGCGGCGTAGAACGACATCACGAACACGAACGCCAGCGGGAGCAGCGCGGGCCAGGGGTTGCGGCGCTTGCGGATCAGCATCACCGCGACGATCGACAGCGTCAGCGAGGCGAGCAGCTGGTTGGTGGTGCCGAACAGCGGCCAGATCCGCATGCCGCCCTCACCGCCCGCACCGGCGCTGAAGGTCAGGCCCACGGCGACGACGAGCACGACGGCGGTCGCGACCAGCTTGTCGATCTTCACGCCGAGCACCTCGCCGGCCTCCTGCACGACGAACCGCTGCAGGCGGACGCCGGTGTCCATCGTGGTGGCGGCGAAGAGCACCGCCATCGTGGCCAGGATCGTGGCGCTCAGCGAGGTCGGGATGCCGAGGCCGGCGTTGAGGATGCTGCCGCCGCCCTGGACGAACGCGGTCACGCCGCCCTGGCCGAACTCGCTGTAGACCGACTCCCAGTCGGCGAGGGTCGCGTAGCCCGCGGTCGTCGCCAGGATCGCGCCCAGGGCCAGCAGGCCCTCACCCACGGCCCCGAAGTAGCCGACGAAGCGGGCGTCGTTCTCGGAGTCGAGCTGCTTGGAGCTGGTGCCGGAGGACACCATGCCGTGGAAGCCGGAGATCGCGCCGCAGGCGATGGTCACGAACAGCAGCGGGACCAGGCCGGGCGTCCCCTCGGGGACGGAGTCGTTGATCGCCGGGGCGACGATCTCGGGCGCGCTGAGCAGCACCGCGCCGTAGAGCAGACCGAGGCCGATGAAGAGCTGCACGCCGTTGATGTAGTCGCGCGGCTGCAGGAGCACCCACACCGGCAGCAGCGAGGCGATGCCGGCGTAGAGGAACAGGGCGAGGATCCAGAACGTGGCGGGCGACATGCCGAGCACCGACTCGGGCAGCTCGATCGGGTAGCGGTCACCGAGCAGGATCAGGGCGTAGAGCGCCGTGACGCCGATGACGGTGGTGGCCAGCAGGTTGATCCGCCAGCGGTAGATCATCTGCCCGATCACGACCGCGACCGCGATGGCGCCCCAGGCGGGGATGACCGACGTGGGGGTGGAGATCAGCAGGTTCGTGATCACGACCGCGAACGCCGCGACCACCATCAGCAGGAGCAGGAAGATGACGACCAGGAACAGGTTGCGCCCGCGAGCGCCGATGTAGCGCCCCGAGAGCATGCCCATCGAGCGGCCGCGGTTGCGCACCGAGGCCCACAGGGAGCCGAGGTCGTGCATGCCTGCGAAGAAGACGGTGCCGAGGGTCACCCACAGGAAGGCCGGCAGCCAGCCCCAGATCACCGCGATGGCGGGACCCACGATGGGCGCGGCGCCCGCCACGGAGGTGAAGTGGTGGCCCCAGAGCACGAACTTGTTGGTCGGGACGAAGTCGACGCCGTCGCTCATCTCGTGGGCCGGCACGGGGAACCCCCCGTCGAGCTGGAAGATGCGCTGCGCGAGGAAACGCGAGTAGAGCAGGTACCCGCCCACCAGCATCGCGAGCCCGATGAGCAACAACCACAGTGACGACATGAGCAAGCCTCCGAGTGCGACGGTCGACGACGGACCTCCCGGGGCCCGCGAAGGCCACCCAGCATAGCGAGCCGGGGCCGGAGGCGGGCCGGGCGATCGCCCGGGAGCCCGCGCTGAGTCGGGACGTCACCAGACTGCAGGGATGTGCAATGCACGAACCTGACCCAAGCCCACCCGTCACCCCAGCCGCCCCCGCCCCGTTGCCTGCCCAGACCCGCCACCACCACGCGGCGGACCGAGGGAAAGGCATTCCTGCATGCGTTTACGACGTTCCGTCGTCACGGCGACCATCCTCGCCACGACGGCTGCCACGTTCTCGACCGGAGGCACCATCCTCGCGGCGAGCGCGGTCACCCAGCGAGACACCACCGGTGCCAACGGCACCTCACCCGCCACCGACATCCGTCTCGGCCACCCCCTGGTGAAGCCCACCCAGGCTCAGCGCGACGCCGTCGCCGCCCTGGTCGACGGCGCCGCCACCGGCTCCACCGTCACCTGGGACGAGCGCTTCGGCACCCCACGGACCATCTACCCCGCGCCCGGCCAGGCGCTCTCGGGCCCGCACGCCGGCACCGCCGTCGAGGCCGCTCGTGCGTTCGCCGCCGAGCACCGCGCCCTGCTCGGGCTCAGCGCCGCCGACGTCACCTCCTTGGCCGTCACGCGTGACCACCGGCTGACCGACCTCGACGTCACGGTCGTCAACCTCACCCAGACCGTCGGCGGCGTGCAGGCCGCCCGCGGCGGGTCGATGGGCATGGCGGTCGACGGCTCCGGCCGCGTCCTCTCCTTCACCGGCTCGATCGCGCCCGACACCCGTCAGCTCGGCAGCTGGTCGCTGACCCCGTCCGTGGCGCTGACCCGGGTGGCTGCCGCGTTCAGCGCTCCCGCGGTCACCCCGAGGGCCGGCAAGCAGGTCGCCGGCTTCACGACCTTCAAGACCGGCCTCGCCGCCGAGTCCTACGTGCAGAAGGCCGTGTTCCCGACCGCCGACGGCGCCCGCGCCGCCTACCGCGTGCTGTTCGTGCAAGCGCTCGACGAGGCCTACGACGTCCTGGTCGACGCCGCCACCGGCGAGGTGCTGCACCAGCGCTCGCTGGTCCAGCACGAGGCCGAGGGCATCGTCTACCCGAACTACCCGGGCGCTCCGAAGGGCGGCAGGGCCACCAAGGTGAGCTTCGGCCCCACCCCGCAGTCGCCCGGCGGCTACGTCGACCCGACCGGTCTCACCGGGGTCGGCGTGACGCTGCTCGGCAACAACGCCGACACCTTCAAGAACTGGTCCAACTTCATCGCGCCGGCCGACCAGGCCAACCGCACGGTCGCGCCGACCGGTCAGTTCAACTTCGGCTTCCCCGACGCCTGGGGCACCTCCGAGTGCCAGGCCACGCCGCCGTCGTACGCGCAGGACGCGGACGCCTCGTCCACCAACCTCTTCTACCAGCACAACCGGATCCACGACGAGTTCTACTCCTACGGCTTCACGGAGAGCGCCGGCAACTTCCAGGCCGACGGCGGCGACCCGATCCTGGGCCTGGCGCAGGCCGGCGCGATCAGCGGTGGCGCCCCGACGTACACCGGTCGCGACAACGCCTACATGCTCACGCTGCCCGACGGCATCCCGCCGTGGAGCGGCATGTTCCTGTGGGAGCCGATCAACGACGCGTTCGAGGGCCCCTGCCGCGACGGTTCCTTCGACGCCGGCGTGATCGAGCACGAGTACGCGCACGGTCTCTCCAACCGCTACGTCGGCACCGAGGACGGCGCGCTCGGCGGCCACCAGTCCGGCTCGATGGGCGAGGGCTGGGGCGACTGGTACGCGCTGAACTACACCCACCGCGAGGGCATCCAGGACGACTCGGTCGTCGGCGCCTACGTCACCGGCAACGACGAGCGCGGGATCCGCAACTGGTCCTACGACGACACCGAGGCCACGTTCGGCGACATCGGCTACGACCTCGGCGGTCCCGAGGTGCACTCCGACGGCGAGATCTGGACCGCGGCGCTCTGGGACCTGCGCCGCGCGCTGGTCGCCGAGTACGGCCAGCAGAAGGCCGCCGACATCGCCTCCTTCATCGTCACCGACGCCATGCCGCTGGCCCCCAACGACCCGAGCATGCTCGACATGCGCACGGCGATCATGAAGGCGCTCGACCTGCGCTACCACCGGGCCGCCGACTTCGACGTCCTCCAGGACACCGTCTACGGCGCCTTCGCCGCCAACGGCATGGGCACCGGCGCGTCGAACGAGACCACCGAGGACGACCCGACCGGCGCCAACGACATCGACCCGACGCCGTCGTTCACGCACCAGAACCCGGCGCGCAACGGCACGATCTCGGTCAAGCTGGTCAACGCCTCCACCGGCAAGGCGATCCCGGACGCCAACGTCATCCTCGGCACGCTCGAGGCCGGCGTCACCCCGGTGGGCGTCAGCAACGCCGCCGGTGCGGTCACCACGAAGGCCGTCGCCGGGACCTACCCGCTGACCGTCCAGGCCCGCGGCTTCGGCGCCCAGACCGTCTCCTCCCTCGACGTGACCGAGGGACGGACGGTGAAGCGGACGGTCCGGCTGAGCCCCAACCTGGCGTCGGCAGCCAACGGCGCCGAGATCGTCTCGTCGTCCTCGAAGGGCGCCAAGTCGCTCATCGACGACACCGAGCTCACCCGCTGGAAGACCGCGGTCGGGTCCGGCAACGCCGTGATCAAGCTGGCCGAGCCGGCGACGATCAGCTCCTTCCAGGTCAGCGCCTTCACGACCTCGCGGTTCGAGGCGGTCAAGTCCTTCACGGTCCAGACCTCGAACGACGGGGTCAACTGGAGGACCCAGCCGATCGGTGAGGACGCCTTCGACTACGCCGTCCCGCGGCCGACCGTCGACGACGTCCACCACAAGACGTTCCCGCTGGCCACGCCGGTCCAGGCGTCGTACGTGCGGGTCTTCGCCGACGAGGCGCTGGGCGACACGAAGACCAACGCGCAGTTCGGTGACCTCCAGGTGTTCGGGACCAGTGGCGCGATCACGCCGCTGCCGCCCCAGCCGCTGGACCCGCCGTTCGAGGAGTCCTTCACGATCCTCGGCACCAACCCCGGCGGCAACGAGGCCGCCGGCGGCGTCGTGGGCACCGAGCTCTCGGAGTTCTGCGTCTTCCCTCCGGTCTCGCAGGACACCGACGGTCACGTGACCGAGCTGCCCGAGGACTTCGGTGACGGGGCGCACAAGATGTCCCTCGCCGCGGGTCCCACGGCGGTCGACCTCGACGTGTACTTCTTCAACGACGAGTGCAAGGTCATCGGCGACATCGCGACCGGCGCGGCCAACGAGGCCGGGGCCATCCCGACCGGGACGGTCTACGTCGTCACCAACAACTACGCCGGCGTCGCCGCCGACGTGGTGCTCACGGCGGTCGACACCAAGTGACTCGCTGACCCCGGTCGAGAACCGGCCCGCACCCCTCGGGGTGCGGGCCGGTCCTGGATGGGTTGTCGACGACCTCGATCCGGAGCATCATCGAGACGTGGGCCCGTACGAGGAGTTCGTCACCTGGGTGCAGTCGGCGCTCGTCGACGCTGAGATCGCCGTCCACAACGGTGACGCCGCACCACGGCGGGCGATCTGGTCACGGAACGACCCGGTGACCGTGCTGGGCGCGTGGAGGAACGCGAGCGGGCAGGAAGAGCTGGACGCGCTGTTCACCCATCTCGCCGAGAGCTTGTCCGAGTGCACGTCGTACGAGCTCGAGATCCTCGAAGCCGAGGTACGCGGGGACACCGCCTACACGGTGGGCCTCGAGCACACCTCCGTGTCCGTCAACGGCGTGCCGCGTACCTACATCCTGCGAGCGACGCAGATCTACCGTCGTGAGGACGGCGTGTGGAAGGTGGCGCACCGGCACGGGAGCCCACCGCCGCAGTAGTCGGCACGAGCACCCTCGCGCCGAGCCGGGGACCAAGGCGCGAAAGGGCTGCCGTCGGGTGCGTGACTCCGCACCCGACAGCAGCCCCCCATGACGCGGACGGACGGGTCAGTTCGGGATGGTGCGCTCGAAGAAGGTCGTGCAGAACCGACCGGCGCCGTTGTTGTAGGCGTAGCAGTGCTGGATCTTGATGTTCGTTCCCGGGTAGGTCCACGCCTGGTCGAGATAGATCCCGACCACACGCTCGGTCCCCGCCCCGCACACCTTCCAGTCCGGCTGGGTGTAGGTGTTGCCGGCGGGCCAGTAGCTGTTGGTCGCGATGACCCGCAGGTTCGTGCACTCTCCGTCAGCCTGCTTGTCCTTCAAGGCACCGTTGACGTAGAGGTTCGGCGACTGCGCGCCCTTGCCGTTGTGGTACTGCGAGGTGCCCTTGTAGAACTTCGAGCTGAGCACCTCGTGGTTGACGCCGGTGCAGTACTGGTAGCCGGTGGAAGGCCAGGAGCACGATGCGGCGCTTGCTGGCGAGATGGTGATGACCTGGACAGACACGAGCGTGACCAGGAGTGCGGCGCCCGTCATGAGGGCGCGCTTGAGCAGATCGAGCAAGATGTTTCCCCGTTCCCGAGATCAAGGACGAGACTTCGTCAGCCGCGTCCTGGCGGCCCGTGGTCCGGGCCGCGAGCGGAACTTATCCCCTGGTGGCCGGGCCGTCCAGGATGGTTGAAGGGTCTACCGGAGTCTGCGGGCGGCGCCGAGATCGTGGGCGCTAGTGGACCTCCGGGAGCTCCGTGACCTCGTGCCGGAGTCCGAGGGTCCCGATGGCCGCGACGATGAGGAGGCACCCGAGGGCCCCCGCCACCGTGAGGGTCTCGCCCAGCACGGTCACGGCGATGGCCACCGCCGTCACCGGCTCCAGCAACGTGGCGATCGCCGCCGACCCGGAGCCGGTCGTGCTGAGCCCGGCGAACAGCAGGACATAGGCCAGGGCCAGGGTGACCACGCCCATGTAGGCCAGCCCCGCCCAGGTGGCGGCGTCGGTGGGGAGCATGGTCTCGTCCCGCACGGAGCCGACCAGCAGCGCCGAGGGCACCATGATCAGCGCGACCACACCCATCGTGCCGACGGCGACCGGCACGGCGTCGTGTCCCCGTGAGAGCGAAGTGCCGACCTCCGTGGAGAGCGCGTACGCCGCCCCGGAGACGAGCGCGGCCAGCACTCCCAGCGTCGGCTCGGACCCGCGGGTGTCGCTGCCGACCAGGCCGACCAGCAGGAGGCCGACGACGCCCATCGCCACGGTGAGCAGCTGGGGCGGCGCCGGCAGCCGGCGTTGCCGTACGGCGTGCAGCACCAGGAGGAGCACCGGCGCGAAGCCCAGCGCCACGACGGTCGCGACGCTCACGCCCGCGGCCAGGATGGCGGCGAAGAAGAAGATCTGGAAGGCCGCGGTCAGGGCGCCCATCACGACGATGCGCGCCGGGTGGGCGCGCACGAGCACCACGCAGGCCCGACGCTGTCCGCTGAGCAGCACCACTACCGCGAGGGTCAGCACGGCGGCGGACGAGCGCCACCCGCTCATGGTCAGCACGGACAGGTTCGAGCGCTCGTGCACCAGGTCCACCGCGGGTCCGATGGTGCCCCAGATGATCCCGGCGCCGCAGACCAGCGCGAGCCCGCGGCCCCCGTGGCGCACCTGAGCTGTCTCGACCCCCACCCGACGAATGGTGGAGCACGACCTGGCCCCGCGCGGAATCGGGGTCCTGGGCGGCAGGCTCGGGGTCAGGCGCGCTGCCCGACCAGGTCCAGCGCGATGTCGACGATCATGTCCTCCTGGCCGCCGACGAGCTGGCGGCGCACCGCACTCCACCAGGATCGAGCGCACGTCGAGGCCGTAGCGGGCGGCGGCGGTCTCGGCGTGGCGCAGGAAGCTGGAGTACACGCCGGCGTAGCCGAGGGTCAGCGTCTCGCGGTCGACGCGCACCGGGCGGTCCTGCAGCGGGCGGACGATGTCGTCGGCGGCGTCCATCAGCGCGAAGAGGTCGCAGCCGTGCTCCCAGCCCGTAGATGTCGGCCGACGGCGATGAAGACCTCGAGCGGGCAGTTGCCCGCGCCCGCACCCATGCCCGGCCAGCGAGGCGTCGACGCGGTACGACGCCGTTCTCGACCGCGACGATCGAGTTGGCCACCGACAGCGAGAGGTTGTGGTGGGCGTGGATGCCGATCTCGGTCTCCGGCGTCGAGCACGTCGCGATAGGCGCGGACGCGGTCCTCGCACCCGTCCATGGTCAGCGCGCCGCCGGAGTCGGTGACGTAGACGCAGTGCGCGCCGTAGATCTCCATCAGCTGCGCCTGGCGGGCGAGCTCGTCCGGCGGGCGCCATGTGGCTCATCATCAGGAAGCCGGACGACGTCCATGCCCATCTCGCGGGCGGTGGCGATGTGCTGGGCCGAGACGTCGGCCTCGGTGCAGTGGGTCGCGATGCGCACCGAGCGCACGCCCAGGTCGTAGGCGCTGCTTGCAGGTCGTCGATCGTGCCGATGCCCGGGAGCAGCAGGGTGGTCAGCCGGGCGTGCTCGATCACGTCGGCGACCGCCTCGATCCACTCCCAGTCGGTGTGCGCGCCGAAGCCGTAGTTGAACCGAGCCGCCGGCCAGCCCGTCGCCGTGCGCGACCTCGATCGCGTCGACCCCCGCGTCGTCGAGCGCCTCGGCGATGCGGGTGACGTGATCGAGGCCGATACTGGTGGCGGATCGCGTGCATGCCGTCGCGCAGCGTGACGTCCTGGATGTAGAGCTCGGGCTCGGCGGATCGAAGTGCTCATGCGCGCGTTCTCCTTGCGCAGCGGCCATCCGCTCGGCGGCCTGCAGCGCCGCCGAGGTCATGATGTCGAGGTTGCCGGCGTACGCCGGCAGGTAGTGGGCGGCGCCCTCGACCTCGAGGAACACCGACACCTGGTGGGTCGGGCGGGTCGTCTCGCCCGCGGCCAGCAGGGTCTCGACCGGCTGGTCGGCCGGGATCTCGGTCGAACTGCACCTGCTGCTTGAGCCGGTAGCCCGGCACGTAGGCTGCACCTCGGCGACCATCTGCGTCGACCGACGCCTCGGATCTGCTCGTGCACCGCGGGGTCGCGACGTCGCGACGAGGCAGTAGACCGTGTCGCGCATGATCAGCGGCGGCTCGGCCGGGTTGAGCACGATGATCGCCTTGCCCCGCTCGGCGCCGCCGACCGCCTCGATGGCGCTGCGAGGTGGT
The DNA here is from genome assembly GCA_963845645.1 of uncultured Actinomycetota bacterium. Classification (GTDB taxonomy): domain Bacteria; phylum Actinomycetota; class Actinomycetes; order Propionibacteriales; family Nocardioidaceae; genus Nocardioides. The sequence continues at coordinate 311,323 of CAWJSY010000019.1, forward strand.
CTCGGTGAACTCGTCGATGTTGGCGCGGGTGCCGGGCCCGGCCGACTTCGAGGCGATCGAGGCGACGATCTCGCCGTAGTGCACCGTGGCCACGCGGGAGACCGCCGCGACGATCGGGATCGTCGCCTGCCCGCCGCAGGTCACCATGTTGACGTTGGTCGCGTCGAGGTGCTCGTCGCCGTTGACCGCGGGCACGCGTAAGGGCCCGATCGCCGCGGGGGTCAGGTCGATGACCCGCTTGCCCAGCGGGCGCAGCAGCGCGTCGTTGGCCACGTGTGCGCGCGGCCGAGGTGGCGTCGAAGACGATGTCGATCTCGTCGAAGCCGGGCAGCGCGATCAGGCCCGTCGACGCCCTCGGCGGTGGTGGCGCACGCCGAGCCGCGCCGCGCGCGCCAGCCCGTCGGACGCGGGATCGATGCCGACCAACGCGCCCATCTCGAGGTGCGTGCGAGTGGCGCATCACCTTGATCATCAGGTCGGTGCCGATGTTGCCCGACCCGATGATGGCGACCTTGGTCCTGTGCTCGGTCATGACTGGTCCTTCTGCTGCGCCGGCTGGCGCTCGGTGGTCGGGAAGTGGGCGGTCACGGAGCCGAGGCCGCTGATCTCGGCGACGACGGTGCTGCCGGGGACGACCGGTCGCATCGGGCCCAGCGCGCCGGAGAGCACGACCTGCCCGGCCCGCAGCGGCTGGCCGAAGGTGCGGGCCTGGTGGGCCAGCCAGGCGACCGCCGTGAGCGGGTCGCCGAGGCAGGCCGCCCCGTCGCCGGTGGAGACCTGCTCGCCGTCGATGCTCATCGTCATCGTCACCTCGACGGGCTCGACCTCCGCCAGCGTGCGCCGCTGGGTGCCGAGCACGTAGAGACCCGACGACGCGTTGTCGGCGACGGTGTCGGCGAAGGAGATGTCCCAGTCCTGGATGCGGCTGTCGACGATCTCGAGGGCAGCGACCGCGTAGGCGATCGCACCGCGCACCTGCGCGGCGTCGAGCGGCCCTTCGTCGAGGTCCTCGGCCAGCACGAACGCCACCTCGGCCTCCACCTTGGGCTGCAGCAGCCGCCCGGCCGGGATCTCGGCACCGTCGGCGAAGCCCATGTCGTCGAAGAGCACCCCGAAGTCCGGCTGGTCGACGCCGAGCTGCTCGCGCACCGCCGCGGACGTCGCGCCGATCTTGCGACCCACCACCCGGGCGCCGGCCGCGGTGCGGCTGGCGTTGAGGTGCTCCTGCACGAGGTAGGCCGCCGCCACGTCGGCTGCGCCGATCAGGTCGCGCACGGGGGCGCAGGGCTGGCCGTGGGTGAGCGCGGCGACCAGGCGGTCGCCGGCGGTGGCCACCGTGGCCGCGTCGACGGCGGAGCTCGGGCGGGCGACGTCGCCGGCCGGCACGACGTACTGGGGTGAGGTCATCGGGGGCTCCCGGACGAGGGACAGGGACGATCGCAGTGTCCCGGCGTCGACGGGACGAGCGGGCCCGAGGTCCCACTCAGCGACACCCCGGGCGCACTCCGGCCCACGGTCCGGCCAGCCGACCGATGACCGGGATCTGTCCCGCCCGGACCGCCCGCTGCCCCTACCGTGCCGTCGGGGCCGCACCAGGCGGACCCCGACCGACGACGAGGAGGAGGGCCGATGCCCCTCACCGACAGCACCGACCTCACGGGCCTGACCGCGATCGTGACCGGCGCCGGCGCCGGTCTGGGCCGGGCCGAGGCCCTGGCGCTGGCCGAGCACGGGGCCGACGTGGTGGTGAACGACGTCGGCGACGCCGCCGACACCGTGGTCCGCGAGATCGAGGCCCTCGGCGCCCGCGCCGTGGCCGTCAAGGGCGACGTCAGCAGCTGGGCCCTGGGCGACGAGCTGGTCGCGGCCGCCGTCGACTCCTTCGGTGGCCTCGACATCGTGGTCAACAACGCGGGCATCACCCGCGACACGATGCTGTTCAACATGTCCGAGCGACAGTGGGACGACGTGATCGGCGTGCACCTCAAGGGTCACGCGGCGGTCTCCCGGGCCGCCGCGGTCTACTTCCGCTCGGCGTCGAAGACCGCGGGTGGGCCGGTCCACGGACGGATCGTCAACACCGCCTCCGAGGCGTTCCTCTTCGGCGCCCCCGGCCAGGCCAACTACGCGGCCGCCAAGGCCGGCATCGTGGCGCTCACGCTGTCGACGGCCCGAGGCCTGGCCCGCTACGGCGTCACCGCCAACGCCATCTGCCCCCGGGCCCGCACCGAGATGACCTCGGCGGTCTTCGCCGACGACGCCGACACCGGTCGGCTCGACATCCTGGCCCCGGAGCGCGTGGCCACGCTGGTGGCCTACCTGGCCTCGCCGGCCGCGGCGCGGATCACCGGCCAGGTCTTCGTGGCGTACGGCGACTTCGTGGCGCTGATGGCGGCCCCGACGGTGGAGCACACGTTCACCGCCGCCGCCGGCACGTTCACCACCGAGGAGCTGGCCGCCCAGCTGTCGCCCTACTTCGAGGCACGCCCGGAGCACCGGGGCTTCGCCGCCCTCAGCGTCGCCGAGCTCGACAACACCGGCATCGGGCTCGTCGCGGGCTGAGCCCCCGGGCCCGACCGAGGCGGCTCAGGCGGTGCCGGCCGGCATGACCGCGTCGGGGTTGAGCAGCAGGTGGCACGACGCGTGGATGTCGCCCTCGGCCAGGTCCATCGCGATCCGACCGTTGAGCACCGACGTCAGCACGCCGTACCAGCAGTGCACGACCAGTCGGAAGCGGCGCAGGTCCTCCTCCGAGGGATCGACGAGACCGGCCCGCTCCAGGACCAGCTCCTGGAACAGCAGGTCGTTGGGCGCCTCCTCGCCCACCTCGGAGGCCTGGGCCTGGGTCGCGTTGTTGGCCTGCATCATGGCCAGCGACAGCCGGGGATGGCGGGCCATCTCGCGGCTCATGCCGATCAACATCTCCGCAACGGCGTTGGGCCGGTCTGCGAGGACCTCTCCGCGGTGGGACAGGTCGTAGCGCTGCACCTGCCACCGCATCACGGCGGAGAACAGGTGCGCCTTGGAGGGGAAGTAGCGGTAGAGCGTGGCGATCGCCACCCCGGCCGTCTTCGCGACGTCGTGCATCTGGACGCGCTCGTAGTCGTGCTGGGCCCCGAGCCGAGCGGCCGCCACCAGCATCCGCTGGTAGCGCTCCCGCTGCTCGTCCGAGCTCGGCTCGGCCGGCGCTCGGGCTTCGGCGATGCGTGGCACAGGGACCTCCTCGCTAGTGACGACGCCACCAGACAGTGGACGGTTCCGCCCGGTACCCACGGCGAGGGTACCGCTCAGTGGGACTTCCGCCCTCTGGGCGCAGTCGACGCCAGAGACTCGAGCGGACGGCACCAGTCGTCCCGGAACCGCACGAATGCTCGTCACAGTGAACGGAGACACACCCATGACTTCAGTCCAGGACGAGGTCCGCCAGATCGAGTCGGGCGACGCACGCACCCGCTACGCGCGCGGCTGGCACTGCTTGGGGCTGGCCCGCGACTTCAGCGACGGCACCCCCCACCAGGTCAACGCCTTCGGCCAGAAGCTCGTGGTCTTCGCCGGCGAGGACGGCGCGCTGCACGTGCTCGACGCCTACTGCCGGCACATGGGCGGCGACCTGTCGCAGGGCACGGTCAAGGGCAACGAGATCGCCTGCCCGTTCCACGACTGGCGCTGGGGCGGCGACGGCCGCTGCAAGATGATCCCCTACGCCCGCCGGGTCCCCTTGCGTGCGCGCACCGCCTCGTGGCCCACGTTGGAGCAGGACGGCATGCTCTTCGTCTGGAACGACCCGGAGGGGGGCAAGCCGACCGAGGACGCCGCCATCCCGCGCATCGCGGCCTACGACGACCCCGAGTGGACCGACTGGGTCTGGTACACCACCACGATCGAGGGCGCCAACTGCCGCGAGATCGTCGACAACGTGGTGGACATGGCGCACTTCTTCTACATCCACTACTCCTTCCCGACCTACTTCAAGAACGTCTTCGAGGGCGCGGTCGCGACCCAGTTCATGGAGGGCGAGGGCCGCGAGGACGTGGCCCGCCCCGCGCAGGCCGGCGGCAAGCCGCCCATGAGCGTCGGGACGATCTCGACCGCCAGCTACTACGGCCCCTCGTTCATGGTCGACGACCTCACCTACCGCTACCCCGACGGCAGCCAGGTCCCGTCGGTGCTGATCAACTGCCACTACCCCATCGACGCGAACTCCTTCGTGCTCCAGTACGGCGTGATGGTCCAGAAGCAGCCGGGCGTCGACGACGAGCAGGCGAACGCGACGGCCAAGAACATGGGCAACTTCATCCGCCTCGGCTTCGAGCAGGACGTCCAGATCTGGCGCAGCAAGGCCAGCATCGACAACCCCCTGCTGTGCGAGGAGGACGGGCCCGTCTACCAGCTGCGTCGCTGGTACGAGCAGTTCTACGTCGACGTCGCCGACGTGACGCCGGAGATGACCGAGCGCTTCGAGTTCGAGATCGACACCACCAAGCCCAACGAGGCGTGGCGCCGCGAGGTCGAGGAGAACCTCGCCCGTCGCGCGGCGGCCGCTCAGGAGCAGCCGGTCTGATGGCCGTGCGCCCTGACATCCGCCTCGACGACGCGCCCATGCAGGCCGTCGTGTGCGACGCCTGCGGCGCGCACGTGCTGGCCCGCAAGAGCAGCTGGGACCAGACCTCCATCCAGTGGACCGACGACGCCCTGACGGCCTGCGTGGAACGCCGAGCGTCCTCGCCGCGTCCTGGCCCGAACGGGACGACGTTCGCGGGATGCGTGGCCCTGCGCGACGCGGTGCGCGAAGCGGCCGTGCGCGGAGACCTCTCCGTCGTCTCCGGCGAGCCGCTGCCGACCAACCCCCTGGCGGAGCACGACGCCGACCCGCACCACCATGAGGAGCTGAGCACTCCGTGATCGACGTCCAGACCTACGGCCCCTGGGCCGTCGTGGCCGGCGGCTCCGAGGGCGTCGGCGCCTCGTTCGCCGACCTGCTCGCCGCCGCGGGGCTCAACCTGCTGCTGATCGCCCGCAAGCCCGGGCCGCTGGAGGAGACCGCCGAGGCCGCCCGTCGGCACGGCGTCGAGGTGCGCACGCTCGCGGTCGACCTCACCGAGGCCGACGCCGTCACGCGCATCCAGGAGGCCACGGCCGACCTCGAGGTGGGGCTGCTGGTCTACAACGCCGGCGCCAACGCCTACGGCTCCGAGTTCGTCGAGGGCGACCTCGACCGCTTCCAGCAGGTCATCGACCTCAACATCACCGCCCAGCTCGCGCTGGTGCACCACTTCGGCGCCGCCATGAAGCAGCGCCGCCGGGGCGGTCTGCTGCTCGTCGGCTCGCTCGCCGGTTTCATGGGCGCGGCCCAGATCAGCATCTACGCCGCCGTGAAGTCCTTCTGCCGGACCTTCGCGGAGGGCCTGTGGCTCGAGATGTCCGACTACGACGTCGACGTGCTCGAGTTCGTGCTCGGGGTCACCCGGACGCCGGCGATGGTCCGGGGCGGCCTCAACCTCGACCTGCCGGGCCTGCACGTCTCCGAGCCCGACGACGTGGCCCGCCAGGCCCTTTCGCAGCTGAAGAACGGCCCGGTCCAGGTCGCCGAGGGCAACGAGCGAGCGGTCGAGAGCCGCAGCGGCGGCGACCGCGCGGCGCTGCTGCGCAAGGCCCGCGAGCGCTCGGCCGCGTTCCTGCCGCCGCGCTCCTCCTAGCAGCAGTCGCGGGCGACGCGGCGACCGGCGCGTCGCCCGAAGAACGTGCCGTCGCCGAGCGAGGTGCCGGAGATGTAGCCCTCGCCGTGGATCCCGGACGCCGCACGGCCCGCGGCGTACAGGCCAGGAACCAGGCCGCCGCCCACCGCGCGCACCTCGCCGTCGACGGTGGTGCTGAGCCCGCCCAGGGTGAACCCCTGGAAGCCGGTGGCGTCGGGGGTGGTGCCGCCCTGGCCGAAGAAGCCGAGACGGGGATCGATCGCGGCCCAGGGCCCCTCGAGCACCCGGACCCACCGGGAGGCCTTGTGGAACAAGGGGTCGACGCCCTGCGCGGCGTGTCGGTTGTAGTCCGCCACCGTCGACTCCAGCGACCCCGGCGGGAGCCCGAGCTCGCCCTCGAGCTCGGCCAGCGTCTCGGCGGCGTACGTCGGCCGCACGCCCATGGCGTCCTGCTCGGGGACGGACTCCAGGCCCGCCTCGTCCATCAGCAGCCAGCAGGGGCCGGGCTGGTGCAGCGCGGCATGGCTGTAGAGACCGGGGTAGACGTCCTCGTTGACGAACCGGCGGCCGTGCGCGTTGACGAGCATGCCGCGGCACGCCATCGCGGGCGCCGCCGTGTAGGCCGCCTCGACGACCCCCATCCGGCGGGTCGCGGCGCCGAGGGCGGCGGCCATCTCGATGCCCGAGCCGTCGTCGAGTCCGTCGCTCACCTTGCCGTGACCCAGCAGCACCGGCGCGTGGTCGGTCAGCATCTCGTCGTTGTCGACGAAGCCGCCGGTCGTCAGGACCACCCCTCGGCGGGCGCGGTAGTGCACGGGCTCGGAGAAGCGGGTGGCGCGCACACCGACCACGCGGCCGGTCGTGTCGACCACCAGCGCCCGCGCCCGGGTGTCCACGTGGGTCTCGACACCGACGTCAAGGCAGCGGGCGAGCAGCGCGTCCATCACGGTGCGGCCCGCCCACCCGGTGGTGGCGGGACGGTGCCCGCGCGGGACCGGCCGGGCCAGCTCGTCGTAGGGCCAAGCGTTCTCGCCCAGCCACATCAGTCCGTCCTGGGTGAACGGCATCCAGGTGGGCGCGTCGTACAGGGACTCGCGGAAGGTGATGCCGCACGAGCGGAACCACTCGAAGTGCTCGACGCTGCCGTCGCAGTAGAGCCGCAGCTTGTCCTCGTCGACGTGCGGCCCGAGGGCGGCCTCCAGGTAGCGGTACATGTTGTCGGCGTCGTCCTCGAAGCCGCACGCCTGCTGGACCGAGGTGCCGCCACCGAGGTACAGCTCGCCGCCGGACTGCGCCGAGGAACCGCCACCCCCGGAGGCTCGCTCCAGGACGAGCACGGTCGCCCCCGCGGCCGCCGCCTCACAGGCCGCGGCTGCACCGGCACAACCCGCACCGACGACCAGGACGTCGACCTCGTGGTCGAAGCCCTCGACGTCGGCCAGGGGCACGACCTGACTCACCGCTCGCGCACTCAGCCAGCCGGGCTGAAGGCGGCCAGCGGTTCGGAGCCGGACCAGTCGTGGCCCCAGTAGCTGTCGGCGGTGATCTCCTCGGCGGTGTACCAGCCCTCGTCGACCAACGTGCCCTCGTAGCCGTACTCGAGGTCCCAGCCGCCCGGTGCCCGTACGTAGAACGAGATCATCTTGTCGTTGGTGTGCCGACCCAACGTCGAGGAGAGCGAGAAGCCCCGCTTGTTGAGCTGGTCCAGCGCCCGACCGACGGCGTCGAGCTCGTCGACCTCCATCATCAGGTGCACCAGGCCCGGCGCCTCGCCGTGGGGCGCGGGGCACACCGCCAGGCTGTGGTGGCGCTGGTTGACGCCCAGGAACCGGACCCGGCGCGGAGCGCCGTTGCCCGCGCCGATGCGGATCGCTCCGCGCGGCAGGAAGCCGAGGACCTCGGTGTAGAAGGTGACCGTCTCGTCGGGGTTGGTCGTCGGGAGGACCACGTGACCCATGCCCTGGGCGCCGGTCACGAACTTCTGCCCGTAGCCCGTCAGCACCGGGCTGTGGTCGAGCAGCGGTCCGAAGAAGACCTCCGTGGGGGTGCCGGCGGGGTCGTCGAAGCGGATGGCCGCCTCGACCCGTCGCTCGTCGCACTCGGCCTGCGAGAGCACCTTCACCCCGAAGCCGGCGGCCTCGACCACCCGGCCCACACTGGCCAACGCGAACTGGTCACGCACCTCCCAGCCGACCGCGAGCACGCGGTCGGTGCCGCCTGGGACGACGACCAGGCGCGAGGCCCGCTCGTCCATCCGCAGGTAGAGGGCGCCCTCGACCTGACCCTGCGTCTCCTGGAGCCCCAGGCACTCGACGGTCAGCTCGCGCCACTTCGGGATGTCCTGGCTCTGGACCAGCAGGTAGCCGAGCCCTCTGATCTGGGTCATGGTCCTCGTTCGTCTCGTCGTCGGGGTGGTGGGGTGCATGCGGGATCAGATCATCGAGAGCATCGGGCCCGAAGGGGGCATGACGTCCATCGAGGTGAGCGCGGAGACGTGGAACACCGAGCCCGGGCACGTGGATCGCGTGCACCATGCCCATGTGGCCGTCGCGCCAGAAGCGCTGGATCGGGTTGTCCATGCGCAGCCCGTTGCCGCCCGAGCGGGCGACGATCTCGTCGATGGCGCGGACGGCGCGCCACGCGGCGGCGCACCTGCGTACGACGCGACTGCGCGCGGTCGGCGAAGGTCACCTCCTCGCCGTTCTGGGCCTTCTCGTAGAAGCGGGTCACGTTGTCGAGCAGGGCGACCCGGGAGGCGTGGATCTCGGCGGCGGCGTCGCTCAGCGCGAACAGCACGTACGGGTCGTCCTTGATCTTGGTGCCGGTGACCTGGATCCGCTTCTGCTGGTAGGCCAGGGACGCCGCGAGGGCGCCCTCGGCGATCCCGATGACGGCCGAGGTGATGCCGAGCGGGAAGGCCATCGGTGACACGGGATGAGGTAGGTCGCGTTGGTCAGGCCGGCCTCGCGGGGCTGCGAGCCGTCCATGAACTTCGAGAACGCCATGGCCCGGTAGTCGGGGATGAAGGCGTCCTTGACGACGACGTCCTTGGAGCCGGTGCCGCGCAGGCCCACGACGTCCCAGGAGTCCTCGATGATCTCGTAGTCGGAGCGGGGCAGGATCACGTGGTAGTTCTGCGGCGGCATGATCGCCTTGCCGTCCTCGTCACCGAGGAAGGCGCCGAGGAAGATCCAGTCGCAGTGGTCGGTGCCCGACGAGAACTGCCAGTGCCCGTTGAAGATGTAGCCGCCCTCGACCGGTCGCAGCACGCCCATGCGGCGCGTACGGCGAGGCGATCCAGGTCTCGTGGCTCTCGCCCCAGACCTCCTCCTGCACCCGCGAGTCGCACATGGCCATCTCCCAGGGGTGGACCCCGACGATGCCCGAGACCCAGCCGGTGGCGCCGTCGAGGCTGGCCAGGCGCATGACCGCCTTGGCGAAGTCGGCCGGGTGCGCCTCGTGGCCGCCGTACTTGGCGGGCTGGAGCATCTTGATGACGCCGACCTCGCGCAGCAGCTCGGCGCTGCGGTCGGTGAGCCGGCCCAGCTCCTCGTTGGCCGCCCCCTCCGCCGCGATCTCCTCGGAGCGCTCCTCGATCAGGTCCAGCACCGACTTCGTCATCACATCCACTTCCTCACCCGGACCCGTTGCCCGCTCCGACACGGTCGCACCAGGTGCGCAGGCCTCAGGGCCGGTCTCCCACTGATCGGGACCGTTCGCGGGTCTCGACCGCGGGTTGCGCCGTGGCACCGGCGGCGTGCCGCGCGGCCAGGTAGCCGAAGACGATCGCGGGCCCGATGGTCGCGCCCGGGCCGGCGTACTCGTGGCCCATCACCGAGGCCGAGGTGTTGCCGGTCGCGTAGAGCCCGACGATCACGGACCCGTCCGGGCGCAGCACCCGGGCGTGCTCGTCGCAGACCAGACCCCCCTTGGTGCCGAGGTCGCCCGCCTCGATCCGCACGGCGTAGAACGGCGCCTTGTCGATGACGTCGAGGTTGGGGTTGGGCAGCGTCGGGTCGCCGTAGTAGCGGTCGTAGGCGCTCTCCCCGCGACCGAAGTCGAGGTCGCGGCCGATCATGGCGCCGTGGTTGAAGCGCTTCACGGTCCGGGCCAGCGCCTCGGCCGGCAGCCCGACCTCCTCGGCCAGCTGCTCCAGGGTCTCCGCGCGGTGCACGATGCCGGCGACGTAGAACGACTTCGGGAACGGCGCGCCGGGCAGCACCTGCGCGAACGGGTAGCGCGCGCGGGCCCGCGAGTCGAGGATGCACCAGGCCGGGACGTGGCCGCCCTTGATCTGGTCGTGCACGAAGTTCACGTAGGGCGCCGCCTCGTTGGTGAACCGCTCGCCCTCGGCGGAGACGATCACCTGGCCGGGGATCGCCCGCTCGGAGACCAGCGGGATCATCGCGCCGGAAGGGTGCTGCACCGACGGCATCCACCAGGCGTCGTCCATCAGGTCGAGGGCCGCCCCGAGCTCGCGTCCGGCGACGATGCCGTCGCCGGTGTTCTCCCGGACGCCGAGGCTGTGGTCGGCCTGCACGCCCTCCGGCAGGTACGCCGCGCGCAGCGTGACGTCGTGGTCGAAGCCGCCGGTCGCCAGCAGGACGCCGTGCCGGCCGTGCAGCCGCTCGGTGCGTCCCTCGCGGGTGACCTCGACGCCGACGACCCGGCCGGACTCCTGGACCAGCCCCGTCATCGTGGTCTGCAGCCACAGCGGGACCGCTTCGTCCTTGAGCGCCATCCGCATCCGAGCGGCCAGGGCACGGCCGCCCGTGGCCATGTGCCGACGACGCACGAGGTTCGAGGCGACCCGCCACGCCGCGACGACCGAGGCCCAGCGGCCGCGCCAGGTGCGCTTGACCATCGCCAGGTCGTGGTAGTCCTTCGCGGTGATCCAGAGGCCCAGCGGGCCCTTCATGCTGTTGGGCCGCTGGAAGACCTCGTCCTCCTTCAGCTTGCGGGTGTCGAACGGCTTGGGCTCCACCGAGCGTCCCTGCGGGCGGCCGCCCTCGTACTCCGGGTGGTAGTCGGAGTAGCCCTTGGTCCAGGCCAGCCGCATCCACCTCGAACGACCGATCAGCTCCATGGCCGCGGGTCCGTGGTCGACGTACGCCTCGAGCCGGGACGTCGCGACCGTGCCCTCGGTGAGCGCGGCGAGGTAGGCCAGGACCGACTCGCGCGAGTCGTGGTGGCCGTGCCGGCGCAGGGTCGGGTTGTTGGGCACCCAGATGCCGCCGCCCGAGATGCTGGTGGTGCCGCCGAACTTCGAGCTCTTCTCGATCACGACCACCCTGAGGCCGGCGTCGACCGCGGCCAGGGCGGCGGTCATGCCGCCGGCACCCGAGCCGACGACCACCAGGTCGAACTCGTGGGTCCAGCCCGAAGCCTGGCCTGGCGCCTGGCTCACGCCTGCTCCTGCGCCGTGAGGAACGAGAGCACGGTGGCCTCCCACGCCTGCTTCTGCTCGATCATCGCCCAGTGCCCGCACTGGGAGAAGACGTGCACCTGCACGTCGGGGATCATGCGCATCGGGATCAGCATCATGTCGAGCGGGCTGACCCGGTCGTCGCGGCCCCAGGTGATCAGCGTCCTCGCCGTGATCTGGTCGAGCTGCGCCCAGCCCGGCGTGGCGCGGGCCGAGGACCCCGCCATCGCGAACGACGCCTCGATCGCCGCGCGGCTGTACATCCGTCGGGCGACCTCGAGCGTCTCGGGGTCGGTGGCCTGCGCCCAGCGCTGCTCGATGAGCTCCTCGGTGATCATCGCCTGGTCGAAGACCATCGATCGCAGCCACGAGACCAGCCGGTCGCGGGTGGGGTTCTCGGTGAAGTCGACGAGCAGCTGGATGCCCTCACCCGGCGCGGGGCTGAAGAGGTTGCGGCCGATGCCGCCCACGGTGACCAGGCGACGTACGCGGTCGGGCTGGGCGATCGCGAAGCGGGTGGCGACGCCGGCCCCCATGGAGTTGCCGATGACGTCGACCTCGTCGAGGCCCAGGACGTCGAGGAAGCGACCGACCGCCGGGAGCGCGGCGACCATCGGGTGCTGGTCGGTGGTGTCGCTGACGCCGAACCCCGGGAACTCCAGGACCAGGCAGCGGAAGTGGGGAGCGAACGCCGCGAGGTTGTCACCGAAGTTGCGCCAGCCGGTCACGCCGGGTCCGGAGCCGTGCAGCATCAGCAGCGGCGGACCCTCGCCGACCTCGTGGTAGCGCAGCACGCCGGCGTCGGTGGTCTGCTCGCGCAGGGTGGCTTCATAGGTCAGCTCATAGGTCGGCTCGCTCACGTGGTCACGCTAGGTCGGGAGAACGACCCGACCCGCGGAGGTCCCGGTGACCGGGAGGTCGTGCCGGTCGACGTCAGCAGTCGACCGTAGGTTCCGGAGGTGACCGCGCACGATGCCCGCCGACCCCGAGGGGACGCCGAGATGACCACCGCCACGACCGCTGCCACCACCAGTGCCACCGGGCTCACCGGACCCACCCCCGCCGAGATGCGTCGGGCGATGGGTTCCTTCGCCAGCGGTGTCACCGTGGTGACCGGCCTCGACGGGGCCGAGCCGGTCGGCTTCGCCTGCCAGTCCTTCGCCTCGGTCTCGCTGGACCCGCCCATGGTGCTGTTCTGCGCCGACCACCGGGGCCGCGCCTGGCCCCTGATCCAGCAGTCGGGGCGCTTCACGATCAACGTGCTGGGCGAGCACCAGGGCGACCTGTGCGACCGCTTCGGCTCCAGCCGCGGCCAGAAGTTCACCGACCTCGCCTGGGAGACCTCCCCGATCGGGACGCCGAGCCTGCCCGGCGTGCTGATGCGCGTGCACGCCGAGGTCCACGAGGTGCTGGTGGCGGGCGACCACGACGTGGTCGTCGGCCGGGTGCTCCAGCTCGAGACCCCGGCCCCCGAGCGGCCGATGCTGTTCTTCCGCGGACGCTTCGGCGTCGAGGACCAGCACGAGTACACCGCCCCCGACCTGTGGGGCTGGGGCGACCACTGGGGCTGAGCCCCCTACGCCCGCGTGCCCCTCAGCGTGCGCTGGAGCGCACCCTGGCGGGCACGGCGCGGGGAGCCCGGCTTCCGGTGAGCGGTACGGCGACCCGCCTCGCCACCCGAGGAGTGGTTGCCTGGGAGCGCCACTCCCGCCACCTGCTCGAAGGAGACCCATGAAGCTCGGCATCGTCAGCCCCGTGGTGACCGCCAACCCCGGCGCGCACGCCGCGTGGGAGGCCACGGCCGGCATCGAGGAGCTCGGCCGGATCGCGGAGGTCGCCGACACCCTCGGCTTCCACCACCTGACCTGCAGCGAGCACGTCGCGGTGCCGACCGAGATCGCCGAGCAGCGCGGGGCGACGTACTGGGACCCGCTGGCGACGTTCGGCTACCTCGCGGCCCGCACCACCCGGTTGCGACTGATGACGCAGGTCCTGGTCATCGGCTACCACCACCCGCTCGAGATCGCCAAGCGCTACGGCACGCTCGACCGGATCAGCGGCGGGCGGCTGATGCTCGGCATCGGCGTGGGGTCGCTCGAGGAGGAGTTCGAGCTGCTCGGGGCCGAGTTCGCCGGCCGCGGTGCGGTCGCCGACGACGCGCTCGCCGCCCTGCGCGCGAGCCTCGGCCGACGCGAGCCGGAGTACCACGGCACGCACTTCGACTTCTCGGGGTTCGTCGTCGAGCCGCACGCCGTCCAGGCCCGGGTCCCGCTGCTCATCGGCGGTCGCACACCGCGCTCCCTGCGCCGCGCGCTCGAGCTCGGCGACGGCTGGGTGCCGTTCGGGCTCTCCCTGGACCAGCTGGCCCAGATGCTCTCCACGCGCGAGCTGCCCGACGACTTCGAGGTCATCCTCTCCACCGGACGGCTGCTCGACCCGGGCACCGACCCCGACGGCGCCCGCGAGCGGCTGACCCGCGTCCGCGCGGCCGGCGCGACCCTGCTCTCCGTGGGGCTCGAGGCCACCTCCGCCGACCACTACTGCGCGCAGCTCGAGGCCCTGGCCGGCGTGGCGCGCGACCTCGTCTGACCACCCGCCACCACAGGAGCCCCCATGACCGAGGACCGTCTCGCCGCGCTGGAGCAGCGCCTGCGGGTGCTCGAGGACGAGCGCGAGATCACCCACCTGCTCAGCACCTACGGGGCGCTGGCCGACTCCGGGAGCGCGGAGGAGGTCGCCGCCATCTGGGAGCCGGACGGCGTCTACGACAACGACGAGATCAGCATGGTCGGCCACGACCAGCTGGTCGCGATGATCCGCTCCGGGGGCCACCAGCGGTGGATCCGGGGCGGCTGCGCCCACGTCAACGGCCCGGCCGCGGTCACCGTCGACGGCGACACCGCGGTGGCCGTCACCCACTCGCTGATGGTCGTCCACGAGGACGGCCGCTTCGTCGTACGACGAGCGACGGCCAACCACTGGCAGCTGCGCCGCGGGCCCGACGGCTGGCGCGCGACCGTGCGCACCGGCCGGCTCCTCGACGGACGCCCGGAGTCGCCCGCGCTGCTCGCGGCCGGCGCCCTCGGTCGACCGCCGGCCGAGCGCTGAGCCCAGCCGCCTGGCTGGCTCAGCCGGCCGCCGGCACCGGAAGCAGCGCCGCCCGTCCGTGCTGGCCGAACTCGGCCTCGAGGGCGGCGCGGCCGGCCTCGTCGAGCGCGACGTAGCTGGCCGTGCGGCCCACCCGCACGAACACGGGGTCGGCCGTCAGCCACGCCTGGCGGCGCAGCGGCGCCTTGTCGGTCTTGCCGCTGCCGGTGAGCGGCATCGTGGTCACGACCCGCACGTACGTCGGCCACCACTTGGCCCCCAGCCCGGGCTGGTCGGCGAGGCGGGCGCCGAAGTCGTCTGGGTCGAAGATCGTGCCCGGCTCGAGCTCGAGGGCGGTCATCACCTGGTCGCCGGTGCGCGGGTCGGGGACCGCGAACACCGGCGCCGCCGCGACGCCGTCGAGGCCCTGCAGCAGCCGCTCCACGGGCGCGGCCGCGAAGTTCTCGCTGTCGACGCGCAGCCAGTCCGAGGACCGCCCCGCGAAGTAGAAGAAGCCGTCGTCGTCGCGGTAGCCGAGGTCGCCGGACCAGAAGTCGTCGCCCTTGACCCGGTCGGCGTAGGCGCCGGGGTTGCGGTAGTAGCCCTCGAAGGTGTGGGCGAGGCCGACCGCGACCATCTGGCCCACCGCCGCCGGGTCGACCAGGCGCCCGTGCTCGTCGAAGCGCGCCCGGGGGCACTCCAGCCCCGTCTCCTCGTCGAGGATGCGCACGTCGGCGTCGCCCGCGGGCAGGCCGAGCGAGCCCGTCGGCGTGCCCGGCACGCGGGTGATCCGGAAGACGCCCTCGCTGAGCCCGTAGCCCTCCATCACCTCGCAGCCGAACCGCTCGCTGAACGCCGCGACGTCGGCCTCGGAGGCCTCGGTGCCGAAGGCGAGCTCGAGGGTCGAGGTGGCGTCGCGGGGGTCCACCGGTCGCGACAGCGCGTAGGAGAGCGCCCGGCCGACGTAGTTGACGTACGTCGCGCCGAAGCGGTGCAGGTCGGGGCCGAACGCGCTCGCGGAGAACCGGCGGGTCAGGCACACCTGCGCTCCCACGGCCATCGCCGGGGCCAGGTTCATCATCACGGCGTTGCCGTGGAACAGCGGCATGCACAGGTAGGTCACCGACGAGCGCCGCATCCGCACCCGGCCCACGATCGCCTCGGTCAGCCGGCCCAACCGCCCCTGCCCGACCACGACGGCCTTCGGGGCGCCGGTCGAGCCCGAGCTGAACAGCAGCATGGCCAGCCGGTCAGGGCCCGGGAGCCGGTCCGGCAGGGCCGCGCCGCGCCGCGGGGCCAGGAGGTCGTCGTACGCCGGGGAGTCGACGTCGAGCACGAGGCGCTCAGGCATGCCGTGGTCGGTGCCGGTGACCAGGTGGCGCAGCCGTGACTCGGTGACGACCAGGTCGACGTCGGCGTGCCGCACGTCCTGGGCGATCTCCGGCCCGCTGCGACTGGTATTGATCCCGACGACCACGGCCCCCGCCAACGACGCGGCCCCGATCCAGAAGACGAAGTCGGGGACGTTCTCGAGCAGCACCCCGACGTGCACCTGCCGACCCGTCGGCTCCTCGACGCACGCGCGGAGCAGGGCGGCTCGGTCGGCGGACTCGCGGACCACCTCGTCCCACGTCCAGCTGCGGTCCTCGAACCGCAGCCCGGTCGCGTCGTCGCCGGCGCGGCTGCGCACGACCTCGGCGAAGGTCTCCACGTCAGTCCTCTCGTTCGTCGGTGGCGTCGGCCGAACCCTGCCGGACGAGCCGGCTCCGGTCGACCTTGCCGGTGGCGTTGCGGGGCAGGGCATCGGTGGTGACCACCCACCGCGAGGGCACCTTGTAGCGCGCGATCCGCTCCGCCACGTGGGCGCGCAGGCTCTCCTCGGTCGCGGACACGTCGGGGCGCAGGACGACCAGCGCCGACACCGCCTGCCCGAGGTCGGGGTCGGGCACCCCGATGACGACGCACTCGCGCACCGCCGGGTGGCTGGCGATCTGGTGCTCGACCTCGGCGGGGTAGACGTTCTCGCCGCCGCGCAGGATCAGGTCGGAGCGCCGGCTGGCGATGCGCAGGACGCCGTCGTCCAGGCTGCCGAGGTCGCCCGTGCGGTACCAGCCGTGGGCCGCCGTGGAGTCGGCGGTGGCCTCGGGGGCCCGCCAGTAGCCCAGCATCAGCTGCGGCCCCCGCAGGCAGATCTCCCCCTCCTGGCGGTCCGGCACGACGGCCCCGGCGTCGTCGCGGACCTCGATCTGCAGGGTGGGCACGGCGCGGCCCACCGTCGTGGGGTCAGCCGCCAGCTCCGCCGCGGAGGCGAGGGTCGCGGCGGTCGACGACTCGGTGAGCCCGTACGTCGTCCGGAGCGACGCGGCCGCCACCGGCAGCGCGCGGCGCAGGGCCTCCTTCAGCTCCGGCGAGGACGGCGCACTGTTGACCGAGACCGTGCGCAGCGACGACAGGTCGTAGTCGGCCAGCCGGTCGCCGAGCTCGACCATCCGGGTGAGCATCGTCGGGACCGCGCCCCAGTTGGTCACGCGCTCGGCCTCGACGAGCCGGAGGACACGGTCGATGTCGAAGCGGCCGAGATGGACGACCGCGGTGTCGCCGACGGCGAGGCGGACCACGGCGAGGTTGTGCAGCGCCGAGATGTGGAACAGCGGCGTGACGAGCAGGAAGCGGCGACCAGACTGCGGGGCGCCGAGCTCTGCGGCGACGGCGTCGTTGAGCAGGTGGAACCACACCGCGCAGATCACGTTGCGGTGGGAGTGCGCGGCGCCCTTGGGGCGACCGGACGTGCCGCTGGTGAAGAGGATGACCGCCGGGTCGTCCTCGCCGACGCAGGCCGGCGCGAGCGCGGCGCCGCGGTGCCGCGCGATCATCGCCGGGAGGTCGTCCTCCAGGGAGAGCACCGGGAAGGGCTGCGCCCCGGCGAGGTCGCGCCGTGGGGCGTCGGCGAGCAGCACCCTGGGCTCGGTGAGCGCCAGGCCGTGCGCCACCTCCGGCGCGACCCACAGCGAGTTCAGGCCGACCGCGACCGCGCCCAGCGAGACCGTCGCCCAGAAGGCCACGATCCACTCGGGGGAGTTGGCGGCACAGATCGCCACCCGGTCGCCCGGGCCGACGCCGTGCTCGTCGCGCAGGGCCTGCGCCAGCGCGGCCACCTCGTCGAGGTGCTCGGCGAAGCCCAGGCGCCGTTCGGTGGTCACGAGGTAGTCGGCGTCGCCGAAGTCGCGGGAGCGCTCGAGCAGCTCGGTCAGCGAGCGCTGCCGTCCCGCGAAGACCTCCATCGGCTCGCCCAGGACCAGCTCGGTGCGGATCTCGAAGGGCGCGCCCGGCCCGGTCAGCCGGGCCACGACCACGTCTCGGGCCGCACTCATCGCGCACCCCTGCCGAGGTCGACGAAGAGGCCGCGGGCCTCCACGGTGCGGACCCCGTCGTGCTCGATCCAGCCCTCGACGACGACGCGACGTCCGCTGGTCTCCACGTGCGCGGCCCGCAGCTCGAGCGGTACGTCGAGCGGCGTCGGCGCCAGGTAGCGCAGGTCGAGCGTGGCGGTGACGGCCCGCCGCCCGAGCGACTGCACCAGGGTGCCGAGCATGCTGTCGAGCAGGTGCGCGAGGAAGCCCCCGTGCACGTGCCCCGGCGGTCCTTCGTACAGCGCGTTCGCCGTGATGTGCGCCCACGCGGTGTCGCCGTCGAGGTGGAGGTCGAGCGGGAAGGCCTGCGGGTTGTAGGGAAAGGTCCGCCACGGGACGCCGGGTCCTGCGGTCCGGGTCGCCGACGGACCCTCGGCCGACGCTCGCAGCGCCCGGGGCCGACGGCTGACCGCGAGCCGCTCGGCCAGCGCGTCCAGCTCGCGCACGGCGGCGCTGACCTCCTCCGGCGGGAGCGCGGTGGTGGCGGCCGCGAGCATCAACCGTCGCGTCGCCCGGGTCAGCTCGGAGGCGGCGAGCAGCTCCGCGGTCACAGGCGCTCGATGATCGCGCCGGTCACCTGGGCTCCCCCGGCGCAGATGGCCACGAGCCCCAGCGTCTGGTCGCGTCGCTCGAGCTCGTCGACCAGCGTTGCGATCAGCCGGATGCCGGTGGAGCCGACGGGGTGTCCGAGCGCGATCGCTCCCCCGTTGACGTTGAGCCGCTCGAGGTCGATGCCGTGCACCCGCTGGGCCGACAGCGGCACGGCGGCGAAGGCCTCGTTGACCTCGAACAGGTCGATGTTGCCCACGCCCATCCCGGTGCGCGCCAGCAGACGCTCGATCGCCCGGACCGGTCCGTCGAGCAGGTAGCGGGGCTCGGCGCCGAGCAGGCACTGGGCGACCAGGCGGGCCCGGGGACGCAACCCGAGCTCGCGGGCCCGGTCCTCGCCGACGAGCAGAGCGGCGCTGGCGCCGTCCGAGATCTGCGACGACGTGCCCGCGGTGTGCAGCCCGTCGTCGCGGATCGTGCGCAGCCCGGCGAGCGCGTCGAGGCTGGTCTCGCGCAGGCCTTCGTCCCGCTCCACGAGCGTGCCGTCGGCCAGCTTCACGGACATGATCTGCCGGTCCAGGTAACCCTCGTCCCAGGCCGTGCGGGCCCGCTGCTGGGAGCGCAGGCCGAAGGCGTCGAGGTCGGCGCGAGTCAGGTCGCGGCGAGCGGCGATCCGGTCGGCCGCCTCGAACTGCGCGGGGAGGTCGACGGACCAGTCGTCGGGGCGGGGGCGCCCGTGGCTGCCGTCACCGAGGTTGGCCAGCAGCGGGACCCGGCTCATCGCCTCCACGCCGCACGCCATCCCGGCCTCGAGGTGGCCCATGGCGATCTGGGCGGCGATCAGGTGCACGGCCTGCTGCGCCGAGCCGCACTGCGCGTCGATCGTCGTGGCCCCGACCTCCTCGGGCAGGCCCGCGTGCAGCCAGGCGAACCGCGCGACGTTGCCGGACTGCTCGCCGGCCTGGGTGACGCAGCCGCCGATGACCTCGCCCACCAGCTCGGGATCGATCCCGGTGCGCTCCAGGACGCCGCGCTGAGCGTGCGCGAGCAGCTGGACGGCGTGCAGGCTCGACAGGGTCCCGCCGCGCCGGCCGTACGGCGTGCGGGCGGCGTCGACGATGACGGGTGCTGCCATGGGGGCCTCCTCGGGGATGGTGCTGAACCTAGGGCGGGGCGGCGCCCGGCGGGCCGGCGTTCTCGCTGGCCGAAACCCGGGGCGCCGGAACCCGCCCGCCCTGACGCCTCAGCCGGCGTGGACGACCCGGGCCGGGGCCCCGATCGCCGGGGCCGACTCGAGCACGTCGCCGAGCTCGGCCGCGAGGCCGTCGGCGCTGCCGAGCGAGAAGGCGACCTGCCGTCCCCAGAGGAAGTAGCGGTGGATGGGGTAGTCGACGTCGGCGCCGATGCCGCCGTGCAGGTGCTGACCGGCCAGCACGACCCGCAGTCCTCCGGAGGAGGCCCACCACTTGGCGACCATCGTGGCCGGGTGTGCGGCCTCCTCGGCGCCCGAGTCGAGCAGCCACGCGGCCCGGTACGTCGTGAGCCGGATCGCCTCGGTGTCGAGGTAGGCGTCGGCGGCCCGCACCGCGACCGCCTGGTTGGTCGAGACCGGCCGGCCGAACTGCACCCGCTGGGAGGTGTACTCGGCGGTCATCCGCACGGTCTCCTGGCAGATCCCGATCTGCAGGGCAGCCAACGCCAGACGGATCCGGGCGCGCGTCCAGGCCACGACCTGGGCGCCGTCGGCCGGCAGCAGGTCGTCCTCGGCGACGACGACGTCGACGAAGCTCGCGGCGGCGGCGTTCTCGTGGCTGGTCACCGAGACCGGGGTGAGCGCCAGCCCGGGCGCATCGGTCGGCACGACGGCGACCCGGACAGTGCCGTCGTCCAGGCGGACCGGCACCACGATGGCGGCCGCAACGCCCGCCGCGGGGACCTGCGGAAGGCCACCGGTGACGACCAGGCCGGTCGGACCGAACCGGCCGGTCAGCACCGTCTGCTGCCCCGTGGGGGCGTCGAAGGCCCCGGTCACGACGGCCGAGCCGTCGAGGATGCCCGGCAGCCAGCGCCCGACCTGGGTCTCGGTGGCGAACTCGGCGATCGGCAGCGCCGCCCCGGCCACGACCGACCACAGCGGCACCGCCGCGACGCGTCGTCCCTGCTGCTCCAGGAGCGCGGTGAGGCCCAGCATGCCCAGCCCGGCACCCCCGGCCGACTCGGGCACGGCGATGCCGAGCAACCCGGCGTCGGCGAGCACCGACCACAGCTTCGTGTCGAAGCCCTGCTCGGCGTGCTCCACCTGGACCACCCGGTCGACGGTCGCCAGGTCGGCGAAGATCGTGGCCGCGAGGTCACGGACCTCGACGTGGTCGCCTGTCAGCTCGAACTCCATGGGTCAGCTCCCCGTCTTCTGGGTGGTCTTCTGGGTGGTCTTCTGGGTGGTCGCGCCGGCAGCGGGTGGCACCTCGGGACGTCGCCGTGCTCCGAGCGTCATGCCCAGGCACTTGGCCGCGACGATCTCGCGCATCACCTCGTTGGTGCCGCCCCCGAAGGTGTTGTTCTGGGCCCGCCGGCCGAGCTGCTCGACCCGACCCTCCAGGGCCGCGCCGTGGGAGCCGGGACGCAGCAACCCGGACGCGCCGAGCACCTGCTGCAGGCGGCCGTAGACCGTGACGACGGCCTCGGTCCCGAAGATCTTGGCGGCCGCGGAGTCACCGCCGCCGAGCGACTCCGAGGCGACGTCGGCGACCAGCCGCATGCTGAGCAGGTCGGCCGCGCTGAGCAGCGCGTAGACCTCGGCGAGGGTGCTGCGCACCCACGGGACGTCGTAGAGGCGGCCGTCACCGACCCGCTGCTCGAGGCTCCACGCCAGGACCTCGTCGTACATCTCGTTGGCGATGCCGTTGCGGGCCGCCAGCGCGACGCGCTCGTGGTTGAGCTGACCGGTGATCAGCTTCCAGCCCTGGTTGAGGTCACCGACGACGTTGGTGAGCGGCACCCGGACGTCCTCGTAGTAGGTCGCCGCGGTGCTGATGCCACCCACGGTGTGGATCTCGGTGACCGAGAAGCCGGGAGCGGTCGTGGGCACGAGCACGACCGAGATGCCCTGGTGGCGCGGGGCGTCGGGGTCGGTGCGGACGGCCAACCATATCCAGTCGGCGTAGACCGCGGCGCTGGTGAAGATCTTGCTGCCGTTGATCACCAGCTCGTCGCCCTCGACGCGCGCCCGGGTCTCGAGCGCCGCGAGGTCGGTGCCGGCGTTGGGCTCGGTGTAGCCGATGGCGAACATCAGCTCGCCCAGCAGGATCGGGGGCAGGAAGAAGTCCTTCTGCTCCTGGGTGCCGTGCTGCATCAGGGTCGGGGCCACGGTGTTGAGGGTGACCAGCGACAGCGGCGCGTTGGCGCGCACCACCTCGTCGTAGAAGACGTAGAGCGCCTCGGGGTCCTCGCCGCGGCCGCCGTACTCGCTGGGGAAGCCGAGCCCCAGCCAGCCGTCCTTGCCCATCTGGCGCAGGACCCGGTCGAAGGTGGGCCCGCCCTCGGTCTGGACGACCAGGTCGCGGCGGTCCTCCTCGGTGATGGTCTCGGCGAAGTAGGCGCGCAGCTCGGCGCGCAGCGTCTTGGAGCTCTCGGACAGATCAGGGTGCATGGGTGCGGCTCCTCGGGTGGTGGCGGACGGCGTGGGTCAGTGGGGCAGCTTCAGGACACGACGGGCGATGACGTTGAGCTGGATCTCGATCGTGCCGCCACCGAAGAGCACCGACGGCAGCCCGATGTGGTCGATCACGGGGTCGGGCTCGGTGTTGGCGGCGGTCCGTCCTCGACCCGGCTCGGCGATCGCGCCGTACGCCCCGAGCACGGTCAGCAGGTCGCGGGAGTTGTCGCGCTGGGCGATGGCGTTGAAGACCTTCTGCACGCTGATCTCGGCGCCCGGATCGACCTCGGCGAGCCGGGCGAGGACGCTGCGGAGGTTGAGCGAGGCCAGCGCCATCTCGCGCGCCACGCAGCGGCCGAGGACGCGCAGCACGTCGTCGCGACCCGCCTCGTGACGGCCGTCCTGGAGCACCGACCGGACGAGCTGGGGTGAGCCGTGGGGCAGGCGGGCGCCCATGCTGAGCCGCTCGTTGGCCAGGGTCGTGACGGCGAGCCGCCACCCCTGACCGGGCTCGGCCACGAGGCACTCGTCGGCCACGAAGACGTCGTCGAGGAAGACCTCGTTGAACTCCGACATGCCGGTGGCCTGCTGGAGCGGGCGGACGTCGACTCCCTCGGAGTGCATGTCGACGAGGAAGTAGGAGATGCCCTGGTGCCGGGGCGCGTCGGGGTCGGTGCGGGCCAGGCAGACTCCCCAGCCCGCCTCCAGGGCCATCGAGGTCCAGACCTTCTGACCGGACAGCGACCAGCCGCCCTCGACCTTGCGGGCCCGGGTGCTGAGGCCGGCCAGGTCGGAGCCGGCGCCCGGCTCGCTGAACAGCTGGCACCAGAACACCTCCCCTCGCAGCGTGGGCCCGACGAAGCGCTCCTGCTGCTCGGGCGTCCCGTGCACCAGCAGGGTGGGCAGCACCCACTCGCCGATCACCGTGGACGGCTGGGCGAGACCGCGCCGGCTGAACTCCCGGGCGATCACGGCCTGCTCCTCGGGGCCGGCGGCGCGACCCCACGGTCCGGGGTAGTTCGGGGCCACGAGCCCGGCCTCGGCCAGCGCCTGCTGGCGGCCGCCCCCCCGGGTGGGGGACCAGCCGGTGGCCGACGTGGCGTCGTCGGTCAGCGCCAGCACCTCGTCGAGCACCCCGCCGACCTCGGCGGCCAGCTCGGGGAGCGCATCCTCCGCGACGAAGGAGAAGTCCCGCTCGTCCTCCAGCGCAGCGGCGCCGAGGCGCAGCACCCACTGGTCCTGCGGCCCTCCGAGCGAGGCGAGACTGATCGCCCGACGCCAGTAGAGGTGGGCGTCGTGCTCCCAGGTGAAGCCGATCCCGCCGAGCAGCGAGACGCACTCGAGCGCCGTGTCGACGACGGCCGGCAACGCCGAGACCGCCGCCTGCGCCGCCGCGAGCCGTTGCTGGACGACGGGCTGGTCGTACGCGCGCGCCGCGTCCCACGCGGCCGCGCAGACGATCTCGGCCCGCACCAGCATCAGCGCGGCCTTGTGCTGCACGGCCTGGAAGCTGCCGACGGGCTTGCCGAACTGCTCACGGGTGCGCACGTGCTCGACCGCGGTCTCCAGGCACCACCGGGCCACGCCGCTGGCGTCGGCGGCGAGCAGGGTGTTGACGACCAGGTCGACGTGGTCGGGGGCCGGTGGGGCCAGCCGGTCCGCGGCGCCCACCCGGTGCCCGCGCAGCTCGAGGCGGCCGACGGAGCGGGTGAGGTCGGTCGGCTCGTCGACCAGCACGGCGGCCGTCGCGCCGTCGTCGAGCCGGAACCACACCGGCTCGGCCCCGAGGTCGGCCTGCTGGTCGGCCCGCTGGTCGGCCCGCTGGTCGGCGCGGACCAGCACCACCTCGGCGCCGGGCAGGCCCAGCACCGGGGCCGACGTGCCCTCGACGATCCAGCCGTCGCCGTCCGGGGTCGCGACGAGGCCCGACGTAGCCACCAGCGCGCCCGTGGCGCCCTCGGCGTACGCCTCGACGAGGTCGTGGCCCGCAGCCTGCTCGGGCAGGCCGGCGGCGACCCCGCTCGCCATCACCGTGGAGAGGAACGGGCCGGGGAACAGCTCGCGCCCCAGCTGTTCGGTCACGATCGCGAGGTCGGGCAGGTCTGCGCCCGCACCGCCACGCTCCTCGGGCAGGTGGATGGCGTGCAGGCCCTGACGGACCAGGCCCTCCCACGACTCCGGGCGCTTGCCGGCGGCGAGGTCGGCCAAGCCGGCTCGCGTCGACTCGACGGAGGCAGAGCGCCGCGCCCACGCCGAGACGGAGTCGGCGAGGTCACGGTGCTCGGGGGTGAGGGCGAGTGGCATCAGGTGCTGTCTTCCTGGGTGCGGGGGCGGTCGGGTGTCAGAGGCGTTCGAGGATCAGGCAGCTGGTCGCCGCAGACGCGCAGATGGCCACCATCGCCACCTGCTGGTCACGTCGCTCCAGCTCGGCGAGAGCGGTGGCGATCAACCGGATCCCGGTGGCGCCGGCCGGGTGACCCAGGGCGATCGCCCCGCCGCCGGCGTTGAGCTGGTCCTCGTCGACGCCGTGCACCTGGGCGAAGGACATCGGCACGGCCGCGAAGGCCTCGTTGACCTCGAAGACGTCGATGTCGGCGATGCTCAGCCCGGTGCGGGCGAGCACGGTCGCGGCAGCGGCCACCGGACCGTCGAGCAGCAGCTCGGTGTCTCCGCCGATCACGCACTGGCCGAGCAGCCGCGCCCGGGGGGCGTGTCCGAGCGCGCGCGCACGACCCTCCGACATCAGCACCGCGGCGCTGGCGCCGTCGGAGATCTGCGACGACGTGCCGGCGGTGTGCAGGCCGCCCTCCTTGACTGGCTTCAGCCCCGCGAGCGCCTCGAGCGAGGTCTCCCGCAGCCCCTGGTCGCGGTCGACGACCCGGTCGCCGTCTGGACCGGGAGCGGTGACCGGGATGACCTGGGCGTCGAAGCGGCCCTCGTCCCAGGCCGTGCGGGCGCGCTCCTGCGAGCGCAGCCCGAAGGCGTCGAGGTCGGCGCGGGTGAGCCCGCGGTGCCCGGCGATCCGGTCGGCCCCGGTGTACTGGTCCGGGCTGACGACCGACCAGCTCTCCGGCCTCGGGGTGCCGAGACCGGAGCCGGTCTTGTAGGTCAGCGGGACGCGCGACATCAGCTCGACGCCGCAGGCCAGGCCGACCTCCAGCGAGCCGAGGGCGATCTGGCCGGCGATCAGGGAGACGGCCTGGGCAGCGGTGCTGCACTGGGCGTCGATGGTCGTGGCCCCCGCCTGGTGCGGCAGCCCGGCGTGCATCCAGGCGGTGCGGGTGATGTTGCCGAACTGCTCACCCAGGGGGGTGACGCAGCCGCCGATCACCTGCTCGACGGTCTCGGGGTCGAGGTCCAGGCGCTCCAGCACCCCGCGCTGGGCGTACCCGAGCAGCTCGGCGGCGTGGACACCGGAGAGCCAGCCCTCACGCTTGCCGAACGGGGTGCGGGCGGCGTCGACGAGCACGGGGTTCATGGGTTGCTCCTGTCCCAGGTCTGCCCGTCGAGACCGCGGACCTCGAGGCTCCAGTCGCGGATCAGGTCCAGGCTGACGGTGGTGCGGCCGATGACGTCCGCGGGGCAGTCACACAGCGCGAGGACGCCCTCGACCATCTCGTCACTTCCTCGACGTGGCGAAGGCGTCGATGGCCGCGCCGATGTGCGCGACCTCGGCGTCGGTCAGTCCGTGGCTCATGCCCAGGGTCATCCCGCGCTCGAAGACGGCGTCCGCGTTCGGCAGGCCCTCCTCGGGCACCCGGTGCTCGACGCCGTCCATCATCGGGTGACGGGTCACGTTGCCGCTCCAGACGGTCCGGGTGTCGATGCCGGCGCTCTCGATCGCCTCCTGCAGCTCGCTGCGGGTGAACGGGGCGTCGGCGTTGATCAGCATCGGGTAGCACAGCCATGCGGTGGTGAGCCCCTCGGTCTCGCGCGGGACGGTGAAGAACTCCGGGTGCTTGGCGTACGCGGCCGTGTAGGCGGCGAAGGTCTCCTGACGGCGCCGGTAGTTGGCCTCGAGCTTGTTGAGCTGCACGGTGCCGTAGGCGGCCCCGAGCTCGGAGGGCTCGAAGTTCCACGGCAGCACGTCGAAGATGAAGTCGTTGTCGTACTCGACGCCGTCGAGGTCCTCGCGGAAGACCCGCCCCCCGCCGTTGCCGAACAGGTTCGGCTCGGAGCGGCGGCCCCAGCGGCGCAGCAGCAGCGCCTTGTCGCGGGTCTCGACGTCGTCCATCATCACCATGCCGCCGGTGCCGGCGCAGGTGATGATGTGGGCCATCGAGAAGCTCGTGACCGTGAGGTCCGCCCGGGTCCCGGTCGGGGTTCCGCGCAGGGTCGGCCCGAGCGCGTCGCAGGTGTCCTCGATGACCTTGAGGCCGTGCTTGTCGGCGATCGCCCGGATCTGGTCCCAGTCGGGGCAGTTGCCGGCGAGGTTGGGGATCAGGATGGCGGAGGTCTTGTCGGTGACCATCGCCTCGATCTTGTCCTCGTCCACGTTGAACGTGTCGGGCCGGACGTCGACGAAGACCGGGACCAGCCCCGCGCGCACGATCGGCGCGACGTCGGTGGAGAAGGTTAGCGGAGACGTGATGACCTCGCTGCCCTTCGGCAGGTCCAGCAGCTCGACGGCCAGGTAGAGACCGGAGGAGCCGGAGTTGCACATGACCCCGTACTTCTTGCCGCTCAGCGCGGCCACGCGCGTCTCCATCTCCTTGACGTGCTTGCCGATGCGCAGGCCCTGGTGGCCGCTGCGGAGCACGCCGACGACGGCCTGGATCTCCTCCTCGCCGTGGGTGGCGCGGGCGTAGGTGATGCGCTCGGCCAGCGGCGCGAGGGGTGTCTGGGTCATGGGTGGAGCTCCTTGAGGTTGCGGCCGCGGGCGCGGCTTCGTCAGTGGTCTGCGGAGAGGACGATCGCGCTGTGCGGCACCGGCGAGCCGCCGGTGACCAGCACGTTGCTGAGGTCCTTGGTGGGTTGGTTGACCGAGGTGCCGCGGATCAGGCGCACGCCCTCGGCGATGCCGTTGACGCCGTGGAGGTAGCCCTCCCCCAGCTGGCCGCCGTGGGTGTTGATCGGCAGCCGGCCGTCGAGCTCGAGGTGCCCGTCGGCGATGAAGTGCCGGGCCTCGCCGCGTCCGCAGAAGCCGTACTCCTCCAGCTGGAGCAGGACCATCGGCGTGAACGCGTCGTACAGCACGGCGGCGTCGATCTCGTCGGGACCGACGCCCGAATGCTGCCACAGCTGGCGGGCGACGAGCTCGACCTCGGGCATCTCGTCGATGTCGTCGCGGTAGTAGCTGCTCATCGAGATCTGCTGGGGCCCCACGCCCTGAGCGGCGCCGGTGATGACGGCGGGCGGGTGCGGGAGGTCGCGGGCGCGCTCGGCGCTGACGATCACCAGGGCCTGGCCGCCGTCGCTCTCCTGGCAGCAGTCGAGCAGCCGCAACGGGTCGGCGATCATCCGCGAGGCCTGGTGCTCCTCGATCGTGATCGGGCGCCCGTGGAACCACGCCTTCGGGTTGGTGGCCGCGTGCTTGCGCGAGAGCACCGAGATCGCGCCGAAGTCGGCGCTGGTGGCGCCGTAGCGCTCCATGTAGAGCCGCGCCAGGAACGCCTCCTGCTGGGCCGGGGTGAGCAGCCCGTAGGGGTTGATCCAGTTGCGGTACTCCTGGTCGGTGCTGGCGTTGTAGGCGAACGGCGGCGGGCCGGCTCCGAAGCGGTGCCCGGAGCGCTCGTTGAAGGCGCGGTAGACCACGACCACGTCGGCCACGCCCGACGACACCGCCAGGGCGGCCTGCTGCACCGGCGCGCACGCGCCGCCGCCGCCGTGCGGGATCCGGCTGAAGAACGTCAGCTCAGGGATGCCGAGGGCTCGCGCGACGGCGATCTCGGGGTTGGTCTCCATCGTGAACAGCGCGAAGCCGTCGACCTCCTCGACGCCGATCTGCGCGTCCTCCAGCGCGGCGAGCGTGCTCTCGCACGCCAGCCGCCACTCGCTGCGACCGGACTCCTTGGAGAACTCGGTGGCGCCGATGCCGGCGATCGCCGCCCGTCCTGAGAAGCCGTGGTCGCTCATCGAGTGACCTCCGTCTGCGCGCCCTGCGGGACGACCCGCACCTGGGCCGTGACGTGCGCCCCTCGCTCGTTGCGTCCGACGACCTCGAGGGTGACGGTGCTGCCCTCCACCTCGGTGACCTCGCCGGAGAGCGTCATCGTGTCGCCGGGATAGTTCGTGACGCCCAGGCGCAGCGAGACCTTCAGGATCCGCGTGGCCGGTCCGAAGACGTCGGTCACGTAGCGGTCGAGGAAGCCGTTGGTGGAGTTGATGCTCAGGAAGATGTCGGGCGTGCCCCGCTCGTTGGCCTTGCCGGGGTCGTGGTGCACGTCCTCGAAGTCCTGCGAGGCGATCGCGGTGGCCACGATGAGCGTGCGGTCCAGCGGCAGGGCGAGCTCCGGGAGCTCGGTGCCGACGGCACAGCCGGCCAACGACAATCCGGTCGTGGTGGGGGTCGTGGTGGGGGTGCTCATGCTGCTCCTCCGGTCCGGGCGCGCAGCTGCGGCAGCACCTCGCCGTGGGCGTGCTCGGAGAACCCGACCTCGAGCTCGAGCCCGAGGCGCAGGTCCGCGTGGTCGACGCCGCTGATGTCGGCCACCAGCCGGGTGCCCTCCTCCAGGTCGACCAGGCCGACGGCGAGCGGGTAGTCGAACGCCCCGTCCTGCGGGTGGTGGATCACCGTCCAGCTGTGCAGCGTGCACGCCCGGCTCGACTCCACCGTGTCCCACTCGAAGGAGCGGCACGAGGGGCAGGCCGGCGCCGGAGGGTGGCGCAGCGTCCGGCAGTCGGCGCAGCGCTGGATCTCCAACCGCCCCTCGCGAGCGGCGGCGAACCAGAACTCGTTGTCCTGGGTGACGGTCAGGTGCGGGACCGTGGTCCGGGGCGCGTCGTTCATGCGGACTCCTTCGAGGCGGGGTCGAAGCGCAGCAGGACGAAGCGCTCGTCGACGAGCAGCTCATCGTCCTGGTCGAGGTAGCGCTTGCGGAGGGTGATGAAGCAGCCGAGCCCCAGGCCGGTGCGCTTGATCGGCGAGATCGACTCGATGGTGAAGTGGCAGGTGACCCGGTCACCGGGGTGGAGCTCGCGCAGGTACTCCTGCTCCTGGCTGGTCGCCACCACCGAGGTGAAGCCGTGCTCGTCGAGGAGCGCGAGGAGGCGCGAGTACGCGTGGTCCTCCTGCTGGCCCTCGGCGCGCAGCGATTGCACCTCGCGCCACCGCCGGTAGCCCTGCATCACCCAGGTGGTGATCATCGCCGGCGGGCACACCACGTCGTCGCGCCCGGTGGCCCGGGCCGCGTCACGGTCGACGTAGACCGGGTTGCGGTCGTCGTGGGCCTCGACCCAGTTGCGGATCATCGCCTCGTTGACGGCGTAGCGAGACACCCGGGGAGGTTCGGCGACCTCGCCGACGTACTGCTCGAACTGAGCCTCCAGGTCCGGCACGTCGACCTCCGTCGAGTTGTTGAGCAAGCGCTTGGTGAGAGGATCGGACCACAACCGCACGACGCTCGCCGGTCCGGTCCCACTGAGTGCGACCGGACGCTCAGCCGGGTCGGAGCACGGCGAAGTCGCCGAGGCGCTCGGCGATCTCGTCACGGTCCGGACGGCTCGAGGGCTGGTCCTGCTCGCTCGTGGGTCCGTCTGTCCGCATGGGTCTTCCTCGGGTCGTTGACGACTGCGGGGGCGCGGGCCCCCACCGACCAGCCGACCCGCCGAGTGTCGCCCCGATCGGACGGCGCCGGCAGCGCGCTTCCCGGCCACCGGGCGTCGGAGCGGCCTCGGCGCCTAGGCTCCGCCCCACGACGCGGTCGCCTGACCGGGCCGTGCTGACGAGGAGGCGAAGCATGGGCGAGGCCCCCGCCGAACGTCGAGCCCAGATCAGGTCCGTGGCGGCCGAGCTGTTCGCGACCCGCGGCGTCGCCCGGACCACCGTGCGCGACATCGGCGAGGCCGCGGGCGTCCTCTCCGGAAGCCTGTACCACTACTTCCGGTCCAAGGACGCGATCATCTCCGAGGTGCTCGAGGGCTTCATGGGCGACATCCACGCCCGCTTCCGCGAGGTCGCCACGCGCGCCGACCCGCCCGAGCCGACCGTGCGCGGGTTCGTGCACGCCACGCTGCTGACCATCGAACGGCACCCGCACCCGACGGCGATCTACCAGAACGACCGGCAGTACCTGCGCGACCGCGGTCTGCTCGACCTCGTCGACTCCGCGTCGCTGGAGATCCGCGACTACTGGCTGGTGGCGATCCGGGCCGGCGTCGCCGACGGCACGTTCCGCGCCGAGGTGCCCGCGGAGCTTTTCTACCGATCGCTGCGCGACACGCTGTGGGCGACCATGCACTGGCCCAACCGTGCGCAGTACGACACCGCCGAGTTCGCGGACCTGGTGGCCGACCTGTTCCTCGGCGGCTTCGTCCGCCGCTGAGGTCGACTCAGCCGACGATGTCGCGCACGGCCAGGGCGCTGAAGACCATCGCGGTGCCGATCGGGATGCCGGGCCCGGGGTAGTAGGCGCCCGCCATCGAGGCGCTGGCGTTGCCCGCGGCGTACAGCCCGGCGATCGCCGACCCGTCCTCGCGCAGCACCCGGCCGTCGACGTCGGTGCGCAGGCCCCCCTTGGTGCCGAGGTCGGACAGCACCACCCGGGCGGCGACGTACGGCGGCCGCTCGAGCGGGACCAGCGCGGGGTTGGGGCCCCGACCGACCGCGAAGAACCGGTCGAACTCGTCGTCGCCGCGTCCGAAGTCGTCGTCCTTGCCGTTCTCGGCGAACGCGTTGAACCGCTCGACGGTGGCCACGAGAGCGTCGGTGGGCAGGCCCGTGCGCTCGGCCAGGCCGGCCAGCGTGTCGGCCTGTACCCACGTCCCGGCCGCCAGGTGCTCGGCGGGCGGCCGCGGCGGGAGTGAGATCGCGGGCAGGTCGCCCCGGGAGCGGGCGTCGAAGACGAACCACGCCGGCACCCGGCCGGGCTCGGCGAACATCGCTCGGCCCATCTGGTCGTAGGGCAACGACTCGTTGGCGAAGCGCCGCCCCTCGGCGTCCACGACGATGCCGCCCCGGAAGCCGAGCGTGAACGCGGCAGTGCCGTCGGGGTGCGCGATGCCCGGGCACCACCAGCCCTGGTCCATCAGGTCGGTGGCCGCGCCGACCGCGACCGCGGCCTCGATCGGCTCGCCGGTGTTGGTGCCGGCCGGGGCCATCGACCAGTCGGCCGCTCCGGGGACCTCGTGCCGGGTGCGCAGCGCCTGGTTGCGCTCGAAGCCGCCCGAGCCGAGCAGCACGCCGCGGCGGGCACCGATCCGGCGCCGGCCCTCGGCCGTCTCCACGACGACGCCGACCACCCGCCCACCGTCGACGACCAGCTCGGTGACGGCACTGCCGGTGCGGACCTCGCCGAGGCCCGTGCCGTGGTAGGCCAGCAGGAGTCGGCCGATCAGCGCCCGTCCGCCGTTGAGCGGCTCGCCGGCGACGTGGTCGAGACCCTCGCGGTCGCGCTCGACGGGCGGACGGACCAGCGCGAGCAGATCACCCAGCTCGGCCGGGTCGAGGTCGGTGGGCACGATCGAGCGGCCCTGCGGTACCCGCCCGGGCGCGTCGAAGTAGTCGGGGAACGGCTGCAGCCGGAACTCGATCGCCGGGTCGCGCTCGAGCTCGGCGACCAGGCCCGGAGCGGTCCGCACGAAGGCCTCCCGCTTGTCGGGCTCCCGGCCCCCCAGCACGGAGGCCAGGTAGTCCCGGGCGGACTGCGAGGAGTCGGCGCTCCCGGCCCGCTCCTGGACCTGGGTGCCGGGCAGCCAGCAGGCGGCCCCGGAGTACGCCGAGGTGCCGCCCAGCCGGGCGGTCCTCTCCAGGACCACGGTGCGCAGTCCGTCGCGGGCCGCCAGGTAGGCCCCGGTCAGGGCGCCGGCGCCCGAGCCCACCACGACGACGTCGTGCTCCTCGTCCCAGCGGTCGTCGTGGGTCGGTGTCATCTGCGTCCTTCGTCTCGGTCGGGTCTGGGTCTGTACGTCGGGTTGCGGTGTCAGGTCTGAGCGCCAGCCGGGACGGTCACCGGGCTGCGAGGGGTCTCGGCAGGCTCGACCACCGGGGGTCGCTCCACCGGGAGTGCGACATCAGCGCGTCCAGGTCGACAGGTCGATCCGCGACCCGAGGTCACCCAGGCGGCGCAGCAGCCGCTCCGGGCCGCTGGAGCCCAGCGGCACCCGCACCTCGTCGACCCGGGCCCTCAGCTCCAGGCGACCCTCCTGGGTCGCGATGGACAGCAGGGTCACGCGCTCGGCCGGGAGACCCAGCCGGAAGGAGATCGGGGGGAGCCGGCGGGGCAGCCCGACCGATCGTCCGCCGCGCACCAGTCGACGGGGCCGGACCCAGATGCGCGTCCCGTCGGCCCCCGCGTCCACCTCGACGTGACCCCAGTCGGGGTGGCGTCCCCACCGCGCGACGACCCCGCGGTCGGGGGTGATCTCGAGCCGGACGTCGGGGCCGTGAGCAGCGACCAGCCGGTCCAGGTCGGCCTGCCCCAGCACGACCCGCAGCTCGACCGGCGCGGCGACTAGGTGCGGGCTCGCACCGCCCTGGACGTGGGTGTTGCGCAGGGTCGCGACCGCGCGCTCGCAGCCGATCTCCCGCCAGTCCAGGTCCGCGACGACCGCCGTCACGTCGCCCAGCTGACCCCGGGCCAGCGACGCCGGGTCGGCCCGGGCGCCCAGCTCGGTCAGGGTGAAGCCGACGTCTCCGGTGGCGGTGCTCACGGTGAGGCGCTTGCCGAGCCACCGCGACTTCACCACGGAGACGACCCGTTCGACGAACGGTCCCCAGAGGTTCGCGGGGCCCCAGGAGCTCGTCGTGCCCCACGGGTTCGCCGAGGCCCGCGAGGCGCCGTAGAGGCCGGTCGGGAACGCCCACGTGTCCCACCCGCCCGACCAGGCCGGGCCACGTCCCGGCTGGTCCGGCTGGTCCGGCTGGTCCGGCTGGTCCGGCGGGTCGGGTCGTTCAGCGTCCACGGTCGTCCACCTACCCGGGCTCGCCCTCGTGGCCCGCGGGCGCGTAGAGACCGCGGTAGGCCTGGCTCCCGGTGATCTCGCCGCTCACGACGCGGTCGATCTCCAGGCAGATGGGCATCGCCACGTCGTGGAGGCCGGCCAGCCGGGCGACGGTCGGGGCGGTCCTGAGACCCTCGGCGACCATGCTCATTCCGGCGACGATCTCCGCAAGGGGCCGTCCCTTCCCGAGCTGCTCCCCGACAGAGCGGTTGCGGCTGTGGGTGCTCATGCAGGTGACGATCAGGTCGCCCATGCCGGTCAGCCCGGCGAACGTCGCCGGCTCGCCGCCCATGGCCACCCCCAGGCGGGTCAGCTCGGCCAACCCCCGGGTCATCATCGTGGCGCGGGTGTTGTCGCCGGTGCCGATGCCCTGCGCGATGCCGCAGGCGATCGCGATCACGTTCTTGAAGGCGCCGCCGAGCTCACAGCCCAGCACGTCGTGGTTGTAATAGACCCGGAACAGGCCGCTGCGCAAGATGCTCTGCAGCTCGGCGCCCACCGAGGGGTCCTCGGCGGCCAGCACGCTGGCCGCCGCCATGCCCGACAGGATCTCGCGCGCGATGTTGGGCCCCGCGAGGGCCGCGGCCGGGTGACCGGGCAGGACCTCGTGGACCACCTCGGTCATCCGCAGCATGGTGTGCTGCTCGAAGCCCTTGGCCAGGCTCACGACCGGGACCCACGGCGAGAGGAACGGGCGGGCGGCCACGAGGGTGTCGCGGAAGACGTGCGAGGGGAC
This sequence comes from uncultured Actinomycetota bacterium, assembly GCA_963845645.1. GTDB lineage: Bacteria > Actinomycetota > Actinomycetes > Propionibacteriales > Nocardioidaceae > Nocardioides. The sequence continues at coordinate 344,981 of CAWJSY010000019.1, forward strand.
CGCAGCGATCACGACGCCCGCGCCGCTCACCGCCTCCGCCAGGTCGGAGGTGGCCCGCAGCGTCGTGGGCAGGGTGATGTCGCTGAGGTAGCGCGGGTTGCGGTGCTGGCGGTTGATCCCGTCGGACACCTCCGGGCTGCGCGCCCAGAGGACGGTGTCGTGACCACCGGAGACCAGGGAGGCGATCGTCGTGCCGAAGGACCCCGCGCCCAGGACGCAGACGCGCATGCCTACGGCGTTCCGGCCGGCACGGTGACGCCGTCGAGGAAGGCCACGAGGTCGGCGAGCACCTCGTCCTGGTTGGTCTCGTTGAAGATCTCGTGGCGAGCGTCGGGGTAGACCCGCTGCGCGAGCGGTCCGCGCACCACGGCCTCGACCAGGGGGCGCGCCCCGTCGAGGGGGCTGAGCTGGTCGTCGGTGCCGTGCATCCACAGCACGGGCAGCGACTCCAGCCGAGGACCGTCCTCGGCTGCGCGCAGCCCCGCCACCATGGCCTCGAGGGTGGGCCGCTGGAAGTCGCCGTGCCACACCAGGGGGTCGGCGAGGTAGTCCTCGGCCACCGCCGGGTCGCGGGACAGGATCGAGGCGTCGATCGGGAAGCTCGGGATCTCGGGGAGCTCCAGCAGCATGCTCAGCATGTCGCCGCCACCGACCTGCGGGGCCGACAGGACCAGCGCGGCCAGGGTGTCGGCGTAGCGCTGGGCGTAGCGCAGCGCGATCAGCCCGCCCATCGAGTGACCGAGGAGCACGACCGGCAGCCCCGGGTGCTCGTCGCGGGCCTGGAGGTCGAGCCGGTGGAGGTCGTCGACGACCGACTCGACGTCGGGCACCACCGCCCGGTCGCCGTCGCTGCGCCCGTGGCCGACGTGGTCGATTGCGTAGACCGCCGCCCCCGCCTCGACCAGGGTCGCCGCGACGTGCCCGTAGCGGCCGACGTGCTCGCCGTAGCCGTGGCTGACCAGGACCACGAGGCGGGGCGCGACGGGCGACCAGCTCACGCAGTGGCGATCGCCGTCGAAGCCGGGCAGGGACCAGGTACGCGGTGCAGTCATGGCCGGATCGTAGGAGCGGCCGGCGCGCGTGGCGGGTCGCTGTCCCACTCACCGCGACCGCGGCCCTGGCCCGCAGCGGGCTCAAGAGACCAGCAGCACGACCGCGGTCACGGCCAGCCCGGCCAGGACCACCCAGCGGAACGCCGCCGGGGAGATCCGGTGGAACACGCGGTCACCGAGGAACCAGCCCAGCGGGAGGCCCACGACACCGGTGGCCGTCAGCAGCGCGACCTCCCCGGAGAAGTGACCGAGCGCGACGAAGCCGGCGACGGCCACGACGTCCTGGCCGCAGAAGACGGCCTGCAGGGTCGCCCGGTAGCGCAGCGGCGGGAGGTCCTGCAGCGCCAGCACGAGCGGCGGACCGTTCATGCCGGTCGAGGTCAGCAGCGCCCCGCTGACCATCCCGCTGCCGATCAGCGTGGAGGGGCCGGGTCGCAGCCGCAGGCCCAGGGCGAGGGCCGCGACGAGGAGCAGGACGACGACCGCGATCAGGGAGCCCAGCGCGTCCGCGTCGAGGACGGCGAGCGCGACCAGGCCCACCGGCATGCCGACCAGCCCGGCCAGGGTCAACGTGCGTGCCCGCACGGGGTCGGTGTGCTGACGCTCGCGACGCCACGCGCCCGCCGTGAGGACCAGGCTCACGCTGGTGGCCGCGACGACCGCCGGCACGGGGTCGATGACCAGGGCGAGCAGCGGCACGGCGACGAGGGCAGACCCGAAGCCGCTCGCGGCCTGGGCCAGCGCCGCCAGCACGAACACGCCGACGCTGATCGTCGCCAGCAGGACCAGGTCAGGCATCGACGGTGGGCACCCTCCGCGCCCAGGGGGCGGCCTCCTCGAGCTGCGCGGCGAGCCCGAGGAGCAACGTCTCCGCGCCCAGGTCGCCGGCGAGCTGCACCCCGAGCGGTAGGCCGTCGGAGGTGGTGCCGAACGGCACGGACACCCCGGGCATGCCGGTGAGGTTGTAGACCGAGGTGTATGCCGAGTAGACCGCCCCCAGCTCGTAGATGGTCTCCGGTCGCGACGTGTCCAGCCGACCCAGCTCGGGGGTCGGCCGCGCGAGCGTCGGGCTCAGCAGGACGTCGACCTCCTCGAAGGCGCGGCCGACCTCCCACCCGATGCCTTGGGCCCGGCGCAGCGCGCGGTTCACGTCGGCCCCCGTCAGGCCGCGGTAGCCGTCGTACAGCACCCGGGTGAGGGCCTCGAGGTCGTCGTCGCGCAAGACCCGGTCGAGCTCGGCGAGCCGGTCGTCGACGGTGACCACGAGGTCGGCGCCCATCAGCGTCCCCGAGGTGCGGGCCACCTCGGCCGGGTCGTAGCGCGCCGAGACCTCGACCACCTGGTGGCCCAGCCGCTCGCACAGCTCGGCCGCCCGCACGGCCGCGGCCGCACACTCGGGGTCGGTGGGGACGCCCGGGAGGTCGGTCAGCAGACCGATCCGCACTCGCGTCGGCCGCGCGCTGGCGGCCTCGCTGAACGACGTGCCCGGGGTGGGCGCCGCGAACACGTCGCCGCGCAGCGGGCCGGCCACCACGTCGAGGAGCAGGGCGCTGTCACGCACGGTGGTGGTCAGCGCGTGGTGCGCGGAGACCGGGCTGGCGAACGCCGACACGTGCGGTGCGAGCGGCACGCGCCCACGACTGGGCTTGAGACCCAGGAGGCCGCACATCGCGGCGGGGATGCGGATCGAGCCGCCGCCGTCGCTCCCGTGCGCCACCGGCACCATGCCGGACGCCACGGCGGCAGCCGACCCTCCGCTGGAGCCGCCGGGCGAGTGCGTCGGACGCCACGGGTTGCGGGTGGCCCCGAACAGCGCGGGCTCGGTGCTGGCGCTCTTGCCGAGCTCGGCGGTGTTGGTCGTGCCGAGCACGACCATCCCGGCACGCCGGTAGCGGGCCACGACCTCGCTGTCGGCGCGGGCGACCCGGTCGGCGAACAGCCGGCTCCCGGACGTGGCCGGCAGCCCCTCGACCTCCGCGCCGAGGTCCTTGACGAGCACGGGGACGCCGCGCAGCACGCCGGGCGGCAAGCCGTGGGCGATCTCGTCACGGGCCGCGTCGAAGCGGGTGCTGATCACGGCGTTCAGCGCCGGGTTGAGCTCCTCGACGCGGGCGATGGCCGCCTCGAGGACGTCGCTGGCGGACAGCGAGCCGTCGCGGATCGCCGCGGCGGTCGCGACCGCGTCCAGGTCGCGACGGTCGCTCATGTGAAGTCCACCGTCCCTTCGGTGACCACCGGTCGTGAGTCGGCGGTCACGGAGAACTGCGCGTGCGACCCGTCGGTCCGGGCAGACACCTCCAGCAGGTCGCCGGGAAACACCGGGCCGGCGAAGCGCGCGCCCAGGCCGGACAGGTCTGCCGGGTGGCTCCCGACCTCCTCAGCCACGGCCAGGGTGACCGCGGCCAGGCTGCACAGGCCGTGCAGGAAGGGGCGTGGTTGACCGGCTGCGCGGGCGGCCACGGGATCGATGTGCATCGCGTGACGGTCGCCGAGCAGCCGGTAGAGCGCCGCCTGGTTGGGTTGCGTCGGCACTGACAAGGACACCGGGGGCTCCTCGCCCGACGGCTGCTGCGCAGCCGGGCCGCGGTCGCCGCCGAAGCCGCCGGCGCCTGGCGCGAAGATCGACCAGGTCGCCACGAACGCGTCGCTCTCCACGACGACCTCGAAGACCGCCGCGGACCCCTTGTCCCAGACGTTGCCCACCGAGGCCTTCATGCTCAGCCGTCCTGAGGCCGGCAGCGGCGCGAGCACGTCGAGCCGCTGAGCACCGTGGACGGCGGTTGTCTGGTCGAAGGCCCCCGACGTACCCAGCTCGTCCGGCGCCCACTGGGCCAGGGTAAGCCCGAAGGTCGGGAGCACGCGCAGGCTGCGCTCGAAGACCAAGTCCAGGTAGCTCGCCGGTGCGCCGACCGCGAGTGCGTAGAGCAGCACGTCGCGCTCGTCGTACCCCGCCGAGCGCTCACCGAGCACCCGCCCGGCCCACTCGCCGGCGTTCACGAGACGGCGACGTGGTGGCAGGCCACCCGGTGCTGGGGCGCGATCTCGCGCAGCAGCGGCTCCTGCTCCGCGCAGAGGTCGGTCGCCAGCGGGCAGCGCGTCCGGAAACGGCACCCGGACGGCGGGTCCAGGGGCGAGGGCAGCTCGCCCGCGGCCTGGTCCACCACGTCGTAGGGCGCGGCCGCGGCGAGCGCCTCGGGGACGGAGGCGAGGAGCAGCCGGGTGTAGGGGTGCACGGCGCGCAGGTGCATCTCGTCGGAGGGCAGCACCTCGGCCACCTTGCCCAGGTACATCACCATCACCCGGTCGCTGATGTTCTTGACGACCGAGACGTCGTGGGCGACGAAGACCATGCTCAACCCCAGGCGCTGACGCGTCTCCTCGAGCAGGTTGAGGATCTGCGCCTGCACCGAGACGTCGAGGCTGGAGACCGGCTCGTCGCAGATCAGCACGTCGGGCTCCATCACCAGGGCGCGAGCGATGCAGACGCGCTGGCACTGGCCGCCGGACAGCTCGTGGGGGAGCTTCTCGCGCACCGACTCGGGGTCGAGACCCACGGCGATGAGGACCTCGTCGACCTTGGCCGACTTGTCCTCGACCTTCGCACCCCAGATCGAGGGCCCCTCCATCACCAGGTCCTTGACCTTGCGTCGTGGGTTCAGCGAGGAGACCGGGTCCTGCATGATCATCTGGAGCCGGGCCCGGGCCTGGCGCAGCTCGCGCGCCTTGAGCCGGGTCAGCTCGGTCTTGCCGAGCATCACCTTCCCGGACTGGGGCGAAGGCAGCTGGAGGAGCGCCCGACCGACGGTGGACTTGCCACAGCCGGACTCGCCCAGGATCCCCAGCGTCTCTCCGGGGGCCACGTGCAGGCTCACCCCCGAGACGGCGTGGACCTTCTTCCCGCCGCCGACCGGGAACTCGACCACGAGGTCGGTGGCCTCCAGGGCCGGCCGCACCGTGGTCGGTGTCGTGGGCTGGTCGGTGGTCGCGGTCATGAGAGGACCTCCTGGGCCTGGGCCTGGGCCGCAGCCGTCAAGGGGTGGTGGCAGGCGACAGCGTGCGGCTGCGCGCCGGTGGCCGGGCCGGCCTCGAGATCGGGGTTGACCGTGCGGCACACGTCGGTGGCGTACGGGCACCGCGGGGCGAAGCGGCACCCCGGCGGCGGCCGCAGCATGTTGGGCGGCTGCCCCTCGATCGCTGCCAGCAGGCTGTGCGGCTTGGCGTCGATCCGCGGGATCGACTCGATCAGGGCGTTGCTGTAGGGGTGGCGGGGCTCGTCGAAGACCGCCTGGGTCGAGGACGTCTCGACGACACGGCCCGCGTACATGACCGCGACCCGGTCGGTGCGGCCCGAGACGGTGCCGAGGTCGTGGCTGATCAGGACGGTCGCCATGCCCAGCGAGGTCGACAGCTCCTGGAGCAGGTCGAGGATCTGCTTCTGCACCGTGACGTCGAGCGCGGTGGTCGGTTCGTCGGCGATGAGCAGCTGGGGGCTGCAGGCCAGGGCCATGGCGATGACGACGCGCTGGCGCATCCCTCCCGAGAGCTCGTGGGGGTACTGCCCCGCCCGTCGGCGCGGATCGGGGATCCCCACCTGGACGAGCAGCTCGACGGCGCGGTCGAGGGCCTCGGAGCGGCTCAGCCCGAGGTGGATTCGCAGGCTCTCGGTGAGGTGGGTCCCGACCTTCTTGACGGGGTTGAGCGAGGTCATCGGGTCCTGGAAGACCATGGCGATCTTGGTCCCCCACAGCTGGCGGCGCTCCGAGGCCGACATGGCGTGGAGATCGCGGCCGTCGAAGAGCACCTGGCCCTCGACGCTGACGTCGCGGCTCTGGGAGATCAGCCCCATCACGGTCCGGCCGAGCACGGACTTGCCGGACCCGGACTCTCCGACGACGCCGAGGGTCTCGCCGGCGTGGAGCTTCAGTGACACCCCGTCGACCGCTCGCATGTCTCCGCGAGCAGTGTGGAAGGTGGTGCGCAGGTCGTTGACCTCGAGCAGGGTGGTCACAGCTTCACGCTCCGGGGGTCCCAGCGCTTGCGCGCTCTCTCGCCGATGATGTTGAAGGCGAAGACGGTCAGGAAGAGGAACGCACCGGGCACGAGCACGATGAACGGGTGGTCCTTGAACACGTTGCCCTCGCCCTCGGCGATCATGTTGCCCCAGGTCGGGGCGGGCGGCTCGATGCCGAGCCCCAGGAAGCTCAACGACGCCTCCGCGACGATCAGGATCGAGATCATCACGATCGCCAGCGAGAACAGCGGCGGGATCACGTTGGGCAGCAGCTCGCGCACCATGATCCGGCCCCGGGTCGCGCCCATCGCCCGGGCAGCCACGACGAACTCCCGGTTGGCGTAGGCCATGGTCGTCGCCCGGGCCAGCCGCAGCATTCCCGGGATCGTGAGCAGGGCCAGGGAGAAGGCCACGTTGCGCAGGCTCGGCTCGAGCACGGTGGCCAGCGCGATCAGCAGCACCAGGGGCGGCACCGCGAGCAGCGAGTTGGTGAGCACGCCCACGGCCCGGTCGACGAGCTTGCCGTAGTAGCCGGCGATCAGCCCGATGGCCCCGCCGATGACGGTGCCGATGATGATCGCCGACCCGGCGATCACGAGGCTCGAACGAGCCCCGTAGATCGACCGGGCGAGCAGGTCCAGACCGAAACCGTTGGTGCCCAGCAGGTGGTTGGAGAAGCGGCCGGGTGGGGCGAAGACCGGTTCGGCCAGGGTGGTGGCGACGTCCTCGTACTCCGAGAGCGGCAGGATCGGGGCCAGCACGACGGCCAGCCCGAGCAGCACCAGCCAGCCGACGCTCAGCCACAGGATCACATCGATCTTCCGGCGCCGTCCGGTCGTGGCCGAAGGCTCGTCCAGGGCCGCGGTCAGCGGCACCTCGACGGACTCGTGAGCGAGACCGTGCTCGGGGAGGTGGGTGTGCTCAGACGTGGGCATGGCGAGTCCTCGGGTCGAGGTATCCGTAGGAGAGGTCGATCAGGACGTTGATGACCACGTAGATGACCGCGATCACCAGCACGGCCCCGATCACCATCGGGAAGTCGCCCTGGTTGGCGCCGTTGACGATGAGTGAGCCCATGCCGGGGAGCGAGAAGAGGTACTCCACGATCACGGTGCTGCCGATCAGTCGACCGAGGCTCAGACCCATCAGGGTCACCAGCGAGAACGACGAGGGGCGCAGCGCGTCGGCGACCAGGATGCGCAGCGGCTTCATGCCCTTGGCCCGGGCCGCCAGGATGTAGTCCTCACGCAGGGTGACGATCAGGTCGCCTCGCAACACCCGGGTGAACATCGCCAGCTCGGCCAGCCCCACGGTGAGTGCGGGGAGCACGGCATGCTGCAGGTTGCCGCCGATGTCGCCCGTGCCGAGCCGCACCCATTCGGATCGGGGGAACAGGTCGAGCTGGTTGACCATCAGCATGATGAGCAGCAGCCCGACCAGGAAGCTCGGCACGGAGAGCACGGCGAACGTCCCGGCGCTGATGAACCGGTCGACCACCCCGCCCTCGCGGTAGGCCGACCACATGGCCAGCGGAACCGCGAGGAGCAGCGCGAACAGCAGGCCGAGCACCGCGATCTCGATGCTGACCGGCAGTGCGGAGATCAGGCGGTCGGAGACGTCGCTCTGCGGCGGCACGATCGACCGGCCGAGGTCGCCCTGCAGGGCGCCCCCGAGCCAGTCGACGTACCGTTCGATGAGCGAGTCGTTGAGACCCAGCTCCTGACGCAGGGCCTCGTACTCCGAGGCCTGCCGACCCGCCCCGAGGATCGAGACCGCGGGATCCGAGGGCAGCAGCGCCACCAGCGAGAACACACCGAAGCTCACGATGAGGAGGACGAGGAGGAGCTCCCCCAGCCTCAGGGCGGATTGGCGGAACATCAGTCCTTCCAGACCTCTCCGAGCAGGACCATGCGCTCGTTCGTCGGCACCACACCGTGCACCTCGGGCTGCCAGGCCGTCAACGTGGCGGACGCGCCGACGATGGCGGCGGGAACGGTCTCGGCCCAGATCGTCTCGATGGTCTCGAGCGCGGCCTGCGTCTCCTCGTCGGTGCCGGCCGCCTTCAGCTCGTCGAGCGCAGCGTCCATGTCCGGGTTGGCGTAGCCGAGGGCGTTGCCGAACGACTCCGAGTGCAGGTTGCCCTGCAGCCGCTGGTAGGGGTCACCCTCCGACACGCTCATGGCACCGCGTGCGACATCGAAGTCGTGGTCGACGTAGAGCTTCTGGATCTGGTCGGCGATGGACGCCACGCCCTCGATCTCGACCGTGAAGCCGACTCGCTCGAGCAGCGCCTTGGTCGCCACCGACTCGGCACGCGAGACCGGGTCGGTCCCGTCCATGTAGCGGATGGTTCCGTCGAAGCCGTCGGCCTTGGCCTCGTCGAGCAGCGCGGTGGCCGCATCGACGTCGATCGTGACCGGCTCCACGTCGGAGTGCCAGCGCGACTCCGCCGGGAACAGCTCGGTGCCCGGGAGACCCTTTCCCTCGTACGAGCGGGCGTAGTCGATCTCCGGGTCGAGCGCCATCGCCAGTGCCTGCCGGACGCGGACGTCGGCGCCGGGCGAGCCTTCACGGCTGTTGATCTGCACGACGTTGCCGGCGGTGCTCAACGTCAGCTCGCCGACGACACCTTCCTCGAGGGCCTTGTCGACCGTCACGGGGTTGCGGACGTAGGTGATGTCGGCAGCGTCGTCGTTGAGGGCGGCCAGCAGGGCGTCGTCGCCCAGCGGCCAGTAGAAGCGGACCGAGTCGAGCGACGGCGCGCCCTTCCAGTAGTCGGCGTTCGCCTCGAGGACCATCTCCTCCTGAGGCTTGTAGGACGTCAGCGTGAAGGGACCGGCGCCGATCGGCGTGAACTCCTCACCCGCGTACGCGGCGGGGGCGACGATCATGCCGGCGGCCTGCGCGAGCATCGAGGGGAAGCTGCCCCAGGGGCTGTTCATGGTGAAGACCACGGTCCGGTCGTCGGTGGCCTCCATGTTGGCGATGTTCGGTGCGAGCAGGGCCGTGTCCGCGCCCTGCGCCTGCTGGTAGTAGCCGATGCTGCCCATCACGGCGTTCGCGTCGAGCGGCGTCCCGTCGGTGAACTCGACGCCCTCGCGCAGCGTGAGCGTCCAGGTCGTGAGGTCGTCGTTGCTCTCGAGCGACTCCGCCAGCCAGGGCTCGTACTCGGCGCTGTCCGGGTTGTAGCGCACCAGCACGTCGTAGACGGCGGCCATGGCGTTGCCGCCCGAGTCGCCGGTGGCGTAGGTCTTGCTGGGGTCCAGGCTGCGCGCCTCCGAGTAGTCGGCGAACACGAGGGTGCCGCCGTCGGTGGGCTCGCCGGCCTTGGGCTGGTCGCCGACCGCTCCGAACTCGTAGCGCCCGCGCTCGCTCTGGGACGGCGCGTCGCTGCTGTCGGACGAACTGCAGCCTGAGGCGATGAGGGCGATAGCCGCCACCGCGATGACACCGCGAGAGCCGGTGCGTACCGCTCGCTTCATGAAATCCTCCGTTGGTAGGTGCTGGGTGGCGTAGGTCGACCACTGCTGACGAGGACGGTAGAAGTGAGGGACAGATCGCCCTGTGAGCCATCCCACTGACCGGGAGGCAGCCTCAGCGCGGTGCGGACCAGGAGGCCAGGAGCAGTCCGCAGGCGAGCCGGAGGTCGGCCTCGGCCTCGGCAGCGGTCGCTCGACCGTGGAGGGTCCCGACAAGGACGCCGTACCAGCACTGGAGGACCAGCCGCGCCAGCCGCTGGTGCTCCTCGTTCGGGAGGTCGACCGACGCGGTGCGCAGGATGAGGGCGCGGAAGACGTCCTCGACGCGCGTCGCCTCGGTCAGCGCGTCGGCGCGGGCGGAGATGTTGGAGTGCAGCATGGCCAGGGCCAGCAGTGGTTGGGCGACCAGCTCGCGCCCGGCCTCGAGCAGCAGGTCCGCGACGGCGTCGACCGGACCGCGGCCGTCCGTGAGACCGGGCCCCCGCTGGTCGAGCCGGTCGACCTGCCAGCGCAGGACGCCGATGAACAGGTGCGTCTTGGAGGGGAAGTAGCGGTAGAGCGTGCCGATGGCGACCCCGGCCTCCGCGGCGACGTCGTGCACCTGCACCCGCTCGAGCCCGTGCAAGGCTCCCAGCCGCGCCGCGGCGCGCAGGATCCGCCGGTGGCGCTGGATCTGGAGCTCCGAGACGGGCTCGGCGGCGGCTCGTGCCTCAGCGATGCGTGGCACGAGACCTGTCTGACCAACGCGGTCGGCTCGTCGCCGACGCGGCGGAGGGACTCAGCTCGCCACCTGGCGCACGGAGGAGGGGGTGCGGCGCGCTCCGCCCCGGGGCGCCCGGCACGGGAACAGCTCACGGGAGACCCGCTGAGCGGCGTGGAGCACCAGGGGGGCGACGCGCTCGAGCGGGACCGTCGGGTCGCCGACCAAGGAGATCGCGGCGACCGGGCCCTCCGGGCCGCGGACCGCGGCCGCGACGCAGGCGATGTCGGAGAAGCACTCGCCCCGCTCGAAGGCGAGCCCGTTGCGGCTGCGGACCCGGTTGAGCTCCTGGTGGAGCGGCTGGAGATCGGCGGGCGAGCCGCCCATCATGGCGTCGACGGTCTCTGCCGGGAGCCAGGCCAGCATCGCCTTGCCGAGCGCGGTGGACGTCGCCGGGGCATGGCCCCCCACGCGCGAGGGCACGCTGGTCGCGAACCGGCCGCCGACCTTGTCGACGTAGTGCACACGTCCCTCGTCGAGGACCGCGAGGTGCACGGTGAGGCCGGTCTTCAGCATCAGCCCGTGGAGCAGCGGGGCCGCGGCCCAGCGCAGCTCGCCGCGCCCGTTGTCGTCGCCGCCGAGGTGGAGGGCGCGCTGGCCGAGCGCGTAGCCGGAGGGCGAGTGGTCCAGCCACCGCAGCTTGACCAGCTGGTCGAGGATGCGGTGGGCGGTCGACCGCGGCAGGCTCGTGGCCCGGGCGACGTCCTCGAGCGTGAGGCGGCTGGAGCGTCGGTCGAACGTGTCGAGGATCAGCGTCATCCGCTCGACCATCGACGGCGGCACGTCGGCGACGGGTGCCACCGCGGTCGTCGAGGCGGAGGTGGCCGGTGCTGCCTGTCGTTCCATCGTGGTCGCGCTCATCGTGGCCCCCAGGGTTTCACTGAAATGAATTCTAGTGCTGCCACCATAGCGCTCGTTCACGCCCCCGGGGAAGAGGAAAACTGAAATTTATTCTAGGGATGCTCAGAACAAGCCGGGACCGCGCAGCGTGACCTCGGCTCCGCCGTCCACGTAGAGGATCTGGCCGGTGACGTGCGAGTTGGCCGCAGACACGAGCCAGGCCAGGGACGCCGCCACCGGCTCGGGGCCGGCGTGACCGTTGAGCGGCATCGGGATGGCGGAGTCCATCGTCCTGCGCATCTCCGGGTCCGCCATCAGGTCGTCGGTCATGGCGGTCCGCACGACGCCGGGCCCCACGGCGTTCAGCGCGATGCCCGCACCGGCCCAGGCGTCCTGGACGCAGACGGTGCGCATCCACTTCACGAGGGCGGCCTTGGACGTCGGGTAGAGCTGGCGCCCACGACCCTCGCCGACCGCGGTCTCGGCGGCGGCCACGGCGCCCGCCTCGTCGCCGGCGAGGCAGGCCTCGAGGACCGCCTGGTCGGCCGGGTGGATCGCGGTCACCGACGCCACGACGGCCGCCCGCGGCGCGGCGGAGGTGGCGAGCGCGGGGCGCAGCCCCTCGAGCAGCTCGGTCACACCGAAGTAGTTCACCGACACCAGCAGGGGGGCGATCCCGGACAGGCCGGCGCACAGCACGACCGCGTCCAGCGCACCCCCGGTGGCGTCGAGGACCGCGGCGACCGCGTCGCGACGACCTTCGGGGGTGGCGAGGTCGGCCACGACCTCCGCGTCACGCCGGTCGATCCCGACCACCGTGTCGCCCTGGTCGCGCAGCAGCTGTGCGGTGGCGGCACCGATACCCGACGCCGAACCACTCACGGCAACGATTCGTCCCATGGATCTCTCCTTCTGTCGGGGTCGGCAGCGCCGGCCTCCTGGGTGCTCCGACGCTAGGCCGGGGCCGTCCGTTGCGCCGGCGAGGTGCCGGTGACCGGGATGCCCACCTGGCTCGGGGGCTCAGCGCTCGACCTTGGCGATGACGCGTTCGGCGTACTGGTTGAGCTTGTCGATCTTGGCCTGCAGCGGCTCCGGGTCGGGGCCCTGGATGTAGGGGTTGCGGAAGCCGATGCGCACCTCCGTCACCCCCCGGTCCTCCAGGCGCTTGACGCCGTCGACCGTGAAGGCGTCGCGGGACAGCACCTGGGTCTCGAACGGCTCGCCCTCGCGTCCCTGCTTCCGGCGCTCGGCAGCGAGCTTCTCGAGCAGCGCGTCGAGCTCCTCGGGGGACCCGCCCGCGTGGAGCCAGCCGTCACCCCGTCGCACCGCGCGCCGCAGGGCGGCGTCGCTGTGCCCGCCGACCAGGATCGGGATCGGCTCGGTCGGGGTCGGCATGATCTTGATCTCGGCGAGCTTGAACAGCTCGCCGTCGTAGGAGAAGTAGCCGCCCCGCGTGAGGCCACGGACGATGTCGATCGACTCGTCCATCCGCTTGCCCCGGCGCTCCCACGGGAGCCCCATCGCCTGGTAGTCCTCGGGCCAGGGGCTCAGGCCCACGCCCAGGCTGAGCCGGTCGCCGGTCAGGAACGCGACCGAGCTCGCCTGCTTCGCCACCAGCACCGGCGCCCGGACCGGTAGCTTGAGCACGAACGACGTGAAGCGCAGCTTGGTGGTCACCATGCCCAGGGCCGCGGCCAGCACGAACGTCTCCACGAACGCCTTGTCCTCGAGGAACTCGCGGTTGCCACCGTCGACGTAGGGGTACTCGGCGCTGGACTCGCGCGGGTAGATGAGCCCGTCCGCCAGGGCCATCGAGTCGAAGCCCGCGGCCTCGGCCGCCTGGGCCAGCGGTACGTAGTAGCTGGGGTCGGTCATGGCCTCGGAGTACGAGAAGCGCACAGGAGCCGCCTAAGGTCTGGCGCCGATCGCACGGCGCGTGAGGTCGCGGTCCCCGGACGGGAGCGACGGCTGAGGTCTGCCACTCCACCAGCGAGACCAGGGCCGCGCGGCCGGTGCTCCCGCTCAACGGGACGCCTCGACGCGGACGTGGTCAGGCGTCGGGCTGGTCCGGCCCGGCCGGCTGCCTCAGCCGGGAGTCCAGCGTGCCGAGCTGGGCCTCGAGCCGGCTCATCTGGCTGTTCACCCTCTCCAGGTCGCGGGCGCTCGGCAGCCCCAGCAGGCGCAGCGTGGCGCGCTGCCCGCGGATGTAGCGGTAGGCGACCGCCTCGACCGCCTCGACCGCGAGCACCCGAGCCCGGCGCATCCCCTTCTCGAGGAGCAGCTCGGCCATCAGGCCACCGCGACGGTCCTCGGGCTGCAGGGCCTCGTCGATGTCCATGATCTCGCAGACGAGCTCGCCGACGGCGTCCAACGCCACCGTGGCGTTGTCCAGCGCGAGGTCCATCGTCAGGAAGCCGTGGATCTCGTCGGGGTAGTGCAGGTGCTCGGCGCGCACGCCCTCGGCCCGCAGCCGGTCGAGGTAGGTGATCGCCTCGTCGCGCAGCGGGTCGTAGCCCGCGGTGACGATCACCGCCGGCGGCAGCCCCGAGACGTCCTCGGCGGCCAGCGGGTAGTAGCGCCGCGACCGCGGGTCGACCGAGGCGGCGACGTGCGACTCGAACCAGAGCATCGTGGGCTCGTTCAGCGTCCCGTCGGCGGTGTCGCGGGTCCGGGCCGGCTCGTACTCCACGGACACCGCGGGATAGACCAGCAGCTGCAGCGCCAGCTCGGGGCCACGGTCGGAGGAGGCAGCGAGCTCCTGGGCCACCACGGCCGCGATGTTGCCACCGGCCGAGTCGCCGCCGACCGCGATCCGGTCGGGGTCGATCCCCAGCCCGGCCGCGTTGGCGTGCACCCAGCGGACGACCGCCAGGGCGTCGTCGAAGGCGGCGTCGAGCCGGTGCTCGGGCGCCTTGCGGTAGTCGACGGCGATGACGACCGCTCCGGTCCGCGCCGCGAGGTGCCGGGCGGTGGGCTCGGCGGTCACGACGTCCCCGATCACGAAGCCGCCTCCAGGGAGCCACACGACGGCGGGCCGGGTCGCGCTGTCCCCGCGCGGCCGCACGATCCGCACCGGCACCGAGCCGTGCGGCCCGGCCACCGTGCGGTCGGTCACCGCGGCCACGGCCGGGTACGTCGACAGCAGCGGGGTCATGCCGCGGAAGCGACGCCGGGCGTAACCGACCGACACCGAGTCGGTCAGCCCCCCGTACCGCGCCATCCTCCGCTTGAACGCCGCCGTCGAGGGATGCAGTGCGTCGGCCCTGAGACCTCCGCGCGCCGCCAGCGCCTCGCGCGTCGGGGTCGGGAAGTCGTCTGCGACCAGCCGGCTCGGATCAGGCAATGGAGGGCTCCTTGGAGAGGACCACGACACGTGCCGCCGGGGCTTGTCGAGCCACTCTCACCCGGGGACGGCCCTGCCCGCGCGGGACGTCCCGGCCACCGGGACGTCGGCTCCGGGGCCGCGACGGTCCGTGGTGTCGTGCCCGTGCCGCTGCAGCCGAGCACCCTATGCGGCGATGACAAGGAGCTCTTAGCCGTGGACCTGCCAGCCATCGCGTTCGATCGCGACCTCAGCGCCTTCGACCACATGCTGTACCGCGCCGACGCGGACGCCCACTCGAGGACCTCGATGATGTTCATCGAGACCCTGGACGTCTCGCCCGACCCCGAGCGCCTGCGGGCCCTGCTCGAGCGTGCGACCCGGGGCTTCCCGCGGTTGCGCCAGCGCGTGGTCGCGCCGATGGTGCCGATCACCCCGGCCCGGTGGGTCGTCGACCCGGACTTCGACCTCGACTACCACTTCCGACGGATCGCCCTTCCCGGACCCGGCACCTTCCGGCAGCTCCTGGACCTGGCGGCGACGCTGCACGCCAGCCCGCTGGACCTCGGTCGGCCCCTGTGGGAGGTGACGCTGGTCGACGGCCTGCAGACCGACGACGCTCAGGCGGCGATCCTGTGGAAGATGAGCCACACGATCACCGACGGCGTCGGTGGCCTGGTCCTCGACCGGCTGATCCACGACGAGAGCCGTGAGCCGGCCGACCTGCCGATGCTGCCCCTCCCCTCCCCCGAGGACCTCAGCTCGCTCGAGCTGACCCGGTCCGGCCTGCGCGGGCTGCCCCGGGCGCTGGTCGGCGGCTCGGTGTCGCGCGGCGCCCGCCTGGTGGGCGCGGCCGCGCGAGCCGCGCGCCACCCGGTGGCGGCGGCCTCCGCCACCGCGAGCACCGTGGGCGAGGTCCGCAAGCTGGTCGGCCCCGCGGTCGCCGAGCCGTCGCCCCTCCTGCAGCGCCGGAGCCTGAACCGCCGCTTCGAGGCCATCGACTTCGAGCTCTCGGACCTCCGGGCCACGGCCAAGGCGCACGGGTGCTCGGTCAACGACGCCTACCTGGCCGGCGTGGCCGGCGCGCTGCGTCGCTACCACGACGAGCTGGGGGTGCCCGTCGACGCGATCCCGCTGGCGATGCCGATCAACGTGCGCAGCGCCGGCTCCGACGGCGCCGGCAACCAGTGGTCGGCCGTGACCCTGCCGCTGCCGCTCGCCGAGCAGGACCTCGAACGACGACTGCACACGATCCGCGAGCACGTCCTCACCGCCCGCAGCGGGTCGACCATCAACCCCGGTCGCCTCGTCGCGCCCCTGCTGGCGTGGGTCCCGCAGGGGATCCTCGCCGGCAACGGCTCGGGAGCGCTCGGCATCGACGTCCAGGCGAGCAACGTCCCGGGGCACCCCTCGGACCGCTACAGCGCCGGGGCCCGGATCACCCGCTCGGTGCCCATCGGGCCGCTGCCGGGAGTGGCCATGATGATCACGATGGTCACGCTCGCCGGCCGGTGCTTCGTCGGTGTGCACTACGACACGGCCGCCGTCCGCGAGCCGGAGCTGTTCGCCCGGGGCCTGGCCGAGGGCTTCGCCGAGGTGACCGAGCCACCCCGGGCGGCCGCCCCGCGCCGTCCCCGCACGACGACCTCGAAGGGAGCCCGCTCATGACGTCCCCGCAGCAGCGCCTGCCCGGCACGGTCGCCGAGATCGAGGCCAGTCCGGAAGGCCCGCAGGTCGGTGTCTTCTTCGACCTCGACGGCACCCTGATCGCCGGCTACACGGCTCGTTACCTGGCCGAGGAGCGGATGCGCGAGCGCGACGTCAGCGCCCGCGAGATCGCCCGCACGCTGGGGGTGGTCGCCCGCGGCGGCGAGCTGACCACCCAGTCCTTCGAGGAGCTGATGACGCTCGGTGCCCAGGCCTGGTCCGGTCGCGCGGTCGAGGACCTCGACGAGATGGGCCTGCGGCTGTTCCAGAAGAAGATCGCCGACCGGATGTACCCCGAGATGAAGGAGGTCGTGCGCGCCCACCAGCGCCGCGGCCACACGGTGGTGCTCAGCTCGTCGGCGACGACCTTCCAGGTCGACCCGGTCGCGGCCTACCTGGGCATCGAGCACGTGCTCTGCAACCGCTTCCGCATCGTCGACGGGACGTTGACCGGCGACATCGAGACCCCGGTCGTGTGGGGCCAGGGCAAGTCGGAGGCCGTGCAGCGCTTCGCCGCTGCCCGTGGCCTGGACCTCCAGTCCAGCTACTTCTACGCCGACGGTGACGAGGACGCGGCGCTGATGTACCTGGTCGGCAACCCGCGGCCCACCAACCCCGGTGAGCGTCTGGAGAAGATCGCGCGCAAGCGCGGGTGGCCGGTGCTGCGGTTCAGCAGCCGCGGCGCCGGGTCGACGCTGCGCAGCCTGGCCGCGATCGGCACGCTGGGCCCCATCGCCGGCACCGGTCTCGCGGTGGGCCTGCTCAAGCGGGACAAGCGCGCCGCGATGAACTTCATCTCGCGTCGCTGGCTCGACGCGATGTTCTCGCTGAACGGGGTCTCGGTCAACGTCGTCGGCCAGGAGAACGCCTGGTCCGTGCGGCCGGCGGTCTTCCTGTTCAACCACCGCAACGGGTTCGACCCCTTCATCGCGACGCGCATCGTCCGCCAGGACTTCACCGCCGTGGCGAAGGGCTCGCTACGCAAGGACCCGTTCGTCGGGACCCTGGGCCGGCTGCTCGACGTCGCGTTCGTCGACAAGGGCGACAGCGCCGGGTCGGTGGCGGCCCTCAAGCCGATCGAGGACATGGCCGCGAAGGGGCTCTCGGTGATCGTCTCCCCCGAGGGCACCCGGCTCGACACGACCGAGGTCGGTCCGTTCAAGAAGGGCGCCTTCCGGATCGCGATGGCCGCCGGCATCCCGATCGTGCCGATCGTCATCCGCAACGCGGAGATGATCGGCGGGGTCAACGCGACCGGCATGAACCCTGGCACGGTCGACGTCGCCGTCCTGCCGCCGATCCCCACCGACCGCTGGAAGCTGAAGGACCTCGACCGTAACATCGCCCGGGTCCGCCAGCTCTACCTCGACACCCTGGCCGACTGGCCCGAGGCCGAGACGGACGTCGAACCCGACCTCGCCCCGGTCATCGCCCTCGACACCGACACCGACGCGAGGGCGCGGGCCGCAGCGATGGCTGAGCCGTCGACCAGCCAGGCCCCGTGGCCCACCGCGGAGCGCGACGTGGTGTTCCTCGCCGACACCCACCACCGGGTCGAGCGCTCGATCATCCACGACTGGCTCAAGCGCAACGACCCGCGTGGCACGGGCGCGCCGGTCGACGTGGTCCACATCGGTCGCGACCGTGGCCAGCGCAGCCAGCGGCTCGACACCGCCCTGGGCGCCGTGCTGGACCGCGACGGGTCGACGCTGCTGGTCCCGCTGCGGGTGGCGTGGCTGCCGGAGCGTGACCCCCAGAGCTCCGCCCCCCGCATCCGCGACCTGGTGATCGGAGACCCGCGACACCCGAAGAAGCAGATCGCCAAGGCCATCCACCGCTGGCGGCCCGACGGCTACGAGTGCATCGCGGGCGCTCCAGCCACCCTGGAGGAGCTCCGTCGTCAGCACGAGCGGGGGGCGAAGTTCGAGGTCGAGGACCTCGCCGACCACGTCCTGCGGCAGGCCGAGATCGCCCTCGACGTACGGGAGCGGACGCTGCAGGGCCGGCGCTACA
This sequence comes from uncultured Actinomycetota bacterium, assembly GCA_963845645.1. GTDB lineage: Bacteria > Actinomycetota > Actinomycetes > Propionibacteriales > Nocardioidaceae > Nocardioides. The sequence goes on from CAWJSY010000019.1 coordinate 363,165, forward strand.
AGGTGCCGCGCTTCGTGACCGAGGGCATCGAGACCAGCGCCGCCTACACCGCTGCGCTCGAGGAGTTCTCCACGACGCTGTCCCGGCCTCTCGACGAGGTCCGCCAGGAGTCGCGCGACCACCTGCGCGAGCTGGTGGCCACGCCCAGCACGTTCTTCATCGACTGGATGGGCACGCTGACCCGGTGGATCACCTCGCTGGGCTACGCCCGCGTGGTCGTCGACCCCGAACAGCTCGAGCGGGCGCGGGCGGCCGTGAGCGACCACCCCACCGCCCTGCTGTGGACGCACAAGTCCCACATGGACGGCATCGCGCTGCTGTCGGTGCTGTACGACCACGACTTCCCCGCCCCGCACTCGCTGGGCGGCCGCAACATGGCCATGGGACCGCTCGGCCAGGTGGGTCAGCGCTCCGGGATCATCTACATCCGGCGTACGTTCTCGGACAGCCCGGTCTACAAGATGGCCCTGCAGCAGTACCTCGGCTTCCTGATGAGCAAGCGGTTCCCGCTCAGCTGGGCCTTCGAGGGCACCCGGTCGCGCAACGGCAAGCTGGGTCGGCCGCGCTACGGCCTGCTCAAGTACGTCATCGACGCGGCCCACGCCACCGAGACCGAGGACCTGCACCTGATCCCGGTGTCGATCAGCTACGACCTGATCGGCGAGACGACCGACTACGCGCGTGAGGAGTCGGGCCAGGCCAAGCAGGCGGAGAGCCTCGGCTGGTTCATGGGCTACCTCAAGCGGCTGCGCGCGCCGATGGGCAACATCTACCTCGACTTCGCCGAGCCCGTCGTGCTCGAGGGCCCGGCCCCCCGGGCCGACCGCGAGCTGCTGGCCCAGGTGGCCTTCGAGGTGGCCCGCCGGGCCAACGGCATGGTCCCGGTGACCCTGCCGTCGTTGCTCTGCACCACGTTGCTGGGGGTCGCGCCGCGGGCGCTGACCTACGACGAGCTCCACCAGTCGATGAGCGAGCTGCTCGCGTGGCTGCGAGCCCGCGGCATCCGGCTCGCCGAGAGCTTCGACCACCCCGACAACACCCAGCTCGAGCTGATCGCCGAGCACACGTTCGCGGGCGGAGTCGTGCAGCGGCTGACCGACGGCGCCGAGACGCTGTTCGGGATCCCGGCCGACCAGTACCCCGAGGCGAGCTACTACCGGAACACGATCATCCACTACTTCGTCAACAAGGCCCTGTGCGAGGTGGCCCTGGAGCTGGTCGCCGACCACGACCCGGACACCCGCGAGGACGCCTTCTGGGAGGAGCTGCGCTGGCTGCGCGACGCGACGAAGTTCGAGTTCTTCCACACGCCCAGCGCCGACTTCGCGGCGGAGATCGACGCCGAGATGGCGCGGTACGGCGACGCGTGGCCCGACGTGCTGCGCGCCCCCGCCGACGAGGTCCGGGCCTTCCTGGCCGACCTGCGCCCGCTCGTCTCGCCCGCGCTGCTGCCGTTCATCGAGGGCTACTGGCTGGTCGCCCGGGCGGTCGCGGAGCACGCGCCGGAGGACACCCCCAGCGAGAGCACGGTCGTCTCGCGCGCGATGCGACTGGGGCACTCCTCGGTCAAGCAGCAGGAGCTGAGCAGCCAGGCCTCGATCGGCAAGGCCGTCTTCGCGGGGGCCTACTCGTTCCTCGGCAGCCACGACCTCGTCCAGGGCGGTGCGCCGGCACTCGCCGAGGACCGCGAGGAAATGGTGGCCAGACTGCAGAGCGTCATCGCGAGCATCCTGCGCATCCGTGAGGGCGCGCGCGCCGACCTGGTCTCACCCAGCACGTCCGCCTGAGCAGCAGCGCCTGACGGATCTGACGATGATCGGGTGCGTCTTTCCGGGTCCAGAATGCAGCAGCGGCCGCCGTCCTGGAGTGCGGCGGTGAGCCGGCCACCTTTCGCGCGCAAGATCGGTGGATTGCGCACCGACGCCGAGGGTCGACCGGCTTGGGCGGTGAACCAGCCACCCTCCACTCGATCCGATCGGTTGCCCAGGCACCGTCGGATTCGCTGACTTCGAGCTGTGTCCAACCTCCCCGTGACACACGCTCGTGCCGCCAAGCGGCTCATCGGGGCCGCTAGGGACGGTAGTCCTCGCGCCGTTCGGGAGAGTCGATTGATGGGTTCATGTGCCGTGGTTCACCTGCGGAACTGCTCAGCACTCCGAAGACCAACGTGAGTCCTCGTACGACAACGCGTCCGGCGCCGGAAGCGAGTCGTGTGAGGCGTCCACCACGAGGCATGTTCATCTTCGTCCTTCGTGGGAGGTGGGGCCGACACCAGCACACTAGCCTGATCATCGAGCGTTTCCCGGCGACCCGAAGGACGCACTCACCTGCCGCGACTCGGGCGGGTCAGCGCTACGAGTGCGGCCTGCCGGTGAGCCTCAGCGGTGAATTCCGGCGAGCGCACGTCAGGGTATCCAGATCTGGACAGCCCGCAGCCGCAATCTCGCGCGGCCGTGCCGATGCGCTCACGATGGTCCATGCTTCCTCTGTGAAGTACGACCGGCTCTGGGAGCGCCTCGTCGAGTACGTGAACGAATGGGCGAGCGCCTGCGAGGTGCCCGGTGGCATCGAGGTCACCTTCCAGACCGCACGGGGCGTGCCCCGCACCGTCGAGGTCGTGGTCACCCCAGCCGAGTGGGACGACTACATCAGCAGCATCTACGGGACGGGTGACCCTCGCGCCACGCCGTTCAGGCAGAAGGTCCTCGCCACGCCTGACTCGGCACGTTTCTTGGTCTACGACGACAGCTACGACTGGCAGCCGTCTGAGACACGGGAGCTGGCAGAGGACGACCTCGACCCCGGGCCGGGCGAGTGGGTCGTGGAGGATGCCGAGGGCAACATCATCTCCCGCTTCGCGGACTTCGACAGGGACTGACGCCCTTCGGGAACGCCCTCCTCTGCCGGAATCCCGCGGTCATGCCGATGAGCCACACCAGCGTCGGCGTCAACCGAGAAGGGGCAGATCGAGGTCGTAAGCCAGGACGACGGCGCGTGCCAGCGCCGACTCCTGTTCGGCGCTGAGATACCCGACGGTGCGGCCGAGGAGGTTGACCGGGACGGTGACGACGTTGTCGAGTGCGACCACGCAGTCGTGCTCCAGTCCGTTGTCGGGTCCCACCCGAACCTCACTGGACAAGCCTTTGACGGTGGTGGTGATGGGGGCGATGGTCACCTTGGTCATCGCGGCACGCGCGAGGTCGCGGGTCAAGACCAGTGCCGGCCGGGTCTTGTCCAGACGCACCAAGCAGATCTCGCGCACCGATCAGTCCTCGACCTCGAGGTGGGTGCTGCTCCACGTCACCAGACCGTCCAGGTCGTCGGCGCTTCCGTGCTCATGCAGGACCTCGGCGTCCTGCTCGGCAGCTTGTCGACGCATCTCACGCTCTACCGCCGCCGCGACCAGCGCGGCGCGACTGGGAGCCCTGCCGGTGGCCACCGTCCGATCGAGGAAAGCGACCAACTCATCGGGGAGACGGACAGCGATCTGAGTGCTCATCCCACCATCCTACGCAACGCATCCCATGATGGGATGCAGTCGTCCCGCCCGGCAGGGTCAGGGGCGCACCCTGCTACAGCTCGCCCGCGACCCGCCAGGCCGAGTGCACGGCGCCGAGGATGTAGCCCACGTCCTCGGCGTCACCGACGAGCCGGACGTCGTGTCCGGCCGCGCGCAGGCTCTCGGCGAGCGCGGGGTCCGGGCGGACGCCGCTGGCCACCACGACCGTCCCGGCGCGCGCCGTACGCCGCTCGTCACCGACCCGGAAGGTGACCAGGCCGGGCTCGATCGTCTCGAGCACCGCTCCCCGGACCACGGTGACCCCGTGGTCCTGCACGGCACCGACCGTGGCCAGCCGGCGCGGCATGGCCATCGGGAGGCCCAGCACCCGGCCCTCCTCGAGGATCGTGACCCGGCGGCGGCGCTCGGCGAGGAACTCCGCGATCTCGAGCCCGACCAGGCCGCCGCCCACGACGACGACCTCCTTGCTGACGGGGAGGTAGATCTTCGACAGGGAGCGGATCCGGCGGACGTCGCCCAGCAGCCCGAGCGTGCGGGCCACGCGCGTCAGCGTCGTCGAGAACCGCGACCGGAGGCCGCCACCCACGGGGCTCTTCGTCGAGCCGGTGATCTGGCCGCGCAGGTCGTCACCGGTGAGCACGTGGGGCAGGTCGCCCCCGGGCACGTCGGGCCGGTCACGCTGGGCGCCGGTCGCGACCACCACCAGGTCGGGACGCAGCGCGGCCACGCTGTCGACGGTGGCGGCGAAGCCGGTGCGCACGGTCACGCCCTCGAGCCTGAGCTCGTGCTCCTGCCACTCCAGGAAGGGGCCGTTCGTCGGGGTGGTCAGCTGGGAGAACCACGCGGTTCCTCCCAGCCGACGGTCGCGCTCGAGCAGCGTCACCTGGTGGCCGCGGCGGGCGGCCAGCCGGGCCACCTCCATGCCACCGGGACCGCCGCCGACGACGACGACGTGCCGTCGCTGCTCGGCCTTGGGCAGCTCGGACTCGGTCGGCGTCTGCAGCGCGGGGTTGACGGTGCAGATCGGGGTCTGGTTGAAGAAGTTCTGCTCGACGCAGACGTAGCAGTTGATGCACGGACGCACCGAGGCCCGGCGGCCGGAGCCGATCTTGTCGGCCAGGTCGGGGTCGGTCAGCAGCCAGCGACCCATCGCCACGAAGTCGCAGTCACCGGCCGCCAGCATCTCCTCGGCGACCTCCGGCAGGACCCGGCCCACGGCGATCACCGGGATGCTGACCGCTTGCTTGACCTTGCGGGTGACCGAGCGGTACGCCGCCTCGAGCGAGGGCAGCGGGCCGTAGGTGAACCCCTTGAACGGGTCGTGGGAGTAGCCCGAGACGTGGATCGCGTCGGCGCCGGCGGACTCGATGAGCCTGCTGGCGGCGACGACCTCGTCGTCGGTCAGCCCGTTCTCGAGCATGAACTCGCGGCCGTTGAGCTTGACCAGCACCGGGTAGCCGGGGCCGACACGGGCGCGCACCGCGGCCACGACCTCGCAGACCAGCCGGGCGCGGTTCTCGATCGGGCCGCCCCACTGGTCGGTGCGGGTGTTGTAGCCGGCGGAGAGGAAGGTCGAGAGCAGGTAGCCGTGGCCGGCGTGCACCTCGATGGCGTCCGCACCCGACTCCTGGACGCGACCGGCGGCGTCGGCGAACTGCGCGACGACCTCGCGGAGGTCGTCGTCGGTGGCGACCTGGTAGCTCTCGGTCCCGCCCTCGCGGGCCGTGCCCAGCTGGGCCTGGTCCTCCCGCGTCGTGTCGACCAGCGGGGAGGGGTCGAACTTGGGCATGGCGACGTTCGGGACCAGCAGCGGCCGGCCGTCGGCGGTGTCGACCGCGGCCGTCTTGCCGTGGTGGCAGAGCTGGACCGCCAGCTTTCCGCCCGCCTCGTGGATGCCGTCGGCCAGCTCGCGCAGCCCCGGGGCGAAACGCTCGTCGGAGAGCCCGGGCTGCTTGCGGGTCGTGGCCCCCACGGGGTAGGCCACGGCGCTGGTGCCGGTGGTGACCAGACCGGTGCCGCCACGCGCCCGCGCGGCGAAGTGCTCGACGTCGCGGTGGTCGACCACGCCGTTCTCGGCGAGGTTCATGTCCATCGCGGCCATGATGATCCGGTTGGGCAGGTCCATCCCCCCGATCCGCCCCGGGGCCATCAGGTGCTCGAAACCCTGGGGACGACGCGGGATCCGCGCACCCTGGGTCAGCTGGGTGCGTCGCGAAGTCTCAGTCATGGGTTCCGCCTGTGGTCGAAGGGTGGGGTGGACGGGTCAGGACGACGAGGCGTCGTCGATCCCGATCCGGGACCGCCCGTCCGTGGCCCAGTACTCGGCGCTGATCCGGAGCCCCTGGACGCTGGAGCGGGGGTAGAGCTCCTCGTACACGCGCTTGTAGCCGGTGGAGGCGATGAGCCAGCGGCCGTCGACCTTGACGTAGGTGTCGGCGTAGAAGGCTGCGCCCCGGATGGTCATCCCGAACTCCTGCTGGATGACGATGTCGTCGAGGGCCCACACGCCGCTCGCCGTCGTCCGGTCCGCCCCGAGCGTGATCTCGGGGTGGTGGCACTTGTGACTGGTGAGCACCCGGGTCGAGGACATCGTGGCGTCGAGGAACGCGAGGATGGCGTCGCGGCCCTCGAACACGTAGGCGCCGCCGCCGTACTCGGCGCGCGCGTCGTGGGTCAGGACGTCGGCGAGCTCGTCCCACAGCTTGAGGTCGACGCACCGCAGGTAGCGGTACTTCAGCTCCTCGATCTGCCGGAGCTCCACCAGGTCGTCGGGGGTCATCGGGCTCATCCGAAGAACGCCTGCCCGCCGTCGAGCGGCAGCGTGGCCCCGGTCAGGTAGCGCAGGTCGGGCCCGACCAGGGCCACGACCGCACGACCGATGTCCTGCTCGCAGTCGCCGATGCGACCCATCGGGATCGACTTGATGAACTCTGCGGCCTCTTCTGGCCGGGCCTCGGCCCATCCGGCCAGGCCGGGTGAGAGGGCGTGCGGGGCGATGGACAGGGCGCGGATGCCGTCGGGGCCCCACTCCACCGCCGCGCTGCGGGTCAGGGAGCGCAGCGCCTGCTTGGACGCGGCGTACGCGCCGTACGTCGTGGGGTCCCAGCGCACCATCGCCGAAGTGACCAGGTTGATGATGTCGCCGCCCCCGCGCTTCTTCATCTCGGGGTGGCAGGCGCGCATGAAGGCGAAGGAAGCGAAGGGACCGCTGGCGAAGCCCTTCTGGAACTGCCGGTCGCTCATCGTGGCGAGCGGGCCGTAGGCGCCGTTGTAGGCGTTGTTGACCAGGATGTCGACGCCGCCGAGCTCCTCGACGACGCGGTCGACCACCTCCGGGATCGCCTCCAGGTCGGTCACGTCGACCGCGAACGGGACGGCGCGGCCGCCTCGCTCGGTGATCAGCTCGCAGGTCTGCGTCAGCTTCTCCGGCGTACGCCCGAGCACGGCCACCGCCGCGCCCTCGCCCGCCAGCGCGAGCGCGATGCCCTGGCCGACTCCCTGCCCGGCGCCGGTCACCACGGCGATCTTGTCGTCGAGAACGCCCACGACCTGTCCTCTCGCTGTCGGAGCCACGACCCGACGGGCCTGGCAGTGAGGCACAGCATGCGGAGGTGGGGCCTGTGGCGGTCGCGCTTGTCCCGTTCAGCGGAAACTGCGGGGGTCCCGGTCACTGGTACCACGGCTGTCGTGAGCGTGGGGAGTGTCACAGACTGGGCGCACTTGCTCCGCCACAGCCGAACCCGCACCAGGAGATCCACATGACGAACGACGCGACCGCGCAGCGCGCGCTGCCCGACCCCGCTCAGGTGATGGGGGCCCTGATCGGCCCCGGCGCCCCCTTCGAGCTGGTCGAGGAGGACGTGCTCGGGACCCGGCTCCCGGTGTTCCGCAACCGCTACCGGGCCCTGCACGAGGTGCTGGCCGCGTCGGTCGCCGAGGGCGACCGCGACTACCTCGTCACCGCGGACTCGCGCCTGTCGTTCGGAGACCACGCCCAGCAGGTGTCCTCGCTGGCCCAGGCCCTGCGCGAGGAGCACGGGATCGAGCCCGGCGACCGGGTCGCGATCGCGGCGGCCAACTCCCTGGAGTGGGTCGTCACCTTCTGGGCGACCGTCTCGATCGGAGCGATCGCCGTCGGGTTCAACGCCTGGTGGTCGCCGCGCGAAGCGGAGTACGCCGTCGGCCACTGCAGCCCGGCCCTCCTGGTCGCCGACGCCAAGCGCGCGAAGGCGCTCGTCGGCACCGGCGTCCCGATCCTCTCCATCGAGGAGGGCGTGCCGGCCCTGGCGCGCAAGCACCCCGACGCGGCCCTGCCCACGGCCGACGTCGCCGAGGACGACCCCGCCGCGATCGTCTACAGCAGCGGGACCTCGGGCCGCCCCAAGGGCGCGGTCCACACCCACCGCAACCTGTGCAGCGTGATCGAGTACCACCAGCTCAACGGCGCCCTCGCCCAGCGGTTCGGCGACCCGGTCTCCGCGCGCGACCGGCGCCACCTCCTCGCGCTCCCGCTGTTCCACATCGCCGGCCTGCACAACCTGGTCGTCGCGCGGCTGGGCGACCACGGCGCGATCGTGATGCACCAGGGTGCCTTCGAGGTCGATGCGGTCCTGCGGCTCATCGAGCGCGAGCGGGTCACCAACTGGGGCGCCGTCCCCACGATGGCCCACCGGCTGGTCGAGCACGGCGACCTGTCGGGCTACGACCTGTCGTCGCTGACCGCCTTCGCGCTCGCCTCGGCGCCGTCGTCCCCGGCCTTCAAGGAGCGCCTGCGCTCGGCGTTCCCGATCGCCAACCAGGCCCTGGTCGACAGCTACGGCCTCACCGAGACCTGCACCGCGGTCACCGTGGCCACGCCGATGGACCTGGCGCAGAACCCCGGCACGCTGGGCCGCCCGGTCCTGGGTGTGCAGGTGGAGATCCGCGACCTGGAGGGCAACGCCGTCCCCGACGGCGTGGAGGGCGAGGTCTGCGCCCGCAGCGCGTACAACATGCTCGGCTACTGGGACGACCCGGCGGCCACCGCCAACACGATCCGTGACGACCGCTGGCTGCACACCGGTGACATCGGCATCATGGAGAACGGCCTGCTCCGGCTCTCGTCGCGCCGCTCCGACCTGATCATCCGCGGCGGGGAGAACATCTACCCCCTCGAGATCGAGAACGTGCTGGCCGAGCACCCCAACGTGCGCGAGTGCATCGTCCTCGGCTCGCCGCACCCCGACCTGGGCCAGGAGGTCAAGGCCGTGGTGGTGACCGACCCCGACCAGCCGGTGTCGGAGGACGACCTGGTGGCCTACGCCAAGGAGCAGCTCGCCTACTTCAAGGTGCCGTCGGGCTGGCGGATCACCTCCGAGCCGCTCCCCCGCAACGCCACGGGCAAGGTCATCCGCGCCCAGGTGACGACCTGATCCGATGAGCGTCCCCGGTCACGGTCGACCGGCGGCCGCCGACCTGGAGTGCGGCGGTGACCTGGCCACCTTTCCGCGGGCATGATCGGTGCATTGCGCACTGCCGCCAAGAGAGTCGATCGGCTTCGGCGGTGAACCAGCCACCCTCCACTCGATCCGATCGGTGGCCCAGCCACCGTCGGCTTGGCTGCCCTCGAGCTGCGTTAACCGCCGCCAGTGGGCGTGCCTCGGCTTGGTCGGAGACCGTGAGCGAGGCCCTGCGCGCGAAGGCCGAACAGGAGGGACGATCGATGCAAGAGGTCGCGAAGACCGCGATCGCCCAGTACGTCTCGGACCGTCCCCGGCGACTGCTCGCGGCCATCGAGCGAGTGCGCACTGAGGACCAGGAGCTCCTCGAGCGCCTCAGCCAGTGACCGGGGAGCGAATCGACAACCTGTCCGTGGGCGACTTTCTGGATATCGCCACGGGCGTGCTCGACGAGGTCGCGGTCCGGGACGCTGGCATGCTCGCGGCCACTGCGGCCCGACCCCTGACCAGGGTGTTCGGTGAGGACGCGTATCCGACAATCGAGGAGAGGGCTGCCGCGTTGCTGCACTCCCCGGTGCGCAATCACGCGCTGGTCGACGGCAACAAGCGCCTGGCCTGGTCCGCCTGCCGTGTCTTCCACCTCATCAACGGTCGCAATCTGACCTACTCGGTCGATGAGGCCGAGCAGATGATGCTCGCCGCCGCGGCCGGTGGCATGGACGTGGCTGACATCGCCAGCTGGCTGCACAGCCACGCCGCGTCATAGCCGTGCAACTGGAGAGGTGCGGGTCAGGTCAGCGAATGCACGCTCGCAATCTCGTACTCCGCCACCGAGGCACTGAGTATCGCGGCGCCCTGCTCGTCGCTGGGACCGCTGCCTCGGAACGCCTCGACTGCCTCCTTGGACTCCCAACGTTCGTACGCGTCGATGCGGCCCGGATCGACTAGGTCGGCGGTGAGCGCAAAGTCCAGGCAGCCTGGAGCGCTCCGCGTCTGTTGGACGACACCCAGACAACCCGCCAGGTAGGACTCACGCACTTCCGGGTCGACGATGATGTGCCCCGCCACGATGATCACGTTCGGCTCCCATGCTCTGTCTCGGACTGCTCCCGGCACTGTGAGACCTGCTGCGGCCATCGAACTAAGCGGCCGTAGGCCCTCGAGCGGCGATCGCGCTACGGGTCGCTGAGGCCGAGGGATGACGAAGACCTGGCGTGCCTAGACCGCGATACCCACCATCACCGTTCGTCGGACAGCCGCCTGAGCGTCGCCCTACCTTCGACCGCATGACCCATCTCAAGGACTTCCCTGGCACCCTCGTCACCATCTTCACGCTTGGCATCGCCCGCGCCACGTGGATTGCGGAGACGAACCGGCAGCTCGGGGCTGGCGGCGCCGGGTTCCCGTTCGCCTGGTTCTTCGCTCCGTTCGCCAACTACGGCGTGGTGGACCGCATGAACAGCGCCCTAGCCGCCGCGGGGTCTGGTCACCGCGAGTCGCCCATCCTCTGCTTCCTGCTCAACGGCTGGCCGTTCTTCGGTGCGAAGAAGCGGATGCAGCGCGGCACGCAAGCCCTCAACAACGCGTGGGTCGTGCGCCAGCAGGCCGCCGGGGTGGTCAACCAGGCGGCGGCCTCCATGCCGTCGACGTCCGAGACCCCGCCCGCGACCGTCTGATCGAATAGCGCTTTGCCTCTAGTTGTGGTGGCGTCTCACGCAGGGCCCAGGCGCCGTGACAGTCGGCTGATTATTCTTTCCGGCGAACTTGAGAATAACCCCGCAATCGGGGTTCTGAGCCCCATTCAGTGTCGGTGGTCGGTGCTGAGATAGAGACATGGCAAACACGACCACCACCTACGGATCGGGTCATCCGATCGCAGTGGCGTGTGCGCGGATGGCCGCCGAGCTCGACGCGCTCGTCGACGTGGCCACCTGGCCGATGAGCGACGACGAGGTCCGCGAGTGCCTGCCCACCCTGACTCGCTTGGCCGCCCGCGTCAACGGCGTCGAGGCCGACCTTGCGGCCGCCGCGCGGACGCGCCATGTGGAGGACGCCTGCGGTGCCACCTCGACCGCGGCCTGGTGGGCCAACGAGACCCGGATGACCCATGCCGAGGCGCACCGCAAGACCCAGCTCGCGCGGGCGCTCGACACCGACAAGCACGCCCCGGTCCGCGCCGCGCTCGCCGCGGGCGACCTGCTGCCTGACCAGGCGGCGGTCATCGTCAACGCCGTCGACGGGCTCCCCGACGACACCGGGGCCGACGTCGTCACCCGCGCCGAGGCGTTCCTGCTCGACCAGGCAGCCGACCACGACGCCAAGCGCCTCCGGGTCCTGGGACGCCGACTGCTCGAGGTGGTCGACCCCGAGACCGCCGACGCTCATGAGGCTGCGCTCCTGGCGCGTGAGGAGGCCGCCGCCTACGAGGCCGCCTCGCTCCGCATGGTCGACGACGGCCACGGCAAGACCCACGGCCGGTTCACCCTGCCCACCGCGGCCGCCGCGATGCTCAAGAAGGCCCTGCTCGCCCTCGCCGCCCCCCAGCACCGGGCCGCCGCTGATGGCCAGGCACCCCTCCCCGGTCGGCCCTCCCCGACCCGGCTGGGGCAGGCGCTGGTGGAGTACGTCGAGCGCTACCCCCTCGACCGGCTCCCCGACGCCGGCGGCCTGGCCGCCACGGTCGTGGTCACCATGCCGCTGGAGACCCTTCACGGCGGCCTGAGAGCGGCCGCCCTCGACACCGGCGAGCACCTCTCGCCCGGCGGCGCCCGTCGGTTGCTGTGCGAGGCCGGCATCCTGCCCGCCGTCCTCGGCGGCGACTCCCAGGTCCTCGACCTCGGCCGCACCCGCCGGTTCCACTCCCCCGCGCAACGGATCGCGATCAACCAGCGGCATCGCGGCTGTGCCACCCGCGACTGCGACTGGCCACCCGCCATGTGCCACCTCCACCACCCCAGGTCCTGGGGCGCGGGCGGCGGCACCGATTCCGACGGACTGCCACTCTGCCCGCGACATCACCACCACATCCACGACCCCGGCTACGACACCACCATCCACCCCGACCGCACCGTCACCTTCACCCGGACGGTGCTGACGTACGTCGTCGCGCCCCCGGCTCA